>NZ_JBITDU010000008.1:295115-516708 GCF_044454505.1 Dactylosporangium sp. NPDC051541
TAAGGCGGGCCAGTCGCGCGGGCGGCTGGTCGCGGTGGCGGTGGCAACGCCAGCCCAGCCACGCGGGCGCGGGCAGGCCGGGCCAGCCGCGCGGGCGGTGGCCCCAAGCGGTGTGTCAGGTCATGGCGCTCCCTCCACGACGAAGTCGGCCATCATCGCCATGTCCTCGTGTTCCAGGTTGTGGCAGTGCAACATGAACGTGCCCGTGTAGTCGGTGAAGCGGACGGCGATTTCTACTGCTTCCGACGCGCGCAGGTCGACGGTGTCCTTCCAGCCGTGGTCGTACGGGCCCGGTTCGTTCGCGTTTCTCGAGATCACTTGGAAGTGGTTGAGGTGCAGGTGGATGGGGTGGTGGAAGTCGGTCACGAAGCGCCAGTGCTCGACCTCGCCCAGGCGCGGGCGGGCCAGGGCGCGTCCTGGGCGGTAGTCCAGGTCGTTGATCCGCCAGGTGCCGTCGCGGCCCTGGCCGAAGCGGAACGTGCGGCTGCGCTTCGGCGGTGGTAGGGGTTCTGCGGTGGTACTGAGCACTGGAGGTACCACCGACGGATCCTTGCTCTTGGGCCCTTTGACGTCGAATCGCATGACGTTGCCGTTGTCCCGGTCGATGAGGCGGACCTCGGCGCCGGGTTTGTAGCGCGCGAAGTCGACCACGACGTCGAACCGCTCGGCCGGAGCCAGCTCGAGGGTGTCGTGGACGATCGGCCTGGCGAGGAGGCCGCCGTCGCTGCCGATCTGGATGAAGGCGTTGCCGCCGGGTGGCTGCGGGTCGAGTTCGAGGCGGTATCGCCGCGCGTTGGACGCGTTGAGCAGCCGAAGCCGGTAGCGGGCCGGGTCGACCTCGTGCACCGGCCACGGTAGACCGTTGACGAGGATCACGTCGCCGAGGATGCCGTTCATGTACTCGGAGTCACCGCTCGGATACCGGAAGGAGCCGTCGGCCTCGAACGCGCGGTCGGTGATCATCAGTGGGAGCTCGCGGTCGCCGGTCGGCAGCGGGAGCGCGTCCTCCTCGTCGTCGCGCACGAGGTGGAAGCCGGCCAGCCCGCGGTACACCGCCGGACCGGTGAAGCCCATCCGATGGTCGTGGTACCAGAGGGTCGCGGCCCGCTGCTGCATCGGATATCGGTATGTGCGCGAGCCCACGGTCATGTCGCCGGTCATGGTGGCCATGTCGTGGTGCATCGCCCCGCCCGCGGCCCCGGCCTCGGGCATGATCAGGTCGATCGGGTAGCCGTCGCTGCCGGCCGGGGTGTGGCCGCCGTGCAGGTGCACGACGACGGGCTCGGGGAGCTGGTTGCGGTGTGTGACGGTGGCCGCCCGACCCGATCGCGTGACGACGGTCGGGCCTGGGAAGCTTCCGTTGTACGTCCACGCGCGCGTCGTCAGCCCGGGCAGGATGGAGAGCTCGGCCTCCCGCTGTGTGATCTCCTCGCCGGAGAGCACGGGGGGGATGGTGAGGCGCGCCTCGAACGGTCGCGGCAGCGGTGCCCGGCTGTGCAGGAGCTTGCCCGGCCGTTTCGGGGTGAGCAGCGACCAGCCGAGACCGGCCGCCCCGAGCGCCGCGGCACCGGCCCCGAGGACCGCGCGCCGCTTCACGCCGTCACCTCGATCGCCTCAGTGCCGCGCGGGATCGGCGTCTTCCACGCCCAGGTGGCCGCGTGGACGGTGCCGACGGCCATCAGCACGCCGATGGGCACGTGCAGCTCGAGCACCCGGAACACGCCGAGGATGCCCTGCGCGGCCAGGAGGAGCGGGACCAGCAGGCCCATGCGTGGCAGCGACGGCTCCCGTTCTCGGCGGCCGGGCAGGAAGATCACCACCGTCTGCACGAGAGCGATGACGACCATCGAGAAGCCGGTGATCATGTGCCAGCGCAGCACCGGGTAGTGGCCGCTGAGGAAGCTGCCGGCGAGGAGGACCTGAACGGCGGCAAGGAAGGCCAGTGCCGTCATGGTTCCCCGCAGCGCCATGTGGACCGTTCGTGGGTTCATGGTCGGCAATGGTGGTCGGCCGGGGAGATCAAGTCGTCAGACCTGGGTATAGATCTTGTACCACGCTGGGATGAAGGATCTGATACCACGCTGGGCCGACGCGCTCGGCGCCGCGAGGGAATACCGTCTTGGGCATGCGAGAGCGATGGCAGGATCTGGGGCTGGCGGCGGGGGCCGCGGTCGTGGCGGTGGGCGGGGCGCTCACTGCTCCGGACGGGCGCACCGGCCTCGACGCCCTCGGCATCGCGCTGCTGGTCGTGGCCGGTCTGGTGCTGGCCGGGCGGCGGCGGTTCCCGCGGCCGGTGCTGGCCGTCGCGGCCCTGAGCCTACTGGTGTATCTCGTGCTCGGTTACCCGGGCGTCGGGCCGGCGCTGCCCGTCCTCGTCGCGCTCTATACGACGGTCAGGCAGGGACACCAGCGGATGGCGAAGGCCACGATCGCCGCGATCCTGCTCATCGGCATCGTCGGCGACGCGATCAGCTCCGGCGCGCGGCCGGGCGACGTGTTTCAGCGCTGGTTCCTCATCATCGGCTGGATGGTCGCCTCGAGCGTGATGGCCGAGGTGACCCGGCAGCATCGGGCCTACCTGGAGCAGGTGGAGCGCCGGGCCGAGGACGCCGAACGGACCCGGGAGGAGACCGCGCGGCGCCGGGCGGCCGAGGAGCGGCTGCGCATCGCGCGGGAGCTGCACGACTCACTGACGCACAGCATCTCCATCATCAAGATTCAGGCCGGGGTGGCGGTACACCTCGCACGCAAACGAGACGAGCCCGTGCCCGACGCGCTGGTGGCGATCGAGCACGCGAGCGCCGACGCGATGCGGGAGCTGCGCAACACCCTCGAGGTCCTGCGAGCCGACGATCCGCTCGCCGAGGGCAACGGGCTGTGCCACCTCGACCGGCTGGCGGAGGGCGCACGGCGGGCCGGCCTGCCGGTGACCGTGCAGGTCGCGGGAGCGGAGCGGGAGCTGCCGGCCGAGGTCGACAGCACCGCGTACAGGATCGTGCAGGAGGCGCTGACCAACGCGGCCCGGCATGCGGGGGCGGCGACGGCGACGGTGTGCATCGAGTACGGGGCTGACGGCGTCACCGTGCGGATCGAGGACAACGGGAAGGGCGTCGGCGGCGATGCGGACGGCGGAGACAGCGGTGGGGCGGGGTCGGCGGTGCCGGTGCCCGGGGTGGGGCTGACCGGGATGCGGGAGCGAGTTGTGGCGCTGGGCGGGACGTTGCGTGCCGGGGCGCGTAGCGGTGGGGGGTTCGTCGTGGAGGCGCGGCTGCCGCTGGCCGGGGCTTCGGTGGTGGCGGCATGATCCGGGTGCTGCTCGTCGATGACCAGGCGTTGATCCGGGCCGGGTTCCGGGCGCTGCTGTCCGCTGAGGATGACATCGCGGTCGTGGCCGAGGGGGTGGACGGCGAGCAGGCGGTGGCGTTGGCTCGGGAGCATCTGCCGGACGTTGCGCTCGTCGATATTCAGATGCCCGGGGTGGACGGGATCGAGGCGGCCCGGCGGATCGCGGCGGATCCGGCGCTCGACGGGGTGCACGTGGTGATGCTGACGAACTATGGGCTGGACGAGTACGTGTATGCGGCGCTGCGGGCGGGGGCGGCCGGGTTCATGGTCAAGGACACCGAGCCGGCCGATCTGCTGCACGGGGTCCGGGTCGCGGCGCGGGGGGATGCGCTGCTGTCACCGGCGATCACTCGGCGGCTGATCGGCGAGTATGTGGCCCGGCCGCCGCGGGGGCCGCTGCACGGGGCCGTGAACAACCTGACGAACCGGGAACGGGAGGTCGTCGCTCTGGCCGCGCGGGGGCTGTCCAACGACGAGATCGCCGAGCGGATGGTGATCAGCCTGGCCACCGCGAAGACCCACATCAGCCGGGCGATGACGAAGCTGCACGCCCGGGACCGGGCCCAGCTGGTGGTGTTCGCGTACGAGTCGGGGCTCGTCACGGTGTGAGATCGGAGGGGCGAATGGAGTTCGTCGCTGTGGATGCCGCGGAGCTTGAGTACCGGGCTCGGACGATGCGTGGATGCGTTCCTCCTCAGCTGGTGTCTCGGCTGGTTGAGCTGGGGCATGTCGGGGTGGTGGAGGAGTTGGCGGGGCGGGGGGAGTGGTTTTGTGCGGTTGAGTGGGTGCGGGTGCTTGTCGGGCGGGGGCGGCGGGACGTGGCGGTGGAGGTGCTTGGGCCGTACGTCGGGGCTGGGTGGTGGACGGCTGTCGAGGAGCTGGCTCGGCTGCTTGAGGAGTGGGGGCTTGGTACTGACGCTGTTGCGTTGGTTCGGCCGCATGCGGAGGGTGGTGGGCGGCTGGCGTTGGCGTTCTTCGCCCGGTTGTTGGGGCGGTACGGGCAGGGGGCCGAAGCGTTCGAACTGTTGCGGCCGCACGTGTCGGACTGGTTCTTCGCGGATGCGTTGGTTGATGTCAGTTGGGGCGCTGGGCTGGAGGAAGAAGCTGCGTTGTTGTTGAGCGGCTGCATCGATGCGGTGGTGGGCCATGGGTCCTCATGCGGGTCCCGTCGTATCTTGCCGTCCAACGCTGTTCGGCTGTTGGCGGCCATCCGGGAGCGGCAAGGGCGGGTCGACGAGGCGGTTGAGCTGTTGCGGACCTGGGGCGGGGCGTCCGTCAACGGGCGGGATCAGCTGGCCGAGCTGCTGGTTCGGCAGGAGCGGATCGCGGAGCTGCACGAGTACGCGGCTACGGAGCATCACGGGCAGGCGGCGGAGTGTCTCGCGGAGTACCTCGAGCGGCTCGGGGACGTGGAGGGGGCCATCGCTGTGTACCGGCGGCCCGGGGACTCGAGTAGCCGGCGCGTCAACGGGCTCATGCGGCTGGCGCAGCTGCTGACGCGGCATGGGCGTGACGATGAAGCCGCGGAGGTGCTGCTCTCGCTGGCCGAGTCCGCTGGTGGGGAGCTGGACTGGAAGGTGGAGCTGTTGTGCCGCCACTACCTGGACCAAGGGCGGGCCCTGGACGGGCTGGCCTACCTCGACGACCTCAGAGGGCGCCG
This sequence comes from Dactylosporangium sp. NPDC051541, assembly GCF_044454505.1. Classification (NCBI taxonomy): domain Bacteria; kingdom Bacillati; phylum Actinomycetota; class Actinomycetes; order Micromonosporales; family Micromonosporaceae; genus Dactylosporangium; species Dactylosporangium sp. NPDC051541. The sequence continues at coordinate 300,121 of NZ_JBITDU010000008.1, forward strand.
CGGTGGCGAGGAGTGGGACATCTTCCGGATGCGGCTGCCGCTCATGGTCGGGTGTGGGCGGCGCGAGGAGGCGATCGAGCTGGTGCGGGGGCATCCCGAACGTGATACCTCGTATGGGGCCGGTGCACTTGCGGAGCTGCTCGCCGGGGCTGGGCGCACCGACGAGGCCGTGGCCGTTCTCCAGCGGCAGGAGTCCGGGGTCGCGAGCACGCTGGCCGGGTATCTCATCGACCTCGGTCGCGTCGAGGACGCGATTGCCGTCCTGCGTGGCGAGGATCGGGCCGCCGGCTCGGTGGCTCCGGGGGTGCGATGAGCTTCGACGGGCAGGGCCGATCGGCCTCGGTTGTAGCGGCCGCCGGGGCGGGTCACGAAGTGGTCGAAGGCGGTCAGGCCGGGGGCGGTCAGGCGCATCACCCGGTTCGATGAGCTGCAACCCCACGGCCCTGAGACATGGCTGCACCCCCACGGCCCTGAGACGTGGCTGCAACCCCACGGCCCTGAGACGTGGCTGCAACCCCACGGCCCTGGGACTCGGCCGCGATCCCGCGGTGCTGTGCCTGGCGGCGATCCCGCGGTCCTGTGACCTGGCCGGAAACCTCGCGGCCCTGGGGCATGGCCGCAAGCGAGGGTCCTTGTGACCTGGCTGGAACCGCAAGAGGGCTGCGGCCTGGCTGCGGGGGCTGGTGGTGGCGGCGCGGGCGGGGTAGGGGTGCGGTGCGGGAGTTGGTGGGGGGCGGGGAGGACAATCGGGTTCGTGTGGATCGGGCTGTTGGGGGCGCTGGAGGTGCGGGCCGGGGACGGGTCGGCTGTTGAGGTCGGCGGGGCTCGGCTGCGGGTGTTGGTCACGTTGTTGGCGTTGGAGCCCGGGCGGGTGGTCAGCGCGGCTCGGCTGGTTGACGGGGTTTGGGGGGACAATCCGCCCGGTGGGGCCGGCAACGCGCTGCAGTCGCTCGTGTCGCGGCTTCGGCGGGTGCTACCCGACGGGGTGGTGCAGGGGCGGGCCGGTGGATACCTGCTCGATATCGGTCGGGAGTCGGTTGATCACCTGCGGTTCGAGGATCTTGTCACGCTCGGGCGGGCGGCCGGGGACGCGACGGCGGCGGCGGCGCTGTTTCGGGAGGCTGAGGGGTTGTGGCGGGGGGCGGCGCTCGCTGACGCCGGGGACGCCCTGTTCGCGCGGCCCTGGCGGGCCCGGCTCGACGAGCTGCGGCTCGCCGCCACCGAGGATCGGCTCGAGGCGGAGCTGCGCATCGGGGAGCGGGTCGTGGCCGAGCTCGAGGCCCTCGTCGCCGCGCATCCGTTGCGGGAGCGGCTCGTCGGGCTGCTCATGCGGGCCCTCGCCGACGGTGGGCGGGCGGCGGAGGCGCTCGCGGCGTTCGAGCGGTGCCGGGTCCGGCTCGCCGAGGAGCTCGGAGCTGATCCGTCCGCCGGTCTGATCGCTGTACACCTGCAGATTTTGCGTGGGGAGGCCGAGGTCGGACGGCCGGAACCGGCGGCGGGGAATTTGCGGGCCGCGCTGACCAGCTTCGTCGGGCGGGACGCCGACGTGGGGGCGGTGCGGCGGCTGGTCGGCTCGAATCGGCTGGTCACGCTGGTCGGGACCGGGGGTGCGGGGAAGACCCGGCTGTCGGTCGAGACCGGGCGGGCCGGGCTGGCCGAGCATCCCGACGGGGTCTGGCTGGTCGAGCTCGCGCCCGTCACCGGACCCGCCGATGTGATTCAGGCCGTGTGGGGGGCGCTCGGGCTGCGGGACCCGGCCGGGAAGCCGGGGCCGGGGCGGCGCTTCGACGCCGAGGACTCGCCGCGGCGGCTGGCGGCGGCGCTCGCGCAGCGGCGGATGCTGCTCATCCTCGACAACTGTGAGCATGTCATCGCGGCCGCGGCGGCGCTCGCCGAGCGGCTCCTCGGGGACTCGCCGCACCTGCGTGTGCTCGCCACCAGCCGGGAGCCGCTCGGGATCACCGGGGAGGTGCTGTTCCCGGTCGAGCCGCTCGGGGCCGGGGCGGCCGAGCAGCTGTTCCGGGACCGGGCGGCGGCGGTCCGGCCGGGGCTGGCCGTCGACGGGGACGCGGTCGCGCGGATCTGCCGGGCCCTCGACGGGCTGCCCCTCGCGATCGAGCTCGCCGCGGCCCGCTGCCGGTCGCTGCCCCCGGCGCACATCGCGGACCGGCTCGACGACCGGTTCCGGCTGCTGACCCGGGGCAGCCGCACCGCCCTGCCGCGGCACCAGACGCTGCGGGCCGTCGTCGACTGGAGCTGGGACCTGCTCGGCGAGGACGAACGGGTCATGCTGCGGCGGCTGGCGACGTTCCCCGGCGGGGCGACGGTGACCGCGGCGGCCGCCGTCTGCGACCCCGACGGGCGGCTCGGCGACACCGACGAGCTGCTCACCACCCTGGCCGAGAAGTCGCTGCTGATCGCCGGGGACGACCTGCGGTACCGGATGCTGGAGACGATCCGCGCCTACGGCCGTGAGCGGCTCGCCGAGCACGGCGAGGCCGACGAGCTGCGGCGGCGGCACGGGGCGTGGTTCCTGGCCCTGGCCCAGCGGCTCGAACCGGCCCTGCGCGGCCACGACCAGCTGGCGGCCCTGGCCGAGCTGGCCGCCGAGCACGACAACCTGCACGGTGCGTTGCGGCGGGCGATCACGGCCGGGGACAGTGACCTGGCGGTGCGGCTGGTGGCGGTCGTGGGCTGGTACTGGTGGCTCGGCGGGCACCGGGTCGAGGGCGCGGCGCTGGCCTCGGCCGCGCTGACCATGCCGGGGCCGGCCGACCCCGACGCCCGGGCGATGGCCTGTGGTGTCGCCGCGGTCAACGGGTTCGACGGGCTCGGTGACACCGAGATGCTCGACGGCTGGTTCGCGGAGGCCATGCAGTACCAAGGCGACCATCCGTTGTTCCGTCTTTTCCAGGCCGTCGCCGGGCTGTATCGCCAAGGTCCGGTCGGGGTGGTGCTGGACCGGATCACCGCATTGTCCGACGACCCGGACCCGTGGATCGCCGGGCTGGGCCGGCTGCTCGTCGGGCACGCGCTGCTCAACACCGGCGCCCACGCCGCCGAGTCACGGGCCGCGTTCGAGGCGTCGCTGGCCGCGTTCCAGAGCATCGGTGAGCGGTGGGGCATGTCGTTCGCGCTGGCCGCGCTGGCCGAGGCGAAGGCGCAGGACGGGCTGCACCGGGAGGCGATCGCACACTACGAGGAGGCGCTGACCTACCTGCGGGCGCTCGGGTCGACCGAGGACCGGCCGGTGACGGAGGTGCGCCTGGCGGTGCAGTACGACATCGTCGGCGACCCGGCCCGGGCCGACGCCACCTACGCCGAGGCCCGCCGGACCGCGCTGCGCTCGGGGGTGCCGGACAGCATCGCGTTCGTCGAGTACTCGTTCGCCTACCGGGCCCTGCGCTGCGGCCGCCTGGACGAGGCCCGCACCCGTTTCGCGCACGCCCTGGACATCGTCGGGCGCAACCGGGTCTCGCCGCAGATGCGCGGGCTGCTGCACAGCGGCCGCGCGGTCGTGCTCGCCTACGACGGTGAGCACGCCGCCGCCCGGGCCGCGATCCGCGAGGCCGTCAGCATGGGCCGCAGCGCGTTCGACGCGCCGATGATCGCGACCGTGGTGGTCGACGCGGCCGAGACGGCGCTCATCGCCGGTGACCCCGGGCGGGCGGCGGTGCTGCTGGCCGCGGCCGAGCAGCTGCGCGGCGGCGTCGACCGGACGTGGCCGTGGACCGCGAAGGTGTATGCGGCGACCCGGGCCGCGCTGACGCCGGGCGAGGTCGCGGCCGCCGTCGAGGAGGGCGGCCGCGCGACGATCGAGAACGTCCTGGACTATTTCCCCGCGGATCAGTGGTGAAAGAGCCGCACGCCGGTGCGGACGAGGGCGATGCCGTGCTCCCGGCAGGCCTGCTCCACCTCTGCGGAGCGGATGGAGCCGCCCGGTTCGGCGATGGAGCCGACCCCGTGCTCGGCGGCGCGGTCGACGTTGTCTCGGAACGGCAGGGCGCCGTCGGAGGCGAACGCCACCCCGGACAGCCGGCCCAGCCACCGGCGGCGCTCGTCGTCGCCCAGCTCGTTGTCGATGTATGCGAGCTGCCGGGCGATGCGGTCCTGCGGGCGCGTGCCCGCCGCGAACGGCAGCGACCGTACCGCCGGATGCCGCCGCAGCCACCACGTGCCGGCCTTGGCCCCGGCGAGCCGGGTGCAGTCCACCCGGGACTGCTGACCCGCGCCGATGCCGAGCGTCTGACCGTCCCGCACATAACAGACGGAGTTCGATTGGGTGTACCGCAGCACAGCCAGCCCCAGCAGCAGGTCATCGCGGGCCGCGGCCGGCAGGGCCACGCCGTCCACCGCCCGCAGGACCGCGGCGCTCAGCTCGACCGGGTCGCGCTCCTGGGTCAGCCGCAGGCCGAAGACCTCGCGGGTCTCCCACCGCGGCGGGACGAACGCCGCGTCGGCCTCCAGGACCAGGAACCGGCCCTGCTGCTTGCCGCTCAGGACGCCCACGGTGCCCGCCTCGTAGCCCGGCGCGACGATCCCGTCGCAGACCAGGCCGGTCAGCGCGGCCGCGAGCTCGGCGTCGACCGGCCGGGACACGGCCACGAAGTCGCCGTAGGAGGACTTCGGGTCGGCGTCCCGGGCTCGCAGGTACGCGCTGGTCAACGGGCCGACGTCGGACCCCCGCAGCCCGTACGGCCCGGCGGTGACGTCGTCCAGGCGCCCGCTGAGCGCCACCCCGGCCGGTGACACGTGCTTGAAGGACGCCGCCGCCGGGCGTCCGAGGAGCCGGTCGGCTTCCTGGACGAGCTGCCAGCCGTGCAGCGCGTCCAGCATGTTGATGTAGGACGGGCGGCCGTTGAGCACGGCGACCGGGGCCGGGCCGGTGATCGCCTCCGCCCGCGCCGCCTGCTGCGGGTTCATGCCGTAGCGCAGATCCACTCCGCGGTCTCCTCAACCTGATCGGGTGAATGCGGGCGCCCAGGCGGTCGACGCTGACACAGGAGTGTTCGCCGCTCCCCGGTGGTGACCCACCCGCGCCAGTCGCGACGGCCCGCATTCTATCGAACCCGTAAATGCGTTGAGCGCGGCCCGCGACTCGATGCACGCTGGCAAGCATGCGCCTGCTCCGGGACCTCTGGGCCACCTCGCCCCGCCGCACCGCGGTGGTGGGGCTGCTCATCGTGCTCGGCGCGGCCGGGCAGGCCCTCGCGTCCGCGGTCGGCGGGGCGGTCCTGATTCATCGATCATGGGTGATGTTCGCGGTGCTCGTGGCCGCGCTGGCCGCGTCGGTGCTCACGGACCTCGGGGTGTCGCTGATCATGGCCCGGCTCACCGCGGACTGGTGTGCCGACGTGCGGCGGCGGCTGTGCCGGGTCGCGTTCGGGCAGGACCTGCCGACGCTGGAGACGACGCCCGTCGGTGAGCTGCTGGACCGGATCGACTCGGACGTCTACCAGGTCGCCTCGGAGATGCGCAACGCCGGCGTCCGGATCATCCAGTCCGCGTCCTACACGGTGCTGTCGGTGGCGGCGACCCTGTTCGTCTGGTGGCCGGCCGGCGTCGCGATGATCGTCATCGCCGTCGCGCTGACCCTGGGCCTGCGCAAGCCGACCGCGAAGATCGCCGTCAGCCGGATGGCCGAGGAGGAGGCCTGGAGCGACGTCGCCGCGGTCATGGAGGAGAGCATCCACGGCCAGGACGACGTGCGCACGACCCTCGCCCGGCCCTACGTGCTGCGCCTCTACGCCCGCCGCGCCGCCGCCGTCCTCGAGCGCGGCCGCCGGGTCTGGCACCGCTCCGCCGCCGTCACCTCGATCGCGTCGGCGTTCGTGCGGCTCACCATCGCCGTCATCGTCCTCGGCGGCGTCTGGGCCCTCGCCACCGACCGCATCGACGTCGCCCGGCTCAGCGCCGTCTGGCTCCTCGCGCTCGGGTTCGGTGCGACCGTCGAGCACACCAGCCGGATGGTCCCGGACCTGCAGTACGCGCTCGGCGCCTGGGCCCGGGTCCAGCAGCTGCGCTCGGCCCAGCAGGAACCGCACGGCGGCGCGACGCCCACCCCCGGAGACCTCGAGGTCAGCCATTTGACGTTCCGGTACTCCGAGCAAGCGCGAAAACCGGCCCTGAGCGACGTGACCCTCACGTTCGCACGGGGCCGTTCCTATGCGCTCATCGGCCGGACCGGCTCCGGCAAATCCACCCTCGCGAAGGTCCTCACCAGGGCCGTGGACATCCCGCGCGGCACCGTGTCGCTCGGCGGCGTCGACCTGCTCGACCTCGACCTGGAGCACCTGCGCCGGTGGATCGCCGTGGTGCCGCAGCGGACCGAGATCCTGGCCGGCACCCTCGCCGAGAACATCGCGCTGTTCGACCCCAGCCTTATCCACGGCGTTGGAGCCGCAGTCGAGGAGCTGGGCCTGACCGCGTGGGTGGCGGACCTGCCCGACGGGCTCGAGACCCGCCTCGGCGACGGCGGGCACGTCCTGTCGGCCGGCCAGGAGCAGCTGGTCGCGTTCGCCCGGATCGTGGTCCGCGACCCGCAGGTCGTCATCCTCGACGAGGCCACCGCCCGGCTCGACCCGGTCACCGAGGCCCAGGTGCAGCGGGCCACCGACCGCATTCTCGCCGGCCGCATCGGCATCATCGTCGCCCACCGCCTGTCGTCGGTGCGGCAGTGCGACGAGGTCGTCGTCCTCGCCGACGGCGAGGTTGTGGAGGCGGGCCCGCTGGCGTCCTCGGCCCGGTTCGCCACGCTGCTGGCCGCGTCGACCTACGAGAAGGCCGCGGCGCCGCAGCTGACCGCGGCCCCGGTGAAGGCCCTGGTGACCAGCGCCGGGCTGAAGTCGGACCCGCCGCCGCTGCCGAGCGCCCCGAAGACCCGCACGCTGTGGAACATCTTCAAGCTCGCCACCAACGACTGGCGCTTCGGCCTGACCTCGGTCGTCATGTTCGGGGTGATGGTCCTGTTCGGCCTGGACGGTTCGGTCCTGCCGTGGCTGTGGGCCGACCTCGTCGACGGCGCCGGTGACCCGCTGGGGCCGGGCGTGTGGATCGCGGCCGCGCTGCTGCTCCCGGTGATGCTGCCGTACCTCACCGGCCGCTGGTATCCGGAGTGGTGGGTCCGCCAGCTCCTGCGGATCAGCCTGCGACTCGTGCACGGCCAGACCGGCGCCCGGCGGGTCAGCAAGCACACCCCGGCCGAGGTCGTCGCCCAGGGCGGCGACACCGAACGGGTCATCGTGCTCGCCGACAACCTGATCGACCAGTGGATCTGCCTGTGGGTCCTGGCCACGATGACGGTCGTGGCCGGTTCGTTCGTGCCGGCCGCCTTCATGGCCGCCACGATCGTGTTCTCGGGCCTGGCCGCGACGCTGTTCGGCCCGGTCCTGAAGCGCTCGGCGCAGCAGACGGTCGCGGCCCGGGCCGCGTTCGCCACCGCCCTGGTGTCGTCGCTGTCCGCCGCCCGGACCGTGAAGCTCGCCGGTGCCACCACCCCGGTCCTCGATCACCTGGCGGGGCTGGACCGGACCCGCAGCGACCGGGTCCGGCGGGAGATCGCGGTGCAGGTGTGGGCCCGCTCCACCCCGGCGCTCGCCAGCGGCCTGCTGCCGATCGGGGCGTGGGCCCTGCTGCTGACCGGCGACCTGTCCCCGGGCGCGACCCTCGTCGCCGTGTCGACGCTCGGCTCGGCCCGCTGGTTCGCCTGGACGACGGCGTCGCTGATCTCGCAGCTGCCCTCGGCCCGGGTGTGGACGCGGCGGACGATCGAGATGACGGGCAGCGCCGAGTACGCGGCGGCCGTCGCCGGTGTCGACCTCTCCGCCGGCACCGCCCCGGCCCCGGCCGCGGCGCCCCGCCATCCGCTGCGCCGCCTGGACCTCGACGGCTTCGCGGCAGTACACGAGGACGGCACGGTCGCGGTCCGGGACCTGGACCTGTCGGTCGAGCGCGGGCAGCTCGTGCTGGTCGTCGGCCCCGTCGGGTCGGGCAAGTCGTCGCTGCTGCGCGCCCTGGCCGGGATCGTGCACCACACCGGGAAGCTGCGGTGGAACGGCGAGCCGGTCACGGAGCCGGAGATGTTCCTGCGCCCGAACCAGATCGGCTACGTGGCCCAGCTGCCGCGGGTGCTGTCCGGGACGGTCGCCGACAACATCGCCCTCGGCCACGAGGTCGACGCCGACCACGCCGTGTCGACCGCGCAGCTGGAGCACGACCTGACCGCCGCCGGCGCCGGCCTGGGCCTGCTCATCGGGCACAAGGGCACCCGCCTGTCGGGCGGGCAGCTGCAGCGCCTGGCCCTGGCCCGGGCCCTGGCCCCGCGCACGGAACTGCTGATCGCCGACGACGTGTCCTCGGCGCTGGACGTGACGACGGAGCTGGCGCTGTGGCGGGCCCTGCGCGAACATGGCGTCACGGTCATCGGCTCCACCTCGAAGCGCGCCGCCCTGACCCAGGCCGACCGCGTGATCGTCCTGCAGGACGGCACCGCGGCCGCCCAGGGCACCTGGCGCGAGCTCGAACCCGATTGGGGGCACCTCGCCGGTTGACTCGCCCGACGGCTAATCCACCGGAATGCTGAACGTGCTCAAGAAGTGCTGCTCGCCGCGGTTCCAGGCGTCGAGTGCGTGGTCGGCGAAGGTCTGCATCGTGTCGCAGACCTCGTCGATGGGATCGAGCAGAGCCAGAGCCTCGGGCGCTTCCTTGCCCGCCAACACCCTAGTGTGCAAACCGTTCCGAGACAGGCGCAGCAGTTCGCGGGCGACGTCCTGCACAAGGTAGGGGCCGATCATTGCACTGAGGCCCTTGACAGCCACGTCGACGCAGGCGCGGTCGATCTCGGCCGCGGACAGACCGGACAGCAGGTCGTTGGCCGTCTTGCGGGCGTCGGGGTCGTAGGCAAGGCCAGCCCATAACGCCGCTCCAGCACCGAAGGACGGCCAAGGCGGTGCATCGGCTAGGCGCGTCTCGAGCGTGTGCCGAACACGGACGTGCGGCCAGACCTGGCTGAGGTGCAGTGCCCAGTCCGCGGACGTCGGGGACGTGCCGTCGCCGAAACCGCGCTCGACCGCGTGCCGGAACGAGACGGGCGGCGCAGCGACGTGGTCGCCCGCAACGACTCGATAGATCATCGGTAGGCTGGCCGCCCAATCGATCAAGTCTTCAACCCCGGCCCCTGGGTCGAGGGCGAAACCAAGAACGCCGCACCGGCTCGGATCGAAGCAGCGCCAGTACTGCATGCGCCGAGAAAGGGCGCCCGTCTGCTGCCTAGCCGCGATGGGCGAGTTGACGAATAGCGCCGCGACGACCGGGGACGCCCGGACCAGCAGACGCAGCTTCGTCATCAGGTCGTCGGTGTCGGTGTAGTCGAGGGAGGTTTGAGCGGACAGGATCAGACCCATGACCTCATCGGCATGAGCACCGTCACGGCCCAGTCCGCGAAAATATTCACGCATGATCCGGACCCGCGGCTTCGGGTTCCAGGCTATGCCGGCGGCCGAAACGAACGGTGTGATGCCTCCGGTGAACAACACCAGTCCGTGACTGGCCCCTACACATGCTGCCATCTCAAGACGGCGGTGAGCATTCGAGACCGCTGCCGCAACAGTCGGAAACGGTGGCGACGAATACTCGAGTGCCCCGCCTGTTTCCAACGTGAACGCGCCGCCGTCCCCCAGGCCGACCCCGACAAGATTGGCGCCATCCAGCAAGGGCTCGCCGTCGAAGTGACGAACGATATCCACGAGGAACGCGAGAGCCTGCGGGTAGGAGGCATTGTTTCGGGAGCCGCTGTGGATGAGGCCGACCTCAACCTCGAGCCCGACCGCTTCGTCGCGGCCGGGCGGCGCCTCGAAGGCCTGCCGCAGGTCGGGGCCAGGCGCCCCGGTATTGCCGCTCACTCGCAGGCCCGTTCGCCGATCTGCACGCTACCCCAGTCTCCGGAACGAGAGAATCCTTTGCAATATGCGTATCCTGCTGGCAATGCTACGCCCACCATAGGATCGCTCGACGAAAGACCTGAAATCTCGTCCGGGGGAACCACTGCAACTATCCGCGGAAACGGGGAACCGGCCGTGACATCTGATCTAGAGGGCGTCCGGCGGCAACTCGTCGAAGGGGACGCCCGCGCGCCGGAGCTCAGAGAGCAACTGCGTCATTTCGTTCTTGATCGCCCCTTCTTTGACCAGGTCGATCCAGCTTCCGGTGGTCAGCACGGCACTGCCCTTCGGCGAAGGCAGGGGTATGAAGGTGAAGGCCTCAACGGACTTTCCCGCGAGCTCGATCGTCACCGTGATCGGCTCGTATGCGCGGCTCTCCAAGCGGGTCAGTCGCTCCTTCTCCCACCACGACATTTCGTAGGCGACACCGTCAAACCAATCGTCGCTGTTTTTGTCCTTACTTTTGACAATTGTGGCCCGATCGGCCGGCCGTTCGATCATCGCGTTGATATTCCGGCTCCAGCGCCGCAGAATGGCCACGCCCTTGCACTCCGCGCCGGGCGCGTCCTGCGCCATCTTGCGTGGCGCCATATGCACGCCCCAACCAAAGTAGATATATGTGCGAGACAGATCTCTGACGGCCTGCCGCGTGAGCGGCTGCGAGCGGCCCGCCTGTTCGACGAGCATCTGAAACAGATCCATGGTCGACCTTGCGTCGCGCACGATGAAGCCCATCATGGCGCGACCCACGGTCCCCAACCTCTCCTGCTCGCGGCTCTCGAAGAGTAGGCTGATGAACGGGTTGCGGCCCCGCGGGTCGACAACGGCGATGTCGCTATGCCCGGTGTACTCGAAGTCGGCGACCATCCGGAAGTTGGGGTAGTCCTTCAGAAGTCGCGCGTAGCCCTCGGCCCAACCGGATGCAACCATGCTGCCGACTTGGATCCGCACGACCTCGATCTTGTTTTTCAGCGCCTCTTCTTCCGCTTTCTGAAGGGCGTGATAAACCGCCGAGCTCTGTTCTCGGTGAAATCCGCGGCCGACGCGATAGACCTTCTCCTTGGCGTTACGAATGCCCGAGGCCAAGGCCTCATAGTATTCCCGTTCGGCGGCCTCGTCGGTCAGGTCAAAATATTGTGCTTGTTGTCCGGTCAGGTATGGCGTGGGCACGATTGGGGCCGGTAACGCCGGCAGTGGCTCCGCCTGCGCCACCGGTGGCGCGGCGATCGGCGCATGCTTGCGCTTTCGGAGATCAATCCGGCCACCCCAGCGGAGTGTCGCCACCGCCAGCCCGATTAATCCGATGATCGCTCCAATGCCTTGCCATGCTGCATCACCCAGGACATGTCTGATCCACGACACGTGCTTGCACCCTGCCCGTCGACGGCTAACCCAGCGCGATCGAATGATCATTCCCTTGGATGATGCCATGGTAGTCGATCGATTCCCGGAACGTCATCGCCATCCGGCTGATATGCCACCGATCCGCCTGCACATCGACCTCAACCGAGTGCGATTACAACGGTGAAACGCGGTGTTGTCGCGGCCGGCCGCCCGATCGGTATCTTCGGCGCGTGGAAAGAGACACTGATGTCGGCCGAGAGCTGACGGCACTTGGGCCGGCGGACGACGAGCTGCTCGCCCGGCAGGCGGCGCTGCAGGCCGACGGGGCGGCGCTGCTGGCGGAGTTCGATTTTGCGGTATTCGGGGCGGTACTGCTCGCCGGGAGTTACGTGTCGGGGTTGATGGTTCACCCCGAGGTCGACGTCATGGTGCACGCCGGGCCCGGGTTCGAGCCCGGGCGGGTGCTGGAGTGGGTCGTCGCGCGGCCGGGGGTGCTCGGGGTCGACTACCGCGACGAGCGCGGTCCGCGGTCGCCGACCGGCACGCTGCGCGACGAGCGGTATCACGTGGAGGTCACCGTCGACTTCCACGGCCGGGCGTGGCGGCTCGATCTCACGCTGTGGCTGCACGACCCGCACGCCAACGTCACCGAATGGCATGAACGGCTGCGGGACCGGCTCACCGGCGCACAGCGGCTGGCCATCCTGCGGGTCAAGGACTGGTGGCACGGGCGGCGGGGGTACCAGGGCCAGCTGGTCTACAGCGCCGTGCTCGACGGCGGTGTGCGGACCGTCGCGGAGTTCGCGGACTGGCTGGCAGCCCGCGAACCGGCGTAGAGGGGCGGTGGTCTAGGGTGCCGGAGGTGCAGCCCATCCGCACGGACCGCCTCGTGCTCCGGGAGCCCCGGCTCGGCGACGCCGGGGACGTGTTCGTGTTCCGGGGCGATCCGCAGGTGCAGCGGTACAACGACGAGCCGCTGCGGACCCTCGCCGAGACCGAGGCGTTCATCGAGTATCTGCTCGCCGAGGCGGGCGCGGACCTGCGGCGGCACTTCGCGCTCGAGGCCGGCGGCAGCGTCATCGGGCTGATGGGCCTGCACAGCTGGCAGCCCCGGCACCAGCAGGCCGAGCTCGGATACGACCTCGCCAAAGAGCATTGGGGGCGGGGGTACGCCGCTGAGGCCGGACGCGCGATCCTGCGCTTCGGGTTCACGGCCATGCGGTTGCATCGCATTCACGCACGGACGATCGCCGACAACGCACGTTCAGTACACCTGCTGCGGTCGCTTGGATTCACGCTCGAGGGAACGTTGCGCGAATGTTCGCTCGAGGACGACGGCCGGTTCCATGACAGTGCCGTCTTCGGGCTGCTGCGCTCGGAGTGGGCGACAGCGGGCTGACAGGGGTTTGTCAGCGCCGCCGACCAGACTGCCGCCCATGGATGTCACTCGCATGGATGTCACGCGCTCCGCGGACGGCACGGCGATCAGTTACAGCAGTGCCGGTGAGGGCCCGGGCCTCGTCGTCGTGCCGGGCAACAACCGGCGGGCGCACCACTACACCGAGTTCGTCAAAGCGCTGCCACGGTACCGCACGCACGTCCTCGACCGCCGCGGCCGCGGCGCCAGCGGGCCGCAGGGTGCCGCGTACTCGATCGACCGCGAGGCCGAGGACATCATCGCGGTGGCGGCGGCGACCGGCGCGGAACTGGTGTTCGGGCACAGCTACGGCGGCCTCGGCGCGCTGCACGCGGCGCTGCGGCGGCGTTTCGCGAGCATTGCCGTCTACGAGCCCGGCGTCAGCCTCGGCGGCGGGTTTCCGCTCGGCTGGCTGCCCGAGTTCAACCGGCGGCTGGCGGCCGGGCGGCACCGCGCGGCGATGGCGCTGTTCACCAAGCGCACCGGGCTGGTGCCGGTCCCCGCGTCGACGCCGATGGCGGTCCACTACGGCTTGGCGTACCTGCTGCTGCGCGGCGCCGACGGCGCGGAGACGCAGGCGATGATGCCGACGACCCCGGCCGAGCTCGGCGAGATCGCACGGCTGGACTCCGACGGCTCCCGCTACGCCGCGATCGACACGCCGACCCTGGTGCTGGCCGGGGCCAAGACCGTCCCGTACATCCTGGAGGCGATGCCCCGGCTGGCCGCCATCATCCCGGGGGCCAGGTACGAGGCCCTGGCCGGCGTCGACCACAACGCGCCCGACCTCAACGGGCCGGCGGTGGTCGCCCGGCACGTCGACGCGTTCTTCACCCGGTGATGGCGGCGGTCGCGGCCCACACCGCGCGGCGGCGCTCCGGGGTGATGGCCGGGGCTTCGATGACCCGCAGGCCGGCCCCGTAGAAACCGCTCGGTCGCTCGGTGGCCGCGGCCAGCCGGGCCGGGGTCTCGGCGGTGCGGGCGGGGTCGCGGCCGGCGACCCGCTGCGCGAGGGTGGCGATCGCCCGGACCGGCGCCGGGAACCCGGTCGCGCGGCGGAACACGTCGGTGCGGGTCAGCCCCGGGTCGACGCAGTACGTGTTGATGCCGTCCGGTGCGAGCCGCTCGGCCAGCTCGAGGGCGAGCACGTCGTTGGCGAACTGGGTGCGCCCGGACACCCAGAGTCCCCGCCGTGTGCTGTTGCTCAGGTGCAGATCGTCGAGGTCGAGCGTGTCGGGGTAGCGCCCGGCCGCCGCCACGAGCACGATCCGCGGCGCATCCGAGCGCCGCAGCAGCGGGCGGAGCCGGTCGATGAGCAGGAACCGGGACAGATAGTTGAGGACCAGGGTCCGCTCGAGCCCTTCGGCGGTCGGCACCGGCACCGCCGACAGGCACCCGGCACAGCAGATCACCGCGTCGAGCACGTCGGTCCGCGCCGCGACCTCGCCGGCCAGCCGGGCGGTGTCGGCGAGCAGCGCGAGGTCGGCCGGCAGGAATTCGGCATCCGGCAGCCGGGCCAGGACTTCGAGGCCGCGGCCCCGGTCCCGCCCGGTGAACAGGACCCGATCGTCGCTGGCCCCGATCCGCAGCGCCACGGCCCGCCCGATCCCGCCGGTGCCCCCGGTGACAAGCACAGTTCTCATACGCCCAACCCTGCGCCGCGGGCACCGCCCCCCGCCTCGGTGCCCACCACCGAGTTAAGCGGTGACAGCACCAGCGGTCGACCCCACACCGGCGGCCGGAAATCGGAATAGACTGCTGTCCATGGCTTCAGGGAACGAAAAGCTCGCCCGGAGTGCCGACCGGATCAAGGAGCGGTACCTGGCCGCGGTCAACCGGAACGACCTGGCCGAAGCGCTGCGGATCGGGGTCGACGACCTGCTGCCGGTCTCCGAGGAGCTGGCCGGCCGCGACGCGCAGTTCCTCAACCCGCTGGGCATCACCCTGCGCAACCTCTCGGCGATCAGCCATCACCTGCGACGCCCGATCGCCCAGTTCCACTTCGCCCAGCGCTCGCTGCATGTCGCGGTCGAGGTCGAGCCGGCCGGACACGCGCTGCATCCCGGTCTGGAGGACGTCGCCGGTGTCACCGCGACGATCGCGACCGAGATCGCCGGCACGGGTGTGTCCCGGGTCGGCCCCGCCGATCGGGAGTTGCTGTTCCCGGCGGCGGCCATGATCCCGCGGTCGATGGAGATCATGATGCGGCTCGACTCGAAGCCGTGGGCGGCGCAGCTGCGCCTCGCCGCGACCGAACTCCGCAAGGCGGCATGGGCGCACGACGCGAAGATGGTCGACTGCGAGTCGCAGGCGATCGTGTGGCTGGCCCGCATCTCCCGCGACATCGGCGAGCCGGCCTTCGCCGTCGAGGAGATCCGCCGGGCCCTGCTGCTGTGGATCGACCAGCTCGGTTCGACCAGCCGCTACTGGTCGAGCGAGCTGGAGCAGACGTGGACGGTCGCCGTCGACGTCCTCGACTCCCTCGGCCACCGCCGGGCCGCCGCCGAGCTGCGCGCCGCGATCGACCAGGCCGCCGGCCGGCACGGCCGCGCCGACCTCACGGGACTCGCGAACGCCCTGGACCTCCGCCACCGCTACGAGGCCGCCGCCAACGCCCTGCGGCGGCGTTGACGTCCGTTGCGGTCAACGGGTTGAGCGGATCAGCGCGGCCCGGGTGTCCGTGCCGGTCTTGCGGAGCAGGGCGGCGACGTGGGTGTCGACCGTACGGGGGGACAGGAACAGCCGGTCGGCGATCTCGCGGTTGGTCAGGCCCTCGCGCAACTGGTGCAGCACGTCCATCTCCCGGCTGGTGACGCCGGCCGCGCGTAAGGCCGGCGGGACGATCGCGTCGCCGCGGCCCTTGCGGGTGGCCGCACCGGCCCGGCGGAGCAACCCTCGCCCGATGCGGGCTGCGGCGTCGTCCCCGACCCGCTCGGCCTCGGCCAGGTCGGCCCGCAGTCCGGGCACCGGGTCGCCCCAGCCGTCGCGGACCGCGGCCTCCAGCACGAGCAGCCGCAGCAGCCGTCCCCACCAGCCGAAGCAGGCGAGCGCGGCGTTCCCGGCGGCGTAGTGACGCACCGGATCGCCGGCCGTCACCGCCGCCGCGAACTCCAGCGCGGCCCGGTTCACGCCCCGGGCCGCGGCCAGCGGCGGGATCGGACCGGCGGCTCGGCCGGTGATCGCGTTGGCCAGAACCCACAGGCCCCACGTGGGTACCGGTGCCGTCTCGGCCCGCCCCCGCAAGATCTCGATGCTCTGCTCGGCCGCGGCCGCGCACCGGGCGACGTCGTGCTGGAGCAGCGCGGTGACCGCGTCGACCAGGGCCGGCCCGGCCCGCACCTCCGGCGGGGCCAGGGGCCGCGCGGCGGCCTGCGCGGCGAGAGCCCGGGCGGCGGCCGGGTCGCCACCGCCGGCCCGGGCCAGGGCGGCGATGAGCTCGGCCACGGCCTGCAGCGCCGGCAGTTCGAGGGCCGCCGCGAGCCCGGCCGCCCGCTCGGCCGCGGCCAGCCCGGCGGCCGGGCCGTCGACGAGGAGCCGGGCCTCGGCCCGCAGCACGTCGACCCACAGCACATGCGCCAGCTGACCGCCGTCCAACGCGGTCCGGCGCGCCTCGGCGAGGGCGGGGCTGTCGCCGCCGTCGTTGAGTTCGATGGTGCCGAGGCCGATGAGGGCGGCGACGCGGGGGACGAGCAGGCCGTCGTGCCCGGCGCGGCGGGCCGCCGCGCGGTAGGTCGCGGCCGCCTGATCCGGTGCGGTTCGGGCTTCGCACCGGGCCTTGGTGATCAGCGCGGGCACGGTGTCCCCGGCCCGCTCGGCCAGGTGGGCGGCGCGGCCGAGGTCACCGGAGCCGAAGGCGGCGTCGGCCAGGATCGCCAGGACGGCCGGGTCGGCGGGGTCCGCGGCGCGGTCGGCGTACCGCTCGGCGTCGGACCAGCGGCGCAGGGCCAGACACGCCTCGGCCAGGCGCAGGCACAGCCGGGTGTGCTCGTCACCGGTGGTGCGCTCGAGCGCGGCCGCGCCCAGCTGCACCGCCTCCGCCGCCCGGCCGCGGGTGACGAGCAGCTCGACCCGCTCGGCCGGTCCGGGTTCGGCGGCGGCCTCGGCCAGCAGCCGCGCGGCCAGCCGTTCCCGCTCGGGGCCGCCCCGCCGGCGCAGGACCGCCGCGGCCGCCTCGAGGGCCTGACGAGACTCCACGGTGCAAGGGTAGCGGCAGGGGCCGCAACACATTGACTGACCTCACTGGCGCTCGGATCGTGACGGCTATGAGCATCCGGCTTCTGACCGCACTCACCAGCGCGGTGACCCTCGCGTCAGCGCTCGCCGTCGGGCTGACCGCCCAACCGGCGAACGCGGCCGTCGACACGACCCGCACCCCGGGCCTGGCCGACTACACCGTCACCCTCACCAGCGACAGCACCGGCGCCACCTGGACCGGACACGAGAGCGTCACGTTCACCAACACGTCACCGGCCGCGCTGCCCGAGGTGTACCTGCGGCTGTGGGACAACTACCACGGCACCTGCCCGTCGAACACGCCGATCACGGTGTCGAACGTGACCGGCGGTACCGCGAGCGCCCTCACCGTCGGCTGCACCGCCCTGAAGATCACGCTGCCGGCGCCGCTCGCCCAGAACGCCACCGCGACCGTCGGCTTCGACCTCGGCATCGTGGTCCCCGCGGGCGCCGACCGGTTCGGGCGCGACGGGGCGTACAGCATGATCGGCAACGCCCTGCCCGTCCTCGCCGTCCGGGACGGTACCGGCTGGCATCTGTCGCCCTACACCGACAACGGCGAGTCGTTCTACAGCCTGATCAGCGACTTCGACGTCACCCTCGACCACCCGAGCACCCTGCAGGTCCCCGCGACCGGCACGTCGAGCGACACGCCCGGCGCGACCGGCCGCACCGTGACCCGGGCCGTGGCCGCCAACGTCCGCGACTTCGCGTGGGCCGCGGGGCCGTTCACGAAGACGACGGGTGTCTCACCGGGTGGTTACCGCGTCAACGTGTACCGCACGAGCGCCATCAGCAGCGCGAACGCCCAGACGATGCTGAACACGGCGACAGCCGCGCTGGACGCGCACTCGCAGCGC
Source organism: Dactylosporangium sp. NPDC051541 (assembly GCF_044454505.1). NCBI lineage: Bacteria > Bacillati > Actinomycetota > Actinomycetes > Micromonosporales > Micromonosporaceae > Dactylosporangium > Dactylosporangium sp. NPDC051541. Next base: position 317,913 of record NZ_JBITDU010000008.1, read on the forward strand.
TTCGGGGCCTACCCGTACGGCGAGGCGGACGTGGTGCTGGACAACAACTTCTGGTTCGGGGGCATGGAGTACCCGGGCTTCGTCCTCGACGTGGTGTCGTCGACGGCGCTCGCCCACGAGCTGGCCCACCAGTGGTTCTACGGGATCGTCGGCGACGACGAGTACACCACGCCGTGGCTCGACGAGGCCTTCACCGACTACGCCACCGACCTGTACTTCGGCAAGACCGGCACGAACTGCTGGAACTCGGTCAGCTGGCAGTCCACGAACGAACGCCTCACCAGCTCGATGGCCTACTGGGACGCCCATTCGAGCCGCTACTCGACGGTCATCTACGGGTACGGCAAGTGCGCGCTGCACGACCTGCGACGCCTGCTGGGCACCACGGCCATGAGCACGCTGCTGTTCAACTACGCCCAGTCGCACTGGTACGGCGTCTCCACCGTCCCCGACTTCAAAGCGGCGGCCCAGACAGCCGCGGGCTCGACCTCACTCACGTCGTTCTGGACCACCCACCGCATCGACGGCTGACCGGCTACAGTGCAACGCGGAGGTGTAAGGGCGGCTGGTGCCCCCCGCAGTCTTCAACACTGTCGTGGCCCGGTATCCGGGCCAGGCGGGTTCGATTCCCGTCCACCTCCGCCAAGCGACGTTCGACGGAGGACTCCGCCCGCAGCGGACTCAGCTGGCATGGTGCTGGTCCTAGCGGGGCGGCTTCACGGTGTGGCGGCCGTCCGGGAGGCGGTGGGTGGCACCCTGCCGGTGCAGGAACTCCAGCAGTGGTACGGCCACGCGGCGGGTCGTGCCCAGGGCTTGCCTTGCCTCGCTCAAGGTGAACGGCTGCGAGAGGGCAGTTAGGCGTTCGGCTGCGATGGTGGGCGCGTCGGGGAGGAGCACGATGCCGTCCGTGATTCGCAGGAGCAGGCCTGCCTTCGCGGCTGCCCCCAGTTCCTTCGGGCCCAGGCCCAGCTCGGCCAGGCGGGCGCTCTCGGGGGCGGCGAACGGGTTCTTGGCCAGGTCGGCGCGGACGGTCTCGACGGCTTGGGCCACCGGTGCCGGGAGGCCTCCACCGCCAGATACGGGTCCACTGTGGAGTCTTACCAGCAGCGATCGGTCCGGCAGGCCCAGGCGTTGGCGGAGCACCTCGGCGGGTGGGGTGGGAGCCAGCGGGTTCAGTTTGGCGTACTCGGCGACCTCGCGGGGTAGGCGGGCGCGTAGTTCGGCCTCGTACGCCGGGTCCAGCAGCCAGCCGGAGCCGGGGGTTGAGAAGCCCATTCGGGTCAGGTCGTCCGCGTGTATGAGGCGGCGGCGGCCCAGTTCGGCGGGGAGGTCGTGAGTCCCGTCCATTGTGGACAGCTCGGCGGCGCGGGCGGATGCCGCTCCCCGGCGACTCAGGGGCGGTGGTGTGACATCCAGGACTGTCACGCCGCCTGGGACTCGGTGGCGGCCCGGGTCGCGCAGCAGGGCTCGGTCGCCCAGGTGGAGCGGTAGAGGGCGGGCCAGGCGTAGACGGGCGGTGTCCACGCCCAGCGGGCGGACCCGGGCCGGGACGGCGGCGGAACCCATGTGCAGGACCACGGTGGACGGGAGGTCGGCCACCGGGTCGCCGTGCACGCGGACGTCGACCAGCGACGTGAAGACGAAGCGGGCGGGTGTGACAAGTGCGTCGCCGCGGGTGATGGAGGTCCGCTCCACGCCCCGCAGGTTGACCGCCACGCGCGCCACGGCCTCCACTGTGGACACCGGGTGGCCCAGGGAGTGGAGGGCTCGTACCCGTACCCCCGAAGCATGCAGCTCCAAAGGGGAATCGGCGGTCAGCTTCCCCGCGCCCAGGGTGCCGGTCACGACGGTGCCGCTGCCGCGGATCGTGAAGGCGCGGTCCACCCACAGCCGGACCGGCGCGTCGAGGTCGGGGGGCGGCAGCGCGGCGCCGAGACGGTCGAGGGCGGCCCGCAGCTCGTCCAGGCCGGCGCCGGTGGCCGCGCTGACCGCGACCGTCTCGACCTGGCCCAGCGACGTCTTCGCCAGGTGGGTCAGCGCCTCGGCCGTGGACCTCGCGGGGTCGGCCAGGTCGGCGCGGCTGACGACGAGGAGCGCGTGGCGGACCCCGAGAGCGTCCAGGGCGGCGAGGTGCTCGGCCGACTGCGGTTTCCAGCCCTCGTCGGCCGCGACGACCAGCATCGCGGCGGGGACCGGGCCGACGCCGGCGAGCATGTTGGGGACGAAGCGCTCGTGGCCGGGCACGTCGACGAACGCGACGGTGGTGCCGGACGGGAGGGTCGTCCAGGCGTACCCGAGGTCGATCGTCATCCCCCGGCGCCGCTCCTCGGCCCACCGGTCGGGCTCCATCCCGGTCAAGGCCCGCACCAGCGTCGACTTGCCGTGATCGACGTGCCCGGCCGTAGCGACAACAAACATCACACAACCCCGGCTACGAACATCGCAGAATCGCCGCCGCCACGGTCTTGTCCGCCGCTTCGGGGACGCAGCGCAGGTCGAGCAGCAGCCGGTCGCGTTCGACGCGGCCCACGACGGCCGGCTCCGAAAGGCGCAACGATTCCGCCAGTACCGCCGGCAGCGCCAACGCCACCGACGCCAGCTCGACCTCGGGCGCCCCGCCCCCGCCGACGACCGCGACGGTGTCGACGATCTCACCGCCCACTTGCCGCTGCAGGGCCGTGATCCGCCGCCTGAGCGTGTCCCGATCCGCCCGCAGCGCCCGCCACGTCGGCGTCTCCGGCCCGAGCAGCGTCGCGGCGAACGCGGCCAGGGTCAGCTTGTCGACCCGCAGCGCCCGGGCGAGGGGGTGCCGCCGCAGCGCCTCGACGAGGTCGGCCCGCCCGAGCAGCAGCCCGGCCTGCGGGCCGCCGAGCAGCTTGTCCCCGCTGGCCGTCACCAGGTCGGCTCCGGCCCGCAGTATCGTCGCCGCGTCCGGCTCCTCCGGCAGCAGCGGGTCGGGCCGCAGGAGCCCGGACCCGATGTCGACAACCAGCGGCGCATCAAGCCCGGCCAATTCCCCGACCGGGACCGCCGAAACAAACCCCCGCTGGTAGAAGTTCGACGGGTGCACTTTGAGGATGAACCCCGTCGAAGGCCCGATCGCGGCCGCGTAGTCGGCGAGCGACGTCCGGTTGGTGGTGCCGACCTCCCGCAGCCGCGCCCCCGTCGACACCAGCAGGTCCGGCAGCCGAAACCCGTCGCCGATCTCGACCAGCTCACCCCGGCTGACGACGATCTCCCGCCCGGCCGCGAGCCCGGTGGCCGCCAGCACGAGCGCCGCCGCGCCGTTGTTCAGCAGGTGTACTCCCTCAGCCTCCGGGACCGCCCCCGCCAACGCCGCCAGGGCATCCCGCCCCCGCCGCGCCCGCCGCCCGGTCGCCAGATCCAGCTCGACGTCGGTGTATCCGGCCGCGGCCACGATCGCGTCGACCGCCGCCGCCGACAACGCCGCCCGCCCGAGGTTGGTGTGCAGCACGACCCCGGTCGCGTTGAGCACCACCCGCGCCCGCTCGAACCGCCGCGCGACGGCCTCGACGACGTCCGCGCCCGCCAGCTCCCCCCGCCGCACCCGCTCCAGCTCCTCGCGCGCGAAGTGCCGGGCCCGGTCCCGCGGGAAGCCGGCCAGCCGCGGGTCGTCGAGCACCGTATCGGTCCGGGGCACCGCCCGCCGGGGATCTGCAGCCACCCCTCCACGCTAACGCGCGAGGGCCGCGGCGGGTCCCCTACCCCACCGCGGCCCGGTCATGAGCGGCCTACCGGCAGCCGACCGCGCTGAGGTACACCTGCCAGTTGTGCCAGGGCCTCCTCTTGAGCGTGACGTCGAACCAGACGCCGCGGCCCGGGCAGCGGTCGTACTTCTTGTCGAGCACGTCGTGCAGGATCCACAGGAACCCGGCGATGGCGGCCAAGGCCACCGCGGCGACGAATCCCTGCGGCGTCCCGACTGCCCCGGTGAGCAGCAGTCCCGCCACGATGCCGGCGTACATTCCCGCCGCCCACCCGAGCGCCGAGATGCCCGCGACCACCACCGTGTCGGAGATGTAGCAGCGCATCACCAGTCGCCAAGTTGTGCGGAGGGGGACCTTGAAGGGTGAGCCCCGGCTCATCATCCGCTTGCGGCACGCCGCCTCGCCCGCGGTGTCGGTGCAGTTGACGGCATCGCCGTTGCAGTAGTCGTAGGCGCTCGCGCTGCCGCCGGGGACCGGATCGACGCTGAGGAACCGGCCCAGCCCGGGCGAGTAGAGCCGGGCCCCCATGAGGATGGTGTCCCCCAGGGCGTCACCGGAGCGCTGCTTGCCGCCCAGCCACCCGTACCGCCGGTCGGAGCCCGCGTTCTCCGGCGCCCCGAACTCGTCGTAGGAGTACACCTCCGGGCTCGTCAGGGCCGTGTCCACGGTCATCGCCACGTCGCCGTGCAGGTTCGTCAGCTGCAGGCGGACCCCGCCGGCCGCGGCCGTGGTCGCGATCAGGTTGCCGTCCGGGCCGGACACGTTGCGGGTGATCAAGATGTGTTCGACGTCGTCGACGGTCCAGCGCGGGTTGTCGGAGTCGTCGCCGTAGTGGTTGAGCCGGGAAGCCGCGTTGGCCCAGCCGCCACCGGTCAGGTTCGCGACGGTGTAGCCGCGATACCGGCGGCCGGGGTCGAGGGTCCACGTCTGCCTGGTCGTGTCGAGCACCTGGCTCGCGACCCGGTCGTTGGTGAAGTAGGTCCCGGTCAGACCGGTCGGCAGGACGGTGATCCGGCCGAACGCGTCGAAGCCGTATCCGGCGTCCGCGACCCGGTCGGCCGAGTCATAGGTGTAGGTCTGCGTGTCCTCCAGGTTGCCGGCCTTGCAGCCGCCGGAGCCGGGCGCGTAGGCCGTCCGCGACGTGCGGTTGGTGGCGGCGTCGTAACCGTAGCCGCGGACCGCGCAGGCGGTGCCGGTCAGCTGGCTGACGCCGGTGAGCCGGCCGGCGCTGTCGTAGCCGTAGGTCCGGGACCCGCCGGTGTAGGTCTGGTCGACCCACTGGCCGGCGCTGTTGGACGTCACGGTCTCGGCGTAGATCACGGTGCCGTCGCTGTCGCGCTTGTAGACCCGGCCGATCGGGTCGGCGTTGGCGTCGAGGGTGTCGGTGCGGGTGATGCCGCCCGGGTACCGCACCTCGGTGAGCTGCCCGCCCGGGGCGTACTTCGCGGTGAACGTCCCGGCGATCGAGTCGGTCATCGACGTCAGCAGGCCGCGCGGTTCGGCTGTGCCGTCGTAGGCATAGGTGGTCCAGCCGACGTTGTCGGAGATCTTGGTCGGCCGGCCGTAGCGGTCGTACTCGCGGGTCGTGACCCCGCCGTCGGCGTCGGTGTACTTGACGAGCCGGCCGAGCTGGTCGTATTCGCGGGTGACGACCGTGGTCCCGGCCGTGGTCCGCCACGGCAGCCCGGTGGCCGGGTCGTAGTCCAGGGTGGTCGCCGCCAGCGGGGCGGACCCGTCGTCGGCGGTGAGCGTCGATCCGGTGAGCAGGCCGGCGGTGGAGAAGACGGCGGTGGTCCGGCGGGTCTTGCCGGCCGAGGTCTCCGCCAGGCTGCTCGGCTGCAGATACCGGCTGTAGGCCTCGACGCGTTTCACCGGCAGGGTGGTGGTGGCGCGGGCCGGATCGTGGCCGGTGACCGCGCCGGCCGCCCGCATCAGGCAGGTCTGCCCGGCCCACTCCGGCCGGTTGCCGCAGGCCGCGTCGGTGTCGTTGGCGCCGGCCGTGTAGGCGAGGATGACCGTCGCCCGGGCGTCGGTGCCGTCGGAGCCCGGCCCCCACGCCCTGGTCACCCGGCCCGCGCTGTCGAAGGCCGTGTATTGGGTGCCGGCCTCGGTGGTCGTCGAGGTGGCCTTGCCCAGCACCCAGCCGGACACGCCGCCGCCGACCTCGGCGTAGCCGGTGCGGGTGACGTGTACGTCGGCATCGGGGTAGCCGGCGACCGCGCCGCCGACCCGCCTGGTGGTCTCCAGGTGATAGGTGTCCCCGTCCGGCCGGCCCTCGTCGTAGGCGAAGGTGGTGTGGGCCCGGCCGACGACCTTGGTCCCGGGCGGCAAGGTGGGCAGCGCGCCGGTCGGGTCGGTGAGGGGGTGTTCCAGGGCCAGTTTCGCCACCGGGCCGGTGGTGTCGAGCAGGTCGAGGCCGTCGGCGCTGTAGCGGCTGACGGTGGCCAGTTGGGCGGCGCGCTGGGCCGGGTCGGCCGGGAGGTTGAGGGCCGTGGCCCGGGCGGTCGCGTCGGGCCGGAGGCCCAGGGCGAGTTCGCGGTTCGTGGCCTCCAGGGTCCACACGACGTTGCCGTACTGGTCGTAGGCCTGGCTGTCGATGTGGCCGCCGGGGGTCGCGGTGTTGACCGTCTGGCCCGACGCGTTGAGGTAGGTGACGGTGACCAGGCCGTTGTCGCGGTCGATGGCGGTGGCGTCGGTGGGGAGGTCCTTCTGGCCCCAGGTGGCGATCGCGGCGGCGTTGAGGTCGTTGGGGCCGCCGGCGGACCTGGTCAGCGGCACCCGGTAGCCCATGGAGATCGCTGTTTCGCCGTCCAGCTGGCTCTTCGTGCCGGTCACGAGCGCCGCCCGGCGGACCTTCTGGAGCCGCCCGGGGTTGTCGTCGCCGGTGACGGCGGCGAAGTCGAACGACCACGGCTGCTGGCCCGGCACGCCGGCCTTGGTGACATGCCCGGCGCTGTCGTACTCGTACGTCGACTTCAGCACCGGGGAGCGCCGCGCGTCCCAGACCTCGCGCAGGCGGCCCTGGTTGTCGTAGGCGTAGCGGGCCACCTCGACCGCGGACTCGACGCCCGCGACCGGGTCCCAGGACCAGATCTTCACCGCCCGGACCTGGCTGTCGTAGTCACCGAACGCGGTCGCGGTGGCCGTCGTCTGGTGCGCGTAGTCGTATTCGAGGACCTGGCAGCCGCGGGCCGGGGTGTCGGCGCCGCAGTCGCCGATGCCCGGTTCGGTGGCGGTGACGACCCGGAAGATGCGGGTGTGGTCGTCCCGGTTGTCGTAGAGGTAGCGGATCGTGGAGTCGGCGTCCGCGGTCCGGGTGTCCGACACCTGGTACCACCCGCCGTTCCAGGTGAACCGGTCGACCGTACCGTCGATGTCCCGCAGTTCGAACACGTCGCCGGAGATCCGCACCAGCTCGAGGCTCTCGGCGCCCGGCTCCGGGAAGTAGGCCCCGGAGGTGCTGCGGCCGAACGTGAGGTAGTCGCCGCTGTTGGTGGTGACCTTGGCCAGGTCGGGGCTGGGGAACGTCAGCGATCGATACTCGCCGCCGGTCAGGCTGCCCTCCACGCCGCCGCTCCACTGGGGGCCGAACGGCGCCGCCAGCTCCTGCAGGGACACGTTGTCGAAGTAGACGGGCCGGCCCGACCCGATCGGCATGCCGTTGTAGAGGCGGAACGAGGCGTCGACGGCGTTGTCCGGCAGCGCCATGTCGACGGTGAGCTCCTGCCAGCCGTCGACCCAGCTCGCCTTGGCCGAGGCGACCTCGTGGTAGACGCCCGAGGTGTCCTTGTAGAGCCCGACGATCCGCTGGCCCCGGGCCGAGCTCGGGCTGAGGCCGGTCGTGGCCGGGACGTAGATCCAGGCGGTCGTCCGGTAGCGGTGCCCGGCCCGCATGTTCTGGCGCATGGCCTCGCCGTTGTCGTCGCCGAGCGCCGCGTAGGTGTCGTTGCCGGTCAGACCGAGCCCGGCGCCCTCGGGGGTGATCTGCAGCGCGTCGGTGCTGGAGCCCTGGCCGCGGTCGGTGACCCGGGTCAGCCGGGACGTGTTGGAGGAGAACGGCCGCGGCTCGTCCAGGGGCGTCCACTCGGACCCGACCACGCCCTCGGTGGGCCAGCCGGCGCCGTCGCTGATGTTGCCCAGCAGCAGCGAGTCGGCCATCTCGACCAGGTCGGCCGGCCCGTCACCGGTGTAGTCGCCGATGATGGTGTTGTCCCACTTGGCCTGCGTCCAGCCGGAGCCGATCCACCCGTTGGGGCTGCTCCAGCCGCTGCCGGTGCTGACGAACCCGCGCAGGTTGCCGCCGGTCATGTGGACCAGGTCGGCGCGGCCGTCACCGGTGTAGTCGCCCAGCCGGACGTCGGTCCACATCGCCTGCGTCCAGCCGGAGCCGACCTGGACCTTCGTCGGCCAGCCGGAGCCGTTGCTGACGTAGCCCCACAGCATGCCGTTCTCCATCTCGACCAGGTCGGCCCGGCCGCCGCCGGTGTAGTCGCCGATCTTGACGTTGTCCCACTTCGCCTGGGTCCAGCCCTGCCCGATCGTCCCGACGGGCTGGTTCCAGCCGGCGCCGTTGCCGACGTAGCCGTAGAGGAAGCCGTTCTCCATGTACACCAGGTCGGCCTGACCGTCGCCGGTGTAGTCGCCGAGCCGGACGTTGTCCCACATCGCCTGGGTCCAGCCGGAGCCGACCTGCTCCTTCTCGGCCCAGCCGGTGCCGGTGGACTCGTAGCCGTAGAGGGTGCCGCCGTCCATCTCGACCAGGTCGGCCGCCCCGTCGCCGGTGTAGTCGCCCAGGCGGACGTTGTGCCACTTGCCGGTCGCCGCCACCGGGTTGCCGGTGACCTGCTGCTGGTTGCCGGTGAGGCGCTCGCCCTGCGGGGTCCAGCCGCCGCTGGGGTCGCGGGAGTTGGAGGTGCGGGTGACTTTCAGCCCGAACACGTCGACGTCGGTCGGCGCGAGCGAGTAGTCGCCGGTCAGGAGGTTGACAGAGCCAGGGCCGGCATCGGTACCGCTCGCGCCGTCTCCGTTCGGATCCACGGTGACGGTGATCCACTGTGTGGCGTAGCCGGGCTGGCCGGTCGCGTCCGGGTAGAGCGTGGCCCGGACCTGGGCCACGCCCCCGACGGTGCCGAGCGTGTCGACGGCGTCCCAGATGGCGTTGCCGCCGAGGTCGGAGAGGCGCACCGGGCTGGCCGTGACCGCCGACCCGTTGGCCTTGTGCAGGTTGGCGAGCGGGATGTCGTACTCCGTGCTCCCGGGCCCGCGCCGATACTGGAACGCCGCCCGGGTGTAGGTGCTGTCACCGGTGACGGCGAGCTTGGTGCGCTTGATGACGTTCGCGCCCGGCTCGGGCAGCGTCAGCCCGGCCCGGCCCACGTTGAACGCGTAGTTGCCGGCGTCGGACAGCTGCCCGGCCCGGTCCTTGGCCTGGACCGTCAGCGTCCGCCGGCCGTCCGCGGAGGGTGTGACCGGCACGGTGACCGGGCCGCCGGCGGTGACGGTGGTCGCCGCGGTGTCGGTGTCGAGCTGGTAGGTGAAGGCGACGACGTCGGTGTCGGCCGGCGCCGGCGTGAACGTGAACTGGCCGGCCTGCCCGTATCCGCCGTGCCCCCACGAGCTGTCGGTGGCGATCGACGGGTACACCGTCGCGGACACCAGCGGCACGCCCGGCTTCACCGTGTCGACGGTGAACTCGCACCAGGCCGAGTCGCCGGAGGCGTGCACGCCGTCGGTGGCCCGGACCCGCCACGCGTAGTTGCCGCCGTTGACGAACGCCCCGGCCGGGACCGTCACTCCCGGCACCGTGCTGGTCGCCACGCCGGTCAGGGTCTGGGTGCCGATGAGCGGGCCGCCGTCGGCGTAGCCCCATTCGAAGGTGACGTCGGTGGCGCCGGAGTCGGCGTCGGAGACGGTCGCCGTCAGCTTCGGGGTCGTCGAGGTGATCCACGGCCGGTCGGCGCCGCTGACGCAGCCCGACGTCGCCGGAGCGGTCGTGAGGTCGGCGATCTGCGGTGCGGCGTCGAAGTCGACGGTGATGTACGGGACCTGGGCCGCGCTCGCCGCCTGCAGCGAACGGACCTGCTTGAACCCGTTGGCGGCGGTCTCGTCGCCGGCGCGCAGGCCCATGTAGGCGACGGAGGCCCGGTCGTCGGCGGCGCGCTGCACGAAGGAGCGGACGTCGGCGGTGATCCAGCCGTCGTCGCAGCCGGAGCTGAAGCCCTTGGTCTGCGCCGAGGTGCCCTCGAGGGTGAGCATCGCCGGCCGGTTGGCCCAGGTGATCGGGTTGACGTAGGGCGCGGCGGTGTAGACGTTCCACTGGGCGGCGCTGCACGAGGCCGAGTACCAGTTCCACAGGTGCAGCGTCGAGGAGCGCACGTAGGCCCCGCTGAACTGCCCGGTCGGCCACTGCATGAACGCCTGCGCGACGTAGCCGTTGGCCTTGCCGAACTCGAGCTCGTTGGAGCCGGACCGGTCGATGGTGTTGTCGTCGCTGCGCACGAACGTGTCGCCGGACGGGCCGATGTCGACCACCGGGTCGATCGTGACCGGGAACCTGCGCCCGGGATCGTTGAGCCAGCCCTGGTCGGCGTCGAGCGCGAGCTGGGTGCCATCGGCCCGCGGCCGCATCGTGACCGGCTTCCCGGTGGCCGCGCCGCCCGCGTCCCACATCGTGGGGGTGGGGACCCGGCCGACAGTACCCCCGGAAGCGTTTTGGATTTTGAGAGAACCCTTGTCGTCGACCAGTTTGAGGCCCTTGCCGCGCAGCGGCAGCGTCACCGATGCGACGCGGGCCGCGGCCGCCCGGTCCTTGGCCACGAACGACTGCTCGAAGCCGGTCCGGGTCGCGGTCAGCACCAGGTCGACGCCGGGCCGGACCTCGGGGTAGGTGGCCGTGTCGCCGTTGAGCGCCGGCGCCGGCAGCGCCCCCGTCCACATCATGCTCAGCACGTCGCCGCCGGCGTCGACACTCGCCAGCGCGTGCTCGCCGGCATCCGACTTCCCGGCCAGCTTCAGGCCGCGCGGGTGCCCCACCGGTGCCACCGAACCGTCCGGCTGCGCACGGAGGGTCAGGTCGACCGGCTTCCAGACCTGGCCGCTGCGGTATCGCACGGGCCCGGCGTAGACCTCGCTGGAGTATCCGCCCTCAGGCAGCGCCCACAGCTGGGCCGTCTCCGAACGCGCACCGGACACGCCGACCTTCTTGTGGCACAGCCGCGCGGTGACGGACGCGGACACCATGTCGGCCCGCTCGTCCGGGCAGGTCGCGAGCGGCTTCACCGGCGCCGCCTGGGCCGTCCGCGCGGTGAGCGCCTGGATCAGGGTGACGGTCAGGACCAGCGGCAGCAACCACGCCAACGCACGAACCCATCGCATGCTCACTCCCCGTGGTCGATGGACTTGGCGTGGAGACTGCCGGGCCGGGAGTCCCGCCGTCGAGGGACACGAGTCCCGACTTCGCGCCCGAATCGAGGGTCATCGACCATTGAATTCGTATACGAAAATGGCGAGAGTGGACGCATGCGGGCACTGCGGCACCCACTCCTGCGTCCGGCGGCCATGCCCGGGCTGGGAGCGGTGATCCTCACGGTGGCCCTCACCGCCGGGACGATCGCGGTGATCTACGCCTCGCACCGGTCCGAGGCCCCCGCCGACGCCGCCGGCCGCTACGCCTATCTGCTGCTCGCGCCGCCCGTCGCGTTCGCCGGCGGCCTGATCGCCGCGCTCCGGCCCGGCAACGTCATCGGCGTGCTGATGACCATCGATGGTCTGGGGATCGCCGCCGACGAGTTCGTCACCGCCGTCTTCCGCGTCGGGCGGGAGTCGGGCCGGTCGACCGGCTTGGGCACCTGGTGGCTGGGCAACTGGCTGTGGACGGTCCCGATCGCGGTCCTGGTGCTGGTGATCCTGTTGTTCCCCACCGGACGGCTGCCCGGCCCGCGCTGGTGGCCGGTCGCGGGCGTGACCATCGGCTGGAGCTGCGGCCTGGTCCTGCTGGCCGCGCTCGGCGCCGGCCGCTACACCGGCCGGCCGCGGTTCCCCGGCGGGGCCGAGCCCGGCGACGTCGGGCCGACCCTGCACACCATCGTGCACTGGTGGTGGCTGCTCTTCCCGGCCGTGCTGGCGCTGGTCGCCGCCGCCTCCGTGGTGCGCTACCGCCGGGCCGCCGGCGAGGAGCGGGCCCAGCTGCGCTGGCTGGCCGCGGCGGCCGTGTGCAACGCCCTGCTGTGGACGCTCCCGCCGGTGCACGAGGTCGGCAGCTGGGCCCGGGCCGGCGCCAACCTGGCCCTGTGGCTGGTGCCGGCCGCGATCGCCGTGGCCGTGCTGCGCTACCGCCTCTACGACATCGACCGCATCATCAACCGGGCCGTCGTGTACGGCTCGCTCAGCATCGGCATCGGCGTGCTCTACGCGCTGCTGATGACCGCGTCCGCGGCGCTCGTCGACCCGCGCTCGTCGCTGGCCGCGGCCACCGTCGCCTCGGTCGCGGTGGCGGCGCTGTTCGCACCGCTGCGCGACCGGCTCCAGCGGGCCGTGGACCGGCTGCTGTACGGCCGCCGCAACGAACCCGGGCACGTCCTGTCCCAGCTGGGCCGGCGCCTCGAGTCGGCCCTGCCGCAGGAGGAGGTGCTGCCGGCCATCGTCGACACCGTCGCACAGGCCCTCCGCCTGCCGTACGCGGCGATCGAGCTGCGCCGCGACGGCGGCTACGAGCCCGTGTGCGTGCGCGGCACCCCGGCCGGCGCACCCGTCGAGTTCGACCTCTCCTACCAGGGCGACATCCTCGGCCGCCTGATCCTCGGCCCCCGCGCCCAGGGCGAGGTGTTCCCGCCCGCGGAGCTGGAGCTGATGCGCGACTTGGCCCGCCACGCCGGGGTCGCCGTGCACGCCGTCCACCTCACCGGCGACCTCCAGCGCTCCCGGGAACGCCTGGTCACCGCCCGCGAGGAGGAGCGCCTCCGGCTGCGCCGCGACCTGCACGACGGCCTCGGCGCCGCCCTCGCCGGCATCGCGTTCCGCCTCGACGCCACCGCCATCGTCATGCGCACCGACCCGGCCGACGCCGCCGAGCTGCTCAAGCAGGTCCGCGCCGACCTCGCCGGCGCCCTGAGCGAGATCCGCCAGCTGGTCGACGGCCTGCGCCCGCCCGAACTCGACGCGCTGGGCCTGGTCGAGGCGGTCCGCAGCAACGCGATGCGGCTGAGCGACATCTTCGAAGTACACGTGCCGGAGCCGCTGCCGCCACTGCCGGCCGCCGTGGAGGTCGCCGCCTACCGGATCGCGGCCGAGGCCGTGACGAACGTCCTGCGCCACTCCGGCGCCACCAGGTGCACGGTGACCCTGCGCCCGGGTGCCGGTCTGGAGCTCGACATCGAGGACGACGGCCGGGGCATCGCCACCACCCGGCCCGGCTTCGGCCTGCGCTCGATGCGCGAGCGGGCGGCCGAGCTGGGCGGCGAGTGCCGCATCGAACCCCGCGACCCGGGCCCCGGCACGCGCATCTCGGTCCGCCTGCCCCTGCCCGTCCCGGTCGGTGCCGCCGGATGACCCCGATCCGCGTCCTCGTCGCCGACGACCACCCGGTGTTCCGCGACGGCCTGTGCACACTGCTGCGCCTCTACGACGAGATGCGGGTCATCGCCACCGCCTCGACCGGCGAGGAGGCCGTCCGGCTGGCCGTCTCGGAGCGCCCCGACGTGGTCCTGATGGACCTGCGGATGCCCGGCCGCGGCGGCGTGGAAGCAACGAGACGCATCCACGCGTCGGCCCCGGAAGTGAACGTGGTGGTACTGACCATGGTCGACGACGACGAGACGATCTTCTCCGCCATCCGCGCCGGCGCCCGCGGCTACCTGCACAAGGAGTCCTCGGCCGACGACGTCCGCCGAGCCGTCCGAGCCGCCGCCAACGGCGACGCCATCTTCGGCGCCCGCATCGCCCACCGCCTGGTCGAGTACTTCACCGCCGCCACCCCGCCGACCGTCCCCCCGCTCTTCCCGGAGCTCACCACCGGCGAGCGGGCGATGCTGGAACTGATGGCCGCCGGCCTGAGCAACGCGGAGATCGCCCGGCGGCTGAACCTGAGCCCGAAGACGGTCCGCAATCGCGCCTCGGCGATCGTCGGCAAACTCCGCCTGCGCGACCGCGCGGAGGCGATCGCCCGCGCCCGCGACGCCGGGCTGGGCCAGCCGCACTGAGCCTTCAGGGCGCCGGAGCCGTCCAGGCCCGGGATGCTGTACCCGCCGGGTGACGAGGGAGCGGACGGCTGGGAACCGTCACAAGTTGACAACTGGGCTCCATCCCCCGGTAGGTGCGGTACGGTATCGCGCGTACCACTCCTGATCACCTCCGGTGAGGGATGGGCTCTGCCGTTGCCGCGCGCATTTGCGTCGAAGCCGCTCCTGGTCGCGGGCGTGTCCGTGGCCGTGGTCGTCGGGCTGGGCGGCTCCGGGCTGCTGTCGCCGTGGTGGTCGCAGTTCGTCGACGATCTCGGGCAGTTCGGGGCCGGGCTCGCCGCGACCCTCGCGTGCTGGATCACGGCGCCGCGGCGGGCGGGGGCGCAGCGGCGGTGGCGGCTCTGGATGGGCGCGGCCGCGTTCGGGTGGACGATCGGGCAGTGCATCTGGAGTTGGTACCAGCTGTTCGCCGACGACGCCCTGCCGTCCCCGTCCGCGGCTGACGCCGGCTACCTGACCCTGCCGGTCTTCGCGCTCCCGGCGGTGATCTCCCTCGCGGCCGCGCGGCCGGCCGTGGAGGGGCCCCGGCGCCGGCCCGGGCAGCTGGTCATGGTGCTCGACGGGCTGATCGTGGTCGGGGCGCTGTTCGTGCTCACGTGGGCCACGACGCTCGGCTCGGTCGTGCACGCGGGCGCGCCGAACGGGTTCGCGTTCCTCGTCGCCATCGCCTACCCGGTGACGGACCTTGTGCTGACCGTCATCGTCATCCTGCTCGTGGCCGGGTCCGCGGCCGAGAACCGGGCGCAGCTGACGATCCTCGGCGGCGGGCTGCTGTCCCTGTCGTTGTCGGACAGCATCTTCGCGTACCTCGTGTCGAAGGGGGCCAGCAGCATGCCCCCGCTGGCCGACGCCGGGTTCACGGCCGGCATGGCCCTGGTCGCCGTGGCCGCGCTGGCACCGCTCCCGCGCGCCGGCGAACCCCGGGCCGCCGTTGCGGTGCGGCGGGGGCGGTGGGTGCACCTCATGCTGCCGTACGTGCCCGTCGCCGGCACCGGTGTGCTGCTCATCGTCCAGCTGATCCGGGGCATCCGGATGGACGGCGTCGAGATCGCCGTCGAGACCGCGGTGATCTCCCTGCTGATCATCCGGCAGGCGGTGACGCTCATCGAGAACGCGGTACTGCTGGACCGCCTCTCCGACAGCCGGGCCCGCCTCACCCATCAGGCGTTCCACGACGCGCTCACCGGCCTGTCCAACCGGGTCCTCTTCCACGACCGGCTCGAGCACGCGCTGGCCCTGCACCACCGCGACGGCCACCAGGTCGCCGTGCTCTTCTGCGACCTCGACGACTTCAAGGCCGTCAACGACCGCTACGGCCACCACGCCGGTGACCGGCTGCTGCGCCAGGTCGCGGGCCGGCTGCGGGACTCGGTCCGCGACACCGACACGGTCGCGCGGGTCGGCGGCGACGAGTTCGCGATCCTCCTCGAGGGCGGCGGCGACCCCGGCGAGCCGGCCGAGCGGATCATGGCCGCCATCGCCCGGCCGTTCGACCTCGACGGTGCCGCGGACGCGTCGGACGTGCGGGTCGGTGTCAGCATCGGCCTGGTGCAGGCCGGCGAGCACGGGCCGGCCGGGACCGCGGACGCGCTGCTGCGCCGGGCCGACGCCGCCATGTACGCGGGGAAGCGGCGCGGCAAGGGGACGCTGGTGCGATACCGGATCGACCTGCCGGACGGGACGGGGAGCTCCGATCTGGCCGCCGCCCTCGCGGCCACCCTGCGTGACGGGGCCGGGCTCGACGTGCACTACCAGCCGATCGTCGAGCTTGCCGACGGTACCGTCGCCGCCGTCGAGGCCCTCGCCCGCTGGACCCACCCGACCCTCGGCCCGATCGCCGCCGACGTGTTCGTCGCGACCGCCGAGGAGCTGGGCCTGATCCGGCTCGTCGACGACTTCGTGCTCGACCGGGCCTGCCGGGACGCGGCCGCCTTCCGCGGCCCGTGGGCCGGGATCGCCGTGCACGTCAACACCTCCGCCGCCCGCCTGGGCCGGCCCGAGCACGAGGAGACGGTCCGCGACGCCGTCCACCGCCACGGCCTCGCACCGCACCGCCTGGTCCTGGAGCTGACCGAGCACGTGCCGCTGCCCGACGTGGCCGCCGCCGCCTGGTCCGTGCACCGCCTGCGCCGCTTCGGGGTCCGCTTCGCCCTGGACGACTTCGGCACCGGCTACAACGCCCTGGCCTACCTGCACGCCCTGCCCGCCGACGAGGTGAAACTGGACCGCAGCTTCACCGCCGCCGACGGGCGCAGCGAGGCCATCTGCCGCTCGATCGTGCAGATCTGCGCCGGCATGGGCGTCACCGTCGTCGCCGAGGGCATCGAGACCGACGAGCAGGCGGCGGCGATGGCCGCGCTCGGCTGCCGCTACGGCCAGGGCCACCGGTACGGCGCGTCCGGCCCCCTGGCCAAGGTCGCGCCGCCCGGCGTCCTGGACCCGGCTACCCCGCCGCGGCGAGACGCTCCATCTCACGCATGACCGCCTCGGCCGTGTCCGGGGCGAGCTGTTCGGCGTCGAGGTACACGCTCAGTCGCAGCGTCCCCGGCACGTCATCGACGTGCACGAACAGCGGCTCGAACGACGGCGCGTCCTGAGCCGTCACCCACCGCAACGCCGACTCACCCGGCTCGATCGGATCGTCCCGTGACGGCCCGCGCCGGTCGTTGAAATAACAACCCAGCTCCATTCGTACCCCACGCTCGGCCTCGATCCGGGCGACGAGCCGCTCCATGCCGGTGTGGTGGAAGTACGCGTACTTGTAGGCCGCCGTCGTCACCCGCCGCGCGTTGTGCAACACGCCGGCGAAGTCGGAGCCGGCCCCGGGCACGCTCAGCAGGCCGGCCTGGGCGAGCGTGCACACCACGTCGGCGAGCCCGGGCCGGAACCGGTTGCTCACCATCGGCCGGATGACGACGGGATCGGCGCCGGTCACGGCGTTGAGGGCACCGGCGAAAGCGGCCAGGAGCACCGTGGAACTGTCGAGTCCGGTGGCGGCCGCCCATTTCCGGGCCGCGATTCCCAGATTCGGCGAGGTGTACTCCCCGTGCCAGTACCGCGGCCGCGCGACCTCGGCCGGCCTGGGAAACCGCTCTGGTGAGACGGTCCGCAGAATGTTCTCCCAGTATCGCTGCGCGGCCGCGTTGTGCCGCCGGCCGGCCGGAGACGCCTGCCAGTGCGCCTGCGCGAGCGGCTGCAACCCATCCACGGGCGTCTCCGTGCGCGCGGCGACCTCCCGCAGCATCGTCATAGCGCCGGCCGCGTCGGTCACGAAATGGGAGATGAGCACCACCATGTGCGTGAGCGTGTCCCGCTGGGTGACGACGGCCATGCTGATGGGCCATTCGGTGCTGAAGTCGAGCTGCCGCGCCCGCCACTCGTCGGCCAGCCGCTCGGCAACGGTCTGCGGATTCGCCTCGCCGGCGTCGACGATCCGCAGATCGATTGTTCCGCATCGGTACAGCACCTGCGTCGGCGTCCCCGAGGCGTCGAACCGCAGCCGGGTCCGCATCGGCTCGTACCGGGTCATCAGATACCGCAGCTCGGCCGCGATCTCGTCCAGGGAAGTTCCCGGGGCGAGCGGTTTCACGCCACCTAACGGAAGCCACGTGCCCTGCTTGACGATCGCGGACCAGTTCTCCAGCTGGCCCCACGACAACGGCCCCTCGCCCGCACTCTCGGCCTCGAACCCGACGCTGACTCGATCCGGCGCAGCAGACATCCCGCCGGCCCTCCCATCCTCGTTAGACGGCAGTGCACGGCCTCCCGGTCCGGCCTGCGGCAGCGCATGGCGGGGCCGGGGCGGCCTGCGGAACGTGGCGGGTCGCGGCAGGACGCATCGGCGTTCGTCGTCGAAGCGTACGGACGTCGATCCCCGTTGACCATGCGCCGGACGTACGATTGCGGCCCCTAGTTGATCTTCGACCAGCTGTCGTAGTCGTGGACGGCGATACCCTGATACGTGGCGTACGTCCGCGCGCCCGCGTCGATCGCCGCGAGCTGCTGCCGCAGCGCGGACTGGGAGCGGCCGGCGAACGTGCAGTAGGAGCACTCGGCCGACGGCTGCGTCTCCGCCGCGAGCCGGATCGGCGTGCGGCTGCGCTGGGCCCGGGTCAGCAGGTCGGCGCCGACGGCGAGGACGGCGGCGCCACTGTCCCGATACGACATGACGGTGACCGCGCTGACCCGCTGCATGACCGCCTCGGCCAGGTTCTGCGACCCGGCCTTGATCGTGGCGAGCCAGAACGGGATGTCGGCCTCGAGCGGCTCCGGCCCCGCCTTGCGCACGGCGTCGAGCATGCCCAGGAAGCTCGCGGCGATACGCTGCTGGTCCGGCCCCCAGTTCGGCAGCAGGTACGGCTCGACGTCCAGGTGCACCCCGTCGAACAGCCGCAACGCGCTGACCCGCTGCCGCCACGCGACGGCGTCCTGCGGATGCACGGCCCAGGTCGGGTCCCCGCCGAGCGCCGACAACCGGATGCCGGCCGCTTTCGTGCGGGCCCGCAGCTCCTTGAGCCGACTCGTGTCGGCGGTCGACGGCAGCCACGGTACCGCCGCGAAGATCTCTTTGATGTTTTGCTTGTCGGCCCAGCTCACGACGGCCGCCGGACTCGCCGGCGACCACAGCCACATGGCCCGCTCCGCACTCCGCTTCGGCACCGGGTCGACGGCCGCACCGGCCGCCCCGGCCGGCACCAGCGCCGCCGCCGCCGACATCGCCGCCACCATCATCACAAATGTACGTGTCACGCCCACGTTCCGGAGCATGCCCGCCTCTGGTTGCACCGGGGGTGCGGCGGTGCTGTAGAAAGGAAAGCCGTGCCAGACCGCCGCACCACCGACGCCCAGGCCGCCCTCGACCAGGCCACCGGCCCCACCCCCCGGGACCTGGCCCAAGCCCTGGCCACCCACCGCGGCGGCAACACGGCCGGCTTATGGACCACCCCACCGCCCGCTACGCCCACACCACCGGCACCGGTCCAGTTCGACGCGGACACGGAGGCGGTGCTGGCGCGGGCGGCGGCGCTGCACGCGGACCACGTCGGCACGGAACACCTCCTGGCCGCCCTCGTCCACTCCACCCACCCCGACGTGGTCACGTGGCTGGCCGAGCAGGGCGCCACCGCCGAGGCCGTCGACCAGCTGCTCGCCAACCTCAACGGCGGCCTGGGCGTCGAGTCCCTCCCGGGCGAGCCGCTCGTGTCCGGCGCGCCGGCCGGCAAGAAGCCGCGGTCCCTGTCACCGGCCTGGACCATCGCCATCACCGTCGTCGTAGTGATCGTCGTCTTCGTCCTGTGCGTGTGGGGCCCGTAGGCGCCGCGTCTTTGCCCCCGGCGGTGAGAGCGGCCGCAGCCAGGCGGCGCAGGATGTTGATCAACGCGCGACGTTCCGCCGAACCGGCCGCACCGGAAGGCGCCGAGATCGATGTGGAGGCGGCGACAGAGGCGGCGCGGCAGTGGCGGCGCCGGTCCCTGGTCCCCGGTCGGTGAAGGTCACCGTCCGAGGTGGACCGTCGCGATCGAGATGCCTGACAGTCTCGCCGGGGCTCGGGTTGCGGCCAGCCCCCATCGCGGCGGACTCCGGATACAGCGAAGGCGGCCCATTCCGGGCCGCCTCGACAAACGTTGCTCGCCTACCGTGAAGTCATCTCAGCAAAACTCCGCCAGGTAGCGGTGTTCGAAGTGGGTCAGGATGAGCGCGGCGTTGACGAATTCGGTGACTCCGGTGGGGCTGGTTATCGATGGTGAGTGGTTTGCCGTTTCGGTTGCGATGCGGCCCAGTACAGGGCGCCGAGTACGTCGTGTTCGCGGGCGACGCTCAGGTCGTGGCGGTGTCCGGGTGAGACCGGTGCGGGCCCAGCCGTCGGCGGCGACCCGGCGCAGCGCGTCGTGCAGGTCCGGGGCGGTGGCGGCCAGGACTACGGTGACCTCGTCGCGGTGTGGTAGTCAGTGGCCCGGGACACCCCGTACCCGGCGGCGGGCAGGGTGAGGTGTTCCCGTTCGCCGGACCAGACCAGGCCCGACAGGGCGTGGTACCAGCAGGTCAAGGCCCTGGTTCCGGTGCGGGTGCCGCGGGCACGCCGATCAGCGCGGAGAAAACCGGCGGCGTGACGGACCAGTTCCCGTGGGACGTCGAGCATGGCACGGTAGGCAAGCACGTGGAATCCTCACCGTAGAGCGGATGTCTTGTGGTGAGCACTGCCTACCGAGGACTCCACGCGCCTGACCCTTACTGTCCAGACAGGACAGCAATGTGCGTGTCGCCCCAAACGATGTATGTACGCTGCTGAGATCAGCTCACTGAGGTGTTCGCCACCACCGTATGACAACCACCAACCGAAATCATTCCCCCGCCGAAGGCGCCACGAATAGCGCCCACCGAAACATGACCACAACGGACCGAGCACCGACAGACGAACCGCAACCAACAAACCGCGGTCAAACTACGGTCCGGACCACGCTACCCGGTAGTTCCCATCGGCCGAGCCCACAACGCGGTGCCCCTCCAACCGGCACCTGGTGAACCTGGCCACCCACGAGCGCGACACCCGGCGAACAACCGGACGCGCCGACCGCGACGGGCCATGATGCACCGGGCCGGTCCGCTCACCAAATTCCGGCTCAGCGGCGCCGGCGTCCGCAATAACAGCGGCATCAAGCGTCGGGGTCGCCGTGGGCTCTTCGACCTGCTCCTGCGGCTCGACGGCCTCCGACCCGACGGCTTCCGATCCGATGGCCTCCGGCTCGACGGCCTGCTCCGGCGACCCGACGGCCTGCGGCTCGACGGCCTGCGGCTCGACGGCCTGCGGCTCGACGGCCTGCGGCTCGACGGCCTGCGCAAGCCGGGCCGCCCGGGCCTGGAGCCACTCCTCCTTGGTCACCGGCACATTGTCGCCATAGATCCGGCGGAGCTTGGCGGCGTGGCGTTGTTCAAGTCCCTAGTCGCGTTGTTTCCGATGCACACGGCGAAACGCTTCCACCATCGGGCTGTATTTCCGCGACCGGGTCCGATCACGCATCGTCGCCGTTTCGCTTTTGCCGAATAGGCTCATCTGCCCCCGCATGAATCCATTATCGCAAACCCGGAGATCACCCGCACTACCCATTTTCTTCACGTGATCGCAACGAAGAATGGCCCTTCCCCAGGGTCGGCACGGGCATCGCGGCCGTATCGGGCGGTGCTGGAGTTGGGCGTGGGCGTGGAGCCATCGACAGGCCGGTTCTTGCGACGGAATCGGTCGAACGAGACGGCTCGACCCGGCGACGGCCGCCCCCTCGCCGGCCACCGGCGGACGCTACGCCACACCACCGCCAGGCCCCCGCGCACCCGGCGACATCGTCACCGTTGCGCTCCGTCTGACCCACTTCGAATACCGATACCCACCGCAATCTTGCGGTGGGTATCGCTTGTGATTCGCATCATCAGCACAGCGCGTATTTTGGCGCAGAGCCGAATTTGGCCGGCGCCTACCGTCAACGACGTCCAACCGGACATCAATCAGACGGAAGAAGACCATGTCCATCAAGCGTCAATTGCTGACCCTGGCTGCCTCCACCGCGGCCGCCGGAGCCGTCCTCGCCGGGCCGGCGACCCCCGCCCATGCCGGCACCGTCCGGACGGTCAACTCGTCCGCGACGATCTGCGTCAATGACCCTGGCCTGAGCCTGTCCCGGTGCTTCAGCTATGGCTGGAGCGAGCAGCTGGCCCCCGGTCAATTCAACGAACACGACCTGCCGACGCCCAAGGTCGGCCGGTATGACGGCAAGTTCACCGTCCGGGTGGGCGTGAGCGACAAGCCGCTCGGCTACGGCCAGGCCTACGCCACGGCGACGGGACGGCGTCTGACGCTGAGCACCAGCTCCAGCAGCCAGACGGTCAACACCAAGGTTACCGGCAACAGCAAGTTCGCGATCTACTTCGTGCCCGGCTCCGGCAGCTTCACCGACTCCGCGCAGGACGACCTCAACCTGGGCGCCCCATACCCGGGCAGCATGACCCTGACCTACAACGGCACCGCCTTCTGAACGAAGACGGTGCCCTGAAGTAAGTCCAGAAACATGTGCGAGAGCCCCGCTCATCTGCTCTGCCGAATCGCAGAGAGACCGGGCGGGGCTTCTGCGATTCTGGAGAAAACCCATGCTCGTCGCCGCGGGTGCCCCGGCTCGTCACCCAGTGCCGCCGTGGTGCGGACCTGCTGCCAGTGACGGTTTCACCGGCTGTCCGCTCCCCCGTCACCCCGGCGGGTATAGCGTCCCGTGTCATGCGCGCCGAGGGCTGGTACCAGGATCCGTTCGAGTCGCACGAGGCCCGCTGGTTCTCCGCCGGCCGCCCCACCAACCTCGTCCGCGACCAGGGCGTCGACTCCTACGACGCCCCGCCCGCGCCGGAGTGGACCGGCCCGCTCACCCCGGTCGACACCCCGACGCCGGTCAACGGCGAGGACCTGAAGCGCGCCGACGAACCCGTCCGCGAGCGCGGCGTCCCGGGCCTGGACGGCTCCGGCGCCATGGGCATCGGCTTCAACTGAACGGCGGAGATTCGCCGCGGGCAGCGGGAGCCCGCGGATGCCTGGCGGCGGATCGAGCAGCTGTTCGCCGACGTGCTTCAGAACGTCTTCGCGGCCTCGACGGCGTCCGCGTGGGCGCGGGCGCGGCGGGGTTCGGCGTCGGCGACGGCCAGGTTGGGGCGGAACTCGACGGTCGTGATGTCGGTGATGCCGGCCCAGCGGAGCCAGCCGTCGAAGTACGGGGCCTGGAAGTCGGCGCCGAATGACGGTGCGCGGCCCTCGCCGTACACCGCGCTGGTGTACAGCACCGCGGCCTTGCGGCCGGTCACCAGGCCCGTGTAGCCCAGTTCGCCGTCGAAGCCGAAGACGGTCCCGGGCTGGCTGACAACATCGATGAACTGCTTCAGTTTGTACGGTACGGAAGCGTTCCACATCGGGACGGAGAACAGATACTTGTCGGCCGCCGCGAAGCGGTCGAACACGGACCGGGCGGCCTGCCACGCCTCGGCGCCGGGGCCGGTCGGCGTGCGGCCCGCGAAGACGTCCATCTTGGCCGCGGCCGCGGGCGGGCCGAACTCGGGCAGCGTGCCGTCCCAGAGGTCCCATTCCGCGATGTCGTCCTCGGGGTGCAGTTCGCGGTACACCTCCAGGAAGGTGTTGGCCAGGGCGAGCGACTCGGACTGCCGTCCGCGCGGTGAGGCGGCGATGTGCAGCAGGGTGGCCATGGTGAGCTCCTCCGGTCTCCAGAAACGTGCGTGCGCACGCACTTACAAGCTAGCCAAGTGCGTGCGCGCGCACAAGAGTTGGTACCGTGTGACCATGGACTCCACGGCCGCCTGGGCCGCCCTGCTGCGGGTACACGCGGCGCTCATGCCCGTCCTCGACCAGGAGCTGCAGGCCGCGCACGGGCTGCCCCTCACCTGGTACGACGTGCTGCTCGAGCTCAACGCCGCCCCCGCCCGCCGGCTCACCATGTCCGCCCTCGGCGCCGCCGCCGTCGTCAGCCGCAGCCGGGTCAGCCGCGTCGTCGACGAACTCGTCCGGGCCGGCCTGGTCGAGCGGGTCGCCAACCCCGACGACAAACGCTCGGCGTTCGCGAAACTCACCCCCGCCGGCCGGGCCCGCCTCAAGGCCGCCGCCCCCACCTACCTGGCCGGTATCGAACGCCACTTCACCGGCCGGATGACCCGCGCCGAGGCCCAGACCGTGGCCACGGTCCTGGGCAAAGTCCTGCACGCCCACGACGCATCGACCATCATTCCCATGGGACCGACCCGGTAACGGGTTCGTGCGCGGGCGCCCGGCACGGTAGGGTCCAGCGGGTGATGCGCGTGCTGCCGCCCCTGCTGGTCATCGGCGGCCCGGCGGGCTCCGGCAAGAGCAGCATCGCCGCCGCGGTGGGCCGACTGGCCGCCGCCCCCGTCGTGGACCTCGGCGACAGCGCCCAGGACGACCCGCACAGCGTCGACCTCCCGGCCCTGCAGCTGCGCCTCGACGAACACGAGGAAGCCCCGCTGGTCGTCGTCGAGGGCGTGTTCGCCCTGGCCCTGCCCCCGATCCGCTGGGCCGCCAAGTGGACCGTCTACGTCGACACCCCACTGGACCTGAGCCTGGCCCGCCGCGCCCTGGACCACACCGACCCGCACACGGTGCTGCGCGCATACCTCGACGGCGGCCGCGAGGCCCACATCCGCACCGTGGTCACCGGCCGCCAACTTGCCGACCTGGTGGTCGACGGCTCCGCCCACCTCCCCGAGGTAGCCGGCAAAATCCACCGCTTCCTCACCCGCGCCTGAGCCGAGCGGGGGCCTCAGGCTCGCTGCCGGCGTGCGGGCCCGGTGCGGGTCGCGGTGAGGACGGCGACGACGGCCAGGAGCAGCAGGGCGGCGGCGAGAGCGGCGGCCGGTGGGCCCAGCGGTGGGCGGCCGTGCAGGTTGGGTGGGGCCGCGGCCGCCCACGCGGCCACGGTGGCCGGGACGGAGACGATGCCGGCCGACAGGACGAGCAGGAGCGCGGCGAAGGGCTCCACGAGCCTCGCCCGGCGGGCCGACAGGCCCTGGCGGCGCAGGGCCCGCAGGTCGTCGGACGGGCCTTCGACGGTACCGCTGAGCAGGGCCGCGGCCGCGAGGACGACGGCGAGCACGCCGGCTACGAGGTAGAAGCGCAGGCCCAGCGCGGAGCCTTCGCCGGCCAGGGCGGCCCGGGCGTCGGCGACGGTGCGGCGGGCGTCGATCGTCACGCCGTGGGCGGCGATCGCGTCGAGGACCGGCTGAGGCGTGCCGGCGGCCAGCCAGACCTCGGCGCCGGCGGCCGCGCTGTCGATGGAGAGGCGGTCGGCCGACTCGAGATCGACCAGCAGGCCGTCGGTGCCCAGGCGGGGCAGGCGGGGCACGGTGGCGACGACCTTCGCGGGCAGCTGGCGCTGGCGGTCGAAGACGGTGAGCAGGCCGGTCGGGGGCAGCGGGCCGGTCGACACCACCGGCAGGACGGCCGGGCCGCCGTCGGGGCGCAGGACCCCGGCGCCGGCTTCCGGGCCGGGTGGGAGCTTCATCGCCACGTCCGGGCCCTGCGGGGTGAGGGTGGCGCCGGGCGGGGACTGCCAGGCGGTCGTCGGCGCGTTGTGGAGGGTCAGTTCGAGGGCGGGGCCGGCGTAGGGGGCGAGCCGGAACCCGAGCTGGATCAGGCGGCAGCCGTCGGCGCAGGGCATCGCGCCGCTGTAGGTGTGCCGGCCCGCCTTCACCGCGCCGAACTCGACCGTGGCGTTGGGGCGGCCGTTGAGCGGGGCGACGACGGCGGAGAAGCCGTCATCCGTCCGGTCCAGGAACGTGACGGTGATGTCGAGGCTGAGGGTGGTACCGGTGACCGTCGCCGGGTTCGCCAGCGGTGCCGGCTGCAGCTGCGTGGCCCAGCCGCCGTTGCCGGTGACGCCCAGGCGCGGCGCGTCGACGGCCAGGCCGCCCGGGATCGGCACCACCGCCATCGCGTAGCGGCCGTCGGGGTCGGCCGCGTGCACCGCGTCCAGGAGAGCGTGCCGGGTCGTCGCGCCTACTGACAGTACCGTCGAAGCGCCCATGGCTTGTTGCGCCTGATCCGCACGCCGCTGATCGGCCTGCGTCACCGCCGCGGCCGCGAAGGCCAGGGAGGACAGGGCGACCACGAGCACCGCGAGGAGCCGGGCGGCGGACGGGCGGCGGGCCAGGGACAGGCCGGCGAGGGCACCGGTGAGCCGGCCCCGGCGCAGCGCCACCGCACCCAGCCGGGCGGCCAGCACGGGGGCGACGACCGCGGTCAGCAGCGCGATCGCCAGCAGCACGAGCGCGGGCGCGACCCCGGCCACTCCCCCGCTGCCGCCCCGGAGCTGGAACGTGGCCGCGGCCGCGGCGACCGCGGCGAAGACAGCGATCCGCGCGCCCCACCGTCCACTTCGGACATCGATCCGGCGCAGCAGCGCGGCGACCGGGCCGGAGACCGTCCGGACCCCGACGACCAGACCCGCGAGGACGGCGCCGACCACGGCGACGGCCGCGTAGAGCAGCGCGCCGGGCGTCGTCCAGCCGCCGACCGCGGTGAACCCGGCGAGGGCGCCGAGCAGCATCGGCACGAGCGTCTCGCCGGTCGCCAGCCACCAGCGGCCGGTGCGGGCCACGCCGCGCAGGGCGATGATGCCGTGCTCGAAGCGGCGGGCCCGGGTGGCCGCGGCGACGGCCAGGATGATGACGGCCCAGGCGAGGACCAGGACGGGGGCGACGGCGAACGGTACGGTCGCGCGCACGTCGGCCCGCCGCTCGTCGATGCGGTCCAGCAGCGCGCCGAGGTCGGTGGTGAGGCGGGCCCCGCTGTTGTTGCGCCGGTCGGAGTCCTCCACCCAGGCCCGCAGCGCGTCCAGGTGCTCGACGCTGATCGCGCCCGGCAGCGGGTAGGCGTCGTACGTCTGCAGCTCGGAGGTGCGGCTGAACGTCGCGAGGGTGCGCCGGTCGACGTAGTACGCGGGGCCGTCGGCATCGGTGAGCGCGCCGCCGGAGCCCCAGTAGGGCTCGGTGCCGTCGCGGGCGCGGACGATACCGACGACGGTGATCGGGGTGGCCGGGCCGGAGGAGAGGTACCGGTTGCTGATCGCGTCGAACAGCGAGCCCGTCAGCCCGACCGCGTCGCCCGGCTTCACCTTCAGCCGGTCGGCCGCGCCCACGCTGAGGACGGCGTCGCCCGTGCCCATCAGGCACCGGCCGGCGACGAGGACGACGTGCTCGCACAGGCTCTCGCGGTAGACGACCCGGCTGAGCTGGTCCGCGTCGACGATCGGGGTCGCCTCCGACTGCGCGACGAACTGCGCCCGGAACACCGACGTGTAGCCGGGCGCGTCGACCCAGCCCGAGCCGAGCCGCTCGAACGTGGTCGGGATCCGGCCGTCGGTGCCGGCCTCCACCCCGCCGCTGACCTGGACGTTGCGCTCCTTGGTGGTGGCCTGGGCGACGGCCGTGTCGACGATCTGGCGGTCGGTGCGGGCCACGTAGACGGGCGCGGCCACGGCGGCCACGGTCGCCAGGGCGGTCAGCAGGGCCACGGTCAGGGCGCGGCCGAGGCGGGACCGCAGCATGCCGAGGATGAGGGCGGTCATGAGCGGCCCTTGTCAAACGGCGTTCGCTTGATGGTCGCGGTCCTCATGAGCGGCTCTTGTCGAACGGCGTTCGCTTGATGGTCGCGGTCCTCATGAGCGGCTCTTGTCGAACGGCGTTCGCTTGATGGTCGCGGTCCTCATGAGCGGCTCTTGTCGAACGGCGTTCGCTTGATGGTCGCGGTCCTCATGAGCGGCTCTTCTTGATGATCGCGGTGGTCAGGACGGCCAGGGCGGCGAGGCCCGCCACGAGCGCGGCCAGCGGCTGGATCGCGGGCGGCAGGACGGGCCACGGGTCGGTGAAGGCGCGCACGGGCGGCGGGTTGAGGGCTCGGAGCAGTACCGCCGCCGAAACGCCGATCACCACCGACACGAGCACCGGAATCAGCCCGGCCCAGCGCTCGACCCGCCGGACGATCCGCTGCGGGACACCCTGGCGGCGCAGCGAGCGCAGCTCGGCGTCGCGGTCGCGGCGGTCGACGGCGGCCACGACAAACGCGGCCACGGCGGCCAGCAGCAGCACGATCCCGGCCCCGGCCAGGTCGCCGAGCGCGAGCACGGCCGGGGTGAGCCGGCCCGCCCGGTCGGTGGCCGCGGCCACGGTGTCGCTGCCGGTGATGTCGAGCCCGGCCGAGCGCAGCCGGGCGATGACGCCGTCGCCGGCCGCCTTGGCCAGCCAGACCTCGGGGCGCTCGGCGGACGGCACGGCGCCGACGGCCACGGCCCGGATCCGCCCGGCGTACTCCAGGTCGACGACGACGCCGGTCCCGCCGCCGCGCGGGATCAACGGCACGTTCGTCGCGTCGACGGGTATCGTCGCGCCGAACATCTGGACCGCCGGCTGGTCGTGCTTGTCGTTGGCCGCGGCGTCCCCGGCCGCGAGGGCGGGCAGCGGGACGGGGGCGTCCACGACGTACACCCGGCTGTCGATGGGTCGTTGGACGCGCGGCTCGACGTCGGCCAGGCGCATGGTCCCGCCGCTCTGCCGGATCTGGACGCCGGCGCTCGCCTGGGCCACCGTGGTGCGCCAGCGGGCCGGGTCGGCGAAGGCGGCCGCGGAGACGACGACCTGGCCACCCGCGCTGAGCTCCTGCAGCTCGACGGCGCCGGGGTCGGCCTCGACCGCCTCGACGCGGCACCCGTTGGCGCAGCCCGGGACGGTGGCCTGCCAGCCGGGCCCGAACTCGGCGACGAGCTGCTCGCCGGTCCCCTCAACGGCGAGCAGGACGCGGATCCGGTCGCCGGTCGCCTTCAGCTCGAGGCTCGTGCCCGTGAACCGCAGCGGCTCCGGTGCGGGCGGGTGCAGGGCGGCGCCGTCGACCCCGGCCACGGCCCGCAGCCGCGGGGCGTCGACGGCGACGACGTCCCCGGTGACGACGACCGCCATCGCCTCCCGGCCGCCGGGGTCGGCCGCGCGGACCGCGGCGAGCAGCCGCTCCCGGCCGACCGGCGCGACCCGCAGGACCCGCTCGGCGCCGACCTCGACCCCGGCCCGCTCGGCCCGGGCCGTGGTGCCGCCGCGCCAGTCCTGGGCGGCGAGCGCGAGGACGCAGGTGGCGGCGGCGAGGACGGGGATGATCCGATACGCGGTGCGGCGGCGCCCGAGCGTCAGGCCGGTCAGGGCGGCGGTGAGCCGGCCGGCGGCGAGCGCGTGGCGGCCGTAGAACCCGGCCGCGGTCAGCAGCAGCCGGGTGCCGAGCACGCCGAGCCCGGCCGCGATCAGCAGCGGCGCGACCTGGGCCAGGCCGAAGCCGGTGTCACGGCGCACGTCGGCGGCGGGGGCGGCGACGATCTGGAACAGCGCGGCCGCGGCCAGCCCGAGCGCACACACCTCGGCGGTCGCGGCGGCGAGTGGCCGGCGGGGCCGCACGTCGCGCATGAGCTCGCCGACGCCGCCGCGGGTGGCGCTCCAGTCGGCCGCGACGACGATGACCGCCCCGGCCGCGAACAGCCGCGGTGACCAGGCCGCGCCGATCGCCAGTGGCACCAGGCTCTGCAGGGCGGTCGCGGTCCGGATGCGCCAGCGGGGCAGGCCGCGGATCGCCAGGCGGGCGGCGTCGCCCCGGCGCTCCTGCGCGGCGTAGGCGGCGGCGACGGCGATCGCCAGCCCGCCGAAGAGCAGGATCTGCGCCTCGGCGAGCCCGATCCCGCGCTGCACGGCCCGCCGGTCGGTCCGCAGCGCGTCGGCGAGCGCGGGCGCGCCCGAGGTCACCTCGAACCGCGCCCCCCGCAGCCGGTCGAGGCCGGCCTTGAGCTCGGCCGCGTCGTCGAACGCCGCCGGCTCGAGCAGGGCGTCGAACGTGACGGTCACGGTGGCCTTGGCCGACGTCACCGTGGGGGTGGTCGTGTAGGCCGCGGCACCGCCCTGTCCGGCCCAGAACCAGCCGGCCGGGTCTGCGGGCGAATAAATGCCGACAACCTGCAGCGGTACCGCAACCGCCGTCAAACCGGACTCGTGCACGACCTGCCCGCCGACCGTCACGCCGAGCAGCCGGGCGAGCTCCTCGGGGAGCACGACCTCGCCGTCGGCCTGGACGCACCGCCCCTGCTTCAAGGTCACGTTGCCGCAGAGCTTCTCGACGGTGCGCAGCTCGGCCGCGGTCCTCCGGCTACCCGCACCGTCGACCAGGTCGCCGGGCAGCCGCAGGCCGCCGGCCTTGTCGTCGACCGGGGCGTCGACCAGGTTGGCCATGCGGCGCAGGACGTCTTCGGGGCGGTCGGGGGCGGCGGCGGTGCCGCGGACGCTGAGCGTGCGCTCGGGGACCGTGGCGGCGGCGATGCGGGCCTGTGCGGCACGATCCCCGGCGACATCGGCGGCCCGGGCCGCGACGGCCGCCGCGACCGCGGTGAGCAGGGCGAGGGCCAGCATCACCAGTGCCTGCACCCGCCGGGCCCGCAGCGCCCCCAACACCAAGCCCACCACGCGGATGACCTTAGCGGGAGTTCCAGGTCAGGACGGGCCTGCTTTCAGCTCAAGATCGCCACGAGAAAGTCCGAGTCCGGGGTGAACGGCCGTAAATCCCAGGTCGCGAGCAGGACGTCGGTCTTGAGTTGCGCTTTGGTCACGTCGGCGAGGAACTCCTCGAAGGTGTAGCCGCGCCCGGCCCCGAACCCGACCACCAGCCGCCCGCCGTCCTTGAGGTGACGCTTGAGGTTGCCGAGGATCTGGACTCTCGTCGCGGGCGCGACAAAAGCCATGACGTTCCCAGCACAGACGATCGCGTCGAAATCCGCCGGATCCAGGTCGAGGTCGACGAGGTCACCGACCAGCCAGGCCGGCCCCGGGTAGTCCTTGCGCGCCGCCAGCACCAGCTCCGGGTCCAGGTCGACCCCGACCACCTCGTGCCCGGCCGCGGCCAGGGCCGCACCCACCCGCCCGGTGCCGGCGCCGGCGTCGAGGACGCGCGCGTTGCGGGGCACCATCGCGTCGACGAGCCGCGCCTCCCCGGCCAGGTCCTCCCCCGCCGCCGCCAGCTTCCGGAACCGCTCGATGTACCAGCCCGTGTGCCCCGGCTCCTCGGCCTTGCGCCGCAGCCAGCCGTTCTCCTGCGAAAGTTCCACGTCGTCAAACCTTAAGCAGGCCCGGCCCCGGACGATGAGCCGGGTGCCGAAGGGAGCCGTTTGCATGCGGGCAGAACTCGACGGCGGGCCAGTCACCGCCGATGCCCTCCTGGGCATCGTGTGGCAGGTGTGGACCGCCTACCTCGGCGGCACCCCGCCGGCCGAGCCGCTACCGGCAGCGGCGTACGTCGAGCCGTTCGACGTCACCGCCGCGGTCTCGATAGCGGGCGCCTGGAACGGCCACGTCGTCCTGCGCTGCCGCGTGGACGGCGCCGCCGCCATAGCCGCCGCGATGCTCGAGATGCCGACCGGCAGCGTCAGACTGGAAGACATCGTCGACGGCGCCGGCGAGCTGATGAACATCATCGCCGGCAACGTGAAAAGCCTCCTCCCCCAGCCGTCGGTGGTCGCACTGCCACAGGTGGTGCTGGGCGAGGCGGACGTGGTGTGGCCGGGCAGCACCGCCGCGTGCGAACTGCGCACCGGCTTCGCCGAGTGGGCCGTGCTGCTGTCGGTCATGCAGGTCGAAGCCGGAGGAACACCATGACGCTGACCGACATCGACCGCCTCCGCGCGGTCGCCCGCTACGACCTGGACGACCCGGACCTGCGCCAAGCCCTGGACGCCATAAGCGCCGAAACCGCCCGCCGCCTGGGCGGCTCGATCACAGCCGTGAACATCCTCCTGGACCGAGCCGTCCTGACGATGTCAAGTCACGGCGCCGAGGGCACGATGACCGCCGAGGTGGGCGGCGCCCCCGCCGAGTGGTCCTTCTGCAGCCGGGTGGTGACGGAAGGCCGCCCCCAGGTGGTCCAGGACACGGCAACGGACGAGGGCGAAGACGTGGACGGCCGCCCGCTGGCCGCAGCCGGCATCCACTCCTACGCCGGCGTCCCGATATCCACCGAAGACGGCCACACCATCGGCACCCACTGCGCACTACACCCGCTACGGGCCCGCTTCGACGCCTCCACCATCGCCGTCCTGGAATCCGCCGCCGACCGCATCCTGCACGAGCTGGACCAGCATTGTGTTTCCTAGAAGCGGCGGGGGAGGCTTCGCCTCCACCCACACCCCCTCCCGATCCACACCACGGGCGCCAGGCCACAAGGGGTGACCTCAGCCCGGACGAGGCCTGTCGCTCGACGCAGGCCCGTCGGCGATAGGTCGGCCCCGGCGGTTCGTTCAGTTGTACCAGCGTGTCAACCGGAGGTCGCGCGCGAGGTGGGGAGATTGACGCAGGGGAGTCGCTCGATGCAACTCCACGGCCGCTGCTAAGGAGACCACTCCGCCGTACGATGGATGCGTGACCTCGTTTGACGGTGGTGACCGCCGCTGGCGCGCTCCGAGGCGGAGGGGAGCGCCGACGGATCTCGACGGCTGTCGCTGTTGATTGGGCACGCGCTGTTGACGCAAGCGTACGGCCATCGCCGAGCCGCAGCTACGAAGCGTAACGATCTTCGGTCCGACCGCCGCGCGGAATCTGCGGCATGAGCCGAAGCGTGATCAATCGTTGTGATTGACGTCCGTCCGTACGGTTGGGACGTGGACGACCGGCTGCTGGTGCACCGTATGCGCGCGCTGATCGCTGTGTTCGTGTGCGGCGTTGCGATGTTCCAAATCTACGTGGTTGACGCTTCGGACCGTGTGGTGGTGGCGCGCACCGACTGGGTGCTGGCGCTGGTCGTGGCGACATACGCGGCCGCCGTCCTGGCGACCGCGGCAGCGGCGTACACCTTCTTTCAGCGTCGGCCGGAGCGCGCGAGGCTTTGGTCCAACACCGCGACTGCCTTCGCGGTCGTCGTGATCCTCGGATTCAGCTCCGGCTGGTTCCTCGGCCTCGCGGTCGATCATCCACTATGAGCGGGCGAGGGGAAGGCTCTTGCCGCCCGTCGACCGTGACCGACGCCCCGACCAGCCAGATGGGATGCCATCCGTCTGAGTCCGGAAACTAAATCTGCGGTCAGGTCGCGTGTGCTTTGGCTGAAGGCGGGTGAGGGCCGTGTCGGCGCGTGCTCGTACCGCCGCACGAGCGCTTCCGCTCAGCGGCCCGGCCGAGGGAAGGTCCAGGTCGCGACGACCGCGCAGGCCACCGCCAGCGGCAACTCGGCGAAAGCCGCCATCAGCACCGCCAGCGTGAAGTCCGGACCCGGGGCAGCCGTCATGGTGTCGAACCAGGCGTCGACCACCAGCAGGGCCGAGGTCGCGGCGGAGGTCAAGCAGGCCCGGCAGTCGCCGCGGCTGAGAAGCAGCCCGGTGCAGAGCAACCCGAGCGCCTCGAAGCTGTCCAGACCCGTCCACGTCCAGGCCCAGTGCAACGCCTGAGCAGTGGCCGGGAGGCTGTTGTGCAGCAACACCAGCCAGGGAATCATCGCCAGCCCGAGCACGATGAGGACCGTGGCCGCGCGGCGCAGCAGCAGGGGGAACGTCGAAGCGGCCGCGGTCTTCGGAAGGATCCGCGGGACACCGGAGCCCGGACCGGCGTCCACGCGCACCAGGCGGAGCGAAAGCATGCCGGTCCGCTGGGTGCTCGCCTTCGACACCTGACTCCCTCCCGCGCCCGCCTCTCAGGCACGACCTCAGCCTGTCGCCCGCGCGTACCCGAGGCAGTAGCGCTCCCATCCGGCTTCACGGTGGTGCTGGGTATACCCCGCATCCAGGCGACACAGCGAAGAGATCCCGCCCGCCCCCACCAGAACCGGCCGGCGCGCACGATCGGCGGCTACTTATTTCATTGGATCTACGACTCCAGCAGCGCCCGATGCCATGGACACGGCAGGTATCTACACAGTTATGACCTGGTCAGCGCCGGGCCAGTCGTCGCCGACGAGCGTCGCGGTCAGGCGTCCGTCCAGTAAGGCAACACCGACGTCCGCGCCGCTCGCCGCGGGCTCAGCGAAGGCCGCGGGAGCTGTGTTGTCGAGGAGGAAGACGAAGTGCAGGGCGAACGGCGCAATCTCCTCGTGCGGGATGCCATCGGCGTCGAGCTGCAGGTTGGCCTTCCACGCTGCAATGCACAGCACTGAGATGAACAGGCCGAAGAAGTCCGTCGAAAGCAGCGCGTCAGCATGATCGATCAAGACAGCAAGATCCCTGGATGCGGCGCCGTGGCCGTGCCAGTCGTGCAGGCAGTCGATGAGCGCATCCCAGTTGCGGCCAAAATACGAGGGGAAGGACAGCGCGCCGGCGAAGGCGGCGAACAACGAAGCCGGCTCGAGCATCTCGAAACCCGTGAGCGCCACCACGCCTCCACCCCGTCGATGCAACGCGGCCACCTCAGCGCCAACCCACGGGTCGTCTGCACGCGTCACGATCACCCACGGCGACCGGTAGCTGTTCAGACTCGGGCTGCTCATGGCAATGATCCTCGCAAGAACGAACCCACCGGAGCCTCACAACCGCCAAAACACACGTCGCACGACCGGCGGCAGATCCGGTAACCCGATGAGCACCAGGAGTGGCAGCGATACCGGGCAATCTGGGAGAGCCCGGGCCACCCGAACGCCGCGGCGGTACGCGCAGGGCTCGCCGGCACAGCGAAAGCGTGGTGACCTCCGCCGTCAGGCCGGCCAGCCGACGATGCTGCAGAAAGTCGTGCAGACTGGCGCGGAGCTCGTCGTCGCTCATGGCGAGGTACATCAGCGGGCAGTCCTGCGGGCCGGTCGTGCTCAGCTGGCACAGCCGGCAGGACTCGGGCGGGCGCAGCGGGCCGCGCCCTTCGGGCGAGGCGTGCTCTCGGTCATGGCGCCTCCAGCCGCTTCCGACTCCAGGGTGTGCCTCGGGTCGCGGCGGCGTGCAGGGTCCGAAGACTTGCCGACGGGCGGTGTTCGGCCCCCTGATCCGGGGGTGGGCGGGT
Organism: Dactylosporangium sp. NPDC051541; assembly: GCF_044454505.1. Lineage (NCBI taxonomy): Bacteria > Bacillati > Actinomycetota > Actinomycetes > Micromonosporales > Micromonosporaceae > Dactylosporangium > Dactylosporangium sp. NPDC051541. The sequence goes on from NZ_JBITDU010000008.1 coordinate 352,411, forward strand.
GCGATTCTGGCATGCTTGTTTCTACGTGGACCTCCACGGTGGCCTCGTTACAGCGGCCGGGTCCGGAACCGCGGCGCATCGGTGCCCGTCTACTGCGGTATGGAGTTTGATGAGGACTGGCGACCGCGTGGCACCGTGTTCGGTGGGCTGACGCTGTCACTCGGTGTGTACCTGCTGGCGTTGGCCGGATTCCTGGCCGCGGCGAGGATCGCCCCGCCCCACCATCCACAGGACCGGGCGGGCATCTTCGCGTTCGCGGGCATTGCGGGGTCGATCGGGGTCGCCGTCGTGCGGGGGCTCGCCGGTCGCCGTGACTCGGCGTTCGGTGCGGCGGTCGGCACGCTGGTGTGGCCGCTCGTGGGTGCCATCGGGATCGCCCTGCTGATGGTGCTGATGGTGTCGCACATGCGCGTGGTCTGAGTGGCCGGCTGGCTCCGGCACCGCTACGGCATCGGCCGGGTGTTCGATCTGCAGGTCGCCTTGACCCGACCCGTCCGTGCTGGAGGACAACGGGCTCGCCCCGCTGGACAAGGCCGTCGCCGAGTCGCACCTCCATCGCCTGCCCGACCGGCACGATGGTCGCCCGCAGCAACCAGTGCAGTGGCTGAGGTCGCGGCCGACCCTAGGAACCACTGGGCTTGGCCAGGATCTTCGCGGCTACCGTGGCGCGGCGGCTGTTCTTCGCGATCGGCACCCCCTGTGTCGCGCCGCGCAGCATGGCCCGCTCGGGCTCCGAGAGGCGTTCCCAGAGTCGCTCAGTGAGCCGCAACGCCTCGTACTGCTCAGTGCGTGTCGCGGGTTTGGCAATCCCCTCAACGAGCGAGGCGACATCGACGAGCGACGGATCGCCGCCCATGAGACCCAGGACCATTACGCGCATCACGGGCGAGCCGTTCGAGAACAGCGCTCGAATCTCGGCGGCATCAAACTTCTCCCGTTCGGCGATTGTGGCTGCCCGGCGGACCAGGACGTCTTGTACGTATGAGCGTGCGTTGGTGTATTCGGGGTCGGGAAGCACCTCTCGCAGTACGCCGTAGGCTTCGGTGAGCTGCGCGAGTTCGCTGCGGTCGATGATGGCTGCCGCCTTGGGTGCTCCCTGCTCGGCGACATCGCGCGAAAGCCCGAGCTCCAGGCCGGTCCCGCTGACCGACACCCGCTCCAGGCGGTCGATCATGAACGGCGCGACGAGCAGCAGCACCCCGGCGACGACGAGCACGCCACCCGCCGTGCCGCTGTCGCTGACAAGCGCCTTCCACACACCCGCGCCCAACGTGAGAAGACCGGGGCCACCGAGCATCCATCGCCGCATTCGCAGGATCGTAGGGGATCACAGTTCCCCGTAGGCGCGCACGATGGCAGCGCCGGCCTCGGCACAACCTGAAAGACGCCACGCGGAGCGCGGCATAGCGGATGGGTCGGGCATGCTGATGATGCGCATTTGATCGGCGGCGAAGGTTACGGCGTGGTTGTGAGGATTGTCGGATACCAGTTCCCCGATGCTGATGATCCGGTGCAGCGTTGCAGTTGGCACATGGTCGACGGGAGGGCGGTCTGCGCTGCGGGTTCCTGGGAATTCCGCTACCCCGCGTTGACGTGCGACGAGTCCCCGCGGTTGGGGCGGTGGTTGCGCGCTGTGGCCGAAGCGCCCGACTCGGCGCCAGCGGGGGGTCGGCGATGCCGGGCAGCTACCGGCCGAGCTGCGGTTTACGGAGCCGAACCTGTCGCTTGCGCTGGTGCGATCCGAACCGGCCTCGGTGGTACTCGGCATCGGCCTGGATCTGGAGTTCGCGCCACCCTGGCAGTCGCGGTCCACTGCCGGTGCGCCGTTTCGGATCGAGTGCGAGGTGACGTGAGATCAACTCGTGCGGGCGGCGATCGAGTGGGACGCCGAGATCGCGCCCTACCCTGAATACTGACCACCGCCTCAGACGTCGGCACAACAGCAAGCCTCGGCCTCAGCCAGATGGTCACCATCGGCGACGAACTCGGCTGGCCATTGCGCACCAACGGCGGCTTGAGCGGAAACGTGATCACGCGGTCACGCCGGCGGCTGGCATGGCCTGCCGGGTCGGTGCCAGAACCGGCAGAATGCTGTCATGGCGCCACAGACGACGAGCACTGACACGATCGAGTACTACCAGCGGCGAGCCCCTCACTACGACGACGTCTACGGTCGACCCGAACGCCAGCAAGATTTGCGGCAACTCGATGCGACCGTTCCGGAATTCTTCCTCGGCCGGGACGTCCTTGAAATCGCTGCCGGCACGGGCTACTGGACTCAGCGAATCGCCGAAGCGGCCAGCAGTGTCCTGGCCACCGACTACAGCGCCGAGCCTTTGGCCGAGGCCGCGCGGCGCACGTATCCTCACGACAACGTCGAGTTCCGCCGGCTCGACGCATACGACCTGAACCAGCTCTCCAGCCGGCACTCGGCCGCGTTCGCCGGGTTCTGGTGGTCGCACATGCGGATCGACGCGATCGACGGCTTCCTTACTGATCTGACCGCCAGGCTGGAGCCAGAATCGCCGATTGTCTTCATCGACAACCGCTACGTCGAGGGCAGCAGCACGCCGATCTCTCGTGAGGACCAGCACGGCAATACCTACCAGGACCGAACCCTGCCGGACGGCACCAGCTACGAGGTACTCAAGAACTTTCCGGAGCCAGCTGTTCTGGAGGACACCGGGTCGCGCTTCGGGACCGGCGTTCGGGTTGTTGAGCAGCAGTGGTACTGGATGCTGACCTTCACCACTCGTGAGCGCGGCAACCTCGCCGACAGCACGACCTCGGCGAACTTGTGACCACCACCCCGCTCGCAACTACTCAGCGCCGGGCCAGTCGTCACCGATGAGCGTCGCCGTCAGGCGTCCGTCGAGTACGGCAACGCCTACATCCGCGCCGCTCGCCGCGGGCTCGGCGAACGCCGTCCCGGTTTGCGGCGTCGAGCCTCTGAGTCGGCTGCGATTCAGCTGCCATAGGTTGCGATCTGCGCTGCTCCTGGACTGGCACGACGGGCGCTGTGCAGCATGCTGATGCTCACCGCGAGTGTCCAGATGCTCCACACCGCACCCGTGCTGGCTGTGGTCCCCCAGCCCTGGGCGCTGTAGAAGTCCGCCGGATCGTCACCGAAGTACACCGCCGGCACGAAGGCGAGGTTGACGGCGGCGAGCGCGTATGCCGAGCGGCCTACCTACTGTCGAGAATCAGTAGGCAGTCGAGGGTAACGCGGCGTCGCCGCCGCTCGAAGCACCAGTGCAGAAGGGTTCGTGCGCTGCCCCGCGATCAGTCGTTACCACGGCGACGTACGGGTGCCTGCGGTCCTTGCTGTTCAACTCCGAACAGGCGTGACTTCAACTCCGGGGGCGTCTGCGGTAGTTCAGCAGCAGGCAACCGCCCGAGCGGTCGGCGCTGACGAGTTCGAAGAGCTGCGAACCGCCGATGTCTTGGAACAGCCGATGGCCACCGCCGGCCAGGCCAGGGGAAACGACGAGACGCATTTCGTCGACGAGGTGTTCGCGCAACAGGGACCCGGCCAAGGTCAGGCTGCCGTGGATGCCGATGTCGCCACCACTCTGACGCTTCAAGCCGGCGACGTACGCGGCTGCAGGACCGGTGACATGGGTGGTCGCCGACCAAAGGGTGCGGGGAGCAGTCGACGAGAACAGAATCTTCGGGGTGTTGTTGATGAAGTCGGCGAACGGCTGCATCGTGGAGCCGGGCCAGTGCGGGGCCCATTTCTCATATGTTCGCCGGCCCAACAACACGGTGTCCTGGCGTGCGATCACCTGAGTGAGATTGCCCATGAGCCGCTCGTCCGCGTCGACGAACCACTCGCTCTCTCCGGGTTCTTCCGCTACACCGTCGAGCGACATCAATTCGTACAGCACAACATTGCGCATCACGTTTCTCCGTTCGTGATTGACGAGTATGTCTCAGCGCTGTGTGGAGGTCAGCTGCTGCGCAGGCATAGCCGGGCTTGCAGCCGTCAACCTCCTGGGTCGTCATCGAAGCTGTCCGGCAAATATGGGTACGGCATGGCTGCCGCACGAATCGCTTATCCTTCGGCTCCCCGGCCCACCGATCGGCGGAAGCGGCCACGAATCAAGCGGCTCGCCTTGCGCGGCGGCGGCGGCGAAGTCATGCCTCAACCGTAGAAAATGTGCGGGGTCGGGTACATCCGACGTGAGACGGGTCCTGCATCTCCGACTTTAGGATGACGACGGGCCAGACCGACCCGAGCCGGGCCAGCCTCAGGCCGCAGGTGAGCGCGACCCCGTGCCTGGTCAGCGACCCACGAGCCACGCCGGACAAGGTCGGCGATACATCGCACACCTGCGGTTCCCGCTCGCGTCAGGCCAGGCCCGCACCGGGTGGGACACGGCCCGAGGTGGGGCTACAGTCTGCCGCAGAGTGCCGGACGAAAATTCAGCCGCTCGACGGGTCGATGAGACCCGCACAACAGGTCCAAGGACAGGTTCGGACACTTCGGCGGCGTGGGCGAGGCGCTAATCGACAAAAAGCCGGAACGCGTGACGTCTTTTGCATGGCAATGACACGGTGCACGCTCATCGGCATGATGCAGGTAATCCGTTGCGAGGGCAGCGGTTGTCGGACTTCGCGCGTAACTGTATGTGAGACTGCCCGGCATGGGGATTTTCGGACGTGGCAAGCGTTTGGTCGCCTCGAAGCCTGAATCCGCAGACCTGGCCACCCTGCTGCTGCAAGGCGAGGAGATGATCGGCCAACTTGCGCAGGCGCACATGTCGTGGGGACTGGGCACGGCGGACCGTTGGGGTCTCGACCAGCGCACCGGCATCATCACGTGGACGTTCCCAGACAAGATCGCGACAGCTGCGGCCCAGATCATCGGCAGCTACAACCCCTCGGCGGCATCCTGGCTCTGGGCATGGGCCAACGAATCCATCCTTCCCGAGATGAGCCGGGACTCGCGCGCTGTTCGCGCCTGGGCTGAGACGCACGGCCAAACGGTTCTCACCCAGCCGAAGGTCGAGACCGATGACGACATGGCCGCAACTCTTTCCGCGCTCGCCGTGAGGATCACCCGCGCGACCGGCTTCTACCGAGGTTCAGGAACCGCCTCGATTCCGATCATCAGTTTTGGAGACGTCACCCTGGCCACCAACGACGGGAAGACCTCGACCTTCAAGGTAGCAATCGAATAGGGCCGGCTCAGCTCGATCGCCGCCTCGGCTTTCGGCCCCCCGCACAGGACCGGCGATCGAGCTCGAGTGGCCACGGTGCCCGCCGCCGTACGGGCCGCCACTTGCCGAGGAACCGCGGGCCGGTCACGAGAGGCAAGACACTCGCCGGGCCGTTGCGCACGTATGGCGGCATGTCCGGAAACCAAGATCGCCGGGTCCGGCGGTGCGTAACCAGCGGCCGTTCAGGCTCCGTCGCGGAGGAAGCGATCGGCGAGTCTGGGCAGGCGGCGGCGGATCTCGGCGTCGTCGTCGAAATCGAAGTCCCAGAGCGGGTCGAGGTCCGGATGGGCGCCGGTCGTGGCATCGTCGGGTAGTGCGTTACCGGTGACCGTCTCGTAGGCGCGCCATACGACCTTGATCATGTCTTCGCCCCAGAGGTCGTCGCCCGTGGTCGCGACCTCAATCACCGCGGGATGGCCGGCGAGGCTGTCCGGTGATGCGAGCGCCCGCTCGTATGTGGTACGCCCTTGGGCGATCAGCCAGCCTCGGAAGGCATCGAAGCCGTCGTCGGAGGCACCGCCGTTGATGAGGTATGCGGCGACCCACAGATCGACCCGGCACGAGTTGACGAACAGGTCCCACATCGGCTGGGCGAACCCGAGGATGTCGACCGGCCAGCGTCGCGTGAGCAAAGCCTCCATCCGTGCGGCGACGTCGTTCGCCCCTGCATGCTGGGGCAACCCGGCGCGCGCCTCGTCGATCAACCGCCAGGCGGCATCGGTGTGCACGCCGAACATTGTGATCGCGAAGCGCCACTGCGGGCAAGATCATCGCACTGTTTGCGAGTCCCAGGGCGCGTCAAACATCGTCGATGTATCTACAGGCGGCTGGAAGCTCATGGACATGGGCACGCTGATCTCCGACGTTTGCAACGAGCACTGGGAGCGGGAGGTCGACCGCATCCCGCCCCCGCCCCCGCGACAGCGCAAACAGCGCAAACGCTGAGCGGTCCGGCGCTTCTCCACCGTCAGGTGGGGCGTCGGCTCCGCCCGTAGGCGGGTGTGCTCCCGGCGTGGTCGGCAGATCCTTGGAACCTGATGGTCTCGCTGCGGTTGGGTGTGCGGTTCGGCTTGATGCGCGAGGTGGAGCCACTACAGTCGGAGCATGCAGCGAGACGTCTGCCTATGTCTTAGGCTCGCAATCGCGCTGACCGCGGCCCTGCTCGGTGCCGGCTGCTCGCGGGCGCAGCCGGTCCGCACGCCGGTCCCGCCGGCTCCGTCGGCGTCCGCGTCCTCGGCAGCGCCGCAGCCGAGCGGCTACCCACAGGCCGACCTGGCCGAACAGCCGTGCCGGGCGCTCGGCGCCGATGAGCTCGCGACCCTCGGCATCGACGCACCGGGCCAGGTGGAGAACAGCCAGAACGGGCCGTCGTGCCACTACAAGGTCGCGGACCAGAACGTCGGCATCGACCTGGACGTGCCGCAGTCCTTCGAGGAATCCAGGATCAAGGACGGCCGCGTCTCGCCGGTGGCGGTCGGCCGGTACATGGGAGTGCAGGCGGAGTACCAGCGCATCTGCTTCACCTTTGTCGCCGTCGGCGGGCCCGACCATCAGGCCGCCGCCACCACCATCCCCGACCCCGGCGCCTCGCAGGACACCACGTGCAACGCCGGCGCGAAGGTCCTCGCGGCCGCCGTCGCGCACATCGCGGTCTGAGTGCGCCGATGCGCCCGGACGGCGGCGACGATGAGCCAGTACTCACGCCGCGGCTATGACCGCGCATCCGATCAGCGACCGCGGCCGATCATCGGGTACACGCGAGCGGGCTCAGTACGCTCCCGATGCCCGCGCAAGATTCTGGTGCCGGCGGACTCTGGCTGGTACACATCTGTAGTGACGCTCGCTGATCGTCTCGCCGCCGGCTCCGCCGCCATCGCCGGCATCGGTCTAGTCTTTACCGGCGCCCAGTTGTGGTTACTCAACCGCCAGGCCCGTTACGAGCGCCGCATTTCGTACGACGGTGTAGTGGTGACCTGGCATCCCATCGAAGCACCGCACCGCCCGTGGACCGACGGCAACGCCCGTTGGACGTACGAAATCACAGTCAACAACCCTGGGCGGCTACCCATCGACCACATCGACGTTCGCTGGGTCTTCCCTTGCCCCGTGCGGCGTTTACATAGCAGCGGCATCCTCGACGAGCCCTCACCGAAGCTGACCCTGGTCACGCCCGTGCTGGCCGGCGGCGGCGCGCGCAGCTGGACCCGGCAGGTGCAAATGCCGTTCGACAACAGGCACCTACTCGCTGAGACCTACGCCGAAGTGACATACGTCGACATCGACGGCAAACCGCACCGCAATCGGTGGCCCAGGATCGCATAAATACGGGACTGTCAAGAAAACGGCTGTTGCCGGCTATGGGTGGCTTCGGCGTGGGCGTGCTGATGCGCGGTGTACGGCCGTCGCGGTGAGCAGGGCGGCGGCGGTGACGCCGAGCAGCCGGGCCGAGAGGACCGCCGGGCGAGGCAGCGGTGGCAGGAACGGCACGATCCGCTCGCGGGTGGCCGGCGCGAGCACCGCGGCGGCGGTAGCGGTCACGGCGGCGGCAGCGGCCGTGCCCCAGAACTGTGCCGGCCGCGGTGGTACCGCGGGCGCCGGGCCGTGCCAGGCCCGGATTCGGCGACGTTGGCCGATTCGGGCCGACAGGGCCACCCAGCCCGCCGCGCCGGCGGCGCTGGAGGCCAGGTGCAGCGGCATCCACCACGGCACTCCGGGCCGGACCTCGCGGCTCAGCCCGGACAGCCCGACCCGGGTGCCGGGCACGCGGGCGTGTGTGACATGGTCCCACGCGATGTGGCTGGCCGCCCCGAGCAGCGCTGATCCGGCGGTGATCCACCATGGGTGCCGGACGCCGCCGAGTGCGCCGTAGTCGCGGGCGGCGAATGGGCCCAGGGCCGGTAGGTGCGCCGCGACGGTGGGCGCCGCCGAACGTACGAGCCGGGCGGCCGCAACGGTGGCCGGTACGGAAAGGAGCGCACCCCACCAGGTGTGTCCGTATGTGTACGGCGGCCGGCATCCGCCGGCGGCGTACGGCAGATCCGGAGCCGCGGCCCCGATCACCAGCGCCACGCCGTCGAACAGGTCCGGACGCCACAGCTTCAGCGGCAGGACGGCGGCGGCGTGCGACGGGAACGTGGCCGGCATGACGGCGACTGTAGCGGCACACCTGGCCGGGACCACGCGTCGGCGCTGTTCGTTCGCATCGGCGCGCGGTGTCCAGGCGCTCCCACCCCGCGCTTCGCGCGAGACCGTACGGCCGGGATCACGGTTGTGCGGACCTCCGGCCGTCGCGGTCACCGCTGGACAGCACCGCGTACCTTTGGAACGTGCGTCGATTGGTACCGCTTGCCGTGTTGGTGCCCCTGCTGGCGGCCTGCGGCGGATCACCGTCCTCGCGACCCGACGAGGCATCGGTCAGCGCGGACGACGCCGCGGCGACCCTGCGGCAAGTCGCGGCGCTCGCCGCCGAGCGCACACCCGACTCCGCCAAACTGGTGTGTGATGCCCTCGCCGACAGCTGCGACGGGATGTCCAGCGGCTATCGCGCCAACCCGGGGTCAGCGCCGCTGTCGGCCCCCGCAATCGTGTGCGACATCGCTCTTCCCCCCATTCCCGGCCAAACCGGCCCGCGAATCCTGGTCATCACCGGCCGGGACGCCGGCGACCGGGACTACGCCGGCCAGGTCCTGGTCATGCGCCGCAACGGCCACGTCGTCTTGCACGAACCGGCGTTCTGGAACGCAATCCGCTATACCCAGCTCGCCGGCGGCCGAGCCTGGGACGCGGCCAGCGACGACCCGGCCCTGCGAGCCGTGCACGACACGGCGGTCCGCAGCCCCTGCGCCGACCCCGCAGCATTCGCCGCCGCCGTCACCACGACAACCACAGCGAGCCCACACCCGACATGAACCAGCACCACGCAACGCGGGAACCCGTCACGACGTAACGCCCCCGCAGGCGACGGGTCCCCCGCTACTCTGACGATCATGGGGAAGTTCGCGGTCCTCGGGGTGGCCGTGCTCGCGTTCGGGCTGGCCGCCTGCCGGGCCGACACCGCGAGCGCCCCGCCGCCGGCCGCGTCGCCGTCGCCGTCGGTGTCGCCCTCGCCGTCCGAGGCACCGCTCGCGGTCGGGCAGTGTCTCAAGAGCGCCGCCCGGCGGCCGTTCGACCCCCGGTTCTACCGTGCCACCCCGATCGCCTGCGAGCAGTCCCACGCGCTCGAGGTGGTGCTCATCGGCGCCGCCGCTGACGGTGCCGCGCCGCCGGCGACGGGGAGTGCCGAATACCGGGCCGCGTATGCCGCCTGCGGGCAGGCCGTCAACGCCTACGTCGGCGGGGACTGGCACGACGGGCTGCTCGGCATCGACGTGCAGGAGCCCACCCAGTCGGACTGGAGTGCCGGGCGGCGTACGACCGTGTGCACGGTCTACGGCAGCGCGAACGCCTACAGCACGATGATCTTCCGGACCGGCACGCTGAAGGACTCGCTGGCCGGGGCGGCCCCGGCGGCGATGCGCTGCCTCGAGGTGGTGGGCGAGGCCGATGCCGACGGCTGGTACCGCAGCCTGGCCGAGATGCGGCCCATCGACTGCGGGCAGCCGCACGGCGCCGAGTACACCGGGACCGTCACCGTGCCGGGGGCCACGCTGCCCGCCGCCGACGAACTCGCGGACCTGATGATCGACGCCTGCTGGGGCCCGACGGCGAAGTTCCTCGGGCTGAGCCGGGCCCGGGCGATGCGGCGGGCGGACATCGCGGTGACCTTCGAGGGCATGAGCGAGAACCGGTGGCAGTCCGGCGACCACGTCCAGCGCTGCTATGCGGCCGTGCCGTACGCGCGCAAGGTCCACGCCAGCCTGCGCGGGCTCGGCTCACGAGCACTGCCGACCTGAACACCGTGACAACCATTTCCCGGGCCGGCGTTGTTGATCGGCCAGGGAGGTGACCGGTGGAGGATTTTGAGGCGTACGTCGGCGCGGCGTGGCCGCGGCTGCTGCGGTCGGCGTGGCTGCTCACGAACGACTGGCACCGGGCGGAGGACCTGGTCCAGACGGTGCTGGCCCGGGCGTACGGCCGCTGGCCACGGATCAGGGACGGCGCGCCCGACGCGTATCTGCGGGCCATGCTCGCCAGCACGTATCTGAGCTGGTGGCGGCGGCGGTGGCGGGGGGAGCTGCCCACGGAACATCTGCCGGAGCGGGCCGCGGACGGGCGCGACCTCGAGGGGGTCGAGCTGCGCCACCTGCTCGCCGGCGCGCTGTCGCTGCTGCCGCGGCAGCAGCGGGCGGTGCTCATGCTGCGGTTCCACGGCGACTTCACCGAGGCTGACACGGCCCGGGTCCTGGGAGTGCGGCTCGGCACGGTCAAGTCACACACATCGCGCGCCCTGGCGGCGTTGCGCCACGACCCGCAGCTGCGGGCACTGTTGAGCGAGGGAGTGGACCGATGAGCGACGAGGAGGTCATCGACCTGTTCGATCGGGCGGTGGCCACGGTGCCGCCGGCGCTGCTGCCGGCGCCGCACGCCGCGATCCGGCGCCGGGTGCGGCGCCGCCGCCGGGCCGGCTGGGGGGCCGCGGCGGCCGTCGTCCTGGTGATCGTGGCCGGATTCGCGTTCGCGCGAACCGATCCGGCGGCCGTGTCGCCGCAGCCGGCGGCGTCCAAGGGGCCGGCGGCGGGGGCGGGCGTGCCGTGGCTCGGCGCGCGGATCGACCGGGCCGGCACCCGGATCACGGTGTATGCGGTGCCGCAGCTCGGCAAGTGCGTCGAACGGGACCCCGAGCGCGACGATCTGGTGGTCACCGACGACAAGATCACGATGTCGCTGGACGGCGCGTACACCGCCTGTACCGATGACACCAAGGTGGCGGCCCGGACGTTCGAGCTGCCGCAGGCCGTCGGCACCCGGCTCCTGGTCGACGGGCGCAGTCCGTGGGGGCAGCCGTTCGTCTTCTCCGACGCGGATCTGCCGGACCTCCCGGCCGGCGGGTGGAGCGAGGGGTCGCCGTCGTGGCTCGGCTCCGGCAATGCCACCCTCGCGCTCCGGTTCACCCGCGCCGGCGGTCCGAACCTGCGGTTGCTGGCGGTCCGCTGGCAGCCGGAGCCGGACGGCCGGGCCGAGGCGCCGGACCACACCCTGGAGATCAACGGTCACCGGATCGACGTGTACGACCGTGTCGGCGGGCCGGCCGCCGGCTGGTGGTCCTCCGACGCTCAGTCCGTGCGCTTCACCCTGGACGTGCCCGACACAGCGGTCGGGAAGTCCGAGTTCGACGCGATGCTGCGGGCCATGGCCTGGACGTGACCGCACCCATGAGCTATCGGGCCAGGCCGGACTGGTAGGCGATCATCACGAGCTGGGCGCGGTCGCGCGCGCCGAGTTTGGCCAGGAGGCTGCTCACGTGGGTCTTCACCGTCGAGTAGCTGACGTACAGGGCGGCGGCTATCTCGGCGTTGGACAGGCCCCGGGCGACCGCCGCCAGCACGTCCGTCTCGCGCTGGGTCAGGCCGGACAGCGCGGCGACGGCGGCGGGGGACGCGGGGGTCGGGTGGGTGAACTGGTCGATCAGGCGGCGGGTGACGGACGGGGCCAGCAGGGCGTCGCCGGCCGCCACGACGTGGACGGCGCCGGCCAGGTCGGCCGGGGCGATGTCCTTCAGCAGGAAGCCGCTCGCCCCCGCCCGCAGCGCCGCGTAGACGTGCTCGTCGGTGTCGAACGTCGTCAGGACCAGGACCCGCACGCCGGTGGTGTCCGGGGCGGCGGTCAGGTGGCGGGTGGCCTCGATGCCGTTCATGTCCGGCATCCGGATGTCCATGAGCACGACGTCCGGGTGCCGGGCCCGGCACAAGGTCAGGGCCTCGACGCCGTTGGCGGCCTGGCCGACGACCTCGATGTCGTCGTAGGAGTCCAGGATCATCGCGAAGCCGTTGCGCACCAACGCCTGGTCGTCGGCGACGACGACCCGCACCGGCCGGGTCACGAGCGCACCCGCGTGTCCATGGGCAGGACGGCGCGGACCCGGAAGCCGCCGCCGCCGGCGCCGCCCGTCTCCAGCGTCCCCCGGTACATCGCCACCCGCTCGCGCATGCCCGTCAGGCCCTGCCCGCCGGGGCCGTCGCGCCGCACCGGTCCGACGCCGTCGTCGGTCACCTCGATCTCCACCGCCTCCGCCGTGCGGGTCAGGCGCACCTCGGCGCGGGCCGCCCGGGCGTGTTTGAGGCAGTTCGTCAGGGCCTCCTGCACGATCCGGTAGGCGGCCAGCTCCACGCCCTCCGGCAGCGAGTCCGTCTCCCCCACCACGGTCAGGGTCACCGGCAGGCCGGCCCGCTCGACCCGCTCCACGAGGCGCGGCAGCTGGGTCAGCCGCGGCGCCGGTTCGGTGTCGAAGGGGTCGCCGGGGTCGCCCATCCGCAGGACGGTCAGCATGCGCCGCATCTCGGCCAGCGAGCCGCGGCCGGTCTCGGCGATCGCGGCGACGGCCTGGCGGGCCTGGTCGGGCCGGCTGTCCATGAGGTGCTCGGCCACGCCGGCCTGGACCACCATCACGCTCAACGCGTGCCCGAGCACGTCGTGCAGCTCGCGCGTGATGCGCAGGCGCTCCTCGGCCTCCGCCTGGGCCTGGGCCCGGGCCAGGTCCTCGACGTGGCGTTCGCGGCGCTGGCGGACGCCGGTGCCGAGGACCCAGCCGCCGAGCAGGACCGCGCAGTTGACCGCGATCCCTTCGAGGCTCAGGTCGACCGGCCGCAGCGCGACCGTCGCGCCGAGGCCGGCCAGCAGGACGAGACCGGCCCGGCGGGCCCGCGCGGCCGAACCCCACGCGACGACTGTGTAGAACCCGACTTCGACGCCCAGCACCGCGGCACCGACGGAGTAGTGCAGCGCCATCAGCGCGAGCAGGCCCGGCCAGCAGGCGACGAACACGGCGAACGGGCGAATCCGGCGCAGCACCAGCGGTACCACCGCCGCAATTGTGCAGAGCAAGGACAACACGTCCGGTGCCCGGTTCGTGGCCACCGCGTCGTAGCCGCTGCCGTGCACGATCAGCGCGGCCGTGAGCACGGCCGTCGTCAGCAGCAGGTCCCCGGGCCGGGGGTGCGTCGCGGCGGTCATACGCGGGACAGTAGGCCCGCCGGCCCGGGGCGCGCATCGGTCCCGAGACCGAGAAGCATTCCGTGCTGCGGGCCGAGGCCGGCACCCTCGCCGCCGCGCCACACTCGCGCCATGAACCCAATCGGCACCAAAGAGGCCGCCGGGCCGCAGCCGGTCACCAGCGCCAACCCGATCATGCGGCTGGTCCGGCGCCGCCCGCTGCTCACGTTCTTCGTGCTGTCCTGCTGCCTCGCCTGGTGGCCGGCGCCGCTGTACACCCACGGCTGGCTGCCCGCGGCGCAGGCCGGCTTCGGACCGTTCCTGGCCGCCCTCATCGTCCTGGGCGCGACCGAGGGCCGCCCCGGCGTACGCCGGCTGCTGGGCGCCATGGTCCGCTGGCGGGTGCCGATCCGGGCCTACGTCGCCGCGGTCGGCGCGCCGCTGCTGGTGAGCGGAGCGGCGATCGGCCTCAACCTGGCCGGCGGGGCGGCCCGACCGGAGACGGCGGCCCTGGCCGCTTGGGTGCAAATACCAACGACAGCTTTGGTGGTACTGCTCATTCCCGGCATCGGCGGCGCGTGGGAAGAGCCGGGCTTCCGTGGGTACTCCCTGCGGCCGCTCGAGCACCGCTTCGGTCCACTGGGCGGTCCGCTGCTGCTCGGCGCCCTGTGGGCCGGATGGCACCTGCCGCTGTTCCTCACCGGCGGCATCCTGTGGCCGGACGTCCTCGTGATCGTGGCCGCCAGCGTCGTCCTGGCGTCGGTGTTTCACCTGGGCCGGGAGAGCGTCCTCATCGCGATGCTGCTCCACGCCACCAACAACGCGGTCGGCGGCGGCTACGCCAGCGGGCTGTTCCACGGCGCCGACCAGACCCGGCTCGGCCTGTTCACCGCGGCCGGCTGGATCGTCCTGGCGGTCGTCGCCGAACTGCTCCGGCGACTCCGGCCGCCGCGCAAGGGGACCGAGCGGTCAGGCCGGGTCCTGGGCGCGGGCGGCGACGGCGGCTTGAATCCGGCGTAGCGTGCGCAGTGCCTTCTTCGCCGCGACCCGGACCTCGCCGTCGAAGACCGTCGCGCCGCGGTCCTCGGCCTGGAGGCGCTCCAGCACCGGGGCGACCCGTTCGTCGCCGGTCGAGCCGAGGGCGACCGCGGCCCAGTAGCGGCGATTCGGGTCCGGGTCGTCGGCCGCGGCGGTCAGGCGCGGGATGACGTCCGGGGTGAACGCGGCCAGGGCGCTGGCGATGTGGCCGATGCGGGCAAACCGGCGGTGCTCGAACTCGTGCCACAGGGCCTCGAGCGCCTCCGGGCCGCCGATCTCGGCCAGGGCGTCCGCGGCCCGCTGGCGCACCCAGTCCACGTCGTCGGCGAGCAGCGGACCCAGCCGCGGTACCACCGACGCGTCACCCAGACGACCGAGCGCCTTCACGGACTCGTCCACGATCATCCACTGCGGACTGTCCAAAAGGTACACAAGCTCGGGTATCGCCTCGCGCACACCGAGCGCCGCGCAGCCCATCGCGGCCCAGGCCTGGCAGTTGTAGCGGGTGTCGGCCAGCGCGTCCAGCAGCGGCTCCCGCAGCACGTCAGCCGGTGTGTGGGCGGCGATGACGTCGGCCTGGTTCATGGCCCGGGTGTACAGCGAACGGTGATACTGCGGGTAGTCGCGGACGAGCGCCTGCAGCGCCGCGACCGCTGACGGGTCGCCGAAGCGGCGGGCCCGGTCCAGCAGGTCATACAGGTGGGCCTCGCGCGTCTCCAGGTCACCGGCGCGCAGGCCGTCCCGGTCGGCGTCCGTCACCGGCCCTCGTCCATCGCCATGACCAGGAGCTTACCGCCGCCGCTGTACCGTCGATGGCGGGTGCCCCCACGGCGGCGCCGATTTCCGTCATCATGTGCGGGCGGTACACCACCCTCGCCCAGGAGCGCACATGCGACAGCATGCCCCGCGCCGTCCGCTGCTGCTCGCAGCACTGACGGTCATGATCGCCGCCGTGGCACTGGTCCCGGCCGGCCCCACACTCGCCGCGGCCGGCACGGGCACCATCTCCGGCCACCTCACCGATGCCGCCGGCCTCCCCGCCGCCGGCGCCTTCGTCTGGGCCCAGACGCGCGACATGAGCGCGACGGCCTCGGCCACCACCGACGCCGCCGGCTCCTACACGATGACCGGCGTCACCGCCGCTGACTATGTGATGAGCTTCCGGGCGTCCCCCGGTGGGTTCACCCAGTGGGCGCACCAGAAGACCGGGTTCGGCGAGGCCGACACCGTCACCGTGGGTGCCGGCGCGGCGGTCGTCGTCAACGAGCAGCTGCTGCCGACCGGGGTCATCACCGGGAGTCTGCTCAACCGGGACGGCACCCCCTCTACCGGCACCGTCACCGCCTACACGATGCCCGGCCAGGCCTACGTGGACTCCAAGGGCGTGTCCGGCGGGGCCTTCCGGATCGAGCTGCCGGTCGGGGCCTACAAGCTCCAGTTCCGGGTGCGTGACGCCTTCTACCAGTGGAACGGCGGGGCGAAGAGCTTCGAGACGGCCTCGGCGATCCAGGTCGTCGCCGGCCAGACCGTGCAATTGCAGGAGACGGTGCTGCCGACCGGCTCGATCGCCGGGCGGCTCACGAACGCCGACGGTTCGCCGGCCGCCGGGACCAACCTGGCGGTGATCCAGGACAGCCGGTCCTTCTACGGCAACGCGACGACCGACGCCGATGGCCGGTACCGCGTCGACAACCTGCTGCTGGACGACTACACCGTCGGGTTCTACGGCTCCACCGGGGTGCAGCAGTTCGCGCACCGCACGCTCGACCCCAACGCCGCCGCCCGCATCCCGGTCCGCGACGGCCAGGTGACCACCGTGGACGAGGTGTTCCTGCCGAAGGGCAAGATCCGCGTCGTCGCGCACGACGCCACGACCGGCGCGGCACTGTCCGGGTTCTGCGCCTCCTACACGATCCTCACGTGGGTCGGCGGCTGCACCGACGGGACCGAGGTCGTCCTCAACGACGTGTTCGTGGGGGCGTACAACCTGGAGGTCCAGATCGACGACCGGCGGCACTTCAGCGTCCCGAGCGTTCCGGTCACGGTCGCGGCCGGGCAGACGGCCGGCATCGACGTCGGGCTGCGCCTCGGCGCCGCCGTCAACGCGACGATGGTCAAGCGGTCCGGCGGGGCGGCCACCGACGGCTGCGTCCAGGCGGCGCGGGTCGGGGGCGCGTTCAGCTCCTCGCCGTACGGCTACTGCTCGGACTGGCAGGCGAACCCGGTCACCGGCAAGGCGCTGCTCGGCCCGCTCGAGCCCGGGACCTACCAGGTGTTCGCGCAGCCGCGTGACCCGGCGCTGGGCCTGCAGTGGGTCGGCGCGGCCGGCGGCACCGGCGACCGCGACGCGGCCGCGCAGTTCACCGTGGCGGCCGGTGATGTGCTGAACCTGCCGGTTGTGCGGTTCGACCCGGGCGGCACGATCCAGGGCAAGGTCACCGACGTGGCCGGCGGCGCCCCGCTGCCGTACAGCTGTGTCTGGGTGGCCGCGCTGCCCTCGACGTTCAACGGCTCCGGCGACTGCCCGGCCTTCACCGACGCGGACGGCGTCTACACCATCAAGGGTGTCGGCCCGTACCAGTGGCCGGTGGAGTACGCCCGCGGGGACCGCGAGTGGCGCTGGTCGGGCAACACGGTCGACCGGCAGTACGCCACCAAGGTCCAGGTGACGGCCGGCCAGACGGTCCGGGCCGACGCCAAGATGGCGGCCAACGGCGGCAAGCTGACGGGCACGATCCGCACCGCGGGTGGCCAGCCGGCCGACGCGATGGTGACCGCGTACAGCGCGGCCACCGGGGAGCCGGTGCAGTTCTTCGGCGGCCTGTACTCGCCGGACCCCCAGCCACCGGCCACGTTCACCATTCCGAACGTGGCACCGCAGCGGGTCCGGCTGCACTGGTCCACCGCGGACGGCCGCAGCGGCTGGGTCGGCGGTGCCGACTTCGCCCACGCTCAGGTGTTCCAGGTGCGCCGGGACCTGACGCTGACGGTGACCATCACCCTGCCGTGACACCTCCACGGCCGGGGTCCGCGGCGGCGGGCCCCGGCCGTTGCCGAGCGGCGCGGCTCAGGACAGCGGCCACAGCCAGGCGCGGCTGTCGACGGAGCCGGCCGCCAGGAACTTCCCGTCCGGGCTGAACGCCACCGAGCGGACGCTCTCCTTCGGGCCGGGGAACGTCTTCGCGGACTTCCAGGCGGCCACGTCATACAGGGTCACCGGGCCCGCGCTCGTCCCCATCGCCAGGAGCTTGCCGTCGGGGCTGAAGGCGACCGAGTAGGCGTTGACATCCTGAGCCGACGGCAGCTTGTGCAGCTCGGCGGCCGTGGTGCCGTCACGCAGCCGGAACGTGCCGTTCTCGTCGACCGTCGCCAGATGCCGGCCGTCGGGGCTGAACGCGACGCCGCTCACCGACCAGCCGTCGTCGACCTGCTTGAGCTGCTTGCCGTCGGCCACCGACCACAGGCGGACCGTGCCGTCGTCGCCGCCGCTGGCGAGGGTGTTGCCGGCACCGCTGAACGCCAGGGCCTGTACCGGGCCGTCGTGGCCGGTGAGAGCGCGCAGGAATTTGCCGTCGGCGGCGTTCCAGAGCCGGATCGAGCCCTCGTTCCCGCCGGTCGCGAACGTCTTGCCGTCACGGCTGAACGCGACACTCCACACGGCGAGCTCGTGCCCGGTCAGCGTGTGGGCGGACTGGTTCACGTTGAGGTCCCAGATGCGGGCGGTACCGTCGCCGCTGCCCGTGCCCAGGGTGTCGGTCTTCGGGTTGAACGCGACGGCCAGGACGGAGTCACCGTGCCCGGCGAGGGTGTACTGCGCCTGCTCCGGTGCGCCGACGTCCCACAGCCTGACCGTGCCGTCGTTGCTGGAGGTGGCCAGGGTCTTGCTGTCCGGGCTGAACGCCACTCCGGAGACGATGTCGGTGTGTCCGGCGAGGACCGTCCCGCCGGGCGCGGCCGCCGACGGCGCCTTGGAACCGGGCGCGGACGCGGACGCCGAGGTGGGCGTGGACGCTCCGGGTGACGGGCTGCGCGCTCCCGGGTCGGACGCGGAGGCGTTGGCGTAGATGACGATCCCCGCGGCCACGGCGACGGCCGCCGCGGCCCCGGCCGCGACGAACGGCCGCGGATTGCGCCGCCGCGGAGGCGGGGCGGGCATGGGCACAACCGCCGGGGCCGGGGCTGGGGCTGGAACTGGGGAAGGCGCGGCCGGCGAAGGCGCGGCTGGGGCTTCCGGCACGGCGAGGCCGTGCAGGCTTCCTTCGGCGACCACGAGCTCCGGCTGGTCGAGGACCGTCGGAGCGATCCCGAGCGCCCGGTGCAGCAGCGTGGCGGCCAGGGGAATGCGGGTGGAGCCGCCGACCAGGAACACCGCGGCGAGGTCGGCCGGGGTCAGCCCGCACTCGCGCAGGAACGTCTGGGTGCAGCCGACCGTGCTGTGCAGGAACGGGGCGGCCATCGCCTCGAACTCGTCGCGCACGACCCGCACGTCGGCCTCGGCGAGGGGCACGTGCAGGTCGGCCGCCGGATGCCGGGACAGCTGCTCCTTCACCGCCCGCGCGCCCCGCCACAGCGTGTGCCGGGCCTGCTGGTCGGCGACGGTCCGGGGCCGGTCAAGGCGCGGCCACGCGTCGGACGCGCCGGCGGTGAGGGTCCGCGCGGCGGCGACCACGGCGGCGTCGAGGTCGAGGCCGCCGACGTCGGTCAGGCCGGCCGAGCCGACGATCCGGTAGCCGTCCGCGGTGGCCCGCACAGCGCTCACGTCGAACGTGCCGGCGCCGAGGTCGTAGACCAGCAGGGCGCGGTCGGGCGGGATAGTGCGGCCGAGCACGCCGGCGAAGTAGCTGGCCGCCGCGACCGGCTCCGGGACGAACGTCACCGGGCCGAGCCCGGCCCGGTCGGCCGCCGCGGCCAGGACGGCCAGGCGGGCCGCGCCCCAGCCGGCCGGGTGGGTCAGGACGGTCTGCTCCGGCTCGGCCCCGGTGACCCGGCGGGCCTCGGCCGCGACCCGGCCGAGGACGGCGGCGATCAGGTCGACGACCGGATACGCACGGTCACCGAGCCAGACGGCGTTGTCGTCGATGCACCGCTTCGGGTTGGCCTCCAGGCCGGCCGGGTGCGCGATCGCGGCCCGCTCGGCGTCGGCCCCGGTGAGCAGGGTGCCGTCGGGCCCGGCGAACACGGCCGAGGCCAGCAGCGGCGACGCGTCGAACAGCAGCGGCCGGACCCGCCCGTCCGGGCCGCGGGTGACCGCGACGGTCGTCGACGACCCGAAATCGATCCCCAATTGACACCGGGCGATGGGCACCGGCCCACCTTACACACAGTCAGCTCAGCAGGCTGACGACGTCCACCACGCCGTCCACGCGCTCGACGCGGCGGACGAACGACGGGATCGCGGCCTCCCGCCGGACCCGGCCCAGCAGCGTGACGACGCCGTCGGCGACCTCGACGTCGACGCCGGCCCGGGCGCACAAGCCGGCGACCTCGCGGCGGATCTCCTCGTCGCTGCGCAGGAAGACCTTCAACAGGTCGCGGCGGGTCACCATGCCGATCAGGCGGCCGCTGTCGTCGACGACCGGGAGGCGTTTGAGCGCGGCCGCCTCCATGATGCGGGCCGCCTTCGGCAGGGTCGCCGTGCTGACGACGGTGATGGCCGGGGCGCTCATCAGCTCGGCGGCCGCGGTGGCGTGGGCCTTGTCGGTCCCGGCCACCTCCAGTTTCGGTAGCAGATCCGCGGATGACACCACGCCGACGACCCGGTCGGCCGCGTCGACCACCGGGACCGCGTTCACGCCGTGGGCCTCCAGCAGGTCGACGATCGCCTTGAACGGTGTGTCCGCGGTCACGGAAACCGCCCCGAACGTCATGACATCAGCGATATTCCACATGAGCTGACGTTAAGCCTGGCACTCGCCGAGCCCACAGGGCCGAAAGACCCGCCTTCATGCGGTACAGTTGCCGCGTGCTTTTGGGTTATCGCGCCTTTACCGTGGCTCCGGGTGGAGCCGGCGGCATCATGCGCTGACCTGAATTCACCCGGAGCCAGCAAGGGCAGAGACGTCGGAGTCTCTGCCCTTTGTCGTGTCAGACGGCGGGCTGGTTTCGACGGGCCCGCCTCCTCGGAAGGAAAATGAGACGGGCATGGAAACCAGCAACCTTCGCGTCACCGGCTACCGCCCGCTGTTCACGCCGCGCGAGCTCACCGCCGAGTTGCCGATGGACGACGGGCGCGCGGCCGTGGTGCAGCGCGGCCGGGACGACGTCCACCGCATCGTGTCCGGCGCCGACGATCGGCTCCTCGTGGTCGTGGGGCCGTGCTCGGTCCACGATCCGGTGGCCGCCGTCGACTACGCCCAACGCCTGGCCCCGGTCGCCGCCCGGCTCGCCCCGGACCTGGCGATAGTCATGCGGGTGTACTTCGAGAAGCCGCGCACCACCGTGGGCTGGAAGGGCCTCATCAACGACCCGGGGCTCGACGAGACCTTCGACGTGCCCCGCGGCCTGCGCCTGGCCCGCCGTCTGCTGCTCGACGTGCTCGGCCTCGGCCTGCCCGTCGGGTGCGAGTTCCTGGAGCCGACGAGTCCGCAGTACATCGCCGACGCTGTCTCCTGGGGCGCGATCGGCGCCCGGACCCCGGAGAGCCAGGTCCACCGCCAGCTCGCCTCGGGCCTGTCGATGCCCGTCGGGTTCAAGAACGGCACCGACGGCGACGTCCAGGTCGCGATCGACGGCTGCCGCACCGCCGCCAGCCGCCACGTCTTCTTCGGCGTCGACGAGGACGGCCGCGCCGCCGTCGTCTCCACCACCGGCAACCCGGACTGCCACATCATTCTGCGCGGCGCCCGCACCGGCCCCAACCACGGCCCCGCCGACGTGGCCGACGCCCTGGCCCGCCTGGAGAAGGCCCAGATGCCCGGCCGGCTCATCGTCGACGCCAGCCACGGCAACAGCGGCAAGGACCACGTCCGCCAGGCCGCCGTCGCCCGCGAGGTCGCCGGCCAGGTGGCCGCCGGCCAGGACGGCATCGCCGGCGTGATGCTGGAGAGCTTCCTGGTCGCCGGCCGCCAGGACCTCGGCGGCGAGCTGACCTACGGCCAGAGCGTCACCGACGCCTGCATGTCCTGGGACACCACCGAGTCCCTCCTGGACGACCTGGCCGCCGCCGTGCGCGCCCGCCGGGCCGCGTAACCGGGCCCGTGGAGCAGCTCGACGAGCGCGCCGTCGAGCTGCTCCGTCATCGGCCGAGCAGGAACAGGACCCCGGCCGCGACGAGTCCGATCTCGACCAGGAGCACGAACACCCGGTCGCTGATCCGCCCGACGACCCGCTTGCCCAGCCAGGCGCCGGCGAGGGTGGCCGGGGTCAGTGCGGCCCCGAACAGCAGGACCCGGGAGGTCAGCAGGTCGCCGGCCCCGTAGGCGGCGATCTTCGACAGGTGCATGGTGAGGGCACTGGCCGCCTCCGTGCCGATGTACGCCGCCCGGGTCAGCCCGGCGGCCAGGAAGAACGGCGCGGTCAGCGGCCCGGTCGAGCCCAGCAGCGCGGAGCCGAGCCCGGAGCCGGCCCCGACCACGGCGAAGGTGCGATCGGCCGGCTTCGCCGGATGCGGGTTGCGGCGCCGCCAGACGACCACACCGATGAGGAACGCCCCGAGCAGCCGTTTGAGCGCACCCAGCGGCGCGTGGGCCAGCAGCAGCCCGCCGCCGACCGCGAACGGCACCGCGCCCAGGGCGAACCACCCGATCAGCGGCCATCGCAGGTCCCGCCGGTTGAGCCACATCCGCGACGCGTTGCTCGACACCTGCGTCAACGTCAGCATCGGTACCGCCACCCGCAGCCCGAACAGCGCGGAGAACACGGGCAGCAGCAACACCCCACCGCCGAACCCGGCCACCGCCGACAACAACGCCAGCCCGAACGCCGCTCCGGACGCCACCAGCAAAGTCAGCCACGGTTCGATACCCAGAAGGTACCGCTCAGGCGAACACGGGTGGCTGGCCGGTCGCCTCGAGGACGGACAGCCACAGGTCCCCGTCGGGGTCGACGAGGTTGCGCGAGCTGATGGCGAGCGCGATCGGCACGTGCACGAACCGGCCCCGCCAGCGGCCGACGACCATCTCGGTGCGGCCGGCCATCGCGGCGTGGACCGCGGCGTGGGCGAGGCGGATGCAGTAGACGCTGTCGTACGGGTCGGCCGGAACGCTGCGGATCGTGTAGCTGGGGTCGATGTACTTCAGGTTGGCCTCGACGCCCGCGGCGGCGAAGTGCTCGGCGATCCGGGTGCGCAGATAGCGGCCGAAGTCCTCCAGGCGCACGTTGCCCGACACGTCTCGGCCGGTCGCCGTCAGGTACTCCTGGCCCGCGCCCTCCGCCACGACCACCATCGCGTGCCCGCGGTCCACGACCCGCCGGCGCAGGTGCTCCAGGAACCCGTCCGGCCCGTCGAGCGCGAACGGCACCTCCGGGATGAGCACGTAGTCGGCGTCGTTGTTGGCGAGGGCCGCGTAACAGGCGATGAAGCCCGAGTGCCGGCCCATGAGCTGCACCAGCCCGATGCCGTTCGGGAACGCCGTCGCCTCCACGTGCGCGGCCCGGATCGCCTCGGTCGCCTTGCCGAAGGCGGTCTGGAAGCCGAAGGAGCGCTCGATGTACGGGATGTCGTTGTCGATCGTCTTAGGCACCCCGACGACGGCGATGCGCAGGCCACGCTCGGCCACGGTCTCGGCGATGCGCAGCGCGCCGCGCATGGAGCCGTCGCCGCCGATCACGAACAGCACGTTGACGCTCAGCTGCTCCAGGCAGTCGACGATCTCGCCCGGGTCCTGGTTGCCGCGTGAGGCGCCCAGGATCGTCCCGCCGTACTCGTTGATCCCCGCGACCACGTCCGGGTTGAGATCCAGGACCGGCCGCCCGTACCGCGCGATCATTCCCTGGTATCCGTTGCGGAACCCGAAGATGCGCCGCACCCCGTAATGGTTGGTGAGCTCCAGCACGAGGGCCCGGATCACGTCGTTGAGACCCGGACAGAGCCCGCCGCACGTGACGATCCCGACCCGGGTCTTCGACGGATCGAAGTAGATTCTGGACCGCGGCCCTCCGGGCTCAAAGCCAGGAAGCTCCTTGATCGGTACTCCCCGGGCCGCGACCAGCGCCACCGTGTCGTCGAGCAGCACCCGATCGGCCTCGTCCACGTAGTGCTGCGTGGTGCCCTGCCGCCGCAGCAGCGCCGAGAGCGGCGAGTCGACCCGGCACGAGCCGAGCGTGGCCACCTCGAGCTGCGCGCGTTCGTCGACCATGCGTCCATGCTCCGGCAGCGTCGTTTCAGCCCGGTTAATCGGTTGAGCCGCGGCGGTACCGGCGCCACGCTGGAGGCATGCGGGTGACGTTCATTCGGTTCCCCGACCACCAACGGGCCCACGTGCGGATCGAGCGGGACGACGGGGTCGTGTATCGGCTCGACTCCGGGCCGGCGAGTGCTGAGACGCCGCACGACCTGGTGCACTACACGGTCGAGGACGCCCTCGGGCTGTCCGACGGGATCTGGGGGGCCATCGCCGGTGGCGTGGTGTTCCGCAGCATGCGGCACGAGTCCGGGCGGCGGCCGCCGCACGCCGGGGAGCGCTCCAAGGACATGATCCGGGAGCATCGGGAGCTGCTGCAGCGGGCCGAGCTCATCGGCGGGCTGTGCGAGCGGGCGGCCCATGCGCCGGACGGGGAGCTGCCGCGGTTCCACGCCCGGGAGCCGTTCATGCCGATCACCGTCGAGCAGCTGCGCACGGCCGCGGCCGCGCTGCACCGGGCTCAGGGCGCGTGGTCGGAGCTGGCGGTCGGGGGCGAGCTGCACCTCGAGTGGCCGGCCTGGCGGAAGCTCAGAGCAGCGGCGACGCCTGCGCGGACGGGACGACCGGAACGATCTCGAAGTCGACCAGGTCGCTCCAGCTAGCCACCCAGCGCATCAGGAGCGTCAGGTCGTCGCACTCCATGAGCTGGTAGCAGCGGGCGAAGTCGGCGGCGACCCAGCTGTCGACGTATCGGAGGCCGTCGGGGAGCAGGCGGCCCTGTTCGCGGGCGCGGGAGTACACCGGCCGCGGTTCGCCGTTCTTGAAGCGTTCGATCACCATGAAGAGCACGGCTCAACATAATCCGGGTCCCGGGCGGCCACCCCACCGGTGCCGCCCGGGACCCGGACGTCTTTACGCGGGCAGGCTCCAGCGTTGGTTGGCGCCCGCGAAGCACGTCCAGATCTGCAAACGCGCACCGTCGGCCGTCGAGTTGTCCGACACGTCCAGGCACTTGCCCAGTGAACGCAGCGTCCCGTCGGCGTTGGCCGTCCAGGTCTGCGCGGCCGAGCCGTTGCAGTCGTAAAGCTGCACCTTCGTGCCGTCAGCGGCGTTCGCTCCGGTCACATCCAGACATTTGCCCAGTGCGCGAACGGTCCCGTCCGTCCCGACCGTCCACTGCTGCGCACTCGATCCATTGCACGTGTACATCTGCACAGCCGTACCGTTCGCGGTGTTCGCGCCGGCCACGTCGACGCACTTGCCGCCGAGGCCGGTGATCTGACCGGTCCGCGCACCGCCGCCGCCACCGCCGGACACCCCGGACTTCCAGGTGAACGTGGCCGACGTCTTCGTGGGCAGGCTGTACGTGAAGTGCTGGCCGCCCCAGTTGACGGTCACCGGCTGCGCGGACCCGGTGTTGTTGTACGCGATCAGCGCGCGCGTCCCGTCCGGGTTCAGATACGCGATGTTCGGCACCGACGCGTTGGCGGTCGAGTCGACCCGCCACGCGCCGGGCTTCACGAACTTCGTCAGGTGGCCCATCGTGTAGTACTCGACGGTGTAGTCGACCTGGCCCGACCGCGAGTCACCATTGTGGACGGTGATGAGGCCGGTGCAGGTGCCGCAGCCGCCGTTGTGCGGGCCCATGTTCTGGTCGACGGCGAGGCTCCACTTGGTGAACGACTTGGACCAGTTGCGGCCGTAGTCGATCAGGTTGAGCATGTCCTCCTGCTGCTGGTTGCCGATCCAGGTGCCGCCGGAGTGCTCGGTGCTGTACGCGTCGACCGCCGGGTACTGATTGTGCACGGACGTCTGCTTGTTCACGTCGCCGCCGTAACCGTGCCAGGCGATGCCACCGAAGAGCGGGTCGTTGCGGATCGCCGCGTCGTTCACCGACTGGGCGGCGTAGGCGTCGTACACGTCCCAGTTCCAGTCGTGCACGAGCACCTTGGTCGACAGCCCGGCCGCGTGGAGCGCCGGCAGCAGGTTGGAGGCGACGAAGAAGTCGAGGCCGTTGCCGTTCCAGCTCATCGACGGATAGCCGGCGCAGCAGGTGGGCTCGTTCTGCGGCGTCACGAAGTCGACCTTCACGCCCTGGGCCTGATACGCCTGGATGTACTTCACGAAGTACTGCGCGTAGGCGGCGTAGTACTGCGCCTGCAGCCAGCCGCCGTTGAGGCTGCCGCTGTCCTTCATCCACGCCGGCGCGGTCCAGGGGCTGGCCATGGTGGTCAGCTGCGGGTTGAGCTGCTGCGCCTGCTTGGTCAGCGGCAGGACGTCCGCGAGGTCGTGCGCGATGCTGAAGTTGGCCAGGCTCGGGTCGGTCTGGCCCGCGGGCCGGTCGTCGTAGGAGTAGCCGGACCGGGCCAGGTCCGACGCGCCCATCGGGTTGCGCAGGAAGCTCACGCCGATGCCGTTGACCGGATCGAAGAGCTTCTGCATCACGGTACTGCGCGTGCCCGCCGACAATGCCCCGGAGCTGTTCATGAGCCAGGCCGCGGTGTCGGTGAACGATGCACCGCCGCCGGTGAACGTCTGGTATCTCGTGGCGTCGTTGACGTTGATGGTTTGCGCGCTGGTTGCAGTACCCCCGGAGAAGCTTATGGCGGTTTGTTGCGCGAGTCCGCGCGTCACGTTCCGGCCGCCGGCGTCACTTGTCGTCGTGAGCCAGACGTTGACCGTCTCGGCCGCG
The DNA here is from genome assembly GCF_044454505.1 of Dactylosporangium sp. NPDC051541. NCBI lineage: Bacteria > Bacillati > Actinomycetota > Actinomycetes > Micromonosporales > Micromonosporaceae > Dactylosporangium > Dactylosporangium sp. NPDC051541. Next base: position 378,732 of record NZ_JBITDU010000008.1, read on the forward strand.
GCGAGTGCGTTCGGTGCAACGATGAAACCGACAGCGCCGAGCAACACCGCGGCAACCGCGGCGAACGCGTAGCGCAACTTGATGCGCATGTGTGGCCTCCTAGGGCCAAGCTGTGTGGGCGGGGCGGACGCCGACAGGCGATGTAACGGAATGAAACGTCATGTAACATCGCTGGGCATCAGCAAACCGTGCGCGAGATTGACTGTCAAGTGTCCTAAAAGAAAGAGGGGTGACGATGGCCGGCCATCGGCGGGTGACCGTGCGGGACATCGCGGCCGAGACCGGCATGTCGATCGCGACCGTCTCGCGCGCGCTCAACGACCATCACGCCGTTACGCCCGCGACCCGAGACCTGGTGCACGAGGCGGCCGAGCGGCTGCGGGCCCGGATCGGCGTCAGCGGCAAGTCGAAGGGCGGCACGGTGTTCGTGCGCTGCCCGTATGTGCTCACCGACTACTTCGGCGTGATCGTCTCCTCCATCGCCGAGACGCTCACCCTGCACCGCCGCCAGCTGGTGCTCACGGCCGGCGAGGCGGCCCAGCGCACCCCGCTGCTGGCCGACCTGGACGGCCGCGACGGCGTCACCGGCGTCATCGTGATCCTGCCCCCGGAGCCCGGCGACGACCTGGTCGAGCTGCAGCGGCGGCGGATGCCGTTCGTGGTCGTCGACCCGCGCACCACGCTGCCGAAGGACATCGTGTCGGTCTCGGCCGCGCACTTCGCGGGGGCCCGCCGCCTCACCGGCCACCTGGTCGAGCTCGGCCACCGGCGCATCGGCGTGATCGGCGGCCCGACCGAGTGGCTGGCCAGCGACGCCCGCCTGGCCGGGCACAACGCGGCCCTGGCCGACGTCGGCGTGCTGATGGAGCCGGAGCTGCTGCACAGCGTCGAGCCGACCACCGAGCGCGGCCATCGTGCCGCGGCCGAGCTGCTCGACCGGCCGGACCGCCCGACCGCGCTCGTATGTTTCAACGACAAGGCCGCCGTCGGTGCGCTGCGCGCGGCGGCCGAGCGCGGCTTGCGGGTGCCGGACGACCTGTCAATCACCGGATTCGATGATTTGGACCTGGCCCAGGCGACGGGTCTGACGACGGTGCGCCAGCCCCTGCAGGAGATGGGCCGGATGGCCGTGTCGTTGCTGGTCCGGCTGCTGGAGCAGCACGAGCTCGACGCCCTGCACATCGAGCTGGCCACCCAGCTCGTGGTGCGGGCATCGACCGCACCGCCACCTCTGGTCTGACCGGGTGCGATCCTGGTGGGCATGACGCCGCGCATCTGGTTCGTCCTGCAGCACCGCCCCGGTCCGGCCGCCAAGCCGGGGGTCCGGGTCACCGACCAGCCGGGCTTCGCGGAGCACCTGGCGTTTCTGAACCGGCGCGCGGAGGACGGCACGTTAGTGATGGCGGGGCCGTTCGACGATGTCGACGGCGCCGTCGACGAGGGCATGACCGTCCTGGCCACTGCCACCCTCGAGGACGCCCGCCGGCTCGCCGAGACCGACGACGAGGCGGTCCGCTCGGGCCTGCTCGCGGTGACCGTGCGCACGTGGACGGTCGTCATGACCCCGGTCACCGAGGACTGACCGCCGTGCTCTTCGTCTACCGCTCGCACTACGAAGGCCCGTGGAGCAAGCTGATCCGGCCGTTACCCGACCGCAGTGTGCTGGACTTCTTCCGCCGCGCCTGGTCCTGTGACAACGCTGAGGCCTTCCTCGAGGCCGAGCTCGGCGCCGACGTCTACGGCCTCGACTCCGTCTTCGAGCGGGCCCGCGAGCACCGCCTGCCGGCCCCGACGAGCGTCGATGAGCTGCGGAAGGTCCTCCACGAGCACCTCTACGTCGAGGGTGAGGCGGGCGACTACATCCGCCTCGACGAGCACAGCCTGCGCGTGCGGACCGACGACGACGAGGTCGAGCTCGCCTACTTCTTCCTCGACGACGTCGCGATCGCGCGGTCGCCGGACCGCCTCGCGTACGTCGTGCACCCCACCGCGCTGCCCACCGACATCATCGCCGAGGCCGCGGGCGACCACACGACGTTCGCGGTCTTCCTGACGTACTACGACGGGGCCAGCCTCGACTGCCCGCCGCCGTTCGCGTTCCCCGGCATCACGCTGCCCGAGCTGGCTTCGCACCTGCGCGCCACCACCCCGGACGCCGAGGCCTGGCCGCCGGAGCTCGTGGTGCTGCGGTCCCAGGTCGCCGCGGACGACACGTCGATCGGCCCCGCCTTGCAACGTTGCAACCTCTGGCCGGGCTTCAACCTCAACGCCGACCCGGTCGCCGTCCCGGCATCGGACGAACTCACGTCGGGCCGCCGCCCGGAGCTGAGCCGGCTCGAGGTGTCACCGCACATCGCGCAACTGGCCATGCACTGCGACGAATTCTTCGGATTTCAGCAGTGGTACCTGTTCGACACCGTCTGGGCCGACGCGCACCCCGATCTCGCCTCGTCCCTGCTCCGCTACGCCACCGACTGGGATCCGCTGGGGTAGTACCCCCGCCCAACGCCATAACCTTCGCCGACGCGTCCGCCTGGGCCCCCGATCTCGACGCGATCGGACTGCGCCCGCGCACCGGCGGCATCTCGGCGACCGGCACCCGATCGGGCCGCCGCGTCGACATCGACCAGGCCAACCAGCAGTGGACCGTCAACACCGACGGCACCGTCCGGGGTGCGCAGTCGGGCCGGTGCCTGGACGCCGACAACAACGCCACCGCCAACGGCACGAAGCTGGTCCTGTGGACCGGCAACGCCCAGTCCAACCAGCGCTGGACCACAGGCTGATACGCAGATTTACGTACACCCGGGCCGCCACGGGGCGGACGCCTCGGCGGCCCGGGTCACGCATCCTCGGACGGTGACGAAAACAACGCTTTCGCTGGCGGGCCTGGGAGTCGGCATCCTAGGCCTGGTCGTGCAGTGGATCGCCGACCCGGGCAAGTTCGGCGGCTTCCCCTTTCCGCCGGGCATCGCCTTCATCGCCGTCTTCGGCGCCCTGACCGCCCTGCTGTCCCGCCGCCGGCACTGGCGCTGGGCCCCGATCTTCGCGGTCCTGATCTCGCTGTGGATCGTGGTCGGCGGGACCGCGGCCGGCCAGATGCTGCCCAACTTCACGTCAGACAATCCAGGGACCGTCATCGGTACCGCCGTGATGACGATCGGTCTGCTGTTCGCCGCCGGCACCGGGGTCGCCGCGATGGCCGCCCGCCGCCGATGACGCGCACCCGGCTGCCGTGGCTGGTCCTGGCCGTCGCCGTCGTCTTCGCCGCGGTGCTCGCCTACCCGTACCTGAGCCTGGACATCGCGAACAGCCGGCTCGACGTGCGCGACCAGCTGCAGTACACGGTGCTGGTCGTCCACATCTTCACCGCCACCGTCGCCCTGGTCCTGGGCCCGCTGCAGTTCGTCCCGAAGCTCCGCGCCCGCCGCCGCCTGCACCGCGCGCTGGGCCGCACCTACCTCCTGGCCGGCGTCCTGCCGTCAGCCGTGGCCACGATCCCGGTCGCGATCTGGTCCGGCCGCCTCCTGACCCAGCTGGGCCTGACCACCGCCGCCGTCCTATGGCTGGCGACCGCCGCCCTGGCCTACCGGGCCGCCCGCCGCCGCGACTTCACCGCCCACCGAGCCTGGATGCTGCGCAACTACGCCCTGACGTTCCTGGCCGTGACCGCCCGCATCCTGGTCCCGCTCATGCTCCTGGCCCAGATCCCCTTCGGCGGCCTGGAACCGGGCGAGATCGGCGAACGCGCACCCGAGATGATCCCGATCGGCCAGACCCTGGGCTGGATCGTCAACCTGCTGCTGGTCGAGCTCCTCATCCGCCGCAAGGAAAGTCGGCCAGCTCGCTGACCGCGGTGTCCAGGGACCGGTCGACGCCCTGCTCGACCATGCGCTGATAGGCGGGGTCGCCGGCGATGGCGAGGCGCCGGATGCCGTCGGCGGAGGCGGTGACCCGGCCCCGGACCGCTTCGATGAACTGCTGTACCGGCCCGTTCCAGCCATGTGTGTCGAGGAACAGGCGCAGACGTCGCGGCCGCTCGGCGAGCTCGGTGAAGCCTTCCGCGGCGACGACGTGCCGGGCGTGGAGCGGCACCCAGGCGAACGCGGTGAACGCCAGGTCCTGCTCCGGGGTGACCGGCCCGGCGAAGTCCCAGTCGAAGAAGCCGGTCAGCCGCCCGTCGACCCAGACGGCGTTGTACGGCGCGGCGTCGTTGTGACCGATCACCAGGCCGGCCCGCCAGGTGCCGCCCTCCCGCCAGGTCGCATCGGCGGACGGGGTGAACGTGGCGATCGCGGTGTGCAGCTCCCGCAGCCACCCGGCGACCTGCACCAGCGCCTCGTCGCTGTGGACCCAGGACGGCCACGGCCGGGTGTCGCCCACGACGTTGCCCGGGAGGAAGGACAGGATCTCGCGCCCCCGGTCGTCGAAGCCGAGGGCCCGCGGGGCGCGGGTGAAGCCAACGGACTCCAGGTGTCGCAGCACCTCGTGCACCGACGGCGTCCACGGGCCGGCCGCCCGTCGAACCGTGTCGCCCACTCGGACCGCCCCGCCCGTGTTGCCGCCGGCCAGCCGCTCTTCCGCGTCCATGGTGGACCGATCCTACGCAGCCAGCACGTTCGCCGTCGCTGTGCGGGCCGGGTTGGCGCTACCCCAGCCGGCGTCGGGGTGGACCCGGTGCCGCGCAGGCCGTGTTCGGCGGCGGGCCAGCGTCACTTGGGTGCTCGGATGGCCTCGTAGACGGCGGCCAGGTCATCGTCGCCGTGACCGCGGGCGACGGCTTCGTCCAGCAGGCCGCGGGCGGCGGTGGCCATCGCCGCGTCCACGCCCAGCGCGCCGGCGAGCTCGGCGACGAGCCGGGCGTCCTTGGCGGCACCGGCGGCCGGGAACGCGACCGGGTACTCCCGCTCCCGCATGAGCGGATGCTTGAGCTGCGCGTAGGGCCAGTCGAGGGGCCCACCGGCGATCAGCGGCAGGAAGTCGACGCCGAGCGCGTCGGCGAGGGCGGCGCTCTGGGCCAGGGCGGCGGTGACGGTCACGACCCAGCTGTTGACGACGAGCTTGACCCGGCTGCCCTGCCCGGCCTCCCCCACCCAGGTGACCTTCGCCGCGATCGGCGCGGCGAGCTCCTCGACCCGGGCCCGCACCGCCTCCGGCCCGGACGCGAGCACGTTGAGCTTGCCCTGCTCGGCCGGGCCGCGGGTGCCGAGAACGGGCGCGTCGACATACACGAGCCCGAGTTCGTCGGCCAGGCCGGCCAGCTCGTCGGCGGCGTCGGCGCCGACGGTGCTCAGCTGCAGCCACAGCGTGCCGGGCGTGAGGCCGGGCGCGGCCGCGCGCATGACGTCGGCCACCGCGTCCGCGTCGAACAGCATCGTCACGACCGGGTCGGCCCCGGCGACCGCCTCGGCCGGCGTGCCGGCGACCTCGGCTCCGTCCGCGGCGAGCGGCTCGGCGTTGGCGCGGGTGCGGTTCCAGACCCGCACCGCCTGCCCGGCCTTGAGCCAGTTACGGGCGATCGCCGCGCCCATGATTCCGGTGCCCAGCACTGCCAAAGTCATGCCGCGATCCTTGCACGCCGAGCGGCCGAGCGTTTTTGCGGTCCGCGTTTTCTCACCTTGTGCAGTCGGTTGACTACAGATCGAGGTCGACCCAGACGGCGGCGTGATCGCTGGCCGCGTGCTTGGCCTCGGTGAGCTCCGGGTAGATGCCCCACAGCTTCGGCGGGGTCTTGTTCGCCGGACTCCCCCACAGGCCCTTGCGGAAGACGCCGCCGCCGGTCACCTTCGCCGCCAGCTCCGGCGAGAACAGGATGTAGTCGAGCCGGTTGGAGATCGTGCAGGACTGGAACGTGCCGGGCCGCTCGTGCTCGTCGTCCTTCGGGTCGAACAGCTCCCCGAACGCGTCCAGGTCGAAGCAGCTGACGAGCGGCGACGCGGCGCCGAGCAGGGCCTCCAGGGTCGGGTGCAGCTTCGGGTCCTTGCGGTCGGGGCCCCTGTTGAAGTCGCCGAGGACCGCGACGTACTCCGCGCCGTCGGCCCGCAGCCGGTCGTAGATCGCGCGGACCTCGGTGCTCTGCCGTGTGCGCAGCGGGTCCGGGTCGCCGGACGCGAACGACTGGCTCTTCAGATGGTTCAGCAGCAGATAGAGGGTCTCCCCGCCGGTGAGCCGCAGCTTGTACAGCGGGCAGTCCCGGCTGAAGAGCCGCTTGCCCGGTGTCGCCGGATCGGGCACGTCGACATGACTGCGCACCCAGTCGATGTCGATACCGTTCGTGCACAGCAGCCCGACATCGATCCCGCGCGGATCGTTGCCGTCGACGAGCATCGCGTGCTCATACTGCCGCCCCAGCAACTCGTCGTTGAACCGCACCAGCGCCGGCCGGTTCTCGGCCTCGACCAGACAGATCACGTCCGCCGCGACGTCCTTGATGACCCGCGCCGTCATCCGCGTCCCGACCTCGTCGACGGGCTCGGTGATCAGCTCCACCCACCCGGTCCAGTCCCCGCGCCCGGACGCCACGATGTGCGGCTCCCTGTCCGCGGGCGCGGCGAGGAAATCACCCCGATTCTCCCGCAGCAGCGCCCACGCGGTGTCGAACTGGCGCGGATTGAGCCGCCGCCCGTCCCGCGTCTGCACGAGCACGCCGAGCGTCACCAGAGCGTCGAGCATGGCCACTTTGTCTTCGCTGGTGTACTGCTTGTGGGCAGCGACCCGATTGAAGACCTCGAAGGCCGCGAGCGCCGGCTCGCCGACATCACGCACAGTGTTGTCCATCGCCTTGGCCCGGGCGAAGAGGTTCTCCACGTTGAACGAAGCGAGCCGCATGTCACGCAACGTAGCAGCCGCCCACGCTCGGTCAGGTCAGCTAAACGACAGCCCGTGCCGCTCCAAGGCCTCACCCAGGATGCCGAGCGCCTTCGGCCCCATGCCGTGCAGCTTGGCGAGATCGGCCCGGGCGACCCCGGCGAGCTGACGCAGGCTGGTGTAGCCGGCGTTGTGCAGCGCCCGGGTCGCCGGAGCCCCGATCTTCGGCAACGAATCCAGCTCCGCGTCGTCCATGCGGACGATGCTATGTCCTCAGCCCCAGGTCGCCGTGGACCAGTCGTCGCTGGACCAGTAGTGGCCGGACCACGTGCCGTTCGACCAGTAGTGCCCGGACCAGTAGTGCCCGCTCCAGTCCGGGTCGGACCAGGAGCTCGCGCCGCCCCACGGGGAGCCGGTCCAGCTCACGGCGGCCCAGGTCTTCGAGGCCCACGACTTGCCGGTCCAGCCGTCGCCGGTCAGCCGGTAGCCCATCCACGTGCCGCCGGTCCACGCGTCCCGGCTCGCGCTCTTCGGAGCCCAGACCGTGGTCGTCAGCGGGCCCCAGACGGTCGCCTCGCCGGACAGCGTCACGTTGTCGCGCACCACGTGGCTGTCGCCGCGGGCGTCCTCGATGCTGCCGGTACCGCTCGACCACGCGTAGTTCTGCGTCGACGCCGGCGTCGTGGCGGCGAGCGCGGTGTTCACGTTGACCTCGCGGTACCCGAGGCCGGCCGCATTGCCGGAAGTGAGCACGCTGCCGTTGTACATCACGAGGTTCTTCACCTGATCCGGCGTCAGCTTCGGCCGGGCCTGCAGCAGCAGTGCGACGGCCGCGCTCGTGACCGCGGTCGCCTGGGAGGTGCCGCTGCCGCGGAACAGCGTCGCGCCGACCTGCGCGGACGGGTACGACGTGTCGATGTTCGAACCCGGGTCGCGCAGCGACATGATCGACTGGCCGGGGGCGACCACGTCCATGCGGCGGTTGCTGGCCAGCCCCGAGTACTGGTTGGTGAACGTCGAGATGGTGTCGTCGGCGGTCGTGGCGGTGCCCTTGGTGTCGGAGGAGCCGACGCTGAGCACGAACTGGTCCGTCGCCGGGTCCGTCATCTGGCCACCGCTGTTGCCGGTCGCGGCCACGACGACGATGCCGGCCCTCCACGCCTGCTCCGCGGCGAACTGCACAGGATCAGTCCAATAATTGGGGGTACCGCCTGTGCCGTACGACAGATTGACAACGCGGATCGGGTTCGCCGGATCGTCGTTGCGGTGCTCGACCACCCAGTCGATCGCGGCGATCATCTGCGACACGTCGACGGCGCCGTTGGACGTGCCGACCTTGATCGAGGTGAGCTTCGCCTTCGGCGCGAGGCCGACGGTCCCGGTCGCGGTGTCGTTGCCGACGATGATGCCGGCCATGTGCGTCCCGTGGCCGTACGTGTCCAGGTACCGCAGATCCGCGGACTGCGACTCGAACGAAAGGTCAGGCCCGTTCACGACCTGCGCGGCCGGGAGCCCGGCGACCGGCGCCACGCCGGTGTCGATGAGCGCGACACCCACACCGGCCCCGGTCAGGCTCGCCGCCGCCCCAGTACTCGCCCCGATCGCCCCGCGCACGTCAGCGAGCGTGAGCCCGCTACCGGAGGCGGCCGTACCCATCCAGATGTTCGACGCCCAGGCACCGGACTCGTGTCGCCCTGCCACTGGTGTGCCTTGACCGCCGACCAGCGCGACGGGCAGCACCACAGCAACCGCCGCGGCGCCGAACCATGTCTTCCGTAACATGAGCCCAACGTTCCGCACGCAAGCCGCCATCGTCATCGGCGCGGACCCGATCCTCACCGAACCGCACCCGCCCCCTGTCACCCGCCGCGCCGCGATATCCCCCGAACACCCGTCAGCATTCGACGACGAGGCCACACGAGCCGACGGCCAGCAACCGATCGCCAGTAAGCCCGGCAGCGGACGACCGGACTTCAGCGGACGGCGGCGGCGAGCGGCACGACCGGGGCGGCGAAGTCGATCGGGTAGTCGAACTGCCACGCGAACTTCTCCGGGTCGCCGAACGCCTTCATCGCGATCGGCATCAACGCGTCGCGCAGGACCCGGGCGATGGGGCCGGCGGCCTTGTCGGCGTTCGTGCGGGAGGCCATCTTGATGATGCGCTCGACCCGCTCGCGGCGCATCCGCTCATACTCGGCGAAGGCCTGCGGCACGGGCAGGTCACGCAGGCAGCGGGCGAGCTGCACGGCGCTCTCGATGGCCAGCGACGCGCCCTGGCCCGAACTCGGGGACGTGGCGTGGGCGGCGTCTCCAAGCAGTACCACCGAAGCCTTGTGCCAGACGGGGACGGTCGGAATGTCCTCGAGGCCGCCGGTGATGACCAGGTCCTCGGGCCGGGAGCGGCGGACCATCTCCACCGCGGGCGTGCGGTCGTCGCGGAACGCCTCCGCGATCCGCCGCAGCCACTCCTCGGTCGGCACCCGCTGCGCTTCCGCGGCCCGCATCGGCGTGGGGTGCGGAAGGTTCGCGAACCAGCCGGCCTCGTCGGGCTCGATCTGGTACCCGAAAAATGCGCGTTTGCCAAAAACCATGTGCATCTTCGGCCCGGTCGGCACCAGTCCCTCGCCGGTGCAACGGGCACCAAAGCCCAGCAGCCCGGCGTACCGCGGTGCCGGCGCATCGGGATCAATCGCCGAACGGACCGTGGACCGAATCCCGTCCGCACCGATCAGCACGTCCCCGATGGCCGTGCTGCCATCCGCGAACGCAGCGCGCACCCCACCCCCGTGCACGCTTCCGCCCCCGTGCGCGTTTGTGGCGTCGTGCAGCGAGACCAGGCGTTTGCCGTGCTCGATGCGGATGCCGCGGCGGGTGGCCTCGGCGTAGAGGGCGCGGTAGAGGTCGGAGCGCCAGATCAGCAGCTGCGCGGGGAGCCGCTCGGGCGCGCCGAACTCGGCCAGGCGCTTGCCCGTCCAGCTCTGCATGACCATCGCGCGCATCGGGCGGCCGGCCGCCGCCACCGCCGCGTCGGCGCCGATCGCGGCCAGGGCCTGCCGGCCGTTCGGGGCGATGCTCAGGGCGCCGCCGACTCCGGTGGCCGGGCCGTCGTACGCCTCGTAGACAGTCGCCTCGATGCCCGCCTGTTGCAGCGCCATCGCCGCGACCGGACCCCCGATGCCGCCGCCGATGACGATCGCCTTGCCGATTCCGGCCATGACCAGTCCCCGCTTCCGTCAGGCGGCAGAGGCCTCGTCCGTGAAGACACGGCCGCCTGGCGCCAACTTGGATTAGTTGACTCCAACTATCCATGGGCGACTAGTCAGTGTCAACTATTCAGGGACGTACTCCGCACCGTGGCCGGCGGCCCACATCGGGCCCCACCCCTTCTCGGGATCCGTGATCTTGGTGATGAATTCGGTGACGAAGACGCTCTCGGCTTCGAGCAGGCTCAGTCGGTACACCTCCTCGATCAAAAACAAAGGGGGAAGTCCCTGCGCCTCGGAGGTGTCGATCACCTCCTGTGCGGCCCGGCGCTGCTCCGCGAGGCCGACCAGCCGCGCGCGCAGGAGCGGCACGACCTCGTTCGGGGTCAGCGCGGCGACCAGCGACAGCGCGGAGACGAACGCCGGGTATTCGTGCTGCGGCTCCCCCACCAGCTCCCGCAGCCAATCGCGCAGCTCAGCCCGTCCGGCGTCGGTGATCTGGTAGACGGTCCGCTCGGGCCGCGCGCCGTCGCGGTTGACCTCCTGCTCGGCCACGAACCCGGCCTTGGCGAGCTGCTGGACGACCATGTACAGCGAGCCGTGGTTGAACTTGATACTGCGCGCGTCGCCGTGGTTACGCAGCGTCTTCGACAGCTCGTAGGGGTGCATCGGCTGCCGACTCAGATACGAGAGCACGGCGAGCGCGAGGAGGTTGCTGACCTGCCGTTTTTTCATCCGGGGGTACCGGCTGCATCGAGGTCCCGCCGCGCCTCGCCGTCGAGCTCGAGGCGGCCGGCGGCCACGTTCTCCTCCAGGTGCTCCAGCGACGCGGTGCCGGGGATGAGCAGCGTGTTGGGTGCGACGGCGAGCACCCATGCGAGCGCGACCTGGGCCGGGGTGGCGTCGAGGCGCTCGGCGACGGCCTTGACCTTGGGGTGCCCGATGACCCGGGCCCGCCCGAACGCCGCGCCGAGCGGGAAGAACGGCACGAAGGCGATGCTCCGTTCGCGGCACAGGTCCAGGACCGGCCGCGACTGCTGGTCGACCAGGTTGAACGGGTTCTGCACGCAGACGATCTCGGTCTTGGCGAGGGCCTGCCGCAGCTGCTCCTCGTCGACGTTGCTCATCCCGATCCCGTCGATGAGCCCTTCGTCGCGCAGGGCGATCATGGCGTCGAGCTGCGCGTCGAGCTTCTCCGGCGCGTCCTTGGCGTGCAGCCGCAAGTTGACCGCGTGCAGCTGGTCGATCTTCAGCGCCTGCAGATTTTCCAGCACGCCCGCGCGCAGCTCCTCCGGCCGGTCGGCGGGCAGCCAGGCGCCCTTCTCGTCGCGCCGGGCCCCGACCTTGCTGACCAGGACCAGGTTGTCCGGGTACGGGTACAGGGCGCTGCGGAGGATCTCGTTGGCGACGTCCGGGCCGTAGTACTGGGCGGTGTCGATGTGGTCGACGCCCAGGTCCACGGCCCGGCGCACCACGGCGAGCGCCTCGGCGCGGTCCCGGGGCGGCCCGAAGGCTCCGCGCCCGGGCAGCTGCATCGCGCCGAACCCGACGCGGTGGACGACATGTTTGCCCAGCGGGAAGGTTTTCACGCCCCCCATCGTCACACGACGAGGTTGAGCCGTCGTTCGGCGACGCCGATGCTCACCCGCTGCCCCCACGCGAGTTCGAGCCGGTCGCCCTCCAGCCCGTCGGCGAACACGACCAGCCGCTCCCCCTCGCACCCGAGCTCCAGCCGCTCGTCCTCCCGCAGTTGCCCGCTGGTCAGGGTGGCCCCGGTCGCCGGCGACGGCCACGCTTCCCGGACGAACCAGCACACCGCGGCCGCCTGCGGCTCCGGCAGCTCGGGCGCGCCCTTGCGATCCAGCACGATCGATGAGCACCAGCCGGTGGCGCCGGTCCCGGTGCCGACCACCACGCCGGACGAGGACTGCCGCTCGTGCTCGCCGCCCGGTTTCCTGAGGGTGTACCGCGCGGACTGGTGACTGACGTGCCCGAAGTACACCTCGTTCAGCCCCAGCAGCTCCTGCCCGTCATCGAGCTTCGCCGACACCATCGTCCGCCGCTCAAGGTTTCGGTTCTTCTGCAGGAGCCGCGGGATCGCCTCGGGAGCGTGCCGGACGAGCACCCCCGGGTTGCGCCCCGGCTCGGGATCGACCCCGATGACGGGCTGCCCGTCGAGGTACTTCGCCACGTTCGCGACCAGCCCGTCCGGCCCCACCGCGACGACGATGTCCTCGGGCCCGAACAGGAACCGCGGCAGGTCCTCCCGATCGATGTGCCCCCGCCGCCAGTCCGCCGGAATCCCCGACCCGACCACGGTCAACGCCTGCCGCAACGCCGCGTGCCGACCCGCGACCTCGTCGAGATCACGCCCCCGCTGCCGCAGGTAGTAGTCGGCCGCCGCCCTGGTCCCATGCCGGGCGAGCAGCTCATCGAGCTCACTGCGCCGCGACACGAGCACAACTCTCGGGGCGAGGCTGCTCATGGGATCTCGCTCTCCTTCGCCCGAGCCGTCATCAGTTCTCGCACGTTCTTCGCGCCGGCCGTTCTCGGTTTTCGTTTGCCACTCTCATCCGCGCCGGCCGTGCTCGGTCCTGGTTGCCGCTCTGGTCCGCGCCGGCCGTGCTCGGCTTTTGGACGCCGCTGTTCTTTGCCCGGGCCGTTACCGGTTCAGCCGGTTGAGCAGGTCGGTGACCACGTCCGGGGTGATGGTGAGCTGCCCGATCTCCGGCAACTGCCCGGCCAGTTCGCGAAGGGCGAGAGCCTGCAGTACCGCCGGCGGCAGATCCCGGTAGGCGGCGAGCCGAGCCGCCTCCGCCTCCCCTTCCGCGAGCCCGACCGCCCGCACACCGTCGGCCCGGGCCTGGGTCCGCACCCGGTCCGCATCGGCTTCGGCCACGGCCGCAACCGTCGCCCGCTCCGCCTCGGCCTGGGCCGCGACCAGCGCCGCCGTCGCGTCGAGCTCGGCCTGCCGCTGCGTGTTGGCGCCGTGCTGCTCGACGAGCTGCTGCTCCCGCCGGGCGAGCTCGATCTTGTTCTGCAGCTCGTTCTCGGAGATGGCCCGCTCCTGCTCGACCGCCCGCGCCCGCCGGGCGTAGGTGGCGCGGTCAGCCTCCTGCTGGACAGCCTCCCGCGTGGGCGTCTGCAGCGCCCGCTCCAGGTCGGGCTCGGGCCGGATGGCGACGACCCGCGCCGAGACGACACTCACCCCCGTGTCGGCCAGCCGCGGATCACTGCCAAGCGCCGCCGAAACCGCTTCCCGCACGGGCGCGATCCCGGCCGTCAGCGCCTCGGTCAGCGGCAGCCGCGCGAGCAGGTCCAGCGCCGGCTGCTGCGCGAGCTCGGCGAGCAGCGTCGCCACCTGGTCCAGCGGCTGCGCCCGCCACTGCCCACCTTTGGGATCGACGGAGAAGTCGAGCCGCTCGGCCGCGGTAGCCGGCGCACTGATCCGGTACGTCACGGTCGCCTGCACGGTGACATCGGCGAAGTCGCTGGTGCGAGCGTGGAATAGCAGCGGCAGCTCGCGATCATCGATGGGCACTTCGGAGAGCACGGCGGTCAGCGGCCGGTACCAGAACGACTGCCCAACCCCTTCGTGCCGCACCTTCCCCCCGACGTGGTGCCGAACCCAACTGGTCGGCGCCCCACGCAGGTGCCGCATGAACATCCGCCGAGACACATCCGCCATGACGTCCTCCCCATGAGTTATCGTCACGTAGACGATATAAGTCGTCGCCCTTTCTCGTCAACGTGGTGATAAATACATGGCATTCGCGGTCACGGTCGACCTGGTCATGCTCACGGTCCGCGAGGACGCCTTGTGCGCCTTGCTGATCCGCCGGGCCATCCCCCCGTTCGAGTCGTCCTGGGCGCTGCCGGGCGGCTTCGTGCAGGAGACCGAGGATCTGCCGGAAGCCGCGATCCGCGAACTGTCCGAGGAGACCGGCATCCACCAGGAGGCCGCGCACTTGGAGCAGCTGGCCACCTACGGCACCCCGTCGAGGGACCCGAGGGCGAGGGTAGTGACCGTCGCCTACCTGGCCCTGCTCCCAGCCGCCCCCACCCCACGAGCAGGCACCGACGCCGCCGAGGCGAAGTGGCTCCCGATCAGCGACCTGCCCCCGCTGGCCTTCGACCACGCGAAAATCCTGGAAGACGGCGTGGAACGAGCAAGGTCCAAACTGGAGTACTCCTCCTTGGCCACAGCGTTCTGCCCTCCAGAGTTCACGATCGCCGACCTCCGCGCGGTCTACGAGGCGGTCTGGTCGGCCCCCTTGGACCCAAGGAACTTCCACCGCAAAGCCACAACAACCCCAGATTTCGTACTCCCAACCGGCCGCTCAACCACAGGCGACCGCGGCCGCCCAGCCCAGCTCTACACGAAGGGCCCAGCAACAGTCCTCCACCCTCCGCTCCTAAGAGCCCTCCCCCCGACACCGAAATAGCCTCTCCTTCCGCGAGTAGCCCACCGACCACCAGACACGACATGCCAGCTCCCGTTTAGCGCCCGCTTTCGCCCCGCCGCGGCGGCCATGAAACCCGTGTCCACGGACCCGGGCTCGCTCTCCGCGAACCGCGCCTGACAGATGCCCGTTGACAGACGATCAGCCCAGCTGCGACAGCCCCGGATCGCGCAGGTCCCAACCGCAAACGCCCACACCACACACCCGTTCGCACAGAACCGCTTCCCAATGCCCGACGCCCGCCAGACCGATACAGCCGGGCCAGGCCAGTACAGCCGGGCCAGGCGGATACAGCCAGGCCAGGCCGATACAGCCGGGCCGGACCGATACAGCCGGTCAGACAGATACAGCGGCGGGGCCACGGAAATGCAGCACCCACGCATTCGCGCACCCCACGGGCGCCGACAGCGTGAAGCGCTCTGACCGCAAAGTGAGCTGAAGCGCTCTGACCCACAGTGGTCTGAAGCGCTCTCGCACGGCGGTCAGAAATCTCTCTGCGCACGGTGATCTGAAGCGCTCTGACCACACGGTGATCTGAAGTGCTCTATCCGCACCGCACGATGGCCCGAAGTGCTGTCTCCGCACGGTGATCTGAGCGCTCTGACCGCACGGTGGCCTGAAGCGCTCTCGCCGCACGCTGATCTGAAGCGCTCACACCGCACGATGGCCCGAAATGCTGTCTCCGCACGGTGATCTGAGCGCACGGTGGTCTGAACTGCTCTCGCCGCACGGTGGTTTGAAGTGCTCACACTGCACGGTGGTCTGAACTGCTCTTGCCGCACGGTGGTCTGAAGTGCTCGCACCGCGCGGCGGTCTGGAGTGCTTCGCCGCGCGGCGGTCTGGAGCGCCGGGGTTGGTCATGCTTCGGCTCGGGCCCTTTGGCGCGGCAGGCGGAAGCCGGCGATGATGAGCCAGGCGAACGCGGTGAAGCGGGCGACTGGCAAGAGGTACGCGGCGCCGTCCACCAGCAGTGCCAGCGTCGACAGCTCGGCGATCCCCGCGATTATCAGGCCGGCCCAGGCTAACCACGCGGGCATGAGGCGGGCGAGCAGACCCGGCACGGCGATGCCGGCGAGCAGCAGGCCCAGCGGGACGACGTGCCCGACGCCACCGGCGGCGAAGTTCAGCATCTGGAGCGCTCGGACCAGTGCCGGCTCGGCGTGCAGCTCGGGCCGGCCCAGCGTCCAGCCGATCAGACCCGACAGTGCCAGGAAACCCGAGGCGAGCAGACCGCCCGAGAGCGCGATCGTCGGACCGGGCACCCTGATGCCGAGCTGGTGCAGGCGGGCGCTTGCGGTCGCCGCGTAGATGGCCAGCGGGATGGCCGCGCCGAACTGGAACGCGCCGCCGATCCTGACCGCATCCGCATTGTCGCGGAAGTACACGAGAATGCTTGTCGCATCTCCAAACGGGGACGGGTAAGGCTTGCCGCCGGCCAGGATCGTGCTGAGCACGAGGCCGAGCAGGAACAGCGCCGCGAACACGATCGCCAAGGCACCCAGATGCGGACCGCCCTGCGTCCGCCGTCGCGGGCCCGTAGGCACGGTGCTGGTCATGCGATCACCGCCCCGCCGGCCAGCGTCGTGCTGGGCAGCCCCGGCCGCACGTGGATCCACTCGGCGCCGGTGACACCGAGCAGGGACAGCGCGGCAAACACGATCGCCAATGCGCCCAGGTGCGAACTGCCCGGCGTCCTGAGCATCAGGCCCGTGGGCGCGGTGCCGGTCATACGATCACCCGCCCGCCGGTCAGGTCCAGCGTGGCGCCGGTGATCCAGGAAGAGGCGTCGGAGGCGAGGTAGAGGACGGCTTCGGCGACGTCCTCCGGCCGGCCGATGCGACCGAGCGGGAAGTGCGACGCGAGCTCGGTGAGCTGCTCGTCGCTCATGTGCTCCTGCATGCGGCTGTTGAGGACGGCCGAGGGGGCGAGGCAGTTGACGCGGATGCCGTGCCGGCCGACCTCCGACGCGAGGTGCTTGCTGAACATGACCACGCCCGCCTTGGCCGCGGCGTAGGCGGCGCTGGCCAGCCCGGGCATGCGGCCGGCGGTCGACGACATGGTGACGATCGTGCCGGTGCGGCGCTCGATCATGCCGGGCAGCACTGCACTCACGGCCAGGAACACCGAGGTCAGGTTGACATCGACGGTGGCGCGCCACTGCTCGGCGCCGAGCTCGTGGGTCGGGACCGGCCGGCCCTGGCCGCCGACGAACGGGGCGAGAATGTCGATCGGTCCGAGCGCCTGCTCCACTGCCTCATGGATGCGATGCACGGTTTCCGCGTCGGCGGCATCGCCGGGCACGGCCAGCGCGTTGCCACCGGTCTCGGCGATCGCGCCGACCAGGCCCTCGACGGCGGCGGCGTCACGGCCGTTGACCGCGACCCGCACACCGTTGGCCGCCAACGCCCGGCTGGTGGCCGCGCCGATTCCCCGCGATCCGCCAGTAACGAGCGCGACCTTCCCGGCGAGGTCGGGATGACTGGTGAACGACATCAGGCACTCCCTTCTTGATGATGAATAGTTCAGTGGAGTGAATCGTTCGTTGTGGTGTACCATAACGGCATGGAGCGACGCGGGCAACCCCGGCGGCCACGAGGAGCGGCTTTCCTTCTGGCTCAACTCGGCGCACACGCGGCCGAGAAGTTCGCGGGCCGCGTGCAGCAGCTCGGCCTCTCACCGGCGGAGGTCGGCCTGCTGCGGATGATTTCCGGCCAGCCGGGCCGCAGCCAGCAGTCGGTCGCGATCGACCTGGGCGTGGTGCCGAGCCGCGTCGTCGTGCTCATCGACAACCTGGGCCACAAGGGCCTGGTCGAGCGGCGGACCGGCGCGACCGACCGCCGGCACCACGAGCTGTACCTGACCGTGGACGGGGAACAGATCATGATGGACATGCGATCGATCGCCACCGAACACGACGATGAACTGCTCACCGCCCTCGCCCCGGAGGAGCGGGCGCAGCTGACCGAGTTACTGCAGCGGATCGCCGACCAGCAGGGCCTGACTCCCGGCGTACATCCGGGCTACCGTCAAGCGGCCGTGCGTCGAAAACCCGTCGCCCAGGACAAGTAACGGCGCGGGGCGCTCGAGGCGAGAACGGTCATCGCACGCGAGCGATGACCGCCGAGGCTCTTTTCCTGGAGACCTGCGGCGCGGGCACATTGCCACAGCTGGGCGGCATTGCGCAGGCCGGGCGGCGTTGTTCGTGCCGGGGCGCATCATGTGTGGGCGAGCCGCGTTGCGCGTGCCCGGGCACATCGGCAGAGTTGGGCGGCGTTGCGCAGGCCGGGCGGCGTTGTCCGCGCCGGAGCGCATCGTGTGTGGGCGAGCCGCGTTGCGCGTGCCCGGGCACATCGGCAGAGTTGGGCGGCGTTGCGCAGGCCGGGCGGCGTTGTCCGTGTCGATCGCGTTGCACAGGCTGGGCGGCATGCAGCGGGTTCGCTCTGTTGTGGGCTCCGCTCCAAGCTACCGGGTTCGCTCCGCCGCTGCGGGTTCACTCCACGCTGCGGGTTCGCTCCGCGATGTGGGTTCGCTCCGCGATGTGGGGTTTCGATCTGCGCTGCGGGTTCGCTCTGGGTGGCGGGCTCGCTCCGCGCAACCGGGTTCGCCCTGCGCTGCGGGTGCGCCATGTGCGGTGGGGTGCGCTCTGGGCGATGGGGCTCGGTGGGCGGTTGGGGTGGTGGCGCCGGCGCGGCCGGGCCCTTGTTGGCCACGATGGCCTCGCCGAACTGGGTGAAGCTGCGCGGCTGGGCTAGGAGGTGGGGCTGGGGGGTGGGACTTTAGTGACGTACGTCGGGGTGGGGGCTACGGTCTACGGGCATGAGTGGACCGCACGAGGGGCTGGCTGGGGTGGTTGGCGGCTCCGTGGTTGAGGTGGGGTCCTCTTCTGGGGCTGGAACAGGCGCTGGGGCTGGGGCTGTTGGGCTTGGTAGCCGGATTGTCGCGTTGGTTGGAGCGGTTGCCGCGCTGCTTGCGCTGGCGTTGCCCTGGGCTCGGGAGGACAACACCGTCACGGTTGAGACTGACCTTGGGGCGGCTACGTTGTTGCAGCGCGGTGGGGTTGTTTGGAGTGGGTGGGCGTTGCATGGGGCCAGTCGGATCGATGGGCATCGGCCGGTCAGCGTGGCCATGGCTATGTTGTTGATTACCGCGACGCTGGTCCTGCTGGGGGCGGCCTGGGTGACCTTTGAGCGGCCCCGGATGGTTTGGGTGGCGCCGGTCATGGCTTTGGCGGCGATTTTGACGCTGGTTGTCAGTGTTCCTGGGCTTGATGGGGTTGGTGGGCGGTTTGGGGCTGGGCATGCGACCACGCCGGAGTTTGGGATTGTGGTTTGGCGTTCCGCCCTCGCTGTCGTCGCTGTGGGTGCGGGTCGGCTGGTGTTGCTTCAAGGGATCCGTCGGGCGTAGCTGGAAAAGCGCAACGAGATCAGAGAACTGCTGGAGACCGGAGACCCCCAAAGACGAAAGACCCCGCGAGACCGAAGAGTCCGGGAGGCCGAAGAGGCCGAAGAGACCGGGAGACGAAGAGACCGGGAGAGCCCATAGGACCGGAGAAAGGCCGACCGGCGTAAAGGCCCCGGTGGACCTCTCAGAGCTAGCGGTCGGTGGGGGCGGGAGTGGTGGTTCGGCGGGCGGCGGCGGCTTGTTTGTGGGACTCGCGCATCTTCTTGTACTGGGCCTGGGCCTCCGGGCTCCAACCCTGGATCGCGCCCTCGACCGTCGCGGGGCCGAAGATTTGGAAGAAGAAGGTGCCCACCCGGTCCGGTTTGGCGGCGGGGCGGCGCTTGCCCGAAGACTGGTCCCCCGACGTCGGGGTCGCAGGAGACGGCTTCCTACCGAACATCGCGAGCTCCTTGGTGGGCTAATGATTGGTGCACCAATCGTTGGTGTACCGCTAGTATGGCAGCACACCTCAACCGAAGGGAAGGCGAAGTCGCGTGACCGAGGACGCAGTGGGCCGGGATCCGCTCGCGCTGGAGCATCAGGTCTGCTTCGCGCTGGCCGTGGCCTCGCGGAACGTCATCTCGCTCTACCGGCCGCTGCTCGAACCCATGGGGCTGACGCACCCGCAGTACCTCGTGATGCTGGCCCTCTGGCAACAAGCGCCGCTGTCCGTCAAAGAGCTCAGCCGCCTCCTCCAGCTCGACCCCGGCACCCTCTCGCCCCTGCTCAAACGGCTCGAGTCGACCGGGCTCATCCACCGCGGGCGGGCCGGGCACGACGAGCGGCTGCTCGAGGTGACGCTCACCGAAGGCGGGCGGGAGCTGCGGCGGGAAGCCGAGAAGATCCCGGCCGCGGTGTTCGAGCGGCTCGGAATGCCCATGGACGAGCTCCTCCAGCTGCACGCCGCACTCACACGCGTCATTGCGATCACCAGAAGCGAATAACGAAGCGAATAACGAGGCGAATAGCTGAGTAGCGCTCAGCCCCGCGTCTCATACAGCGAAGCCTCGAAGCGCCGCTTCATCGCCGGAATCCGGTCGGTCGCGCGCAAAAAGGTGCGCTGGAAAGCCAGCGCCGCGCGGCCGATGACCGGGCGGTGGACGAGCTGGTCGCCGCCGGTCTGCGCCTTGGACGCCTCGACCGCCCGGAAGCCGTAGTCGAGCATCTCGCGCTCATAGTCCGCGACCGCTGCGAGCGTCGGCCGGCCGCTGGTGAGCGCCTCCACCAGGTGCTGGGCGTCGCGTAGCGCGGTGTTGGCGCCGACGCCCTGGCCCGGCGTCATCGTGTGGATCGCGTCGCCGAGCAGGGTGACGCTGTCGGTCGGCCACGGCGGGATGCGGACCGACGTGCGGATGTTGATCGGGAAGCACGTGGTCGGGTCGGTCAGCGCGAACAGCCGGTGCAAGCGCGGATCCCAGCTCGGCGTCATCGCGGTGACCAGGCCGATCAGATCAGCGCCGGCCAATCCCATGACATCGGCCGGCCACTTGCCGGTGGCGGCGGACAGGCCCCAGTTCAGGTAGTTGCGCGTGTTGTCGAACAGGAGGCTCTCCGCGCCACCCCCGTCAAAACGCTGGTCCAGGAACGGAAACTCCATCGAATGCAGAATGCACGCCATTCCCCGCGGCGCCAGCACCATGCCGATGCCCGGAAACAACCAGTCAGGCACAAGCGAAAGACTTTCCGGCGTCATTGGTACTTTCGCCGCGACCGCGATGATCCCGGCGTCCTCGAGCCGAGCGTGCGGCAGCCGCTGTTTGCGCACCGGTGAGTTGACCCCGTCCGCCCCGACGAGCAGGTCCCCCGTGGCGCTGGTGCCATCGGCGAAGTGGGCGGTGACGCGGCCGTCGGGCTCGTACGAGTACCGCCGAAACGTCTTGTCGAAATGCAGCACGTCCTCCATCCCGGTGAAGAGCACCTGGCGCAGGGTCATGCGGCTCACGGACTTCTCGTCGTTGACGTCGTCCGCAGGCTCACGCAGCGTGATCGTCAGGGTGGGGCGGAGGTGCTCGTCGAGGAACGCGAAGCGCTTCGGGGGCAGGGCGCAGGTGTCGACGAACGTGCGGTACAGCTCCGGCGGCAGGCACGCCTTGAGCGCCTGGGAGCCGTGCGGGTCGATGCCGACCCGGTAGCCGTGCAGGCCACTCGTGCGGGTCCGGTCGCGCTCGTACACGGCGACGTCGATGCCGGCCCGGCGCAGGCCGTGGGCCAGGCACATGCCGCCGGTACCGGCACCGATGATGATGACCTTCACGTCAGGTTACCTCGCTGATCTAGTCGCTAGAATTTCTAGTTACTTAGCGTACGAGGCAAGCCGGTAGGATCGCAAGGGTGAGTTCGGAAGACCTCGTGGCCGCATTCGGGCGGGCGATGCAGGAGTACCAGCGGGCGGTCGACCTGCTCGACCAGCGCGTCGCCGAGCGGCTCGGCCTCAACCGGACCGACATGCGCTGCCTGGAGCTGCTGCTGGAGCCCGAAGGCGCGGCCATGTCGCCGGGCGAGCTGGCGGTCGCGGCCGGCCTGACCACCGGCGGCGTGACCACAGCCATCGACCGGCTCGAACGGGCCGGATACGTGACCCGTGAGCGGGACGCGGGCGATCGCCGGCGGGTGACGGTGCGCCCCACCCCGCTCGCGCAACAGTCGGCGTGGGAGCTCTACGGGCCGATCGTGACGGCCGGTGGCGAGTTCCTGCGGCGCTACAGCGACGAGGTCCTGCAGAGCATGATCGAGGTACTGGAGTTCTCCACCGGCCAGTACGACGAGCACGCGAAGCGCATCAAGGATTGACCCCGGCTAATCCAGGTGCCAGACCTCGGTCAGCGGAGCCCACTGCTCACCGTCCGGGGTCCCGTCCAGGCGCTGCTGGCACGGGTCGGTCAGCGTCCACCATTCACGGGTGATCGGGTCGTTCGCCACCGCGGCGGCGTCGGTCCGATAGTCGTCGCCGGTGTACTCGTAATAGGCGAACAACACATCCCCGCGCACGAAAATCGTGTAGTTGGTGAAGTGGCTCTCGGTGAGGCGGGCCTCGACCCCGGGCCAGACCCGGCGGTGCAGGCGAAGATACTCCTCACGGTGTTCGGGGCGCAGCCCGATGACGGCTCCGAATCGACGCATGCCAAGAGCATCAACGAGAAAAGGGCGAGCCGCACGTCGAGGAGAGCCGGTAAGGTCCGCGAGCATGGTGGATCCTGTCGGCGGTACCGTCGCGAAGGGCTTCGAACCCGTCGCCGAAGCCTTCCGGGCACAGCTGGAGTCGGGGGCCGAGACAGGCGCCGCGGTCGCCGCCTACGCCGGTGGCGAGCTCGTCGTCGACCTGTGGGGCGGCTGGGCCGACGCCGCCCGGACCCGACCCTGGACGGCCGACACCCTGGTCACCGTGTTCTCGGCGGGCAAACCGGTCGCGGCCCTGGCCGTGCTGGCCCGGGTCGCCGACGGGCGGATCGGCCTCGACGAGCCGGTCGCGAAGTACTGCCCGGCGTTCCGGGACCCGCGGGGCACGGTCCGCCACGCCCTCGCCCACCAGCTCGGGCTGCCCGCGATCGCCGAGCCGCTGAGCGCCGCCGAGGGCCTCGACTGGGCCCGCTGCACCGACGCCGTCTTCGCCTCGCCCTTCGAATGGGAGCCGGGGACCGCGGTGGGCGAGCACGCCCTGACCTACGGCAACATTCTCGGCGCGATCCTGCGCGGCGCGACCGGTGAGACCGTCGGCGACGTCGTCCGCGGGTTCGGCCTCGACGTCCATTTCGGACTGTCCGCCGCGGACCAGGGCCGCTGCGCCGAGGTCGAGCACGGGACGCCGGACTGGCCCGAGCAGTCCGTGCACGGCCACGGCGACCTGTGGGCCCGGGCCCTCGGCAACCCGGCCGGGCTCCTCGACACCGCGGTGCTCAACGGGGCCGGCTGGCGCGGCGGGGAGCTGCCGGCGGTCAACCTGCACGCGAGCGCCCGCGGGCTGGCCGGCGTGTACGACGCCCTCCCCCGCCTGCTGCCGGCCGGGCTGCTGACCGAGGCCCTGGCCCCGCAGGCGGTCGGGGTCGACCGGCTCCTCGAGGAGGAGGCGGTGTGGACGCTGGGCTGGCGGCGCGATGAAAACTGGGTCGGCATGGGCGGCATCGGCGGCTCCTCGGCCGGCGGGTTCGTGGGTCCCGGCGGATACTGGCTGGCCTACGTGACCAGGCACCTCGCCGACCATGACCGCAGCACCGCCGTCTACGATGCGATCGAGGCGTGTATCTAAGGCGAAGTTCGAGCAAGTACGATGCGTCCGTCCATGGGGAGGACTGACGCTGATGAACCGGAAGCAACTGCTCGTCGGAGCCGCGGTCATTGTGGTGCTGCTCGGTGGGGCCGCCGCCGCGGCCGGGATCTACGTCGGCAGCGTCACGCCGCTGGAGCTCGGTGAGCCCGGCGGGTCGACCGACGTCCTGTATGCCGACGGCTCGATCATGGCCCGGAACAGCCCGGACGACCAAGTCGCGATCGACACGTCACGGCTGCCGGGGTACGTCGCCGAGGCCGTCGTCGCCGCACAGGACCCCGGGTTCCCCGACGGGCACTGGTTCGGCCGGCCGACCCGGATCACCGTGCAGCTCGCCCGTCACCTGCAGCCGGACACGGACACCGGGACGGCGAAGCTGCAGGCCCAGGCCGCCCGCCTGGAGAGCCGCTACGGCCGCGCCGCCGTCCTGGACCGCTACCTCAACACGATGTACTTCGGCCGCCAGGCCTACGGGATCGAGGCCGCCGCCCAGGCCTACTACGCCAAGCCGGCCGCGACCCTCTCCCCCGGCGAGGCGGTGATGCTCGCGGCGCAGCTGGACGCGCCCGGCGACGCCACCTACGACCCGACCGTGCACGCCGACGCGGCCCGGAAGCGGTTCGAGGAGATCCGCAAGAACATGACCGGGGCCGGGACCGGGGTCGTGTTCCCGGAGGGCACCACCCGCACCGCCGAGGACGCCAAGCAGCGGCACGACGCGCTGCGCCCGAAGGACAACGCCGGGCTCATCGCGGCCAAGGTGCTCGACGAGTTCAAGGCCATCGAAGTCCCGCGCGAGGGCGCCCGGATCACCACGACCATCGACCCGAAGCTGCAGAACTCGCTGCTCGGCGCGGTCGGCACGGCGATGGGCGGCCAGCCCGCCAACCTGACGGCGGCCGCGGTGGCGGTGCAGCCGGGCACCGGCCGGGTGCTGGCGTATTACGGCACCCCGGCCGGCACGACCATGGACTACGCGGCCCTCGGGCACCCGGCGGGCGGCGCGTTCGTGCCGATCACCCTGGCCGCGGCGCTCAAGGCCGGCATCTCGCTGGAGTCGAAGTGGCTGGCCCCGGCCGAGGGCGAGTTCCCGGCATCCGGTCGCACGATCCGCAACGGCAACCCGATCCGGGACGGGAAGAAGTGCCCGGGCGGCAAGCCGTCGTGCACGCTGCTGGACGCCCAGCGCGACGTCCTGCGGGTGCCGCTGTTCGCGGTGACCGAGAAGTCGGGGCCGGCGACGGTCATCGACATGGCCCGCGCGGCGGGCATCGGCACCATGTGGGTGAACAGCCGCGACGGCGGGAGCAAAGCGGTGCCGCTCGACCAGCCCGGCAAGGAGCTGTTCCCCGAGTACTTCGGCACGGAGATCGGATACGGGCAGTACCCGGTGAAGGTCATCGACGAGGCCAACGCCATGGCGACGTTCGCCGCCGACGGCAATCGGGCCAAACCGCACTTCATCGCCCAGATCACCTACGGCAGCAAGACCCTCTACCGGGCCACCGAGCAGTCCGAGCCGGCCATCGACGCGCCGATCGCGCAGAACGTCGCCTGGGCCATGACGCAGCAGCCGGCCGGGCGCCTCGCCGACGGGCGGCCGACCGCGCTCGCGGCCGGGGAGTGGCAGTTCGGCGCCGACACCAGCCGGACCGGCAACGCGATGGCGGCCGGCTTCGCGCCGCAGGTGGCCGTGGCCGTGTGGGTCGGCAACAAGACGAACGAGCAGCCGCTGGTCGACAAGGGCGGGGCTACGATCACCGGCACCTCGCTGCCGGCCGCGATCTACCGGCAGTTCGTGAGCTCCGCGCTGGGGACCGCCCGGACCGACATCGACCAGCCCGCGCTCGTCGGCGACCCGAAGGCCGGCAACGCTTGACGCACTGACGCGGGCCGTAGTGGCGACGGTTGCGTGGGCTTATGGGGTCGGCGCCCGGATCGCCGTCGACGCCGCATCGCCGCGCGGGCTCAGGCGACGACGGGCGACGGTTGCGTGGACCTGTGGGGATCGCGGGCCTCAGGGGGTACCGAAGCCGAGATTTTGCAATGCTTTTCGGGCTTCTCCGGCGTCGTCGTCGGCCGTCTCGACGATGATCCGGCAGCGCGGGTCGGCCGGCAGGCGCAGGGTCGTCTCCGTGGTGACGACGACCTGGCGGCCCTCGCGGTGGAAGCCGGCGGGCACGCGGTTCTCGCTCAGCCAGACCTGGGCGTTGCCGTCCCGGAGGCGGGCGTGGAGCCGGCGGTAGCCGTGCGCCCAGTCGCCGCGGTCGACGAACGCGCAGCCGAGCTCGTCGCCGAGGCAAGCCGCCAGGTCGTCGAGGCCGATCCCGGAGCGCACCCGCAGCGCCGACGCCTCCGTCTCGTCGACCAGTCCGGCGAGGAAGGCATCGAAGTCGGGCGCGATCGGCGTCTCCTCCTCCCCGTCGACGTCGACCATGACCACCGCGGGCTCGCCGGCACCGCCCCGGTAGTCCAGGCACAGGTCCCAGTGCCCGCCGCCGTCGAACGGGATGAGCCGGTCCGCGCCCGGCGGCACCCACATCTCGTCGTCCTCGGCCGGCGACCGCCACCACGCCTCGTCGCGGGTGATGCTCGGGAAGTGCGGCCCGATCCCGGCCAGCGCCCGGTGCGGCGAGCCCGGCCAGGTCGCGCGCAGGGACCCGCCGTTCTGGACCTCGAGCATGGCCAGGTACGCCGCCGGCAGCGTGACCCGCAACTGCTCCTCGGCCCGGCGGACCGCCGCGGCCGTCAGCGGTGGCTGCACGTAGGGCAGGTACGCCGGCACATCCCACAACACCATGCCGTCCAGGGTAAAAACGGCCCCCGGCGCGCCGCACCTCGGGCCGAGCTCAGCCGTCGGTCGTGAGCCGGTTCTCCGCCCAGAGCAGCTCGACGACCGGGCGGCGGTCGCGGGGCGGGCCGGGAGCCGGGCGGGGCGGCGAGCCGGCGTCGGCGGGGACGCGGCCGATCGCCGACATGGAAGTGACCTCCCAGTGGCTGGGCACGCTGAACTCGTTCGCTATGCCACTCTGGTCGAAGGCGCGGAACTGCCGGACGGACAAGCCCAGCGCCTGCGCCTGAAACGTCATGTGCGCGACCGCCTGGCCGAGGTCGTACTGGGCGAACTCGGAGAACTCCCAGTCGGTACCCTCGACGAAGCGGTGCGCCAGGTTCGCCACGAGCACACTGGCCGACGGCGCCCAGCGCCCCGAGCTGCGGGCCAGGTGCCGCACCAGCCGCCGATGCGTCTCGTCACCACGCCGGGCCACGATGAACGCCCACGGCTGCGAGTTCCCGGCCGACGGCGCCCACCGGGCCGCCTCGACCAGCAGCTCGGCCTGCGCGGCACCCACCTCGAACTCGGGGTCGAACGTGGTGGGGCTCCAGCGCGCGGCCAGCAGCGGATGCAGGCCAGGCGGGATCAGGTCGTCCGGCACCCGGACAGCCTCGCACAGGTCCGCCACCGCGCGGCCACGCACCGGCGGTCGGTCCTCCACCCCGGGCTCGGGCCGGCGCGTGTCGCTTTCGCGACTGACGGTGCGGCTGGTCCGCGGCCGACGTGATGATCGAGCTGCATCGAAGGGTTCGGCGGCGGGCGGGAGGCGGGCGGATGGGGCGTTGGGCGTCTGCGCAGCGGGACATCACGGTGGCCTACCTGCGGCCGTGGCGGCGGCGGACGGGGGCGGTGGTCGCGGTCGCGCTGGTGGTCATCGTGCTCGTCGCGGTGGTCGTTGTGCTGTCGCCGCGGTTCGTGCTGCGGTGGGATCTGGGCGGGGCGGCGCCGCCGGCGGATCGGGCCAAGGCCGTCAACGACATCCGGGCCAGCCTGCTGCAGGGGCTCGCCGGGATCGGGCTGCTGTTCGGGGTCGTCTTCACCTGGCGGCAGATCCAGGTCACCCGGCAGGGCAACGCCCGCGACGGGTTCGCGACCGCGGTGCAGCATATGGGCGGCGAGAGCATCGACCTGCGGGTCGCCGGGATCTACGCGCTGGAGAGCGTCGCCGTCGCGCACGGTGCGGAGCGGGACGCGGTGGTGGACGTGCTCAGCTCGTTCGTCCGGCGGCACGCGGCCCTGGCCGACGACGAGCGGCGGGCGTGGGTGGCGGCGACGGAGCTCGGCGAGGGTGAGATCGGCGCGGCCTTGCGCCACGCGCGGCCGGACATCGATGTCGCGCTGCGGGTCCTGGCCCGGCGGGCGCCTCGGCGGGGTGAGGTCCTGCATCTGGATCGGCTCGCGGTGCCGGCCGGGCGGCTGGAGTTCGCGCGGCTGGCGAACGCCGATCTGCACTACAGCGACCTTCGCCTCGTCGACCTGCAGGGGGCGGCGCTGCGGCACGCGGACCTGACCGGGTCGAACCTGACCCAGGCCCGGGTCACGGCGGCGGATCTGCGGGCGGCCGATCTCCGCCAAGTCCTCGCCGGTGGGCTGGTCGCCGAAGGGGCCGACCTTCGCGGTGCCGACCTCAGCCAGGCGTACCTGGCCGGGGCGCGGCTCGGGCGGGCCCGGCTGGGGCGGGCCGACCTGCGGGGCGCGCAGCTCATCGGCGCCGATCTGTCCGCGGCCGACCTCAAAGGCGCGCTGGCCGACGACACCACCGCGTGGCCGGCGGGCTTCGACTGGCGGGCGCGTGGCGTGGTCACCGACGCCGGCGCGCCGCCGCTGCGGCCGACGGACTGGAGCCGGCCGGCGCCGTCGGCTCAGAGCTCAGGCGAGGACGCCGAGGCGGTCTGAAGCCCGCACGAACTGCTCCGTGACCACAACGCGCCACCCGCTGCGGCCGACGGACTGGAGCCGGCCGGCGCCGTCGGCTCAGCGCTCACGCGGGGACGCCGAGGCCGTCGAGGAGGCGGTCCAGGCCCCACGTGAACTGTTCCGTGCCGATGTAGGTGGCCATCGTTGCGGCCTCGGCGGCGGTTCTTGGGAAGAGCTCGGCGGGGACGCGGTCGAAGGCCTGGCGGCGGGCGGCTATGCGGTCCTCCTCGGGCGGGGCGGGCCGGGTCGGGTCCAGTTCCAGCGCTTCGAGGGCGACGGAGCCCAGGAGGTACACGATGATCAGGTAGCTGGCTCGTGCTCCCGACGGACCCTCGACTCCGGCGTCGGCCAGGGCGGAGAGCAGGTGCTCGCCCAGGAGCATGGCCTGCGGGCCGTCCATCGGAGCGCCGAGCAGCACCGAGGCCGCGCCCGGGTGGCGGATGAGGCCCGCGCGCAGGCCCAGTGCCAAGGTCCGGATCCGGGCCCGGGGCAGGCCGGACGAGTCGGCCAGAGCCGACAGGTCGGCGTGCGTGCCGATCAGGCGGTCGACCACGGCGCGCAGGACCGCCGCCTTGTCCGGGAAGTACGTGTAGAGCGCATTCGGGGCCACACCCAGCTGCGTCGCGATGCCGCGCATCGACATCGCCTCCGGACCGCGGGTGTCGAGCAGGAGCAGTGCGGCGTCGACGATCACGTCGTCGGACAGGATGCCGCGGGGTCCTGGCTTTGGCACACAACCTCCCTTGACACGCTCACTGTACACCGTTCAGTCTGGACGGCGTACAGATTGGACAGCGTACAGATTCGGGAGGCAATCATGCTGCTCATCGCGGCCGCGCTCGTGGCCAACATCGCGTTCATCGGGCTCGGGTCGGCGTTCGACTACCCGGCCATCCTGCAGCGGCCGCCGGCCGAGGTGCTGGAGCGGTTCCACGACAACCCGGCGGTGATCGGCGGGTGGTTCCTGCTCCTCGCGATCGGGGCCGGGCTGCTCGCGCCCGTCGCCCTCAAACTGCGCACCGCCGGGATGCCCGCGCCTGTCGCCGGCAAGCTGCGCACGGACGAGGGGGTCGCGCCCGGCGCCGTCAAGCCGCGCACGGCCGGGCTGCTCGCGCCCGCCGCCGTGAAGCCGCGCACGGACGAGGGGGTCGCGCCCGGCGCCGTCAAGCCGCGCACGGCCGGGCTGCTCGCGCCCGCCGCCGTCAAGCTGCGTGCGGCCGAGGGGGTCGTGCCCGCCGCCGGCAAACTCCGCACGGCCGAGTGGGTCGGAATCGCGGCCGCCGCCGTGCAGGTCGTGGGGCTGCTGCGGTGGCCGCTCATCGTGCCGTTCGTCGACGATCCGGGCACGTTCCACACGCTCAACGTCGTGATGGGCAATATCGTCGGCGAGGCGTGCGGCTATGTGCTGACGGCGATCTGGACCGTGCTCGTCGCGCGCAGGATGGCGGTGCTGCCGCGGGTCTGGGGGTTCGTCGCGGCGGGCGCGATCGCCACCGGGCTCGCCCCCGCCCTGGCGCTGGTGAACTTCGCCGGCTACGTGCTGTGGAGCCTGTGGCTCATTGGGCTCGGCACCCAGCAACTCACCCGCGCCCGTGCGGCGCATGCCAGCCGCTGAGCTCGGGGCCGGCCGGGCTCGTCCCCGCCCTGGCGCTGGTGAACTTCGCCGGCTACGTGCCGTGGAGCCTGTGGCTCATCGGGCTCGGCACCCAGCAACTCACCCGCGCCCGTGCGGCGCATGCCAGCCGCTGAGCTCGGGGCCGGCCGGGATGATGCCGGACGGGTTGAGGTCGCGGTGGACCAGATAGTAGTGCTGCTTGATGTGGTCGAAGTCGACCGTGTCGCCGAAGCCGGGGGTCTGGAACAGGTCCCGCGCATACGCCCACAGGACCGGTAGCTCGCTGAGCTTCTGGCGGTTGCACTTGAAGTGGCCGTGATACACGGCGTCGAACCGGACCAGGGTGGTGAAGAGGCGGATGTCGGCCTCGGTGATGGCATCGCCCATGAGGTACCGCTGCCCCGACAACCGCTCCGAAAGCCAGTCGAGGCGGGCGAACAGCCGGTCGTACGCGGTCTCGTAGGCCTCCTGCGAACCGGCGAACCCGGCCCGGTAGACCCCGTTGTTGACGTCCCGGTAGACGAGCTCCATCACCTCGTCCATCTCGGGCCGGAGCGCCTCCGGATACAGGTGCGAGGAGGCGCCCCACTCGGTCGACAGGTCGAGGGTCAGCTGGGCGAAGTCGTTGGTCACGACCTGGCCGGTGGGGATGTCGACGATCGCCGGCACCGTGATCCCGCGCTCGTAGCCGGGAAAGCGCTTGAAATACGCCTCCTGCAGCCGCTCGATGCCGAGCACCGGGTCGCGGCGGCCGGGGTCGAGGTCGAACGTCCAGCTGCGCTCGTCGTGCGCCGGTCCGCACACGCCCATGGACAGCACGTCCTCGAGCCCCAGCAGCCCGCGCACGATGATGGCGCGGCTGGCCCACGGGCACGCGCGGCTCACGACGAGGCGGTAACGGCCCGGCTCCACCGGCCAGCCGTCACGCCCGTCGGCGGTGATGCGGTCGGTGATGTACCGCGAGTCGCGCTTGTACTCACCCTCGGCCCGGTATGAGTTCACCCGTCCATTACACCAGCTGTGGATAGAGCGCCGCCGGGTCGGCGGACAGGCCCTGCTTGACGGTGCGCGAGATGTCGTCGGCGAGCACCTCGAACGCGCCCGCCTGGACACCGTCCAGGGCCTGCCGGGCCACGTCTCGGGCCTCGACCTTCGGCCCGTCGACGCCGGCGGTCATGTCGGTGTCGATGTAGCCGACGTGCAGGCCCGTCACCGACGTCCCCTGCGCGGCCAGTTCCAGGCGGAACGCGTTCGTCGCCTGCCACAGGGCCGCCTTGGACGCGCTGTACGAGGTGCCCTGCGAGATCCAGGACAGCACCGAGTGCACGTTGAGCAGGCGGCCGCCGCCGTTGGCCTTCAGGACCGGGGCGAACGCGCGGGTGACGAGGATCGGGCCGTAGAAGTTCGTCTCGAACTCGTCGCGGATGAGGTCGAGGTCGGCGTTGAGGACGCTGGCGCGGGCCGAGATGCCGGCGTTGTTGATGAGCAGGGTGACGTCGGGTGCTTCGGCGGCGGCCCGCAGTACCGATGCCGGATCCGTGACGTTGAGTGCGATCGGAATCGCACCCGGTGTCGTCACCGTCCGCGGGTCGCGAGCGGCCGCGTAGACCTTCCTCGCGCCGCGGGCCAGGGCCTCCTCCACGAACGCCTTGCCGAGACCCCGATTGCCGCCGGTGACCAGCACAACTTCGTTCATTGCGATCTCCTTCGATGATCGGAAACCGATCGGTTTCCATCGCCTGGCACCACCGTAAACCGATCGGTTTCCACACCGCTATACTCAAGCCTGTGACTCAGATCGCTACGCCGCGTGAACGCCTGCTCAAGACCGCGGCCGAGCTGTTCTACGCCGAAGGCGCGGCCGCGGTCGGCGTCGAGCGCCTGTGCAAGGCCGCGGGCGTGTCGAAGCGCTCGATGTACCAGCTGTTCACCACCAAGGACGAGGTGATCGCCGAGAGCCTGCGCACCTACGGCCCGGCGACGGTCGCGGGATACTTCCCCGCCGACCCCAAGGCCATGCCGGCCCGCGAGCGCATCCTGCACGTCTTCGCCCGCCTGGAGGAGCAGTCGGCCGGCCCGGCCTTCCACGGCTGCCCGTTCGTCAACACCGCCGTCGAACTCCACGACCCGCGGCACGAGGCCTCCGTCGTGGCACTCTCTTTCAAAGATCGCCTCGAGGGGTACTTCCTGGAGCACGCGAAAGCCATGGGCGTCGCGGACCCGGCGTTCCTCGCCGCGCGGCTCACGATGCTCTTCGACGGCGCCGCCGTCCGCGCGGTCATGCGCGCCGAGCCCCTGCGCGGCGTGGCGCTGCGGGCGGCGAAGCAACTGCTCGGCTCCGAAGTGTGACGCCGGTTGCTGGCATGATCGGCCCATGAAGGGCTACGCACTCGCGCATCTGTACAACCGCAGCGCCCACGACGACGTGCTGGACTACCTCGAGCGGATCCAGGGCACGCTCGAGCCGTTCGAGGGCCGGTTTGTCGCCCACGGCCCGCAGGTCGAGGTCATCGAGGGCGAGTGGCCGGGCACCGTGGTCGTCATCGAGTTCCCGGACTCCGACGCCGCCCGCGCTTGGTATGCGTCACCGGCCTACCAGGCGATCCTGCGGCAGCGCACCGACCACATCGAGGGGTCGGCCATCATTTTCGACGGGGTTCGCGACGGCCATGATCCTGCGAAGATGGCCGCCGCGATGCGGAAAGGCGACATTTGAAAGCGGCGGGGGAGCAGGCTCCACCCACACCCCCTCAACCGCCTTTCGTTCGGCCGATCAGACGTACAGGTCTACGCCCTGACCGTCGTTGACGTTCGCGGCGACCTGGACGTTGTGTTTGGTACCCATCAACTGGCCGAGCGTGTCCGCCTGCGCGTTGACCTGGGCCTGCCGGGTCGCCGGGTCCACCTGGGTGCCCGCGGCGACGACATTGAACGTGACCGAATCACCAATACGCATACGCTGCCCTCCCTTGACGTACGACTGCTGGTCCCCTGCCATCGGCGCGGGGACCAGCGGTCTTAGGGGTTCTCAGGCGGTTTTCGTCCCGAGGCGCAGCTGCGCGGCCAGGGCGACCAGCGCGGCCAGGATGATCCCGCCGCCGTACCAGAGCACCGTGGTCAGCAGGCCCAGCGGCGCCACCAGCTGGCCGGCGACGATCGCGGGGACGCCGAAGCTGAGGTACGCCACCAGGAACACGGCCGCGAAGAGCGCCGCCCGCTGGTGCGCCTCGGCGAGGGGCCCGACGGTCCGCAGCGCGCCCGAGAACGTCGCCCCGAAGCCGGCCCCGCCGACCAGGCCGCCGACCCAGAGCAGGGGCAGGGTCACGGTCGCGATGCCGAACAGGACGATGGCGGTGCCGATCAGGACGGCGACGGTACCGTCGCGCACGACCTTCCGGGCCGGGTGCCGGCTCAGCAGGTAGGCGGCCGTCGCGGCGGTGGCCGGGGGCAGGAACGCGGTGACGCCGTTGAGCAGGCCGCTGCTGTGGTGGAACACGTCGCGCAGGATGCTCGGGGACAGGCCCATGAACAGGCCGGCCAGCATCCACGAGGCCAGGTGCGCGGGCGCGGCCGCCAGGAAGTCGGGCCGGGCCGCCCGCGGGACCGAGACCTGCGGCTTCAGCGCGGCCAGGGCGCCCGGGCGGCGGCTGACGGTCTCGGCCGACAGCGCCGCGGTCAGCGTGCCCAGGGCCATGATGACGGTGAGGCTGGTGAACACGATCAGGTTCGCGGCGTGGGTGAACTGCACGGCCAGGCCGGTGAGCAGCGCGCCGAGGCCGAGCCCGCCGGCCGGTGCGACGGCGCCGAGGATGCCGCCGAGCCGCTTGTGCCGCGCGGGGGCCAGCTCGACCAGGGCCGCGGTGAACGCGCTGCTGGCCGCGCCGGTCGCCACACCCTGCACGATCCGGGCCGCGATCACCCAGCCTATGTTGGGCGCGAAGACGAACATGAGCATCGCTGCGAGCTCGACGGCCAGGGCGCCGATGAGCACCGGGCGGCGGCCGACGTGGTCGGACAGCGAGCCGACGACGACCAGCGAGGCGAGCAGCCCGAAGGCGTAGGCGGCGAAGGCGACGGTGAGCACCCACGGCGCGAAGCCCCACTCGCGTTCGAACAGCACGAGCAGGGGTGTGGGCGCGCCGGCCGCGAGGTACAGGGAGGCGAAGGCCAGCGCGGCCCCGGCGAACGCCACGCCGGGCGGAAGGGTGCGGCGCCGCATGACGTGGGTGGCCGGGCGGTCGAGTGTTGCGGTAGACATCGCGGTGCCTCCTAAAGCAAAGCTTCTTGCGTTAGGCTGAAGTTACGCCTTACAGGCAGTACTAACGCAAAGATCTTTGCTTTTGTATGGAGGGTCACAATGTCTGCCCCAGTGCGCCGCACGGGTGGCCGCAGCGCCGCCGTGCTGTCCTCGATCCGGTTCGCGGTCGAGGAGCTCGTCCGTGAGCGCGGGGCCGAGAAGGTGACGATCCCGCTGGTCGCCGAGCGGGCCGGGGTCAACCCGACAAGCGTGTACCGGCGCTGGGGCGACGCCGCCGCCATGCTCAACGACATCGCCACCTACCGGCTCGACCCGGCCCGGGAGCTGCCGCGGACCGGCGACCTGCGGGCCGACCTCATCGCCTGGTGCCGCGAGATCGTCGAGCACTACCGCAAGCCGATCAACGCCGCCCTCCTGCGCGGCGGCAGCGCGTCCGCCGGCGAGCAGGAGACCGAATGCCTGCGCAACCGCCGCACCGAGGGCCTGGCCATCATCGGCGAGTCCGCCGCCCTGGCCGCCGACGACATCATCGACGGCCTGATCAGCCCGATCGTGTACCGCGCGATCTACCTCCCGTGGACCCTCGACGAGGATCTGCCGGTCCGCCTGGTCGACAAAGTCCTCGCGGCATAACTTTGGGCGTATGAGTCGTCCCCACCTGATTCCCGGCCCCGACCACCCGATCACCGTGACGCCGTCCGACGTGCGGGTCGTCGTCCGCTCCGGCGAGCACGTCGTCGCCGACAGCACCAACGCCCTGGCCCTGCAGGAGTCGACCTACCCGGTGGCCTACTACCTGCCGCTGGAGGACACCAACCAGGAGCTGCTGCAGCGCACCGACCACAGCACCTACTGCCCGTTCAAGGGCGACGCTTCCTACTACTCCGTCGTGACGCCCGACGGCACCGTGGACAACTCGGTGTGGAGCTACGAGAAGCCGTACGACGCGGTGTCGCCGATCGCGGGGCGGGTCGCCTTCTACACCGACCGCCTGGAAGTGACAGTCGTCTCAGCGCGGTGAACCCGTGTAAACGTCCCCGACCCTCGGACACGTCTAGGGGTCGGGACGTTGCCGCTCTCACGGCGGGACGTTGCCGCATTCGGGGCGGAACGTCCGGATTTCGGAGCGGGACTTGCCGGTCTCGGAGCGGGACATTGCGGGCATTACCATTCGAGGGTTTTGCACATGCGCCCCGGGTCGGTACCGTTCGCGGACGGGGAGGACACAAGACCATGCTGAGTCGTCGGAGAATGCTGGCCGCGGGGGCCGGAGTCGCCGCCGCCGCCACGCTGGCCGCGTGCGGTGACGGCAAGAACTCGAACGGTAAGGCCAGCTGGGCCGGTGGCGGTGCGTCGGCGGACCCGAGCGCGCCCGGCGGCGCCGGCGGCGGCGGTGCGGCCGCGCAGGTCACCATCACGCCCGCGGCCGACAGCAAGGACGTGTCGCCGGCGAGCCAGGTCACCGTCGCGATCGCCAACGGCACGCTCAACACCGTCACGGTCGCCGCCAACGGCAAGAACCTCGACGGCAAGCTCGCCGACGACAAGAAGACGTGGACGTCGAACGGCGCCCTGACCTACGGCGCGACCTACACGGTCACCGTCGCCGGGGCCGACGGCGCCGGCAAGGACGTCAGCCAGTCCAGCTCGTTCACGACGCTGAAGCCGGCCTCGGTCGCCTCGATCACGTTCCAGGCCAACCAGATGGCCGCGCTGAAGAACGGCGGCACCTACGGTGTCGGACAGCCCGTCATCGTGTACTTCAACAAGGCCGTCAAGAACCAGGACGCCGCCGAGCAGGCCATGAAGGTGACCACGTCCCCGGCGGTCGAGGGCAAGTGGCACTGGGTCAGCAGCCAGAGCGCACACTGGCGGCCGGAGAAATACTGGGCCAAGGGCACCACGGTCAAGGTCAGCGTCAACGTCCTCGGCGTCGACCTCGGCAACGGCGTCTACGGCGGCGGCAACTCCAGCGCCAACTTCTCCATCGGCCCGGCCCGGATCGCGATCGCGGACTCCAACACGAAGCAGATGGAGTGCTACATCGACGGCCAGATGGTCAAGAAGATCCCGATCAGCATGGGCAAGGGCGGCGAGACGAAGGGCTCCAAGGGCGAGACCATCGACTTCTTCACCCGCTCCGGCGTCCACGTCCTGATGACCAAGGAGCCGCTGGTCACCATGAGCTCCGCGAGCTTCGGCATCACGGACAAGAACAACCCGAACTACTACGAAGAGAAGATCAAGCTGGCCTGCCGGATCTCCACCTCCGGCGAGTACGTGCACCTGGCCGACTGGAACATCCCCCAGCAGGGCAAGGCGAACACGTCCCACGGCTGCATCAACGTGGCCCCGGCCAACGCGCAGTGGTTCTACGACACCTTCGACGCCGGCGACATCGTCGAGGTCCGCAACACGCCGAAGAACCTCCCCCTCACCGACGGCCTCGGCGACTGGACCGTGCCCTGGGCTCAGTGGTAGCCGAGCACACACGCCAGCGCTAGATCCGCGCCGCAGCGTCCGGCATATCGACCCCGAGCGAGGACCGGCGGACGTTGTCCTCAAGCCGCTTGGCGGTACGTCGGCGCTGCCGGCAGTACCCACTGCGCTTCGGATCTTGTTCTCGACATCTCATGCCCGCGTGCTCCACTTTTGTGGTAATCCGGAAATATCGCCCGCTGATGGCTGAACAGGCCGCGTCGCTGCGTGTGTCCGGATATATCCGCATTTAGCGTCTTTCCGACGCGGGAAGTCGATGAACGGGGGCGTCGTGAGGCCGTACAAGGCGGCGGGATTGCTGGTCGTGCCGGCGGCGGTGCTCACTGCGAGCGTCGCCGCGCATCCGGAGCCGGTGGTGACGCCGCCGTTCGAGACCAGCACCCTCGACGGCGGGCTGCGCTCCGGGGACGTGGCGGCGGGGGCCGCGTTCGCGACGAAGGCCGGTGACCTGGTCGGCTTCGACCCGACCGCCGACACCCTCGTGTCGCAGGCCGACGCCGGGACCGAGCTCACCGGGCTCGACGCCCACACCGGGGCGGTGCGGTGGCGCAAGAAGCTCGACGAGTCCGGCGCCTACGGCACGGTCCTGTGGTCACAGAGCGACCTCGGCGCCGGCTCGCTACTCGTGAACAGCTACGACCGCGACGCCAAGACGGCCCAGCTGACCGCGCTGTCGACCCGCACCGGCGAGGCCCGCTGGCGCATGCCGCTGACCACCCGCACCCAGGCCATGGCCGCGGGCCCGGCCACGCTGGTCGGCGAGCCGGCCGAGAACTCCTCCCCCATGCAGTGGGCCAACCCCCGCGACGCCCCCAAGACCACCGCCAAGCCCGAGAAGGTCAAGGCCACGCCCTCGTGGGGGCCGCACGCGAAGAAGAGCGCCAAGAAGTCGCCGTCCGCATCGGTGTCGCCGACGCCGACGCGCTCGCCGTCCGCCTCGCCTTCGCCGAAGGCCGCCGGGAAGACCTCCGAGCAGCACTCCGGCCGGTCGCGGATGGGCCACGCCGACGAGGACGCCGGCACCGTACCCACCCGCGACGGCCCCGACGCCGGGAAGATCAACGCCGTGTCGGCCGGTGACGGCGGCCGGCTGTGGAGTGCCGACCTGCCCGAGGGCTGCGACCTGCGCGCCGCCGCCGGCGACGGCCGGACGACCGCGCTCCGGCTGGCCTGCACCGAGAACGACCAGGTGGAGGACCGCCTGGAGATCCGCGACGCCCACACCGGCGCGCTGCGGTCGCGGACCACCCTCGACCCGGCCGCCGACGACGGCGGGCTGGGGCTGCTGGTCCGCGACGGGGCGACGCTCGTGCGCGGGGCCCGCACGTTCCAGCTGTTCGCCCCGGACGGGCACCGGCTCGTCGAACGGGCCGGGGACGGCTGCGCCGAGTACTGCGACCTCGCCGTCGAAGGCGATGTCGCCGTCGTCGCCCAGTCCGGCGCCGCGGCCGACACCACCGACGGGGCCCTGGAGGCGTTCGCGCTCGCCGACGGGGCCGAGCGCTGGCGGGCCGACCGGACCGTGCGGGCGCTGGTGCGCGAGGGCGGCCGGCTGTACGCGGTCGGCCCGGCCCCGCGACCGGTGCCGTTCACGGCCGTGTCCGGGGTCGGCGAGCACGGCGTCTCCGCTCCCTACGCGACCATGCTCCCGGCCGGCGCGGTCCCGCAGCGCGGCTCGGCGATGCTGGTCGCGGCCGGCGACCGGCTGACGTGGTACCGCATCCGCCCCATCGAACCCCCGGCCGCCTACCTGGGCGGCGCCACCGACCGCCCCGACCCGTGCCGCGTGCTTCCTCCGGCCGAGATCGCGAAGCGCCTCGACCGGCAGCGCGTGACCGCCCACCGCGACGACGCCACCACGTGCACGTTCACGTCCGTGCAGGAAGCGAAAGACGTGAAAGACGTGAAGCAGACGCTCGAGGTCCAGGTCCTGTGGGCGGCCGCCGACGAGGCCGCCGCGATCCGCCGCTACGACCTGATGAAGTCCGACGACGTCGAGCGCTACGGCACCGTGATCGTCACGACCCGTTCCGGCTGACGGGGCCGGAAATGACAAGTCTGTTTGTCGCGGAGCCGCGCGGCTAGCGTCCGGAGCTGTGACCAACCACGGGTGGCGGTGTCGTACATCGTGCTCCGGCCCGATCTGGAGACCACCCTCGCGCGGGCTCGGGAGCGGGCCGGGCGGGAGTTGCGGGACGTCGGGCCCATCACGGGCCTCTACGGCGCCTTCGCGCAGCTCGGCGAGGAGCTCGAGGCGCACGTCATCGACACGAGCGGGCTGAGCGCGGAGCAGACCTGCGCCGTCGTCCGGCGGGCCCTGGCGGCCGGCGAGTTCGCGATCGGCCCTCAGAAGTCGTCGTCGATCAGACCGTAGGGCGGTTGGTCGGCTCGGCGGGAGTAGCGGACGATCACGTCGTGGGCGGCGGTCGGGGGCGGGGCGTTGTCGGCGACCACGATCTGGGCGCCCACGCCGCGGCCGGCCAGCCAGGCCTCGATGTGGCCGTAGATGCGCTGGATCGTCTGGCCGTCCTCCAGGTCGCCCAGGGCGCCCAGGTTCTTCTGCGGGCTGTCCAGCAGCAGGAAGCCGGGGTGCGACGAGCGGTTCTCCCAGGCCGTCTCGAACATCGCCAGCTGCCAGGCCAGGGCGATGAGGGTGCGGCCGCCGGAGGACGCCGCGGTGTAGGGCTCGCCGCGGACATACGGCGTCAGGTCCTCGGCCAGGTAGGCGTCGGCCAGCTTCGGGTAGCGGAACTCGGCCAGGACCGACCGGTAGCGCTCGCTGACCCGGCGGACGACGGCGGCGCGATCGGCGCGGCGCGACTGGACACCGCCGTGGCCCAACGCGTCGCGGTCGGCCTCGAGCTGGTCCATCATCTGCAGGATGCCGTTGGCCCGCCGTTCCAGGCTCTGCACGAGCCGGAGGCCGTCGGACGCGCGCTGCCGGGTGGCGGCGGCCTCCTCGCGGCGGCGGGCGATGGCGTCGCGTTCGGCCAGGAACGGGGTGACGGCGTGCGACGTCGCCGCGTCGACCTCGGCCGCGGCCCGGGACTCGGCGTCCTGGGCCCGGGAGGCCGCGGCGCGCAGGGCGGGGATCTCGTGCTCGAGGTCCTCGATGTGCCGGGTCAGCTCGGACAGCCGGGTCTTGGCCGCGCGCAGCTCGCCGGAGACGTCGATCGGGCCGACCGGGAAGCGGCAGGCCGGGCAGCGCTCGTCGGCCGGGGTGAGCGACGCGCCGCAGGAGGCGCAGACGCCGGTGCCGGTCTCGAAGAGCCGGTCGGTCTCGGCCAGCATGGTCCACTTGGAGACGTCGTCGG
Organism: Dactylosporangium sp. NPDC051541; assembly: GCF_044454505.1. Taxonomy (NCBI): domain Bacteria; kingdom Bacillati; phylum Actinomycetota; class Actinomycetes; order Micromonosporales; family Micromonosporaceae; genus Dactylosporangium; species Dactylosporangium sp. NPDC051541. Next base: position 418,348 of record NZ_JBITDU010000008.1, read on the forward strand.
CGTAGGAGCCGCGCAGCGGGATCAGGCGCTGCAGCTGCGTCTCCCGGTCGCGCAGCTCGTTGTAGGCGGACAGCGCGCCGCGGGCGGCGTCGCGGTGCCGCTCGCGCAGGTCGGCGGCGAACGCGGTGGCGGCCCGCGCCCGGGCGTCCAGCGCGGCCAGGGCCTGGGCGCAGGCGGCGAGCTCGTCCTTGGCCGCCTGTTCGAGGGCGTCGAGGTCGAGGCGGGAGCCGAGGTGCTGGTCCTCGACGAGCTGCTCGGCGGCCCGGTAGGCGGTCCGGGCCGCGGCCAGCTCGCTCTCCACGGTGCGGATCCGGCGGCCGAGCTCGACGGTGTGGTCGTCGTGGACGTCGAAGACGAGGTCGACGACTTGGCGGAGCTTGAGGTGCTTCATCGGGACGCTCTCGAAGAGCAGGTCCTTGCCGTCGAGGCGCTCGTTGGGCAGGAAGCACAGCCACATCAGGTCGCGGAAGCTCAGCGGGTCGTCGGTGTCCAGCGACAGCCGCACGCCCTGCAGCTTGCAGTGGGACAGCAGCAGGCTGGACAGGCTGTCGGGGTGGCCGGCCGGGCGCAGGGTCCGGCGCACGCGCGGTGCCGCCCCGGGCTCGTCGAGGCGGCCGGCGCGGACGTAGGCGAACATGGACGGCTCGCCGACGGCCCGCTCGATCAGGTAAGGCGAGCCGGAGAGCTCGACCTCCAGGGTCGCGGACTTGACCTTCGGGGTGATCTCCGGGTGCCGCGGGTGGTCGTTGGCGCCGAGGCAGTAGTCGACGAACTCCAGGATCGTGGTCTTGCCCGTGCTGAACGCGCCGGCGAGCACCGACAGCGGCCGCGGGGTGTCGTCGGGCGCGCGGAAGTCGACGTCGTAGTCGCGGTCGTCGCCGTGGAGGCGCAGCCGTCTGATCCGGATGCCCTGGGTGCGCAGACCGATCATGAGACGTCCTTGACTGGGACGGGGAGCAGCCACTGCCGCAGGCTCTCTCGAAGCTTACGGCCGCTCATGCGCCGCAGCCGCCGGATGACGATGCGCACCGCTGTGATGTATGACTGAGCATACATCGCGGTGAATCGGCTGGCCATGCTCGCTCCCTCTTCCGTGAGGCGGTACGTCACCCGCCCGGCCGCCTGCACCGCGACCAGCCCGGCCGCGACGAGGGCGGCGAGATCCCGGTTGAGGTGCAGCTGGGCGGTGACATAGCGCTGGGCCGGGCTGGCGTAGGCGACGGCCCGGTCGTCGAACCCGGCCAGCCGCAGCGTGGTGCGGTCGGGGTCGTCCTCGGCCCGGGCCACCAGCAGCGGCTGCCCGGCCAGGAACTCGTAGACCCCGAGCCGCTCGGCGTCCAGCGGCTCCCCGGCCGCGGCCAGCACCAGTAACAGCCGGGCCCGCCGGAACGCGGCCACCTCGTCGGGCGTCATGAGCAGCACCGCAAGCACCTCATACCAGCTCCCGCCAGTGCGTCACCCAGCCGGCCCGGCGCTGCTCGACGACCCGGTGCATCAGCCCGCACCGGTGCACCACCCCGGCCCGCAGCAGCTCGGAGAACGCGCCGGACTCGCGGATCTCCCGCATCACGGCGGCGTGCAGGCCCGGCAGAAGCGGGTCGCCCGGGTGGCGGGTGGCGGCCTGGTTGAACCCGGCCTCCCAGATGCCGTGGACGAGCCCGTCGGCGTCGTCGAGGGCGTCGAGCTCGCCCGGGACGCGCTTGTCGAGGATCTCGCGGGCCAGGAGGTCGGCGTTGAAGTACTCGCGCTTGGCCGCCGAGACCTCCGTGTGACCGGCCGCCTTCAGCTGCCGTACGAACAAAGCGCCCTCAAGACTTTTGTCGTCCTCAGGACGAAGATCATGCAGTGGTACTCGCGGAGCTCGCACCGGCCCTGGGGACTGCGCGTAGGGGTCGTAGAAGTGGCGGCGTACATGCGCACAGTCCGGCTTGATCAGCAGGTTGCGCAGCACGTTCTCGTGCCACAGCTCGATCTGCACGCCGGTCTCGCGCTGCCGCCGGGCCCGCCAGTTGTCCCACCACTGCGCGGTCGGCGCGTCCATGCTGGCCGGGACGCACAGCACCCACTGCGTGAGCCGGTAGCCGTTGCGGGCCGCGGCGGCGACGGCCGAGTCGAAGGACTCCCGGATCTGGCCCTGGTGCGCGCGGGTCACGATCGGCCAGAAGTACTTCGACTGCCAGATCACGACCAGGCCGGACAGCTCCCCGAGCAGGATGTCGATGCCCCAGTCGCCGGGGTTGGCGCTGATCGCCCGCGCGCCCGGGTAGACCGCGGCCAGCAGCATGGCGAGCATCTGCTCGAAGTCGTCGCGGGCGCCGTGCATATTGCCGGCCCGGATCTGGTGCGCGGCGAAGTTGATCGGGGGCTCACCGGAGGCAAGGCTGGTCGAGGCTGCTGTCGCAGTCATCGTCCCTCCGCATCCGACCCCCGGCCTGCGTGAATACCTGTAAATCCAAGATTGTCACGCGCGGCGACGCACCCGCTACCGTCGGCAGAGATTTCACCGAATGTGTGATCACAATTTGTTTAAGTCGATATCGGCGAAGATGGCCGCGTGGTCGGAGCCGGCGTGGACGGCCCGGGTCATCGTGTCGTAGATGGGCCACAGCACGCCGTTGCGGCCGCCCCACACGCCCCGGCGCTCGATCCCGCCGCCCGTGGCGGCCGCCCACAGCGCGGGGGAAAGCAGCACGTAGTCGAGCTTGTTGCGGGCCGTGCACGAACCGTAGGTACCAGGGCGGCCGGTGTCTTCGAACGACGGATGCCGCGAGATGTCACGCAGATCGCAGTCGCGCAGCAGCGGGGCGAGGGGCTCGCTCTCCGGCGTGTCGTTGAGGTCGCCGACCACCACGACGTAGGGCGTGGACTGGGCGCGATAGATGCCGGCGACGCGGGCGGCCTGGCGGCGGCGGGTCGCGTCCGAGGCGACCTTCCCGCCGTAGCCCTTGCTCTTGAGGTGGTTGACCAGGACCACCAGCGGCTCGGCGCGGCCGGGGAGCGCGAAGTGATACTCGGGGCAGTCCCGGCTGAACACCCGGCCGCGGTCGTCGGCGTCGTCGACGTGGGTGCGCTGGTTGGTGATCGGGAAGGCATCCGTCGACATGACGCCGACGTCGATGCCGCGCTCGTCGTTGCCGTCCATGACCTGGATGTGCCGATACAGCCCGCGCAGCCCGCCGTCGGTGAACCGCTTCAGCGCGTGCCGGCTCTCGGCCTCGATGACGGCGAGCACGTCGGCCCGCACGTCCAGAATGACCCGGGCGGTGTTGAGCAGCGCCTGCTCGTCGCAGCGGTCGGTGGTCAGCTCGATCCAGCCGATCCAGTCGGCCCGCCCGCCGGCGACGACCTCGACCCGCCCGTCCCGGGCCCGTTTCAGCAGCCGCCCGCGGTTCTGCCGCAGCCGCGCGAACTTGGCCAGGTCACCGTTGCGCAGCCCGAGCCGGGCCAGCTCCCGCAGGATCTCGCGCTTGACCTCGTCGGTGTAGACGGGCTCTTCGAGCAGCTCGCCGGCGCGCGCGAACGCCTCCAGCACCGGCCGCCCGTCCGCCCAGGTCCGCTGGTCCAGCGCCTTCGCCCGGTTGAACAGGTTTTCGACGTTGTAACTCGCGATGCGCATCTGTGTCATAGCTCGCTTCGCTCACGGCGGAGAAGGCTTCGCCTCCACCCGCACGCCCGCACGATCTCCGCCAACCGCACCGGGCCGCACGGGGTCGGCCGGGCACGGCGTTCGACGTTGTGTTCGGCGATGCGCATCGTCCACGAGAGTAGGGGTTGACCGTCACCTGTGGGTGACACCATCCCCCTGATGGTCGCCGAGTTCATCCTGGTGTTCGTCGTACTTCCCGTCGCGTTCGCCTTCGTGAAGATCCCCGGCGGCCCGATCCCGATCCTGCTCGTCCTGTGCATCGCCGTGGCGTTCTATTTCCGCCGCGCCCGCGACTTCGACCGCAGCGACCTGTGGCGCCCCTCGGCCCTGCGCCCGGCCCTGCCCTCGATCCTGCGCCTGTGGGCGCTCGCCGCCGTCCTGGCCGTCGCCGCAGTGTGGTTGTTCGACCGCGACCACTTGTTCGACCTGCCGCGGCGGAACCCGGGACTGTGGGTGCTCATCGTCATCGCCTACCCGATCGTCTCGGTCTACCCGCAGGAGCTGCTCTTCCGCGCTTTTCTGCTGCATCGGTACCGCACCCTGCTGCGCAACGACCGCATCGCCGCCGCCACGAGCGCTGTCTCGTTCGGCCTGGCCCACCTGCTCTTCGGCAACCCGGTGGCGGTCGGGCTCACCCTGGTCGGCGGCTGGCTCTTCGCCCGCCGCTACCAGCAGACCCGCTCCCTGCTGACCGTCTGTGTCGAACACGCCGCCTACGGCCTGCTGATCTTCACCGTCGGCGTCGGCCGCTTCTTCTACCACGGCACGAACTTCGCCAACTGAGTCTCCGCTTGCTGGGAAGGCTCCGCCTCCACCCACACCCCCGCACAATCTGCGCCAATCGGCCGACGCCGTACAGGGCTGAGCAACCCGAATGCGACGTGGCAAGATCTCGGAAGGATCAAGTTCGGCGGCGCTAACGGTCCAACCTGTCGATCAACCATGTCAACATAGAACGGACGACACCGGTAAAGGCGCCTTGAAGCGCAGCGAAGCCAACGATCACCCGCCTCCTCTCGAGGTTCGGGCCTGGCTGGACCGTCAACGCTGATTGAAAGGCAACGTGCCGGAAGTCCCAGCCGAATCCACGTCGTCTCAACAACCTACGGTCAGCGGCATCGTCAAGGAAGTGGACCAGCCGCCACGGCAGGCCGCCACGAGCTGCCAGCATGATCCGGCTCAGGTGGTACCAGCCCCAGAAGCCCAGCAACATCGGCAAGGTTCCGGCAAGTGCCGTCACGAGCACGGCTGCGGTGGCATCGATGGCGCGGATCGGGAGGACGGCCACCGCGAGTAGGCAACCGGCCAGCAGAACCGGCGGCCATGCTTCAAGCAGCGCCATCGCAAACGCCAGACGAAGAGACGAGCGCCCAGTGAGTGCCTGTCGCGCGCGTCGCGCCGCCAGTCGGCGGCGGACGATCGGAGTGACGGCCCCCGCGAGCCCATACCCCGCCGCGGTTGCCGCAACTACCCAAGCTGACCGGGCCACCGGTACGTCGGCCGCCGTGAACGTCGCCGCGACCGCGGTCATTGAGACAACTCCATCTGTCCAGACCTGCCGAGCCCGCTCCAGTCTGCGTGGCGTGCTGCGTGCAAGTACGACAACGCATAGGCCCAGTAGGTTCAGGGCAAATCCCGAGAGCAGACCCTGCCTGTTCACCGGGTGGCCGATAACGGCGACCCCAATGGCTGTCGCACTGGCGATCACCGTGGCCGAGACGACTGCGGCGGCGACGCCTCGCCCGATGCGGGGAACCATTCGGTACAGCTCGAACCAGTCGATGCCTCCACCGGTCCGTGCGGACAAAGTAGCCAGCGACTCAAGCCAACGCCGCGCCACGCCCAGGGACGGCTGCAGATCATTGCCAGTTTGCCAGGAGTATGCGCGGACCAGTGCTGCATGCGTCAACGCCCCAGCAATCGAATCCGGCCGGTCCGTTCTGTCCGCGCGGGCAAGAGTGTTCAGTTCGAGCGCCTCGGGCGTTCGCGACAGGTCCTGGACCTCGGCGGGTGCTATCGAACCATCCAGCGCAAGCGGCTCAAGTTCGATCACAGCGGCCGATGAAAGGAAGTTCGGAGCTGTCGCGAGAACAGCGTTGTACTCGTCCGTACGGCACGTGAGGATCACCGAAACGCGTCGGTCAGCGTGCTCCATCCCGTGGATTGCGGCCAGACGCCCCTGCTCAGTCAGTTCATCCAAACCGTCCAGAACGACAGTCACACGGCCGGCCTCAACGAGCTCCGCGATCTCGGCCCGCTCCCGCGGACTGCGAGCGACCGAGCGGGCCACCCACCGGGGAAACGGTTCATCGAGCGGTTGCCAGGTCGCGACGCGAAGTTTGACCGGCACCGGCGACGTCGAGTTCGAGTTCGAGTTCCGCCGGCGCAGCAAGCCCTCGCCAAGGAGGATGGCCATCGCAGTCTTGCCGCTACCGGGCCGTCCGATGATCAACACTTTCCGATGGGTCGAGCTGAGGAAGGTGTCAACCAGCTGCTGCGCATCTCCATCTGCGGCCCACATTGCGGGTGCGTCCAACGGCAGCACCCCCGGCGGTCGGCGTCTCGTCCACCGCAGCTCGACAGGTTGGGGCCTCAGCAGTTCGACCGAGAGCTGATCCCACTGGCGGCGCGTCTGGACATCAGCCGATTCGAGCAAGCGTTGCTGGTCAGTCGGGCGCTGCCGGTCACGGATCGATACAAAAGAATGACCACTTTCCACCCGGTACCGCAGCGGTAGTTGATGAGACCTCGGTTCCGTTTGGCGCTGGGTGGCGCGGACGTCAGCGAACAACTGATACGTCTCGACTACAACCGCCGCCACCGCGAATGCCATTGAAAATACGAGTTCTGGGGTCGTCTCCGTGCTGGTCCGGCCGGTCACGACGGCCGTGATGACGCCAATGACCAGCACAGCCCACGCTGCGAGTGCAAGCATCCCCGTCAAGCGCATCCGGCGGCGCAACGATACGCGCCCCGCCTCCTGACCGGGGCTACGCCGCTGAAAGCGCAGTGCGACGTCGGACACCGTTCCCAACGCGGTCAGAGCCGTCAGCAACGCCAAACCCTGATAGCCGAGAGCATCAGCGCTCACCGGAGACAGCCACAGGATCGCACCACTGATGAGGAGCGCTGGCGTAGCAGCAACGATTGTCTTGAGGCGTTCAGCCGGGCCGATCCCGTAGTGGAAACCGACGTCCACAATAGTTGATTGAGTGTGTGCGGCATCAAATTCAAAGGTTTGCGACACACGACCGGCCGCTCCCGGCCCTTCTCCGAGCGGAGTCAGATGGGGAGTCGCCGGCCCGAGTGGAACAAGCCCCCGAGGTACCGTGACGTGTATCTGCTGTACCGCCTGCGCCAATCGTCCAATGGATGCCATGGCGACCACTCGACCCGACACTCGCGACGAAGCGGGTGAAGGCACGGGCACGTGCACCTCAAACCGGACAACCTGTGACGCCGCAACACCGGCATCAAGCAGACCGACTACGGCTACCGACTCCTGCAGCTCGGCTACGATCGAATCAATCCAGCTGTAACTCGCTCCGAGATCTTCAGATACGAGATCAGGATCGCCGACACGTGCCTCAATAAGTGTTTGAAGTCGGTGAAGCTCCGTCCAGATGTCATCGATTCGTGACGGGTTTGCCGCCAGCACGCCCGGCTCGGGAACAGCGTGCTCCATGAGGGTCACCGTCGCGAGCAGCCGATTGGCTTGTGTGACGTTGAGTGTTGGAATTTCAACGCCGCGCTGGTCGTGCGCTTCGAGTGTGTGCGCCAGGCCCGCCACCGAGCGGGGAAGCAGCGCGAGCGGCACCGGCCGGACGGTATGTGCGGCTACCTCTCGAAGTTGCAGGACGGTCGTCCCGCGGTACCGCACAAGCCGCTCGCTGACGAAGGTGATGTCATGTGACTGTTTAAACACCGCATGGCTGTTCGTCACGAATGCGAGCGCCATTGACCAGCTGTCCGCGCCGTGCAGAACCGAAGAACTGTCCTGTCCACTTCGGCGAAGATGATCCGTCAGCACCGCCTCCACGACCGACTCGGCGGTGTCGAGCAGCCAACGCTCGTCGGACACGCCCAGGCGCGTGGCCCGATCGAGCGCCAGTTGTAGGAGCCGGACACGCCAGAGTGTCAAGTCGTCGTCACGCACTGCTGTCATCACAGCCGCCGTCGCGCAGATGACATCGGCGAGCCGGGCTAGCCGATCACGGGCCGATGCCAGACGGGGGTCGAGGTGCGCCTGCAGACCGGTCCACCACATCGCCGCCACTGCCGCCGACGACGCGGCACCGCTTTCGGAGGCGGTGAACGAAGACCTGGCGACGCCGGCCAGGCGGACGCGGGCACCGTCAGGATCAGCGATTGACAGGTATCGGATCTCTTCGATCGCAAGCAACGCGTCGGGGAGCGATTCGTCAGCCTCAACACGGAAGTACGCGGCGGCGAGCCCAGCAGCGTACGTCAGATGCCGTCCGGCGTCGCCGCGCTGGGCGGCGAGGAGGCGCTCGCGCAGGGAGTCACGTACGCGATAGCGGTGTGACTCAATCCCAGCGTAATCGCGAAGGATGAACAGGCCCTCACTGCTGTCGGTATTGACGCGCTCTACGATGGGTGACGCAAATACGTCAGGCGCCGACAAGTCGTCATCGATGACGAACTCGAGTAGCCGATCGTCGAACCAGCGCAGTACCGCCAGACGCGCCCAGGCAACCAACTGTGTGTCGTCGAGCCGGGCGAGGTGGCGGGTCAGCGCATCGGTCTGTAAATGATTGCCGTTCACGGCCTGCCCGTCCCGCTCTCCGCGAGATAGATGCCAAGTTCGTCGGCGATCGGCCCCGGCACGCCCTTTCGCGTCTTCCACAGGAAATCAGCCAGGACGCGACTCGGTTCGATACCAAGCTGAGTTATCCAATCGAGCACGTCGTCGACCGACAGCGGCTGCAGATGCAATACGAACGGGTCGACGCCATCGATCCACGCCTGCGGGTCGCGGCCGGCCCATGGCACCGACTCGGCCGCGACCAGCACCAGCACGTCAGCGGTTCTGGCGATGTCCGGCAGCAGATCCTGGCACAGCCATCTCCCCACCGCCGCCGACGGACAACGGTCGAAATGGTCGAACAGCAGGAGCGGTCGTTGCCCGCGCGCCTTGCGCAGGTCCTCCACGAACGGCGGCGTGAGTCGCCGGGTGTCGCTGGCCCTCTGATCCACACCGTCGATGACATTGTGCATACTCGCCTGCCCAGACATCGTTACCTCACCGAACGTCAAGGTCGGCCGCACCGGTTCGATCGCGCTTTTCACCTTGGTGTAGTTGCGGAACCGGATCGTCTGCAACCGGCGGACGAGCCGCTGAAGTACTTCCTCCGGCTCAGTCACATCCGCCAGGTCGACCATGCACGCCGGTCGGGTGCCGTTGTCTTGCGCACGCGCCTGGTACAGCAGCTGACTCTTGCCGATCTGGCGGATACCGCACACGACGCCGACAGACCCTGCCAGTGCTTCAGCAGCTCTCCGTGCAATGTCATCCAGCTCGACGATCCGATCGACGTGAACGTTGGTCACGGCGTTCCGGGGCCAGGGTCGGGCTTGGGCCGTTTCTCCTGCATACGCAGCTCGGCATCGTCGGCCATCTTCAGCCGGCGCTTCACTCGAATCTGCGTGTCTTCCAGCGGCATCAGCTTCGCCCGGCCGCTGAGGTCCACCTCACCGGCATCGAGCTCCGGCGAGGGATCCGTGACTCGCAGCGAATCCGCATCCCGCGCCGTGAACCACGCTGAGAAGCCGGCGCCGGCCAACGTCACGACAATCACGGCGAGCCACAGCCACCAGGTCTTCATTTCCGTCGCAAAGTTGATCAGTATCGCGATTGCGGATGAGACAACGGCTGTGACCAGCGCAGTCCCTATGATCCACCCTGGTTGTATCTGACGCGCCATGGTTAAGCCCCCAGAACAGCCCGGAACTATGTAGCCGGGCAGCTTAAAGGCGTTGCAGCCGGAATGACTCGATCGATCGGATGAGTTCCAATGGACACCTGGAACTGAGAAGAGCTCCCGCCAGCCCCGCTGTGCGTTTCGGCGTGCGGTTTCTGGCGAAGCAGCCACCGCATAGTGGGCGCCGCATCATAGTCTCAGTCTGCGGCTCTGGCAACGAACTCTTGAGGTTCCACCGGAACGGGTGCGTACTATCGGCCGGTTCGCCAGGTACTTCTATGTGACAGGTTCATGACGCGGTTACGTGGCGGAAAGCTATGTTCGGGTCCCGCTCGGTGCTGGCAGAGAGTGACTCATGGCTATATCTACAGATCGTGACCGCCGGCCCCGGGGGTTCGTCGGAACCCTGGTAAGGCTTGTGCTGCCGGTGCTGCTCATCGCGCCCACGATCGTGCTGTTCGGGCTGCAGCGCCAGTCCACCGGCGACGATTCGGCGTTCGCGGCCACCGAGCGGCACGGTGTGGCCTACCTGCGGGCCCTGGTGCCGTTGGAGATCGAGCTGGTCAACGCCCAGGTGGCCGCGGCCGCCGGGAGCACCGTCCAGCGTGAGCCGCTCATCGCCGCGATCGGCGGGGCGGCCCGGGCCGACGCCGACTACGGCACCGAGCTGCTGGCCCGCGACCGGTGGACCGACGTGCGGACGAAGATCGAGGCGGCGCCGCCCACCGGGGCCCCGGCCACCGTCTTCGCCGCCTACTCCGAGGCCCTCGACCTGCTGCTCGACCTCGTCGGCAAGATCCGGGACGCCGCCGGGCTGGCTCGCGACCCGCACGCCGACACCTTCTACCTCGCCGACGCCGCCGCCGAGGAGCTGCCCGAGGGCATCGCCGCCGCCGGCACCTACGCCGGCCGGGTCCAGCTGGCCCGCCAGCTCTCCGCGACCGCGCAGACCGACGCCCTGTTCGGCATCGCCGAGGCCCGTTCCGACCTGATCAGCTCGGCGTCGGACCTGTCCGAGGACCTGCAGCTGGCCTCCCAGAGCTCGGCCGGGGCCGGGATCGACGCGGGCCTGCTGGGCAAGATCGACGCGTACAGCCGGGCCGCCGACGCCCTGGCGCCGACCACGTCGACCGCCCGCACGACCCTGACCGCCGACCCGGCGCAGATCACGAACGACCGCAACGACCTCGGCCGGGCCGCGTCGGCGCTGTCCGCGGCCCTGCTCAGCGTGCTCGACAACCTGCTGCGCGACCGCGTGTCGAGCCTGCGGACGCGGGCCGCCGTCGCGGTCGCGGCCCTGGTCGTGGCCATCGTGCTCGGCCTGGTGCCGGTGAGCCTGGCGGTGATCCAGGCGCTGCGCGCGCGCCGCCGGCGGGTGCCACCGGTGCCCGGCGAGCGGTGGCCGGACGAGTACCCGGCGCGCGCACCCCACGAGCGCGGGGAGACCGTCAGTGCTGCTCGGTAGGCTGCGCGTCCGCGGCAAGCTGACGCTGCTCGTCGCGATCCCGCTGCTGGCCATGTTCGGCCTGCTGGTGCCGGTGGTGGTCAACCTCGTCAACACCGCCGCGCGGTCGGCCGACACCGATGCCGCGGTGACGCTCACCGCCCGGGTCGGCTCCCTCGTGGAGGACCTCCAGCAGGAGCGGCTGCTGACGGTCGGGCTCCTGCTCGGCGCCGTCGACCGGACCGACCTGGCCCGGCAGTCGGCCCGGGTCACCGACCAGGTCGCCGCCGTGCGCGCCGGAGGCGACCTCCCGGACGAGCTGACCGCCGCCCTCGCCGCGATCGAGGAGCAGCTGCCACCGCTGCGGGAGCGGGTCCGGGCCGGTGCGGCCACCCCCGACGAGGCGCTCGACGCGTTCGTGCCCTTCCTCGACGACACGATCGAGGCGCTCGGGCTCGTGGGCCGGGCCGACACCACCACCCCGACCGGCCGGGAGCTGCTCGCCCTCGACTCCCTGCTGCGGGTCAACGAGTCGCTGACGGAGACGACCGCGATCCTCGCCGTCATGGCCCACGGCGACCCCGAGCCGCTCGTCCTGCGCTTCCACGAGGAGCAGACGGAGCTGGAGGTGTACCAGGAGCGCTTCGCCGCCTTCGCCACACCCGCCCAGGCCCAGCTGCAGGCCCTCGTCGGCACCGCCCTCGACCAGCGGGTGGGCACCTCCTTCGCCCAGGACTTCGAGGCCGACCCGGTTGCCGCGATGGCCGCGCGCCCGCTGGCCGCTCTGTTCCCCAAGCTGCTGTCGTTCAGCGTCCTCGGCGGCTCCGTCGAGCGGCGCCTCATCGACGACCTCAGCTCCGCCGTCAGCCGCGACGAGCAGCGGGCCCTGGCCACGGCCTACGGCGCGGGCGCGCTGACCGGGCTCGTCCTGATCGTCGTGCTGCTGCTGGTCGCCGCCGTCGTGCGGGCCGTGGCCGCGCCGCTGATCGGGCTGACCCGCTCCGCGGAGCGGATCGCCGAGGCCGGCGAGGAGGAGCTGCGCCGGGTCGCCGACGACGAGGCCGACCTCATCGGCACCCCGGTCCGCCTCGACGTGCTCGACGCGAGCGGGGCCGACGAGATCGGCGACCTGGCCCGGGCCTTCGACCGGGTCCAGACCACGGCCGCGCAGCTCGTCCAGCGCCAGGTCGTGAGCCGGCGCAACGTCGCGGAGATGTTCGGCCACATCGGCCGGCGCACCCAGAACCTCGTCGGGCGCCAGCTCGGCATCATCGACCAGCTGGAGACCCGCGAGACCGACGGGCCCCGCCTGGAGCAGCTGTACCGCCTCGACCACCTCTCCAACCGCCTGCGCCGCAGCGCCGACAGCCTCGTCGTCATCTCCGGCTCCGGCCGCAGCGACGAGCACATGGCCCCGGTCCGGCTGATCGACGTCGCCCGGCTCGCCCTCGCCCAGATCGAGGAGTACACCCGCGTCGACACCGACATCCCGGTCGAGCTGCTGGTCGCCCCCGGCATCGTCGGCGACCTGGTGCTGCTCACGGCCGAGCTGCTGGAGAACGCGACGAACTTCTCGCCGCCGCACACCCGGGTCACCATCGCCGCGCGGGCCCTGTCCACCGGCGTGCGGATCGCCGTCATCGACAACGGCATCGGCCTGAGCGACGAGCGCCTGGCCGAGGAGAACGCCCGGCTGGTCCGCCGCGAACGGCTCGACCTGGTGCCCAGCCGCGTCCTCGGCCTGTTCGTGGCCGGCCGGCTGGCCCGCCGGCACGGCTTCGGCGTGGCCCTGACCCACACCCCGGCGGGCGGCGTCACGGCCACGGTCGACCTGGGCGTGTCACACGTCGTCTCGGTGCCGGTGCTCGCCCCCGTGCGGGTGCACAGCGAGGTGGCCGCGCCGCTGCTGGAGGTCCCGACCCGCGAGCTCGAGGCCCCCGGCATCTACCGCTCGGCGTCGGTGTTGTCCGCCCGGTCCGGCCTGGACGCGCCGTCGGCTCCGCCGGCGTCCGGGCCCGTTCTCGACCCCTCGGCGCCGCTGCCGTCGCGCCGGTTGCACGACGCGGGCGAGGTGATCCGCGATGTGCAGCCCTGGAACGCCTTCGACATCGGGACCAGGACGCCCGCGAACGCTCCGGTCGCTCCGGTCGCTCCTACCGCTCCGGTCGCTCCTACCGCTCCGGTCGCTCCGGTGGTCCCCCAGCCCGCTGTCCCCGAGCCGCCGGCCGTGTCCTCGCCGTCCGGGCTGCGCCGGCGGGTGCCGGGGACGCAGCTGCCGAGTGGGCCGGAGCGGGTCGTGCCGGAGTCGCCGCCGATGGTCGCGGACGCGTTCGCCGCGCGGGACCTGATCGAGCAGTTCGAGGCCGGGGTGCGCCTGGCCGATGAGCACACCGCGGTCCGGCCCGGCTTCACGGCAGTACCAGAAACGGCGCCTCTGGCTTTGCCCGACGACGGGCCGCGCACCCTTCGCCGGCGGACGCCCGGCGCCGCCCTGAGCGGGATGGACCGCCCGGCCCGGCCGCCCGCCGCGCAGGCCGCCCCGCCCGACCCCGAGACCGCCCGTAGCCTCGTCGAACAGTTCGAATCCGGCGTGGCCCGCGCGCTGCGCGACGCACCGGCCGGAACCGATACCCACGAAGGAACACCGTGATGAACAGCACCTTCACGCACCCGGGCGGCCCCGCGAGCCGGGACACCGGGCTCAGTGCCGATGCGAAGACGTTCAACTGGCTCCTCGACTCGTTCACGACCAACACGGCGGGCGTGCGCGAGGCGATCGCCGTGTCGTCGGACGGTCTGCTCATGGCGATGTCGTCGGTGCAGGACCGGGCGAACGCCGACCGGCTCGCCGCGATCGTGTCCGGGGTGACCAGCCTCTCCGCGGGCGCCGCCGGGTGGTACTCGCTGGGCGCCCTCAACCGGGTCATCGTCGACATGGCCGATGGCTACCTGCTCATCACCGCGATCAGCCGCGGCTCGGTCCTCGGCGTCATCGCGGACCGGTCGGCGAACCTGGGCACGGTGGCCTACGAGATGACCCTCTTCGCGAGCCGGGCCGGCGCCGCGCTGTCCCCCGCCCTGATCGCGGAACTGAAAAACTCCGTCCAGACGTGACCCACGAGCCCTACGCCAACCCGGAGCCCGAGTCGGTCGGGCGGATTCCACCGTATCTGCGGGCGACGTCCGCGGGTCCGGTGCCGGGGAGCCCGAGCAGCGCCGAGGACCCGGCCGCGCCGACGGCGGGCGGGTCGGCCGGGCTGCGCCCGTTCGTGCTGACGTCGGGCCGGGTCGAGGCGGCCGATCGCGAGATCGGCCTGGAGACCCAGGTGACGCTGCGCGGCGACGCGGCCGGGGCCCTGGCCCTCACGCCGGAGATGCAGGCGATCGTGCGGCTGTGCGAGCGGCCGATCTCGGTCGCCGAGCTGTCCGCGCTGGTGCCGCTGCACCTGGGCGTGACCCGGATCCTCGTGGCCGACCTGCGCTTGGCGGGCTACCTCGACGTCCACGTCACCGACACCGACAATTCCCAGTCCCCCGAGACGATCCTGCGAGTGATGCGTGGACTACGTGCGATCCGCTGAACCGGCCGCGACCCGGCCGGCCGCCACCCGGGCTCCCGTCCCCGTCAAGATCATCGTGGCCGGGGGCTTCGGCGTGGGCAAGACCACGACCGTCGGGTCGATCTCCGAGATCGCCCCGCTGACCACCGAGGCCGAGATGACCTCGGCCGCCATCGGCATCGACGATCCCGGCGCGACCAGCACCAAGAGCACCACCACCGTCGCCATGGACTTCGGCTGCGTGACCATCGACCAGAGCCTGAAGCTGTACCTGTTCGGCACCCCCGGCCAGGACCGCTTCGGGTTCATGTGGGACGACCTGGTCCGCGGCGCGCTCGGCGCCCTCGTCGTGGTGGACAGCGCCCGGCTGGACGACTGCTACCCCGCGGTCGACTACTTCGAGCGGGCCGGACTGCCCTTCGTCGTGGCCGTCAACACTTTCAACGGCCGGATGGCGCACAACATCGACGAGGTCCGGTGGGCACTGGCCGTCGCCGAACAGGTGCCCGTAGTGAGCTTCGACGCCCGGGTGCGCACCTCGGTGCGCGACGCGATGCTGGTCGTCCTCGAAGGTGCGTTGCAACGGGCGCTGCGCGGAGCACACTGAACCCATGGCCTCCCGCCCTCCCGACGACGCCCTCGCCCGCCTGGCCCGCTGGGACGAACTGCGCCGCCGCGCGAACGGTGGCCGGGCCGGCGCACCCGAGCCGGCGCCGGCGGCGGCCCGCCCGGTGGAGCCGCCCGCGGCCCCGCCCCCCGCGGCCCGGCCGCACCTGGCCCCGCCATCGCCGGCCACGCAGTCGCTGCCGGTCATCGAGGATCTCATCCAGACCCTGCGGGACCTCGCCCAGCGCCACCCGTCGCTGTCCCTGGCCGTCATGGCCGAGGACGCCGGGGTGGTGTGGCACGTGCGCGCCACCCAGACGGCGGCCGGGGTCGAGGTCAAGCTGGGCGCCGGTGACGCACCGGCCTCGTCGACCGCCACCCGCCTGGCCGACCTGCTGCGGGAGCACCCGCGGCTCCTCGACGACCCGGGCCGCTGAGGGTCCGGCGGGACGGGACAAAAGTACTGCCCGACCGGTGACACATCGATCGAGACAGTTCCGGCCGGGCGCGCGAGGATGAGTGCATGGGCATCATGAAGAACCTGATGATCGGCATCCACAAGCGCACCGGCGACCGTTTCGCGGGCATGGACCTGCTCTACATCACGACGGTCGGCGCCAGGAGCGGCAAGGAGCGCGTCTCTCCGGTCGCCCGGTTCCGCGACGGCGACGACGCCTGGCTGGTGGTGGCGTCCAACAACGGGGCCGCCACCAACCCGGCCTGGTATCACAACCTCAAGGCCCACCCCGACCAGGTCTGGATCGAGCACGGCGGCACCAGGCGCCCGGCCACCCCGCACGAGCTCACCGGGGCCGAGCGGGAAGCGGCGCTGCAGAAGATCATCGCCAGTCAGCCCCGGTTCGCCGGCTACCTGAAGAAGACGTCCCGCACGCTGCCGGTCATCCGGTTGACGTAACTCTGCCCGTTTCCCGACTGACGAGCGGACGATCATATCGAGAGAATGGGTCGCGGGCGGTTTCCCGACAGCAACCATCCGGTTTTCAGGAACGGTTGCTAGGGTCTGCGACGCTCGATGATCCGGACGCAAGGGGGAAACCGACGTGGGACTGTGGGATAAAGTCAAGGGCGAGTTCATCGATATCATCGAGTGGCTCGACGACAGCCGAGACACGATCGTCTGGCGGTTCCCGCGCTACCAGAACGAGATCAAGATGGGCGCCAAGCTCGTCGTGCGCGAGTCGCAGGTCGCCGTCTTCGTCAACGAGGGCCAGGTCGCCGACGTGTTCGTGCCGGGCACCTACACCCTGCAGACGCAGAACATGCCGATCCTGTCCACCCTCAAGGGCTGGAAGTACGGCTTCGACTCCCCGTGGAAGGCCGAGGTCTACTACGTCAACACCCGGCAGTTCACGGACTTCAAGTGGGGCACCCAAAACCCGATCATGATGCGGGACGCCGAGTTCGGCATGGTCCGCATCCGGGCGTTCGGCGCCTACTCCCTGCGCGTGGTGCACCCGGAGAACCTGCTCAAGCAGCTCGTCGGCACCGACCCGCAGTTCCGCACCGAAGAGGTGTCGGAGTTCCTGCGCCAGCTGATCGTCGGCCACCTCGGCCCGGCCCTGGCCGCCGCCCAGGTGCCGGTGCTCGACCTGGTCTCGCAGCAGCTGCTGATCGGGCAGAAGCTGGCCGGGGTGCTGACCCAGGAGCTGACCGAATACGGCATCCAGATCCCGAAGTTCATCATCGAGAACATCTCCCTGCCGCCGGAGGTCGAGGAGGCCATCGACAAGCGCACCTCGATGAGCGCGCTGGGCAACCTGGACCAGTACTCGAAGTTCCAGGCCGCCAACGCCATGGAGGACGCCGCCAACAACCCCGGCGGCGCCGGCGAGGGCTTCGGGCTCGGGTTGGGCATGGCCGCCGCGCAGCAGGTCGCGCAGTCCCTGAACCGCCCGACCCAGCCCCAGCCGCAGGCGGCGCCGGCCGGCCCCCCGCCGCTGCCCCAGCAGGCTCAGTGGTTCGCCGCCGTCAACGGCGCCCAGGCCGGCCCGTTCGACGCCGCCGCCCTCGCCCAGCAGGTGCAGGCCGGCGCCATCAACCGCGGCACCCTGGTGTGGAAGAACGGCATGGCCGCCTGGACCCCGGCCGAGCAGGTCCCGGAGCTCGGCAGCATCTTCGCCTCCGTACCCCCGCCGCTCCCCCCGATGGGCTGACCCGACCATGTCGCAAATGCAATACCCCTGCGCCCAGTGCGGCGCCAACGTCGAGTACGCGCCTGGAGCCAGCGTGCTCAAGTGCCCGTACTGCGGCCACGAGACCCCGCTGCAGACCACCGGCATGCGCGTGCGCGAGCACGACTTCCTCACCTTCGCCAGCCTCCCGCGCAAGCCGATCGCGCTGCTGGCCAAGCACGTGTTCGTGTGCCGCAACTGCGGTGCCCAGACCGAGACCGACCAGATCTCGGACCGCTGCCGGTTCTGCAACGCCCCGGTCGTGGCCGAGGTGAGCCCGCAGGACCAGGTGGTGCCCGAGGCGGTGCTGCCGTTCTCGCTGAGCAAGCAGCAGCTGCGGGAGTCGCTCGGCACGTGGGCGAAGTCGCGCTGGTTCGCGCCGTCAGGGCTGAAGGAGGTCTCCGAGGCCGAGACGGCCAGGAGCACCTACCTGCCGCACTGGACCTACGACTCCCGGACGATCACGGACTACCAGGGTCAGCGGGGCGAGCACTACTACGTCACCGAGACCTACACCGAGAACGGTGAGCAGAAGTCCCGCCAGGTGCAGAAGACCCGCTGGTATCACGCACAGGGCCGGGTGTTCCGGGACTTCGACGACGTGCTCGTGACCGGCACGACCAAGGTGACGGCGAAGCACCTCGACGCGCTCGAGCCGTGGCCACTGCCCGAGTCGCAGCCGTACCGCCCGGAGTTCCTCGCCGGCCACGACACCCTGCGCTACGACGTCGAACCCGAGCAGGGCCTCGAGAACGCCAAGGGCAAGATGCGCCCGGTCATCGAGCAGGACTGCCGGGAGGACATCGGCGGCGACGAGCAGCGCGTCGAGCAGATGCACACGCAGTACAACGACGTCACGTTCAAGCTCATGCTGCTGCCGGTGTGGATCGCCTGCTACCTGTACGCCGGCAAGACGTACAACATCCAGGTGAACGGTATGACCGGCGAGGTCGCCGGCGAGCGCCCCTACAGCGCCTTCAAGATCGCCATGGCGATCGTGGGCGCACTGGCCGTGATCGCCGTCATCATCACCATCTTTGCGTTGTCCAAGCACTAAAAAAGTTCAGTGCCACGGCGTCCATCGGGCGCCGTGGCCCTGTGCGATAACGTTTACCGGTGCAGAACACGGTGCGGGTCCTCGAGGTCGGCGGAAGTCATGTGACCGCGGGGAGCGTCGAGGTCAACGCGCACCGCATCGTCGACCGGCAGCGCCACCCGCTCGACCCTTCGCAGGACGCGCTCACCATCATCGGCGCGCTCGCCGACGCGGCCAAACGGCTCCTGCCCGGGCCCGGTGACCGCTGGGCGGTCGCCATGCCGGGCCCCTTCGACTACGTGCACGGGGTCTCCCTGCACGAGGGCGTCAGCAAGTTCGACCAGCTGCACGGCGTCAACCTGCGCGAGGCCCTGGCCGCCGCGATCCCGGCCGAGGCCGCGGCCTTCACGTTCGTCAACGACGCCGACGCGTTCCTGCTCGGCGAGTGGGTCGACGGCGCCGCCACCGGGACCGACCGCAGCGTCGCCATCACGCTCGGCACCGGCATCGGCTCGTCCTGGCTGGCCGACGGGGCCGTCGTCTCGACCGGGCCGGACGTGCCGCCGGACGGCGAGATCCACTTCTGCGACGTCGACGGCGTCAACATCGAGGACCTGGTCTCCGACCGGGCGCTCGTGCGCGGCTACCTGGCCCGCACCGGCGTGACCGTCGACGGCATGCGCGGCCTGGCCGGGCTGGCCCGGGGCGGCGACAAGGACGCCCGCGAGGTCGTCGACACCGCGTTCGGCATCCTCGGCCGGCTGCTCACCGAGTGGCTGGACCGGTTCGGGGCCGAGGTGGTCGTCGTCGGCGGCTCGATGACCGGCGCCTGGGACCTCATCGAACCGGCCCTGCACCTGCCGGTCCCGGCCCGCCCGGTCGCCGACACCGAACGCTCGGCGCTGCTCGGCGCCGCCTACGCCGGGCAGTGAGCATGAGCGTCACCGAGCCCGCCGCCAACGTCTGGGTGCTGCGGACACCCAACAGCGCCTACGTCCTCTCCCTCGGCGGCGAAGACGTCCCGCTCGCCGCGCACTGGGGCGCCCCCGTCGACGACGAGACCGCCGTGGCCCTGGCCAAGGTGCCGTCGGACCCGGCCCGGGGCAGCTGGGAGAGCCGCCTCGACGGGCGCGAGGAGTACCCCTCCGACACCGGGCTGCGCTTCACCGAGCCGGCCCTCGCGCTGCGATTCCCCGACGACAGCCGGACCGTGCGCTGGATGTTCACCGGCAGTGCAGTCGAGGAAGGGCATCTGCGGCTTCGGTACCGTGAGCTGACCCGCCCCGTGCGCCTCACCCTGCACTATCGGGTCTCCGCCCGCCACGACGTGCTGGAGCGCTGGACCGAGCTCGAGACGGACGTGCCGGTCGAGGTCGTCCGGGCCGACAGCGCCGCCTGGTGCCTGCCACCCTTCGACCACCCGCGCCTGAGCAGCCTCCACGGCCGCTGGGGGGCCGACAGCCGGCTCGAGCGCACCGCCCTGCCGCCCGGCGCCGTGCACCTCGGCAGCCGCCGCACCACGACCAGCCCCATGCACAACCCGTGGGTGGCGCTGGACGACGGCACCGCGACGGAGGCGCACGGCGAGGTCTGGACGGCCGCGCTGGCCTGGTCCGGCACGTGGCACATCGACGTCCAGCGGCTGCCCAACGGCCGGGTCGTCGCCAACGTGGGCGCCGGGCACGAGGCGCCCGTCGCGCGGCTTTCCGGCGGTACCACCTATGAAGCCCCGAAATCCTGCGGACTGTGGACCGCCGGTGGTTTCGGCGCCGCCAGCCGGGCCTGGCACGAGTCTATTTTGGCGGGGGTACTCCCACACGCGGGCGAACTGCGCCCGGTCCTCTACAACTCGTGGGAGGCGACCGGGTTCACGCTCGACGAGGCCAACCAGCTGGCCCTGGCCGAGCAGGCCGCGGCGCTGGGCTGCGAGCTGTTCGTGATGGACGACGGCTGGTTCGGCCGCCGGGTCTCCGACAACGCCGGCCTCGGCGACTGGCTGCCCAACTCGGCCCGCTTCCCCAACGGCCTCGGCCCGCTCATCGAGCGCGTCCACGACCTCGGGATGCGGTTCGGGATCTGGGTCGAGCCGGAGATGGTCAACCCGGACAGCGACCTGTATCGCGCGCACCCCGACTGGGTGTATGCGTCACCCGGGTACCCGCGCCACGAACTGCGCAACCAGCTCGTGCTCAACCTCGGCCACCCCGAAGTGGCGGCCTGGCTGCACGACTGGCTCGACAAGCTCCTGACCGACAACGACATCGCGTTCGTCAAGTGGGACATGAACCGCCCGGTCACCGACCCGGGTCCCTACGGCGACCTGCTGTGGTCCACTCGGCATACCCTGGCGCTGTATTCGATCCTGGACCGGCTGCGCCGCGACCACCCGGCCGTCCGCTTCGAGTCGTGCGCGTCCGGCGGCGGCCGCGTCGACCTCGGCGTCCTGGCCCGCACCGACCAGGTGTGGACCAGCGACAACACCGACGCCAGCGACCGGCTGCACATCCAGGAGGGGTTCAGCCAGCTGTACCCGGCCCGGGCCATGACCGCCTGGGTCACCGACGCCCCCAACTTCCTCACCGGCAACCGGCTGCCGCTCAAGTTCCGCTTCCACGTGGCGATGGCCGGTGTCCTCGGTGTGGGCGGTGACCTGCCACAGTGGACAGCCGACGAGCGCGCGCTGGCGATCGATCTGATCGCGCAGTACAAGCGGGTCCGTCCGATTGTCCAACATGGACAGCTGCACCGGCTGCGCTCGCCCCGCGAGTCGAGCGCCCCGGCCCTGGCCTACCTGTCCGCGACCGGTGACGAGGCCGCGGTCTTCCAGTTCCTGGACGGCCACCGCTACGGCGAGCCGGCCCGCCCGGCCCGCCTCCCGTTCCTGCCCGCCGGCACCTGGGCCGACGCGGACACCGGCACCCGCTACCCGGCCGCCTTCCTGGCCACCCACGGCCTCGACGCCGGCCTGTTCCGCGACCACGACAGCGCCGTCACCCACCTGCGCCGCGTCGCCGACGCTTAGCAGCCGATCCGCTGCGGGCCCAGGGCGATGTCGTCCAGCCAGACGTCGAAGCGGGCCGGGGTCGGGCCCGGCTGGTACAGCTGCCAGCCCAGCTTCACCGTGTCGGCCTTGGGGAGCACGAAGTCGACCGGGTTGCCGCCGTGCTTCGTCGTGGTCGCGCTGAGCTCCGGCCGGCTCACCCCGTCGATCCAGAGCGCGACCCGGTTGTCGGCCGGGTCCCACTGCCACTCGAAGCACTGCCACCGGTCGGCGGTCGTCGGCGCGCTCTCCCGCCAGTCGGTCCAGTCACCGGTCGGCCCACCATCGGCGCCGACCCCCCAGAACGACCCCTGCAGCGGCGGCGCCCACTGCCCGCCGATCGGCCGCACCACCTCGGCGCTGCCGCCGCCGGTGATCTCGGCGAGCGTGAAGTGCGCCCAGTCCGGCGCGGTCGGGAACGCGTCGACCTTCACCCGCACCCGCCCGTAGAACGCATTCCCGGGCGCGGCGAAGTCGTCGATGCGCAGAAACGCCCGCCCGTTGCCCTCGGTGTGTACGTTGAGCACCCGGTTGTGCCGCTGCTGCTGGACACTCAGCGCGCCGTGCCTGGTGTCCACACCCCAGCGCAGGGTGGCCGGCCCGCCGAGCGGCAGCCGCTCGAAGTCCTCACAGAACAGCAGCGCCCGATCGGCACACCCCTTGGCCCGCTGGCCGTCCCCGGCGTTGGCCGCCCCACCGGAGGCGAGCACAGCAACGGACACCAACGCGGCAACAGCGATTCGCATCGTGGTCGACATGACCGCAGAGCATGACACACATCGATGCGTAACGCCGGAAACCGCGAAACTTCCACGCTTGTCGACGGACGGCATCTACTGGACGAAGCAGCCGCTGTCCTTTTACAGCAGGGACTTGAGGTAGGCGAGGTTGTCGCGGGTGCGCTCGGGCAGGGGTGCGGCGGTGGAGAAGTCCTCCAGGGTGATCCAGCCGTCGTACCCGTGCTCGCGCAGTGTCCGCAGGTAGGCGCCGACGTCGGCCTGGCCTTCGCGCAGCGTGGCCCAGTCGGCCTTCCACGTGACCGTGCCGTCGGCCGCGGTCGAGACGGCGTGCCAGGCCACGTTCTTCACGTGTACGTGCTGCAGATAGGGGCCGAGCAGCTGGAACGCGGCCCGGTGGTCCTCGTGTCCCTCGTAGATCAGGTTGCCGAGGTCGTGGATGACGCCGATCGTGGCCGGGTCGAGGCCGTCGATCAGCCGCAGGGCCGCCGACGCCGAGGACGTGATGGTCTCGTGGTGCAGCTCGACCATGACCGTCACGCCGAGCCGGGCCGCCTCCGCGGTCGCCCACTCGAGGTCCTTGCGGGCCCCGGCGAACAGGTCGCGGTAGTCGCCGGTCTTCAGCAGCGGCATCGTGACCCGGACCCGGCCCGCGCCGAGCGTTGCGGTGGCGGCGAGGAGGCGGGCGACGTCGGTGCGCTCGAAGCTGCGCGCGTAGCCCCCGAGCCCCGAGTACTGCAGCCCGGCGCCCCTGGTCACCGCGTCGATCTCGGGCAGCCGCTCCTCCAGACCGGTCAGCGGCCAGGTGGCCCGGTTGCCGGCCCAGAAGCCGGGCACGTCGGTCGCCTCCTGGTCGGTGATGCGCCACTCGACGCCGTCCCACCCCTGCGCGGCGAGCTCCTTGGCCGCCTCCTGGGGCGTCCAGTCGGGTGTCGAGGCGGTGAAGACCGAGAACTTCACGGGGTCACTCCCTGGGTGCGAGGTTGCACATCATCGAACGCTCCGTCGAGGACCTCGGTGAAGGACACCGCCCGGCCCAGACTGGCCGACACATAGACCGACCGCACCAGGGCAAGGGCCTCAAGCCCATGCCGCACTTGTACTCCCGGTGCCCGCGCGTGCTCAATGGCGTCCACGAGGTCGTCGTACTGCCGCACGTGCCCGGTCACCCAGCCGTCCGGGTCCTTGGCCGCGCCGTAGACGTCCGGCGGCGAGACGAGGTCGGCGGCGCGCAGGCCCGGGTCGGTGGTCGTGTGGAAGTACTCCAGCTGGTCGTCCTGCAGGACCGCGGAGCCCTCGGTGCCGTAGAGGGCGAGCCGGACCGGCAGGCCGGGCCGCGCCCCGGTCGTGGCGTGCAGCACGGCCAGGGCGCCGGACTCGAACTGGATCGTGGCCGCGGCGACGTCCTCGACCTCGATCCGCTCGTGGCTGGCCAGGGCCGTCCGCGCGTAGACCTCGGCGGGCCGCCCGAGCAGGGCGAGCATCTGGTCGACGAGGTGGATGCCCTGGTTGGCCAGGGCCCCGCCGCCGTCGAAGGCCCACGTGCCGCGCCAGTCGGCGGAGTCGTAGTAGGCCTGGTCGCGCCACCACGGCATCGACACCACGGCCGAGGTGACCCGGCCCAGCCGGTTGTCCTGGACGGCTCGGCGGACGGCGACGGTCGCGGGGTCGAAGCGGTGCTGGCTGACGACGGAGCTCACCAAGCCGCGGCCGGTGGCCGCCTCCGCCACCGTGGCGAACGCCCGGGCCTTGGCCAGGTCGGTGTCGAGGGGCTTCTCGATGAGCAGGTGCGCGCCGGCCGCCAGTGTCTCTTCCGCGGCGGCGATGTGCAGACCACTGGGCGTACAAATGGCGACGATGTGGATTGTGGCTTGTGCGAACGCTTCGGTGAGGGTGAGGTGGACCGAAGGTCGCGGGTCGAGGGTGGCGGCGAGGGCTTCGGCGGCTTCGATGCGGGCGTCGACCAGGGCCGTCACCTGGAGTTTCGGGTGGCGGGCGATGGCTTTCGCGTGGTGGGCGCCGATGATGCCGCTGCCGACGATCGCGACGTTGAGCACTGTCACTTCACTCCCCCGGCCGTGAGGCCGCCGACTAGGAACCGTTGGAACGCCAGATACAGGACGACGACCGGCAGGGCGCAGACCAGAGCCGATGCCATGAGCTGACCGTATAGCGGTATCGCGCCGCCTTCCTGGGTGGCCCCGAAGACCTGCAGCGCGACGGCGGCGGTGCGGGTGTCGGCGTCGGTGATGACGGAGGCGAAGAGCACGTCGTTCCAGCCGAGCAGGAACGCGAAGATGGCCGAGACGACCAGGCCGGGCCAGCTCAGCGGGATGACGATGGAGCGCAGGATCCGCCACGACGAGGCCCCGTCGAGCCGGGCCGCCTCGTCCAGCTCCGCCGGCAGGCCGCGCAGGTAGGTGACCATGACCCAGGTCGAGAACGGCAGCGCGAACGTCAGGTAGGTCACGAACAGCGCCCAGCGGGTGCCGATGGTGTCGATGCTGAGGATCCGCGACAGGTTGGCGAAGAGGACGAACACCGGCAGCAGCATCAGGGTGCCGGGGATGCTCTGCAGGGCCAGGAGCGCGCGCAGGATCAGGCCGCGGCCCAGGAACGTGAAGCGCACCAGGACGTAGGCGGTGGCCACCGACACCAGCGCCGAGATCACGGCGACGCCGCCGGCGACGAGGACGCTGTTGGTCAGGCCGGCACCGAGCTCGACGGTGTCCCAGATCTCGGCGTAGTTGCCGGGGTGGAAGGCGCTGGGCCAGAAGTCGCCGGCCGCCACCGCGAGGTCGTCGTTCACGCTGGCGAAGAGCATGTAGAGGACGGGCAGTCCGACGAAGACGCCCAGGACGGCGATGATGGCGGTCTGCAGCCACCTCGGCAGCAGGCGATGGACGTCAGTCTTCATCGGTGTTCAGCTTCACCGCTCGCAGGTAGACGGACAGCGGGATGGCCACCAGGACCAGCGACAGCACCGCCATCGCCGCGCTGAGGCCGAACTTGAAGTTCTGGAAGCTCTCCACGTAGGTCAGCACCGGCAGGACCTCGACGTCGTGCGGGGCCGGGATGCCGAAGAGGACGTAGGGCAGGGTGAAGCTGTTGAGCGTGTGCAGGAACTCGATGACCATGCCGAGGCCCAGCACGCCGCGCAGGTGCGGGAGGATGATGCGGCGCAGCTTCTCCCACCAGCCGGCGCCGTCCAGGGCCGCGGCCTCGTGCACGTCGTCGGGGACGCCCTGCAGGCCGGACAGTGCCAGGAGGTACAGCAGCGGCCAGGACGTCCACAGTTGCACGACGACGAGCGCCCAGTAGCTGCGCGGGCCGTTCAGCCACAGGTAGTCCGTGCCGGTGGCGTGCCCGAGCGGGCCGCCCGGCTGCAGGATCGTGCGCCAGACGGTGCCGACGACGAACGCCGGCAGCACGTAGGGGATCAGGAACGCGGACCGGACCAGGGCCCGGCCGGCGAAGCGCTGCTGGGTGGCGAGGGCGGCGGCCAGACCGAGCGGCACCGCCAGCACGGTGACGATGACCGCGTAGCCGACGGTGACCCAGATCGCGTGCGGCAGCGCCGTCTCCCGCCACGCCTCGACGTAGTTGTCGAGGCCGACACCGGGGGCGTCGGTCCACTGCCGCAGCGTGTACTGATTGAGGTCCAATGTGGACACCAGCAGCGCGACCGCGAGGGGCACCAGGATGACCACGGCCATCAGCACGCCGCCCGGCGCCAGCATCCACAGGGGACGCTGACGCCGGGAGACGGCTTTGCTCATTTGGCTTCGTCCACGGCGCTCTGGGCGTCCTTCTGCGCGGCGGTGACGAGGGACTTCAGCTTGCCGTCGTCCACCTTGCCGGCCTTGAGATCCGGGATGGACTGCACGACCACGTTGAGCAGCGCCAGCTGGACCTTGCTCCAGCCCCCGTTGAACGGCGTGCCGGCCGACTTCGACGACGAGTCCACAATGGCCGCCAGGGCGGGGTCGGCCTGCAGCTCCTTGGCCGCGGCGGCGTTCGTGGGGAGCTCACCGAACGTCTTGTAGTAGGCCTTCTGCTGCTCGGCCGACGTCAGCAGCTTGACCAGGGCAAGAGCCAGATCCTTGTTCTTGGTGTACTTCGCGACGACGAGGTTGTCGCCGGAGAGAATACTGGTGGCCGGCACCCCGTTGCTCGGCTTCGAGGTCGCGCCGGGCGGGACGGTGGGCATGACGGCATACGCATACTTGCCCGCGACCTGCGACTTGTCCAGGGTCACCTTCGACGTGGCCGAGACCATCGGCAGGAACGCGGCCTTCCCGGCCCCGAACTCGGCGATCGCCTGCGCGTTCTTCCAGCCGACGGCGGCCGGGTCGACGACCTTGTCGGTCGCCAGCCAGCCGAGGTAGGTCTGGTAGGCCTTGAGGGTCGCCGGGTCGTCGAGCGAGGCCTTCTTGCCGGCGACGAGGGGGTTGCCGGCCTGGACGGACATCGCCCAGATGAACTTCCACGGGTCGAACCCGTCGGCGTAGGCGACGGCCATGCCGTGGGTGCTCCCGTTGGTCAGCCGCTTCGCTTGGTCCCGCAGGCCGTCCCAGGTGTCGGCGGGCTTGTCGATGCCGGCCGCCTTGAGCAGCTCGGTGTTGTAGGCCATCACGAACGGGCGGCTCGTGAACGGGATGCCGACCTGGTGCTGGGCGTCCGGGCCGGAGATGCCGAGGGCGGCCTGGACGAAGTTCGCCTTGCCGCCGACCTTGTTCCAGTCGGCGTCCTGCAGCTCGAGGAACGCGCCGGTGGCGTAGGCGGTCGGGGTGAACGTGGTGCCAAGGCTGTAGATGTCCGGCCCCTGGCCCGACACGACCGAGGTCTGAATCTTGGTCAGCTCGTCGTTGGCCGACGCGAACGTCTCGAACTTGACCTCGGCGCCGGTCTGCGCCTTGAACGCGTTGCTGGTGTCGGTGAACCACTGCTTCTGCTGCTGCGGGTAGATCGTGTTGGCCTGCACCAGTACGTTGATCGTCTTCCCGGCCCCGTTCAGCTCGGAGCCGGGGTCGTTGCCGGTCTTGGCGCTGTCGTTCGCACAGGCGGCGAGGGCGAGCGCGGCGGCGGTACCAATGGCGAGGGCTTTGAAGGTTTGCATAGGGGTGTCTTCTTCCTCGTCGCTGACGTATTGGGGTGTGCGACTACGGACGATTGGTTGCGGACGCTATCAACGCTGGTGAAGGGCTGGCAATCGTTTGCCATCGTTTGCCAAATCTGTTTCGCTGTCGGGCATGCCCCGCCCCGCCGGCCCCGACCGCCCAGTGACCATCAACGACATCGCCGCCGCCGCGGGCGTCGCCGCCTCGACGGTCTCCCGCGCCCTGAACAACCCGGGCCGCGTGAATGCCGCCACCCGCGAACGCATCGAGGCCGCCGCCCGCGAGCTCCGCTACGTCCCCAACTCGCCGGCCCGGGCGCTGTCCTCCGGCCGCACCCGAGCGATCGCCGTCCTCGTCTCGGACGTGACGAACCCGTTCTACTTCGGCGTCATCCGGGGCACGCAGCAGCAGCTGAAGGCGGCCGGCTACGCCCAGCTGCTGATCGACACCGAGGACTCCGGCGAGTTGGAGGCCGAGATGCTGCACAAGATGCGCCGCTCGCTGGACGGCGCCATCCTGGCCGCGTCCCGCCTCTCCGACCGCGAACTGTCCCGCCTGGCCGGCGAGATCCCCCTGGTGACGATCAACCGCAACATCCGCGGCGTCCCGAGCGCCATCATCGACACCCCGGCCGGCATAAGCCAGGCCGCCGAGCACCTACTCTCACTGGGCCACCGCGACATCGCCTACGTCTCCGGCCCGCAACGCTCCTGGCCCAACGAGGCCCGCTGGCACGCCATGCGCGAGGTGGCGACCCGCCACCGCCTCACCTTCACCCGCGTGGGCCCGTTCCCGTCCGGCCGCGGCTCCGGCCCGGCCGCCGCCGACGCGGTTCTGAACACGGGCGCGACGGCCTGCATCGTCTTCAACGACCTGCTGGCGATCGGCATCCTGCAGCGCCTGCGCGAACGCCACGTCCGCGTCCCCGAGGACCTGAGCGTCGTGGGCTGCGACGACATCTTCGGCGCGGACTTCTGCCACCCACCTTTGACCACGCTGACCGCCCCGATCGAACAGGCCGGCCGCGTGGCGGTGTCGATGCTCCTGTCCCGCCTCGACCGCAGCGCCGCCCCGTCCCCCACGACCCGGCAGCAGGTCATGCTCCCCGTCCACCTGACGGTCCGGGCCTCCACCGGCCCGGCCCGGGAGACGTGAGTTACGGGACGCGGGCGACCACGCCGTACATGGCCGTGTCGACCAGGGGCGGCCGGTCCTCTTCGGGGATCGGGTTGCGCCAGGCGGTCACCGGCACGACGCCGGGGTCGACGACCTCGAGGTCGGTGAAGAAGCGGGCCACCTCGTCCTTGCTGCGCGGCATGGCGTCCATCTTCAGGCGGCCGGCGGCGATCTCGCGGAGGGCATACTCGCGGGCGACGGGGTCGTTGAGGTCCGCCGTGCCGTGGGTCATGACCACATAGCTGCCCGACGGGAGGGCGTCGACCAGGGACTTCACGATCTCGTAGGGCTTGTCCTCGTCGAAGAGGAAGTGCACGATCGCGATCAGCATCAGCGCGACCGGCTGGTGCAGGTCCAGGGTCTTGCGGAGGCTCTCGTCCCGCAGGATCGTGCTCGGGTCGCGCAGGTCGGCGTCGATGTAGGCGGTGGCGCCCTCGGGCGTGCTGGTCAGCAGGGCGCGGGCGTGGGTCAGGACGATCGGGTCGTTGTCCACGTAGACGATCCGGGACTCGGGCGCGACCTTCTGGGCCACCTCGTGGGTGTTGTTGGCGGTGGGGATGCCGGTGCCGATGTCCAGGAACTGGCGGATGCCCGCCTCGCCGGCCAGATACCGGACCGCCCGTTGCAGAAAGTAGCGGTTTTCCAGGGCCGTGGTGCGGATCGCCGGGTAGACGCGGGCGATCGCCTCACCGGACTCGCGGTCGGCGGCGAAGTTGTCCTTGCCGCCCAGCCAGTAGTTGTAGCGGCGGGCGGGGTGTGCGGTGGTCGTGTCGATCCGACCGGACCAGTCTTCGCCGGAACCGTCTGCCATGACCACACATCGTAGGCCATCACCGCCTGCCGCGGACAGCGAGCCAAGATCTCCTTTGCGTGACACGCGGACAAAAGGGACCCGCGGCGCTAGTGCGCCGTGAGGTCCAGGGCGTAGCGATCCTCGGTCGGGACGAAGCCCAGGCGGGAGTAGTAGGGCGCGACCATGCCGGGCGGGGTGAGGACCCGCCGGAAGCCGTGGGCGGTGAGCTGGCCGCTGCGGCGGAACACGAACTCCCCCGGCGACAGGTCCCGGTACCGCTGCGTCACGTAGTCGAGCTCGAGCAGCGCGACCTCGGGGTCGCCCGGGTCGGGGCGGAGCATGAGCACGCCGACCACCTCGTCGCCGTTGAGCGTCAGGAAGGCGAGGCGATGCTCGTCGTCGAAGCGGAAGTCGGGGTTGAACTTGGCGATGTCACTCCAGTGCACCCGCAGCACGTGGGCGAGGAAGTTGTCGTCCGTCGCGACCTCGACCACCTGGTAGGTGCGCTCGTCGTGGCGGGTGCGCAGCAGGGAGTACAGCTGCCAGATGTTGATGATGGCCAGGGTGAAGTTGAGCGCCGCCATCGGCCAGACCTCGGCCAGGGCGTTGTAGGCGACTAAAATCACCGAGCCGACGAGGTTCCAGATCCGCAGCCGCAGCAGCCGGCGCTGCAGCAGGGACCACACCAGCAGGGCCGACCCCGCCCACCCCACGATCTCCAGCCAGTTCATGCCGACGCCTCCGCAAGCTCCGGCGCCGCCCTGAGCTCCACCCTGAGCTCATGATTCGCGGCCACTCCGCTACGCTCCGTACCGCTCATGCCCCTTCCTCCCGCCAGCCTCGGGTATAGATCACGTCGAGCTTCGCCGCCAGGGCCTTCTCAAGATCGATGCCGAGGGTGTGCGCGGTCACGAACGCGGTCAGGACCACGTCGGCCAGCTCGGCCTCGACGTCGGAGAAGGGCCCGGTGCGGCGGGCAAACCCGAAGTGCCGGCGCACCGCACCGACGAACTCACCGGCCTCCTCGGCCAGCGCGAGGGCCTGGCGCAGGTGCGGTGTCTCGGTGAACCCGGCATCGGTGAGCTTGTCGGCCACGTCGGCGGCGACGGACGGCAGTGCGGCGAGCGTGAAGGGGCGCGAGTTGTCCACAATGCTCAGCATGACGGAGTACCTCGCACCATTGGCCGACCGGCTCGCCGACGTCGGGGGCGTGCGAGGGGTCACGCTCGGCGGCAGCCGGGCCCGCGGCACCCACCGCCCCGACTCCGACTACGACCTCGGCCTCTACTACCGCGGCCCGCTCGACGTGGCCGCCCTGCGCACGCTGGCCGCCGAGCTCGCCGACGAGCCGGCCGAGATCACCGACCCGGGCGGCTGGGGCCCCTGGGTCGACGGCGGCGGCTGGCTCACCGTCGCCGGCCACCGCGTCGACTGGATCTACCGCGACCTCGACCGGGTCGAACACGTCTGGGCCGAGTGCCGCGAAGGACGCTACGAGATCGCCTTCCAGCCCGGCCACCCCCTCGGCTTCTACTCCCATACCTACGCGGGCGAGGTCGCCCTGGCCCGCCTCCTGTCCGACCCGAGCGGCGAACTGACCGAGCTGCGGGCCGAGATCGACCACTACCCGCCGAAGCTGCGAACCGCGCTGGTCAACGGGCTGTGGGAGGCTGACTTCGCCACCCGGATCGCACGGTACGGCGCGAAAGGCAACGACCCCGTGTACGCCGCCGGCTGCCTGTTCCGCGCGGCCGGCGTCCTCTGCCACGCCCTGCACGCCGCCGCCGGCCGCTGGCTCCTCAACGAGAAAGCCATGATCGCCGCGACCGCCCAGCTCCCGGCCGCCCCCACCGCCTTCGCCGCCCGCCTCGGCACGATCCTCGGCGCGGTCGGCACCGACCCGGCCGCGATCGACGCCACCATCGACGCCATGACCACCCTGACCACCGAAGTCCGCGCGGCGATCGACGGCGGCGACGGCCCGGCCTTCACGTTCTGATACCTCCCGCATGCCGGGGCCCGCATTGCGCCGCCGCGTCGATGCCGGTACGAAATGCGCATGTCCAGTTCTGGCCCGAGTCCCCGGCCGGCCGCGCCACTCAAGGAGCTGCTCGGCGGCACGACGGCCGTCGTGGGCACCGCGTACGGGCTCGCATACAGCGCCCACCTGGGCTTCTGGGGTGCGTTCGGCCTGTCGCCGGGGCAGGTGGGCATCAGCGGCACCGAGCTGCTCGGACGCCTCACGGTCGGCGCCGCCTGGATCCTGCTCGTCGGAGGCCTGTTCGCCCTGGCCGGCCCGGCGGTGTACTGGCTGGCCGAGCGATGGAAGCCGACCGCGCGGGCGGCACTCCCCATCGCGATAGCCACGCCGCTGGTCGTCGGCTACCTGCTGCTCTGGACGCTGTCCGGCGTGGAGCTCAGCCTCGCCGGCTTCGCCGCGATCCTGGTCGGTGTCGCCTGGATCGGCGGGTCGGCCGCGGTGGGGAAACTGAAGGTGAATGTCGACCACCACACGGTCGGTGGGCCGATCAGACGGCCGGTGGTCGCGGCCGGCGTCCAGCGCGGCGCCCTGGCGTTGGGTATCGCCGGGCTGCTCGCCGTCCTGACCAACCTCTGGATGTTCGGCATCGGCGAGAAGCTGGCCAACGGCTCCCGCAGCCCGGCCACCTTCGTCATCGGTGCGACGCCGCCCTACGCGACGGTAATCTGGAGCGATCCGGCCAAAGTTCCCGCCTCGTACGTCCACCATGGCATGACGATCCTCATGCCGTGCGGGGCACCCCAGCCGGCGTCGGCGCAGTGTCAGTATCTGCGGCCGCTGCTCTTTCTCGGCACCGCCGACGGCGCCAGCGTGGTCTGGGACTGCAAGGCCCACGCGACGTACTTCGTGGCCGGCGCTGACGCCCGCGTCGAACTGTCCCGCGACAGATTCCGCGGGCTCGACGCGGAGAGGCTGTCCGCCGCGCTCGGCTGCTCCCGTGACGCCGAAGGGCCCGCGCTGGTGCCGTCGCCGGCGAGCACGCCGAGTCCACGTGTCAGCGCCACCTGATCACTCATGCGAAGAACTGCCTGAGTGCGGCGGCGATCGTGTGGGGGCGGCCGTCGTTTTCCGGGGCTTCGTGGGTGAGGGCGGCGAACGTGTGGCGCTGGGCGTGCGGGAGGACCTCCTCGAGGGCGTCCAGCGCTGCTCGCAGATAGGCCGGGCTGCGGGTGCCGCCGAGGAGCAGGGCCTGTGCCGGTACCCCCGAATAGTCTGGCAGTGTTCCGGACAGCTCCCGCACCAGGCGCATGTCGTAGCGTTGCGTCGGGATGAGGTCGGCGATCGTCGCCTCGTCGGGGGTGGGGCGCTGGACGCGCAGGCCGAGGGCGATGACCGGGGTGAGTGCGAAGCGTGGGACGCGGCTGAAGGTGGGTTCGAGGCCGGTGCCCTTCAGCGCGGTGATCAGTGCGGCGGCGGGGTGGCCGGTGTCGAGTTCCCGCTCGTAGCGGGGCAGCCAGGCGGTCGGGATGGCGCCGGCTTCGACCATGAGCGGCGGCTCGTAGAGGGCGATGTGCCGCAGCCGCGGGGTTTGCAGCGCGGTCCGCAGGGTGACGAGGGCGCCGGAGCTGTGGCCGAACACGTGCTCGGTGCCGGTGGCGGCCAGGAGGGCCCGCAGGTCCTCGACCTCGCGCTGGACACCGTAGTGCGGGCCGTGCGGGCCGCTGCGGCCGCGGCCGCGGCGGTCGGGGACGTAGACACGGAACGTGTCGGCCAGGTCGGCGGCGAGGGTCGAGAAGTGCTGGGCCGCCTTCATGCCGCCGTGGACCAGGAGCAGGCCGGGGCCGTGCTCGCCGTACTGCCGGTAGCCGATCGCGGTCCCGTCGGCCGACCGAATCTCCGCCTTGCTGTAGTCGGGCATGCCCGTGAGCTTAGGTATACCGGGTTTACTTTTCAACCCGGTATACAGTGCTGTGTTGTGAGTGACACCGGCCTGCGCGAACGGCAGCGGCTGCGCATCCAGCGGGCGATCCAGGACGCCGCCACCCGCCTGTTCCTGGCCTCCGGGTTCGAGGCGGTGAGCGTCAACGAGATCGCCGCCGCCGCCGAGGTCTCCAAGCGGACGCTGTTCAAGTACTTCCCAAGCAAGGAAGACCTGGTCATCGGCTCGTTCAGCGACCACCAGGACGAGCTCGCCGGGGTCGTCGCGGCCGCCCGCCCCACCGGCGCCCTGGCCGCGCTCGAAGCGCACTTCCTGGCCGGGCTCGCCGCCCGGGACCCGGTGACCGGGCTCGACGACCGCCCGCAGACCCTGGCGTTCGTGGCGATGGTGCTGTCGGCGCCGGGGCTGCAGTCGCGGCTGCTGCTGTACCAGAGCCGCGCCGAAGCTTCTCTGACGACGGCTCTCGAAGGCCGCACGGACCCGACCACGGCCCGCCTGGCCGCCTATCAGATCTTCGCCGTCCACCGCGCCCTCGCCGACGAGAACCGCACCGCGCTGACCACCGGCACGACCGCCGACGAGCACCACCCGGCCGCCGTCGCCGCCGCCCGCCGCGCCTACGACCTACTCCGCCACGGCCTCGAGCTCTGAGCGGTCCAGCGCGGCGGCGAGGCGGTCCAGCCAGCCGGCGACCGGGCCGGCCATCGCCTCGTGCGGGGTCACGGCCCAGGCCCGTACGGCGGGTGCGGCGAGGTCGGCGGTGCCGGTCAGGACCCGCAGCCGGATCCGGGCGGAGCGTGAGGTGCGTTTCGAAGTCACCGTCGAGAACGTCACCGTCGAACATGTCCGTCAGTAGCCGGTGTGCGGGACATCGAACAGCGGATGGCGTTGGCGCGCGAGCGGCTGCGGGTGGTCGCGCCGGAGGTCGTCGCGCGGCTGGAGGACATCCGGGTCCGGCTCGACGGTCCGGAGGGGTGAGGGGTGGTCCGGGCCCGTGGAGGGGCGGGTCCGGCCCACGATCGCAGTGCCCGGCGGGTCCGGGGCGGGTGCGATGCGGTTGCGGTGTAAGGGATCCCGGCTGACATCGCGTCGGGTGGTCGGTCGGATCGCGTGGCCGGGTGGCCGAAAACCGTTGCCAGGCCGCGACTTCGGAGCTCCGCTGAGTCATTGTGGATCTCGCGCTGCTCGGAGTCGTGCGGCGGGAACGGAGTACCCATGCCTAGATCTGCTTTGCGGCGGCGGGCGGCGGCAGGACGCCGGGTCTTGGCTGCGCTCGCGGCCACGGCTGTTGCGGTGACCGGCCTCGGCGCGGCCGCTGGACCCACGCACCACCTCACGAACGGGGGCTGGGCCTCCGGGGCCTGGCTCGGCAGCGGCGGCACCGGCGGCGGCACGACGCTCGCCGCGGTCCGGGCCGCCGTCAACGCGTCCACGGGCGCGGCCGCCGGGCTGACCGGGGCCGGTGTCGGCGTCGCGCTCATCGACACCGGTGTGGCACCGGTCGCCGGGCTGCCGGCCGCGCAAATCGTGAACGGCCCCGACCTGTCGTTCGAGTCGCAGGACGCCGACCTTCGGTACCTGGACACGTACGGCCACGGGACGCACATGGCCGGCATCATCGTCGGCAACGACCCCAGCACCGGCACCGTCGGCCTGGCCCCGAAGGCGAAGCTCACCTCGATCAAGGTCGGCACGTCCAACGGCGCCGTCGACGTGTCGCAGATGATCGCCGCCATCGACTGGGCCGTGGCCCACCGCAACGACGACCCGGCCAACCCGATCCGGATCATCAACCTGTCGTACGGCACCGGCGGCACCCCGAACTCGTGGACCGACCCCGTGCAGTACGCGGTCGAGCAGGCCTGGATGAAAGGCGTCGTCGTCGTGGCCGCGGCCGGCAACGAGGGCAACGGCGACATCGTGGTGAGCGACCCGGCCAGCGACCCGGCCGTCATCGCGGTGGCCGGCGGCACGACGAAGGGCACGGCGAGCGTCACCGACGACGACTTCGCCTCGTTCGCCACGATCGGCGGCGGCAACCGCGGCATCGACCTGCTGGCCCCCGGCGAGTCCATCGTGTCCCTGGCCGACCCGGGGTCCAATGTGGACCTGTCGTACCCGTCGGCGAAGGTCGGCACCACCCTCCTGCGCGGCAGCGGCAGCTCCCAGGCGGCCGCCGTCACGTCGGCGACGATCGCGCTGCTGCTGCAGGCCCGCCCGACGCTGACCCCGGACCAGGTGAAGACCGTCCTGACCCAGTCGGCCAGCTTCGTGTCCGGCCTGGCGATGGCCCGCAACGTCCGCGAGCTCAACCTGAACGGCGCCCTCGCGTCGCAGAGCCTGTGGTCGATCGGCTGGAACAAATCCTCCGGCACCGGCAAGCTCGACGACGCCCGCGGCGCGAGCCGCGTGGTCCGCGACAACGTGGCACTGAGCGGCGACAACTCCGTCTGGGGCCCGGTCAGCCCGGCCGCGTGGGCGCCCCGCAGCGCCGCCGGGACAGCCTGGTCGGGCGGCACGTGGATGGGCTACCGCGTGGCCGGCGACAGCTGGTCCGGCAAGTCGTGGGCCTCGAAGACGTGGGCCGCCGCGACCTGGACCGGCAAACCGTGGAACGGCGCGACGACGTGGACCGACCCGGACTGGGACGGCCATTACTGGTCCGGCCATTACTGGTCCGGGCACTACTGGTCGGGGCACTACTGGTCGAGCGACGACTGGTCAACGGCGAACTGGTCGTAACACCGAGAACGGCGATGGGCCTTGGCTGCCCATCGCCGTTTCGCCGTCGAGGCACGTATGTACCTTGACAGTTACGTAACTCATCCGGTACATAGAATCTCGTGGAATTAGCGCTGCAAGCCTTGGCCGACAGCAACAGACGGTCGATGTTGGACGCCTTGACCAGAGGCCCGGCCACCGCGGGTGAGCTGGCCGGGCTGCTGCCGATTGCCCGGCCGGGCGTGTCGCGGCACTTACGCGTGCTCCGCGAGGCCGGCCTCGTGGAGGTACGGCAAGAGGCGCAACGGCGCATCTACAGCCTCCGCCTCGAGCCCTTCACCGAGATCGACGACTGGTTGAGCCGCTACCGAGCCCTGTGGCAGCAACGAATGCATGCCCTGCACACAGAGGTGGCCCGGGGCAAACGCGAGCGAAGGAGCACCACGTGAACGCGCAGACCCGCATCCTGGGCACCCTGGGCGCCGTGAACGGCCGAGGCGTCGTACGGGTACAGGACCGCTTCGACAGCACCATCGACGACCTGTGGTCGGCCCTCACCGACCCCGGCCGGCTGGGACGTTGGCTCGGCGAATTCGACGGCGACCTGCGCCTGGGCGGCACGTTCAAGGCCCGGTTCTTCGCCAGCGAATGGCAGGGAACCGGCCGCATCGACGTCTGCGACCCCCCACACCACCTGGCCGTGACAACCAGCGATGCCGACCAAGCCGAAGAACACGTCATCGAAGCCTGGCTGACCCCCGACGGCGAGGGCACCGTCGTGATCATCGAAGAGCGCGGTATGCCGATCAGCTTGCTTCCCGCCTACGGCGCCGGCGTACAGATCCATCTCGAAGACCTCGGCACACACCTCGCGGGGCACGAACGCGGCGACGCCCGGACACGATGGAAGCACCTTCACCCCGCCTATCAAGCCCTCCAGACCCGGGAGTCGGACCTCGTCGTTCGGGTGGGCTCTGATGATGCGAGCCCACCCGCGTCCACGAGTTGACGCTCGTGGACGCGAGTGGGCCGGCCGGAGGGTCAGGCCGCGAGGGCTACAGGGTCCAGTTCTGGTTGGCGCCGCCGCCGCAGGTCCAGATCTGCAGGCGGGTGCCGTTGGCGGAGCTGGGGCCGGTGGCGTCCAGGCACTTGCCGGAGCCGGCGTTTACCAGGGTCTGGCCGGTGCGGGTCCACTTTTGGGCGTTGGTGCCGTTGCAGTCGTAGAGCTGGACCTTGGCGCCGTTCGCGGTGCTCGCGGCCGTGACGTCCATGCACTCGCCCAGGGCGCGCAGGGTGCCGTCGGCGGCGCGGGTCCACTTCTGGGCCGTCGTGCCGTTGCAGTCGTAGAGCTGCACCGCGGTACCGTTGGCCGGGCTCGCACCCGCGACGTCGACGCACTTGCCGCCGTAGCCGACGATCTGGTTGGCGGTGCCGGTCGGGCCGGTGGTCGGTGTCGTCGGGCCGCCGGTCGGGGTGGTGCCGAGCCAGCTGTTGGCGGCGGCCGAGCCGGAGTTGTCGATCGCCGTGTTGTTCTCGACCGGGCTCGGGACCGTGGACGGGAAGACGATGAAGGTGACCGGGCCGGCGGTGCCCCCGGTGGCCGGGTCGGGGTCGATGCCGAGCGCGGTGGCCAGGGCGTAGGAGCCCTCGCCGATGATGTTGTCCGGGCCCTCGTCGGCGAAGACGGCGTAGGCGACCTGGTTGTTGTACACGACCGCGGCCACGGCGCCGGGGCGGATGCCGTTCGCGCCGTAGTCGAACCGGGAGCTCGGCAGCGGCACCACGTAGTAGCGGGTGGCCTCCGAGGTGAAGTACGAGCCCGTCGACGTGCTGAAGCTGGTCTGGGCCTGGTACCACGGGTCGGTGCTCGCGTTGCAGTGCGTGGTGCCGATGCCGTCGCAGTCGATGTCCATGTCGGCGGTCCAGAAATACGCGGAGCCGCTCTTGCAGATCGCGACCGTGGCCGCGCCGCCGTCGTCGGTGGCGTACTTGCCGTTGGAGACCTGGTTGCAGGTCGAGGTGCGGGCCAGCAGCTGGCTCGCGGTCGGACCGGCGGCGAGGGCGGTCCGGCTGCCGGCGAGGGCGTAGGCGGTTGTGGCGGTGAACGAGATGATGACGGCCGCGAGGGCGATCAAGGGCAGGCGGTACCTGGTCACGGGCGGGCTCCTCGGAAGACGACGGGGTCTCCCAACGGCGGGCGCGGCGCCTGGTCTGGATCGATCGCCGCGCAGCCCAATCGAGCCAGACTGGGCGAAGAGGCGCCGAAGGTTGCGGATAGGAAACCTTACTGACAGATATGTGTCAATACTTCTGGGCGGCTTTGACGGTCCAGTGCTCCCGCCGCGGGCGGCCCGGCAGCGCGATCCGGCCCGTGGCCCACAGCAGGTCGTCGGCCCCTTCGACGTGCGGAAAGAGGCGTTCGAGGACCTTCGCTGACAGATCTTGCGGTGGTACCCATGGCAGCCGCAGCCCCCGCGCGATGTCCCACGTGTGCACGAGGATCTCGTTGACCCCCAGCGCCGCGAACCCGGTCCGGTCCGTGGGTCCCCAGTGCCACGCGGTCGCGTCGGGGCCGGCCGCGTCCAGCTCCAGGCACAGCAGCCGGGCGCAGGACCGCACGATGGTGAGGACCGTCCGGGCGTCGGTGCCGGGGTCCACCGCGAGGTCCAGCGGCAGGTAGCGATCCTCGGCGCGGGCGGCGAGCTGAGTCGCGTAGGCCATCAGGTCGTGGGCGATGTGCGCCGCCGTCTCCAGACACGTCCAGTCGAGCCCGCCCGCCTTCGCGGCCCAGCGCTCCTCGGCGACCGGCGTGAGCAGGGTCAGGGACTCGTCGAGGGCGCGCCTGACATCTCCGCTGTCCATTGCGGCACAGTATCGGCCCGGACCTCCTGCGCGGTGAGCGGAACCGGTCCGCGGAACTGGCGGGCGACGGCGGTGAACCAGCCGAGGTGGATCTCGTCGCGGTCGGCGACGTACGCGGCGCGCAGCTCGTGCCAGCGCAGCCCCGGATGCCGGTGGTGGACGTTGTGCAGATTGAACGCGAGGACGAACAGCTCCAGCACCCGCGGCAGGGCCAGGTTCATCGCGTCGAGCGGGCGTTCGAGGCGGGTGCGATAGTGGTACGCGTTGTCGGCCAGCGACACGATGAGCGCCCGCGCCCCGACCGCGCTCCACAGCATCCAGACGTGCCCGCCATAGGCGATCGAGCTGCCGGTGTAGGTCACCAGGACCGCGATCGCCTCGACGCGGAACCGGCGCAGGTTGTCCCGGCGCGCGACCCGCTCGAACAGCAGCCCCGTCACCGAGTCCAGCGAGTCCGTGCGGCGCACCAGCAGTGCCCACCCGCGCCGGGGCAGGAGCACCAGCAGGGTCGAGAGGAGCTCCAGACAGTACAAGCCGCCGAAAAGTCTTGGGTAGTAGGTTCTTGCGGCGGCGAGCCAGGAGGAGCGCGCGGGATCGTAGATCTCGGTCCGCTCGCGCTGCGTCCGGCTGTAGCGATGATGGAGCAGGTGTCCGGCCTTCAGCAGCGTGAACGGGCCGCCGTAGCCGACCGCCAGGGCGCGGGCGAGCCGGTCGTTCCAGCCCCGGTCGCGCAGCAGGATGCCGTGGATGCCTTCGTGGATGAGCGACCACAGCGGCACGGTCGTGACCGCGATCGGGACGAGCAGCCAGCCCCAGCGCACGTCCAGCGGGAGCAGCACGAGCGGCAGCACGACAAGCTGCAGCACCAGGGTGGTGAAGGCGATGACCACCAGCGCGATCGCCGGCGCGGACTGACGGCGGACCATATCCGCACGCTAGCCCGGCCTCGGGAACCGCCGAGTGACATCCTCGCGAAGCCTTGTCACCACATCTCGCCGCGCCGGCTTTCCGGCGATCATGGTCTGGTGCTGTTGGAGATCATCGCGTTGGACGCCGTGGATGCCCGGGCCGCTCAGGACGGCGGCGCGGACCGCGTGGAGCTGGTCAGCGACATGTCCGCCGGCGGCCTGAGCCCGGCGCCGGCGGTCGTCGAGTCGGTGCTGGCCGCGGTGTCGATCCCGGTCCGAGTGATGTTGCGCACCACTGCGGATTTTGCTGCGGGGGTACCGGCTGTGCTCCGCCGGCTCCGAACGCTCCGAGCGGCCGGGGCGACCGAGTTCGTCCTGGGCTTCTTGACTGCGACCGGCGCGGTCGATCCCGCGGTCCTGGACGCCTTGGACGGCGCGCCGTGGACGTTCCACCGCGCGATCGACCACGCCGCCGACCGCGCGGCCGCCTGGCAGCACCTGGCCGGCCTGCCGGGCCTGACGTCGGTCCTGACCGCGGGCGCCGCGACCGGGATGACCGACGGCCTGCCCACCTTGCTGGCCGAGGCGCCCGCACACGCCCACCTGATGCTGGTCGGCGGCGGTCTACGGGAGTCACACCTGCGGCCGCTCACAGCCGCCGGCGTCCGGGCGTTCCACTCGGGCAGCGCCGTGCGCCCCGGCGCCCGCTGGACCGACCCGGTCTCCCCCGACCTGGTCCGCCGCCTCCGCTACGCCGTAGGCCCGGCCACCCCGACCACGTTGCCTTCAGGGTCCTGAAAGTGCCCGACGGTGAAACTCCCGGTCCGCGGCTCCGGCCCCATGATCCGCGTGCCACCGAGGGACTCGGCCTTGGCCAGAGCCACCTCGACATCGGCCACGTTCACGTAGAAGGTGACCCGGCTCGGATACCCGTCCCCGCCACAGACCCCACCGTTGAGCCCGGCCGACTCCTCCTGCACGAAGTGGTAATTTCCGATGGCCGAGACCCGCTCGGTGGCCGCGTCCGCGGGCGGGTTGAACCGCCAGTCGAACAGCTCCCCGTAGTAGTCCCGCAGCCGGGCCGGCTCCTTGCCACTGATCTCGAAGTGCACGACGGGGTCACCCATGTCACTGTCCCTTCTCGTCTCGCTCGTGCCTGGTGGTCGGCGCGGCCGGTCCGGTCTCGACGTGTGTTCCACGAAAAGTCGGGCGCTCCGCACCGCGACTTTTCGGACATATCACCGCTTTCCATGGTCACGTCGTCACGGTCGCACGGTTTGATGCACGTCGCAGCTTCGGGGTCAAGGTTGATACGGGTCCGTACGATGCATGTTTTCGAACTGGTGTTCGAGTATCGTGGGGGGAGGTTCGGTCGTTGCCTCAACGAGTGAGGGGTGATGGCGATGACTTCGATCTTGCCCGACGGATATGCGGTGCGCCTCGACTGGCCGGTGGCTCGGCACGGGGGCGTGCGGCACGAGTTCACCCAGTTCACGACCAGCCTGCGCCGGGTTCTGCGGCGAGCGGTGGGGACCAAGCGGTATTGGGCCACGGGGCCGGTGCGGCCGTTGGCGGTCACGGTGGTGCCGATCGCGCGGGCGGAGTACGACCGGCACGGACGGGACTGCGCCTCGCTGCACTGCCCGACCATGGCGCCGTTGCTGGGGATGGCGGCGGCGGACGCGGTCGAAGGGACGGCTCGGCCCGGGTCGCCGGCCGGCTAGAGCGCGTAGGGGCGTTCCCGTGGCAGCAGGGCCTTGGCCGCCTCCAGGTCGCCGGCGCGGACCAGGGCGTGGACTTCGTGGGCCTGGGCGGTCACGTCGGTGATGGAGACCGTCCACTCGTCCACGTAGCGGTGCACCGCCTCGCCGCTCAGACCCAGCTGCAGCGAGCGGCAGTCGGCCTGCGGGCGCAGATACAGGTCGCGCTCCGGGTCCCACTGGACGCGCACGGGGCTGGTGCGCAGCTCCTGCTGCCACGCGGCCGCGCTCGCGTGCACCCGTTGGTCGTAGTGACTCAGGCAGGCCCTCGATCTCGCCCAGTCGAAGCCCGCACGCCGAAGCTCGACGGCCAGGACGTGTTCCTGGCCGTCCTTCGTCGCCCAGCCGCTGCGGTACATCATCCAGAGGAACGACGGTTTGATCCACGTCATGCGGTCGCGCTTGAAGGGAGCCACGAAGCGGCCGGCCGACACCGCGGCCGTCGCGATCGCGGCGCTGTAGGCCTGATACACCGTGATGGTGTCCTCGGTGTACACCGCCCGGATCTCGCGTGTCTGCACCCGCACATCGTGAACGGCGACCAGTCGATCACGCCACTGCTTAAACGACGGTCAGGTCGCCGCCGGACTCCGGCGGGTACACGGCGCCGACGGCATCCCACCACGGTTCGAACGGCGTGAAGACGGTGCCCAGGTGCGTGTGCGCCTCCTCCGCGTAGCGGCCGGCCCGCGCCACGGCGGACGGGTCGGCGTTGTACAGCGCGGCCACCGCCGACCACACCCGCGCGTCGTTCAACGTGCCGTCGGCGGCCGGGGCCAGGCCCGGCGCCGGCGCGAGCTCGGACAGCGTGACCCGCTCGAAGTCGGCGCCCGGGGTGGCATCCCAGTGCAGGTAGACATGCTGCACGCGGGCCGGGTGACCGTCCCCATTGGACAGGACGAGGTGCTCGGCGCCGTACTCGTCGTGGTCCAGCGCGATCAGTGCCCTGGTCCAGCCCTGCGAACGGGCGATCGACTCGGCCAGCCAGGCGTTGCCGCCCTCGGCGTAGAACGACAGGCGGGTGTACTCGTCCGCCTTGGTGATCCAGACCGCCACGGGCTCGGGGCGGGGCAGAGTCTCCAGATAGGCCGCCGGGTCGGCGGCGGCCGGGAGGTCGACCGCGGCCAGCGCCATGAACGTTGACATGGCCCTGACTATAGGGAGATGTCGCGCTCCAGCTCCGGGCTCGGGTCCGCGGCCAGGTCGTCGTCGATGTTCAGGTCGATCATCCCGAAGTCCGCGCCCGCGTCGCCGTAGTCGTCTTCGTCGATGGGGTCGATGACGTCGAGGACGTCGATGACCTGTTCGGCCGGGAGGGCGGGGTCCGCGGGAGTCATCTCACGATCGTGCGAGATCCACATCGAAAGGCACAACCCGGCGGTGGGTAAAACCACGACCTATGCACACCGCGGCCTCGACCCCGCACACGCTGCATACTGCTGGGCGTGGCTCACTTCAGCAGGTTGTACGCGATCTCCATCGACGTGCCGCACCCGGACCACGACGCCACCGTGGCGTTCTGGTCCGGGGCGATCGGCGCTTCGCTCGACGTCATCGGCAAGCACCCCGAGTTCAGCGGGGCGAAGCTGCCCACGCACGACATGATCGTGCTCGCGCAGCGGCTCGGCGACGGGCCCGCCCGCGTGCACCTGGACTTCCACACCGACGACGTCGAGGCTGAGGTTGCCCGGCTGGAGAAGCTGGGCGCGACCCGGCTCGAGCGGGCTGCCAACTGGCAGGTGATGCGCGACCCGGCCGGGCTGGTGTTCTGTGTGGTACTGGACCGTCCGGGTGTGCTCAACGAGGCCAACGCCACTCGGTGGGACTGAAGCGCTGTTTGTATGGCCGCTTTGGGCGCCGGGTCTTGGAGTCTCGCGGCGCCTTGCTCTTGCGGTGCCTTGCTCTTGTGGTGCCTTGCTCTTGTGGTGCCTTGCT
The DNA here is from genome assembly GCF_044454505.1 of Dactylosporangium sp. NPDC051541. Classification (NCBI taxonomy): domain Bacteria; kingdom Bacillati; phylum Actinomycetota; class Actinomycetes; order Micromonosporales; family Micromonosporaceae; genus Dactylosporangium; species Dactylosporangium sp. NPDC051541. The sequence continues at coordinate 461,746 of NZ_JBITDU010000008.1, forward strand.
CTTGCGGTGCCGTGCTCTTGCGGTGCCTGGTTTGCGGTGCCTTGTTTTTGGGCGCCAGGTCTGCGGTGCCGGTTTTGCGGTGCCGGGGTGCTTCGGGGCCGGTCGCTCCCGGAAATGTGCCAGGTCGCACCGGGCGTGCGCACCGGCGACGGCTGATCACGCACCTTGGTTGCACCACCGCAATGACATTTCCCAAGGAGCGTTCCGATGTCACGTCGCATTCTCGTCCTGGCCGCGGCCGCCCTCGGGGCGCTCTCGCTGGCGGCCTGCAACGACGGCAAGGCCACCACCGCGAGCCAGCCCCCCGCGTCGGCCGCACCGTCCGCGTCCACCGCCACGTCCTCCGCCCCGCCGGTCACCGCGAAGGGCAGCGGCTCGCCGAAGCCGTCCTCGAGCGCCAAGGCCGCGGCCGCCAGCGTTCCCGACATCTGCAAGATCATGTCCAAGGCCGAGATCAACTCGCTGACCGGCGAGCAGGTCACGCTCATGTCCGACGACGGCGGGTCGAGCACGACGACCCGGTACTGCCAGTGGCAGCTCTCGCAGGGCCAGGTCACCATCACCGTGAACCTGGAGACGCGGGAGAACTTCGACGTGCGCAACAAGCAGGCGGTCCCGGTCGTGGGCGTCGGCACCACCGCGTACTCCCTCGCCGGTCACCTCTACGTCTGGCAGAACGGCTACGACGTCGACGTCTACGTCTCCTCGGAATCCAGCGACTCGGCGAATCTTTCGGTCGCGCGGCGGGCGGCTCAGCAGTTGCTGCCGCGCCTGGAAGCGGCGGCGGCGAAGAAGTAGCCCCGGCCGCGCCTACTTGCGGCGGCCTCGGCGGAGCTCCGGTCGCGCCTACTTGCGGCGGCCTCGGCGGAGCGCCGGCCGCGCCTACCTGCGGCGTCTGCGGAGCTCCGGCCGCTCCTACTTGCGGCGGCGAAGCAGAAGCCCCGGCCGCGGCTTCAAGCGGCGGCGGCGAAACAGTGGCCACGGCAGCGGCTTCAAAGGGGCGGCGGCGAAGTTGCCCCGGCCGCGGGTGGAAGCGGCCGCCGTGCGGCAGCTGCTGCCGCGGCCGGAGGCGGCGGCGCCGTCTTCCACGGCGACCACCAGTTGAGCGGGCCGAGCAGCGCCATCGTGGCCGGGACCAGCAACCCCCGGACCACGGTGGCGTCGACCGCGATCGCCACCGCCATGCCGAGCCCGAACATCTTCACCACCGGGTCGACGTTGAGCGTGAAGCTCGCGAACACCACGACCATGATCCCGGCCGCGGACGTGATGACCCTTCCGGTCCGGGCCAGACCGGCTCGAACTGACACCTGGTTGACACCGGTGCGCAGATACTCTGCTCGTACCGCGGTCAAGAGAAACACTTCATAGTCCATCGACAGCCCGAAGAGAAGAGCGAAGAGCATGGTCGGCACATAGCTTTCGATCGGCAGCGGACCGTCGAGCCCGGTCAGCCGCACACCCCAGCCCCACGCGAAGACCGCGGTCAGCGCACCGTAGGCGGCGCCGATGGACACCAGGTTCATCACCGCGGCCTTGAGCGCCACGACCGGCGCCCGAAACGCGAGCAGCAGCAACACCGCGGACAGCGCGACGACGACCCCGATGACGAGCGGCAGCCGGCCGGCGCTGCGCTCGGCGAGGTCCGCCTTCGTGGCCACGGGCCCGCCGACGTGCACCGGCCGGCCTTCCAGCCGCAGCTGGCGGACGCGGGTCACCAGGTCCGCGGTCGCCGGGTCGCCGGGGGCCGTCGCCGGGGTGACCCGCCACGACGCCACGGCGCCGTTGGCGGCGAGGCGGGCCGGGGTGACGCTCTGCACGCCGGGCACGGCCGCGAGGTCGCGGGCCAGCGCCGCCAGGCGCGGGTCGGCCGGGTCCGTGGCCGCCGGGTCAAGGGCGACCACCGCGGTCAGGGGGCCGTTGAAGCCGGGGCCGAAGCCCTCCGCGAGGAGGTCGAAGCTGCGGCGGGCCGAGCTGCCGTCGGGGCTGCGCCCGGCGTCGGTCTGGCCGAGATGCAGGTCCAGGGCGGGAGCGGCGAGGAGGGCGAGGAGGGCGGTGGTGGCCAGGGCGTAGCGGACCGGACGGCGGGTGACGGTGCCGGCCAGGCGGCCCCAGAAGCCTTCGCCCACAGGGGTACGGGGCGGCTTGATCCGGTGGCCGACGAGAGCGAGGAGAGCGGGTAGGAGGGTGACGGCGCCGGCTACGGCGAAGAGGACGGCTGCGGCTGTGGTCCAGGCGAGCGTCGCCAGGAGGGGGACGCCGGCCACCGTGAGGCCGCCCAGGGCGATGACGACCGTACCGCCGGCGAAGATGACGGCGCGGCCGGAGTCGGCTACGGCGGCCGCGATCGCTTCGGCGCGCGCTGCTGCATCCGTCCGACCCGCTGCATCCGTCCGACCTGCTGTGTCCGTCCGACCTGCTGTGTCCGTCCGACCTGCTGTGTCCGTCCGACCTGCTGTGTCCGTCCGACCTGCTGTGTCCGTCTGACCTGCTGTGTCCGTGGGACCTGCCGCGTCCACCCGGCCCGCAGCGTCCGTCCGGCCCCCAGCATCCGTCCGCGGTTCAGCGTCCGACCGCCCCGCAGCGTCCGTCCGAGCTGCGGCATCCGTCCAACCTGCAGCATCCGCTCGACCGGCAGCGCCCGGCCGGCCCGCCGCGTCCGTCCAACCCGCAGCGCCGGTCCGGAGTTCGGCATCGGTCCAACCCGCAGCGTCCGTCCGGCCTGAAGCGTCGGTCCAACCCGCAGCGTCCGTCCGACCCGCAGCAGCCGTTCGGCCCACAGCATCCGCACGGCCCGCCGCGTCCGTTCGACCCGCAGCGGAGTGAGAGTGGGAGGGGGAGTTGGCGAGGGTGGTGGGTAGGAGTTCTCGGTAGCGGGTTATCAGGAAGAGGGCGTAGTCGATGCCCACGCCCAGGCCTACCATCGTGGCCAACGTGGTGGCTACCGTTGGGACTGCTGTTGCGTGGCCGGCCAAGCCGATGACGCTCTGGGCGCCGGCCAGCGTGAAGAGGGCTGTTGCTATCGGCATCGCGGCGGGCACGGCGCCGCCGAAAGCTAGCAGGAGCAGGACTGCGGCGGCTAGCAGGCCCAGGAGTTCGGGGAGTCGGCCGTTGTCGCGGTCGGCGGGTGGGGCCAGCGCGCCGCCGGCCACCGTCTCGATGCCGGCGGCCCTGGCCGGGGCTGCGGCTGCCAGCACGGCGTCGGCGGTTGACTGTTCCAAGTCCCTCGGAGCTATGTCCAACGCGATGGTGAGATAGGCCGTTCGGCCGTCGGCGCTGAGCGTTGGGGGTGCGGGGGCGCTTTGCACGTGCTGTACCGATGCCAGGGCTTTGGTTGTTTGGGTTATCGCTTGTTGTGCCTCATCGGTGTCCAGCCGGAACGGGGCGTGCAGGACCAGCTGGGCGGCGGCTCTCGCGTCCTGGGGGCCGATCAGGTCGCGGGCCGTCTGCGCGTCGCTGCCCGGGAGCGTGACGTCGTTGTCCGTCTGGCGGCCGGCCGCACCGGCCGTCGCCACCAGCGCGGCGACCACCAGCAGCCACGTGCTGAGGACGGTTCTCGGGTGGGTGGCGCACCAACGTCCCAAGCGGTTCACGTTTCTCCCGTCGGCCGGAGCAGGGCCCGTCGATCCCACCAGAGGCGGTTCGGACTCCGGCTTGAGATCGATGAGAGAACGGTGAGAACCGGCGGCGGGGAGGGTGAAGCGGACCGTCGTGCCGGTGCCGGGGGTCGACTGCAGGGCCACCTCGCCGCCGCCCGCGCGGAGCGTCTCGGCGACGATCGCCAAACCCAGGCCGCTGCCGGCGCCGGGCGGGGCGGCGGGGCCGCGGGTGAAACGGTCGAACGCCCTCGCGGCCAGCGCCGCTGACATGCCGGGGCCCTCGTCGTGGACCACGACCTCGGCGGCTCCGGGAAGGCGGGCCAGGGACACGCGGACGGGAGTGCCCGGTGGGGTGTGGGCTCGGACGTTGGCCAGGAGGTTGGCCATGATCTGGCGGGCCGCGTCCTCGTCGCCGCGGACCAGGCACTCCGGCGGCAGGTCCAGGGTCGCGGGGCGGCCGGGTTCGGTGGCCAGGAGGTCGGAGACGGCGTCGCGCAGGACCGGGACCAGGTCGAACGGGGCGTGGCGGAGCGGGGGCTCGGCGTCCAGGCGGGCCAGGTACAGCAGGTCGTCGATCAGAGCGCCCATCCGCCGGGTCTCGTCCTCGGCCCGGGCCAGCACCGCGGGCTCGGCGATGCCCTGGCGGACCAGGTGCAGGTATCCGCGGATCGAGGTCAGTGGTGTGCGCAGCTCATGTGACGCGTCGGCGGCGAAGCGGCGCAGCCGGTCCTCGGACGCCTCCCGGGCCCGCGACGCCGACCCGAGGCGGGCCAGCATGCCGTTGACGGCCAGGGTGAGCCGGCCGACCTCGGTGGCGACGGCCCGGTCGGCGACCGGCGGGACGCGGCGGTCGAGGTCACCGGCGGCGATCGCGGTCGCCGTCGCCGTGACCGCCTCCAGGGGGCGCAGGCCGCGGGCGACCAGGCGGCGGCCGACGGCGGCGAGGAGGATCAGCATCGCGACGCCGGTGCCGGCCTCGACCAGGGCGAGCCGGCGGACGGTGTCGTGCAGCGGGGCCAGGGGCAGCGCCACCAGGACGGTCCCGCCGTCGGTGGTGCGGGCGACCACGGCCCGGTAGTCGCCGCCGGCGAGCGTCATCGCCGGGGACACGCCGCCGTCGGCGGGGGCGGCGGGGGCCTCGGTCAGCAAGGGGGCGTCGGCGAGGTTGCCGAAGCGTTCGACGGTGCCGTCGCGGTGGCGCAGCTCGATCAGGTAGTCGGTCGGGGTGATCCGGGCCTGCACGTTGCCGGCCTGCTCGATGCGGGTCTGTGCGAGGCGGGCGGCCAGGGCGATCTGGTCGTCGGTGCGTTCCAGGAGGTATCCGCGCAGGGCCAGCACCGCGGTGACGCCGGCCGTCAGCAGGACCACCGCGGTGACGGTGAGCATGCCGAGCAGCAGCGAGCGTCTCACGCCGGCTTGTCCTCGCTCAGGACGTAGCCGAAGCCGCGCCGGGTGGCGATCAGCGGCGGTCCGTGCCGCTCCAGCTTGCGGCGCAGGTAGCCGACGTAGGTGTCCACGACGTTCGAGGTGCCGCCGAAGTCGTAGCTCCACACCGCGTCGAGGACCTGGGCCCGGGACAGGACGCGGCCGGGGTGCTGCATGAAGTACCGCAGCAGCTTGAACTCCGTCGGTGACAGCTCGACCAGCCGGCCGGCCCGGCGCACCTGCAGGGCGTCCTCGTCGAGCTCGACGTCGCTGAACCGCAGCACGGGCGCGGGGCCGGTCTGGGTGCCGGGGCGGATCCGGCGCAGCACCGCGCGGACCCGGGCGACGAGCTCGTCGACCGAGAACGGCTTGGTGACGTAGTCGTCGCCGCCGTAGGTGAGCCCGGCGATCTTGTCGCCGGGCGCGTCGCGGGCGGTGAGGAAGACGACGCCGACGTCGTGGCCGGCCGCCCGCAGCGCGCGGCAGACCTCGAAGCCGTCGCCGTCGGGCAGCATGACATCGAGCACGACGACGTCGGGCCGTTCGTGGGCGGCCAGGCGCAGGGCGTCGGCGGCGGTGCCGGCCGAGCACACCGCGAACCCGTGGAAGCGCAGTACGGTGGCGAGCATGTCGACGATGTTGGGCTGGTCGTCGACGACCAGGACCCGGGCCTGCGCACCACTCACCGCCACACCTTCACACGGCGTGATGAGAGTTGGATGAGAAAGGGCTACCCCAGGATTTCGAACGGCGCGCGGAGCAGGTCGGCGGGCTTGGAGCTGCGCCCGACCAGGAGCTCGAAGTGGCCGGGCTCGACGACCCGCTCGGCGGCCGCGGTCACCAGGGTGCAGGCCGCCGCCGGGAGCTCCAGCTCGACTGTGACCGACGCCCCCGGAGCCACCGTGACCTGGGTGAACGTCTTCAGCTCGCGCTCGGCCCAGGTGACGCTGGTGACGAGGTCGCTGACATAGACCTGGACGGTCTCGATGGAGGGGCGGGCCCCGGTGTTGGCGATGGTGACGTTCGCGCGGATGGTGCCGTCAGCCTGTACCACCGGAGCGGGTATCTGGAGGTTTGTGTATTCGACGGTCGAGTAGGACAGGCCCTCGCCGAACGCGAACAGCGGCTCCTGGGTCAGGTCGGCGTAGCGGTTGCCGTGCTGGCCGCGGATCTGGTTGTAGTACACCGGCAGCTGGCCGGCGTGGCGGGCGAACGAGATCGGCAGGCGGCCGCTCGGCTCGATCGTGCCGAGGAGCAGCTCGGCGACGGCGCGGCCGCCCTGCATGCCGGGGTTGAACGCGGCGATGACGGCGGCGGCCCGGTCGGCGGCGGCGGGCAGCGTCGACGGTTTGCCCTGGATCAGCACGACGACGACCGGCTTGCCGGTGGCGACCAGCGCGTCGAGCAGCGCGGACTGGCCGCCCTGCAGGTCCAGGGTGGCGGTCGACTTGCCCTCGCCGGTCAGGGCCACGTTGTCGCCGAGCACGGCCACGACCACGTCGCTGGCCTCGGCCAGGGCGACCGCTTCGCGCAGTTTCGAAGCATCGATCGCGGCGGCCTGGAACAGCGGCGGGCGGGGCTGACCGTCCGGGAAGTACGGGCCCTCGGGGTCGGGCTGCAGGCTGCCGATCTCGGCGCCCTGCGCGTAGGCGACCTCCCAGCCGTCCGGGAGCGCGGCCTTGAGGCCGTCGAGCACGGTGATCACCGTCTCGCGGGGGTGGCCGTCCGGCATCCAGTCGACCTGGCCGGAGGCGCCGGCCCAGTCGCCGAGCTGGTTGTGCGGGTCGTCGGCGTTGGGCCCGACGAGGGCGATCTTCCGCACCGAGCTCGCCAGGGGCAGCGTGCCGTCGTTGCGCAGCAGGACCAGGGAGCGGCGGGCCGCTTCCAGGTTCAGCGCTTTGTGCGGATCGCTGCCGATCACCAAAGCCTGGCGCTCGGCGTCGGCGGCGCGGGGGTTCTCGAACAGGCCCAGCTCGAATTTGAGCCGGAGGATTCGCCGTACCGCGGCATCGATCTTCGCCTCGGCGAGGCGCCCCTGCTCGACCGCGCTCTGGGCCGCCTCGAAGAATCCGGGGGTGGTCATGATCAGGTCGTTGCCCGACTCGACGGCGATCGTGGCCGCCTCGACGTAGTCGGCGGCGACCTTCTGCTCCCACACCATCCGCCCGACGTTGTCCCAGTCGGTGACCAGCGTGCCCGGGAAGCCCCACTCCTGCTTGAGCACGCCGTCGAGGAGCCAGCGGTTGGCGGTGACGGGCACGCCGTCGATCGACTGGTAGCCGAGCATGAACACGGCGCAGCCGGCCTCGACCGCGCGCTGGAACGGCGGCAGGAACCAGGAGCGCAGCTTGCGCGGGGTGATGTCGGCCTCGCTGGCGTCGCGGCCGCCCTGGGTCTCGGAGTAGCCGGCGAAGTGCTTGGCGGTGGCGAGGACCGCGGTCGTGTCGGCGAGGCCGCCGCCCTGGTAGCCGCGGATCGTGGCCGCGCCGAGCTCCCCGATGAGGTGCGGGTCCTCCCCGAACGTCTCGTCGACCCGGCCCCAGCGCAGGTCCCGGGCGATGCACAGCACCGGGGAGAACGTCCAGTGGATGCCGGTGGTGGAGATCTCGGTCGCGGCCACCCGGGCCGCCCGCTCCACGAGGTCGGGGTCCCACGTGCAGGCCATGCCGAGCTGGGTCGGGAACACCGTGGCGCCGGGCCAGAACGCGTGGCCGTGGATGCAGTCGTCGGCCATCAGCAGCGGGATGCGCAGCCGGGTCGTCTCCACCATGGCCATCGCCTCGCGGATCCGGGCCGGGGAGGCGTGCAGCAGCGAACCGGTGGTCTTCGTCAGGACCGCCTCGGCGAGGTCGAGCCGCGCGTCGAGCTGCAGCATCTGACCGACCTTCTCGGCGAGCGTCATGCGGCCGACGAGATCCTCGACGCGCTCCGCGACGGAAAGCGTGGCGTCCTGATACGGGAGTCGCTCGGTCACAGTCGTCACGGTCCGTCGTCCTCGGTTTCCTCGGAAACTTTTTCGTGGAGTTTCTTGTTGATAGGGACGTTATGGGTAACCTAGGGTGCTGTCAACGCGCTGAAACTGTTTCAGTCGGGTTCGGTTGGAGGGTGCTGTGCGCGACCAGCCGCTGCGCGTGACCCTCGAGGACGTGGCCCAGGCGGCCGGTGTCTCCAAGGCGACGGCATCGAAGGTGCTGAACAAGCGGCCCAACGTCGACCCCCGCACGCGGGCCAAGGTCGAGGAGACGATCACCGCCCTCGGCTACGTCCCGTCCACCGGCCCCCGAGAGTCGACGACCGAGGCCGTCGTCGAGGTTGTCTTCGACTCGATGGTGAGCATGTACTCACTGCAGGTGCTCAACGGCATCCTGACCGGCGCCCGCGAGCTCGGCATCGAGATCTGCGTCGACGTCCTGGACCGCGCCGGCCAGCCCGGCAACCCGCTGAGCGACAGCTGGCTGCAGCGGGCCGCGGCCCGGCGCCGGATGGGCGTGCTCGTCGTGTCCCTGGCGCTCACCGCCGACCAGGTCCGCACCGTCGGCGAGCTCGGCCTGTCCCTGGTGTCGGTGGACCTGACCGGCGCGTTCGGCACCGGCCTGGCCAGCGTGGCGGCCACCAACTTCGCCGGCGGGACGCAGGCCACCGAGCACCTCGTCGCGCTCGGGCACCGCCGCATCGGCTTCGCGGGCCTGCCGGTCGACATCGCGGCTTCTCGAGAGCGGCTGCACGGGTACCGCAATGCGCTGGAACTGGCCGGCATCGACGCCGACCCGGCCCTGGTGGTGCACGGCGGTTTCACGGCCGAGGCGGGCTGCCGGATGGCGCTCGAGCTGCTGTCCCGCCCCGACCCGCCGACGGCGATCTTCGCCGCGTGCGACGGTGCCGCGCTGGGCGTGTTCGAGGCCGCCCGCCGGCTCGGCCGCCGCGTGCCGCAGGACCTGTCGGTCGTGGGCTTCGACGACATCGAGCCGGCCAAGCTGTCCTCGCCGCCGCTGACCACGGTCCACCAGCCGATCGCCGACATGGGCCGGGTCGCCGTGCGCACCCTGCACACTCTGGCTCACGGCGGCGCGCCGGACTCGATGCACGTCCAGCTGGCCACCCACCTGGTCGTCCGCGAGTCGACCGCTCAGCCGCTGAGTTTGTAGAACCGGGCGGCCAGCCGCGCGAACGCCGCGCCCAGCTCGGCCGGCTCCACCGCTTCGATGTCGGCGTCGTAGCGGGCGAACGCGGCGGCCAAACTCGGCCAGGACCACGAGCCGAGGGTGAGCCGGCACCGCCCGTCGCCGAGGTCCTCGATGACGCCCTCCCGGGTGTAGGTGGCGATCGTGGCCGCGGACTCGGCGAGGACGGCGGTGCCGCGGCAGGGCCACTCCCCGGACGCGTCGGTGGCGCCGCGGAACACCCCGATGACGTAGGCGGACACGTCGCCGCCGGGCAGCTCACGCGGGCTGAACCGGGGACCGTTCGGGGTGCGCAGGGCCATCCGGTCGACCCGGAACGTGCGCCAGTCGCGGCGGTCGAGGTCCCAGGCCACCACGTACCAGCGGCCGTCCCGGGTGACGACGTGGTGCGGCTCGGCCCGGCGCGGCGGCCCGTCGGTGTCGCCGCCGTAATGGAACCGCAGCACCTCCCGCGCCTTCGCGGCCGCGCTGACGGCGAGCAGCAGGTCGCCGTCCACGGGCGTCGTGACGGGGTGGCCGACCGCGGTCACTTGGAGCGCGTCGACCCGGTGCCGCAGCCGGGCCGGCATGACCTGGCGGAGCGTGTGCAGCGCCCGTTCGGCCGGCTCGGCCAGTGCGCTGCCGGCGGTCGTGGCCGCGATCTGCAGCGCCACGGTCAGCGCCACCGCCTGCTCGTCGTCGAACAGCAACGGCGGCAGTTCGGTGCCGGCTTCGAGCCGATACCCGCCGTCGGGCCCCTTGGCCGCCGCGATCGGGTAGCCCAGCTCGCGGAGGCGGTCGACGTCTCGCCGTACCGTGCGAAGGCTTATCTCCAGCCGCTCGGCGAGCACCGCGCCGGACCAGTCCCGCCGGGTCTGCAGCAGCGACAGGAGCGCGAGCAGCCGCGAGGAAGTGGTTGGCACGCGCTTATGGTGACACAACCTGGCACCTACTGGTGCGAGCCCTGGCCCATGACGATCACGACCACGACGCACCTGAACTTCCGCGGCAACGCCCGGGAGGCCCTGGAGTTCTACGGCTCCGTCTTCGGCGGCGAGCTCACCGCCATCACCTACGGCGACTTCGGGATGCCCAAGGAGCTGCCCGACGCCGGCAAGGTCGTCTGGGGCCAGGTGGCGGCCCCGGACGGCTTCCGCGTCATGGCGTACGACGTGCCCAGCCAGGCCGCGTCCGCCACGGCTCCGCCGCCGAAGACCTGGCGCGAACACGGCCTGACGCTGACCGGCCAGCCGTTCTTCGTGTCGGTGCGCGGCGACTCGGTCGAGGAGCTCGGCGCGATCTGGAAGCGGCTCGCCGACGGGGCCGAGGTGATCGAGGCCTACGGCCCGTCCGGCTGGGCCCCGGCCTTCGGCATGCTGACCGACCGCTTCGGCGTCACCTGGGTCCTCGACGTCACCGCCTGACCGCAAACACCGCCGCCGGGGCCCACTGACCACAGTGGACCCCGGCGGCGAAGCGTGTCACTGCAGTTCGCTGTAGTCCTCGGCCTCGGGCCGCTCGCGCAGGTGCCGGTTGTTGCGCGGCTCCTGGCGGGTCTTGGAGTCGTTGAGCTTGCGGCGCATGTCGTCGCGTACGTCGTTGAGGGCGGCGCGCAGCTCCTCCTCACCCGACGTGGTGACGATCTTCGGGTGGCCGGCGATCCAGCACTCCAGGGTCACCTTCTGCCCCGGGGCCTCGCGGTCCTTCACCGACACCTCCAGCTCGGTGGCGTCGGCTCCGAACGCGGCCAGGCGGGCGTCGAGCGTCGCGAACTGCTCGGCGATCCAGTTCCGGTCCCCCTGGGAGAACCCGGCCCCGACACGCAGGCACTTCTCGACGGTCGCGGGGTCCGCGGCAACACTCATCAGATCTCCTCCTCGGTGCGCTTGAGAGATCCCTACCCAGCGGCGGGCCCCGCGAAAACTGTGCAGCCGTTCGTGGGGCTCTCGGTCTCCGCGATCACCGCGTCGAGCCGGTCCCGCGCCTCCAGCAGCCGGGCGATCTGCTCGTCGATCCGCCCCCGCTCGGTCTGCAGGACGGCCCGGGACTCCGGCGTGTTCTCGTTGGCGTCCACGCACGGCAACAGACTGAGAATCGACCGGCTGGACAGTCCGGCCGCGAAGAGCGTCTGAATCAGGTGTACTCGTTCGACCGCGCCGTCCGCATACTGCCGCTGCCCGCTGAGGCTGCGCACCGGGGCGAGCAGCCCTTGCTCGTCGTAATACCGCAGCGCCCGCACCGAGACCCCGGTCGCCTGCGCCACATCGCCGATCCGCATGCTTGCCCCTCACGTCAACGTCAGGTTTTAGCGTAGCCCGCATGCAGATCAACGGCTCAGTCGCCCTGGTCACGGGCGCGAACCGCGGCCTCGGCCGCCACTTCGTCCAGCAACTGCTCGACCGGGGCGCGAAGAAGGTCTACGCCACGGCCCGTGACATTACAAAAATCGATATTCCGGGGGTACTGCCGGTGCCGCTGGACATCACCGACCCTTCGCAGGTCGCGGCCGCGGCCGCCGCGGCGCCCGACGTCACCCTGCTGGTGAACAACGCCGGCATCTCGACGTCCACCAACCTGGTCACCGGCGACCTGGCCGACATCCACGCCGAGCTCGACACCCACTTCTTCGGCACCCTGTCGATGATCCGCGCGTTCGCACCGGTGCTGCAGGGCGGCGCGATCCTCAACGTGCTCTCGGCGATGTCCTGGTTCTCCTACGACGGCGCCAACGCCTACAGCGTGGCCAAGGCCGCGCAGTGGGCCCTGACCAACGGCGTCCGCCTGGAGCTGGCCGCGCAGGAAACCCAGGTCACCGCCCTGCACCTGGGCGCGGCCGACACGGACATGATGGCCGGCTACGAGGGCGAGAAGGCCGACCCGGCGGACGTGGTCCGGGCCGGCCTGGACGGTCTGGAGGCCGGCCGGTGGGAGGTCCTGGCCGACCAGTGGAGCACCTACGTGAAGGCCTCGCTGGCCAACGACCCGAGCGCGTTCTACGGGGCGACCGCTTAGATGCGGTGCATGCCCCACCCACCGTCGATCATGATGGTCTGCCCGGTGATGTAGGTGGCGTCGTCGCTCGCCAGGAACGCCACCAGCGCCCCGACATCGGTCCGCGTGTCACCGATCCGCTGCATGGGCACCTTGGCGAGCGCGGCCCCGAAGCTCTCCGGGTCGTACTGCTCCCAGAGCTGCGCCCCTTCCGAGTTCGCGAACGGGCAGACGACGTTGACCCGCACGTTGGCCGCCCCCCACTCGGTGGCCGCTACCTTGGACAACCCCCGGATGGCCTCCTTGGCGGCCGCGTAGGTGGCCCACCCGGCCTGCCCCTCGGTCCCGGCACTGGACCCGAGATTGACGACCGACCCGCTCCCGGACGCGACAAGGTGCGGGAAAGCGGCCTTCATGAGCCGGAACGTGGCCCGCGGCCCGGTCTCGAACACCAGGTCGTAGTCCTCGTCGCTGTGCTCGGTGAACGCCCCCGCCGCCCGAGTGGCGATAGCATTGTTGACCAGCACATCAACCCGCGAGAACGCCTCAACCGCAGCCGCGACGATCCGCTCCGCCTCCCCCACCGCCCGGATGTCCGAAACCAGCGAAACCACCCGCCGCCCGTCAAGCCCTTCCACGGTCCGCGCCAGCGTCTCCGCGTTGTGGTCCACCAGCAGGACGGAAGCCCCCCGCTCAGTCAACGCCTGGACAATCCCCCGCCCGATCCCCTGAGCCGCCCCGGTAACGATCGCCGCTTTACCCTCAAGCCCGGCCGAACTCGCATAGGTGTTGGTCATTCGCACGACGGTAGTCCCGGGGAAGGCTTCGCCTCCACCCACACCCCCGCACGGTCCGCACCCCCGCCCGCGGCCCAATGGCGCTGACCACAACGCCAACTTCATGCCCTGCTTAACAGCTCGCGAAGCTCGCGGTGGGGAAGGCTTCGCCTCCACCCACACCCCCGCACAGTCCGCGCCCCCGCTCGCGGCCCAATGGAGCCGATCACAACGCCAACTTCATGCCCTGCTTCATGGCTCGCGAAGCTCGCGGCGGGGAAGGCTTCGCCTCCACCCACACCCCCGCACGGTCCGCGCCCCCGCCCGCGGCCCAATGGCGCTGATCACAACGCCAACTTCATGCCCTCGTGCGAAGCGACGAACCCAAGCCTCAGGTAGAACCGCTGCGCCTCCACCCGCGACTTGTCGGTGGTGAGCTGCACCAGCCCACACCCCCGCGCCCGAGCCCGCTCGATCGTCCACCGCATGAGCTCCGCTCCGACTCCCCCGCCCCGCCGCTCCCGCGCGACCCGAACCGACTCGACAAGCGCCCGCTCCATCCCGTGCCGCCCAAGCCCCGGGATGTACGTAACCTGCAAACACCCAACCACCACCCCCTGCTCCTCCGCGACGATGACAAAGTTCCGCGGATCAGCCTCGATGTCAGCGAAGGCCCGCTCGTACGCGGCGTCCACCTCCCCCCGCTCCCGCCCCCGCCCCAGCTCGTCATCGACCAGCAGCGCAACGATCGCCGCCAGATCAGCCCGCACCGCTTCCCGGAACCGCAGTCCTTCGTCCACAGCACCGAGAATACGAACCACCCGGGCGCCGTCCACGGACAGCGCCGCCCTCGGCCGCGGCGAGCTACAGCGCGGTGTCCGTGGGGAGTTCGGGTGTGTCCCGGGGTGCCAGCAGGCCGCTACGGTGGATGGCGGCGATGATTTCGGGGCGCAGGATGAAGGCGATCCCCTCGTTCCCACCGGTGTGCAGTGTGAAGACCCGGACCGCGGCGCCCGCCTCGGCCAGCAGGTCGTTGACGATCGCCAGGGGGCGCGTGGTCGACGTGTACCACGGGCGGCCGTACGTCCAGTCGTCCGGGCCCCACACGAGGCAGCGCCGGCCGTTGATGGCCACCGCGTACTCGTCGCCGTCGGTCTCCGGCAGCGCGACCGTCTCGACCTGGAGCGCGACGCCGTGGCGTTGCAGTGCCGGGGCCAGGTCGGTGAGGAACTCCTCGACCCCCTGCTCGGCCAGGTTCTCGCCGTCGGCGAAGCAGCACTCCAGTTCCAGGCCGAACGGGTACTCGCCGCCGGCCACGCCGCGTTGGTGCTTGTCGGCCTCGGCCGGTGGCAGGTGCGCCCACAGGCCCAGCTGTCGCAGGTCGCTTGCCAGGCGCGGCCACTTGCGGTTCCAGAACACGGCGGCACGCTAGCCGGGCCCGGGGCACGGCCGCGTCCTCAAGTCGGACGGATTCCGACGGAGTCAGGCGGTGAGGCGAGCCAGGCGGGCGGGGGTGGGCCAGCGGACGTCCCACGCCCAGCCGAGCTTCTCGAAGAGCCAGATCGTACGGGCCGAGATGTCGATCTGGCCGCGCAGGACGCCGTGGCGGGCGCTGGTCGGGTCGGCGTGGTGGAGGTTGTGCCAGGACTCGCCCATGCTCAGGATGGCCAGGGGCCAGAAGTTGGCGGAGCGGTCGCGGGCGGCGAAGGGGCGTTCGCCGATCATGTGGCAGACCGAGTTCACCGACCAGGTCACGTGGTGCAGGGCGAAGACGCGGATCAGGCCGGCCCAGAAGAAGGCGGTCAGGGCGCCGAGCCAGGACCAGGAGATCAGGCCGCCGAGGACGGCGGGCAGGGCCAGGGTGACGATCGTCAGCGGGCCGAACAGGCGGTGGACGATGCGCATGTCGCGGTCGGCCAGCAGGTCGGGGGCGAAGCGGTCCTGGTTGGTCAGGTCGCGTTCGAGGACCCAGCCCAGGTGGGCGTGCCAGAAGCCGCGGGCCAGCGCCAGCGGGGACGTGCCGAACAGCCACGGCGAGTGCGGGTCGCCCTCCTTGTCGGAGAACGCGTGGTGGCGGCGGTGGTCGGCGACCCAGTGCAGGATCGGGCCCTGCACGGACATCGAACCGACGACGGCCAGGGCGATGCGCAGAGCGCGATTGGCTTTGAAGGCGCCGTGCGTGAAGTACCGGTGGAAGCCGACCGTCGCTCCGAGGCACGTGACGACGTAGAAGGCCGCGGCCAGGATGACGTCGAGCCAGGCCAGCCCCCAGCCCCAGGCGAGCGGGATCGCGGCCAGCAGGGCCAGGAACGGGACGATGACGAACGCGTAGACCGCGATGTGCGCCGGTATGGGGCGCTTGCGGCCAAGGAGCGGCTTCACGGCCGTCGACGTGGTCATGCGCGGACCATAGACGCCGGTCATGGCGGGCACCCCGCAGTCAGGATGCCAGTCCGCGACGCTCAGGTGACGCGCGGCCGACCGGCCGGGCAAGAAAATACCGCGCCGGACCCCTACAAGTAGACGTCCAAACGGCCGGAGAACAGCGACGTCGTCTGGAGCCGCTGCTGCTGGATGGCGTCGAAGTTGGCCCGGGCGTCCTCGGCCCGCTGCCGGAGCTGGTCCTCGAGCAGTTGCTGCTGGGCGATGCGCTGCTGGTCCTCGAGGCGCTGCGCGTCCTGGGTCCGCTGGGCGGCGGCGCGCTGGTCGTCGAGACGCTGCTGGTTGACCTGGTACTGCGCCTCGTCCTGCTGCTGGATGTCGCGCGTGCGGGCGTCCTGCTGGCGCACCAGGTCCTGGCGGTCGGCGGCGCGGGCGGCGTCGGTGCGCTGCTGCTGCAGGCGCGCGTCGTCCAGGCGCTGCTGCGCGAGGCGGTCCTGCTCCAGGTTGCGCTGCATGTCCCGGGACGTCGGCGTGCCCGCGGCCTCGGCGGTCGTCGCGCTGGTGGCGGTCGCCGTGGTCACTGTGGTCTGCGTGACTGGCCCTACCGGTGTGATCGACATTGCAACCTCGCTACTACTTGCATGATCCCGACTACTCAAAGTTACCACGTACGGGTGAAGATCAAACCTCTCGTTGATCATCGCTTTGGGCCAGGCTCGCCAGGTTCAGCAGCTGGCGGCGCATCATGACCAGGTCGCCGGCGCACAGCAGCGGGCGGGTGACGGCCTCCAGCGGGCCGCGCGGGCGCGGTATGTGCAGCTTGGCGACCAGCCGGCAGTGCCGCGGCCCCAGCTCCAGCAGCCGGTAGGTGACCACGATGTCGCCGAACAGGGCCCGGCCGCCACGCTCGGTGATGCGGAATGTGAGCTCCCGGCCCGGCTCGAACGCGACCAGGGTGAAGATCGTCATCCAGCACTGGCCGGTGGCCAGTTCGTCGACGCCGGGCGTGAGCGCACGGGGACTGCGGCGGCCCCGATTGTCGATCCAGTCATAGCTGTACGGCGCGACACGAAGCTGACACATCCGGCGGAACGCCACCGGGGCCGGCGCGCGCACGTCGACGGCGCGGTAGTAGGCCTCGCGGCCCGGGACGATCGCGTCGCCGCCGAAGGTGAGCGCGGTCTCCTCCGGACGGGTACCCCACACTTTTAGAGACATGTCTCTAAAATTAGCACTGCCGTCTCCTCCACGAGCTCCTCGGCCCGGGCCGGGATCTCGCCACCGGCCCGCAGATGCCGGCGGACCAGCGCCGACGGCAGGTCGACGAGGGCGAGGACGACCTTGTCGAAGTCCCCGCCGAGATCGCGCAGCGCGTGCACGGCCCGGCGGTTCATCGCGTCGAGCGCGGCCCGCTCCTCGTCGCTCCAGTGCTCGCGGTCGAAGTCGTCGGCGCGGTACAGCAGCACGTTCGCCTCCCCTGGATGCTCCCGGCACCAGGCCACCACGTGCCGCGCCGCCCCCGCCGGCCGCCCGGCGGCCAGGGCCGCGAAGAACCCGGCCTGAAACCGTTCGACGGTGCGCAGCCACAGCGCCGCGGCGAGTGACGGCCGCCCGGCGAACCGGTGATACACCGACCCGCTCGGCCCGCCCGCCGCCCGCGCGACCGCGGCCATGGTGAGCGCCTTCGGTCCGCCGGCGGCGACCAGGCGCACGGCCGCGTCCAGGAGGCTGTCGGCGTCGTGCCGTGCGGGTCGTCCCATGCCGCCCAACCTACTGACTACGCTTTACCCAGGCCGCGCAGAGACGCCGGTCACGTTCCGGAATCGTTGCTGCCGGGTGTTGACTCGTAGTGTCACGGCGGCAGTCAGACGGAGAGGCACTCCCCATGTCCAGCGAGACGGTCCTGCAGGAATCCGACAACCGGCACGCCCCGCCGGCCACGGTGGTGATCTTCGGCGCCTCCGGCGACCTGACCCGCCGCAAGCTGATCCCCGCGATCGAGAGCCTGGCCCGGCACAACCGGCTCACGGAGCGCTTCGCGGTCGTGGGCGTGGCCCGCACCTCGATGGACGACGAGCAGTTCATCCGCAACGTCCTCGGCGACCGCGGGCTCGGCGGCATGCCACAGCTGGCCGGAGCCGTGCGCTACATCGCCGGCGGCTACGACGACCCCGAGACCTACAAGAATCTCGCCGCGCTCCTGGACGAGCTTGACGAGCAGCGCGGTACCAGCGGCAACCGGATCTTCTACCTGTCGACGCCGGCCGAGGCCTTCCCGCTCGTCATCAACGGCCTCGCCGGTGCGGGCCTGAACCACGCGCGGGAGGGTTCGTTCGCCCGCCTGGTCATCGAGAAGCCCTACGGCCACGACGAGCGCAGCGCCAAGCAGCTCGACGCCACGGTCCACGCCAGCTTCGACGAGTCGCAGGTCTTCCGCATCGACCACTACCTGGGCAAGGACACCGTCCAGAATGTGCTCGCGCTGCGCTTCGCCAACTCCATCTTCCAGCCGATCTGGGACCGCACCTGGATCGACCACGTGCAGATCACCGTGGCCGAAACCCTTGGCGTGGGCACTCGCGGCAGCTTCTACGAGCACGCCGGCGCGATGCGCGACATCGTGCAGAACCACGTGCTGCAGGTCCTCGCCCTCGCGCTGATGGAGCCCCCGGCGTCGTTCGCGGCGGAGGCCGTCCGCAACGAGAAGGTGAAGCTCCTCCAGGCGATCCGCCTGCCCCGCGGCCGCGACATCGACGACATCGCGGTCCGCGGCCAGTACACCCGCGGCGGCACCCGCGAGGAGCTGATGCCCGGCTACCGCGACGAGCCCGGCGTCGACCCCCTGTCCCGCACCGAGACCTACGCGGCCCTGCGCCTGGACGTCGACAACTGGCGCTGGAAGGGCGTGCCGTTTTACGTGCGCACGGGAAAGCGCTTGCCCAGCCGGGTGACCGAGGTGGCGTTGCAGTTCCAGCGCCCGCCGCACCTGCCGATCCCCGACTCCCAGCTGACCGAGCTGCAGCCCGACGCCCTGATCCTGCGCATCCAGCCCGACGAGGGCATCGCCCTGCGCTTCGGCGCCAAGGTCCCGGGCCACTCCTTCCGGGTCCGCTCGGCCAGCATGGACTTCTCCTATGACAAGACGTTCCGCGAGGAGTCCCCGGAGGCCTACGAGCGCCTCCTGCTGGACGCCCTGATCGGCGACACCACGCTGTTCATCCGCGCCGACGAGGTCGAACAGTGCTGGCGCATCGTCGACCCCATCATCGAACGCTGGGCTCAGGACACCAGCCCCATCCCCACCTACGAGGCCGCCTCCTGGGGCCCGACCGACGCCAACCGCCTGATCGAACGCAGCGGCCGGGCCTGGCGCAACACGGTCGCCTGAACGTGTTCCGGTCTGCGGTCGCGCCCCAGTGCGACCGCAGACCGGATCGCCGCGGCTACGGTGCCGACCCGTCCAGCGGCGGCGACCACGCGCGCAGCGCCGCGAAGGCGTCGGCCTGCGCCCCCGTGAAGGTGTCGCCGGCGCGGCACTGGACGTAGTTCGCGACCGCGTCGGACAGGTGCGCGGCCAGCCCGCGGGCCTCGACGAAGGTGCGCACCGCGACGAGGTCGACCGGCTGCACCTGAGACCATTCGAGCCGGTCGAATGCGGTGAGCTCGGTGATCAGCGACGTGATCAGCTCGGTCGGCAGGACGTCGAGCGCGGCGATCGTGCTGGGGAGGACGGCCGGGCCGAGCCGGCCACCGGAGGTCGCGGTCACGGCCCGGCCGAGCTCGTCGATCGCCGGGGCCAGACCGGCCGCCACGGCCGCCTGGTAGGCGAACACGGCCCTGGTGGGCGTGGGCAGCCCGGTCCGCAGCAGCGGAAACCGCGCCCACAGCTCGGGGCGGTGCGTCGCGAGGACGGCCAGCATCGGCTGGCCGGCGGCGACGAGGTCCGGGCTGAGGACGAGCTGGACGAGGCGCTCGGCGAGCTCGGGCGACAGGCCCGTGCCGTCGTTGACGAGACACAGCGCGAGCAGGGCCGCGGTCGCCGGGTGCAGCGCATCCTCACCGGCCTCCACCTGGCCGGCCCACGCCTCGTATCGCCGCTCGTCGTACGGGAGCATCCGGGCGGCCCGCGGCACGGGCCAGCGGGCGAGGGCGGTCCGCAGCAGCTCCACGTGATGGTCCCGTTGCTGCGGCGTGACGGGCACCGTTCTCGTGCCGTCCGGCGGCAGCCGCCAAGCGACCCGTCCGGCCTGGATCAGGCTTTCCGTGAACACGTCGCCGATGAGCCGCGCCTCACTCAGGGCCAGCGACTCGGTCTCCAGCCGCCCGGCGCAGATCCGGTCGCCGTCGCGGACGAGCAGGCGGAACAGACCGTTCTGGCCGTCGTCGTCGAGGCCGCAGCGCCACAGCCGCACGGCGGCGGCGAAGCCGGGGGCGTCGGGATGGTCCTCCAGGGTGCGGATCTCGACTCCGGCCGGCCGGCTCAGCGTGATCAGCGTGACGAGGTTGGCCGTGTACGCGGCCAGGCGTCTCACGGCATCGAACGGCGTCGGGCGGTATGGGCCGTCCTCGACCCGGGTCCGGGCGACGTGGAACCGCTCCACGAGGGCCGCGGCGATGTCCGCGCGGGCCGACTCCGGCCGGCGGCTGAGGATCCGGGCCAGGAACCGGCCGACCTGGCCGCTGGTGGCCAGCGGGTGGTGCGACAACAGGGTGCGCAGCGGCCGCTCGTCGACGCCCGTGCCGTAGGCCCGGCGCTGCTGGCGGCCGCGGTCGTCGGCCAGCTCGTCCAGCAACTCCACCGTGTGCTCGGCGACGAGGTACTCGGCGAAGGTCGCGTGCAGGAACTCGTATGTGCGGCGGCCGGGCGCCCGGCTGTCGTCGTCGGCCTGGGCGACGTGGACGAAGAAGAACCCGGCGACCGTGCGTTTGGCCCGTGTCAACGGCTCGCCCAGACGGGGCTCCGGCCGGCCGGCGGCGGGGCGCAGGGCTTCGAGGTCCAGGTTGAGGTCTGCTTCGCTGACGTACTGCCGGCCCCGGTTGAACATCGCGAACGCCGCCGCGGCGAGATCGTGCCGCGCGGCCGTCTCCAGGCGGGCGAAGGCCGCGTCGCCGAGGTCGTCGTCCGCCTTCTCGCGGACCTGGCGCCGGATGAACGAGTCGAGCAGGCGGCGGTACAGCTCCTCGGCCGACAGTTCGTCGCCGTCCAGCCGCGCGCCGGTCTCGGCGGCGTAGACGGCCAGCATCAGCAGCAGCAGCGGCTGCCGGGCCAGCGCCGCGTGCTGCGTCAGCTCGGCCACGGTGAGCGCGCGGAGCCCGGCGTTGGCGTAATTCCAGGCCGTGGCCCAGCGCTCGACCTGGGTGTCGTCGAACGGCTCCAGCTTCACGACGACCGTGCCGGGCGGGGTCACGATGCGGTCCATGACGAGGCTGCGGGACGTGACTACGACGAGCACCGGGCGCTCGTTGACCCACTCGTCCTGCTGGAACGCCGCGACCTTGTCGAGGTAGTGGGAGTTGGCGACGCCGGTCGCCTGCACCAGCTCGTCGAAGCCGTCCAGCAGGACGACCTTCGTCGTGTCCGACGTCCGGCTCAGCTCGGCCCAGGCGATGTGCTCCTTGACGACGCGTTCGACGGCGGCCTCGATCTGCCGATGGATGTCGGCGTCCGGGGCGACGCGGCGCAGCGGGACGTGGACGGTGGTGAAGGCCGCCGGTGGCAGCCGTGCCGCGAGCACCTCGGTGAGCAGCGACTTCCCCGCGCCCGGGTGCCCGAGCACGACGAGCGGCCGCTGCATGAACTCGGAATCGGTCATGCAGGCGGCCAGAAACTCGGCGAGGTCGTCGCGGATCGGCCGGTCCAGCCACCAGGCTTCGTCGCCGGGCCGCGCGTCGTCGGTGGCGTGCGCGATCCGGAACCGCGGGCTGACGAACCCCTGCTCGACCGTCGGGAACGTCAAACCGGCCGGGGCCGGTGCGCCGCCCCGCCACAGCGGCTGCCCGAGGACGCGGGCGGCGTGCCGCGCGAGCCGCCGCTCGGTCTCCACCCCCGGCGCGGCGCGATCGGCGACCCGGGCGAGCAGCTCCTCGACGCGGGCGAGGGTTTCGGTCTGTCCCCGCAGCTCGTCGCGGGTCGCCGCGTGCTCGCCCAGCTGCGCCCAGATGGCGAACTCCGGGATGTCGGCGGCCAGGCGCACGAACCGCTCCTGGTAGATCGCCCGGGCCCGGTCGGCGACCTCGCCGTTCACCGGCAACGAGCGGCCTTCCGCCGCGGTGAGCCCGCTCGCGAATGACACGAAGGCCGCGTGCATGGTCACGAACTCCGCGGCGATCTCCTCGGAGTGCTCGACGAAGCCTCGAGTGGCGCCGGGCATCCGCGGGACCAGCGGCCGGAAGCCGGAGATCGTGCCGTCGGCGATGCGGCGCTTGTCGGCGTCGGTCAACTCGACCGCGGCCAGCAGCGGGCCGTCGACCTCGGCCAGCGCGTCGAAGAACGACGAGATCACCAGGATCGCGTGCGCCGCTTCGATCAGCTCGTAATGGCGCCGGCCGCGAGCCGCCCGGATCCGGCCCGGTGCCCGGCCGAGCAGGTCACGCAGCAACGCGTTGGCCTCACCCTTGGCGTCGAACAGCGCCAGCGCGTCGCCGGCGAAGGGCACCGAGGCCAGCAGCACCCCGCCCGCGAGACGGCCGAGAACCGTGACAACGTCGGTGCCGCCGGTCAGCAGCCGGACGGCGTCGGCATACGTCAGACGGGTACGACTCACTCACGAATCGTAGTCGACCATAGCCGCAGGTCAATCCGGCGCGACCGGTGCCGCGCCGGCGGCTACGCGGCTTCGCCCAGCCAGGCTCGGACCGCGGCGGCCTCCTCGTCCGTGAACGGGATCTGGGCGGCGTCGGCTCGGCTCAGGACGTTGTTCACGAAGGCGCTGGCGATCTCGGCCGGGGTCGGTGGGGGCTGGCGGTGCAGCGGGTAGCCGCCGAACGACGTGCCGCGAACCACGAAGGCCACGGCGCCGCGGCTGACCGGGACGCCGTTGTCGCGCAGGCGGTCCCGCGACCAGCTGGTGCACTGGGTGAGGTTGAAGCGGTGCTCGTTCGCATACGCGGACAGGGTTTCGTAGATCGACGGCCACCAGGCCTGCGGCAGGCGGGGCAGGCTCAGCTGGTCGGCCAGGCGCTCCACCGGCTCCGGCAGGACGGTCCGGGGTGCGCCCGGTGCGGCCGGCTCGGGGGGATCGTGGCGGCTGTCGTCCCAGAGCAGGTGCTGCGACATGTGGAGGTTGGGCAGTTCGAGGGTCTCCAGGGCCCGCGCGAACGAGCCGAAGCCGAACCAGTTGCTCGTGCCCACGACCGGGCCGAGTTCGCCGCGCAGGCGGTAGGCCAGGGCGGCCATGTTGAGGGGGGCCTCGGCGGCCTCGTAGTCGGCGGTGACGATGGCGCGGAACTGGTCGTAGGCCTCGTCGGGGACGAAGCCGGCGCCGCTCGGCTGGGCCTTCGACGACGAGGCCGGGGTCGCCTGATAGCCGGCCGCACCGTTGTCGAAGTCGTCCAGGTCGACCGGCTCGCCCTGGATCAGGGCCAGCAGCTGCTGGCTGTCCAGGAGCTGGTCGGCGATGGCGGTGAAGGCCTCGGCGGCGTCGGCCGGGGAGACGATCATGGTGCGCCGGCCGGCTCGGCGCAGGCGCTGCAGGAGCGGGGTCATGTCCGAGTCGCCGGAGGCGATGACGAACTCCTCGTGCCGCGCCTCGTCGGCCAGGGCGTCGACCGCGTCCACGACGATGCGGATGTCGGCCGCGTTCTTCGTGGCGTTGTAGCGCGGGCAGTCGATGACCTCGAAGCCGGCGCGCACGAAGGAGGGGCGGAAGCGGGAGAAGTACAACCGCGTCGGCTCCCCGTTCGTGTCACGGGCGTTGACCCAGCCGGCCGGGTTGAGGTAACAGCGCAGGATGAGCCAGCGCCGTGGACCGTCCGGGGTCAAGGTCGTGGACAGGCGGTGCAGCCAGAGCCCGGGCTCGGTGGCGAACTGCACGGCGACCTCGGGATCGAGCTTGAACAGCCCGCTGAACACATTGTCGAAGTCGAGAAAGAACGCCGTGCGTACGTGCCCCATCCCGACAACCCTACTTCGACGGGAAGGCCGCCTCGAAACCGGAGCGGGCGTCGGCTCAACACGCCGACGGCCGGAGCGGGCTTGGTGAGACACGCCACCTTGCCGTGCGCCGCATGTGCCGTGCTGGGCCCGCTTCGACGGGGCTCGTCCGCCGCCGGGGCCGGCCCGGACTGAGTGAACGGTCGTGAATGGCCACTCCATGTGTTGCTATCGTTCTGCCCGGTGACGCGTGACTGCGATGGAGCAACTTCACGGAGCGTCATAGAACGGCTACGCTGAATGCCCGGCGTCCTGATGGGGAGGAAACGGCGACCATGCCTAAAAAAATTCTCAGATGGGGTGGCCTGGCGTTCCTGGTGTTCTTCATCGCCTTCCGCCCGCAATCCGCCGCCAACGCGGTGACCGCGATCGGCAACAGCCTGCTCGACATCGCCAACGGGTTCGGTGACTTCTTCGCCAGTCTCGGGGGCAGCTGACCCCGGACCGGCGCCCGCTTTCGCGAGGGGTGCACAGAGATTTTTCGCGGCGGGTGCACACATGGTGCCCGCCGCGAACCGTCCCCCCCGGCCCCGACGGCGAAGCCCGTTCACCCGCGCGGCGGCAGAGCCCGTGCACCGGACGCCGGCGCGCGTTACCCGTGCACCGGACGCCGGCGCGCGTCGCCATCGTGGCACCCAGCGCAGCAGGCGACGCCACACGCCTGACGGCGTCAGCCGGCGTCGTGCACGAGCAGCGCTATCTGCACGCGGTTGTTGAGGGCGAGCTTGGCCAGCAGCCGCGACACGTGGGCCTTCACGGTCGGGACGCTCATGTGCAGCGCGGCCCCGATCTCGGCGTTCGAGTGGCCCTGGCCGACGGCGGTGGCGACCTCGCGTTCGCGGTCCGTCAGGCGGGTCAGGCGGTCGCGAGCGTCGGCGCGGCGGGCGGCGGCGGCCGGGTCGGCGACGTGGTCGATGAGCCGGCGGGTGACGGCCGGGGACAGCATCGCCTCGCCGGCCGCGACGGTCCGGATCGCCCGCAGGATGTCCCGCGGCGGCGAGTCCTTCAGCAGAAACCCGCCCGCCCCGGCCCGCAGCGCCCGCAGCACGTAGTCGTCCGCGTCGAACGTCGTCAGCACGATGATCTGCGGCGCCCGCGGCCGGGCCCGCAGCCGCTCGGTGGCGACCAGCCCGTCGACGCGGGGCATGCGGATGTCCATGAGGATGACGTCGGGCGCGTGTGCGTCGGTGAGGGCGACCGCCTCGGCCCCGTCGGCGCCCTCGGCCACCACCTCGATGTCGTCGGCGCCGCGCAGCAGCATCGCCAGGCCGGCCCGCACGAACGGGTCGTCGTCCACGACCGCGAGCCGGATCGGCCGCGTTCCCGATTCATTCACGGCCCGTTCACCGTCCACGGCAGCCAGGCGTGTAGCCGGAACATTCCCCCGTCCGGGCCGTGTTCGAGCCGGCCGCCGGCGAGCGCGACCCGCTCCGCCAGGCCGATGAGGCCGATGCCGGAGCCGGGGATCGGGCCCGGGGCCCCCAGCGGGTTCGTGATCTCGACGCTGACTCCGGTGTCCGGCGCTCCCGAAACCCAAACGCGGCTGGGGGTACCGGGAGCATGCTTGCGAGCGTTGGTGAGGCCTTCCTGGATGATGCGGTAGACCGTGCGCCCCACCGTGACGTCCAGCGAACCGGCGTCGGCCAGTTCGTTGCGGTAGTCCGCCGACACGGTCAGCTCCGGGACGTCCGCGAGCGTCGGCTGCGGACCCTCGACCGCGCCGAACGACGTGTGTTCACGCAGGACGCCGATGACCGTGCGCAGCTCCCCCAGGGCCGCGTGGGCGTTGCTGCGGATCACCCCGGCCGCCGCCGCGACCTCGTCCGGTGCGGCGTCGGTGCGCACCTCCAGAGCGCCCGCGTGCAGGCTGACGAGGGACAGCCGGTGCGCGAGCACGTCGTGCATCTCGCGGGCGATGCGGGTCCGCTCGGTCAGCCGGGCCTGGTCGAGCAGGGAGGCCACGAGGCGGCGCTGGGCCCCCGCGTACAGGCCCCAGCCGAGCGCCCCGCCGACGATCGCGCCGCGGACGACCAGGTCGATGGCGAGCGGGTGCCGCGGGTTGGACTGGAGCGTGAAGTACACCAGCACCGAAACGATGTCGGCCGCCGCCACGAGCACGGCCGTCCGGGCGCGGGAGCCCACCGCGACCGCGTAGACGGACACGGCCAGGGCGGGTGTCACGGAGCCGGCGAGCGCGCCCATCGGCAGGAGCAGCAGGGCGATCAGGATCGGCCGGCGGCGGCGGTACCACAGCAGCAGGCTCCCGACCGTCCCCACCACGGCATCGACGGGCCAGCTCAGGGCCGCCTCCGCGCCCGGGCGGGCCCAGCCGGCGTCGCCGAAGCGCAGCAGCAGCGCCCCCAGGCCGAGGCATGCGACCACACCGGCCGCGTCGGCCAGGCGTCGGTTGCGAAGGCCGGACATGTCCGAAGGGTACGACGCGGCGCGCCCGCGCGGGACCGACCAAAGTCGGGGGTGTGCGCCGACCGCGGGCGGATGCCGGACCGGACGGTGCCGGCGAAGGCTGGTGGGCATGATCGAGGTCGAAGAGCTTTGCCGGGGGTACAGCGGCCGCCCGGTCGTCACCGCCGTCTCCTTCCGCTGCGAGCCGGGTACGGTCACCGGGTTCCTGGGGCCGAACGGCGCCGGGAAGTCCACGACGCTGCGCATGATCTGCGGGCTGACGCGCCCGTCACGGGGGCGGGCGACGGTCTGCGGCGTCCCGTACCGCCGGCTCGCCGACCCGGGCCGGCGGTGCGGTGTGCTGCTCGACGCGGGCGCGCAGCACGGGGGCCGGACCGGGCGGGAGACGCTCGTCCTGGCGGCCCGGGTCCTGCGCGTGCCCGGCACCCGGGTGGACGCCGTCCTGGAGCAGGTCGGCCTGGCCGGCCGGGCGGCCCGGCAGCGGGTCGGCACCTACTCGCTCGGGATGCGCCAGCGGCTCGGCGTGGCCCAGGCCCTGCTCGGCTCGCCCGAGGTGCTGATCCTCGACGAGCCCGCGAACGGCCTCGACCCGGAGGGCATCCGCTGGATGCGGCGGCTCCTGCGCGACCACGCCGACGGCGGCGGCACGGTCCTGCTCTCCTCGCACCTGCTGGCCGAGGTCGAACGGGTCGCGGACCGCCTGGTCGTGATCGCCGGCGGCCGGATCGTCGCCCAGGGCACCCGGGCCGAGCTGGCCGGCCCCGGCGACCTGGAGGACGAGTTCCTGCGGCTGACCGGGGAGGCGGCCCGATGAACCTGATCCTCGTCGAGCTGCGCAAGACCGTCGACACGCGGGCCGCCCGGTGGCTCCTCGCCGTCGTCGCCGCCCTGACCGTGGCCGCGCCCCTGCTGCAGGGCGGCCGCGCGTTCCCGGCGGCGGCCGCGGCCGCGCAGCTGCCGGTGTCGATCCTGCTGCCGGTCCTGGCCGTCCTGGCCGTCACCGCGGAGTGGTCGCAGCGGACCGCGCTGACCACGTTCGCCCTGGTCCCGGACCGCCGCCGGGTCATGCTGGCCAAGCTCGCGGCCGTCACCGTCCTCGGGCTGGCCGCGGCCGGGTTCGCCCTCGGCGTCGCGGCGGTGGTCGCCGGTGGCGTGGACGTCGCCGTCGCCGGGCAGCTCGCGCTGGTCGACGTGACCACGATGTGGTGCGGGTTCGGGTTCGGGCTGCTGCTGCTCGGGTCGGCGGGGGCGGTCGCCGCGTACTACGTCGTGCCCATCGGCTGGGCCGCCGCCGGCCGGCTCGTCCCCGCCCTCGAACCGGCGGCCCGCTGGCTGGACCTGAGCCGGACCCGGGGGCCGCTCGACGCGGCCGGGGTCACCGCGGACGAGTGGGCCCGGTTCGCCGCCTCGGCCGCGCTGTGGGTCGCCCTGCCGATCCTGCTCGGCCTGGTCCGCGCTACCCGCGCGGAGATCCGCTGACGCTGCGGCGGCGCACGACGACGCAGGCCGGGTCGTCGGGCGGGGCGGCCGGCAGGGTCACGGTGACGGCGACCCCGGTGCCGTCGGCGCCGGCGGTCACGGTGCCGCCGTGGTGGGCGACGACCGCGTGCGCGACGGCCAGGCCCAGCCCCGGGCCCTCCAGGTCGGCCGGGCCGGCGTCGGCGCGCAGGCAGCGGTCGTACAGCTCCAGCTGCTCCCCCGCCGCCGGTCCCCCGGCCGGGCCGGTCACCACCACTTGGGTACCCCCGCCGGCCGGGGTCCGCGCGGCCAGCCGGACGGTGCCGCGCGCGGGCGCGAAGTCGATCGCGGTGCGCACCAGGCCGGCCAGGGCCCGCTGCAGGTGCCGCGGGTCGGCGACGATCGTCAGCTCGGCGGGCACGGCCACGTCGAGGGCGACCGCGGCCGCCCGGGCCTGGGTGGCCACCTCGGCCGCGACCCGCGCCGCGAGCGGTGCCAGCGGGGTCGGCTCGACGGCCAGGCCGAAGCTGCCGTCGCCGAGGCCGGCGAGCACGATGAGGCCCTCGATGATCCCGTACACCTTCCCGGCGCACAGGTCGATCAGCCCGGCCATCCGCTGCTGCTGCTCGCTGAGCGCGCCCGCGCGGCCGGTGGCGAGCAGCTCGCTGTAGCCGCGGATCGACGTCAGCGGCGTGCGCAGCTCGTGCTCGGCGAGGCGGAGCAGCTCGGCCTGGGCGGGTGGCATGGAGGGGGGTCTCCTGGTGTGGCGTTCGACGGTTCGGCGGTTCGGAGCTATCCCGCCGAACGTAGCATCTGGATCATGGGGGTTCGGTACCGTCGGACGGAAAGCAACCGGCCGACGGGAGTGCACTTGACGTGGGTACCGCCGTCGGGGTCACGGCCGCCGAGGTGCTCGACGTCCTCGACGTGGGGGTCGCCGTCACCGGACCCGACGGCCGGCTGGCCCAGGTCAACCGGGCGCTGCCGGGCCTGCTCGGGCTGAGCGCGGCCCAGCTGCGGCCCGGCACCTCCGTCGCCGAGCTCGCCGGCGCCCTCACCGCCCACGGCGCGCACGCCGCCGCGCGGGTCTTCGCCTGGCCCCCGGCCGAGCACCCGCCGCACCCGCAGCCGCTGCGGCTCACCGGCGGCCGCAGTGTGCAGGCCGCGTGGCACCACCTCGACGCCGCCTGGGTCCTCGTCGTGCGCGACGTCACGCCGCAGGCCCAGAGCCGCCAGCGGCTGCGGGAGCACAACCGGGCCCTGGCCGAGAAGGCCGCCGAGAAGACCGAGCTCGTCTCGGCCCTGTGCCACGAGCTGCGGACCCCGCTGACCTCCACCAACACCATGCTCGACCTGCTTCCAGACGTTTCGGGGGTACCGGACCTGCCCGAGCTGCTCGATGTCGTGCGCCGCAACGCCGCCCGCATCGGCGACGTCGTCACCGAACTGTCCACGCTCAACGCCTTGGAGCAGGGCGCCGTCGGGCTCGACGCGCGCCCGGTCGACCTCGGGACGCTGCTGCGGGGCGCGGTCGCGGCCTGGAACGCGCGGCCGGACACGGCCCCGCTGGTCACCCTGGCCGTCGAGGACCCCGGGCACCTGACCATCACCGCCGACCCGGCGTGGCTGGAGGCCCTGGCGGAACGGCTGCTGTCGGTGGCCGTCGCGTCGGCCGGGGACACGCCCGTCCACGTGACCGCGCAGGCTTCCGGGGACGGCTGGCTGGTGCGGGTACCCCTGCATGAACAACTGACCAGCGACCGGCTCTTCACGGCCACCGGCGGCGCCCGCACGTCGACGGCGCTCATGTTGGCCCGGGCCGTCGTCGCCCGGCACGGCGGCACCCTGCGGATGGCGAGCGCACGCGGCGGCGGCGCGGTCGAGGTCCGCCTCCCGAAGGAGCCACCCGCCGCTCCCCGCCGGTAGCGGGTGGCAAAACCGGCCCCAAACCGCTCAGGCCGGTGCCGGCCGCTGCCGATCATGGTGGGGTGACCGTCGGTCTGCTCGCGCGGCTCGACGAGGAGTCGCGTGCGCGGCTGCTCGCCGAGGCCTTCGAGCGCAGCTCCATCGCCAAGGCCGTCGCCACCGCCGGCGGCGAGATCGTCGAGGTCAACAACGCGTTCTGCGGCCTGACCGGCTACCGCCGCGAGGAGCTCGTCGGCCGGCCGATCACCATCCTGCTGCCGCCCGGCGAGCCGTTCCAGGGCTTCGGCGACCCCGAGTGCGAGCGGCGGATCGTGCGCCGCGACGGCACCCGCGGCTGGATCGCGACCCGGGCCCTGCCGGTGCGCGGCAGTGCGTTCGTGGTGCTCGAGTCCGTGGAGAGCGACGAGCAGCACGCCCTCGCCGACCGGGTGGCCCAGTCGGCCGACGAGGCCCGCGGGCTGCGGACCACGATCGCCATCCAGCGGGAGGTCGCGGCGGCCGCCGGGGACCGCGACGCCCTGGTGGCGCTGGCGGCGGAGCGGGCCCTGCAGGTGCTGACCGCGGGCGACGGCGCGGCCGTGCACCTCCTCGACGGCGAGACGATCCCGATCGTGGCCGCGGCCGGGTACGTCCCGCCGGCGCAGGGCGGGCCGCCGGTACCCCTCGACGGCACTTTGGCCGGGCTGGCCGTCTCCACCCGCTCCACGCTGCGCAGCGACGACACCGACACGGACCCGCGCGTGGCCGCCGAGCTCGGCCGGGCCAACGGCATCCGCTCCCTCGTCATCGCGCCGCTGCTGCGCCCCGACGGGCCGATCGGGGTCCTGTCCGTCATCGCCCGGCGCGCGCACGCGTTCGGCGAGGCCGACGAGCAGCAGCTGACCCTGCTCGCCGACGCGCTCACCGGGGCGCTGCGCCACGCCGAGGACGCCCGGCGCAACCGGGAGCTGCTGCTCGAGGCGACCGAGGCCAACGCCGCCCTGGCCCGCCAGCGGGCGGCCGCCCTGGCCGCCGTCCAGCGCCTCGAGCAGAGCGAGGGGCGCTTCGCCGAGGTCTTCGACCACAGCCCCCTCGCGAAGGTGGTGCTGGGCCTGCGCGGCGCCGAGTACGGCCGGATCGTCCTGGCCAACCCGGCCTTCAGCGAGCTCGTCCAACGCGACCCGGTGACGGTCACCGGGGCCGAGTTCGCCGACATCGTGGCGGTACCGCGGCCCGACTACGACGCGGCGCTGGCCTCCCTGGCCGCCGGGCAGCGGCACCGCAGCGCCCGGGAGACGGTACTGCGGCGGCGGGACGGGGCCCTGGTCTCCGTGGCCGCGCACACCTCCGTCATCAGCGACCAGGCCGGCCCGGCCGCGGCCGTCGTACAGCTACGCGACGTGACCCGGGAACGGGCCGCGGCCCTCGCGCTCAGCCGCAGCGAGGAGCAGTTCCGCACCGCGTTCTCCGGCAGCCCCCTCGGGCTCGTCCTGTGCGACGAGGCCGACGTGTTCCGGCAGGCGAACCCGGCCGCGGCCGCGCTCACCGGGCGCACCGCCGGTGAGCTCGCCGGCCTGCGCTACACCGACGTCACCGACCCCCGGGACCTGGCCACCGTCACGGACGCGCGGACGGGGCTGCGCACCGGCGGGCAGGTGCAGTACGACCAGCGGCTGCTGCGCCCCGACGGCCGCGAGGCGTGGGTGCGGGTCACGGTGTCGGTCGTGCCCGGCCCGGAGGGTGAGCCGTGGCGGCTGATGCAGCTGCAGGACATCGCGGCCGAGCGGGCGGCGGAGATGGCGACCGAGCGGGAGCACCGGCGGCTGCAGCACACGCTGAGCGTCCAGCGGGAGCTCATCGCCGTCGCCGCCGACCGCGACGCGGCCCTGCACGTGGTGGCCGAGCGGGCCGTCGAGCTGTTCCCGGCGGCCGACGGCGCCGCGGTCGAGCTCGCCGAACACGAGGACCTGGTGTACGCGGCGACGGCCGGTACCCTCGCCGGAGCGCTCGGCACCCGGGTCCGCATCGCCGCCTCCCTCAGCGGCGCCGTGCTCTCCGCCGACGCGACCGCGCACTGCCGCGACGCCGCCCGTGACCCGCGCGTCGACCGGGCGGCGTGCGAACGGCTCGGGATCGGCTCGATGCTCATCGTGCCGCTGCACGCCGACGACATGGTGATCGGCGTGCTGAAGGTCAGCTCCCGCCACCCGCACGTGTTCGACGACGCCGACGAGCAGCAGCTGGCCCTGCTGGCCGAGGCCCTCGCGTCCGCACTGCGCCACGCCGACGACGCGGCCGCGCTCGCCACCCGCAACGCCGAGCTCGAGGAGGCCAACCGGCTGAAACGGGACCTGATCGGGATGCTCGGCCACGAGCTCGGCAACCCCCTGGCCGCGATCCTGGGCTACACCGAGATCGCCTCCGACACCTGGCCCACCCTCGGCGAGGGGATGCGCACGAAGGTCCTCGACGGCATCACCCGCCAGGCCCACCGCCTCGACGGCATCGTGCAGGAGGTCCTCACGATGGTCCGCAGCGAGGCCGGCACCCTGCACGCCAAGCGGGCCCGGACACCCCTGCACGGCCAGATCGCGCTCGCCCTGGCCAACACCGGCGCGCACGCCGGGACCGGACCCGAGGGCGTGCCCGTGACCGGCCCCGACGCCGCCGCCCTGGTCGACGCCGGCCAGCTGCAGCAGATCCTCACGAACCTGCTCAGCAACGCGGCGAAGTACGGCGGCGGCGCCACCGCCATCCGCGTCTCCCCCGACGGCACCCGGGTCCGCGTCGCCGTCGAGGACCGCGGCCCGGGCGTCCCCCCGGAGTTCCGCGACCGCCTCTTCGAACGGCTGGCCCGCGCCGAACGCGACGCGGCGAAGGTCCGCGGCACCGGCCTGGGCCTGTACATCGTGCGCAACCTGGCCCAGGCCAACAACGCCGACGTCCACTACGAACCCAACCCCGGCGGCGGCTCCGTCTTCGTCATCGACCTCGAGTCGGCGTGACCCGCTCACAGCGGCTTGACCGAGCAGATCGATGAGAGTCTTATTGATGCATGTTGCGGCGGTCTTTGGTCGTTTCCTCCGTTCTTGCTCTGACAGTGCTGGGTCTGCCCTCGGCGGCTTCGGCCGCTGACCCCCTCGCCGGGATGACGCTGCCGGAGAAGGTCGGGCAGATGTTCGTCGGCTACGTCTACGGCGACAGCGCCACGACCGCCTCGGCTTCCAACACCGCGCTCTACGGGGTCGCGACGGGCGCCGAGGTCGTCGCCCGCTACCACCTCGGCGGCGTCATCTACTTCACGTGGAGCGGCAACCTCGCCAACCCCGCCCAGACCGCGGCCCTGTCCAACGGCCTGCAGGCGGCCGCCCGGGCCGACAGCGGCGTCCCGCTGCAGATCAGTACCGACCAGGAAGGCGGCATCGTCAACCGGATCGGCGCACCCCTGGCCGTGTCCCCCGGCAACATGGCGATCGGCGCCACCCAGGACCCGCTCAACGCCTTGCGGGCGGCCCGGGTCAGCGGCACCGAGCTGCGGCAGCTCGGCATCAACGTCGTCGACGCCCCGGTCGTCGACGTCAACACCAACCCCCGCAACGCCGCCGACGGCCCCCGCGCCTTCGCCGACCGTACCGTCCCGGTCTCCCTGT
This sequence comes from Dactylosporangium sp. NPDC051541, assembly GCF_044454505.1. Lineage (NCBI taxonomy): Bacteria > Bacillati > Actinomycetota > Actinomycetes > Micromonosporales > Micromonosporaceae > Dactylosporangium > Dactylosporangium sp. NPDC051541. Next base: position 494,668 of record NZ_JBITDU010000008.1, read on the forward strand.
TCGGCGCGGCCGCCGTGGCCGGCTACCGCCTGGCCGGCATCGGCGCACAGGCCAAACACTTCCCCGGCCTGGGCGACACGACCGTCAACACCGACAACGGCGTGGCGGTCACCAACGAGACCCGCGACCAGATCATGGCCACCCACGTCCCACCGTTCCGCGCCGCGATCGCCGCCGGCGTCCCCAGCATCATGGCCGCCCACATCGTCGCACCCGCCCTGGACCCGACCGGCACCCCCGCCAGCCTGTCCCGCCCGATCGTCACCGGCCTGCTCCGCGACCAACTCCACTACAACGGCGTCGTCATCACCGACGCCCTCGACGCCGCCGCCCTGGCCGCGATCCCACGCGACCAGGTCATCCTGAGGGCGATCGACGCCGGCATGGACCAGCTCCTGATGCCCCCCGACCCACCGGCCGCGATCCAGACCGTGCTGGACGCGGTGGCCTCGGGCCGCCTGACGGAGGCGAGAATCGACCAGTCGGTACGCCGAATCCTGCACATGAAGCAGGAGCTGGGACTCTTCAACTGGCACCCGGCCCCGACGCCCCCGTCCGTGGGCACCCCGGCCGCCCTACAGACGATGTCGACGATCGCCGCCGCGTCAATCACCAAGCTCCGCGGCGCCGGCGTACCCGTCACCGCCGGCGCCCACGTGCTGGTGACCGGCTGGGGCGTCAGCACCACAACCACCCTCACCGAAGCGCTGAACACCCGCGGCCTGACCGCGACCCGCCTGTGGACCGGCTCGCCGTCGCCGGCGGTGATCGCCCAGGCGGTAGCCGCCGCCCAAAGCGCCGACACCACCGTGGTGACGACGAACAACGCATGGTCGGACCCGACGCAGGTAGCCCTGGTCCAGGCCCTGCTGGCCACGGGCAAGCCGGTGGTGGTGGCCGCGGTGGGCGGCCCCTACGACATCGCCTACTTCCCGACCGCCCCGGCGTACCTGGCCACCTACGACTACCAGCCGGTCTCGGTGCTCGCCCTGGCCGACGCGCTGACCGGCCGGGCCGGCACCCCCGGCCGCCTGCCGGTGACGATCCGCACCCCGGACGGCGGCACAGTGCTGTACCCGTACGGCAGCGGCTCGTGAAACCGTTGTCGCGGCCGGTATTTCGCCACCAGCGGCGCTCAGCGTCGGGGTCCTCGAGGTGCAGCAGGAGGACCGTCAGCACCTCGCCGGCCATGGCGCGGATCCGCAGCGGCAGCTCGGGGTCGCTGCCCCACGGCCGGACGGCGGCCGCCGCGGGGGTATCCGACCGCTCAGCCGGTGCTGCTCACGAGACGGCGCAGGGCGCTCCGTTGAGCGCGAAGGCGGTCGGTGCGGCCGTGTTGCCCGTGTGTGTGGCCTGGAAGCCGATGGTGTTGGAGCCACCCGGGGTCAGCGTGCCGTTGTAGCCGACGTTCGTCGCCGTCACCTGCCCGCTCGACGGACTGTACGTCGCATTCCATCCGCCGGTGATCGTCTGTCCACTGGGGAGCGTGAAGGCCAGCGACCACCCGCTGACCGTCGCACTGCCGCTGTTGGTGATCGTGATGTTCGCGGTCAGCCCGGTGTCCCACGCGCTGACCACATCCGCCACCCGGCATGCGACCGGCACACCGGAACCGGACGACGACGGTGACGGGCCGGGCGAACCGGAGCCGCTCGGCGACGGCGACGGGCTACTGCTGCCACCCGATACCCGGTACATGACCACACCGTGCCCCGGGACGCTCGCGCTGATCGTCCCGGTGGTGCTGCTACCGGCCCCGGTCCACAGGTTGTCGAGGGTGTACGTCGAAGCGCCGGTCTTGCCGACCGCGGCCGCGGTGGTACTGATCGTCGCCGCCGCGGAGTTCTCGTTGAACAGCACCACCGAGACGTCCCCGTTGGACAGCGGCTTGGTCAGCACGTGCAGGCCGCCGGCGGAGCTGATCTCCCGGCCCTGCTTGCCCAGCGGGTCCTGGTCGACCGCGATCACGGCCTTGTTGCCCAGGATGGACAGCGTGGTGGCGTTCGCGGTGACCAGGTTGTTGCCGGCCAGCAGCGGCGCGGCCATCTCCGCCCACAGGCTGAACTCGGTGCGGTCCTCCTCGGTGGACATGCCCCGCCCGACCTCGAGCATGTCCGGGTCGTTCCACGCGCCGGGACCGGCGTACTGGGCGAGGGTCACGTTGCGCCGATAGATGGACAGCATGCTGGAGAACGACGCGGTGATGTCGCCGGTGGTGCGCCACAGGTTGCCCACGTTGGCGCCCCACGTCCACGGCGAGCTGGACCCCCACTCGCAGATGCTGAACACGATCGGCCGTCCGGTCGCCGCCAGCGCGTCGCGCATCGCCGTGTACCGGGCGATGTACTGCTGCTGGCTGGTCTGCCCGGCGTTGTTGCAGTTGTCGTACTTGAGGTAGTCCACACCCCAGGACGCGAACAGCCGCGCGTCCTGCGCCTCGTGCCCCAGGCTGCCCGGGTAACCCGCGCAGGTGGCGGTACCGGCGTCCTCGTAGATGCCGAGTTTCAGGCCCTTCGAGTGCACATACGCGGCGACGCCCGCGATACCCCCGGGGAACTTGCCGAAGTCCGGCTGCAGGTTGCCGGACGAGTCACGGCTGTGCTGCATCCAGCAGTCGTCGATGTTCACGTACTGGTATCCGGCCGCGGCCAGCCCCGAGGACACGAGCTTGTCGGCCGTCTGCCGGACCAGCGAGTCGGAGACGCCGCAGCCATAGGAGTTCCAGTCGTTCCACCCCATCGGCGGGGTCAGCGCTAGGCCGTTGCCCAGCGCGTACGCCGGCTCGGCCGTGCGTGCACCGACCCACCAGCCGCCGACCGCGACCAGCAGCAGCAGCGCCAGCGCTTGTGCGGCCAGCCGGCGCCGCGGGGCCTGACGGATATCGGATTGAGCGGGCCGGGCGGACGGCTCCCCGCCGCCCGATCCAGGGGTATCCGTGACAACCATGCGGACTCCTCGACGTGATGGCCGATCGGTACGTCGCCGGCCAGACAGCACGAGCCGCACGACCTGTGCGAGCGTGATGACTGGCTCGCGACGTTAGCGTTCACAACAATGCCCGTCAATATGACGGCATAGACGCGCTGCCTTGGCAGGACGTAGTGCGGCACAGATGGCGAAGGATTTGGTAGTAAGTTCCATGCGCCCACGGTGCGGCCGATAGCGACTTCCGAAGGTCGACGGCCGTAACGCATTTTTTGTGCCCATTATCGTCCGTCAATGTTTATTGCCGTAATGTGTTGGTTCCGTTACGTTAGCGCTCACACCGCGAAGTCGTCGCCGGAAAGCGAGATCATGGAACCGAACACCCGCACGGTTCGAGCGGCGATCGCTGCCCCGCCGGCCGGCCTGCTGAAGGTGAAGACCAGTTCCGCGCCCCCGCGAGGGAGGGGGCCCGGCCGAGGCGCCAGGAGCCCGGGGCGCCGGTTCCTGGCGCTCGGGCTGGCGTGGGCCGTGGTGGTGGGCGGACTCGGCGCGTACGCGCGGCCGACTTCGGCGTCTGCCGAGGGCGTGCCGGCCTACCGGAACACCTCGCTGCCATTCAGTGTCCGTGCGGCGGATCTGGTCTCGCGCATGACCCTGGAGGAGAAGTACGACCAGCTCATCGCGATGCAGCCGCATGCGACCTGGCGTCCGAAGCCGAAGGCGATCGACCGGCTCGGCGTGCGGTCGTACGGATACTGGGCCGAGGCGAATCACGGGATCTACTTCCCGACCGTCCCCGGCAACGGCAACTACACGCAGTACCCGCAGAGCACCTCGATCGCATCGACGTGGAATCCGGCGATCACCCAGGAGATCGCCGGCGGTATCGCTGACGAGGCCCGCGTGACCTACAACGCGTCCTGCCCGCCGGGTGTGGCGAATCCCAGCCCCGTCGGTGGCGCCTGTCACGGCTTGACCTATTGGTCGCCGAACCAGAACCTCAACCGCGATCCCCGGTGGGGGCGGGCGGACGAGTCCTACACCGAGGACCCCTTCCTGGCCGGCCGGGTGGCCGGCGCCTTCGTGACGGGCTTGCAGGGCGACACCTCCTCGCGTCCCGACACGATTCCCGCCGGGGCGCACGACTACATTCAGGCGGTCGCCACGCCGAAGCACTATCTGGCGAACAACTCCGAGGCCAACCGCGACTTCGGCACGTCGAACCTCACCGAGCGTTCGATGCACGAGTACTTCCTGCCGCCCTTCGCGGCCTCGGCCGGCGGCGCGGGCGCGCGGTCGCTGATGGTCGCCTACAACGCCTTGTCCGAGGTGGAGAACTACACGACGGACTACCCGTCCGTCTCGAGCTACCCGACCCTGTGGAGCCCTCGCGACAATGCCACCCCCGGCGGTACTCCCGGGACGCCGGCGGCGGCCAGCCGGTACGCCATCGAGACCATGCTGCGCAGGTCGTACGGCTTCGACGGGTACATCGTCTCCGACTGCGATGCGATCACCCGCGTGTACGGAACCGGCACGTCAGGACACTCGTGGCAGCCCGTCCAACTCGGCGGTCAGACGCAGATCAGCAAGACCCTCGGCAACGCCTGGGCGCTCAAGGCCGGCACCGACCTTGACTGCTCCGGCGGCGACTACCCCACCGCGACCGGACTCCCGGCGGCGCAGAGCCAAGGCTTCATCAGCGAGGCCGACATCGACATCGCGCTCGTCCGCGCCTTCACCGCGCGGTTCCAGCTGGGCGAGTTCGATCCCGTCGCCTCGGTCCCGTGGAACAGCGAGTCCTACTCACTGTCGGCGGCCGGCGATCCTGACGTCAAGCTGGCCTCGTCGGCGCACCGCGCGGTCGCGCACGAGTCCGCCCTCGAGGCGCCCGTGCTGCTGAGCAACGCCGGCAGCACGCTGCCGTTCGCGGGCGCGGCGACCGGCCGGACGGTCGCCCTGGGGCATGTGGACTCCCTCAATGCGTTTCAGTCGGGCTCCTACTCCGGGCCCACAGCTGTCAACACCACCTTCGCCCAGGCGCTGGCCGAGCGGACGGGGTCGTCCGCCTCGGCCGTGACCGCGGGCTCCGACGCGCCGTTCCTGTCCAGCCACCTCGCGGTGTTTCCCAACGTCCTGGACGCCAACGGCACCGCGATCACGACCTCGGTGTGCGCCGGCCGCCCCTGCGATCCCGTGGCGGACGCGGCGACCGCCGAATACCAGATCTCACAGGCTGACAATGTCGTGGTGGTCGTCGGGCACAGGAACAACGACGGCGGCGAGGGCACGGACCGCTCCACGGTCGCCATGCCACGCATGCAGGCCGAGCTGATCCGAGACTCGATCGCCCCGCTCGCCCAGAAATACGGCAAGAAGATCGTGGTGTGGATCCAGGCCAAGACCATGGTCGACGTCAGCATGTTCAAGGACCTGCCGAGCGTCGGGGCGATCGTCTGGTCGTCCTTCAACGGGATGTACCAGGGCAAGGCGATGGCCGAACTGCTGTTCAACGACGCGGTGACGCTCGAGGACGGGCGTAGCGCGGTGGCCAACTTCTCCGGCAAGCTCCCGCTGACCTGGTACTCCGACGTGGACGCACAACTCGGGCCGGCGGCCGCTCCGGACCGTGCGGTCGAGGACTACCGCATGACCAAGGCGGAAGGCGCCAGATGCGGCCGGACGTACCTCTACTACCAGGTCGGCCCCGGCTGCGCGGCGCCACACTATGTGTTCGGTCAAGGTCTGTCATATTCGCCGCTCGTCTACGGCACCCCGAGACTGTCCTCCGCGAAGATCACTCCCAACGATTCGGTGACGGTCTCCGTGCCCGTGTCGAACCGGATCGCCGACATCCCGGGCAAGGCTGTCGTGGAGGTCTACGCCAGAGCTCCGAAGGGAGCCGACGGGAACCAGCGCCCGCTGAAGCAGCTGAAGGGTTTCGTCAAGAGCGACCTGATCGCGGGGACCTCCACGACGGTAAAGGTCACCATCGGCCCCGGTGACCTGTGGTTCTGGGACGACGTGACGCACGAGAAGGTGTTTCCCACGGGCGACTGGACCATCATGGCCGGCCCGAGCTCGGCCGACGCCGACCTGAAGTCGGTGAACCTGCGGGTGACCGGACACCGCACGGCCGGCGTCGAGGTGGTCTCGGCCCAGCCGGACGCCACCGAGTTGAGCCTGGACACCCCCGGCAACCGGATCAACGCTCAACTGTCGGTCACCAAGCACGACATGACGTTCTGGGATCTTTCCGATCGGGCGCTCAAGGTGAGATACACCTCCTCCAACCCGGCGGTCGCGACGGTCGACGCCAGCGGCTCGGTCAAGCCCGTGTCCACCGGCGCCGCCCTGATCACGGCCAAGGCCACCGCCGACGGGGAGAGCAAGTCGTCCACATTCCCGGTCGTGGTGACCTCCGGCGCGCCGGACGCCACCGGCTCGGCGTTCCCGGACAGCTACACGTCGCGGGTCGACTTCGGTGATCGGGCCGTGACGCTCGACCAGGCGTCCTCGGGGACAACGCTGTCCGCGCGCGTGTTCCCGGCCAATTCGACAACGACGTACCGCTACCAGATCGCCCCGATGGACACCAACACCGCCGGAGCGAGCATCACCTCGGCGGGAGTCCTGACCGCGGCCAGGACCGGGCACGTACGGATCACTGTCACAGCAGTCGGGGCCGGCGTGCAAACGTCGGAATCCGCCCTGGTCACGATCACACCCAAGTGCCGGTTCGGCGGAGTGGGGCCTCCGCTGGCCGGCGACGGCTCGCCCTGAGCGCCCGCAAGTCGCGGAGGGAGCGTGGCAGCGGTGGCGTGTTCAGCGGGAGCCTCGTCACGGGCCAGGGATCGGTCCTGGTGCCGGGCCGCAGCGGCGGTCAGGCGACCGGCATCAAGGTCGACGCCCGCGGCCGGCTCTGGGTCTGCGGCGCCGGCACCGGCGGAGCGAGCGCTGGTCGAGGAGATCACCGACCCGCGCCTGCGGGTCCCGGCCACCATCGCGGACTTCACCGGCTCGATCTACGCCGTCAACGCCCGCTTCGACCTGCCGGCCCCCGCCCCGACCGACACCCACACGATCGTCAAACTCCCCGCCTGACCGCGAGCCTGAGCGCAGGTGGGCACCGCCGGCGCGTCCGGCGGTGCCCACGCGGGCCCGCCGCTGATCCCCCACGTCAGCTCGGGCCGCGCGCGCCCGCCGTCACCACGGCCGCCATCACGATCAGGCGCTGCCGGCGGCGGCTCAGCACCGCGAAGCACGCGGTCAGCACGACCAGCTCCTCCTCGGCCCACGCACCGGTGACCTCCACCCGCAGCGGCCCGCCCGGGCGACCGGCCCGCACCTCGATGCGCGCGCCGTCGCGGGTCAGCGTGGCCGAGTGCCGGCCCACGCTCCACCGGGCCGGGCCGCCCGGGCCCGGCACCCGGCAGCCGTCCAGCTGCAGCGCGACGACCGGACGGCCGTCGATGCGCGCCACCGCGCCCAGGCGGTGCCGGCCGACGGGCTCGAGGTCGAAGTCGCCCGCCGCCGTCCGCAGCACGCCGCGGCGCATCGACACGCCCCGGGTGTGCAGTGCGGCCCCGCCGTAGACCCAGCGGCCGTGCGCCGCGCGGAGCGAGTGGGCGGTCATCGGGGCAGCCCGGCGAGCAGCACGGCGCCGACGGTCAGGTGCAGGGCGATCAGCCCGGCGACCGCCCCCGCGCTCGCCGCGCCCAGCGGGCCGAGCAGCGACACCAGCAGGACCGCGGCGGCGATGACGACCCAGATCGTGCGGCCCTTGCGGGCGGTGCGCTCCAGCACCGCGAGCAGCGCCCAGCCCAGCAAACCGGCCAGCGCGGCGGTGATGGCGACCGCGGCCGGCCCGACCGGGCCCTGGCCCGGGACGCTCAGGTCGACGCCGGCGGCGTGACGCACGAGCAGGTACACGATCTCGGCGGCGGCGACGGCGGCCACCACGACCCCGGCGCGCTGCACAACAGTTGTCATGCCGATGAGTCTGGGCGCGGGGCCGGGGCCGCCACATCGACCGGCCCGCACGCGCGGCTACGACTTTGGTCGGTGGCCGGGGCCGATGATCACCGCCTAGTCTGCTTGCGTGACCCCGGACCGACCGCCGCGCGCGGCCGCAGCCATCGTCGCGGTCACGATCGGCGCGCTGACCGCGGCGAGCCTCGTACCCACGCACGACCCGCTCGACCTGGCGACCGGTGGGCTCGCCGTCGCCGGGGTGGTGCTGGCGCTGTACCGGCCCGTTGCGGGCGGCCTCGCCCTGGCCGTGCTCGCGGCACTGTCGCCGGTGGCCACGCCGGCCGCGACCTCCGCGGTGTTCACCGCCGCCCGGCGCCGCCCGCTGCGCGACGCGGCCGTGGTCGCGCTGGCCAGCGTCGCCGGACACGCGGTGCAGGGGTTCTGGCGGCCGTACCCGGGGCTGGCCTACGGCTGGTGGCTGCTGCTCATGGCGATGGCCCACGCGGCGCTGTTCGGCTGGGGCGTGTGGCTCAGAACGCGCCACGACCTGCTGCTGTCCCTGCGCGAGCGGGCCTGGCGGGCCGAGGCCGAGCAGGGGCGCCGGGTCAGCGAGGCGCGGCTCGCCGAGCGCACGCTCATCGCCCGGGAGATGCACGACGTGCTGGCCCACCGGCTGTCGCTGCTGGCGATGTACGCCGGGGCACTGGAGTACCGCCCCGACGCGCCGCCCGAGCGTCTGACCGAGGCGGCCGGCGTGCTGCGCCAGGGCGTGCACCAGGCGCTGGACGAGCTGCGCGAGGTGATCGCCGTACTGCGCCACGACGAGGCCGGCGCCGTGCACTCCCTGCCCGAAGTGCCGCGGCTGGTGCGGGAGGCGGTCGCCGCCGGGCAGCGGGTCCGGCTCGACTACCCGGACGGGGCCGAGGTGCCGCCGACGGTCGGGCGCACCGCCTACCGGGTCGTGCAGGAGGCGCTCACCAACGCCCGCAAGCACGCGGCCGGTCAGCCGGTTACGATCACGCTCGAGATCGATGGGGGGCGGCTGGTGCTTGACGTGCGCAACCCGGTCACGCCGGACCTGCCCGACCTGTCTGGCTCCGGCGTGGGTCTGATCGGGCTGACCGAACGGGTCGGGCTGGCCGGTGGCACGCTCGAGCACGCCGTGACCGCGACGGGAGAGTTCCGGCTGCGGGCGGAGCTGCCGTGCCCGACGCCGTAGTCCGGGTCCTCGTCGTGGACGACGATCCATTGGTACGGGCGGCCCTCACGATGATGCTCGACGGCGCCCAGGGGATCGAGGTCCTCGCCACCCTGGCCGACGGCGACGAGCTCCCGGCCGCCCTGGACCGCCACCGCGCCGACGTCGTGCTCATGGACCTGCGCATGCCCCGGGTCGACGGCATCCAGGCCACCCGCCGCGCCCGGGCCCGGCCGCAGCCGCCCGAGATCGTCGTGCTCACCACGTTCGACACCGACGAGCACGTGGTGCGGGCCCTGCGCGCCGGGGCGAGCGGCTTCCTGCTCAAGGACACCCCGCCGGACCGCATCGTCGAGGCGATCCGCCGCGTGTCGGCCGGCGACCCGATCCTGTCCGCCGCCGTGACCCGGCGCCTGATGGCCCGGGTGGCCGCGGACGCGGCGGGCTTCGAGCGGGCCCGCGGGCAGCTGGCCGCCGTGAGCCCCCGCGAGCGGGACGTGGCGATCGGCGTGGCCCGGGGCCTGACCAACGCCGAGATCGCGGCCGAGCTGACGATGAGCGTCCCGACGGTCAAGGCCCACCTGACCCACATCATGACCAAGCTGGACCTGGACAACCGGACCCAGCTGGCGATGCTGGTCCACGACGCGGACTTGCTCTGAGGCCGCGGCCGGGTGACGGTGCCGCCGCCGCGAGCGATCCGGCCGCGTGGCGCACCGAGATCGGGTGGCCGGTGTTCCGAGTGACCTGAGGCGGTCGTCGACATGACCGCCGGACGCGGTCGCGGGTCAGGGAAGTACCACGACGGGGTGCCCTTCGAACCGGAGGGACTCGGCCTCGTCGAGCATCGCCGCGGCTACCGTCGCCCGGCTCACGCGGGCGGGGAACAACGCCAGCGGCCGGTCGGGCAGGGCCAGGGTGCGGCGGGTCGGCGTGGGCGGTCCGTCGGTCAGCGGGCCCGCGTGCACGACCGTGCCGCCGGCGGCCAGGACCGCCGCCGTGGCCGCCTCCCGGTCCGGGAGTTCCTTGCGCATGAACGCGCCCAGCAGCGCGCGGGTCAGGAAGCCGGCCGCGGGCGCCGACGGGCCGACGCCGAGGGCGGACAGCCAGACGATCCGGGCGCCCGAGGCGGCTGCCGCGCGGGCGCCGGCGGTCAGGACGCCCGGGGTCTCGCCGCCGGTGATGCCCAGCCCGGACACGATGACTTCGGCGCCGTCCAGGGCCCGGGTGAGCGCCGGCCCGTCCAGGACGTCGGCGGTGAGCAACGTGAGGCGGCTGTCGGAGGGAAGTCGGGACGGGTCGCGGGCCACGGCCCGGACGTGGTGGCCGCGGGCCAGGGCCTGGCGGACCAGTTCGCGGCCGGTGCCGCCGGTCGCGCCCAGAATCGTCATCGTCGGCATCAGAGGTCGGCCATCGCCTTCAGGGCGGCCTCGTGCAGGGCCGGCGGGGTGACCAGCAGGGAGTCGGCGCCCGAGTGCCAGGGGGCGCCGGTCAGGTCGGTGGCGGTGGCGCCGGCCTCGGTGGCGATGAGGGTGGCGGCGGCTACGCCGGTGAGGGCGGGGGCGTACTGCCAGAAGGCGTCGGTGCGGCCGGCGGCCAGGGACAGGAGCGGGAAGGTGGTCGGGATGGTGGTGCGGACGAGCAGGGCGCGGGACATGAGCGCACCGATGGCCTGGCCGATTCTCGACTTGAGGGCCTCGGGCTCGTCGCCGACCTGGCTGGTCTCGACGATCGCGTCGGCGAAGTCGGTCTTGGGGGAGACGGCCAGCCGGGCGCCGTTTTCGTACGCGCCGGCGCCGGGCTCGGCGGTGAACAGGCGGTCGCCGACCGGCTGGTAGATCACGGCGAGGACGGGGCGGCGGTCGCGGATCAGGGCGATGCTGATGCACCACTCGGGGCGGCCGTGCAGCAGGTTGACGGCGCCTTCCACGTCGTCGACGGCCCACCAGTCGCCGCCGTCCAGCGATGCGCGCTCGTCGGGGTCGTCGACCCAACGGGCGTCGGGGTGCAGGGCGGACAGGGCGGCCCGGAGCGGGTCGTGGATGAGCTCGTCCAGGTCGGCGGCGGCGGCGCGCATGGCGGCGCGGCCGGTGAGGCGGTTGGCCGGGGACCACTGCCGCTCCAGCAGGCGGTGGCCGAAGTCCTGGGCGATGTCGATGACCGGGTGCAGTTGCATGCCTCCAGCAAAGCCCCGATCCGGCAGTGCGGCAAATGCATCTTTGGTACGGCTAGAGTTACCCAGGTGCAATCATTGGACCTCAACCTGCTCACCGCGCTCGATGCGCTGCTCGAGGAGGGCAGCGTGCTCGGGGCGGCCGAACGGCTGCGGCTCTCCCCGCCCGCCATGAGCCGGACCCTCGGGCGGATCCGGCGGGCCACCGGCGACGCGATCCTGGTGCGGACCGGGCGGACGATGACGGCCACGCCCTACGCGCTGCGGGTGCGCACCGACGTGCACCGGCTCGTGCAGGAGGCCCAGGCGCTGCTGCGGCCCGACGCCGACGTCGACCCGGCGACGCTGGACCGGACGTTCACCCTGCGGTTCCACGATGCCATCACGTCGGCGGTCGGGCCGGGCCTGCTGCAAGCGGTCAGCACGCTGGCGCCCGGGGTCCGGCTGCGGTTCCTCGGTGAGGCCGGCGGCGACACCAGCGACCTGCGGCACGGGCGGGTCGACGCCGAGATCGGGGCCGACGAGCCGGAGATGCCGGAGATCCGCTGGGAGCTGCTCGGGCACGACGAGCGGGTGGTGGCGATCCCGGGCGCCTGGCGCGGAAAGTCGTTGTCACGGCGGCGTTTCGGCTCCGTGCCGCACATCATCGTGTCGCGGCGGGGACGGCTGCGCGACCCCCTCGACGACGTCATCGACCGGCGGACGGTCGCGGTCACGCCCACCGTGGACGCCGCCCTGGCCCTGGCCGCCGCGCTCGGGGCGGCCGTGACCGTGCCGGCCCGGATGACCGCGGAGGCGGTGGCGCGGCACGGCATGCGCACGGTGCCGCTGCCCCTCGAAGCGCCGCCCGTGCCCGTGATCCTGCTGTGGCATCAGCGCCACGACACCGACCGCGCGCACGTCTGGCTGCGCGAGCTGCTGAAGCGGTGCACGACCCGGCGACTAGACCCAGCGGTTGCCTAGCCACAGGCGGTCCAGCCAGGCGGTGTACGGGATCGGCGACGCCGCGTAGATGGGGTAGAAGTACGCGAAGCACAGAGCCACGACCAGCAGGTACCCCCCGAAAATCATGGAACCGACGAACCGCCGGCGGCCGTGTGGTGCGCCGATCACCGCCCCGAGCACGTAGACCACCGCGAGGACCAGGAACGGTTCGGCCGGGAGGGCGTAGAAGTAGAACATCGTGCGGTGCTCCGGCATCGACTGGAACCACGGCACGATGCCGGCCAGCGCGGCCGCCAGGATCAGCCACGCGCGGCCGTCGCGGCGGGCGATCGCCAGCCACACCAGCCCGGCCAGCGCCGGCAGGAACGACCACCACAGCACCGGCGTGCCCAGCAGCAGGATCTCGGCGGTGCAGCGGTCGGCGGCGCAGGAGACGCCCGGGTCCCAGTGGATCGCGACCGGCCGGCCGAGCAGCAGCCACTGCCAGGGCCACGACTGGTATCGGTGCGGCTGGTCCAGCGTCGTGTGGAAGGCGTAGGCGGTCTCGTGGTAGTGGACCAGGTTGACCAGGGCGTCGATGGGCCGGTCGTGCGGGAGGTTGTGCGTGGCGGCGTACCAGTGGCGGAAGTAGCCGTCATCGCTGAGGAACCAGCCCCACCACACGTTGACGTAGGCGAACAGGGCCAGGCCGAGGATCGCGAAGCCCCAGCCGATCGCCGGGATCAGGCTCTCGCCGAACCAGTGCCGCACGCCGGCGGTGCGGCACGCGCCCATGTCGAAGACGGTGGCGGCGACGATGAACAGCAGGAGGTACCACAGCCCGCTCCATTTGACGCCGCACGCGAGCCCGATCGCGACCGCCCAGCCGATGCGGTACCACGGAATCCCGAGCCGCGGCCGCAGCGTGTCCCCGCCGGCCTCGACCACCGCCAGCCATCGCGCCCGCCGCTGCTCCCGGTCGAGCACCAGCAGGTAGAACGCGACGACGACCCAGAACATCAGGAAGATGTCGAGCAGCGCGATCCGCGACAGCACGAAGTGCATCCCGTCCAGCGCGACCAGCAGGCCCGCCGCCGCGGCCAGCACGGTGGACCGGAACAGCCGCCAGGCCGCGGCCATGAGCAGCACGATCGCGGCGACGCCGACGAGCACCGCCATGATGCGCCAGCCGAACGCGTTGTACCCGAACACCTGCTCCCCGGCCGCGATCATCCACTTGCCCAGGGGCGGGTGGACGACGTACTCGGGCTGCCCGGACTCCGGCACCCACTCGACGCCGTGCTGGAGCAGATCCTGCGCCTCGTTGGCGTAGTACACCTCGTCGAACATCACGCCCGGCGGGTTCGCGAGGTTCACCAGGCGCAGCGCGAGCGCGATGCCGCCGATCAGGAGGGCCGCGAGCCAGAACGACCGCGGGAACGGTCCCGGCCGGCCGAGCCGCCGCCGCGCGATGGCGATCCCCGCGTCGTCGCGTAATCCGGTGGTCACCGACCGATCCTAGGCGGCAGACTGGGCCGATGTTCGAGCTGGTCGTGGCCGCGCGCGCGGAGCACGAAACCCTGGTCCCGGTCCTGCGCGACGCCGAAGAGGGCGACGAGCGGATCCGGGCGGTCCTCGCCGACCCCGAGTCCGTCGCCTACGCCGGACGGGACGACGGGGTCCTGGTCGGGGCGGCGGTCGTCCGGCACGGCGAGATCGTCTACATCGCCGTCGTCGAAGAGCGGAGGCGGCGGGGGTACGGCCTGCGAATCCTCGAAGCCCTGAAGTCAGCGCACCCGGGCGGCCTCATCGTCGGCACGGCCAACTCGTCGCTGGACAACATCGCGTTCTACCAGCGGTGCGGCTTTCGGATGCTGCGGGTGGAGCGGGACTTCTTCGCCTACATCGATCCCCCGATCGTCGAGCACGGCATCCCCATGCGCGACATGATCGTATTTTCCTACGAAAGTTTGCACAAATAGCGGGCTTGACTCGTCAGCTTAATGAGTGTTCCCTGCAAATACTTGCACGCGCCGCTACGCGTGCTCTGGGAGGACGCTCCATGGCTCGTTCATCGCTGCTCGCCGCCGCCGTCCTGGTCGGCGGGGCGCTCGTCATCACCGCCGCGGCCCCGCCGGCGCAGGCCGCCACCGTAGGCGCCACCACGCCGTTCACCAGCTACGAGGCCGAGGTCGGCACGCTCGGCGGCGGTGCCACGACCGTCGCGCTGACCGCGGCGCCGACGACGCAGTACTCCAGCGCCGCCCTCGAAGCCTCCGGGCACGCCTACGCCCACCTCGCCGCGGCCGGGCAGAAGGTGACCTGGACGAACACGACCGGCAAGCCGATCAGCGCGATCGTCGTGCGGGCCAGCATCCCCGACGCGGCCGGCGGGGGCGGGATCACGGCCGGCCTCAACCTGTACGTCGACGGGGCGTATCGGCAGGCGCTCAGCCTCACGTCGAAGCAGTCGTGGGTGTATGAGGGCAACAACCACTACAACGACAGCGCCGATCAGAACCCGGCCGACGGCAACCCCCGCGTGTTCTGGGACGAGGCGAAGGCGTTCATCAGCGGTACCGCCATACAGCCCGGCGCCACCTTCGCGCTGCAGAAGGACGCCGCCAGCACCGCCGCCTTCTACGACATCGACGTGGTCGACGTGGAGAACCCGGCGCCGATCAGCCAGCCGGCCGGCTCGCTCTCGATCACCAGCTGCGGCGCCGCGGACAATCCGAACGTCGACAGCACCGGCCCGATCCAGAGCTGCATCGACCAGGCGCAGTCGCAGGGCAAGGTGCTGTGGATCCCGAGCGGCACCTTCTACCTCAAGGGGACCGGCGGCCTGCACGCGAACGGCATCACCATCGCGGGCGCGGGACCGTGGTACAGCACCATCTATCGGGCGGTACCCCTGCCGAATCCACAGCCGCTCGGAGCGGTCTTCGATCTCACGTCGTGCACGGTGCGGGACTTCCACATCGACTCCAACGCCACCAGCCGGGCCACTGTGGACGGTGCCGGCGGGGCCATGGACACCACCGGCACCAACTGGGTCGCGGACGACATCTGGACCCAGCACACCCTGTCGGGCTTCTGGGCGTCCGGCACCGGCGGGCAGGTCCGCAACAGCCGGCTCACCAGCATCTGGGCCGACGGCATCAACCTCAACAACGTCTCGCTGAACAGCTCCGCCGGCAACAATCTCAGCGCCACCAACAACTTCGTGCGCGGCACCGGCGACGACGGCATGGCCATCAACTCGGTGAACTACAACACCGACAGCAACGGCAACCGGACCTACTACACGCCGATGGCCAACGCCTCGTTCACCCGCAACACGATCGTCGCACCGTGGGGCGGCAAGGGCATCGGGATCTACGGCGGCAGCGGGCACGACGTGGAGTACAACGCGATCAGCGACACCGCCCGCTACATCGGCCTGGGCGCGGGCCGGTTCGGGGTCAACGGCAGCGACCTGCTCGGCGCGACCGTGTCGAACAACGTCGTGTCCCGCGCCGGCGGCAACGGCTACAGCCAGGGCCAGCCGGCGCTGCACATCGGCAACGGCGGCGACGGCCAGAACGTCGGCGCCGTCGAGCGGGTCACCGCCGCCGGCAACACGGTCGTCGACTCCCTGTACGACGGGGTCGGGTTCTCCCAGTCGACGAACACCCAGCTGCTGAACAACACCGTCACCAACCCGGGCCGCAACGGCGTGGTCATCGCGCCGCCGTTCTACCCGGCCGCGACCGGCTCGGCGAGCATCACCGGCAACACGGTGACGGGGCTGAAGAGCGGGGCCAGCGCCTACCTCAACAACTCCGCCGGCTTCGCGGCGACCCTGAGCGGCAACAGCTGGCAAGGCGGGAGTGGCCCCGTTCAAGGACCGTTCGGGGGTACCGCGGCCGCGATCCCCGGCACCGTGCAGGCCGAGCACTACGACACCGGCGGCCAGGGCCTCGCCTACAACGTGACCTCGATCAACGGCTCCGGCAACGGCTACCGCGCCGACGGCGTCGACCTCGAGTCCACGTCGGACACCGGCGGCGGCTACAACCTCGGCTGGACCAGCGGCGGGCAGTGGTTCCGCTACACGGTGAACGTCGCCACAGCCGGGCAGTACACGGTGTCGGCCCGCATCGCCGCCCCGAGCGCGGTCACCGGCGCGCTGCACATCGCCAACGCGTCCGGGGCCAACCTGACCGGCGCCGTCAACCTCCCCGCGACCGGCGACTGGCAGGCGTGGGGCACGGCCACGGCGACGCTGACCCTCCCGGCCGGCCGGCAGGTGCTGACGGTCATGCAGGACACCGGCGGCTGGAACCTCAACAGCCTGCAGTTCACCCAGGGCGGGACCACACCGACGCCGACCAACCTGGCCGCGGGCCGCCCGACGGCGGAGTCCTCGCACAACCAGACCTACGGCTCCGGGAATGTCGTCGACGGTAACCAGGGCACCTACTGGGAGAGCGCGAACAACGCGTTCCCGCAGTGGGTCCAGGTCGACCTCGGTTCGGCGAAGTCCGCCACCAGGGTGGTCCTGCAACTCCCGGCCACGTGGGGCGCCCGCAACCAGACGCTGACGCTCAGCGCATCCAACGACGGCTCCGCCTTCACGACGGTCACGGCTTCCAGCACCTACACGTTCAGCCCGACGGCAACCATCACCTTCCCCGCGACGACGGCCAGATATTGGCGAGTCACCGTAACCGCGAACACCGCTTGGCCGGCCGCGCAGCTCTCCGAATTCCAGGTGTGGAACTGAACATCTCATGTGACAAGTAACAACGAAAGCCCAGGTCCGGCGGCGGTTTACGGCTCCCTTAAGTTTGCCTTACCGCCGCCGGAAAGCGCTTTCCCGGCCCTACTATTCGCCGCGTGAACCTGCCCTTCACCCTCAACCGGCGGCGCCTCGTCATCGCCGCCGTAGCCGGCCTCGCGGTGGCCGCCTCCATCGGCGCCGTGGCCGCGTTCTCATCGTCCGGCGGCCCGTCGACCACCACGACCTCGGCCTCGGCCGCCGCCGACGGCCAAGGAGCCGGCGGCGACCGGTCCGGTGCCGCCGGTGGTGACGCCGCGGCGCTGGCCGCGGCCGGTGCGTCGGCCAGCGCGTCGGCCGCCCCGCCGAAGGAGACCGGGCCGTGCGGCCGCACCGCGGGCGCGTCGCCGGTGGTGAAGGTGACGGACGTCAGCGTCGGCTCGGCGGTCACCGGCTACGGCCGCGAGGGCGACACCGACCCCCTGCCGATGGCGATCGCCGCGACCCCCAACGGCGGCTCGTGGCTGGCCTGGCTCGGCACCAACGGCAAGGTGAACCTGGGCAAGCTCGGCTGCGACGACAAGCTCACCGGCGCCACGACCAGCTTCGACGGCATCGACATGCAGGACGTCTCGGCCGACGCCAACGGCGGCGTGCTCCTGCTGACCCGCAAGGGCGACTGCCACACCGGCCCCCTGTGCGGCGGCGAGTCGAGCCCGTGCAACACGATGTGGATGGTCCGCTTCGACAACAGCGGCAAGCAGGTCTGGGAGCGGCAGGTCACCAACCTGAGCGCGAGCCTGGGCGGCTACGACAACGGCGCCCGCTTCGTGTGGTGGTATCAGCACCACGGCCGCCTGGCCACCGACGGCAGCAACTACGCCGCCTACTTCGGCGTCGCGATCACCGTCCAGAACGGCTCCTGTGTGGACATTCACGAGGGCGACCGGATGCAGGTCGTCAACTCCAGCGGCGGCCTGGTCACCAACAACAAGGACAGCTTCGAGGTCGGCTGCAGCCACAGCTGGGGCACGCGCATCGCCTGGGACCCGCGCACCAGCCACTACGCGATGGTGTGCGCCACCGACAACAACTGCCGCATAGCCCAGCCCCACCCGTATCGCACGGTGGCGGCCGGCTCCTGCGACGGCACGCTGTTCGGCGGCGACCTGGTCCTGGCGAAGACCGCCGGCTACTGGACCGCCTGGAGCCAGGGCGGCACGGCCCGCCTGGACCACTTCGGCAGCGGGGCGTCCGACAAGACCGTGCAGACGCCCGCGAAGACCGCCCATCCGCACCTGGTGACCTACGGCGCCGGCCGGATGCTGCTGGCCTGGGAGTCGGGCTCGGCGATGGCGGCCCAGGTCTACGACGCCGCCACCGGCACAACCACCGGCGCCCAGTTCGCGATCGGCGTGAAGGACCACAACTACCAGGCCTTCAAGCCCTACAGCGACGGCAGCGCGGCCTACCCGGCGGCCGGCGCCAACAGCACCTCGATCCGCATCGCCCGCGTGATGCCGATGCAGTGATCACGCCGGGATGACGGCCCGGGAGAGCGCTCTCTCAAGTTTGCCTTAAGAGCATTGACTCGGGTACCGCCATGGCCGAGGTTAGGCGCATGAAACTCGGCCGCAAACCGCTGTTCGCCCTGCTCGCCGTGGCCGCGGTGGCGGCCGGGGCGTTCGGGCTCACCAATGCCATGGCCGCGACCGGCGCCCCGATCACCGGCATCGCCGGCAAGTGCGTCGACGTCGCCGGGTCCAGCAGCGCCAACGGCACCGCCGTGCAGCTGTGGACCTGCAACGGCACCGGCGCCCAGCAGTGGACGGTTGCCGCGGCCGATGGCAGCATCCGAGCCCTGAACAAGTGCCTCGACGTGACCGGGGCCTCGTCCGCCGACGGGGCCAAGGTCCAGCTCTACGACTGCAACGGGACCGGCGCCCAGCAGTGGACGGCCGGGGCCGGCAACCGCCTCGTCAACACCGGGTCCGGCAAGTGCCTGGATGCGAGCGGCAACTCCTCCGCCGACGGGACCCGCCTGCAGATCTGGGCCTGCACCGGCAACGCCAACCAGCAGTGGAAGCTACCTGCCGGCAGTACCCCCACCGGCTCTGCGTCCGTTTCTCCTTCGGCATCGCGCACCGCGACCCCGTCGGTGAAGAAGAAGGGCGTCAGCACCTGGCAGTTCACCGGCCTGTCCGACGCGATGCGCAACGTCGGCTCCGGCTGGTACTACAACTGGTCCCCGGACAACGACAGCATGCCGGCCCCGGCCGAGTTCGTGCCGATGATCTGGGGCGCCGCCAACGTCACCGACGCCACCCTGGCGAAGGTCAAGACCGAGGGCACCACGCTGCTGGGCTTCAACGAGCCGGACATGCAGGGCCAGGCGAACATGACCGTCGAGCAGGCGCTGTCGCTGTGGCCGCGGCTGCAGGCGACCGGGCTGCGGCTCGGCAGCCCGGCCGTCGCGTGGGGCGGCGACCAGGCCGGTGGGTGGCTGGACCGGTTCATGACCGGTGCCCGCCAGCAGAACAAGCGGGTCGACTTCATCACGCTGCACTGGTACGGCTCCGACTTCTCCGACGCCGCCGTGGGCCAGTTCCTCGGCTACGTCCAGCGCGTCCACGACCGCTACAACCTGCCGATCTGGATCACCGAGTACGGCCTGATGAACTTCACCGGCACGCCGAAGTTCCCGAACACGGCCCAGATCACGTCGTTCATCACCCGCACGACGACGCAGCTGCAGGCCACCGCCTACGTCGAGCGCTACGCCTGGTTCTCGTTGCCCGCGGTCGGCGACTCGCTGCCCTACGGCCTGTACAAGGACGGCTCCACCCCGACACCGGCCGGGGAGGCCTACCGGGCCGCCGCGTAGGCACCGGAGGACCTAATCTGGCGGGCATGTACGCACCGCCCGCCAGCCCCGGCCGCACCATCCCGCGATGGTTCTGGTTCGTCGTCGGCACCGTCGTCCTGCTGCTGCTCGCGGTCGGCATCACCGCCGCCGTGGTGTTCACCAGGCACTTCGGCGGCGACCGCGCGCAGCCCGGCGACTTTCTCTACGACCTCGAGCTCGTCGGCCTCGACGGGCAGGCCCCGGCGGCGGACGCGGTCGAGCGGACCCGGCAGGTCCTGCTCGACCGGCTCCGGGACGCCGGCGTCGAGCGGCCCACGGCCACCACCACCGGGGCCGCCACGCTGCGGATGACCGGGGCCAAGGGAAGCTTCGACCTGATGCGTCAGGTCCTGGTGCCCGGCCACCTCACGTTCCGGCCGGTCCTCGGGGTGACCGTGCCCGGCAACGATGACGACGACTGCAAGTCCGGCGGGCCGGCCCCGGCCGACCCGGGCGGCCTGCGGGCGTCGGCGCAGAAGAAGCTGGGCGAGACCCGCTGGGCGGCGGCCTCCGCCCTCAAGGGCCCCGACGACCCGGGCGCCCGGGACATCGGCGGCTTCAACGAGCTCACCTGCGAGGAGCTCGGCGCCCTGCCGCCGCTGATGCAGTTCGCGGTGCCGGGAGTCAGCTGCACGGCGCTCGGCCACCGCGAATACGTGGTGCTCAACCGCGCCGACGCCGAGCCGGTGACCGCCTGCCAGGACGAGACGACGAAGTACCGGCTCGACGTTGCCAGACTCACCGCGGCCGACCTGGCCGGCGCGAAGGCCGCCGCGTCCCCGGCGACCGGCCAGTGGACGGTCACGCTGCACTTCACGACGGCCGGGCAGCAACGGTGGACCGACCTGACCCGGGACACGGTCGGCCGGCAGCTCGCCATCCTGGTCGACGGCGGGGTCGTGTCGGCGCCGGAGATCCAGGCCGTCATCACCGGCGACGCCGAGATCTCCGGCGGCTTCTCCGCGGGCTCGGCCCGGTCCCTCGCCGCGAACCTCAACCACGGATCGCTGCCGACCACGGTCGACGCCGCCCGCCCCGGCACGGTCAGCTGACCGGCTGCGGCGGGCGGCACCGTCACCGCTCGCCTGCGTTCAGGCTTGCGCTCAGGCGGAGAGTTTGACGATCGTGTAGGTGTCGGTCGGAGCGGGGGCCGGCAGGTCGAAGCGGGCGTTGACGGCGTAGATCCAGCCGCCGAAGTCCGCGATGGTGGCCGGGACCCGCAGGCGCGGGTCGGTGATCTCCTCGACCAGCTCCGCCGACGTGCGGCGCAGGCGGAACTTGGCGATCACGTTGAAGGAGTTGCGGACCACGTACAGGTACGGGCCGCGCCGCAGCAGGCCGTCGCCCTGCAGGACGGTGGCGCCGCCGAGGTCGTACTGGAAGCTCGCGCCTGAGCGCGGGTCGTAGGAGAAGAGCCGGTCGGCGAGCATCTGCACGATGACCAGCCGGCCCTCAGCAGTCACCTCGATGCCGTTGTTGAACGCGCCCGCCTCGCCCAGGCCGCCGGTGAGGTCGATGGCGCGCGCGGCGCCGAGGTCGAGCGGCAGCTGGTAGAGCACGGGGCGGTCGGAGTCGGTGAGGTAGGCGCCCTGCGGGGTGAGCACGACGTCGTTGACGAAGCTCCCGCCGAGGCTGTACTGCGCGAGGGCGCGGCCGGTGCGGGCGTCGTACACGCTCGCTCCGCCGGTGCCGGCGCCGCAGACCCAGAGCCGGCCGCGGGCGTCGACCTTGACGCCGGTCGCCTGGCCTCCGCTGCGGCCCGGCACCAGGATCGATCCCCGGCCCGTGACGAGGCTTCCGCGATACACGGCGCCGTCGACGAGCGAGCCGACGTAGAAGGTGGTGCCGGAGATGGCGATACCCTCGGGCTGGAAGCCGTCGGGCAGGTCGATGACGTCCGGGAAGCCCGGCGTCCGGTGTGTGGTGGCTGCGTGTCCGGTTCCCCCGGGAATCGCCAGGGCGGCGCCGATGCCGGCGCCACCCGCGATCAACGTTCGTCTGCGCATTCACCGAATCCTATCGAAAGATCGCGATTCGTGGATGCCGCACGTGCGGCCCCCGGCGTGGTGCCGGGGCCGCCGGTGGTGGTGGTGGTTAGGCGAGGGTGCCGCCGAGGTTTTCGTTGGTGGTCCAGGTGTGTTGGGTGATGTTGAATGCCCAGTGGTGCAGGTGGGTGTCGG
>NZ_JBITDU010000009.1:0-42993 GCF_044454505.1 Dactylosporangium sp. NPDC051541
TCCGAAGAAGCGCAGCCCATGCCACGGGGTATATCTATTGGCACTGGCTTAACAAGCACCCTGTTGAGTTCTCAAACAACCAACACACACCGTTTTCACTCGCGAGTGTCTCGCTCGTTGCTGCCCGGTGGCGCTTTGTACCGTTCTAGTCTAGCATGTCCGCTCTGCCGTGTCAAGTCCGTCTTGCGGTACTATGTCCGGTATTGCGAACGCACAACAGCTCTTCCGGTCACCCGGCTGAGTGTTGTAGGTTGTCGGCAGGACGTCCGCTGCGGCTCGCTTTCGCGACCCGCGGAGCTCGTCCGTGTCCCTGCCGGGGTCTTACTCTACCCGCTCCCTGTCTGACATCCAAATCGTGGCTGTCGTTCAGGTCTCGGGCACGACCAGGCACCGGTCACCCGGCTCAAGGTCGCTTCTGGCTTCCGGCAGGACGACCGCGACGGCGCGACTAGCGCTCCGCTTCTTCGTCCGTTTCCCTGCCGGTCATCTACATTACCCGGCCTTCCGATCTCCACCAAATCGATCACTCTCTCTGGTGGCTGACCGGCGCGCCGGGCGCCTGTAGCGAGGACAGAAGTTACACGGCGCCCGGCGGCAGAATCAAATCGAGGCCACGTCGAGGTCACCCGGAAGCGAGCTCGACCCCCGCGAACGTCCGCTTTCCCTTGCGCAGCACCAGAAGCCCACCGGCGAGGGCCCGCTCAGCGGCCACGACCTCCTCGGCGTCGGACACCCGCTCGTTGTTCACGTACGCACCGCCCTCGGACACCGTCCGCCGCGCCTCATTGCGGCTCGCGACGAGCCCGGCCGCGATGAACAGATCGGCGACGGTCGACCCCGGCGGCGCCTTCACCAGGCCGGCCTCGCTCAGCGCGGCCCGCAGCGTCGACGCCGACAGTTCGCCGAGCGAACCGCGGCCGAACAGCGCCTGACTCGCGGCGATCACCTGGGCGGTCTCCTCCGGCCCGTGCACGAGCTTGATCATCTCTTCGGCGAGGCGCCGCTGCCCGATCCGGGCCGCCGGCCGTTCGGCGGTCTCCTTCTCGATGGCCTCGATCTCCTCGCGCTCCAGGAACGTCAGCTTGCGCAGCAGCCCGCCGACGATCGCGTCCTCGAGGTTCACGAAGTACTGGTACAGCGCGTATGGACTCGTCAGCTCCGCGTCCATCCACAGCGAACCCCCGCCGGTGGACTTGCCCAGCTTCTCCCCCGCCGAGTTGGTGAGCAGCGGTGTCGCCAGAAGGTGCACGGACGCGCCCTCCACACGGTGGATCAGATCGGTGCCGGCGGTCAGGTTGCCCCACTGGTCGCTACCGCCGGTCTGGAGCTTGCAGTCGTAGCGACGGTACAACTCCAAGAAGTCCATCCCTTGGAGGATCTGGTAACTGAATTCGGTGTAGCTGATCCCCGCATCGGAGTTGAGCCGGGCGCTCACCGCGTCCTTCGTGAGCATCTTGTTGACCCGGAAGTGTTTGCCGATGTCCCGGAGGAAGTCGATCGCCGACATGGACGCGGTCCAGTCGTAGTTGTTGACCATCCGCGCCGCGTTGCTGCCGGTGAAGTCCAGGAACGGCTCGATCTGCGCGCGCATCTTCCCGACCCACTCGCCGATCTGCTCGACCGAGTGCAGCTGCCGCTCCGCCGACGGCCGCGGGTCGCCGATGAGCCCGGTCGCCCCGCCGACCAGCGCGAGCGGCTTGTGCCCGGCCAGCTGCAGCCGCCGCACCGTCAGCACCTGGAACAGGTGGCCGATGTGCAGGCTCGGCGCCGTAGGATCGAATCCGCAGTAATACGTGATCGGCCCCTTCGCCATCTCCTTGCGGAGTTCGTCGAGGTCGGTCGAGAGCGCGATCATCCCGCGCCACTGCAGATCTTCGAGCACATCGGTCATGGCCGCGATTCTCCCACCGCCCCCTCACCTGGTCCCACGGGGTTTTGTCATACCCGGCGGTTAGGGTGGGTCCATGGCAGTCGTGAAGATCAACGCGATCGAAATCCCCGAGGGCGCCGGCCCCGAGCTCGAGCGCCGCTTCGGTGCGCGGCACGGCGCGGTCGAGGGTCAGCCCGGCTTCCTGGGCTTCGAGCTGCTCCGCCCGGTCGCGGGCGAGACGCGCTACTTCGTCTACACGAAGTGGGAGTCCGAAGAGGCGTTCCAGGCCTGGTCCAACGGCCCCGCGAAGGAGGCCCACGCCGGCGAGCGCAGCCGCCCCGTCGCGAGCGGCTCGAGCCTCCTGGAGTTCGAGGTCGTCCAGCACGCGGACCCGCAGGCCTGACCATGCGCAGATTCGTCCTGTTCCCCGGCCGCCATCACCTCCTGACCCGCTTCCAAGCGGTCTATTTGCGCGGCCTTGCAAAGGACGATTTCCGCATTGGTACTCCCAGTGCCCGCGCAACCGCAGCACCGCAACCGTCGCCAGGTGAAGACCCCACCGCCCGCACCACGATCGTCTGGGCGGTGACGAGCGCCAACCACCAGAACACGAAGCGCAACCCCGTCTCCTACGACCGCCGCGAGGCCGCCATCGAGCGCTTCAGCGTCCAGGAGGACCTCCGCTCCCTGGTGGTGCCCGTCTTCGACACCGCACCGACGGACCGCTTCGCCGAGGTGACCCTCAAGAGCGTCGAGTCCGTCCTCGGCCACCACCTCACCCCGGCCGACACCGTCGTCGCCTGCTCGACACCGGAAGTCGCCGCCCTCTACACGGACCTCGGCTTCGACATCGCTCTGGTGGAGTCGGACCCCGCCTTCGGCACCGCTCCACCCGCGGCTTCCCCCAGCTCGTCCGGCCCGGCGGGGCTCACCGCGCCACCCGGCCGCGACACCGGCGCAGCGGCGTCGGCGACTCGCGAGGACGGCCCGCCGGGCGGTGGGGTGCCGACGCGCGACGCGGCCCGGCCGGAGCGACCGTGGGACGTGCTGCTGAGGCTGGCCGCCGGCGATCCGACGTGGCGGGAGCTGGCGCATCCGGCGACGCTGGACGTCTACGACCGCTATCGCCTCGACGAGCAGATCGCCCTCGTGGTCAATGATCCGGTCGTGGGTGATGAGGGGGGCCTGACCACGACGCGGGACTACCGGACCTACGCGGAGGCGTTCGAGGCCAGCGCCGAGCGCAAGTGGGACCTGGTCAAGCGGCACGTGCGGCCGGGCCGGATCGTCGACGTCGGCTGCGGCGCCGGCGCCGTGCTCGGGCTGGCCGACCGGGAGCCGGCGCTGCGCGAGAGCGACCTGATCGGCGTGGAGGTCGCCCGCCACCTCTACGAGGAATGTGTGCACCGCAAGGCCCAGGGCTGGTTCACCAACCCCAACGTCTACTTCTACTGCCGCAACGTCCTCGGCGGCGCCGTCTTCCCGGCCCGGTCGATCGACACGACGCTGACGTTCGCGCTGACCCACGAGATCTGGTCCTACGGCCACCGCATGGACTCGCTGCGCGCCTTCGCCCAGGCCATCTACGACCACACCGTCCCCGGCGGCGTCTGGATCAACTCCGACGTCTGCGGCCCCGACAACCGCGAACGCCGGGTCCGCCTGAGCCTGCAGGGCACCCCCGCCCCGGCCGGCCCGCTCGACGGCCTCGACCGCGCCGAGATCGCCACGCACGTCGAGTCCATGTCGACCAGGGCCCGGCTGGACCGGTTCGCCGCCGACTTCCACTTCCCGGTGCCCTACAAGGACCTCGACGACCCCACCGACCCCGGCGCCGTCGAGATCGCGCTGTCCGACGCCATGGAGTTCCTGACCCACAAGGACTATCCGGACAACTGGCTCTCCGAGGCTCACGAGCAGTTCTGCGGCCTCGAGTTCGCCGACTGGAAAGCCCTGCTCACCGACATCGGCTTCGAGGTCGACCCGGCCTCCCACGCCTGGCGCAACGACTGGATCGTCGACAACCGCATCCGCCCCTACGCCCACCTGTCCACACCGGACGGCCGCCCACTCGACTGGCCGGACACCCACGTCCTGCTCATCGCCCGCCGCCCACTGAACACCTGACTCCCGCAACACGCACAACCCAACCGCAGACCTGACACGCCGATCCAGGCGGCGGCCAAGGCGTTCCGCGCGGAGGCCTCGACGTTTCCCGCGACCGCCCGGACGATCCGCACGGCTGGCGGGACGTTCCGAGCGGCGGCCCCGGCGATTCGCGCGGCGGCCGGCTGACGGACGATGGGCACCGACCGGCCGGGCGCTGACCGATTGCCGGCCGCGGCCAACCGTGGACGGCACCGCCGAACAGAATTTGGAGCACATCGTGAAGGCGTTGCAATACTCCGAGTACGGGCCGTCGAGCGTCCTGCACGTAGCCGACGTCCCCGAGCCGCAGCCGTCCGCCGGGCAGATCCGGGTCGCGGTGCGGGCGGTGGGGGTCAACCCGTTCGACTGGAAGGTCCGCAGCGGGGCGTTCGGTGACACCACGCCCAGCCGGCTGCCGGTGATCCCGCACTCCGACGTGGCCGGCGTTGTCGACGCCATCGGGGCCGGGGTCACTGATGTCGCCGTCGGCGATCGGGTGTTCGGGGTGGCGGTCGGGGGTGGCGCGGCGGAGCACGCCGTGCTGCGGGCGTGGGCGCGGATGCCCGTCGACATGGAGTTCCCCGAGGCGGCCGGCCTGCCCAACGTCGTCGAGACGGCCGGTCGGGCGCTTGGGCTGCTCGGCCTGGAGAAGGGCCAGACGCTGGTCGTCAACGGCGCGTCCGGCGGCGTGGGGATCGCGGCGGTACAGCTCGGCGTCTCCCGCGGTGCGACCGTCATCGGCACCGCGAGCGAGCGCAACCACGACTTCCTGCGGCAACTGGGAGCGATCCCGGTTACGTACGGTGCGGGCCTGGCCGACCGCGTGCGTGCCCTGTCCGAGACCAGCGCGGACGGCGCCGAGGGCGTCGGCCGCAGCGGCGTCGACGTGGCCCTGGACACCGCCGGCCAGGGCGCGGTCGCGGAGCTCGTGACCCTGACCCCGACCCCCGCCGACGTGGTGAGCATCGCCGACTTCGAGGCCGCGAAGCTGGGCGCCCGCGTCACCGACGGCTCCGAGGGCCGCGCCTACGAAACCCTCCAGGAGGCCGCCATCCTCTACTCCGAGGGCCAGTTCACGATGCCGGTCGAGCGCACCTTCCCCCTGTCCGAAGCCGCCGCCGCCCACGACCTGAGCGAGTCCGGCCACGTGCGAGGAAAGGTCATCATCACGCTGTAACTCCCGCGCCTCCGAACCCCGGCCGGGGTCGACAAGGGTCCCCGGCCAGGCGCCCCAACGCGCGCTCCGCCCCACGCCGCCGCGCTCAGAACAACGCCGCCGCGCCCGAAGCAACGCCGCCGCGCTCAGAACAACGCCGCCGCGCTCAGAACAACGCCTCGCGCAGGCTGCCGCGCTTCAGACCATGCCCGCCGCGCTCGAAGCAACGCCGCCGTGTTCCCAACCGCGCCGCCGCGCTCGTCGCCTTGGCCCAGCGGCGCACCGCGACACCGCTTGGCCGCCGACAATGGCCTCGGCGATGCCCACGCCGCGCATGGCCGACGCGTCGAGGTGAGCATCGGCATCGAGGGCGGAACTAGGGCAGCGTCGGCGTGGAGGGGAACTATGGCGGCGTGAGTGGGTCAGGCTTCCAGGTGGACTGGGGTGGGGGTGGCGCGTTTGCATTCGCGGTTGTCGCCGGAGCTGCGGCCCAGGAGGTGGCGGCCCGCCCATGGGAGCATGTGGCGCCTTATCCACGCCAGTTCGGCGGCTATCGCTCGGTGGCGGGGGCGGCGGACGGGGGGTGGGAGAGATACGTTCCAGGAGTCGTCGAAGCCCTCCAAACCCAGAGCGTAGGCGAGGGCGTTGCCGATTCGTTCGTGGCCGGCACTGTTCGCGTGGAGGCGGTCGTCGCTCCACAGGCGGGGGTCGGAGGCTACCGGGTACGCGCCCAGGTCGAGCAGGATGGCGCCACTCTCGGCGGTTACCTTGCGGATGGCGTCGTTGAGGGCCAGGACGCGGCCGCGGAGTGGTTTGGCCAGCGGCATGACCGGGGCCGGGTCGGGCAGGGTGAAGGTGAGGACGGTGGCGCCGGTTGATACCAGAGCGTGCTGCATGGTGAAGATGCCGGACGCTACCGCCTGCAGGTCGAAGGAGCCGCGCAGGATGTCGTTCATGCCGGCCACCACCGTCGCCAGGTCCGGCTCCAGCGCCAGGGCGGGAGCCAGCTGCTCGGCCTGGATTCGGGCGGTTGTGCGGCCGCGGATGGCCAGGTTGGCGTATTCGAGTGGCTCCGGGCTCTGCGCTCTGGCCACGTGCTCGGCGAAGCGGTCGGCCCAGCCCCGGTAGCCGCCGTTGCCGTCGGGGTCGTCCATGCCTTCCGTGGTGCTGTCGCCCACGGCCACATAGCGGCGATACACCCTGGTCATGACGTGCGCGACGCGTAGGCGGTGCGGGCCGACTCGACGGCCGCCAGATGTCGCTGCGCCCACTCCCGGCAGGCATCCATCGCCGGGAACAGCGTGCGGCCCAGGTCGGTGATCGCATACTCGACGCGAACCCGCCGCAGACCGACGGCGCTGCCACCGACGGGGCCCGTGTCGCCTGACCGCCGCCGCAGACCGCCCGCGCCGCCATCAACCGCGCCGGTGCCGGCCGACTGCCGCCGCAAACCAACCGCGCCGCCATCAACCATGCCGCCACCGACCGGGCCGGTGCCGTCTGACTGCCGCCGCAGACCAACCGCGCCGCCATCAACCGCGCCGCCATCAACCACGCCGGCACCGACCGGGCCGGTGCCGTCTGAGTGCCGCCGCAGACCAACCGCGCCGCCATCGGCTGCGGCGCCACCCACGGAGGCTGGGGCGCCGGGCTGCTGCCGCCGGGGCGGTGCGGCGCCGTCGGTGGGGGGTGGGGCGGCCGGCGGTGAGGGCTCTTCGTAGGCGTGGCGGGTGATCATGCCGTCGCGTTCCAGGGCTCGCAGGGTTTCCGACAGGACCTTCGCTGAGACCTGGCGCATCGGGACGCGCAGTTCGTTGAAGCGGCGGGGGGTGCCGTCGCGGAGGCAGGTCAGGACCATGCCGGCCCACTTGTCGCCGATCTGGAACGGGGTGGCGGACGACGGGCAGGCCGGCTCGAACAAGTCCGGCGGGAGCGGGGCGGCGCGCATCCGGTCACCGTAACTCCCGTGGCTTTCTCCGCGCTGTGACGCACGATCCAATCGGCGGGCGGTTACGTTGCGGTTACCTCGGGAGGTCGTTCTACGGTCCGGGCATGACCTCAGTAGTGGTGTTCGGCGCGGGTGGGCGGGCCGGGCGGGCGGTTCTGGCGGCGGCTCGGGCCCGTGGAGTACCAGCGACGGCAGTTGTGCGAGATAACACGAAATATCCGGATATTTTGGGAGCTCGAACTGGGGACGCAACGGACGCCGCGCTTGTGGCGGACGTCGCGCGCGGGCATGACGTGGCGATCGTGGCCGTGTACTCGGCGGAGGTCGGAACGGGCGACTACGCCAAGCACACGGCCGCGCTCCTGGCCGGGCTCGAGGCGGCGGCAGTACCAAAACTGCTGCTTGTCGGGTTGGCAACCACGCTTCGAGCCGAGCCCGGCGGGGACCGGATCTTCGAGGCGGCCGAGTTCAACCCGGAGTGGCGGCCGTTCTCCGAAGGGCGGGCGGGCGAGCTGGCGGTCCTGGAGGGGTACACGGGGACGGTCGACTGGGTGGTCCTCACGCCGCCGATGGCGCTGGTCGAGGGGGACGATCCGGGCTACCGCATCCAGGATCTCGGCTCGCCGCTGACGTATGCGGGGCTCGCCGCGGCGCTGCTGGATGAGGTGGCCGCGGATCGTCACCATCGCGTGCAGATCGGTGTCTCCGGGAACTGATCTAGACCGACTTCTGGTACGACCGGAAGGTCAGCGACGACAGCACGAGCAGGGCGGCGGCCAGCAGCAGGAGGCCGCCGCCGTACTGCAGCGTGCGGGGCCAGTCCGCAGCGCCGGCGAGGGCGGGGCGGCACACCTCCAGGGCCCAGTTCACCGGGTTGCCGCGAGCCACCGCCCGAATCCAGGCGGGCATCAGGCCGGGGACCATGAACGCCGAGGACAGGAACGTCAGCGGCAGCAACAGCA
Source organism: Dactylosporangium sp. NPDC051541 (assembly GCF_044454505.1). Lineage (NCBI taxonomy): Bacteria > Bacillati > Actinomycetota > Actinomycetes > Micromonosporales > Micromonosporaceae > Dactylosporangium > Dactylosporangium sp. NPDC051541. Next base: position 8,085 of record NZ_JBITDU010000009.1, read on the forward strand.
GCGTGTTGAGGCCGATGATCGACTCACGCTGGCGGACCAGCATGCCGGCGATGTTCGACAGGGCGCTGAACACCACCGCCAGCAACGCCGCGGCCGCGAGGAGCAGCAGCACGCCGCCCCACGTGTACTCGGCGCCGGCGGCCAGGCCCAGCAGGACGATGACGACGGCCTGGAAGGTGACGCTCAGCGTCGTCTCGATGACGACGGCGTCGAGGATCGCGCCGCGACGGGCCGGGGTGGCCAGGAAGCGGTTCATGGTGCCGCGGTCGATCTCCTCCAGGACGCCCATGCCCGACCACATGCTCGACGAGACCGCGGTCATCACCACGATGCCGGGGATCAGGTAGGTCAGGTAGTTCCCGCCGCCGAAGCCGGGCAGGTCGACGATCCGGCGAAACAGGTTGCCGAACAGAAACAGCCAGATCACCGGCTGGATCAGGGTCGCGAGCAGGAACGCGGGCTGGCGGAGGAAAACCTTCAGGCGGCGCCCGGTCAGATGGAAGAGGCTCATGCCGCCACCTCCAAACGACGACCGGCATGTTTGTGGTACACGTCGTCGAGGCTCGGTCTGGCGACGGTCACGGTGGCGACGCCGAGGCCGCGGGCCTCCAGAGCCGCGAGAGCACCCGGGACCGCGGCCGCACCGTCGTCGGCGCGGGCCGAGAGGCGCTTGCCGTCGACCGTGAGCTCGCGCAGGCCGGGCAGGTTCAGGGGGCTCGCCGGTGGGTCCAGGAGCTCGATGAGTACCGAATCACCGCGCAACTCGCCCTTGAGGTGATCCGGAGTGCCCTCCGCGACGACCCGCCCGCCGTCCACGATGACGAGCCGGTCGGCCAGGCGGTCGGCCTCGTCGAGGTAGTGGGTGGTGAGCAGGATCGCGATGCCCTCCAGGGCCTTGATCTCGCGCCACAGGGCGGTGCGGCCCTCGGGGTCCAGGCCCGTCGTCGGCTCGTCGAGGAACAGGACCTCGGGCCGGTGGATAAGGCCCATGGCGACGTCGAGGCGCCGCTGCATGCCGCCCGACCAGCCCCGGGCGAGGCGGTTGGCGGCGGCGCCAAGATCGAAGCGTTCGAGGAGCTCGTCGACGCGGCGGCGCAGGCCGGCACCGCGCAGGCCGAACAGGTGGCCCTGCAGGGTGAGGTTGTCGCGGCCGGTGGCGGCCGGGTCGAGGCCGGAGCGCTGGGCGACGACGCCGATCACGCGGCGGACGCGGGCCGGGTCCTTCCCGACATCGTGGCCCATGACCTCGGCGTGGCCGGAGTCGGCGCGGGCGAGCGTCGTGAGGATCTTGACGGTGGTGGACTTGCCGGCGCCGTTCGGGCCGAGCAGGCCGAGGATCTCCCCCGGCTCCACGTGCAGCGCGAGGCGGTCGAGGGCGCGGACGCCCTTCGGATAGGTCTTGACGAGGTCGCGTGCCATGACGGCAGCGGGCATGACGGTCTCCCGTTTCGGTCGGACCGAGCCCGCGGGGTTCGCTATCCTGGCGGTTGCAGACACCAGAGACCGGATGCGTTCCCGCGGATTCGGTTGAGGTCGTTTCCCGGGTCGTGGTGTTCCCGCACCGCGACCCGGGTTTTTCGGTTACTCCGCCTGGCGTTCCCGCGCCAGGCGTTCGTGCTCCGCGCGCCAGAGGTCGACGCCGGACAGGGTGCCGGCCTCGATCTCGGCGACGATCCCGCGGACGAACTCGGCCTCGGCGCGCAGCAGCGCCAGCCCGAACTCGGCCTCGACGGTGAAGATCCGCGGGACGGCGCCGGACGCGGCCGTGAGCTGCGCCTCCTCGGCGGCGATCTGGTGCCCGAGGATCTCCACCCGCTTGTGCAGCAGGTAGACGGCCTCGTCGGGCGGCAGGACGCCGAGGACGGACAGCGCCGCCCGCAGCTTCGGGTACTCCCGCTCGGGCGCGCCCACCAGCTCCCGCAGCCAGTCGACGCACTCGTCGCGGCCGGCCTCGGTGAGCGAGTACACGGTGCGCTCGGGCCTTCGGCCGGCCCGCGTCGTCTCGGCGGCCTGGATGAAACCGTGCTTCTCCAGGTTGCCGACCACGGTGTAGAGCGACCCCCACTGGATCTTGAAGTCCTGCTCCTTGCCGCGGCCGCGCATCTCGGCGGCGATCTCGTAGGGGTGCATCGGCCGCTGGTACAGCGTCGCCAGGATGTGCAGGGCGAGCAGGTTGCCGACCTTGCGTCGCCTGGCCATGCCCACCTCCACATCCCCGCACACGAGTACTCGCCGCCGAGTATAGACACATACTCGTCGGCGAGTAAACGAACGTTACGAGCGACGCGGGCCCGCGTCGGGGCGACCCAGCGGTGCCGGATCGAGCGGAGCGCCTCGTGCCGGTCGCGGCAAGGTCAGGAGCTGGCAGCGAAGGCCTGGAACTGGTCGGCGACACCGGACAGATCGGCCTGCTCCGAGGTGGAGGAGCCGGTGGACACGAGCCAGCGCCGCTGGGCCGGGACGAACGCGACCTTGATCGACGAGCCGTCCTCCCGCCAGAGCTCGGCCGTCGTGTTGTCCTCGTCGAGCCGCCCGATCAGGTCCCGGATGTCGTCACCCGTCGGGTGGTGCGCGAGGGAGCCGTCCTCGGTGGTCATCCGCGGCACCGGCACCCGCAGCAGCCGCCGTGGCTGCCACAGCGCCGCGGGCTGATGGCGCCCGGGCCGCTGGAAACAGAGCAATTCGCACTCGTCGGCCAGCTTGTGGATGAAGTGCAGGGCCTCCCTCGGCGCGTCGCGGTGCAGCGCCACCAGCACGTGCGTGGGCGCCCCGAAGACCGGCTCGGCCCAGAGCGCCGGATCGACGCCGGCCCGCACCTCGCGGTCGAACCGCTCCACCCCGGGATCGACGATCGCCCATTCCGCGTCACCGCGCCGCAACGCCTCGTATCGGTCGACACCCTGGTCAACCGTGATCGGCCGGGCTTCGTACCAGACACCAGCCTCGATCAACTCCGCCATGGAAGACCACCGTACGGAACCGCCGGAAAGCCGTGCAACTCAGCCACGCAGCGTGCCGTGTCCGTCACCCATTCCCGGTTTCACCCTCGGTGATCGCCATTCTGCGCTATGTGGTGTTCGGCCACGGCCGCGACCAGCCCGCCGGCCCCGCGCCCGGTGATGATCAAGGGTCCGCCCGTATCGCCTGGTAGGTCGAGGGTCACCACCGTCAGCGGCAGCAGCGCGACCCGTCCGTGGGCGGTCAGCCACCCGGCCGGCTCGGCCCGCGCGCCGGCGATGTCGGGCCACAGGACCGTCACGGACGGGTGACGCTTCCGCAGTGGCCATCGCGGGCAAAGGGTCAAACCGCCGTCGCCCAGCGTGACCACGACCGGGACACCACCGCCGAACAGCAGCGCCAGACCGGCCCCGACCTCCCAGATGAGGGCCGCCCGCTCCAGTGGGATGCGCCCGCACCAGCGCAGTGCCCCTTGCACCATGTCAAGGCTACGCGGGAACGGGGGGACGAATCCCGCTCCGGCACCGCTACGACGGCGCTGACCGGGCATGATGTGGCATGCCCTCTGCACGCCTGTTGCGGCTGCTCCCGGTGGCGGCCGTCGTCGCACTCGCCACTGCCGGCTGCGGCGGGGAGCAGGACCCGCCGGCCGCGGCACCGCAGTTCGCCTCGGCGTCGGTGGCCCCCTCGTCCGCGGCCGCGCCTCCGCCGTCGAGCGCGCCGCCGTCCCCGTCGCCGACCAGTGCCGCTCCGGTGACGATCCCGGCCGGCGTGACCGCGGGCATCGTCGTTTACGACCGAGAAGCGGCGGCATTCGTACTGCAACAAAAGGGTGCCTGGCGCTTCCGCTCGGCCTCACTGGTGAAACTGCTGATCGCTCTGGACTACTTCTGGAACAAGGGCCCGGCATACTCGGTGCCGGCGGGCGACCAGCCGAAGCTGCAGATCATGTTGCGCAGCAGCGACGACAGTGCCGCCACCGCGCTCTGGAAGGCCAATGGGCAGCGCGAGATCGTCAACCGGATGGTCAAGCGGCTCGGGCTGCAGGACACGGAGCCGCCGCCGGTGAGTCAGCCCGGGTACTGGGGATACACCGCGGTGAGCGCCGGCGATCTCGTGCGGGTGTATCAGTACATCCTCGACAAAGCGCCGGCTCCGGTGCGCGAGTTCATCATGGGCAACCTGCACCAGACCACCAAGTGCGGCACCGACCACTACGACCAGTCCTTCGGCATCCCGAGCGTGTTCAAGGCGCCGCGGGCCGCGAAGCAGGGCTGGTCCGGGTTTGGCGACAACCCGGCGACGCCGTGCGTAGCAAACGCCGGCTACTCGGGGGCGCCGGGGGCGTTCGTGCCCGCGGCGGCGGCTCCGAACAAGCCCGACATGATGGGTGAAGTGCTGCACACCACCGGCACCGTCGGCGAGAACGACCGGTACATCGTCGCCGTGTTGTCAGTACACCCGGATGGATCGCAGTTCGCGAAGGCGGCCGCGAATCTGACCAAGATCGTCAAGGCGCTGCCGCTGCCGGCGTCGACCAGGCTCTGAATTTATGTAGAGACGGCCCGGGCGGCTCCGACCGTGTGCTGACCGCTTTCCTCGGAAGGGATATCGCCGTGAAGTATCTGTTGCTGATCCACATGAACCCGGACATCTGGTCGACGCTGACGCAGGACGACATCGACGAGGTGATGTCCGGGCACGACCAGTTCATCAAGCACATCACGGAGACCGGTGAGCTGATCCGCACCGACGCCCTCGGACAGCCCGCGCAGAGCGCGGTCGTGCGGGTCCGGCAGGGGGCGCCGACCGTCACCGACGGGCCGTACGTCGAGGCCAAGGAGTTCCTGGCCGGGTTCTACTTCGTCGAGTGCGACACCAAGGAGCGGGCCCTCGAGCTGGCCGGGATGATCCCGGACGCGAAGTGGAACGCGATTGAGGTCCGCCCGATCGTGCACACCCAGGAGAAGTAACGCTGTGTCGCGGGTTGGTGGCCGGTCCGTCACCGGGCGGATCGGCCCCAACGGTTTTGTCGGGGGTGGTCCGTAGAATCGCGGCCATGGAGAACGCACTCGATGTGTTACGCAGGGTGTTCGGCTACGACGAGTTCCGCGGCAGCCAGCAGGACATCATCGAGCACGTGATCAACGGGGGCGACGCCCTGGTGCTCATGCCCACCGGCGGTGGCAAGTCGCTGTGCTACCAGATCCCGGCGATCGTCCGGCCGGGCACGGCGGTGGTCATCTCCCCGCTCATCGCCCTCATGCAGAACCAGGTCGACACCCTGCGCGAGCTCGGCGTCAAGGCCGGGTTCATCAACTCCACGCTCGACTTCGACCTGCGCCGCACCGTCGAGGCCGAGTTCACCGCGGGCGAGCTCGACCTGCTCTACCTGGCCCCCGAGGCCCTCGCGTCACAGGGCACGATGCGGCTGCTGGAGCGCGGGAAGATCGCCCTGTTCGCGATCGACGAGGCGCACTGCGTCTCCCAGTGGGGTCACGACTTCCGCCCCGACTACCTCAACCTGTCGATGCTCCACGAGCGCTGGCCCGACGTCCCGCGGATCGCGCTGACCGCGACCGCCACCAGTGCCACCCACAAGGAGATCGCGACCCGCCTCGGGCTGGACCAGGCCCGGCACTTCGTCTCGAGCTTCGACCGGCCCAACATCCAGTACCGGATCGTCAGCAAGCAGGAGCCCCGCCGCCAGCTCCTGGACTTCCTCCGCGGCGAGCACCGCGGCGAGGCCGGCATCGTCTACTGCCTGTCCCGCAACTCGGTCGAGAAGATCGCCGAGTTCCTGAAGACCAACGGCATCCCGGCGCTGCCCTATCACGCCGGCCTCGACGCCCGCACCCGCGCCACCAACCAGGACCGCTTCCTGAAGGAGGACGGCCTGGTCATGGTGGCCACCATCGCGTTCGGCATGGGCATCGACAAGCCCGACGTCCGCTTCGTCGCCCACGTCGACCTGCCGAAGTCCATCGAGGGCTACTACCAGGAGACCGGCCGCGCGGGCCGCGACGGCGAGCCGTCCGTCGCCTGGCTCGCCTACGGCCTGCAGGACGTCGTCCAGCAGCGCAAGATGATCGACACCTCCGAGGGCGACGCCGCCCACCGCCGCAACCTGGGCCAGCACCTCGACGCGATGCTCGCCCTGTGCGAGACCGTCGAGTGCCGCCGCGGGCAGCTCCTGGCCTACTTCGGGCAGGAGCTCGGCAAGCCCTGCGACAACTGCGACACCTGCCTGGCGCCCCCGGAGTCCTGGGACGGCACCATCGCCGCGCAGAAGCTGCTCTCCACCGTCTATCGCCTCGACCGCGAACGCGGCCAGAAGTTCGGCGCCGGCCAGTGCATCGACATCCTGCTCGGCAAGAAGACCGACAAGGTCGTCCAGTGGCACCACGACGAGCTCTCCGTCTTCGGTGTCGGCTCCGACCTGCGCGACACCGAGTGGCGGGCCGTCATCCGCCAGCTCCTGGCCCAGCGCCTGCTCTCCGTCGAAGGCGACTACGGCACCCTGGTCCTGACCGAGGCCAGCAGCGAGGTCCTCGGCCGCCGCCGCACGGTCATGATGCGCCGAGAACCGGAGCGCACCGTCTCGACCGCGAAGGCCGCGAAGTCCGCCCGCCAGGAAGCCGCCGCCGCCATGCCCGCCGCGGCCACCCCGGTCTTCGAGCACCTCCGAGCCTGGCGCGCCGCCACGGCCAAGGAACAGTCAGTCCCCGCCTACGTCATCTTCCACGACGCCACCCTCCGCCAGATCGCCACCGAACGCCCCCGCACCCTGGCCCAGCTGTCGTCGATCTCCGGCGTCGGTGAGAACAAGCTCGCCAAGTTCGGCCAGCCGATCCTCGACGCTTTGGCCGAGCTCGACGACTGACAGCGACCCCACGCCGGCGCCCGGCCGGCTCATCAATTCGCGACCGGACCGGGGACTCAACCGCCGGTCGCGCAGTCCCAACGCCTTCACGGCCGGACGCCGCCTCCGTCGCTGCCCGCGCTCCGCTGACCGACCGACGCCGGCCGTCCGCGCCGGCCGCCACCACCACGGTAGGAGCGCCTGCTCCGGGTACCGGCGAGACCCGTTTCCCACGTTCGCCTCGCTCCGCGGCACCGCAACATTCGGCCCGACCGGCTACGCATATGTGTGCTTCACCTGCGGCACGCACTGTTGCATGAACGTCGCCATCGGCGTTGCAGGCGTCACTTCGGCTGCCCGGACTGATGCGGTCCCGGCGCGGTGGCGGCTCGGCTGAGCGGCCGACACGACTGCTGCGGCGGCTACCTGCTCGGACCGTCGGCCGACCGGGAGACGACCCGGCTGAGCGCTGATCGTCAGTGCGGGAACGCTCGTGGGATGCGGGCGGTGGCCAGTTCGTCGCGGAAGGTCTGGATGCGGGTGATGACCTGGCGGCGGCCGATGGTGTTCTCGATGCGGTCCAGGTACAGGCAGCGGGCGGCGAGCTGGTCCAGGTCGACGGTGAAGTAGACGGCCATCAGGGGGTTGACGAACAGGTCGCCGTGCCTGGTGCGGGTGGTGAAGCGGACGTCGCCGAATTCGCCGTTGGTCGCGGCGGCGATCTGGCCCTGGACGATGCTCGGGCGGTCCGGGGTGGCGGCCTGTGCGTGGGCCACCGCCGCGCGATACAGGCGGGCCTCGGGACTGGTGCGCGGGATGGACAGGGCGCCCAGGTAGCCGCCCGCCCGGTCCAGGGCGGCCAGGTTTTCCAGGACCTGCACGTGGTTGACGCCGTCGTGGGCATCGATGCCGAAGCCCAGGCTGACGACCAGCTTGGTCGGCACGTCGAGTCCGTGCACGGCGGCGACGCTGGTCATGTCCTCGACGGGTGTGCCCAGGTCACTTTCGTCGCCGCGCAGGAGGATGTCGGTGCCGCCGTCGACCAGGCCAGGTGTACTCGGGTGCCGCCGGACTGCAGCGCGAACGCCAGCGGCAGGCCGGCGTAGACGTCGAACCCGCCGCCCGCACCGGCGATGAGGACGTTGCGAGCCGGGGCCAGTGCGGTGAACAACGGCGGTGCGGCCAGTGCGAAGGTCACCGCCCCATCATGACGGCCAATTGCGTAAGCTGGAGCTTACGCGTAAGGTGCAGCTTACCGATGAACCTCGAGCAGATCTTCGTCGCGCTGGCGGACGGCTCGCGCCGGGCCATACTGCAGCGCCTGTCCTACGGACCGGCTACCACCGGCCAGCTGGCCGAGCTGCTGCCGGTCAGCCGACCGGCGGTCTCGCAGCACCTCAAAGTGCTGCAGGACGCCGGCCTGATCGAGACCGAGCAGCGCGGCCGCCACCGCTGGCACCGGGTTGTCGCCGCGCCGCTGACCGCCGTCGCCGCCTGGGCGACCGACCTGACCACGCGGAGTGTGTGATGACCCAGCCGGTGAGCTACATCGAGATCAACAGCCCGGACCTGGCCGCGACCCGGCAGTTCGTCACCGCCGTCTTCGGCTGGGACCTGGCCCCGTTCTCCGCCCCCGACTACCTGGTCGCCCCGCACGGCGACGCCCCCGGTGTGGACACCGGCCTCCTGCCGTCCCGCGACGGCCAGCCGCGCACCGTCCCGATCATCCGCGTCGGCGACCTGGAAGCGGCCACGCGGCTGGTCCGCGACCACGGCGGCCAGGTGGTGGTGGAGCCGTTCACCCTCCCGGGTGTCGGGCGGGGCTGCTACATCACCGACCCGGCCGGCGTGCTCATCGGGCTGCACGCCTACGACCCGCAGGCCTGAACCCGGCTACCAGCAGGGGTCGCGGGACGGGACGCGGTCCTCGTCGGGGAGGCGGATGGCCGTGGATCGGGGCGGGCGTTCGTATTCGCGGTCCGTCACTGGGTCGCCCCACTCGGCGCCGGCCGTGTCCGGGTCGGTTTCGCTGGTCGAGACCATGGCCACGAACGTGGTCGGGGCGGCGCCGTGCCAGTGCCACTCGCCCGGGGCGACGACGATGGTGTCGCCGGCCTTCACCTCGTGGACCGGGCCGCCGCGGCGCTGGACCCGGCCCGTGCCGTGCAGCACGTGCAGGACCCGGCCGTACGGGTACCGGTGCCACGCCGTCCTGGCACCGGGGTTGAACTGGGCGTGGAACGTCGACAGGCGCGACGGCTCCATCGTCGTGACGTCCCGGCCGATCCAGGCGACGCCGGAGTAGCGCTGCTGCGGGGCCGGACGGCTCGTGCTCGGCGCTCGGATGACCTCCATGACAACGCTATCCCTTCTGGTACTCGCTCCAGGGCAGATCCCACGCCGTCCAGCCGTCGCCCGGGTCCAGCGGCACCTCCGTGCCCCTCGTGGTCACCGGATCGCCGACGAGGACCTCGTCGTAGAGCCAGCGGGCGGCGTCCGTGGAGACGTTCGTGCAGCCGTGCGACACGTTGCGCTTGCCCTGGTCGCCGACGGACCACGGTGCGGCGTGGATGTACTGGCCGCCCCACGTCAGGCGCATCGCGTACTGCACGGTCGTCGTGTACTCCGGCGTGCGGAAGACGGCCGACGGTTCGCGGGACATGATGACCGTCGTGCCGCTGGACGTCGGGGTCGACGGTTTCCCGAGACTGACCGGCATTTCCCGAATGAGAGCGTCATTGCTGTACACCCGCATCGTCTTGCTGCTGTTGTCGATGTCGATCGTCAGCTTGCGGCCGATCGTGACGGTCGCGGCGAAGTCGTCGTCGGCGTGCCCGGTGCCGATGGGGACGCCGTTCAGGGCCTTGCGGGCGGTGATGGTGGTACCGGGCTGCCAGTATCGCTCGGGCCGGTACATGACCTGGCGGCCGCCGAACCAGTGCCAGGCGCCCGGCTGCGGCGGGTCGCTGGTGACGAACAGGCGGTGTTCGACGGCGGCGCGGGACGCCTCGGGGACGTCGGTGCCGAACTCGACCACGATCGGCATGCCCACGCCGTAGGTGCCGCCGTTGGTGAGCAGGAGGTCGGAGCTGACCGCCGGCCCTGTCGGCTTCACCGCGGTGGTGAAGGTCGTCTCCTGCGTGAGCGGCTGGCTCGCCGCGCCGACGGCGGTGACTTTCGCCGTGTAGGTGGTGTTGTACCGCAGCGCCGAAGCCGGGATCCACGACGAGCCGTCCGCCCGCGGCGCCCCCGCGATCAGGTTTCCGCCGGCGTCGACGAGCGTGACCGCGGTGACCTTGCCGTCGCTGACCGTGGTACCGATCTCCGCGCTGACGGGGACCGCCGCCGCGCCTTTCGCCGGGGTGACGCTCAGCGCGACCGGCTTCGGCGGCGGCGGCCCGGGCACGAGGGCGGCCTTTGTCGGCGGCGACCCGTGGCCGGCGGTGAGCCCGGCCGCCACCAGGACCAGGGCCACGACAGTGTTTCGTTTGCGCATGCGGGCATCCTCGGACCCGGGCGGGCGAGGGTACTGCCGCATTCGGAGTGAGATCGCGGGTCTACATGGTGGCGTCGGCGATCTGCGTGGCCAGGGACTCCCACTTGGCGTACGCGTCCGGGAAGGCCGAGCGCTGCACCATCTGCGCCGCCACCGTCACCGCGTAGTCGCCCCACCCCGGGATGCCGGTCAACGCGGAGTAGAACCGGCGGGCCGACTCGTGCGGGTCCATGAGCTGCTCGACGCTGCCCCAGTTGGGGCGCTGCTGGAACAGGCCCACGGAGTCGTAGTCGAAGCCGACACCCTGGTTGGGGCGGCCCAGCGACTCCGGCAGGTTCGCGTTGGCCAGGTTGCGCAGGTGGCTCTCCTGCAGCGCGGTCGCGAGCGCGACCACCGCGGCCCGCTTGGGCAGTTGCTCACGCTTGGCCACCTCGACGATCGCCAGCGCGTTGTCCATCTCCGCCCGGGACAGGCCGCCGACCGGCTCGGTCGGGACCGGCTTGGCCGGGGCCGCAGCCGCGGCCGTGGGTGTCGGCTCCGTGGTGCGGTGCGTACCGCGCGCGGCCGGGGCCTCGGTCGAGCGCTCGGCCATGACGACCGGCTCCGGCCGGGCGGCCGGTCGCGTGGTGGCGGTGAGCGAGGAGGCCAGGGCGAACGTCGCTACCGCGAGGAGGGTCACGGCCGCGGCACCGCGCCGGGCGGCCGGTCGGATCGAGACCGGGGCCGCGTGGGCGAAGCGCTGCGGCCGCAGGTGACGGGGACCGCTGATCAGCATCCGGCGAGACTAGGTTTGCGCTGGTCCGCGGGTGGTTTCGGGGATGAGAAACGGCGCTCGGGCTTACCGCCCGGTAGCCGTTTCACCCGGGGGTGAGATGGCCTCTGAGCGGCGCGTTTAGCGTCGGCTCCCATGTCGTACCTCTACCGATCCCGGCACACGCAGCGCATCCTGAAGTCGCCGCGGCTTCCGGTCGCGGCGGCCTCGGCGGTTCTGGCGCTCGCGGCCGGCCTCGGCGCGTCGAAGCTGGACGACCCCGCGCCCGCGCCGCCGCCGGCCGCCGCCGCGCCGGCACCGGCTCCACGGGAAACGGCCACCGCGGCCAGCCGGGCCAAACGCCCGGAGCCCACGCCGGCACAGACCCGGACGCCGGTCCCCGCGGAGATGAACCTGCAGTACCAGTTCGCCTGGCAGGAGAACTTCTACTTCTGCGGACCGGCGGCGACGCGGATCGCGCTGACCGCCCGGGGCCTCACCCCGTCGCAGTCGCAGGTGGCGCAGGCGCTCGGCACGACCGTCAACGGCACGAACTCGTCGGCCGACACGACGCGCGCTTTGAACGAGTACACGGCAAGCGGCTTCTACAGTTCGCACTTCATTCGCGGTCAGGCCGCGTCGGAGGGCGATGTCGCCGAGCTCAAGCAGTCGGTGGTGCACGCGATCGGCAACGGCTACGCGGTGGTGGCCAACATCGCCGGGTCCACAGTGGACGACGGCGGCCACGCGCACGCGTACCCGGGCGGCCACTACCTCACGATCGTCGGCTACCGCGACGGCGGCGACACCGTGAAGATCGCGGACCCGGCGGACGCGCTCGGCGTCGGCTCATACACGTTGAGCGTCAAGAAGATGGCCGACTGGATCGCCCTACGTGGCTATGCGGCGTGACGGAGGCGGGAAGGCCTGGGGTGGCCGGCCGCGGAGGGCGGCCGCCATGGTCTGGGCCACCGCCGCGTTCACGGCGTTGGACACGCCCGCGCCCACGTGGTCGCCGGGGTTGTCGGCGTTGACGGCGATCCCGGCCGCCGCCACCTGCGGGGTGAAGCCGGCGAACGTCTCCGTGGCGTTGTTCTCGGAGCTGCCGGTCTTCCCGGCGACCGGGCGGCCGGCCAGGATCGCGGACACGTTCTCGGCCGTGCCGCCGTCGCACCTGCCGGCCGCGGAGGCCTTGCCGACCGGGCAGCGGGCGGCGTCGGTGGCGGCCGCGGCCACGTCCGGGTCGACGGCCTGGCGGCAGCGGGGCGCACCGACGTCCAGGGTGCGGCCGTCGGGGTCGGTGATGGACAGCACCGGCAGCGGCTCGCAGTACACGCCGCCCGCGGCCACCGTCGCGTAGGCGTTGGCCAGGTCCAGCGGCGTGGTCGACGCCACGCCGAGCGTGAACGAGCCCCACTGGTCGGCCTTCGCGGCCATCGCGGCGTCGGCGTCGCCGCGGAAGACGATGCCCAGCCGCTGCGCCATCTCGACCACGCGGCGGGCGCCGACCTGCTGCTCCAGCCACACGAAGTAGGTGTTCACGGAGCGGCCGAACGCGTTCCACATGGTGCGGTCGCCGTCCATCCACTTCGGGTTGTCGTTGCCGGGGCACCAGCGGCCGCCGCAGCTGCCGGGCCCGCTCGCCGGCCAGATGCTCGCCAGCCGGCTCGGGGCCTTGAACTTCGTGCCCAGCGGCATCCCGGCGTCGAGCGCGGCCAGCATCGTGAACATCTTGAACGTGGAGCCGGCCTGGTACCCGCTCACCCCGGCCCCGCCCGCGACGAGCTGGTTCACCGTGTTGTCGCGGCCCGGTTCGAGGCTGTAGTGCCGGTTGACCGCGAGGGCCTGCACGCGGCCGCTGCCGGGCGTGACGACGGCCAGCGGGAACGAGCGGGCGTTGCCGTACCCGTAGACGCCCAGGGACTGGGCGAGCGCCGCCGACTGCACGCCCGGGTCCAGCGACGTGACGATCCGGAACCCGCCGGTGCGCAGCAACTCGTCGCGGTCGGTCGGGGTGGCGCCGAACTCGGCCCGGCCGTTCCACCACTGGCGGAAGTAGTCGCAGAAGAAGCCCCAGTCGTTGTGCTCCGGCGCGACCGACGCGCAGTCGTTCGGAGGCCGGTGCGGCGAGACCTCGAGCTCGGCCTCCGCCGCCGCGGCGGCCGCGTCCGGCGTGATGACCTTCATCTTGGCCATCGCGTCCAGGGTGTAGGCGCGGCGTTGCAACGCGGCCGCCCGGTCGCCGCTGATCGGGTTGTCCGCGTCCGGGGACTGCAGGAGACCGGCCAGCAGCGCGGCCTCCGGCAGGGTCAGCTCGGCGGCGGACTTCCCGAAGTAGGTCTGTGCGGCGGCCGCGATGCCGTAGGCGCCGGCGCCGAAGTAGGCGATGTTGAGGTACCGCTGCAGGATCTGGCTCTTTCCCAGCTTCTTCTCGATGGCCTGCGCGTATCGCATCTCGCGGAGTTTGCGTGTCGGGGTGTCGGCCAGGGCTTCGAGGTGCTGCTGCGGGGTGAGGCCGGGGTCGTTCTTCAGGACGTTGCGGACGTACTGCATGGTCAGCGTCGACGCGCCCTGCTGCGCGCCACCGCGGCTGTTGGACACGAACGCGCGCGCCACACCGCGGATGTCGACGCCGTGATGTTCGTAGAAGCGCGTGTCCTCGGCGGCCACGACGGCCTGGCGGAGCACCTCGGCGACCTGGTCGAGCCCCACCTCCTGGCGGTTCTCGTCGTAGAACGCGGTGATCAGCGTCTTGCCGTCGTTGGCGTAGACGAACGAGGTCTGCGCGGGCGGCGGTGTCGCCAGGTCCGTCGGCAGCGACTCCCACGTGTCGCCGCCGGCCTTCACCGTCCCGCCGCCGAGGATCGCGAGGGGCAGCGCCGCGGCCGCGATGACCGCGCCCCCGAGCACTGCGCACAGCAGGAGCCGCACAAACTTCAGGAGCATGGCGGGCGGCTACCCGGTGGTGCGCAAAACCTTGCTCACCCCCGGGAGCAAGAAAGGGATGGACCGGGTCCTAGTCCGCGGTCGCGGGCCGCGAGTGCTGGTCGGCTGAACGGCATGTGCGGCTTCCTGGTGTACACCGGCAACGACATCATCACCGCGGAGACCCTCGGCGCCATGGAGCGCCGGCTCGGGCTGCTCGAGCACCGCGGCCCCGACGACATGGCCCTCGAACGGGTCGGCCCCGGCACCGCGGCCGGATTCCGGCGGCTGGCCGTCATCGACCGGCAGGGCAGTCGCCAGCCGCTGCGGTACCAGGACCGCTGGACCTTGGTCTTCAACGGCGAGATCTACAACTATCAGGCCCTGCGCGCGGAGCTGATCGAGCTGGGTCTGCGGTTCACCACCGACGGCGACGCCGAAGTGGTCGCGGCCGCGTTCCACGCGTGGGGCGAGGCGGCCCTGGACCGGCTGCGCGGCATGTTCGCGTTCGCGCTGTGGGACTCGCTCACGGAAACGCTGTACGCGGCCCGCGACCCGTTCGGCATCAAGCCCCTGTACTACCTCGTGACCCGCGACGGCCTGTGGCTGTCCAGCGAGAAGGCCCCGCTGCTCGACGAGGCCGGCCCGCAGCTCGACGCCACCGCGCTGTCGCTGTACCTCACCATGCAGTACGTCCCCGAGCCGTACACCCTCCACCGCGACATCGCCCGCCTCCCGACCGGCGCCCTGCTGACCAAGGAGCTCGGCCGCGCACCGGTGATCCGCCGCTACGCCCGCCCCGCCTTCCGCCCCGACCCGGCGGCCGACGAGGCGGCGGTGGTGGCCGACCTGCGCGAGGCGCTCCGCGACAGCGTCCGGGCGCACCTGCAGGCCGATGTCCCGGTCGGCGCGTTCCTGTCCAGCGGCGTCGACTCGACCGCGATCGTCGCCCTCGCCGCGCAGGAGTCCGGGACCGTGCACGCGTTCTCCGCCGGTTTCACCGACGGGTCCGGGGAACTCGAGGTCGCCGAGCGCTCGGCCCGGGAGCTCGGCGTCCGCCTGACCCCGGCCATCGTCCGCCCCGAGGAGGTGATGTCGGCCCTGCCCCGCATCATCTGGCACCTGGGCGACCCGGTCGCCGACCCGTCGATCGTGCCGCTGTACTTCCTGTGCCGCACCGCCGCCGAGCACGTCACCGTCGTCCTGTCCGGCGAGGGCGCCGATGAGCTGGCCGGCGGCTACACGATCTACCGCGAGCCGCAGTCGCTGTCGCTCATCTCCGGCCGTGGCCCGACGGTCCAGCGAGCCCTCCGCCGCGTGGCCCGGGCCATGCCGGAGGGCCTGCGCGGCAAAAGCTTCCTGGAGCGGGCGACAACGCCAATGCGGCAGCGGTACTTCGGCAACGCGCGCGTCCTCACCGAGCCGGAGCGGTCGAGGCTGCTCCGCGGCGTCCCCGCTGTCGGCCACCCGCACGTGACGGCCGCGTTGTACGCCGAGGCGTCCGACCTGGATCCGATGACGGCGATGCAGCACATCGACCTGAACACGTGGCTGCCCGGCGACATCCTGACGAAGGCCGACCGCATGTCGATGGCCCACTCCCTCGAACTGCGGGTCCCCTACCTGGACCGCCGCGTCTTCGAGGTCCTGTCGACGCTGCCGCCCCGGCTGAAGGTGCCGCGGCGCGGCCGCACCACCAAGTACGCCCTGCGCCAGGCCGTGGAGGGGCTCGTACCGCCGTTCATCAAGGACCGCCCGAAACTGGGCTTCCCGACCCCGGCCCGGGCCTGGCTGCGCAACGACCTCGCGGAGTGGGCCCACCACATCCTGTCCACGTCCGGCGCGAAGACCCTGCTGGACCTGGACTACGCCCACGACCTGCTCAACGCCCACGAACGCGGCGAGGCCGACCACGCCCGCAAGCTCTGGATCGTGCTGAGCTTCTGCATCTGGCACAGCATCTTCGTGGAGGGCGCGGCCCTTGACGCCTCTATTCATCCGGTGAATAGTTAGGGGGTGTCCGCGTCCTATGTGCTGCTCGGCCTGCTCGGGGCCGGGCCGCGCCATGGGTACGAGCTGAAGCAGGCCTACGACCGGACCCTGCCGCGGGCCAAGCCGCTCGGGTTCGGGCAGGTGTACGCCACACTCGGCCGGCTCGCCCGGGACGGGTTCGTCACCGAGGCCGGCCAGGATCGCGAGGGCGGGCCCGACCGGACCGCGTTCGCCATCACCGACGCGGGCCGGGCCGAGCTCGAACGCTGGGTCGCCGCCGTCGAGCCGCCCGCCCCGCACGTCGGCGCCGTGCTGCTGACGAAGGTGATGGTCGCGCTCATGTGGCCCGACCCGCGGCGGGCCGTGGACTACCTGGCCGCCCAGCGCCGGGCCCACGCCGACCGCCTGCGCGAGCTCACCGCCGTGAAACGCGACCCGGGCGCCGCGCTCGGGGACGTCATCGCGGCCGACTACGCCATCGCCCATCTCGACGCCGACCTGGACTGGCTGCGGACCACGCTGGCCCGGGTCGCCGACCGGCAACCGGGGGTACCGACATGACCGACATCCTGCAGGCGCGGGCGGTGGTGCGCTCCTACGGGGCGACGCCGGCCGTGCGCGGCGTCACGCTCGACGTCGCCGAGGGCGAGATCCTGGCCGTGACCGGGCCCAGCGGCTGCGGCAAGTCGACGCTGCTGCACTGTCTCGCCGGGATCATGCGGCCCGACTCGGGCGAGGTGACGTACCGCGGCCGGCGCGTCGACACGATGAGCGAGTCGGCCCGTTCGCGGCTGCGGCGCACCGAGTTCGGCGTGCTGTTCCAGTTCGGGCAGCTCGTCGCCGACCTGACCGCGGCCCAGAACGTCGCCCTGCCGCTGCTGCTGGCCGGCGCCGGCCGCCGGGAGGCGCGCACCGCGGCGCTGGACTGGCTCGAGCGGGTCGGGGTCGCCGACGTCGCCGACAGCCGGCCGGGTGAGATGTCCGGCGGCCAGCAGCAGCGCTGCGCGATGGCCCGGGCCCTCGTCACCGGGCCGCGGATGGTCTTCGCCGACGAGCCCACCGGCGCCCTCGACACGCTCACCGGCGAGCAGGTCCTCGGCCAGCTCGTGCGGGTCGCCCACGAGCAGCGGACCACCGTCGTGCTCGTCACCCACGAGGCCCGGGTCGCCGGCTACGCCGACCGCGAGATCGTCCTGCTCGACGGCGAGGTCGACACGAGCGGCCTCGGCATCGCCCTGCCGACCGGAAGGCACGGCCGGTGAAGCCGGGCACGCTGCTGCGCCTCGGGCTGGCCGGGTCGCGGACCGACACCGTGCGGGTCGTGCTGACCGGGCTGAGCGCCACGCTGGCCACCCTGGCCGTGCTCACCGCGGCCAACGTGGTCGCCATCGGCCGGTTCGACTTCGGGGGCGGCGGCTCGGACGAGTGGGCGAGCCAGTACAGCAACGCCCTGCTGCGCGAGCCCGGCCTGCGCCCCGGCACCACGCTGACCCTGCTGCTCATGACCATCCCGGTCTTCGCGCTGGCCGGGCAGTGCGCCCGGATCGGCGCGCCCGAACGGGACCGGCGCCTGGCCGCCTACCGCCTGGCCGGCGCCACACCGGCACAGACCGTCGCGATCTCCGCGGCCGAGTCCGGGTTCGCCGCGCTGACCGGCTCGCTCGCCGGCCTCGGGATCTTCGCCGCCGGCCACCGGCTGCTGCACCGCCCCGGACCCGACGGGCTGCTGCCCCTGCCGACCGACGTCTGGCCGGCCGGCTGGTTCCTGGCCGTCGCCGTGGCCGGCATCCCGGCCCTGGCCGCGCTGTCCGTCGCGCTCGTGATGCGCCGGGTCACCGTCAGCCCGTTCGGGGTCGTGCGCCGGGTCCGCCGCACCCGCGGCCCACAGCCCTGGGCGGGACTGTTCATCCTGCTCGGCGCGCTGCTGCTGGGCGCGGTCACGGCGCCGGCGAAGCTGCACCAGTACCTCCACATCCCGTTCCTGACCGGCTGGCGCGCCGCCGTCCTGCTGTTCGCCGGCGTCGCCTCGGCCGGGCTCGGCGTGGTCCTCGGCACCGGCTGGCTGACCTGGTCGACCGGGCGGTTGCTGGCCCGGTGGGCCCGAAAGCCTTCGACGGTACTGGCTTCGGCCCGGCTCGTCGCCGATCCGTGGAGTGGCAGCCGTACCCTCGCCGTCCTGCTCATCTGCGTCCTCTTCGGCGCCGGGGCCGCCGGCATCCGCGCCCAGTTCGAGGCCATGGCCTCGGCCGAGCGCGCGTCCAACGCCCTGCTCGACCCCGCGCTGCGCACCGAGCGCGACCCGTTCTACCTGCGCACGATGGACCTGATCGACCTGGCCGTGTACACCGCCATCATCCTGACCGCGCTGGCGATGCTCGTGATCGTCGCCGAGGGCGTCGTCTCCCGCCGCCGCGAGTACGCCGCCCTGGTCGCGACCGGCGTGCCCCGCGGCCCCCTCGGCCGTGCGATCCTCTGGCAGGGCCTGCTCCCCGCGATCCCGGCCGTGCTCCTGGCCCTGGTCGTCGGGGTCGGCCTGACCCGCACGCTCGGCACACAGGTCGAGGCCGGCGGCGGCCGGAGCCATCACTGCCTGGTCGACGACGAGCAGGTGTGCCGCACCACCACCCCCAGTTCGGACCCGGACAAGTGGCGGCTCGAGGAGGACCCCACGATCGTGCGCGAGGTCCAGATCCCGTGGCGCGAACTCACCGAGGACGGCGCCGTGGCCCTGCTGTCGGTCCTGGCCACGACCGGTGTGGGCGTGCTCTTCCTGCGCCGCAGCACCGACCTGTCGGAGATCCGCACCACGTAGAACGCCCCCGCCCGGTTCAACCCGGTCGCCCACCCATCGCGTGACGGCCCGCGGCCGACGCTCACGGCGTCGCGTTGTCGAGGATGCCGAAGAAGGTCAGGAACGTGACGCCGCTGGTGACGAGCAGGGCGACGACAACCAGGAGCACGAGGACCTTCGCCCACCATTCGAGCTTGACCAGCGGATCGGTATGGCCAGGTGCGCTGCGAGGCGTCTCGATCGTACCCGCGAAGTGCAGCTCGCCGCGGTCGAGGCTGAACGTCATGACGTCGGCCAGGCCGACCTGGCCGCCGCCGGCGATGTCGCCGGTGCTGAGGTCGAGCAGGAGCCAGGACGCGGTGCCGGCGCTGAGGAACCGCAGCAGTCCGGCGGTGCCGAGGATCGAACGGCGGGTGACGGTGTCGGCGGCGATCGCGTCGAGGTTCGCGTAGAGCACGTGGGTGACCGCGCCGGCGCCGGTGACGGCCGGGGCGAAACGCTCCCGGCGGACGGCGACGAGCAAGGGCGCCTCACCACCGGCCGCAGGCTGGGACAGAGCGCTGACGGCGGCGTCGACGTCCGCGATCACCTGGGCCGCCTGCGCGGCGAACGACTGCGCGGGGGCCGCCGCTCGCTCCAGGGCCACGGTGCGATGTGCGGCAGCGGCCGCCACGTCGTGCAATTGCTCGATCGCCGCAGTGGTTTTCGCATCCGCGACCGCAGCCGTCCAGGCCTGTTCCAAGCGGACGGCCCGGGCTCTGAGGTCGGCCAGTTCGCCCGGCACCGGCGCGAGGCGGAGCTGCAGTCGCGACAGAGCCCGCAGCGCCTGGTCGCGGGCGGTCAGCACTGCCTGGAGCCGGTCCATGGTCGGTGAGGTGCGCACGGCGGTGAACCCGTCGACCTCCGCCGCGACATCGGGTTGACCCGTGTCCGGCGCGCCGGCACGGTCGGCCGAAGCGACCGGAGGCGGATCGGCGATGTGGGCCGCGACCAGTGTGGACAGTTCCGACGGGGCAGCGGCGACGCGACTCGCGGTGAGGGTGTAATCGGTGCGAAGCAGACCGAGAAGATCCAGTGCCGCGCCGAATGGATTCATCGGGTTCGCTCCGCCCGGGCCGGGCGACTCGTCGGGTTTGGCGCCGGCGCTGGTCGGCTCAGTGCCGACCCGCGGACCGGCATACCGGTGCTGGCCGTGGGCGGCTCGGGCGTGATCGTGCGCCTCGAGCGCCGCGGCGAAGGCCGTCGTAACCGTGCCGGTCTGGGTGCTCAGCGCAGTGAGCTGCCGATGCAGCCGGTCGAGGATGTCGCGGACCTGGCGAGCGGTCCACGTGGCCGGCAGCAGTGCCCGGTCCTCGACCACGAGGACACGCGCCGCTTGCCGGGACTTGCGCAGGTGGCCGGTGACCCCGGCGGCGATGTGCCGGGCGGCCGCGTCGATGACCTGATGGGCGCGCCACGGCCCGAAGGCACCGGCGGTGTCGCCGAGCGTCACGGTTCCTTTCGGCGCGTCGGCGACGGCCGGGACCAGACGGCCGAGGGCGCCCGCATCGGTGTCCGCGGCGCTCTGCCGGGCGGTGGCGATCGCCGCGCGCAGCTTCGCTTTCTCGGCGTCCAGCTGGAGCTGCCGACCTTCCGCGTCGAGCTTGATGGGGGCCGCCGCGGCCGGGTCGTCGCCTGCCGTCATCGCTGCACCAACTTTCCGTGCCCGGGTGGACCTCCGGTGCACTGTCATGTCACTCAACGCGGGCCGCACCCGGAACGGGGTCGGCCGGCCGTGCGACCCGAGTCACCAGAACAGCGGTCGATGTCCGCCGTTCGGGTCGACGAGCTGCGGGACCTCGCCGTGCTGACGTGCTCCGCGCCGCTGCCCTCGTCCGTGCCGGCCCTGATGGACTCCGGTTCCGTCGCCGCCGGAACCGAGGTCGCGGTGACCGGCGTCGCGGAGTTCACGAACGCGATCCCGTACGAGTACACGAGCACGACCGGAGTGTGGCAGGTCGTCGTGGCCATCGCCGCCCCGGACACGGGCGGCAGGCCGGAGCTAGACTACGAACGGGAGCTCGCCGCGGTCCTGTCCGCCGTCCAGGCCGCCCGGCAGGACGCCGCCGACGTGCGGCCGGCAGGACGCCGCCGACGTGCGGATCGTGCCGTTCGCGACCACCGCCGCCCTCCGGGCCGCACTCGACGGCGGCGGCATCCACGTGCTGCACGTCTCCGCGCACGGCGAGCCCGGTACACCGACGTCGCCGGCCAGGAACAGCAGCAGTCGTTCGCCGCCGGGCTCACCGCGGCCGGCGCCACCGCCGGCATCGTCCTGCACGGCATCGGCGGCGTCGGCAAGACCACCCTCGCGACCGAGGTCATCCGCCGGTACCGCGACCACGTCCCGGCCCTCCAGGTCGTCACCGGCGCGGGCCAGCTCAACGTCGACAGCGTCCTCACCGCGACCAGCAGTCCCGCAGCATCTTCGAGCAACTCGGCGACCAGCCTGTATCGCGAAAAAATAACCATCAGCTCGGCGTCGTCGCCCATCTGGAGGGCGACTATCTCAAAGCCGAACGCCGCGTCCGGCGCGACGAGGCCTTCGCCCACCACGCCCAGGAGCACCTCGATCCGGACTCCTACGAGAACCTCATCTCCATCTTGGATCGATACAGCGACACCAACGCTTGAGTCGGGTCAGCGGCGTTTGGGGACGTGGCGGCGGTATTCGCTGACCGTTGGGTCGCCCGTCAGCCAGAAGCGCCACGGCACGTCGAGGGCGCCCGTCACGCCGACGCGCGGGCCGGTCGTGATGTTGGCGACGGGTGAGGGCGGTGGCGTCAAGTAGTCGTCCAGCAGGTAGGTGCCGTAGAAGTCGCGGCCGATGTCCAGCGCCGAACACAGCCGCGCCGGCCCCCGCGCCAGCTCCGCATCGGTGCGAGCGGCCGGCCGCCGTGCGTGCGCCACGTCCAGGCCGGAGACGACCGAGCCGGCCCGCAGGAGGACGGCCGACGCCACGCCCTCCACGCCCGTGACGATGTTCATGCAGTAGTGCATGCCGTAGGTGAAGTACACGTACGCGTATCCGGCCGGGCCGAACATGACCGTGTTGCGGGGGGTGCGGCCGCGGTGGGCGTGGGAGGCCGGGTCCTCGCCGGTGCCCGAGTAGGCCTCGACCTCCGTGATCCGGATGGTCACGTCGTTGACGGTCAGGTGGCAGCCCAGCAAGGAACGGGCGGCCTGGTCGACCGGGCCGGTCAGGACGTCGAAGAAGCTCATGCCGTGATCAGGCCGATGCGGTGGACCAGGTCGTCGACGGCCCGTTCGATGGGTGGCATCGGGAAGCCGGGGACGAACTGGCGCATGACCACGGCGCCGTGCATCGAGGTCCACAGGGTGGTGGCGTCGGCGAACGGGTCGGTGCTGGTGGAGCGGCCCGCGGCCACGCATTCGCGGAGGGCGTCGACCAGGACGGTGAAGGCTTCGAGGCGGCGGCGCCAGACTTCGGGGAGGTCGGCCAGGGCGGCGACGCTTTCCAAGGTCGGGCGGCCGGTTCGCTGACGGCCGAACAGGACGCGGTAGCGGGCCGGGTCGTCCATGCCGAAGCGGGCGTACGCCTGGCAGCCGGCGACCAGCCGCTCGACCGGGTCGGCGACGTCCTCGGCCGAGGTGAGGACGATGCCGCGGAGGCGTTCGAAGGCGATGTCCAGGACCGCTTCGAGGATCGCGTCGCGGTCGGCGAAGTGGGTGTAGATCGACGGGGCGGAGATGCCGGCCTCGCGGGCCACCGAGCGCAGGGTCAGGGCCTCTTCGTTGCCCTCGCGCTCCAGGACGCGCTCGGCCGCGGCCACGATCTCGTCACGCAGGAGGGCGCCCTCGCCACGGCGGTTGCGGGTCCGGCCGGTGGCCGAACCCGCAGCTTCCGACTTCATGACACCCATCATGCCGTCTGGGCGGCGAGCTCACGCGCGGGGACCGGGGCATCGGCCGGGCGGGCCGGGCGAACCACCAGCACCAAAACCGCCATGACCAGGGCGAGACCGGCCGCGAGCAGGGAGCCGCGGGACATGGCGTCGGTGAACGCCTGGTCGGCCACCGCGATGACGTGCTGTCCCTGCGCCGCCGGCAGTGTCGCGGCGAAGCCGTGGGCGGTGGGCAGGTCGGTGCCGGCCGGGCCGAGGTCGGTGCCGACGGAGGAGCGGTAGGCCGAGGAGACCACGGTTCCTAGGACGGCGATGCCCAGGACGCCGCCGAGCTCGCGGATCACGCTGTTGAGGGCGCTGGCCATCGAGGCGAACTGGGGCGGGACGGAGCCGCTGATCTGCAGGCTGGCCGGGGCCATCATCATGCCCATGCCGAGGCCGATGATCCCGGTGCCGACGGCGACCTGCCAAAACTCGGTGTGCACGCCGGTCGCGGCCAGGACCAGCAGGCCGGCGGTGGCCAGGAACAGGCCGAGGGCGAGGGTGCCGCGGGTGCCGAGGCGGCGGGTGATCAGCGGGGAGGTGGCCGACGTGGTGGCCATCGCGACGGCGAAGGGCATCGCCCCGAGGCCGGCCACGAGGGGGCTGTAGCCGTGGACCAATTGGAGGTACTGCGAAAGCTCGAACAAGGTCCCGAAGAGCACGAAGAACACCACGGCGAGGGACAGGGCCGCGACCGCGAAGGTCCGGTTCGCGAACAGGTCCAGCCGCACGAGCGGCGAGGCGGCCCGGCGCTGCCAGATGACGAACGCGACCAGCAGGAGCAGCGAAGCACCGAACTCGGCCAGGGTCACGGTGTCGGCCCAGCCACGGGTCGGGGCCTGGATGACGGCGTCGACCAGAGCCGCGACCGCGGCCGTGGACAGCAGCGCACCGAGCAGGTCGAGGCGGCCGCCGCGGACCACGGGGATCGACGGGACCAGGGCGAACACGGCGCCGACGGCGAAGGCGACCAGCGGCACGTTGATCCAGAACGCGCTGCTCCACGAGAAGTGCTCGAGCAGGGCACCGCCGGTGACGGGGCCGATGAGCACGCCGATGCCGGCCGCCGCCGACCAGGCGCCGAACGCCTTGGGGCGCTCGTGGGCCGGGAAGATCCGCACGATGATCGCGAGCGTGGCCGGCATGACGAAGGCCGCGCCCAGGCCCATCACCGCGCGCCAGGCGATGAGCTGGCCGGGCGAGTCGGACAGGGCCGCGATCGCGGAGCCGCCGCCGAAGACGACCAGGCCGCCGAGCAGGGCGGTGCGGGAGCCGAGGCGGGCGCCGAGGGTGCCGGCCAGGATCAGGGCCGAGGCGAAGACCAGGGTGTACGCGTCCGTGATCCACTGCAGATCCGAGGTGCTCGCCTTGAGGGCGTGTGCCAGGGACGGCAGCGCGGTGTTGAGCACGGAGTTGTCGAGGGTGACGGCGACGAGCGTCAGGCTGAGCACCGCGAGAGCGGCCCAGCGACGCGGGTGGGCCGGTTCGGCCAAAGAAGAAGACTCAACCAACGAAGGAGACATGCCAAAGCTCCCTTACGGACGTTTGTTTACGTCCGTAAGGTTAGACCCGTCAGCTAACGCTTGTAAAGTTAATCCACTCTGTTTCCGTCGTCACAGCGTCCAGGGCGTCGCGCAACGGCTCCACGCCGATGCCAGGGCCGGTCGGAACCGTCACGTGGCCGTCCTTGAGCACGAACGGCTCGGTGATGTCCTGGGCGTAGTACCGGTCCGACGCCGACGTGTCCCCCGGCAGCGTGAACCCCGGCAGTGCCGCGAGCGCGATATTGGCGGCCCGGCCCAGTCCCGTCTCCAGCATCCCGCCCGCCCAGACGGCCACCCCGGCGGCCGCGCACACGTCGTGGATGCGCCGGGCTTCCAAGTACCCCCCGACGCGCCCTGGTTTGATATTGACGATCCGGCACGCGCCCAGAGCGATCGCGTCGGCCGCGGCCCGGGCATTGACAATCGACTCGTCGAGGCAGATCGGGGTGCGGATCAGCTCGGCCAGCCGGGCGTGCCCGCGGATGTCGTCCTCCGGCAGCGGCTGCTCGATGAGCAGCAGGCCGAACGGGTCGAGCCGGGCCAGCTGGGCGGCGTCCTGCAGGGTGTACGCCGTGTTGGCGTCGACCTGCAGCAGGACGTCGTCGCCGAAGCGCTCACGGACGGCCCGGACCGGCTCGACGTCCCAGCCTGGCTCGATCTTGAGCTTGATGCGCAGGTAGCCGGCTTCGAGGTACCCCCCGACGGCCTCCAAAAGGGCGGGGATGGAGTCCATGATGCCGACCGAGACACCGGCCGGGACCTGCTCCTTCACCGCCCCGAGGAACGCACCCAGCGGCAGGCCGGCCGCGCGCAGGTGCGCGTCGAGGACGGCCGTCTGCACCGCCGCCTTGGCCATCGGGTGGCCCTTCAGCGGCTCGAAGAGCGGCTCGAGCTGGAACACGTGGCCGTCGAAGCGGCGCAGGAGCGGGATGAGGTACCGCTTGATGAACGCCTGCGCACCGTCGACGTACTCGGGCGAGTAGAACGGCCCGCTCAGCGCCACGCACTCGCCCCAGCCCTCGGCCGCGGCCGTGACCGCGCGCACGAGCAGCACGTCGCGCGCGTGCTCGGTGCCGAACGAGGTCCGGAACGGCGATACCAGCGGCATCGCGATCCGGCGCAGCTCGATGCCCTGGAGACGTCCGGTCATGATGCGCGCTCCAGCAGGTAGTGGCCGTCCCGGGTCATGCCGGCGATGCGGTAGCCGGCGGCGAGCCGGCTCATGAGCGCGTCCCGCACGGCAACGCGCCAGGCCAGGGCGGCGTCCCGGTCGACGGCTCGGAGCTGTTCGGCGTCGACGGGGACGGCTACTGACAAAATCCTTGAATCAGACATATCGCACAGCTTCGGATGGCGGTCGTCGGTGCGAGACACCAGTGGCACCGCGTCGGCCGGTGCCGCCGGCTGGGTCCGCGGTCGGTCGAGGCGCCAGACGACGAGGATCCGGTCGGTGAGGTCGCCCGCGTTGATGCCGTCGGTCATCGCACCGTAGAACTCCGGCAGGTACTCGGCCGCCGATGCGCCGAGCTTCTGCAGGTTGAAGTAGGCGTTGCGCAGGATCAGCGGGTCGTAGGTCCAGTGCACCTCGTCCACCCCGCGGGCCAGGGTCCAGGCCCGCTGGTGCATCTTCAGCGCGTAGCCGACGCCGTGGCCGTGCCCGTCCCGCTCGACGCCGGCCAGGTGCGAGTGCAGGTGGGTGTGCTCGCCGTGGCGGCCCCAGAAGCCGACCGAGGCCCCGACCAGCGCGGCGCCGCGGTAGGCGCCGGCCACGTAGTTGCCCGAGTGGACGTAGGTGCGCAGCATCGACGGCGAGCAGATCTCGGCCGGGTGCTCGGCCCGCCAGACCCGCTGCAGCAGCGCCGAGCACTCGGCCAGCTCGGCCGCCCCGGTCAGCTCGACCACCTTGACCCCGATGCGGTCGGCGGCGGCCGCGGCCTCCGTCCAGGCGTCCATCACTCGGCCCGGCCGATGGTGGCGGCGAGGGTGCTGACCAGTGCGGCCCGGTCGTGCAGGCTGGAAACCTCGATCCACTCCCCTTCGGCGTGGGCGTTGCCGCCGATCGCGCCGAGCCCGTCGAGGGTCCGCACGCCGATCCCGGCGGTGAGGTTGCCGTCGGAGCCGCCACCGACCGCCTCGCCCGGGAAGTCGACCCCCATCAGGCGCTGGGCCAGGGCGAACAGCTCGGTCGCGGCCGTCTCCGGCATCGCCGGACGGGCCGGGCCGGCCTCGATGTCGAGCCGGGCGCCCTCCAGGACGGGCTCCAGCGCGCGCAGGGCGGCGTCGACCCGCCGCAGCTCGCCCTGGTCGAACGAGCGCACGTCGACGCTGACCCGGGCCGCGGCGGGGATGGTGTTGCTGGTGGTGCCGGCGACGGCGTCGGTCGGCGAGACCGTGGTGCCGCGCTGCGGGTCGGCCAGCTCCGCGATCCGCAGGATCTGGTGGGAAAGCTCGACGCCGGCGTTGATGCCCAGGTGCGGCGCGTTGCCGGCGTGCGCGGCCCGGCCGGTGACCCGCACCGAGTAGTGCGCGATGCCCTTGCGGGCCACTTTGAGCCGGCCCTGCGAGCTGCCCTCCAGGACCAGTGCGCCGGCGGCGCCGCGGGCGGTGTCCTGGATCAGCTCGGTCGAGGTCGGCGAGCCGATCTCCTCATCGGCGTTGACGATCACGGCCACGCCGTCGAGGTCGTCGCAGGCGGCGAGGGCGTGGAACAGCACGACCAAACCGCCCTTCATGTCGACCACGCCGGGGCCGGTGGCCCGGTCGCCGTCGACGCTGAAGGGCCAGCGGGCCAGGGTGCCGCGCGGCCACACCGTGTCGTGGTGGCCGATGAGCACGACCCGGGCCGGCCCGGCGCCGAAGCGCCAGCGCAGGTGGGGCCGGTCGGCGACGACCACCCGCTCGGGGGCCTGGCCGGTACAGCGGGTGCCGAGCGCGGCGACCACGTCGGCGCTGCGGGCCAGGGCGTCCGGGTCGGACGACGGGGACTCGACTTCGATGAGCTCGGCCAGATCGTCAAGCATCCGAGGTGCGGCGGCCGCCAGGTGCGCCCGTAAGGAGGAAAGCGCCGTCATCCCCTCACGGTAGCGGGCGCCGCGCCCGGAAGCTTGGCTCGCACCACAGCCGCCTGCGCCGGATCGAACTCGTCGAGGATCTCGGCGCTGCGCTTCCAGGCGTCGGCGGCCGCGACCGCGTCCCCGAGGTCGGCCTGGGCGTCGCCCAGGTGGCACAGCACGCAGGCCTCGCCGGAGCGGTCGCCGAGCTCGCGGTAGGCCCGCAGCGCATGCCCGTAGCAGGCGACGGCCTGGCGCGGGTCGCCGAGCCGGTGATGCGCGTAGCCGACCGCGTCCCAGGTGCCGGCCTCCCCGTGCCGGTCACCGACCTCGCGGTTCTCGACCAGGGCGTCCCGGCAACGGCGCAGGGCGCGCTCGTACTCCCCCAGCTGCCCCATGATCCAGCCGGTCGCATTGAGGGCACGGGCCCGCCACAGCTTGTCACCGAGCCGCTCGAACAGGGCCAGGGCCTGCTCGCTGTGGCTCAGGGCCTCGCGGTATCGCCGCTGCGCGTGCTGCAGCCAGCCCAGCTGGTAGTGCGCGCGGGCCAGCCCCGGCGCGTCGTCGAGCTGCTCGAAGAGCGACAGGGCGGTCCAGAGGTACTGGTGGGCCTCGTCGAACCGGCCGATCCGGGCGTAGACCTGGCCCAGCTCGCACGACGCCGCCCCCTGCCCCGGCCGGTCGCCGAGCCGGCGCAGGGCCCGCAGCGCCGCTTCCTGGGTGGCGACGAGCTCCGGCCACTGCCCGTGCCAGTCCAGGAACGTCGTCAGCGCCGCCGCCAGCCGCCAGGTGTGCTCGTCGAGGCCCAGCTCGGCGGCGAGGCGGACGGCGGCCAGCAGCGAGCGGTGCTCGTCGTCGAACCACGCCTGGGCCTCCTCCCGCGGCGGGGCCGGGACCGCGATCGCCGGGTGGCGGGCCGCCCGCGGCACCGGGTCGCGGGCCGGGTCGAGCCGCTGCGCCGCCGCCTGCGCGGTCGCGACATAGTGCTCCAGCAGCCGGTCGACGGCGGCCGCCCGCCCGGCCTCGGCGTCGGCGGTCTCGACGAGCTCCGTCGCATAAGCCCGGAGCAGATCATGGAAGGTGTACCGCCCTGGGCGCTGCTCCACCACGAGCCCGGCCCGGTCCAGCTCGGCCAGGCTCGTGCGGGCCTGCCGACCGGGGACGCCGGCCAGGCTCGCCACCGCTCCGATGCCGAGGTCCGGGCCGGGGCCGAGACTCATCCGGCGCAGCACCGCGGCCGCGGCCGGGCTCAGCGCGCGATACGACCAGGAGAAGACGGCCCGCACGTCCGACGCCGGGTCGGTGCCGGCGACCGCGTCCAGGGACTTCTCGTAGGACCCGAGCTCGTCGGCGAACGCGGACAGCGGCAGCTCGGGCCGGGTGGCGGCGCGGCCGGCGACGACGGCCAGGGCGATCGGCAGGCGGGCGCAGCGGGCCGCGATCCGCTCGACCGCGTCCGGCTCGGCCGCGACCCGCCGCGCCCCCAGCCGGCTGATCAGCAGGTCCCGGGCCTCGCCGTCGGTGAGCAGGTCGACCGGCACCGGCACCGCGCCCTCGATCGCGACCAGCGACGTCAGCGAGTCGCGGCTGGTGACGACGACCAGGCAGCCGGGCGCGGCCGGCAGCAACGGCCGGACCTGCTCGGCGTCGCGGGCGTTGTCCAGCAGGATCAACACCCGCCGGCCGGCGAGCTGGCTGCGCAGCAGCGCGGAGAGCCCGGCGAGGTCGGCCGGGATCCGCTCGGCCGGCACCCCCAGCGCGTCGAGGAAGCCGCGCACGGCGTCGGCCGGCGGCATCGGGGTGTCGGCGGGGTCGAAGCCGCGCAGGTTGACGTACAGCTGCCCGTCGGGGAACCGGTCGGCCACCCGGTGCGCCCAGTGCACGGCGAGGGCGGACTTCCCGACCCCGGCCGTGCCGGAGACCACGGCGACGAACACGGCACTGCCGGGCGGGGTCCACTCCGCGGGCAGCAGCGCATCGAGCCGCGCCAGCTGCCCGTCCCGGCCGGCGAACGTGCGAACCGCCAAAGGAATCTGCGCCGGTACTGTCGCCCGGGGCACCGGCGGCGGCTCGACCGTCGGCACCGGGACCTCGATCCGCTGGACGGGCGCGTCGAGGTGCTCGTCCTGGCGCAGCATCGCCGACTCGAGCTCGCGCAGCGCCGGCCCGGGCTCGATGCCGAGGTCGTCGCGCAGTGTGCGGCGCAGGCGCTGGAACGTGCTCAGCGCGTCGGCCTGGCGGCCCATGCGATACAGCGCGAGCATGAGCTGCCCGTGCAGCTGCTCGTCGAACGGGTGCTCGCGGGTCAGCTGCTCCAGCTCCGGCAGCAGCTGGGCGTGGTGGCCGAGGCCGAGCCGGGCCGCCAGCAGCGCCCGCTTGCCCTGCAGCCACAGCTGCCCGAGCCGCTCCGCCTGCTCCTCCAGCCAGGTCACGCCGGTCGCGTCGGCCATCGGCTGCCCGCGCCACAGGTCCAGGGCGCGCTGCAGATCGCGGGCCCGGGCGGCGTCGTCACCGTCGCGCAGCCCGGCCCCGATGAGCCGCTCGGCGACGGCGACGTCGGTCCCGTCGGGGCCGACGTCGAGCACATACCCCGGCGGCCGGGAACGCACTGCCGCCTTGTCGGACAATGTCCGACGTAAATACGACAGGTGACTCTGCAGGGCGTTGACGGCATTGGGCGGCGCGGCGCCGTCCCACACCAGCTCGACCAGGCGGCCGGTGCTCACCACCTCGCCGGCGTGCAGGCCGAGGATGGCCAGCACCGCCTTGCGGCGCAACCCCTGCACCGCCCGGGCCTCGCCGCCGACCACCACATCGATAGGTCCCAGTAGCCGAACCCGCACTGGCTGCCCCCCAACTGCGCGATTCGCGTCGAAACGATACACCGCGAGGGGGTTTGCGGGTGCTGACTATCTTGGGGGCATGGCGCAGCAGGCGAAATACGACCGCCGGGAGCAGTACGACCAGATCGCGTCGGGGCTGCTGCCGGGTGAGACCATTATCGCCGTCTATGACGCGGTGGGGGTCGGCACCGGCTTCATCGGCCTCACCGACAAGCGGGTCATCCTGCAGGACCGCTCGTTCGTCGGGAAGCGGGTCGCGATCACGTCGATCCCCTACGGCAAGGTGACCGCGGTCTCCGTCGTCAGCAACAAGTCGTGGGCGGGGAGCTTCTTCAGCAGCGGTACCATCGCCGTGCACGTCGGCACACACACGTACGAAGTGGACGTTCGCGGTGTCGAGAAGACACAGCACATCCACAACGTGATCCTGCACTACTCCGCCCGTTAAGCCCCCCGCTCCTCCGGAGGACCCCCGTTGCCGATCCTGTTTCGCAAGGCACTGCGCCTCGGACCACTGATCCTGAACTTCACCCCGAAGGGCTTCTCCTCGTGGTCACTGAAGATCGGCAAGTGGTCGTGGAACTCCAAGACTCGTGCCCACCGCTATGACCTGCCGGGCCCCTTCTCCTGGCGCAGCAAGGGCAAGCGTTCATAACTGACGGGGTGGCCGCCATCGCAGCGGCCACCCTTTTCGTTTCACTGCACCTGAGTCGGTACCGCCGCGATATGTAGCGAGACGATCGGCAGGGCGCGCGGGTCGAGGCTCCACTCGGCCGCGGTGCGGAACACGTCGTTCTCGTCGATGAGCGCGTCCTCGTCGGACATGCTCACGTCCGCGCCGTAGGCCCGGGCCCAGCGGTGCATCACCAGGCTCCGGTCGGTCGCGAAGTATTGCACCTCGGCCCCGAGCCGCATCGACAGCGCCGCGATGCCGTTCCAGCGGAACAGCCACTTCCCCGCCACCAGGCACCACTTGTCGACGACCGCGACCACCACCCGGTCGTCGGTGAAGTGCGCCAGGTCGAGCCCCGTGCGCGGCTCCACCACGCCCAGGTCGCGCAGCTCCAGTGCATCCATCACGTGCGCCCACTCGGCCGCCACGGCCAGCCACGCCATCTTCGGCCCGAAGCCCGTCGTCCTCACGCGGACAAAGATAACCCTTGACACCCGGGTTCGTCGGTTGCATGGTTAGTTACATGAGTAATGAACCCCCGAACCTCACGCCGGGTGGTCGTGATGGATGAGGGGCGGCCGATCTTTCTCCAGATCGCGGAGCAGATCGAAAACTCGATCATCGACGGCAGCCTGGCCGAGGAGGCCCAGGTCCCCTCGACGAACGAGCTCGCCGCCTTCCACCGCATCAACCCGGCCACCGCCGCCAAGGGCGTCAACCAGCTCGTCGACGACGGCACCCTCTACAAGAAGCGAGGCATCGGCATGTTCGTCTCCCCCGGCGCGCAGGCCAAGCTCCGGCAGCGGCGGCGCGACCAGTTCACCGAGCAGTACCTCCAGCCGCTGTTCGCCGAGGCGGCGAAGCTCGGCATCCAGGGCGTCGAACTGCGGGCCATGATCGAGCACTACCTGACCAAGGAGCAGTCATGAGCACGGTCGTCCGCGCCGACGGGGTCACGAAGCGCTTCCGCGGTGTCACGGCCCTCGACGGGGTCAGCTTCGAGCTGCGGCGCAACGGCATCTACGGCCTGCTGGGCCGCAACGGCGCCGGCAAGACCACCCTGATGCAGGTCCTGACCGGGCAGCAGATCGCCTCGGCCGGCTCCGTCGAGATCTTCGGCGGCCACCCCTACGAGAACGCGGCCGTCCTCGGTGAGGTCGCGTTCATCAAGGAGAGCCAGCGGTACCCGGACAACTTCCGCGTCCGCGACGCACTCACGGCCGGCCGGCTGCTGTTCCGCTACTGGGACGAGGCCTTCGCCCGGTCCCTGGTGCGCGACTTCGACCTGCCGGTCAAGCGCACCGTCAAGAAGCTCTCCCGCGGCCAGACGTCGGCCCTCGGCGTGATCCTGGGCCTGGCGGCGCGGGCCCCGCTCACGTTCTTCGACGAGCCGTACCTCGGCCTCGACGCGGTCGCCCGGCAGCTGTTCTACGACCGCCTCCTGGCCGACTACGCCGAGTTTCCGCGCACGATCGTGCTCTCCACGCACCTCATCGACGAGGTCGCCGACCTGATCGAGCACGTCCTGCTCATCGAGCGCGGCCGGCTGGTCCTCAACGAGAGCGCCGAGTCCCTCCGCGGCCAGGTCATGACCCTGACCGGCCCCTCCACCGCGGTCGACGCCCTGACCGCCAACTCCGACGAGTTGCACCGCGAGCGCCTCGGCAACCTGACCCGGGCCACGATCCGCGGCCGCATCGAGCCGGGCGCCGCCCGCGCCGCCGGTGTCGAGCTCCAGCCCGTCTCCCTGCAGCAACTGGTCGTCCGCATCACCACCGCCGCCGTCGAGAAGGAGCCCGTGCCGTGAACCGCATCGTCTCGATCGCGCGCCTGCAGACCCTTGGCCGCCTCGACGCCCTGGCCTGGCCCGTCGGCGTGCTGATGATCGCCTTCGCGATCAACATCATCATCTTCGCCAGCCTCCCGCACGGCGCCCTGGAGACCGACCCCATCAGCGGCGCCCTGGCCAGCATCTACATCACCTGCCTGGCCTTCGGCGCGGTGGCCGTGAACCAGCACTTCCCGCTCGCCCTGGGCCTGAGCGTGACCCGCCGCGACTTCACCCTGGGCCTGTCCCTGTTCGCGGTCATCCAGGTCGTCGCCTACGCCGTGTTCCTGATCATCATGCAGTCGATCGAGGACGCCACCGACGGTTGGGGCCTGCACCTGCGCTTCTTCGGGCTGGGCTTCATCCAGGACTACTCGCTCCCGGTCCAGTTCGCCGTCTACGCCGTCCCGATGCTGGCCATGACCCTGTTCGGCACGACCGCCGGCGCCCTGTACATGCGCTGGCGGGCCACGGGCCTGCTCACCACGCTCACGCTCGTCCTGCTGGCCCTGGGCGGCGCCGCGGCCTTGATCGGCCACTACGGCCGGTGGGAGGCGGTCGGCCACTGGTTCATGCACACCAGCCTGGTGGCCCTGACCGCCGGCTGGCCGCTGGTCCTGGTCGCGGTGCTGGGCGCCGCCTCCTGGCTCTCCCTGCGCCACGCCACACCGTGACCTTCGCTCAGGGCCGCAGGATCAGCTTCCCGGTGGTGTGCCCGGCCTCGCCGACCTCATGGGCCCGCGCCGCCTCGGCCAGCGGAAACACCTGATCGACGAGGACCCGTAGCTCCTCCTCCAACGCATGGGCGGCCAGCACGTCCAGCCCCGCCCGGTCCGGCTCGACCAGCAACAGGACGCCCTCGACGTCAACGACGTCCTGGGCGTCCTCGCTGTTGAGGGCCACGATCAGCCCCTCGGGCCGCAGGGTCGCGGCGAGCTCGGCGATCTGCCCCGGAACGGTGGCGATAGCGATGTCGATATCCTGCAGGCCGGAGTAGTCCTCGGTGTGATGGTCGAGCATGAGGTCCGCCCCGAGCGACCGCACAAGATCATGCTTGCCCGCCGACGCCGTCCCGATCACGTACGCCCCCCGCATCTTGGCGATCTGCACCGCCAGATGCCCAACCCCACCAGCCGCCGCCGGCACGAGCACCCGCTGCCCCGGCAACACAGCCGCGGTTTCGACAAGCACCTGCAACGCCGTCAACCCGGCCAGCCCCAGCCCACCAGCCTCCTCGAACGTAAGATTCGGCGGCTTCCCCGTGAAATGCCGAGCCGGCCCGGTCACAAACTCCGCGTACGCCGCCGCCTCCTGCGGAAACCACGGCATCCCGAACACCTCATCGCCAACCGCGAACCGCGTGACCCCAACCCCGGTAGCGGCCACGATCCCCGCGACCTCCCACCCAACGGTGAACGGCGGCGACCCCAACGACCCACCACTCGTCCGAGTCTTCCAGTCGACCGCGTTCACCCCGATAGCGCGAGTCTCAACCAGGATCTCAGTAGGCCCGGGCGCAGGCACCTCAGCCTCGACAACCCGAAGCACCGAAGGGCCCCCAAGCACATCCTGCGTGATCTTCCGCATGCCCGAATTGTCCCAAAATCGCCACCCCACCACGCCAGAACCCACAACGAACCACAATCTCGATCTCTTTCGTCGCCGCAGGCGCCGCGGATCGTCACCACCGAATGCCGACCACGACGGACCCGCCGCCTTCCCACGGACCCTGCCACCGATCGGGTGACCAAATTCGCGGTCGCGCCCACGCAATCCGGTAGTTCCCATCGGCCGAGCGCACGTCTGCGGTGCTCCTCCAACCGGGATTCGACTTGCACCGCACAACGTGACGTCCCCGCGGGGGTGATACCGGAGTAGTGTGGTCCGGACCGTAGGTTGGTTACGGTTTGTTGGTTACGGTTCGTGAATGCACCGGCGGGTCCGTGGTGGTCATTATTCGGTGGTAACGTTTCGTGGGCGCCTGCGGCGACAAATGCAGGATTACGGTTTTTGGTTGACTGCGGCTGGTTTTAGCTTGGCTACGGTTGCGTACTGAGCGGCGATTGGTTTTGACGTCGGCTCTGCACGTTTTTGGCTCAAGCAGCCCGGGCGGCTTGCGTGGCGCTGGCGGCGATGGCAACGTGGCGGCCTCACCGGCAGCGGTCGGCACGGCAGCGGTCGGAGCTTCGTGGGTGGTCGGCGCGGCGGCGGTCCGAGCTTCGCGGGTGGCCAGCGCGGCGGCGGCCGGC
>NZ_JBITDU010000009.1:43092-353436 GCF_044454505.1 Dactylosporangium sp. NPDC051541
CGCGGCGGCGGTCCGAACTTCGCGGGTGGCCAGCGCGGCGGCGGCCGGCGCGGCGGCGGTCCGAACTTCGCGGGTGGCCAGCGCGGCGGCGGCCGGCGCGGCGGCGGTCCGAACTTCGCGGGTGGCCAGCGCGGCGGCGGCCGGGACTTCAACGGCCAGCGCTTCGACGGATGCGGCGGCGGCCGTTGGGCATTCGTGCTGCTGAGCTGCCTGGACGGCCGGCTCCTGAACGCTTGGCGGCGCGGCGACCCGGGCTACAACCGGCGTTGGGCCCGCCGTAGGTGCAGGGCCTGCGGTGGACGCTGACACTGAAGCTGAAGCCGACACTGACGCTGACGCTGAAACTGGGACCCAAAGCTGGCCCTGGCGCCGACGTCGACGCTGAAGCCAACGCCGACGCTGAGACCAACGCTGACGCTGAAGCCGACACTGACGCCGACGCTGGAATTGAGGCCGGCGCTGGCGTCTGGGTTGACTCAGCGCGTTTGGCGGCCAAATAGCGGAGTTTCCGGGCTTGGCGTTGTTCGAGGCCCCACGCACGATGGCGGGCGTGTTCCTTCCGGAAGTCCTCGTTGAGCTGACAATAGCGGCGCGACCTCGTCCGGTCGCGCATCGCCGTCAATTCGGCCCGGCTGAACAATCCCATCTGCCCCACGGACTCATTCTTCCGAACCGGCGCCCGAAAAACAGCCGGCAACATTCCACAAAAAGCGCCCGGAATGTTGCCGGCCTCCGGCAATATCGTCAGTCGCGGGGGATTACCTGCTCGCCGGCCCAGTCGCGCCAGCGGTCCAGCTTGTCGGCGGCCACCGCCAGTTGTTCAGCGACCGGGCCCGGGCCCGTCGAGCCCGGTGTGATGCGGGCGGCCAGAGCGCCCGGCACCGAGAAGACCTCGCGGACGGCCGGGGTCAGGTGGGGGCTCACCGCGGCCAGGTCGTCGTCGCTGACCTCGTCGAGGCCGATGTCGCGGGCGGCGGCGAGGACGACGAGCTGGCCGGTGATCTCGTGGGCCTCGCGGAACGCGACGCCCTGGCGGACCAGCCACTCGGCCACCTCGGTGGCCAATGTGTAGCCGATGGGGGCCTGGGCGGCCAGGCGGTCGACGCGGACCGTCATCGTCGAGATCATGCCGGCCAGGGCCGGGAGGACCAGTTCGAGGGTGTCGACGGCGTCGAAGACCGGCTCCTTGTCCTCCTGCAGGTCGCGGTCGTAGGCCAGGGCCAGGCCCTTGAGCATGGTCAGGACGCCGGTCAGGTGGCCGACCAGGCGGCCGGACTTGCCGCGGGCGAGCTCGGCGATGTCCGGGTTCTTCTTCTGCGGCATGATCGACGAGCCGGTGGCGAAGGCGTCGTCGAGCTGGACCCAGCCGAAGTTCGGGGTCGTCCAGAGGACCACCTCCTCGCCCAGGCGGGACAGGTGGATGCCGGTGAGGGCGGCTACGAAGAGGAACTCGGCCACGAAGTCGCGGTCGGCGACGGCGTCGATGGAGTTGGCGGCGGCGTGTGCGAAGCCGAGCTCCTTCGCCACCTGGGTCGGGTCCAGCGGGAGGGAGGAGCCGGCCAGCGCGCCGGCGCCCAGGGGGCTGACCGAGGCGCGGGCGTCCCAGTCGCGGAGCCGGTCGAGGTCGCGGAGCAGGGCCTGGACGTGGGCCAGGAGCTGGTGGCCGAAGGCGATCGGCTGGGCCGGCTGCAGGTGGGTGAAGCCCGGTGCGGGCGTGTCCACGTGGCGGGCGGCCTGCTCCATGAGGGCGTCGGCCAGCTCGACGATCCGGGCGGCCACACCGCGGGCGTGGTCGCGCAGGTACAGGCGCAGGTCGGTCGCGACCTGGTCGTTGCGGGAGCGGCCGGCCCGCAGCTTGCCGCCCAGCGTGCCCAGACGCTCCAGCAGGCCCCGCTCCAAGGCGGTGTGGACGTCCTCGTCGTCGACCGTGGGGCGGAAGTCGCCGGCCGCGCACGCGGACTCCAGGTCGTCGAGGGCGGCCAGCATCCGGCCCAGCTCGTCGGCGTCCAGCAGGCCCGCGCGGGCCAGGACCCGCGCGTGGGCGCGGGAGCCGGCCAGGTCGTAGGGGGCCAGGCGCCAGTCGAACTGCACGCTCACGGACAGGCGCGCCAGGGCCTCGGCGGGGCCACCGGCGAAGCGCCCGCCCCAGAGGCGGGTAGGAGTTTCAGAAGCCACGCAGAAGATCCTTCCACAGGTACGGGATCAAGCGGCGCTCAGCCGAGCTGGGCCCACTCGCTGAGCTTCGCGGCCAGCAGGTCGCCGGCGGACGGGTTGGCCGGGTCGGGCGCCTGCCGGGCGACGATCAGGATGGTGTCGTCGCCGGCGATGGTGCCGACGATGTCCGGCAGGCCGGTCCGGTCGATCGCGCTGGCCAGGAACTGCGCGGCCCCGGGCGGGGTGCGCAGGACGACCAGGTTGCCGGAGCAGTCGACGCCGGTGAGCAGCTCGCGCAGCAGGCGGATGAGGCGCGGCGGGGCCTCCTCGGCCGGGCGCAGGGCCCGCTCGCCGTCCTCGGGGATCAGGTAGGCCCCGCGCACCTTCACCGCCCGCAGCTCCTCCAGGTCCCGCGAGAGCGTCGCCTGGGTCACCTGGAAGCCGTCGCCGGCCAGCCGGTCCGCGAGCTCCGTCTGCGAGTGGACGGAGGACCCGCGGATGATGGCCGAGATGCGGTCGAGGCGGGCCGCTTTGGTGGTGGGGGCACTCATCGTCGATCCACCAGGAAGGCCAGGAGGGCTTTCTGGGCGTGGAGACGGTTCTCGGCCTCATCCCAGATCGCCGACTGCGGCCCGTCCATGACCTCGGACGTGATCTCGTCGCCGCGGTGGGCCGGCAGGCAGTGCAGTACCACCGCGCCCGGTTTGGCAGGCAACAGCAAAGTGCCGTTTATCTGGTACGGCAAGAAGGGCGTGCGGCGGTCGAGCCCGTCGGTCTCCTGGCCCATCGAGATCCAGGTGTCGGTCACGAGGACGTCCGCGTCCTTGGCCGCCTCGGCCGGGTCGGGCAGCACCTCGACGACGCCGTGCGCGCGGGCGGCGGCCAGGATCTGCGCGTCGGGCTCGAACCCGGCCGGGCCCGAGAGCCGCACGTGCAGGCCGGCGAGGGTGCCGGCCAGGGCGTAGGAGTTCGCCATGTTGTTGGCGGTGTCGCCGAAGTACGACAGGATCCGCCCTTGTGTCGCACCGAGGCGCTCGCGGACCGTCTGCAGGTCGGCCAGCAGCTGGCAGGGGTGGAATCCGTCGGTCAGGGCGTTGACGACGGGCACGGTGGCGCCGGCCGCGAGCTCGGTCAGGCGGGTGTCGGAGCCGGAGCGGATGACGATCGCGTCGACGTAGCGGGACAGGACCCGCGCCGCGTCGCCGAGGGTCTCGCCCCGGCCGAAGTGGGTCGTGGTCGCGTCGATGATGAGCGGGGCGCCGCCGAGCTGGGCGATGCCGACCTCGAACGATGTCCGGGTGCGCAGCGACGGCTTCTCGAAGATGACCGCGACGGCCTTGCCGGCGAGGGGCGTGAAGCCGTGCCGGTCGGCCTTCATGGCCGCGGCGAGCTCGAGGATCTCGAGCTGCTCGGCCGCGGACAGGTCGTCGTCGCGGAGGAAGTGCCGGACGGTCATGACGGCTGGACCGCGGTCAGGGCCGGGCCGAGCGCGGCCACGAACGCGTCGGCCTGCTCGTCGCTGAGGATCAGCGGCGGGGCGATGCGCAGCACGTCGGGCTGGGCGGCCTGGGCGAGGAAGCCCTGGTCGCGCAGGAGGCCGGCGAGCGCGCCGGCGGCCGGGCCGCGCAGGACGACGCCGAGGAGCAGGCCGGCGCCGCGCACGCCGGTGACCAGCGGATGGTTCAGGGCCTCGACGCCCTTGCGGATCCGCTCGCCGAGGCGCTTGGCCGCGTCGAGGAGGTGCTCGGACTCGATGGTGTCGAGCACGGCCAGGGCGGCCGCGCAGCAGACCGGGTTGCCGCCGAACGTGGAGGCGTGCTGGCCGGGGCCGAGCAGCGTCGCCGCGTCGTCGAACGCGATCATGGCGCCGAGCGGCAGGCCGCCGCCGAGGCCCTTCGCGAGGGTGACGACGTCGGGGCGGACGCCTTCGGCCTGGTGGGCGAACCAGTACCCGGTGCGCCCGACGCCCGTCTGCACCTCGTCGAGGGCGAGCAGGGCGCCGTGCGCCGACGTCATCTCGCGGGCCGCGGTCAGATAGCCGGCCGGGGGTACCACCACACCCGACTCGCCCTGAATCGGCTCCAGGAGCACCATCGCGGTCGCGTCGTCGACGGCGGCGGCGAGCGCCTCGACGTCGCCGTAGGGGACGTGCACGACGTCACCGGGCAGCGGCAGGAACGGCGCCTGCTTGGCCGGCTGCCCGGTCAGCGCGAGCGCCCCCATGGTGCGGCCGTGGAAGCCGGCCTCGGCCGCGACGATCTTCGTGCGGCCGGTGCGCCGGGAGAGCTTGAACGCGGCCTCGTTGGCCTCGGCGCCGGAGTTGCCGAAGAACACCGCGCCCGGGCGGCCGGCCAGGGCGAGGAGGCGCTCGGCCAGGGTGACGACCGGCGGGGAGGCGAACAGGTTGGACACGTGGCCGAGGGTGGCGATCTGCTGCGTGACCGCGGCGACGACGGCCGGGTGGGCGTGGCCGAGCAGGTTGACGGCGATGCCGCCGAGGAAGTCCACATAGGAGCGGCCGGCCTCGTCGACGACGATCGCGCCGCTGCCGCTGACCAGACCGAGCTGCGGCGGGCCGTACGTGTTCATGACCGACGACTCGAACCGCGAGACCAGAGAGCCGCTCATTCCGCCACCACCATTGTCCCGAATCCCTCCGACGTGAACACTTCCAGCAGGAGCGAGTGCGGCACCCGCCCGTCGACGACGTGCGCGGCCGGCACCCCGCCCTTGACCGCCCGCAGGCAGGCCTCCATCTTCGGCACCATGCCCGACTCCAGGGTCGGCAGCAGCTCGGCCAGCTCGTCGGCGGTGAGCTGCGAGATCAGGGATTCCGGGTCCGGGTAGTTGCGGTACAGGCCCTCGACGTCGGTGAGCACCACGAGCTTGCGCGCCTTGAGCGCAACGGCCAGGGCGCCGGCCGCGGTGTCGGCGTTGAGGTTGTGCAGGACCCCGTCGGCGTCCGGGGCGACCGTCGACACGACCGGGATGCGCCCGGCCGCGATGAGGTCGGCCACGGCCGAGATGTTCACCTTCTCGACGTCGCCGACCTGGCCGATGTCGACCGGGGCGCCGTCGACGATCGCGGGCCGGCGCACGGCGGTGAACAGCCCGGCGTCCTCGCCGGACATGCCGACGGCGTGCGGGCCGTGCTCGTTCATGAGCCCGACGAGCTCTCGGCCGACCTGGCCGACGAGGACCATGCGGACCACGTCGGCGGTCTCCGGGGTGGTGACCCGCAGGCCGCCCTTGAACTCGCTGGCGATCCCGAGCCGCTCGAGCATGGCCGAGATCTGCGGGCCGCCGCCGTGCACGACGACGGGCTTGAGCCCGACGTGGCGCAGGAACACCATGTCGGCCGCGAAGGCCCGCTTGAGCTCATTGTCGATCATGGCGTTGCCGCCGTACTTCACCACGAGCGTCGAGCCGGAGAAGCGCTCCAGCCACGGCAGCGCCTCGATGAGCGTGTTCGCCTTGCCGAGCGCGATACCCAGGTCGCGCCCGTTGATACGCCCCCTCATGAGCCCTCCGCTTCGCTCCGGCCCCATGAGCCCCACTGCGCCTCCCGGTGAGCGGCCTCTCCGCTGCGCTCCGAACCGCTCACGAGCTGTAGGCCGAGTTCTCGTGGACGTACCCCATGGAGAGGTCGTTCGTCCAGATGGTGGCCGCCTCGATCCCGGCGTGCAGGTCGACCGTGACGGTGACCGCGCGGCCGCTGAGGTCCACTTTGGACCGGTCCTCGCCGGCCGCGCCGCCCTTGCAGATCCACACGCCGTTGATGGCCACGTCGACCTGGTCGGGCTCGAACTTGGCGGCCGTGGTGCCGATCGCGGCCAGGATCCGGCCCCAGTTGGGGTCGTTGCCGAAGAACGCGGTCTTCACCAGGTTGTTGCGGGCGATGGACCGGCCCACCTCGACCGCGTCGGCGGCGGTGTCGGCCGAGATGACCTCGATCGCGATCTCCTTGGTGGCGCCCTCGGCGTCGGCGACGAGCTGCTTGGCCAGGTCGGCGCAGACCGCGGTGACGGCCTCGGTCAGCTCGTAGGGCGTCGGCTCGATCCCGGACGCCCCGCTGGCCAGGAGCAGCACGGTGTCGTTGGTGGACATGCAGCCGTCGGAGTCGACCCGGTCGAACGTGACCGCGGTCGCCAGCCGCAGCGCCGTGTCGAGGGTGGTCGCGTCGGCGACGGCGTCGGTGGTGAGCACGACGAGCATGGTGGCCAGGCCCGGGGCGAGCATGCCGGCGCCCTTGGCCATCCCGCCGACGGTGAAGCCCTGCCCGCTGTGTACCGCGGTCTTGGCGACGGTGTCGGTGGTCATGATGGCCTGGGCCGCGTTGGCGCCACCGTCGCGGGACAAGGCCCGGGCCGCCGCGTCGATGCCCGCGAGGAGCTTCGGCAGCGGCAGGCGCTCGCCGATGAGGCCCGTGGAGCACACGGCGACGTCACCGGCGCCGACCGGGAAGCGCGAGGCCCGCCCGGACAGCACGGCCGCGGTGTGCTCGGCGGTGGCGTGGGTGTCCTGGAAGCCGGCCGGGCCGGTGCAGGCGTTGGCCCCGCCGGAGTTGAGGATGACGGCCCGCACGATGCCGGCCTTGAGCACCTGCTGGCTCCACAGGACGGGGGCGGCCTTGATGCGGTTGCCGGTGAAGACGGCGGCGGCGGTGGTGTCGGGCCCGTCGTTGATGACGAGGGCCACGTCCAGCGCTCCGGCTACGGCTTTGATTCCCGCCGGTACCCCCGAAGCCCGGAAGCCCTTTGGCGCAGTCACACTCACGGCGCGATCCCGTCGACGGCGAGCCCGGTCGTCTCCGGCAGGCCCAGCATGATGTTGGCGTTCTGCACGGCCTGGCCGGCCGCGCCCTTGACCAGGTTGTCGGTGGCGGAGACGACGATGATCCGGCCGCTGTCCACGTCGACGGTCGCCTGCAGGTGGGCGGAGTTGGAGCCGAACGTGGCGCCCGTCTGCGGCCACTGGCCCTCAGGCAGCACATGCACGAACGCCTCGCCGTCGTAGGCGGCGGCGAGGACCTCGCGCGGGTCGGCCTCCTTGAGCGGCCGGGCCGTGATCGTGGCCAGGATGCCGCGTGGCATCGGGGCCAGGACCGGGGTCATCGACAGCGTGCGGGCGCCGCTGGCCTGCTTGATCTCGGGGACGTGCTGGTGGGCGCCGACCTTGTAGGGCGACATCGACCCCATCACCTCGGAGGCCAGGAGGTGCTGCTTGGCCGAGCGGCCCGCGCCGGACGTGCCGGAGGCGGCGACCACGACGACGTCCTCGGGGTCGGCGACGCCGGCCGCGATGAGCGGGGCGAGGGCCAGGATGGTGGTGACCGCGTAGCAGCCGGTGTTGGCGACCCGGGTCGAGGCCGCGATCAGCTCCCGCTGGCCGGGCAGCTCGGGCAGGCCGTAGGTCCAGGTGCCGGCGTGCGGGCCGGAGTAGTACCGCTCCCACTCGGCACCGTCGCGGAGCCGGAAGTCGGCGCCGATGTCGACGATCTTCACCGCGTCGGGCAGCTGCGCGGCCAGGGCGGCCGACTCGCCGTGCGGGAGGGCCAGGAAGACCAGGTCGGCGTCGGCGAGCGCCTCGGGCCCGGTCTTGGCCAGGACGACGTCGCGGAAGGTTCGCACGTGCGGGTGAACGCTCCCGATGGTCGATCCGGCCTGCGCGAACCCGGTGGCGGCGGCGAGTTCGAGGTGCGGATGGCCGGCGATGAGCCGCAACAGCTCACCGCCGGCGTAGCCCGAGGCCCCCGCAACGGCGACACGTATTCCCATGCGCCCGACTGTATCTCTATGCAGGCGCGGGTTTCAAGGTGGTTACGCCGCGCCCTTGAGACTTAGGTCATCCAAGACGAACGACGTGGCCAGCTTGCTGCCCTCCACGCCGGTGAAGGTGATGGTCACCGAGCCGGTGCCGTTGACCGTGAGGGACTTCTGTGCGTAACCACCGGTCGCGCTGGCGTTGGAGTACGTCGCCAGGGTCGTCCCGCCGGCCGCGACCGTGAGCTTGTCGTATGCGGTGGTGCCGGTCTCGTCGGTGTCGACCAGCAGCCAGAAACTCAGCGTCGCCCGGGTGCATCCGGACGGAATGGTCACCGTCTGCGACAGGGTGTCGGTGTGCGCGGTGCCGTACCCGTCGAGCCAGGCCTTCCACGACCCGCCGTGCGCGGGCTCCGACGTGTCGCTGGTCACCACGCCCGAACTGGCCGTCCACCCGGTCGCGCCGGACTCGAAGCCGGGGTTGCCGAACAGCTCACCCGCCGAGCAGTTGGTGTTTGGAGGCGTGGTCGTGGGCGGCGGCGTCGACGTGCCGGTGCCGGCCAACCAGGCGGTGGCGTTCAAAGCCAATGCGGCGTTGGTACCGGCAGTGTCGTTCCACCCGTCATAGAGCGTATTGCCACTCTGTCCGGTGCCGTCGTCGATCGGCGAGCTGTCGCCCCACACCGCCACCCGCCCCGCGCCGAACGTGGACGTCGTGAAGAACGCCCCGGTCGTGCCGCCGGGCGTGAACCCGCTGCGGTAGACGAGCCCTTTGACGGACGAGTTGTTCGCCGGGTGGAGCGTCTGCGTGGAGCCGTTGCGGATGATGCTGCCGCGGACCTTCCCGAACGCCCCGTTGATCACAGGGTCGGTCGAGCCGGCGATCGCCACCGGGTTCTCCGTGCCGATGTTGTTCACGTCGACGCTGAACCCGAACGGGTCGGTGTTGTCCACCCCGTTGTTCGTCAACAGATCATTGGCGATCCGCACCGAGTCCCAGCCGTCACTGTTCCGGTCGCTGGCGGTGTGGTCGACAATGAGGAAGAACCCCCCACCGGCCTGGATGAACCGCATGATCGCGCTCTTCTCGGCCGCGCTGAGCGGGGAGTTGGGCTCCGGCATCACGAACTCGTCGAAGTTCTTGAGATCAAGCGCCCCCGACCCGCCGTAGGTGATCGTGTTCCCGGCGGGCAGCGTCTTGAGGCTGTACTGCCCGGTCCGCTGCAGCGCCACCCCCCAAGCCGACAGCGCCCCCGTCC
Organism: Dactylosporangium sp. NPDC051541; assembly: GCF_044454505.1. Classification (NCBI taxonomy): domain Bacteria; kingdom Bacillati; phylum Actinomycetota; class Actinomycetes; order Micromonosporales; family Micromonosporaceae; genus Dactylosporangium; species Dactylosporangium sp. NPDC051541. The sequence continues at coordinate 52,268 of NZ_JBITDU010000009.1, forward strand.
ACGAGGTCTCGCTACTCGGATTCGCGTTCTGCCCGAGCGGGTCAGGCTGCGAGGTGGAGATGATCCAGTCAGCGTTGCCGGCCGTCTCCGCCTTGGTGTTGTCGAACAGGACACGGTGCACGGCAGCGGCCTGCGATTCGGCCGCCCCCGCCACGTAGGTGACGCCCGCCGTCATGAGTGCGACGGCCAGCAGGGCACGTTTCAGCACTTGCTACCTCCGGGGGTTTCGGAAATCGGAGGCAGTCTATGTATAGATCGGTGTCACCAGCATGAACGCGCGGGTAAGGCTAGGGTCACCACCCCAAAACCCTACGCCTCGACCGGCGCCGGCCGAGCATGCCGATCACGAATCCGCCGCGCCTCGTCAGCCGCCGCCTCCGCCCGCTCCGGACTGATCTCCCGCAGACCCAGGGCGAGATTGTTTAGCGAATCGGCGAGCCTGAGTTCGAACGCACCGGCGTTCACCGCAGCCAGCCGACGCCATACGCAGACGGCTTCGTCGAGGGCGGCCAACCCCTCCTCAGATCGCCCCACGTTCACCAGCCGAATGCCAAGGTTGTTCAATGACTTGGCGAGGTCGGGCTCGAACGCTCCCGGGTTCACGGCAGCCACACGACGCTGCACGTCAACAGCTTCGCCGACAGCAGCCAATGCCTCCTCCATCCGCCCCAACCGCGACAGCTGAACGCCAAAACTGTTCAACGATATGGCGAGGTAAGGCTCGGACGCATCCGGGTTCACCGCAGCCACACGACGGTAGACGTTGACGGCTTCGCCGGTGGCAGCCAACGCCTCCTCAAACCGCCCCAACTCCGACAGCTGAATGCCGAGGTTGTTCAACGACAAGGCGAGATTGGGTTCAAACGCGGCCGGATCTGTCGCAACCAAGCGGCGCCGCACCTCAACGGCCTCCGACGTGACCGCCAACGCCTCCTCCACCCGCCCCATGCCTGACAGGGCTACACCGAGGTTGTTCAGCGAGAAGGCGAGATTGGGTTCAAACGTAGCCGGATCTGTCGCAACCAAGCGGCGCCGCACCTCAACAGACTCCGACGCGACCGCCAACGCCTCCTCCCACCGCCCTAACTCCGACAACCGAAGGCCGCGGTCGTTGAGGGCGGCGGCTAGTCCGTCGGTGTGTTGCAGTGAGGGGTCGATGGCGTGGAGGTGCCGACGGACGCGAAGGCCGGCCTCCGCATAGGTTGCCGCCTCGTGGCGTTGGCCCAGCCGACCGAGGACGGATTGGAGATTGGCACAGAGGTTGGCGATTTCGTGGAGGTCGTTCCCCGGGCCGAGGGTGTGGGCGGTGGTGAGGTGGTGGTGCGCTTCGCGGAGGTCCTCGGCGTCCGATGCTAAGGGTTGAGGCAACGTTGTGACCCGCCATTGCCAGTAAGCGGCGGCTCGTCGATGTGCATCGACGAGTGCGCTGGCATGGCGGTCAGGGGCAGTGAGGGCGGTAGCGGTCCACCGGTGTACGAAGTACGTCGGTGACCCCTCCGGCTGCCGGCCGGGCGTGAGCAGGCCGCTGTCCACACAGGCGGTGACTGCCCGGTCGAGGTTCGGGGCGAGGTCACCTAGTTGGTAGGCCAGGGCATTTCGGTCGACCGGGACTCGGTAGACGCTGGCTCCGGTGATCAGCTGGACTGCGGCCGGGACCTGGTCGAGGGCTGTCAGGAGCTGGTCGAGGAGGATGTCGTCGGCGGCTAGGGTGGCAACCTCAGCTAGTGCATCGTCCAGGACGGTATGGGTGTCCAGATATGCGTCGATGTCCAGGTCCGTGGCCTCCCCCGTTGTGCGGAGGTGGCGCTCGACGGCGGTGGCCAGGCGGAGGGTGACGTCGGTGTAGCGGGCGGTGCCGCCGGCCAGGAGGGCGTCGACGTACTCCAGGCAGCGGGGGTGGCCACCGACCGAACGCCATACTCGTTCCAGGTCGGCACTGGTCATCCGGTCGAGTTGCGGCAGCGCCCAGGCCAGTTTCATGGTTTCCGCGAACGACAGCGGGCCCAGGTGGTGGAAGGTCAGCGCGCGATGGGCGTTGCCGGGCAGGGTGAACCGGTAGCGGCAGGTGATCAGCAGTCGGCATCGGGCCGGGCGGGTTGCCAACTCCGTGAGCAGCCACGCCAGGGTCGGCCGGACTGGCCGGACGCCGGTGCCTTCCAAGTTGTCCTCGAAGTTGTCCAGCACGATCAGGGCCGGCACTTCGGCGAATAGATCGTGCAGGGCCTCGGTGCGGTCGGTGAGGCCCCGGTCGGGGTCGGCGACGCGGGTCAGCAGGCGTGAGACCCGCTCTGGTGGTGCGGTCCGGCGGTCGTGGAGCTGATCGTTGATCTGGCGGGCCAGGTCGATGAGGAGCTGTTCGCCGGTAACGGGGCCGGTGACGGCGACGACCGCCCGGTCCGGTTCCCGTTCGAGGATGCGGGTGACGAGCTCGTCGGCGAGGGTGGTCTTGCCGACCCCGCCGAGACCATGAACGACGATCCCGGCGGTACGGCCGGACAGCAGGGCCGCGGGCCATTCTCGTTGTTCACGGCGGCGGCCGACAACCTCGCCGACCTCCCGCCGCAGGATCCCAGCCCTGGATCGGGTCACGGGCATCTGCTCGGCTGGGGTGTCCGTATCAATGATCGGGACCGAGCCCGACGGGGCGTACACCGATACCGTCGACCACTCCTGGAATGCGGCCAGTCGCCGGTCCCGGTCGTCCAGCGATCGCTCCAGCTCCAGTTGCACGTCCGCGCGGGCATCGGCCACGGCCGCCACCACGTCCGCGGCCGGGTCCGCCGCCAGCCGGCCGTAAACGCGGGCGAACACCCGGGTCGCGTACACGTCGCTGATCGACGTGCCCGTCGCGATCACCACCCCGGCACCCCGAGCCAGGAGTCCCTCGGCGAACGCGACGGTGTGGCAGGCGGCCAGTGCGAAGACCGGTGGTTGTGATCCGGGCGGCACCGCCTCGTCCAGGAACTCGTCGGCGGTCACCATCCGGGCCGCGCCGTCTTCGTCCTCCAGCTGTAGCAGGCCGGGCGTGCCGTGGCCGGACAGGTGCAGCACGTGGCCGGGGTGGCGGTCAAGGCGGCCCGGATCGCCGCCGTCGTGGCGAAGTGCACCACGTGCACGTCGGCGTCGTAGGCTCGGGCCGCGCGGACCGCGGACAGGACGTTGCGGAGCTCGCGCTCATAGTCCAGGACCTGGCCGCCGCCGGTCAGCGGGGACGCGATGGCGACCACGATGCGCAGCGGGCCGGGGCGCATCGGCGTCGCCGATCGGGCCTGGCGGAACGCTCGGACCTGGGGGTCGATACCCAGTGGACGGCCCGACCCCGGCGACAGCATCGCCTCCCACGGCAGGGCCGACAGCTCGGGCGCCACCCGCAGGCCGATCCGAGCCGGTCGGTGTGCGGTCCGGGCCGCCTCGACCAGCTCTGTGAACAGCTGACCGGCGCCGTCGGCGAGGAAATTGCCGGTCAGTGCCCGGCCCAACGCGACGACCGGCGCTTCGACCTGGCTGCCGGGCATGCCTTCGGGGGTGAGGTCGCGGTGTGCGGTCAGCCCCGACCGGGACCGGCGGAATGCATCGAGCGACACCCGCAACTCCGGCACGACGCCCCGGTGCGGGACCGTCACCGCTTGCCGACCCTGGCCGGACACGGTCACCGTATTCGCGTCGACCACCACGGAGACCTCGACCGCTGGGCCGACCGGTGACCGGCCCACCCAGACCTCGGCGACGCCGTCCAGCAACGGCAGCAGATCCTCGACCCGGACCACCCACACTGAATCCCGCAGCCAGCCGTCGACGCTGTTGTGCCGGCCCGACACCACCCCGACCACCAAGCCGTCCGACCGGCGTACGACGGGGGCGCCGCGCATCCCCGCCGTGACCGCCTTCGACTCCAGCCGTCCGACGACCACCCCATCGCGGGTGGCGCTGCCCTCCAACGTTCCCGAGGCCTCCACGAACCGCGAGGTGTCCGCCACGCCGGCGACCGCCACCGGCGTCGACAACGCCTGCTCGCCGGTCGGCGCGAAACCCGCCACCGCCCCCGGCAACACTCCCTCGGCCAGGCCGACCAGCGCGAGGTCGTGCACCGCGTCGACCCGCAACACCCGCGCCCGCACCGGACCCGAGGACTGATCCCCGGCCAGGGCGTCCACCAGCACGGCCCGGCCCACCTCGCCGGCACCCACCTCGACCAGCACCTGCCAGGCCGTCACCGCTACGCCCGGGCGGACCTGGAAGCACGTCCCGGCCGGCACCCGGTCGGCGGACAGCACCCGGCCCAGGGACTTGTCCAACACCACACCTTGACCTGACGGACAGGCGCGGCTCCTACCTCGACTCGGCGACCCGCAGTTCGACCTGGATGTTGCCGCGGGTGGCGCGGGAGTACGGGCAGACGCCGTGCGCGGCCTGGACGAGGTCCTGCGCGGCCTGGGGGGCCACGTTCGGCAGGTCGACGAGCAGGGTCACCGCCAGGCCCATGTTGCCGTCGGCTTCGCTGCCGATCGAGACGCCGGCCGTGACCGTTGAATACGACATATCCGCTTTTGTCGACCGGGCCATCAGGCGCAGGGCGCTGTGGAAGCACGCCGCGTAGCCCGAAGCGAACAACTGCTCCGGGTTGGCGCCCTGCCCCGTGCCGCCGAGCGCGGGCGGCATGGCGAGGTCCAGGTCGATGCGGCCGTCCGTGGTGGCGACGTGGCCGTTGCGGCCGTCGCCCGTCGAGAGGGCTTCGGCGGTGTACAGCGTTTCGGTGAGAACTGGCATGCGTGGAGCGTATGGAGATCGGGAGCACCGCTACATGGCTCACGGTCTCGATTTCATGTCCGATCGTCTCAACGAAAGCGGGCAGGCGATACGATCCGGCGCGTGGATGTGTTGAGCGACGCCATCGCCGTCATGCGCACCGGGCGGCCGCACTCCGCCGAGATCCGCAAGTGCGCGCCGTGGGGCGTCAAGGCCGAGCCGTTCCGCGGGGCCGGGTTCCATGTCGTGCTGGAGGGGACGTGCTGGCTGATCCCGGCCGAGGGGGCCGCGGTCGCGCTCGGGCCCGGGGATGTCGTCTGCCTGCCGCACGGCTGCGGGCACGCCCTGGCCGACAGCCCCGCGACGCCGCTGACCGCCGTGCCCTCGGCCTCCCTCGCCGAGATCCGGCCGTGGCAGGACCCGGGCGACGGAACACCGACGGTCCTGCTGTGCGGCGCGTACACGCTCGATCAGGCCCGGCCGCACCCCTTGTTCAAGGAGCTCCCCCAGGTCATCCACCTCCCGGCCCGGCTCGGCCACCGCTCGTCGCTGCACGCCGCCGTCGGCCTGCTCGCCGGTGAGGTCGGCCGGCCCGGCCACGGCACCGAGGCGGTGGTGGCGGCGCTGCTGGACGTGCTGCTGCTGTACATCCTGCGAGCCTGGCTCGACCGCCAGGGCCCAGCAACGGGGTGGGCCGCGACCCTGAGCGACCCGGTGGTCACGGCGGCCCTGCGCCACATCCATCAAGCGCCGGCCGAGCAGTGGACGGTCGAGACGCTGGGTGCGAAGGCGGGGCTGTCGCGGGCGGCGTTCTCCCGGCGGTTCACCGCGCTGGTCGGGCAGCCGCCGTTGAGCTACCTGACCTGGTGGCGGATGACCCTGGCGGCGCGGCTGCTGCGAGACGGCGACCAGCCGCTGCAGGCAGTCGCGCTGCGCACCGGGTACACGTCGGAGTTCGCCTTCGCGAAGGCGTTCAAGCGGGAGCACGGCGTGGCCCCGGGCCGCTACCGCAAGTCGTTCACTCCGGGTCCAGGAAGCGGGCCAACTGGGAGCGGTTCCGGACGTTGAGGCGGCGGTACAGGCGGGTCAGGTTGGCCTCGACCGCCTTGATGGACAGGAACAGGGCGCGGGCGATCTCGCGGTTCGTCGCGCCCGCGCGGACCAGTTCCACGATGCGGCGTTCGGTCTCGGACAGGCCCGCGCCGCGGCCGCCGTCCAGGCGGGCCAGGTCGGCCGCGGCGACCTCGCGCCACGGGTGTGCGTCGGCGGCGCCGTAGCGGCGGACCGCTTCGGAGAGGGCGGCGCGGGCGGCGCCGCGGCGGTGGGCTCGACGCTCCAGGCCGCCGAGCGTGTAGTACGCCCGGGCCAGCTCCAAGGGGTACGGATGGTCGGGCCACTCCTCGATCGCCCGGTGCAGGGCCTCGGCGCCCTCGCGGGCCTCGCCCGTCGCGGCGGTCAGGACCGCGCGGGCCCGGGCCAGGCCCAGGAAGACGACCTGGCGGTCCAGGTGGCGGGCCCGCTGCTCGACCTCGTCGAGGACCTCGGCGGCCTCCGCGCGGGCGCCCGCGCCGACCAGGGCCTCGACGAAGTCGGCGTGCCAGGGCAGGACGCCGGGGTCGAGCCGGCCCAGGCGCTGGTCGAGGGCGTAGGCCTCGCGCATCGCCTCGGCCGCGGCCACCGGGTCGCCGCGGAGCATGTGGACGAGGCCGCTGGTCGCGTAGGCGGACTTGATCCAGTCCTCGTCGCCGGCGGCCAGGCAGGCGGCCAGGCCGCGGTCGGAGAACCCGGCGGCCGCGGTCGCGCTGCCACCGGCGTACTCGACGAGGGCCGCCACCAGGTATCCCGGGCCGGGCGTCGTCCCGACGTCGACGTAGAGGCGCACGCAGTCCCGGCCGGCCACGAGGGCATCGGCGCAGCGGCCGGCCCGCCAGTAGATGCCGGCCACCGAGACGAGCACCGCGGCCAGGTCGCGGACGGTCCCGGCCCGCTCGACGGCGATCCGCAGCGCCTCGATGCGGCGCACCGCCTCGGCCGTCTCGCCCTTGAACAGCCGGCTCATCGCGGCCACCTGCCGGGCCGCGACCGTGGCCGGGGTCAGCGACAGGCCCCGGGCGAGCTTGCCGGCCCGCTCGAGGTATTCGTCGCCCTCGGTGCCGAGCATGATGTTGCCCCGCCAGCTGAGCACCTCGACCAGCCGCTCCATGTCGCCGCACAGCTCGGCGGCCTCCTCGGCCCGCTTGAGCTCGGCCAGGGCGGCCTCGCCGTCGCCGTCCCAGTAGGCCTTGACCGCCTTGTACAGCCGGACGTGGGCCAGCAGGTCCGGGGTGTCGACGGCCTCGACGAACGCGGCGTCGAGCAGCGGGCCGGAGTTGGAGTGGTCCTCGCCCGACATCTCGACCAGCAGCAGCCGGGCCCCGACGCGGGTGCGGCGGTCGGCGGCGTCGCGCAGGGCGGCCGCGGCGTGGCGGCGGGCGTCGACAGGTGAGCCGGCCGAGTAGGCGTACTGGGCCGCGCTGAGCCGGCGGACCGCGGCGACCCCGGGCGTGTCACGGGGCGTGCGGTCGGCGGCCAGGGCGGCGAGGTCCGCGGCCATCGCCGGGGCGCCGCGCAGCCGGGCCGCGGAGGCGGCGTCGGCGAGGCACTCGGCCAGGCCCTCGTCCGGCTCGGGGCGGGCGGCGGCCAGGTGCCGGGCCCGGTCGACCGGGTCGGTGACGGTGTCGGCCAGCCGCTCGTGGGTTTCGCGGCGGGCCGCGGTCGTCGCGTCGGCGTAGACCATCTCGCGCAGCAGCGGATGCGCGAACCTGATGGCGCCGTCGGGCTCGACGTGCAGTACCCCCGAAGCAATGCCGGATTCGACGTGCAGCTCGGCGATGCCGCAGGCACCGAGCAGGGCCAGGCTGGGGCGGGCCGCGGAGGCGATGACCAGCAGCGCGGGCCAGTCGTCGGCGGGCAGGGTGGCCAGGCGGGCGGCGAGCAGCTCGCGGAGGCGGTCCGGGACCGGCAGCGGGTCGGTGACCGGGAACGAGCTGCTGCCGATGGCCCGGCCGAGCTCGACGGCGTAGAGCGGGTTGCCGGCGCTGGCCTCGAAGATCCGCTGGACGTGGGCCCGGCCGGCCTCGGCCCCGAACCAGGCCCGCAGCAGGTCGGCGATGTCACTCTGCGGCAGCGGCGGCACCGGCAGGGTCACGCTCGGTGGCGGGCACAGGTCGAGCCGGGTCGGCGCACCCCCGTCGGGCACCCGCTCGGCCGCGAGGACCTTGACCGGGACCTCACCGAGGCGCCGCGACACGAACCGCAGCACCCCGGCGCTCGGCTCGTCGATCCACTGCACGTCATCGAGGATCAGCAGGATCGGCTTCTCGGCCGCAAGGGCACGGAAAAGCTCGAGGACCGCCAGTCGTACTGCCAGCTGGTCGTGCGGCGTCGCCGGCAGGGCGCTGCGCAGGAGGGCCCCGTCGAGGGCCGCGCGCAGGTGGGCTGGGAGCAGGTCGGAGGCGTCCGGTGCCCCGTCGAACAGGTCGACGAGGGCCAGGTACGGCAGGTCCGCCTCGGCCTCGGCCGCGGCCGCGCGCAGGACCAGCGCCTCGGTCTCGGCGGCCGCGAGGGCGTCCAGGATGGTGGACTTGCCGATGCCCGCCGGGCCGCAGAGCACGACGCTGCCCCCCGCCGCGAGCCGCTCGCGGGCATGGCTCAGCAGATCGGCCCGGCCGATGGGTGCCGACGGGGTGCTCACCACGACGCCGAGTCTCTAACGAACGCCCGTTCGTCGCAACGCCCGGAGAACGGGACAAGACGGTAAGATGACGCCCGATCGACCCGAGATCATCGCAACCGGGCGCAGGGCAGCACCGCCTCCCACCCCAGAACCGGCCAGGTGGCGATGTGCACGTTCACCCGCGTCAAACCGGGCCGGACAAGGCATTCCGCCCGCGCCTGACCCACCGCCGCCGCCCAGCGCGGGCTGCCGTCACGAGGGCTCGCCGGCCGGAAATTGGCGGCCAGGACCACGGTCAGAAGTGTCGCGAACACGACAAGTGGCAGCCTGAGAGAAATGCAACCTGTGGTCCGGCTTGATCGTTGTGCGCCGGCCGCGAGGACGACCCCGGCCGCGAGGTTGGGCAGGCTGATGAGCACCAGGTAGCGGTCCTCGCCGAACCCGTGCGCACCCAGCTGGACGGCACCGGCGAGGGCGGCGAACCCGGCCAGCACGGCCGCCGGCCGTAACGCTGCGTACGCCTTCGCCCACACGGCCATGCCGATCAGCGCGAGGGGAATCAGGAGCCCGGCGGCGATGAGGGCCCTGTGGCCCCAGACGTCGTCGTACGGCGGCGCCGGCCAGGCCGGCCCGAGGAACGATCGTGGCACACCCCACCGCACGTACATGGCGGCGAGGGCGATCGGATCGTGCTCGGGCCGCTCCCCCAGTCCGCGCCGCGTCGTGCCGGTGAGGAGCGGCACGAGCTGCAGGAGCGAACCGGGTAGTAAACCGATCAGTTTCCAGAGCCATTCGCGGTTGCGATATATGCAGAAACCGACAAAAGCCACGACGGTCAGCAACACGCCGAGCATCGAGTTGAGCACCGCCAGTGCCGGCAGGCCGACGGTCAGCACGTTGGCCCGCCTGCTCCACAACAGCATCCACAGGCCCGCATAGACCAGCGGGAACTGCAGCTGGGCGAGGGTGTTGGGCACGAACCCCATCGGCAGCGCCGCCGTGACCCCGATCACGACCGCCGGGAACCGCTCCAGCCGCGACCGCGCCGCGCCGTAGACGGCCAGACCCAGCGCGCTGGTGATGGCCGCGTCGATCACCGCGTTCAGCGGAGCCGCCCACGCGACCGGGAACAGCGCGATGAAGGCCCAGCACAGGCGGGCCACGACGTGGAAATATCCGTTGAAAGGCGTAAATATCGCTTCATACCACGGCAGGTTCAGCGCGTCGGTGAGGAAGTTCTGCCCGTCCTCGGCCCACAACGAGTCCAGCGCCCCTGGAGAACGGGTCCGTGCGAGCCCGACCAAGGCCCCGACCAGCACAAACGCCACGCCGACCAGGACGCGGACGACCCGTCGCCCCGCTAAATGATGATAAGTCCGAAATGTCGGGCTAGCGAAGCGCCCGACATTTCGTGACTCGTCCGCATCATTCCGTGACCCGTCCACATCATCTCGAGGGACGTCGACATCATCTCGAGAGACGTCTGCGTTGTTTTGTGAGACGTCCACATGCTCGACGGCGGTCATGCTCGTACAACGAGAAAGGCCCCGCCTCGCGGCGGGGCCCTCATCGGAAACAGCCTTTACAGGCGGCCTTCCTTGACCGCCTCCGTCACCCACGGGATGACCTCGTCGAGCATCTTGTCCAGCGACGTCGTCGCCTCGAAGCCGAGCACCTCGCGGGCCTTGGTGACGTCCGGGACGCGCTTCTGCACGTCGTACTCGTAGGGGTCGTCGGAGACCACCCGGAACGGCACGTCGGGGCCCTTGATCTTGCGCCAGATCACCTCGGCCAGGTCCAGGACCGTCGTCGACTCCGCGGTGGAGATGTTGAAGTCCTGGTTGGTCGCCTCGTCGGACTCCATGCAGGCGATGATGCCCTTGGCCAGGTCGCCGCCGTAGGTGTAGTGGCGGACCTGCTCGCCGGAGCCGAGGATGTGCAGCGGGTCCTGGCCCTTGACGATCTTCTGGACCAGGTCGGGCACGACGTGCGACATGGCCAGCTTCACGTTGCCGGAGAGGACCTCGATCTCGCCGAGGGCCCGGCCCTCGCCGACGCCGACGCAGTTGAACGGGCGCACGATCGTGTAGGGCAGCTTGTACTGGTCCCACGCGGCCTTCGCGAAGTACTCGACGGCCAGCTTCTGGAACCCGTACGAGGACAGCGGCGGCGGCACCTGGCGCTCGTCGCCCTCCTTCGACGGCCAGTGCGTCGTCGACTCGAAGACCATCGACGAGGACATGTACGTCATCTTCTTGAGCGTCCCGTGCTGGTGCGCCTTGATCGCGGCGTCGCAGGACGAGGCCATGATCCGCTCGTTGCTGGCGAGCAGGTCGTAGGCGTACGCGTGGAAGTAGGAGATGCCGCCGATGAGCGCGGCGCCGGCGATGAAGTGCTCGCAGCCGTCGAGCAGGTCGGTGACGAGGTCGACGTCGCGGGCGTCGCCCTCGACGAAGCGGTAGTCCGGGTGGGAGTCGTAGCTGCGGGTGACCGGACCGTACTTCGAGTAGTTGTCCAGGCCGACCACCTGGTAGCCGCGGGCGAGCAGCTCCTCGACGACATATCCACCGATGAAGCCGGCCGAGCCGGTGACCAGGACCTTTGCCACGAATACTCCTTATCCTTGGTGAGCCGTGGAACTTTGGCTAGCGGAACGGTCGGCCTGCGCGTCGTCCTGCGCGGCCGTCGAACGGGCGGCCTGCGCGTCATCCCGCGCGGCCGTGGAAGCCGGCCGTTTCGCCAGCTTCTCCACACTCAGTCTGGGGCCGAAGGCGAACCAGTACCACTTGAGGTAGCTCGGCATGAACCGGCCCACGTCGAACCGGGACTCCCCGAGCTGGCGGTCGAGCCAGATCGTCGGGATCTCGGCGACGGGCAGCCGCAGCCGGGTCGCCTTCGCGGTCAGCTCGATGCCGATCTCGAAGCCGGTCTTCGACTCGATCCCGACCTGGCGCACGAACTGCGTCGAATACGCCTTGAAGCTGTTGGTGGCGTCCCGGGTGCCGACGCGGGCGAACCAGTGCAGCGTCCGCCCGGCGTTGCGCGACAGCATCCGCTTGAACCGCGGCCCGCCGACCTGCTGACCGCCCGGCATGTAGCGCGACGCCGCCGCGACCACGACCCCGCGGTCGACCAGCCGGGCCAGGTCCTCGATCTGGCGCGGGTCGTCGGAGCCGTCGGCCATGGTGACGACGGCCACGGGCGCCCGGGCCACGTCGATGCCGAACCGGATCGCGTTGGCCGGGCCACGGCCGTAGGTGTTGAGCACCGGCCGGACCCGCGGGTCACGGGCCTGGACCTCCAGCGCGAACGGCACCGTCGTGTCCTCGGGCATGTCGTGCACCACGAGCACTTCCGCCGGCATCATCACTTCGCGCAGGATGCGGTCCAGGCAGCGGACGATGGCTTCGCCCTCGTTGTAGACCGGGATGACCACAGAGATCTGTGGCGTCAAGCTCATATACGCACGCCCTTGTTCGTCACGCCCCACATGTCCGCAACCGGAATTTCGGTCTGCAGGTCACGGTACTCGGGGTGAGGAGCGGCGATGATGAGCAGGTCCGCGCGGGTGAGGACGTCGTCGAGCGGCACGAACCGGTCGTCCTTCACATACGGATCGGTGCAGAGCGTCTCCTTGGCCCGCAGCATGACGACCTTGCGCAGCTTGTAGGCGAGGGACTCGCGGATGTCGTCGCTGCCGCCCTTGAACGCCATGCCCAGGATGCCGACCGTCATCTCCGACAGGTCGAAGCGCTCCTGCAGCTTCGACACCACGTAGAGCGGCAGACCCTCGTTGATGAGCATCGCGCTGTGGCCGAGCACGAAGTTGTTGTTGTTGAACGCGGCCAGCTGCATCGTGTCCTTGAGCAGGCACGGCCCGGCCGCGAAACCGGCGCCGGGCATGTCCGTCGCCCGCGGGTATTGGAACCGGATCGCGTGCCGGATGCGCTCGAAGTCCAGGCCGAAGTCGTTGGACATCATCCAGAACTGGTTGGCCGCGGCGAACTTGATGTAACGCCAGGTGTTGGTGAACAGCTTGGCCAGCTCCGCCTCCTCCGGCTCCAGGATCACGATCTGGCCGGCCAGGTTGCGGAACAGCTTCTCGGCCCGCTCGGTCGCCTCGGGCGTGCGCGCCGCGACGATCTGCGGCAGCTCGAACAGCTCGGTCATCGCCTTGCCCTCGGCGATGCGCTCGGGGCAGAACGCGACGTCGGCGTTCACGCCGAGCTTCTTGATCAGCTTCTCGGTGAGCGCGGTCACGCCGGGGTGCACTGTGCTGCGCAGCACGATCAGCTGCCCGTCGCGAAGGTATTCCGCGCAGCGCTCGATCGCCTTGGGCACGGCCGCGATGTTGGGGTTGAGGTGCTCGTCGACCGGCGTGCCCACGATCACGACGAGGTTCTCGGCCGACGCGACGCTGGCCGGGTCGGTGCTCGCCTTGAGCCGGCCCTCGGCCACGGCCTTCGCGAGCGGCTCGGCCGCACCCTCCTCGTCGAACGGCAGGGTGCCGCTGTTGACCACGTTGACCGCGGCCTCATTGATGTCGTACAGGGTCACCTGCAAGCCACGGGAGGCCAGCGCGATCCCGAGTGGGAGCCCCACCCGGCCGCAGCCGCCGATCACCACGACGTCGGTGGTGAACCCCGCCGATGCATTGACGTCTGTCACGCTCTGCCCCTTCGATCGGCCTTATATAGAAGAACGCCGCCAACAGCAATAGGCGCGGTGACGGTACCATCTCCGGCCCGGCCGTCCCCCATCGAGCATTACGCACAGTGTCCGAAACCGGATACGAGTGACGGCGGCCACACCAGTGAGATGCGACCGCCGTCAACAGTACTGTCACGCTCCGCGCAGGACCGCCCCGAAGCGATCGGCCGCCACCGCTACAGCGGCGTCGCGGGCGGCGAGGGCCTCCTCGCCGGTGAGCGTGCGGTCCGGCGCCCGGAACGTCAGCTTGTAGGCCAGGGACTTGCGGCCCTCGCCCAGCTGCGCACCGGCGTAGACGTCGAACAGCCGCAGCGACTCGAGCAGCGTCCCGGCCCCCTCGGCGAGGGCCGCCTCGACCTCGCCGGCCGGGGTGGCGCCGTCGACGACCAGCGCCACGTCGATCAGCGCGGCCGGGAAGTTCGACAGCCGGGGTGCGATGGAAACCCCCGGGATCGGCACGACGTCCAGGTCGAGTTCCATCGCGACGGTACGGCGGGGCAGGTCCAGATCCGCACAGACGGCCGGATGCAGCTCACCCGCGTGCCCGACGACGACGTCACCGACGAGGAGCGCGGCGCACCGCCCCGGGTGCCACGGCGCCTCGGCCCCGGCCCGCACGGTCAGCTCCACGCCGGCCGCCGCGGCGACGACCCGGGCCGACTCGACCGCGTCGGCCCAGTCCGCCGGCCGCCCGCCGCCCCACCAGCCGGCCGGGTCGGCCTCGCCGGCGATGACGGTGGCGACGTGCCACGGCTGGTGCGGCAGGAGCGCCTCGACCGCCGCGAACTCCTCGGCGCTCGGGGGTCCGTCCACCCCGTGGGCCGGCGCGATCGCCAGCGGCCCGGACGGGAGGAAGACCGGCCCGATCTCGAACAGCGCGACGTCGCGCAGGCCGCGCCCGAGGTTGCGGCGCAGGGCGGCCAGCAGCGGCGGCAGCAGCGACGTGCGCAGGCCCGGCTCCTCGTCGGAGAGGGGGTTGCGCAGCAGCAGCATCTCCCGCCGCGGGTCGCCCTCCGGCACGCGCATGGCGTCGAGGGCCGCGCTGCCGACGAACGGCCAGCACAGCGTCTCCACGTAGCCGGCGTCGGCGAGCGCCCGGCCGACGGTCCGCCGCCGCCGCTGACCCGCCGTCAGTCCGCGGCCCGGCGGTGCGATCGGCAGGACGCTGGGGATCCGGTCGTACCCGTCGAGGCGCAGCACCTCCTCGGCGAGGTCGGCCGGGTCGTTCAGGTCGTGCCGCCAGCTCGGCGGGGTCACGGTGAGCTGCTCGCCGTCGGCCACCACCTGCGTGCCGATCAGCGCCAGGATCTCCAGGACCCGCTCCGGCGTGTAGTCGACGCCGGCGAGCTGCGACGGGCGCCGGACCGACATCGTCACCGGCACCGGCGGGACGACCGCGTAGACGTCGGTGACGGCGGTGGAGACGGTGCCGCCGCCGTACTCGGCCAGCAGCGCCGCCGCCCGCGCGCACGCGGCCGGGGTGATCTGCGGGTCGACGCCGCGCTCGTAGCGCTTGCCGGCCTCGCTGGGCAGCTTGTGCCGGCGGATCGTGCGGGCGACCGAGCGCGGGTCCCAGTGCGCGGCCTCGAACAGCACGTCGACCGTGCTCGCCGAAACCTCGGTGGTGGTGCCGCCCATGACCGCGGCGAGCGAGACGACGCCGGTGCCGTCGGCGATGACGATGTCCTCGGGGTCGAGGACGCGGTTGACGCCGTCGAGGGTGGTCAGCTTCTCACCGGGCTGGGCCCGCCGGACGACGAGCGGGCCGGTGAGCCGCTCCAGGTCCCAGGCGTGCATCGGCTGGCCGATCTCGATCATCACGTAGTTGGTGATGTCGACCGGCAGCGAGATCGAGCGGATGCCGGCCGTGGCCAGCCGCGTCTTGATCCACTGCGGGGTGGCCGCGGCCGGGTCGACCCCGCGGACCGCGACGGCGGTGAACCGGTCGCAGGCCACGCTGTCGAGGACCTCGATCGGGTAGGCGTCCGTGCCGTCGCCGTCGATGGGCAGGACCGCCGCGACCGGGTCGCGGTAGGCGCCGCCGACGGAGTGCGACAGCTCGCGGGCGATGCCGCGGACGCTGAAGCAGTACCCACGGTCGGGGGTGATGTTGATGTCGACCACGACGTCGTCCAGGCCCACGAGCGGCCGGGCCTCGTCGCCGGGCTTGGCCGAGTCCGGAGCCAAGACGATGATGCCGTCGTGATCGTCGCTCACACCGAGCTCCTGGCCGGAGCAGATCATGCCGTTGGAGACGTGGCCGTAGGTCTTGCGGGCCGCGATCTTGAAGCCGCCGGGCAGCTCGGCCCCGGGCAGCGCGACCACGACCAGGTCGCCCTGGGCGAAGTTGCGGGCGCCGCAGATGATGCCCTGGGGCTCGGGGTTGCCGACGTCGACCAGGCAGTACCGGATCGGCTTCTTGAGGTTTTGCAGCTCTTCGATGTTCTCGACCCGGCCGACGACCAGCGGCCCGGTGATGCTCGCACCGGCGTCGAGGAGTTCCTCGACCTCCAGGCCGACCTTGACCAGGGCCTTCTCCAGGCCGTCGGCGTCGAGATCGGCCGGCAGGTCGACGTGCTCGCGCAGCCAGGACAGCGAAACGCGCACCTCAGGCCTCCCATCCGAACGCCCGCGCGTAGCGCACGTCGCCCTCAACCATGTCGCGCATGTCGGCGGCCTCGTTGCGGAACATCAGGGCCCGCTCGATGCCCATGCCAAACGCGAAGCCGGAATACTCCTCCGGGTCGATCCCGCAGGCGCGCAGCACCCGCGGGTTGACCATGCCGCAGCCGCCCCACTCGACCCAGCGCGGGCCGTCGCGGTGCTGCGGGAACCACAGATCGATCTCGGCGCCCGGCTCGACGAACGGGAAGTACGACGGGCGCAGGCGGGTCCGGGCCTGCTCGCCGAAGAGGCCCTTGACGAAGTTGTCCAGGGTGCCCTTGAGGTGGCCCATGGTGATGCCCTTGTCCACGACCAGGCCCTCGACCTGGTGGAAGACGGGGGTGTGGGTGGCGTCGAGCTCGTCGGTGCGATACGTGCGGCCCGGGCAGACGATGTAGATCGACGGCTTGCGGGTCGTCATCGTGCGGGCCTGCACCGGCGAGGTGTGGGTGCGCAGGACGACCCGGGAATCCTGGTCCTGATCGGGCGCGCCGGCGGCCACGAAGAAGGTGTCCATCATGGACCTGGCCGGATGATCCGGGTGCATGTTGAGGGCGTCGAAGTTGTACCACTCCCACTCGACCTCGGGGCCCTCGGCGACCTCGTAGCCCATGCTCACGAACAGGTCACCGGCCCGCTCCATGATCTTGGTCAGCGGGTGCTGGGCGCCGGCCGGGCGGCGGGCGGCCGGGAGGGTGACGTCCACGGCCTCCTCGACCAGGACCCGCTCCTCCCGCTCGGCGGTGAGGACGGCGAGCCGGGCGTCGAACGCGCCCTGGATGGCGACGCGGGCGAGGTTGACGCGCTTGCCGGCGTCGGCCTTGGCCGCCGGGGGCAGCGAGCCGATCTCGCGGCGGGCCAGGGACACGGGGGCGCGGTCGCCCAGGTGCTGGTGCTTGAGCGCGGCGAGTGCGTCGAGGTCGCCCGCCCCGGCGAACGCCTTGTCGGCCGCGGCGACCGCGTCGTCGAGCGCGCCCTGGTCGAGCAGCGCGGCCTGTTTCGGATCGTACGGATCGTTGCGGTAGGTCATCGGACTCTTCCCACGGGAGATTGGCCTCGGACAGTCTAGAGAGGTCCGCCCGCCGGTCGTGGGAAGAGGTCAGGAGGTGGCGCTTCCTGTCTGCCCACCGCATCCGGCGGGCCACATAAAGGAAGACATCACTGCACACCCCTCATCGCTTTCGCGGAACTGTACAAGCATACGGCCGCGGCCGCAGCCAGATTCAGGCTCTCGGCGCCGCCGTAGAGGGGCACGCGCACGCGGAGATCGGCGTTCAGGTCCTTGGGCAGGCCGTGCGCCTCGGAGCCGAACAACCAAGCGCTTGGTCTATCCAACGTCGCGACCTCGAAGAGGTCCGCGTCGCCGTAACCGTCGGCGGCCAGCACTTGCAAGCCCCCCGCTTGCAACGTGGCAATCGTGGCGGCGGTATCGCGGGCCCGGACGACGTCGACGTGGAACAGGCTGCCGGCCGATGACCGCACGGCCTTGCCGTTGTAGGGGTCGACGGAGTCGCCGGCGAAGATGACGGTCTTGGCGCCGGCGGCGTCGGCGGTGCGCAGGACGGTGCCGGCGTTGCCCGGGTCGCGAATGTCGACGCAGACGGCGACGAGGCGGGGCGCTTGAACAAGCGCTTGTTCGAGCGGAATATCGCGTTGACGGCAGACGGCCACAACGCCTTGAGGCTGCACTGTGTCCGCGAGAGCTTCCATGGCGGCGTCATCGACCAGCGAGGCGGACCACTCCGGGTAGCGGGCGGCGGCCTCGGCGGTGGCGAAGAGCTCCGTGACCACGCCGGCCTTCAGTGCCTCGCGGACGGCCTGCGGGCCCTCGGCGAGGAAGCGGCCGCTCTCGTCCCGGTCCCGGCGGCGGTGCAGGCGCCGAGCAGCGACGACCCGGGGCGTTCGAACGGTGAACACCCCGGGTCGCGAGCTCGACTGCGGATCAGGCGGCGGCAACGGCCGTCTTCGCCACCTGGACCAGGCCGGTGAAGGCCTTCTCGTCGCTGACGGCGAGCTCGGCCAGGATCTTGCGGTCCACCTCGACGCCGGCCAGGCGCAGGCCCTGGATCAGGCGGTTGTACGTCATGCCGTTCGCGCGGGCCGCGGCGTTGATCCGGGTGATCCACAGCTGGCGGAAGTCACCCTTGCGGTCGCGACGGTCGCGGTAGGCGTACTGCATCGAGTGCAGCACCTGCTCCTTGGCCTTGCGGTACAGGCGGGAGCGCTGCCCGCGGTAGCCGCTGGCGGTCTCCAGGACGGTGCGGCGCTTCTTCTGGGCATTCACTGCCCGCTTCACGCGTGCCACGGTTCAAACTCCTCAGGCGAGACCGGCCTCAGGGCTGTGCCCCATCGCGGGCCGGTCGAAGTCTAGAAAGGTCGGGGGGACAACGCCGAGGGTTATCGGCCGAGCATCTTGTTGACGCGACGGGTCTCCGACGGCGCGAGCTCCACGTTGCCGGTGAGGCGACGGGTGCGCTTGCTCGACTTGACCTCGAGGAGGTGGCGCTTGCCGGCGGGCTCGGCGAGGTACTTGCCGCGACCGGTGACCTTCACGCGCTTCTTCATCCCGGAGTGCGGTTTGAACTTCGGCATGGCTGATGTTGCCCTTCAATCGCTGCGGCACGCAGCCGGGCGCCCGCGCAGTGCAGGACCCGCCCGCACGACGCGGTGGTGGACACGGTGGTGCTACGCCCCGGGCCGCTTGGTGAACGACCCGGGCGTCAAATGGTGCTGCGGCCCCGGTGTGCGGGCCGGATATCAAGCCTGGTCGGCGGTGACCGGCTCCGGCTGCTCGGCGACTGGTTCGTCCTCCGAGCCCGTGCCGTCTTCCGACTTCTCGCGGCGCTCGGTGGCCGCGGCCTTCACGTTGCGGTGCGGTGCCAAGACCATGATCATGTTACGGCCGTCCTGCTTGGCCGAGGACTCGACGAAGCCCAGCTCCGAGATCTCCTCCGAGAGCTTGCGCAGCAGCCGGAAACCAAGCTCCGGGCGGCTCTGCTCGCGGCCACGGAACATGATCGTTACCTTGACCTTGTCGCCCGCCTTGAGGAACCGCACCACGTGACCCTTTTTGGTCTCGTAGTCGTGCGGGTCGATCTTCGGGCGGAGCTTCATCTCTTTGATGACGGTCTGCTGCTGGTTACGCCGGGCTTCCCGGGCCTTGAGCGCGCTCTCGTACTTGAACTTGCCGAAGTCCATGAGCTTGCAGACGGGCGGGCGTGCCATGGGCGCAACTTCAACCAGGTCCAGGTCCACGTCGGCGGCCAGCTGGAGTGCGCGCTCGAGCGGGACGATGCCCACCTGCTCACCCTCCGGGCCGACCAGCCGGACCTCACGTGCCCGGATCTGCTCGTTGATGCGTGGCTCTGTGGTGATGGGGCCTCCTCGATAGGTACTTCAATCTCATGTGGCCGACCTGGGCGGGAACGCCAAAAACCCCCGCCGCGCATACGCAGGCGAGGGCCGTTCGACGGACTCCCGAATAAAGTCCGCCGGACCGGACCCGGCCGCCTGTTGCAGCTGCACGGGTGGGAGCTCGGCGCTCCGCTTCGAACACCCCGATGTGGGTCGGGATGCGGTCGACGGTGTCTACTCTACCACGACCGCCGGGTCAACCGCGGCGGGCGTCCGGCTGGCCGTGTGCAGGGCCCGCAGCGCCCGGGCCGCCTTGACCGCGTAGTCCTTGTCGGACATCTGCACCGCCATCACCGCGACCCGCTCGTCGTCCTGCAGGTCGAGGGTGAGCCAGGGGGCGCCGCGGCCGAACGTGACGCCGCGCACGACGTCCCACGGCAGGTCGTAGGCGCCGATGATGTTGCGCACCCGCACGCCGTGCTCGTCGGCCTCGACCCGGGGCCGGGTCATCAGCAGGATGCCGGCGGCGGCGCACAGACCCAGGCCGATCATCGCCGCCTGGTCGCCGCGCTGGAAGTAGCCGGGGCCGTCACCGGTCTTGCCGTGCAGCCCGAAGGCGATGAGCGTGAAGACCACCACGACGACGAGCGCCAGAACGTAGGCGATGATCCGGGCCCGCTGCGGACGGGCGACGACTGGGGCCGGTTGCGCACTGCTGCTCACGGCCCCAGTCTGCCACTTCGGCCGGACACCGCCGGAGGCGGCAGGCCCGGACGCCGTCAGAGGCGGCAGGCGTGGATTCCGGTCACGAGGATGGCGCGGGCGCCGATCTCGTAGAGCTCGTCCATGATCCGGTGCACCTCGGCCTGCGGGACCATCGCCTGGACGGCGAACCAGCCCTCGCGGTGCAGCTTGGAGATGGTCGGCGACTCGATGCCCGGTGTCAGCGCGACGGCGGCGTCGAGGCCGTCCTGCTGCACGTCGTAGGCGAGCATGACGTACTGCCGGGCGACGAGGACGCCCTGGAGGCGGCGCAGCAGCTGCGGTACCCCCGCCGGAATATCGTCACCGGCCCGCCGGATGAGCAGCGCCGACGATTTCATGATCGGATCGCCGAGCACGTCCAGCCCGGCCTGGCGCAGGGTCTTGCCGGTCTCGACCACGTCGGCGACGACGTCCGCGACGCCGAGGCGGATGGCGTTCTCCACGGCGCCGTCGAGCCGGATGATCGCGGCCCGCACGCCGTGCTCGGCGAAGTAGCGCTCCATGACGCCCGGGAACGCGGTGGCGACCCGCAGGCCCTCCAGGTCGGCCGGGGCGGTGCCCTTCAGCGAGCCGGGGACGGCGGCGAAGCGGATCGTGGCCCGGCCGAAGTTGAGGTCGAGCACCTCCACCGCCGGGCTGCCGGCGTCGACGAGCAGGTCGCGGCCGGTGATGCCGAGGTCGAGGTCGCCGGAGCCGACGTAGGTGGCGATGTCACGGGGGCGCAGGTAGAAGAACTCGACGCTGTTGGCCTCGTCGAGGCAGAGCAGGTCCTTGGGGTCGGAGCGCTGGCGGTAGCCGGCCTCCTGGAGCATCTGGCTGGCGGGCAGGGCGAGGACGCCCTTGTTGGGCACGGCGATACGCAGCATGCGGGGCTCTCCACTCATAACGACGGGAAGGACGAGGACCGACCTACAGATGTCGGTAGACGTCTTCCAGCGACAGCCCCGTCGCCAGCATCAGGCACTGCACCTGGTACAGCAGCTGCGAGAGCTCCTCCGCGGTGCGCTGCGGCCCCTCGTGCTCGGCCGCCATCCAGCTCTCGGCGGCCTCCTCGACGACCTTCTTGCCGATGAAATGGACACCCTTCTCGAGCGCGGCGACGGTGCCGGATCCCGGGGTGCCGGCCGCGGCCTTGGCGCTCAGCTCGGCGAACAGCTCGTCGAAGGTCTTCACGGGGACGGATTCTCGCAGGCCCGCGCCCGGAAACGGAATCCGATTAGCGACAGGCGTGTCGCGCCTCACCCCACGGTGAAGTCATGGTCGTCCATCCACTGCTCGGAGGAGTCCTTCTCAGAAACCAGAAAACCTTCGATGGTGTACCGCCCTGAAGGCAACGTCAGCTGCAAGCGCGCCTCACCGAGTGCCGGCGCACCCGCGCTGAGCTGCACGGTGCGCTCGTCGACCAGCGCACCGCCGGCGCTGCGGACCCGCAGGCTGACGGTCCCCTCGAAGGCGACCCCGGCGAGGTACACCGTGAACGTCTTGCCCACCACCGCGCCCTCGTCCGGCTCGATGACCCACACCGGCCCCTGCAGGTCGGCGAGGACCCCGGTCCGCAGGACGCCACCGGTGTCGACGGCCCCCCAGAGCCGCGGCTCGGCCTTGCCGTCGACCAGCAGGCGGATGCCGTCGGCGTGCTTGATCGAGGTGTACGTCGCGGCCGCGGCCACGGTGTAGAGCAGCTGCTGGAGCGCCAGGCGGGGGTCGTCGGGCTTGGCGCCGACACCGCCGAGGTCGACGGTGACCTGGGCCTGGCTGATCGTGATCCGGTTGACCTTGACGGTGCCCGGCCACAGGCTGCGGTAGTCGGGGTCCTTGGCCTTGCCCTGCAGTGAGAGCTCGACCGCGGCCTCGATGCGGCCCTCGTCGGTCAGGGCGGTGGCGGTCAGGAACTCGCGGTACAGCCGGCCGTTGCTCGTGAAGTAGGCGGGCAGGCTGATCGTCGTCGTGGTCGCGCTCAGACTGGGCTTCTTCGACTGCTCCGCGCCGTTGCCGGCCGGCTGGTTCGCCGGCTGGCCCCGGTTGACCTGGACCGCCACCACGGCGATCGCGATGGCGGTGGCGACGGCGGCGACCGCGCCGATCGCGGTGCGAAAGGTGCGGTGCCACGTGCGGGCGGTGCGGGCCCGGATCCTCGGCAGGGCGTCGGGCGACGGCTCGACCTCGTCGGCCCGGGCCCGCAAGGCCTCCCGCAGCCGCTCCTCAGGTGTTTGACCGGGCCTCATAGCGCCTCTTCCAGACTCTTGCGCAACGCCTGCATCCCGCGGGACACGTGGCTCTTCACGGCGCCGCGGCTGCACCCCATCGCGTCGGCGATCTCGGCCTCGCTGAGCTCCGCGTAGTACCGCAGCACGATCGCCTCCCGCTGCCGGGTCGGCAGCCGCCGCACCGCCGCGAGGACCTCCCGGTGCCGCAGCAGGCTCAGCGCCCCCGTCTCGGCGCTGACCACCACCTGCGGCCCGTCCGGCCCCTTCGCGACGTGCCGCTCGACGACACCGCGCTTGCGCAGCGCCGACCGGGCCCCGTTGAGCACGCTGGTGCGCAGGTAGCCCAGCGCCTTGTCGGCGTCGCGCAGCCGCCCCCACCGGCGGTGCAGGGCCACGTAGGCGTCCTGGACCACGTCCTCGGCCACCGCCTCGTCGTGCAGCAGCAGCACCGCGAGCCGGACCAGCCCCCGGTAGTGCGCGGCGAACAGCGCCCCGATGGCGTCGTCGGCGCTCATGTGGTGGAGGTTCTCCGCCTCCACGCCGAACAGTCGAGCCCGAAGTCCCGACTGGAGGTCGCGCGCCGGATCGCCGGGGGTCGCTGCCTGCACGTGCCCACGGTGCCATGCCGCGGCCGCGGTTTCGGCTGTCACACCCAGACGACGCGCGGGTCCGCCCGACGGTTTACCGGCCCGATCACCCGGTTACGCGGATCACCTGGTTACATTGGCGGGCGTGACCGATTTCTCCGACGAAGAGTGGGGCCTGCTCGTCGGCCTCCCCCAGTCTGTCCTGATCGCCGCCTCCCAGGCCGAGCACGACGGGGCCCGGCGCACCCGCGAGGAGTGGGCGGCGGGCATGACCGCCATCGCCGACGGCCGCGGCTCGTCCAGCGAGCTCGTGAAGTCGGTGGCGGCCGAGGTGGTCGCCCGGCAGGGTGACATCACCGAGGGCGAGGAGCCCCCGGTCATCGAGTTCCCCGACCGCGACGCCGGCCTGGCCGACGTCATCGCCCGGGCCGGCTCCGCCCACGAGCTCCTGGCCGCGAAGGCCGAGGCCGCCGAGGCCGAGGCCTACCGCTACTGGGTCGTCACCCTGGCCGACACGGTCGTGGGCGCGGCGAGCTCCGGCGGCGTGCTTGGCATCGGCGGCGAGCAGGTCACCCCGGCCGAGCGCTCCTTCCGCGACCAGCTGGCCGCGGCACTCGAGGTCTGAGCCGCATTCACGGTTCGGCCTCCACCGCCGGACCGAGAGGCGGGACCTCTCGGCCGGCGCGGGCATCCTCGCCGTCACGCTGTTGCGAAGCGCTGGTGTCCCGGCTGGAACCACTCGGTGCTCAGTCGTGCGTCAAGCGGCCCAGAAGATCAGCCCCACGCCCAGCACCAGAACCGCCAGGCCGGCCGCCCAGCCGGCGATGAGTCCAATACCAAGATTGCGGTTTCGGCGCAGCGTTCCAACGCCGGCACCGACGCATCCGACGAAGAGCACGAGTTGGGCGAGGGCCGTGATGGCCGTCGCCGTGAACAGCGAGTCGGGCACCGCGTAGAGGACCATCGAGACGAACGAAAACAGCCAATATCCGCAGACCAGCACCTGTCCGACCACCCCGACGGCGGCGCCGCCCAGGAACCAGCCGAACCGCCGACCGGACCACCAGTGCCGCTGCGCCGGGAGTGACACCGGCGGCGCGACCGGCAACGACCCGAGGCTCAATGGATCGGACACGTCCTCCACGACCGCTCCTCGGATCTTCGCGGCTGGCGGCCAAGGCCGACGACGCCGAGAGAATACGTGGTCAGAATTCGGCCGCGCCACCCCGCACCGACATATGCGAAAAGTCGGATATCCGGGCGCCGCGGCGTGGAGATATCCGACCTCGCGGGCGTGGTGTCAGGACTTGGCGACCAGGCGGAGGGCGACGGCGGCGTCGAGGGCGGCCAAGGTCGCCCCGTAGCCCTTGTCCTCCGCCGAGTCCGGGAACCCGGCCCGGGCGCGGGCCTGCTCCATGCTGTCGACCGTCAGCACCCCGTGCGCGACCGGCGTGTTCTCGTCCAGCGCGACGCGCGTGAGGCCGTCCGTCACCGACTGGCAGACATACTCGAAGTGGGCCGTGTCGCCGCGGATGACCACGCCGAGCGCGACCACCGCGTCGAACCGGTGGGCCAGGGCCTGGGCCAGGACCGGCAGCTCGACCGCCCCGTCGACCCGGGCCACCGTGATGTGGTCGACGTTGGACGCCTCGCCGGCCTCGATCGCCCGGTCCAGCATGTGGTCGACGAGCTCGCCGTGCCACCGTGTGGCGACGATGCCCAGCGTGAGCCCCGTGCCGTCCACCCGTTGCAGCACGGGCGCACCACTGCCTGCCATTACGCCAATCCCTCCGCGACCTCGTCGAGCTCGTCCAGCAGGTGCCCCATGCGGTCCCGCTTGGTGCGCAGGTAGCGCACGTTCTCGGGGTGCGGCCGGGTCGGCAGGGGCACGCGACCCAGTACGGACAGACCGTACCCTTCCAGACCGGCGTGTTTGGCCGGATTGTTGGTGAGCAGCCGCATCGTCTTGATGCCGAGGTCGACGAGGATCTGCGCCCCGGTGCCGTATTCGCGGGCGTCGGCGGGCAGGCCCAGGTCGAGGTTGGCGTCGAGCGTGTCGCGGCCGAGGTCCTGCAGCTGGTACGCCTGCAGCTTGTGCATCAGCCCGATGCCCCGGCCCTCGTGCCCGCGCATGTAGAGCACGACGCCGCGGCCCTCGGCGGCGACCAGCTTCATCGAGGCCTCCAGCTGCGGGCCGCAGTCGCAGCGCACGGAGCTGAACACGTCGCCGGTCAGGCACTCGGAGTGCACCCGCACGAGGACGTCCTCGCCGTCGCCGAGGTCGCCGTAGACGAGGGCGATGTGCTCGCCGGTGCCGTACTTCTGCGTGTAGCCGACCGCCTGGAACACCCCGTGCTCAGTGGGCAGCCGGGTCTCCGCGACCCGGTCGATCTGCTCCTCGGTGTGGCGCCGGTGCGCGATGAGCTCGGCGATGCTGATCAGCGCCAGGTCGTGCTCCTCGGCGAATTTGCGCAGGTCGGGCAGGCGCATCATGGTGCCGTCGTCGTTGACCATCTCGCACAGCACGCCGGCGGGGCGCAGGCCGGCCATGACGGCCAGGTCGACGGCGGCCTCGGTGTGCCCGGCGCGGCGCAGCACCCCGCCGTCCTTGGCCCGCAGCGGCACGATGTGCCCGGGCCGGGACAGGTCGTCGGGGCCGGTCTCGGCCGAGGCGAGCAGCCTGATGGTGCGGGCCCGGTCGGCGGCGGAGATGCCGGTGGTGCCGCCGAAGCGGGCGTCGACGGTCACGGTGTAGGCGGTGCCGCGGCGGTCCTGGTTGGTGCGGTACATCGGCGGGAGGTCGAGCCGGTCGGCCTCGGCCTCGGTGATCGGCACGCAGATGTAGCCGGACGTGTATCGCACCATGAACGCGACCAGCTCGGGCGTCGCGAACTCGGCCGCGAAGATCAGGTCGCCCTCGTTCTCGCGGTCCTCGTCGTCGACGACGATGACCGGGCGCCCGGCCGCGATGTCCTTGACCGCCCGCTCGATCGGGTCCAGCGAGTCGCCGCTCATGACCGGGCGGCTTTCCCGAGCAGCTTCTCCACGTATTTGGCCATGATGTCGACCTCCAGGTTGACGTGCTCGCCGACGCCCTTGGCGCCGAGCGTGGTGAGCTTGAGCGTGGTCGGGATCAGCCCGACCGAGAACGTGTCGCCGGTGACGGCCATGACGGTCAGCGAGATGCCGTCGACGGTGATGGAGCCCTTCTCCACGACGTATCGCCCCAGCCCCGCGGGCAGCGCGAACGTCACCGTCTCCCACTGGTCGCCGGCCTCGCGCCCGATGATCTCGCCGACCCCGTCGACGTGGCCCTGCACGATGTGCCCGCCGAGCCGGGTGGCCACGGTCGCGGCCCGCTCCAGGTTGACCGCGGAGCCCGGCCGCAGCGTCCCGAGGGTCGAGCGCTTGAGCGACTCCCCCATGACGTCGGCCGTGAACAACCTTGCACCGGTCTCCAGGACGGTGACGTCGACCACGGTCAGACAGACGCCGTTGACGGAGATCGAGTCCCCGTGGGCGGCGTCGCTCGTCACGGTCGTCCCGCGGATCGACAGCCGGGCGGAGTCGCCCAGCGCATCGATACCGATGACCGTCCCGAGCTCTTCGATGATGCCGGTGAACACTGCTCACGCACCTTTCACAGTTGCCGTCAGGCGCACGTCGGGCCCGATCCTGGCAAGGTCGACAACGTCAAGCGTCAATGCTTCGGCGATGCTGGAGATTCCCGCGAACCCGAGGGCGGCCGGCCCGGCCCCGAGCAGTTTGGGCGCGAGGTAGGCGACGACCCGGTCGACCAGCCCCGCGGCCAGGAACGCCCCGGCGAGGGTCGGCCCGCCTTCGAGCAGCGCGACCCGGACCCCGCGGGCGTAGAGCTCGCGGAGCATGGCCGGCAGGTCGACCTTCCGGTCGCCGCCGGGTTCGGCCACCCACGTCGGAGCCGAACGATCAAAAACTTGCAATCCCGCTCCGGTACTCCGCGCGCCTCCGACGACCACCCGAAGCGGCTGGCGGGCCGCCGGCTCGCCATGCGGGGAACGCACCGTGAGCTGCGGATCGTCGGCCAGGACGGTGCCGATGCCGGCGATGATCGCATCGACCTGGCCCCGCAGCCGGTGCACGTCCGCCCGCGCCGCCGGCGAGGTGATCCACTTGCTGGTCCCGTCCGCGGCCGCCGATCGCCCGTCGAGCGTGGCCGCGAACTTCCAGATGACGTAAGGAGTGCCCCGCGAGACGGCGGTGAGCCAGCCCTCCATGGCTTCGTGGGCGGCTTCTCGCAGTACCACTCCCAATTCGACGGCGACACCGGCGGACCGCAACGTCTCGGCTCCGCCGGCGGCCAGGGGGTTGGGGTCGGCCACCGCGACGACCACGCGGGCCACTCCGGCCGCGACGAGCGCCTGCGAGCAGGGCCCGGTCCGCCCGGTGTGGTCGCAGGGCTCGAGGGTGACATAGGCGGTGGCCCCGCGCGCCCGCTCGCCGGCCGCCAGCAGGGCCCGGACCTCGGCGTGCGGCCCACCGGCGGGCGCGGTCCGCCCTTCGCCGACGACGACTCCGCCGGCCACGATGACGCAGCCGACGTTGGGGTTGGGACTGGTCTCGCCGAGGCTCAGGCGCGCCAGCTCGATGGCGCGTCGCATGAACGTCTCGTCGTCAGCCATGGCCCTCTCCCGCGTGGTCAGTGATCACACGCGGGGGGACGCTGACGGTCGCACCCGGCCTCGCATCGGCCAAGGGAGCACGCAGCGACCCACCGAAACCCGCCCAAACGGGCAGACTCCGGATCCCGCGCGCTGAACTCCCATCCGGACTTTGACCGTCGGCCCTGGTCTCACACCAGATCCACCGGCCGATGGCTTCGACCGGGTCGCGGGCTTCCGTCCCGTGAGGAACGGTTACCGCCGGTTCGGAATTTCACCGAGCCCCGCCAGCGCGTGGTGGGTACGTAACCTGAGTCTTACACACAACCGGCGGTCCTTACTGTCCTCCGATTCGGGATATGTGTCACAGCCCCGCCGGGCACCCGGACGGGCGGCCCGGCGCAGTGCCGGGCCGCCCGTGGGCGTGGAGCGGCGTCGGACTACGGCACGGTGGTCGGCAGGGTCACCGTGACGGTCGACGTCGGGAGCGGGAAGCGGGTCGGCCACGAGGTCGGCAGGGCCGTCGGCCACAGGGTCAGGGTCGGGCGGCCCGTGGGGCGGATGGTGCGGGTGGTGGTCGGAGTCGGGCGGACGGTCCGGGTGCGGCTCGGTGTCGCCGTCGGGGTCTGGCGCGGGCGGTTCGTCGGCCACGCCGTCGGGTGTGTCGTCGGGCGGTAGGTCGGGCCGTGCGTCGGGCGGTGCGTGGGCCGCATCGTCGGCCACGGGTCCGGGCGGCCGGTCCACGTCGGCCACGGGTCGGGGCGGCCGGTCCAGGTGGAGGTGGGCCTCGGGGTCGGGACGTCGTTGACGTTGCCGTTGCCGCAGGACAGGTTCTTCACGTTCGTGGCCGCCATCGCCAGGTGCTCGCGCAGCGTGGGCAGGGTGTCCCGGGCAAACGTGCGCAGCTTGGCGTTCTGGCCGTCGGCGGCCTCGCGCTCGAACAGGCCGACGTCCGCGCCGTGGTCGGCGTAGATGGTGGGGCCGTAGGAGCAGTCGAACGCCGCGCCGGACAGCCCCGACCAGATGCCGATGATGGCCCGCTGCACGCTGTCGGGCTTGTCCGGTGCGGTCAGGCCGAGGTCCTTGGCCAGGGTGGCCAGCTTGTCGCCGGCTTTCGTATGGTCCTTGACCATCTGGCGGCCGAACGACCGCAGCGCGGAGTTCGTCGCCCGGTCGGCCGCGACCTTGCCGGACTCGACCTCGAAGGCGCCACCGTGCCCGGCGGCGTCGACGAACGCCTTGTCCAGGGACGACAGATCCTTGGCGGCGGCCTGTGCGGGCGCGGGCGCCACGGCGGCGGCGAGCAGGACCGCGGCGACGGTGCAGGCTTTGACACTGAACGGGACGCGCATGACGGCGCCCTCCAATCGTGGGACAGTACAGATGTCGCCACTCTCAGTAACCAAGCCGCTACGGATCTAACGTTCGCCCAAGTTGCAACGTGGTGGCAACCTCGGGGCGCCGGGGCCGGGGTGGGTCAGAGGTCGACGGTGCTGCGGCGGTCGACGGCGACGTAGTTGCCGTTGTGCTTCTTCGCGACCTTCTTCATCTCCGTCGCGATGGCGATGATCTCGCGGGGGTCCTTGAAGCCGCTCTCCTGGGTCACCACGGCCACCCCGATGGAGAGGGTGACCAGGTTGGGGTACTGGACCTCACCGGTGCGGGAGACGACCTCGATGTAGCCGCGCTCGGCGTCGACCGGGTCGTAGAGGGCGTCCGCGGCGGCACTGTAGGAGAGGATGGCGTTGGTCGTGAGGTCCTTGAGCTGCTCCGGGGTGCAGACCAGGAGGAAGTCGTCGCCGCCGATGTGGCCGAGGAAGGCCGGGGGCAGGCCGATGTCGACCACGGCCCGGTGCAGGCTGCGGGCCAGGGCGATGATGAACTCGTCGCCGCGCTGGAAGCCGTAGACGTCGTTGACCGGCTTGAAGCGGTCGATGTCCACGTGGGAGACGGCGAAGTCGGTGCCGGCCCGGGCCCGGTCGGTGATCTCGCGCAGGATGCGGGTGTTGCCGGGCAGGCCGGTGAGCGGGGAGACCTCGCGGTTCTCCTGGTTGCGGCGCAGGGTCGAACGGACCCGCCAGACCAGCTCCATCGTGTCGAACGGCTTGACCAGGTAGTCGTCGGCGCCGGCCTGCAGGCCGATGACCTTGTCGGCGGTCTGGCCGCGGGCGGTCAGCAGGATCACCGGCATCGAGGCGGTCATCGGGTCGGCGCGCAGGCGGCGGGTCAGCTCCAGGCCGTCGAGGTGCGGCATCATCCAGTCGACGACGGCCAGGGCCGGCTTGTGCTCCTGGATCATGGCGAGCGCGGTGGCACCGTCGTTGGCCACCAGGACCTCGAAGCCCTCCAGGTCGAGGTTCACCTTGATGAACCGGGCGATGTCGTTGTCGTCGTCGACCACGAGGATCAGGTCGCGTTCGCCCACCACAGTCCCGTCCGCTCGTAGACGCGAAAAGTCCGAAAAGCCGGAAACTCAAACAGCCAGAGCCCGAAGTTTGCGTACCGCCGTGGCCGGATCCTCCGCGCCATAGACGGCGGTCCCGGCCACGAACGTGTCGGCGCCCGCCTCCGCACACGCCGCGATCGTATCTTCGGCCACACCGCCGTCGACTTCAATGCGCAATTCCAGGTGACCGGTGTCGATGTGGCGGCGGGCCGTGCGGACCTTGTCCAGCAGCTCGGGCATGAACGCCTGGCCGCCGAAGCCGGCCTTGATGGTCATGATGAGCAGGAGGTCGAAGTGGGGCAGCAGCTCGAGGTACCCCTCGACCGGCGTGTCGCGGTCGATCGCCAGTCCGGCGCGGCTCCCGGCCGATCGCAGGTCCTTCGCGATCGCCGCCGGGTCGGTGGCGGCCTCGGCGTGGAACGTGACGTTGTAGGCGCCGGCCTCCGCGTACTGCGTCGCCCAGCGGGCCGGCTCCGCGATCATGAGATGGCAGTCGAACGGCAGGGTCGTGGCCGCGCGCAGGCTCTGGACCACCGGGAGCCCGATCGTCAGGTTGGGCACGAAGTGGTAGTCCATGACGTCCACGTGCAGCCAGTCGGCGGCCCCCTCGACGGCCCGGGCCGCATCGGCGAGCCGGGCGAAGTCGGCGGCGAGGATCGAGGGCGCAATCAACACGTTGTCCGGCACAGCGTGATGCTATCGGTTCGGGCACCGACTGCACGGAAGATCACCCCGGCGTTCGCGCCTCGGCGGCGGGCCCGGCTGCGAGAATGTCGGCCATGGATGTCGTCGAGGCGATCATCGCCGACCATGTGCGGTTCGAGTCACTTCTGCGCGTCCTGCGGGCCCGCGACACCGACGCCGAGGCGGTGCGGGCGCGCCGGCGGCAGGCCCGCACCGAGCTGGCCGACCTGCTCGTCGGGCACGCCGAGGCCGAGGAGTCCGCGGTGTACCCGAAGGTCCGCGAGCTCGCCGGCGGCGGCGACCACGCCGAGCACGGGGCCGACGAGCACATCGACGGCCACCGCAAACTGCTGGCGCTGCTCGACGTCGAGGACGTGCTGAGCCCCGAGTTCGAGCGGGCCGTCGGCAAGCTCGCCAACTCCCTCGCCCACCACCTCGACGAGGAGGAGCGGACGCTGCTCAACGACGCCCGCATCCAGATGGACCCGGCCACCCGCGCGGCCCTCGGGGTCGCCTGGGCCGCCGAGCGCGACCGGCTCATCGCCACCGGCTGCGGCGCCCGCGACAAGGTGGCCGCCCTCGTCCCCGACGTGCAGCCCCCGCAGCAGCGCGAGCCGCTGCACCACGAGGCGTTGAGCTAGTCGGGACCGCGCTGCAGCAGGGCGATGAACATCGCGTCGGTGCCGTGGCGGTGCGGCCAGAGCTGCACCGTCGGCCCCGTCCCGGTCTCCGGCAGCGACGGCGGCAGGTAGGGCCGGGCGTCGACGAGCTCCATCGCGATCGACGAGCGGCGCGCCGCCTCCGTCACCGACACCTCGGTCTCCGCCTGGTGCGGCGAGCACGTGACGTAGGCGACGACGCCGCCCGGGCGGACCGCGCGGAACGCCGACTGCAGCAGCTCCCGCTGCAGCTTCGTCAGCGCCGGCAGGTCCGAGGGCTGCCGGCGCCAGCGGGCCTCCGGGCGGCGGCGCAGAGCACCCAGGCCGGTGCACGGCGCGTCGACCAGGACCCGGTCGAAGACGCCCTCCGGCAGGTCGGGGTCCTTGCCCACGTCGCGGCCGTCGGCGTTGATCGTGTAGACCGGCAGGCCCTCGGTCGCCTTCGCCACGAGTGCCGCCCGGTGATGGGTCACCTCGACCGCCGTGACGTGGGCATCCCGCCGCACCGCCAGCGCACCCAACAGGCCGGCCTTGCCGCCCGGGCCGGCGCAGAGGTCCAGCCAGCGCTCGTCGGGCCCGGTGATGGCGGCCTGTGCGAGGACGCCGGCCACCAGCTGGCTGCCCTCGTCCTGGACGTGCGCGCGGCCGTCGCGGATCGCCGGGATCGCGGACGGGTCGCCGCCGCCGGACAGGACCACCGCGAACGGCGAGTAGCGCCCCACGGTGGCGCCCCGCAGCGACGCGGCCAGGTCCTCGTTGCCGATCCGGCCGGGGCGGGCACAGAGATGTACCGGCGGCGGAAGGTTGTCGGCATCCAGCGCCAGCTCCGCCTCGTCGAGCGAGCCGAGCGCGTCGGTGAACGCGTTCACGATCCACGCCGGATGCGCGTGGACCAGCGCCGCCCGGGCCACCGGGTCGGCCGGGGCCAGCCGCTCCAGCCAGGCCGCGCGGTCCGACTCGGCGATCCGGCGCAGGACGGCGTTGGCGAACCCGGCCGCACCCGGCACCAGCGAGCGGACCAGATCCACGGTCGTGGCCACGGCCGCGTGCGCGCCGACGCGCATGTGCAGCAGCTGATAGGCGCCGATGCGCAGCGCGTCGCGGACCGGCGGGT
The DNA here is from genome assembly GCF_044454505.1 of Dactylosporangium sp. NPDC051541. NCBI lineage: Bacteria > Bacillati > Actinomycetota > Actinomycetes > Micromonosporales > Micromonosporaceae > Dactylosporangium > Dactylosporangium sp. NPDC051541. The sequence goes on from NZ_JBITDU010000009.1 coordinate 84,559, forward strand.
CGATCCGCTCCACCGCGCGGTCGGCCGCGGCGGCGACGATCGCGTCGAGGGTGCCGGTCTGGCGGAGGGTGCCGTAGGTCAGCTCGGTCGCGAACGCCGCGTCCCGCCCCGTCACCCCCATCTCCCGCAGGATGCCGGGCAGCACCAGGTTGGCGTAGGCGTCGTCGCGGTGGACGGCCGCGACCGCCTCATACGCGGCCTCGCGGGCCGGGTCGATCGCCGGGCGGCCACCGCGCGGGGGCCGGTTGAGCCGATCGTCGCGCCCACCGGCCGGCCGCTGTCCCGGGCCGCGCCGGGGCACTGCCCGCATCAAGACACGCTCTCCCCGGACTCGACCCGGGCCCCGCGGGCCCAGGCGTCGGCCGGCATCGTCTTCTTGCCGGGCGCGGTCACGGTGCCGAGGACGACGGGCACGGTGCCGGTGCCGACGAGCACCCGGTTGCGCTCGACGACGACCTCCCCCGGCCCGGGCGCGGGCGGCCCCCCGGCGATCACGGTCGCCGCCGTCAGCGGCGTGACCGGCCCCAGCTTGAGCCGCTCACCGCGGAACGTCGTCCACGGGCCGGGCGCCGGCGTGCAGGCCCGCATCCGCCGATCGACCGCGAACGCGGGATCGGACCAGCGCACCTGGGCGTCCTCCACGGTGAGCTTCGGAGCCGACGAAAGACCTTCATGCGGCTGCGGTACCGCCGACAGGCCCCCCTGCTCGATGCCGTCCAGGACCCGCACGAGCAGCTCCGCGCCCGACTTGGCCAGCCGGTCCAGCAGATCGCCGGACGTGTCGCGCGGCCCGATGGGCTCGGTCAGCGTCCCGAACACCGGCCCCGTGTCGAGGCCCTCCTCGAGCAGGAACACGCTGGCCCCGGTGATCTCGTCGCCGTGCAGGACCGAATGCTGCACCGGCGCCGCCCCGCGCCAGGCCGGCAGCAGCGAGAAGTGCAGGTTGACCCAGCCGAACCGGGGGATGTCCAGCGCGCTGCGCGGGACCAGCGCGCCGTAGGCCACGACGGGTGCGCAGTCCGGCTCCAGCGCCCGCAGCCGCTCCTGGAACTCCGGCTCCCGCGGCTTCGCCGGCGTCAGCACCGGGATCCCGCGCTCGGACGCCCAGGCGCTGACCGGCGACGGCACCAGCTGCCGCCCCCGCCCGGACGGCGCGTCGGGCCGGGTGACGACCGCCACGAGCTCGTGCTCGGAGGCGGCGATGGCATCGAGGGCGGGCAACGCCACGGCCGGCGTCCCCGCGAAGACGAGCCTCACCGGATGCCGAACAGCCCGTGCGGGCTCGCCTTGACCACCGGGGGCGTCTCGGGGTTGTACCACTCCGCCGCCCGGATCTCCTTCATCGCCTGCTTGCGCCGCTCCGAGTCGAGCCGGTCCACGAACAGGACCCCGTCGAGGTGATCGGTCTCATGCTGCGTGCACCGCGCCATCAGCCCGGTCCCGACGATCTGGATCGCCTCCCCGTGCTGGTCAAACCCCTTGGCGATCACGTTCTGCCGCCGCTTCGTGTCGACATACACCCCGGGGATGGACAGGCACCCTTCGGGCCCGTCCTGCTCCTCCTCGTCGGGGAACTCGAGCACGGGATTCACCAGGTGCCCGACGACGTCGTCCACGTCGAACGTGAACACCCGCAGCCCGACCCCGATCTGCGGCGCCGCCAGCCCGGTGCCGTTCTGCTGGTGCATCGTCTCCAGCAGGTCACCGACCAGCTTGCGCAACTCCTTGTCGAAGTCGACAACGGGGTCGGCAGCGGTGCGCAACACCGGATCGCCGAACAGGCGGACGGACTGGACGGTCAAGCGGCACCTCGTCAGGGAAGATCAGCTGGAATCGGCAGCTCAAAGTCTAAGCTAGCGTTGGAGCGTGTCCGAAACGCCTCGCGTCTCGCTGCGGTCGTTGCTGCCCTACCTTCGCGATCACCGGGCCACCCTCGTCGTCGTCGGGGTCCTCTCCCTCTTCGGCTCCGTCACCACCCTCGCGCAGCCGCTGCTGACCAGGCGGGTCCTCGACGGCCTGCAGGCGTCGCAGGCGATCGGGGGCACCGTCGTCCTGCTCGTGATCGTGCTGGCGGCGGTCGCGGTCATCAGTGCCGTCCGGGACTACCTGCTCCAGCGCACCGCCGAAGGCCTCGTCCTGGGGTCGCGGCGGCGGCTGACCAGGCATCTGCTGCGGCTGCCGATCAGTGAGTACGACCGGCGGCGGACCGGGGATCTGCTGTCGCGGGTCGGGGCGGACACGACGCTGCTGCGGGCCGTCGTCACGTCCGGGCTGTTCGAGACCGTCACCGGTGCGGTCATGGTGGTCGGAGCGACGGTGGCGATGCTGCTGCTCGACCCGGTGCTGTTCCTGACCGCGGCGCTCGGGCTGTCGCTGGGGCTGTCGATCGCGCTGGTGTTCTCGCGGCGGGTGCGGCCGGCGTCGGAGGAGGCGCAGGCGCGGATCGGTGAGATGACCAGTGCCGTGGAGCGGGCGCTGTCGGCGGCGCGGACGATCCGGGCCAGCAGCGCCGAGGAGCGGGAGATCGCGACGGTCGAGTCCAGCGCCGAGGAGGCGTATCGGGCCGGGGTCCGCATCGCGCGGCTGCAGGCCATGATCGGGCCGGCCAGTATCGCGGCGATCCAGGGGGCGTTCCTGCTGCTGCTCGGGGTGGGCGGGGCGCGGGTGGCGGCCGGGACGATCTCCGTCGGGGACCTGGTGGCGTTCGTGCTGTACCTGTTCTTCCTGGTCATGCCGCTGGGCCAGGCCCTGCACGCCTACACGCAGCTGCAGACGGGGCTCGGGGCGCTGCAGCGGATGGAAGACATTCTGGCGGTACCGCTGGAGCCCGACACCGGCACCGCGACGCCGACAAGCACACCGGCGGCGGTGGTCTTCGAGCACGTCACGTTCGGCTACGACCGGACGCCGATCGTGACGGACGTCTCCTTCACCGTCCCGTACGGCACCCGCACCGCCCTCGTCGGGCCGTCCGGCGCCGGCAAGTCGACGCTGCTGCAGCTGGTCGAGCGGTTCTACGACGTCACCGCCGGCACGATTCGGGTGGCCGGGGCCGACGTGCGGGAGCTGCCCCGGCCGACGCTGCGGGCCCAGCTCGGGTACGTCGAGCAGGAGGCCCCGGTGCTGGCCGGCACGCTGCGGGAGAATCTGCGGCTGACGGTACCGTCGGCGACCGAGGCGCAGATGCTGGAGGTCCTGGCCGCGGTGAACCTGACGGACATCGTCGCCCGCACCCCGGAGGGGCTCGACGCGCAGGTCGGCGAGGGTGGTGTGCTGCTGTCGGGCGGTGAGCGGCAGCGCCTGGCCATCGCCCGGACCCTGCTGGCCGCGCCCCCGATCCTGCTGCTGGACGAGCCGACGTCCAACCTGGACGCCCGCAACGAGGTGGCGCTGCGCGAGGCGATCGACATGGTGGCCCGCGACCGGACGATGATGGTCGTCGCGCACCGGCTCTCGACGGTCGTCGACGCCGATCAGATCGTGGTGATGGACGGCGGGCGGGTGGCCGCGGTGGGCCGGCACGAGGAGCTCCTCGACATCTCCCCGCTCTACCGCGAGCTGGCCACCAACCAGCTCCTGGTCGCGCAGTGAGCGCACCGGTATGGGTGGTGGCCGGGCCGCCTGGAGCCGGCAAGTCGACGGTGGCCAACCTGCTGCTCCGGCTGCTCTCCCCCACCCCGGCGCTGCTGGACAAGGACACCGTCTACGGCGACTTCGTGGCCGCGACCCTGGAGGCGTCCGGCCGCCCGCCGGGCGAGCGGGAGGGCCCCTGGTACGACGCGAACATCAAGGTCCACGAATACTCGGGGCTGGCCGCGACGGCCCGGGAGATCCGCTCCCACGGCTGCCCGGTCCTGCTGTCGGGGCCGTTCACCGGGCAGATCTCGGACCCGGCCCGGTGGTCGGCGTTCGTGTCGGCGCTCGGCGGTGATCTGGTGACGCTGGTGTGGGTCCGCTCCGACCCGCAGACCCTGCGGCAGCGGCTGCTGGAGCGGGGCTCGCACCGCGACGGGCAGAAGCTGGCCCGGTGGGCGGAGTTCCTGGCCGCGATCCCGCCGGACCGGGCGCCGGCCGTGCCGCACCTGGAGATCGACAACCGGGCGGGGGCGCCGCCGCTGCTACAGCAGATCGAGAGGGTCGACCTGGATCTTGACCGGATCGGCGGCCTTTCGGACTGACCGGGCCCCGGCCGCGGTCTTCAGCGCCAGGGCGAGGGCCTTGCCGGCCGAGCGGGTCGTGCGCACCAGCATCCGCTCGTGGCCCTCCTCGGCCGCCGGCACCGGCCCGAGCACCTCGGCCCCCGGTGGCAGCTCGGCCAGCGACAGCAGTTCCGCGACCGCGGCCGGCGGGCCGGTCAGCGCCGCGATCCGCACCGCCGGCGGGAAGCCCAGCTCGCGCCGCTCGGCGAGCTCGCGGGCGGCGAGCCAGGCCGGGTCGAAGCGCAGCAGGGCCTGCACGGCGACCAGTCCCCCGTCGGCGACCACGACGACGGGCGCGCCCGGGCGGGCCAGGGCCGCGGCCGCGAACCAGCGGCGCAGGGCCTCCTCGGTGCCGCGCAGGTCGGCCCGGGTCAGGAAGGCCCAGGCGTCGAGGAGCAGCACCGCGCCGAAGCCGCCGTCGGCCAGCGGCTCGGCGCCCGGGGTGGAGACGACGAGCGTGGCCTCGCCCGGCACCGACGTGAGGATGCCGTCGCGGCCCGAGGTGCGCACCGGCGTGTCCGGGAACGCCCGGGCCAGCTCCTCGGCGGTACGGCGGGCCCCGACGACGGCCGCGCGAAGCCGCCGGCGGCCGCACTGCGGGCAGGCGTGGTCGGCGGCGGGCCGGCCGCACCAGCGGCAGGACGGCACGCCGTGCGCGGCCGGCAGCGCGAGGGGGCCGGAGCACACCGCGCACCGGGCCGGCGTGAAGCAGTCGGCGCAGGCGACGGCCGGCAGGTAGCCGCGCCGAGGGACCTGGATCAGCACGGGGGCGCCGGCGTTCAACGCGTCCCGGGCGGCCCGCCAGGCGAGGGTGGGCAGGCGCGCGGCGGCGGCCTGGGCGTTGTCGCGGGCGCGCTCCTGCTCGCCGACGGTCACGACCCGGGGCATCGAGCGCCGCAGCTCCTCGCGGGTCGCGCCCACTTCGATGGCCCATCCGGTCTCGATCAACTGCTGGGCCTCGGCGGTACGGCCGAAGCCCCCCACGATCGCCGCGCAGTGCTCGAGCTCGGCCCGGGCCAGCAGGACCTGCCGCGCGTGCGGATACGGTGCCCGCTGGTCGCTGTGCAGGTCGTCCCCGTCGTCCCAGATGGCGACCAGACCGAGGTCGGCGACCGGCGCGAACGCGGCCGCCCGGGTGCCGATCACGATGCGGGCGCTCCCGCGGGCGACGGCGAGGAAGCGCTTGTATCGCTCGGACGGCCCGGCCGCGGCCGACAGGGCGACGTGATGCCCGGGCCCGCCGAGGACCCGCAGCAGGGCGGCGTCCAGCCGGTCCAGGTCCCGGGCGTCGGCGACCACGATGAGGGCGCCGCGACCGGCGGCGAGGCTGGTGGCGGCGGCCGCGGCCAGGCGCGCCGGCCAGTCCTCGCCGGGCAGCGCGGTCCAGACGGCGCGGGGCGCCCGGCCGTCGGCGAGGGCGCGCAGCAATGCGGCCCCGGCGACATAGCGGTGCCAGGCCAAGCCGTCGACGGCGGCGGTGAACGGGGGCGGCGGCTCGGCCGGTGGTGCCGCCTCGGCCCGCGCGTGCCGGGGCGGGATGGCCAGGCGCAGGACGTCGGAGAGGGTGCCGGCGTAGCGGTCGGCGACCTCCCGGGCCAGCCGCGCCACCCGCGGCGTGAGGACGGGCTCGGGTGAGACCACCTTGTCCAGGAACGAGAGCTTGCCCTCGTGGTCGCTGCCGGCCGCCCGCTCCAGCACGAAGCCGTCGATGAGCTGGCCGGAGAAGCGGACCTTGACCCGGGTGCCGGGCTGGGCGGCCGCCGCCGCCTCGGCCGGGACCTGGTAGTCGAAGGGGCGGTCGAGGTGCGGCAGCGGGCTGTCGACGCACACGCGGGCGATCGGCAATGCCGCGGCCGCGCGTTTCGGCGGGGCCGCCTTGCGCGCCGCCCGGGCCTTGCCACCGGCATTTCCGGCAATGCGCTCGGCGACCGCCCGCGGCTTTAGATCCGACTCCGGGAACAGTGCCGGTTCAATAGGCTCGGATCGATCGGTTGAGCGCACGACTTCAGGGCGTGAAGGTGAATGAATAGACTCAGATGGATTATCGCCGGGTGGCGGAAATGACGATGGCCGATCAATCCGGGATCCGGGCTGATCGGCCAACGTCGGAAGAGTTTCGAAAATGCGTCAGGCGCCGGCGGCGGACTTGAGCTCGGCCGTGCGGGAGGCCTGCTCCCACGTGAAGCCGGGCAGTTCGCGGCCGAAGTGACCGTAGGCCGCCGTCTGCTGGTAGACCGGCTTGAGCAGGTCCAGGTCGCGGATGATGGCGGCCGGGCGCAGGTCGAAGACCTCGTTGATGGCCTTCTCGATCCGCTCGACCGGGACGACCTCGGTGCCGAAGGTCTCCACGAACAGCGAGACCGGGTGGGCCTTGCCGATCGCGTAGGCGACCTGCACCTCGCAGCGCTCGGCCAGGCCGGCGGCCACGACGTTCTTGGCGACCCAGCGCATCGCGTAGGCGGCCGAGCGGTCGACCTTCGACGGGTCCTTGCCGGAGAAGGCGCCGCCGCCGTGGCGGGCGTAGCCGCCGTAGGTGTCGACGATGATCTTGCGGCCGGTCAGGCCGGCGTCGCCCATCGGGCCGCCGATCTCGAAGCGGCCGGTCGGGTTGACCAGCAGCCGGTAGCCCTCGGTCTCCAGGCCCAGGTTCTCCAGCTCGGGCGCGATGACGTGCTCGCGGACGTCCGGGGTGAGCAGGGAGTCCAGGGAGATGTCAGGTGCGTGCTGGCTGGAGACGACCACCGTGTGCAGGCGGACCGGCTTGAGCCCGTCGTACTCGATGGTGACCTGGGTCTTGCCGTCCGGGCGCAGGTAGGGGATCGTGCCGTCCTTGCGCACCGCGGAGAGCCGCCGGGCCAGGCGGTGGGCCAGGGCGATCGGCAGCGGCATGAGCTCCGGCGTCTCGCTGCACGCGAAGCCGAACATCATGCCCTGGTCGCCGGCGCCCTGCAGGTCGAGCGAGTCGCCGCCGCCCCCGCTGCCCTCACGCACCTCGATGGCCGAGTCGACACCCTGGGCGATGTCGGGCGACTGCGCACCGATCGACACGCTCACGCCGCAGGAGGCGCCGTCGAAGCCCTTCTTGGACGAGTCGTATCCGATGCCGAGGATCGTCTCGCGGACGATCTTGGCGATGTCGGCGTAGGCGCTGGTGGTCACCTCACCGGCCACGTGGACCTGACCGGTGGTGATGAGCGTCTCGACGGCCACGCGGCTGCGCGCGTCCTGGGTGAGAAGCGCATCGAGAACGCCGTCACTGATCTGATCGGCGATCTTGTCCGGGTGGCCTTCGGTGACCGACTCCGACGTGAACAGGCGGCGTGCCAATGGTGCTCCTCAGGGGGATGCGGCGGACGACATGATGAGTTTCGCCAGAGTGTACGACCTTGCTCGCACGGCCCGGTCGAGGGTCTGACGGGTTTTAGGACGCTTCCTAGCGCGCAGCACCTCGGCGATCAGGCAAAACGGGCGATCACACGATCCCAAATCCTATCCGCGAGATCGTCTTTGGGCAGGTCGGGCAGGTCGTCGCGGGTGCCGTCGGCACCGAGGATGACGGCCTGGTTGCGCTCCGCCCCGAACGTCTTGTCCACCCCGACCTCGTTGACGACGATCAGGTCGGCCCGCTTGCGCACCAGCTTCTCCTGACCGGCGGCGAGGGCCTGCTCGAGGCCGGCGGTCTCGGCCGCGAACGCGACCAGCACCTGGCCCTCGGGCTTGGCCGCGCCCAGCTCGGCGGCGATGTCGGGGTTGGTCGCCAGCTCCAGCACCGGTGCCGCGCCGTCAACCTTCTTGATCTTCGTCGCGGACCGGTTGACCGGTCGGAAGTCGGCCGGCGCGGCCGCCATGACCACGGCGTCGGCCGCCTTCGCGGCGGTGACGACGGCCACCCGCAGCTGCTCGGTGGTCTCGACCCGGACGACGTCGGCCCCGGCCGGGTCGGGCAGTGTGACGTTCGCCGCGATCAGCGTCACGCGGGCGCCCCGGGCGACAGCGGCCCGGGCCAGGGCGTAGCCCTGCTTGCCGGACGACCGGTTGCCGATGAACCGCACCGGGTCGATCGGCTCGCGGGTCCCGCCGGCGGTGACGACGACATGCCTTCCGGCCAGGTCCTGTTCGGCGACGCCCCGGCTGAGCAGCCGGGTCGCGGCGGCGAAGATCTCGGCCGGCTCGGGCAGCCGCCCCTTGCCGGTGTCGGCGCCGGTGAGGCGGCCGACGGCGGGCTCGAGGACGACGGCGCCGCGGGCGCGCAGCGTGGCCACGTTGGCCCGGGTGGCGGGGTGCTCCCACATCTCGGTGTGCATGGCCGGGGCGTAGAGCACCGGGCAGCGGGCCGTGAGCAGCGTGTTGGTGAGCAGGTCGTCGGCCAGGCCGTGCGCGGCCTTGGCCAGCAGGTCGGCGGTGGCCGGGGCGATGACGACGAGGTCGGCCTCGCGGCCGAGGCGGACGTGCGGCACCTCGTGGGCGCCGGTCCAGACGTCGGTGCTGACCGGCTGGCCGGACAGCGCGGCCCAGGTGGCCTCGCCGACGAACGTGAGCGCGGCGGCGGTCGGCACGACCCGCACCCGGTGACCGGACTCGGTCAGCTGCCGCAGCAGTTCACAGGCCTTGTAGGCGGCGATGCCGCCGGCGACGCCGAGGACGACCCGAGGCCGTTCCCCGGCGCGCTGGTCGGACATGTGATCAGGCGACTTCTTCGATGCGCTCGGCGGTCAGGAGCCCGCTGTTGATCTCGCGCAGGGCGATGGAGAGCGGCTTCTCCTGCGGCGTGGTCTCGACCAGCGGGCCCACGTACTCGAGGAGACCCTCACCCAGCTGGCTGTAGTAGGCATTGACCTGACGGGCACGCTTCGCCGCGAAGATCACCAGGGCGTACTTCGACGTCGTCTTCTCGAGCAGCTCGTCGATCGGCGGGTTGGTGATCCCCTGCGGGTCTGCCACGGTTCCGGCCACGAAACAACCTCAACACTTTCAGTATTGACAGCTCACGAACCTAACGACCTTACCAGACGGGTCGGAAGCCGCTGAAACGAAACGGGCCGCCCCGAAAGGCCCTTCGGAGACGCCGACGCGCCCGGACAGGTGTCCGGGCGCGTCGAAATCTCACTCTTGCAACCGGTCCGGGGGGACCGCCGGGGCGTCACTTGCCGCCGGCGAACTCCCCGAGCAGGGCCTTCCGCTGCTGGTCACCAAGGCCGCGCAGGCGGCGGCTCTCGGCGATCTTCAGCTTCTCCATGATCTGCGTTGCCCGGATCTTGCCGATGCCGGGCATCGCCTGGAGCACAGCCGAGACCTTGAGCTTGCCGACGACATCGTCGGACTCCGCACGGTCGATCACGGCGGCAAGCGTCGTCTTGCCCTGCTTGAGTTGCTCCTTCAGCTCAGCGCGAGCCTTACGGATCTCAGCCGCCTTTTCCAAAGCGGCCGCGCGCTGTTCCGGGCTCAGTGACGGGAGCGGCACCAGGTCTCCTCAGGTCCCTTGAAAAAAAGTGTTGATGGTCTAGCGCCGGGAAAACTAGCGGTCAGAAGCCATTTCGGCAACGTCAGAAGACAAGATCGACGCCTTGTGAAGATTCGGTGATCACGCAGTGACCGCAATTGCGGACGCACAGGAATCACGCGCGCGGTCCGCGGCGGCCCGCAACGCGGCCTGATCCGGACCCGCCGAGAGGACTTCCCGGGACCACGAGGGGAGAACGAGATCGAGCGCGTTCCCGAATACGGCGCGCAGATCCTCGGCCTTCCCGCCCTGGGCCCCGAGGCCCGGCGCGAGGATCGGTCCATTGAGATCGATCAGCCTGTGGCCGGTCGGTCCGACGGTCGCCCCGACCACCACGCCGATGTCGCCCATGGGGCTCACACCGGCGTTGACCTGGGAAATCTCGTCGATGATGGTCTGCGCGACGGTCCGCCCGTCGGCCGCGACGGCCCGCTGGACGGCCGCGCCCTCGGGATTCGAGGTGAGGGCCAGCACGAACGCGCCGAGGCCGTTTTCCCGGGCTTTCCCGACAATCGGGCCGAGAGCACCGAAGCCGAGGTAGGGACTCACGGTGACGGCGTCGGCGCAGAGCGGCGAGGCCGGATCGAGGTACGCGTCGGCGTACGCGGCCGCCGTGGAACCGATGTCACCCCGCTTGACGTCGAGAATTACAAGACTTCCGGAGCCGCTCAACTGTCGGATAACCGACTCAAGCACGGCTATGCCCCTGGAGCCGAAACGCTCAAAAAAGGCGGACTGGGGCTTGATCGCCGCAACCCGTCCGGCCAGGGCCTCCCCCACCGTCCGACTGAACGCTTCCAGGCCCTTGACATCGTCGGAGAGGCCCCAGGAAGCCAGGATGGAGGGGTGAGGGTCGATCCCCACGCACAACGGCCCCAGCGTGTCCATAGCGGCCCGCAGCCGGGCCCCGAAGGGCTCGGTCACACCCTGCGCGATCAAAGTGTGCTCCTAGTCGATGCGACCGCACCCCGGACGAGCGCCGGGCCGCGGTAGATGAATCCGGTGTAGAGCTGAACCAGCGCGGCGCCGGCGTCGAGCATCCGCTGCGCGTCGTCGGGGCGGGTGATGCCGCCGACGCCGATGACCGGCAGGCCGCTCTCCTTGGCCACGAACCGCACGACCTCCAGGGCCCGCGCGGCCAGGGGCCGGCCGCTGAGCCCGCCGGCCTCGGCGGTGGTGACCCCGGGGCGCTCGACGGTGGTGTTGGTTGCGATGAGCCCGGCCACCCCGAGGCCCAGGCAGACGTCGAGCAGGTCGCCGAGGGCCGCGTCGGTCAGGTCGGGCGCGACCTTGACCAGGATCGGCACCGGGCCGCCGAGCGACTGGGCCTCCGAGCGCAGGGCACCGAGCAGGGCCGAGAGATGCGCCTTGTCCTGCAGCTCGCGCAGGCCCGGCGTGTTGGGCGAGCTGACGTTCACGGCGAAGTAGGCGCCCAGGCCGTACAGCTGCCGGAAACTGTGCACGTAGTCCTCGACGGCCCCGGTCAGCGGGGTGATCTTGCTCTTGCCGAGGCTGATGCCCAGCGGCACGCACAGGGGTCCGAGCGCCCGCAGCCGGGCCGCGAGAGCATCGGCGCCGGCGTTGTTGAACCCCATCCGGTTGACGATCGCCTCGTGCTCGGGCAGCCGGAACAGCCGCGGCCGCTCGTTGCCCGGCTGTGGGTGCCGGGTGACGGTGCCGACCTCGACGAAGCCGAAGCCCAGCCGCGGCCAGGCTCCCAGCGCGCGGCCGTCCTTGTCCATGCCGGCGGCGAGCCCGACCGGGTTGGGGAAGTCGACCCCGAACACGGTCCGGCGGGCGCCCGGCGGGCTGTGCGGGCGCCGGGCCCGCGGCAGCCGCGCCAGGGCGCGCAGGGTCCGCTCGTGCACCGACTCGGCGTCCCCGCCGCCCAGCCGGAACAGGACTGGGCGGACCGTCTTCTCGTAGAACGTCACGCCGTCACCTCCGCCGGCTCCGGTGCCGACGTGCAGTGGTCGACATGGGGCCCGGCCCTCCGCTGCGCTCCGGACCGGTCACCGTGCTTCCTTCAGCGCCGCGTGCAGCTCCTGCAGCGGCCGCACGGTCATCTCGCCGCGGATGAGCGCCTCGACCCCCATCACCGCAGCCGCCGCACCCGGCAGCGTCGTGATGCACGGGATGTCGGCGACAACGGCGGCACTGCGGATCTCGTAGCCGTCCTGCCGCCCGCTGGAGCCCTGCGGTGTGTTGATGACCAGGTCCACGTCGCCCGCCGCGATCAGCGCGACGGCGTTGCGCCCGGCGCCCTCCTCGAAGTGCTTGGGCACGATCTCGCAGGCGACGCCGTAGCGGCGCAGCACCTCCCCCGTCCCGGCGGTGGCCACGATCGCGAAGCCGAGGTCGGCCAGGCGCTTGACCGGGAAGACGATCCCGCGCTTGTCCCGGTTGGCCACGGTGACGAGCACGGTGCCGGAGGTGGGCAGCGAGCCGTAGGCGGCCGCCTGGGACTTGGCGAAGGCGTGCCCGAAGGACGGGTCGATGCCCATCACCTCGCCGGTCGACTTCATCTCGGGGCCGAGCAGGTTGTCGACGCCCTTGCCCTCGGCGGTGCGGAACCGCTTGAACGGCAGGACGGCCTCCTTGACGGCGATCGGGGCGTTGTCCGGCAGCATCCCGCCGTCGCCCTCGGCCGGCAGCAGCCCCTCCGCGCGCAGCTCGGCCACCGTGGCGCCGAGCGCGATGCGGGCGGCCGCCTTCGCGAGGGGCACCGCGGTCGCCTTCGACACGAACGGCACCGTGCGCGAGGCCCGCGGGTTGGCCTCGAGGACGTAGAGGACGTCGTCCTTGAGCGCGTACTGGACGTTGAGCAGGCCCCGGACCCCGACCCCGCGGGCGATCGCGGCCGTGTAGCGGCGGACCTCGGCCAGGTGCGACGCGGCCAGGGTGATCGGCGGCAGCGCGCAGGACGAGTCGCCGGAGTGGACCCCGGCCTCCTCGATGTGCTCCATGACGCCGCCGAGGTACACCTCGCCGGTCGCGTCGCAGAGCGCGTCGACGTCGATCTCGATGGCGTCGTCGAGGAACCGGTCGACCAGCACCGGGTGGGCCGGCGAGATCTCGGTGGCCCGGCCGATGTAGTCGCGCAGCGTCGGCTCGTCGTAGACGATCTCCATGCCGCGGCCGCCGAGCACGTAGGACGGGCGGACCAGCACCGGGTAGCCGATCGCGTCGGCGATCAGCTTGGCCTCCGGGAACGTGGTCGCCGTGCCGTGGTCGGGCGAGCGCAGGCCGGCCTCGGTGAGCAGCTTGCCGAAGCGGCCCCGGTCCTCGGCGAGGTCGATGGCGGCCGGTGAGGTACCCACGATCGGCACACCGGCCTGTTCGAGGCGCTCCGCGAGCCCCAGCGGGGTCTGCCCGCCCAGCTGCACGATGACGCCGATGACACCGGGGCCGCCGGCGGCCCGGCCCGAGCTGTCCTCGGCGTGCACGACCTCCAGGACGTCCTCGAAGGTGAGCGGCTCGAAGTACAGCCGGTCGGCGGTGTCGTAGTCGGTCGACACCGTCTCCGGGTTGCAGTTGACCATCACGGTCTCGTAGCCCTTGGCCCGCAGCGCCATGACCGCGTGCACGCACGAGTAGTCGAACTCGATGCCCTGGCCGATGCGGTTGGGTCCGGAGCCGAGGATCAGCACCTTGGGCCGGTCGGACGGGGTGACCTCGGTCTCGTCCTCGTAGGTGCTGTAGTGGTACGGCGTGCCGGCCGCGAACTCCGCGGCGCATGTGTCGACGGTCTTGTAGACCGGCCGCAGCCCGAGCCGGTGGCGCAGCGACCGCACCCCGTCCTCGCCCGCGAACTCCGGGCGCAGGGCGGCGATCTGGCGGTCCGAGAGCCCGGCCCGCTTCGCCCGGCGCAGCAGCGGCAGGTCGAGCACGGCCGCGTCGACGATCTCGGCCCGCAGGTCCACGAGGGCGGCGAGCTGGTCGACGAACCACGGGTCGTAGCCGGACACCGCGGCGACCTCGTCGACCGTGTGCCCTTGGCGCAGTGCGAGCTCCGCGGTGTACAACCGGCCGTCGTGCGGGATCTTGAGCGCTTCCAGGGCGGACTCGCCGGCCTTGTCGGGGAGCGTCCAGAAGCCCGCGGCCTTCGTCTCCATCGAGCGCATGGCCTTGCCCAGCGCCTCCTGGAAGGTCCGGCCGAGCGACATCGCCTCGCCCACCGACTTCATCGTGGTGGTGAGCTCCGCGTCGGCGCCCGGGAACTTCTCGAACGCGAACCGCGGGATCTTCACGACGACGTAGTCCAGCGACGGCTCGAAGGCGGCCGGCGTCTTGAGCGTGATGTCGTTGGGGATCTCGTCGAGGGTGTAGCCGATGGCGAGCTTCGCGGCGATCTTGGCGATCGGGAAGCCGGTCGCCTTCGACGCCAGAGCGCTGGAGCGCGACACCCGCGGGTTCATCTCGATGACGACGAGGCGCCCGTTGGCCGGGTTGACCGCGAACTGGATGTTGCAGCCGCCGGTGTCGACGCCGACCTCGCGAAGAACGGCAATGCCAAGATCCCGGAGTTTCTGGTACTCCACGTCGGTGAGCGTCATCGCCGGCGCGACGGTGACCGAGTCGCCGGTGTGCACGCCCATGGCGTCCACGTTCTCGATCGAGCACACGACGACGACGTTGTCGCGCTTGTCGCGCATGAGCTCGAGCTCGTACTCCTTCCAGCCGAGCACGCTCTCCTCGATGAGCACCTCGTGCACCGGGGAGGCGGCCAGGCCGCCGCCGGCCAGCCGCTCGAGGTCGGCGTCGTTGTGCGCCATGCCGGAGCCGAGGCCGCCCATGGTGAACGAGGGCCGGATGACGACCGGGAGCCCGAGCTCGGCGACGGTCGCGTGGACCTCGTCCATCGAGTGGCAGACCCGCGAGCGGGGCGTCTCCCCGCCGGCCTTCGCCACGATGTCCTTGAACAGCTGGCGGTCCTCGCCACGGCGGATCGCGTCGATGTCGGCCCCGATGAGCTCGACGCCGTACTTCTCCAGGACCCCGGCCTCGTGCAGCGCGACGGCCGTGTTGAGCGCGGTCTGCCCGCCGAGGGTGGCCAGCAGCGCGTCGGGGCGCTCCCTGGCGATCACCTGCTCGACGAACTCGGGCGTGATCGGCTCCACGTAGGTCGCGTCGGCGAACTCGGGGTCGGTCATGATGGTCGCCGGGTTGCTGTTGACCAGGCTGACCCGCAGCCCCTCGGCCCGCAGCACGCGGCAGGCCTGGGTGCCGGAGTAGTCGAACTCGCACGCCTGCCCGATGACGATCGGCCCGGAGCCGATGACGAGGACGTGCCGGAGATCGGTGCGCTTAGGCACGCTGCATCAGCTCCGCGAATCGATCGAACAGGTAATCCGCGTCGTGCGGCCCCGCTGCCGCCTCCGGGTGGTACTGCACGGTGAAGGCCGGGGTGTCGAGGCAGCGCAGGCCCTCGACCACGTTGTCGTTGAGGCAGACGTGGCTCACCTCGACGGCGCCGAACTCGGTCTCGACCTTCCGGTCGAGGGGCGCCTCGACCGCGAAGCCGTGGTTGTGGCTGGTGACCTCGACCTTGCCGGTGGTGCGGTCGAGCACGGGCTGGTTGATGCCGCGGTGGCCGTAGCCGAGCTTGTAGGTGCCGAACCCGAGCGCGCGGCCCAGGATCTGGCTGCCGAAGCAGATGCCGAACAGCGGGATCCTCGCCCCCATGACGGCCTTGGCCAGGTCGACCGGGTCGTCCGCGGTGGCCGGGTCGCCGGGGCCGGGCGAGAAGAAGACCGCGTCGGCGCCGAGGGCCTTGATGTCGTCGAGGGTCGTCGCGGCCGGCAGCACGTGGGTGGTGACACCGCGGGCGGCGAGGCGGCGCGGCACGTTGCGCTTGATCCCCAGATCGATCGCCGCGACCGTCAGCCGGTGCTCGCCGAGGGCTTCCACGGTGTAGCGCCGCGGCGTGCTCACCTCCGCGGAGAGGTCGGCGCCGAGCATCTCCGGCTGCTGCCGGACGCGCTCGAGGAGGGCCTCGGGGTCGTCCTCGACGCTTGACACGCCGACCCGCATGGCCCCCCGCTCGCGCAGGTGCCGGGTGAGCGCACGGGTGTCGATGCCGCTGATGCCGACGATGTCCTCGGCCGCGAGCCGGTCCTGCAGGCTGCCGGTGGCGCGCCAGTTGGAGTAGGTCCGCGACGGGTCGCGCAGCACGTAGCCGGAGACCCAGATCCGGTCTGACTCGTCGTCCTCGCCGTTGATGCCGGTGTTGCCGATCTGCGGCGCGGTCTGCACGACGACCTGGCGGTGGTAGCTGGGGTCGGTCAGCGTCTCCTGGTAACCGGTCATACCGGTGTTGAAGACCGCCTCGCCGAAGGTCTCGCCGACGGCGCCGAAGGCCTCGCCGCGAAATGTGCGGCCGTCTTCCAGTACCAACAAGGCTTCTTTGCGTGTCACCGTGTCGCCTTTCCGTTCTGCACCGTCGGCTCCCCGCGCAGGTAGGTCGCGTCGATGCGGCCGCGCAGCTCCATTCCGGCGTAAGGGGTGTTGCGGGAGCGGCTGGCCATCGCCGTCGGGTCGACGGTCCAGCGCACGCTCGGGTCGAAGATCGCGATGTTGGCCGGCTGCCCGACCTCGATGGCGCCGCCGTGACCGGTCAAACCGGCGATGCGCGCCGGAGCGGCCGACATCCACTCCGCGATGCGGTCCCACTTGGGGCCCATGGTCTGCACCACGATGGCGAGCGCGGTCTCCAGCCCCAGCATCCCGGGCCGGGCGTACGCCCACTCGCACTCCTTGTCCTCGACGCTGTGCGGGGCGTGGTCGGTGGCGACGATGTCGATCGTGCCGTCGAGCAGCCCCGCGCGCAGGGCCAGGACGTCGGCCTCGGTGCGCAACGGTGGGTTGACCTTGAAGACCGGGTCGTACTGCGTGGCCCGGTCCTCGGTGAGCAGCAGGTGGTGCGGCGTGACCTCGGCCGTGACCCGCCAGCCCTTGGACTTGGCCCAGCGGATCAGCTCGACGCTGCCGGCGGTGGAGACGTGGCAGATGTGCAGCCGCGCACCGACGTGCCCGGCCAGCAGCACGTCCCGGGCGATGATCGCCTCCTCGGCGACGGCCGGCCAGCCGGTCAGCCCGAGCCGGGCCGCGACCTCGCCCTCGTTCATCTGCGCGCCGGTGGTCAGCCGCGGCTCCTCGGCGTGCTGGGCGATCACGCCGTCGAACGCCTTCACGTATTCCAGGGCGCGGCGCATGAGCCGGGGGTCGTGGACGCAGTGCCCGTCGTCGGAGAAGACCCGGACCCTGGCCGCGGAGTCGGCCATCGCCCCGAGCTCGGCGAGCTGCTCGCCGGCCAGGCCGACGGTGACGGCGCCGATCGGCTGGACGTCGACCAGGCCGGCCTCGCGCCCGAGCCGCCAGACCTGCTCGACGACGCCGGCGGTGTCGGCGACCGGCGAGGTGTTGGCCATCGCGCAGACCGCGGTGTACCCGCCGAGGGCGGCCGCCCGCGAGCCGGACTCGACCGTCTCGGCGTCCTCACGTCCGGGCTCGCGCAGGTGGGTGTGGAGGTCGACCAGGCCGGGGAGGGCGATGAGTGCCCCCGTGTGGCTCTCGTCAATATTTACGACTTTTCCATTTTCGACATGAATGTCGCCCAGCTGTGTGCCGGTGATGACCGTCACGACTTGCCTCCCAGCAGCAGGTAAAGGACGGCCATCCGCACGGAGACACCGTTGGCGACCTGTTCGACGATCGTGGAGCGGGCCGAGTCGGCCACCTCGGGCGCGATCTCCATGCCGCGGTTCATCGGGCCGGGGTGCATGACGATCGCGTGCTCGGGCAGGCGGCGCATGCGGGGCACGTCGAAGCCGTAGCGGCGGCTGTACTCGCGCTCGGACGGGAAGTACGCCTGGTTCATCCGCTCCCGCTGCACCCGCAGCATCATGACCACGTCGGCGTCGGGCACCACCGCGTCGAGGTCGTAGGAGGTGGCGGCCGGCCACGCCTGCACACCGACCGGCAGCAGGGTCGGCGGCGCGACGAGCGTCACCTTGGCCCCGAGCGTGTGCAGCAGCTGCACGTTGGAGCGGGCAACCCGGGAGTGCAGCACGTCGCCGACGATGACGACGTTGAGCCCGGCGAGGCGGCCGAGGCGGCTGCGCATGGTGTAGGCGTCCAGCAGCGCCTGCGTCGGGTGCTCGTGGGTGCCGTCGCCGGCGTTGACCACGCTGCCCTCGACCCAGTTGGCGAGCCGGTGCGGGGCCCCGCTGGCCGGGTGGCGGATCACGACGGCGTCGGCGCCCATCGCCTGCAGCGTCAGGGCGGTGTCCTTGAGACTTTCGCCCTTGGAGACGCTGGAGCCCTTGGCCGAGAAGTTGATGACGTCGGCCGACAGGCGCTTGGCCGCGGCCTCGAACGAGATCCGGGTGCGGGTGGAGTCCTCGTAGAACAGGTTCACGACGGTGCGGCCGCGCAGCGTCGGCAGCTTCTTCACCTCGCGGGCGGCCAGGCCGGCCATCTCCTGCGCCGTGTCGAGGACCCGGGTGGCGGTGGCCGCGTCGAGGTCGGCCGCGCTCAGCAGGTGCTTGATCATGCCCGGTCCCCCTTGCTCTTGATGACCACGCTGTCGCTGCCGTCGGTCTCGGCGATCAGCACCCGCACGCTCTCGTCCATCGCGGTCGGGATGTTCTTGCCGACGTAGTCGGCCCGGATCGGCAGTTCGCGGTGGCCGCGGTCGACCAGGACGGCCAGTTGCACGGCGCGGGGCCGGCCGAGGTCCTTGAGCGCGTCGAGCGCGGCCCGGACGGTCCGGCCGGAGAAGAGGACGTCGTCGACCAGGATCACGCGACGCCCGTCGAGGCCGCCCGGAGGGATCTCGGTGTGACCCACAGCACGCGTCGCGTGCAGTCGCAGATCGTCCCGGTACAGCGTGATGTCCAACACACCCACGGGGATGTCAAGACCCTCGAATGCCGCGATCCGGGCAGCTAGGCGGCGGGCCAGCGGAACGCCGCGGGTAGGTATGCCCAGCAGCACCGTTTCGGCCGCGCCGGACGTCTTTTCCAGAATCTGATGGGCAATCCGGTCCACCACACGGGCGACATCTGCCGCCGTTAGGATGGTTTTACCCAGCTCAGTGCCGGTTGTCGGGGACGACAAAACCAGACCCCCTTCCCCGCCTCACCGGACGGGTCGTTAAAGGACGTCGAACGTCAACTACCCTAACAACCGCCCTGACCAGGGCAACGGAAGGGTCTCAGAGACTTGACCACGCGTCGCCCGCCAGTTACGGTCACGCTCCGTAGCGATCGCTGGGGAAACCCCTCAGGCCAGTGACTGGGAGTGTCCGTATGCCGTCTGAGTACGCCAAGTCTCTTGGTGCTCGCCTGCGCTCCATCCGACAGCAGCAGGGGCTGTCTCTGCAGGGTGTCGAGGAGAAGTCGGCCGGGCGCTGGAAGGCCGTCGTCGTCGGGTCGTATGAGCGTGGCGACCGTGCCGTCACCGTCTCTCGCCTGGCGGAGCTGGCCGAGTTCTACCGCGTGCCCGTCGCCGAGCTGCTGCCCGAGGGCAGTGGCGTCCGCCACGAGCCCACCAACAAGATCGTCCTCGACCTGGAGCGCCTCTACGACGCCGGCGCCGAGGACCTCGCGTATGTCGCCCGCTACGCCCGGGCCATCCAGCAGCAGCGGGGCGACTACAACGGCCGCGTGCTGTCGATCCGTGCGGACGACCTCCGCGCCCTGGCGATCGTCTACGACGCTTCGCCGTCGGGCCTGGTCGAGCGCCTGAACGAGCACGGCGTGCTGGTCACCGACCCGCGGAGCCTGTTCCAGAGTTGAGCTGTGTGAAAAGGGGCCGCACCCGCGTGGGTGTGGCCCCTTTTTCATGTCGCGTAGTCGGCTATTCGCCCGAGGATGCCGTTGAGGAAGCGCGGGGAGTCGTCGGTCGACAGCGTCTCGGCCAGCTCCACCGCCTCGGTGATCGCCACCGGGTTGTCGATCTCGTCGTTGTAGAGCAGCTCGTAGACGGCGATGCGGGCCAGGTTGCGGTCGACCACCGGCATCCGCTCCAGCGTCCAGCCCTCGGCGTAGCTGGACAGCAGCTCGTCGATGCGGGCGGCGTGGTCCTCGACCCCCTCGACGAGCCGGACCGTGTACGGCAGGTAGCCGGGCTTGGGCTCCTCGAGGTTCGCCACGTAGGCGGCCAGCACCTTCCCGCGCGGCTCGCTGCGCAGGTCGGCCTGGTAGAGCACGTCCAGCGCGCGCTTGCGGGCCTTGCGGCGGGCGGTCATCTGGGCGGTGACGTCGCCGCCCAGGAACGAGCCGCCGGACGACACGTTGGTGACCGTGCCGTCGCTGTAGTCCCCTGAAGTCACGCCCGGCCCAGGTAACGGCTGTCGCGGGTGTCGACCTTGATCTTCTCGCCGGTCGAGATGAACAGCGGCACGTTGACGGTCGCGCCGGTCTCGACGGTCGCCGGCTTGGTGCCGCCGGTCGAACGGTCGCCCTGCAGGCCCGGCTCGGTGTAGGTGATCTCCAGGATCACCGAGGTCGGCAGCTCGACATACAGCGGCGCGTCCTCGTGCGTGGCCACGATGACCTGGGCCTCGGGGAGCAGGAACTTGCTCGCCTCGCCGACGACACCGCCGGGGACCGTGATCTGGTCGTAGGTGTCCAGGTCCATGAACACGAAGTCGTCACCGTCGGCGTAGAGGTACTGCATCGTGCGCTTGTCGACCGTGGCGGTTTCGACCTTGGTCCCGGCGTTGAACGTGCGGTCGACCACCTTGCCGGACAGGACGTTCTTCAGGGTGGTCCGCACGAACGCGCCGCCCTTGCCCGGCTTGACATGCTGGAACTCCACGACGGTCCACAGGTCGCCGTCGAGGTTGAGCACCAGGCCGTTCTTCAGGTCGTTCGTGGATGCCATGTGTATTGACGTCACTTTCGTCGCTCGCGGCCTGCAGACCGGGAGAATGAGATCCCGCCGTCGGCGGGTTGTCCGGTTGACACGACCCACCCACAGCGTCGGGAAAAAATGCCCGGTGAAGTCTACCGGGAGGCCCCAAATCGCGCGACGCAGTGTACTGCGAGCATCGTCTTCCGTTCATACTTCGTTCGTCCGCAGGACACGTGGCTCTGCCAGCGTGCCCGGGTGGGAAGACCGGACCTCCTCAACCGTACCCTGGGCTTCGCCGGATCCGTCGCCATCGCGGTGGGCGGCCTGGCCGCCGGGGCGCTTCCCAAAACCGGCGATGACCTGGGCACATGGCCGGTCGTGCGGGAGTTACGCTCCCTGCCGCTGGTCGCGATCGCGGTCGCCTACGTCGGTGTCGCCCTGCTCTGCGGGGCCTGGCTGCGGCTGCGGCGGACACTGGAGGAGCAGACCACCGCCGATCTCGTCCGCACCCTGCTGTGCTGGGCCGGCCCACTCGTCTTCGTCCCGCCGATGTTCAGCCAGGACGTGTACAGCTACCTGGCGCAGGGTGCGATGGTGCACGAGGGCCTGGACGCCTACAAGTTCGGCCCCTCCGCGCTCGGTGGTCAGTTCGCCGCCGAGGTCCCGCTCATCTGGCAGCACACGCCCGCCCCCTACGGCCCGCTGTTCCTGCGCGCGGCCTCGGCCGTGGTCAACGTCACAGGGCCGCACATGATGTGGGGTGTCCTGGCCTTCCGCCTGATCGCCCTGGTCGGCGTGGCTCTGATCGTGCTGTGCCTGCCCGGCCTGGCCGCCCGCTTCGGCGTCCCCGCGCAGCGCGCCCTGTGGTTCGGCGCCCTCAACCCGCTGCTGCTGCTGCACTTCGTCGCCGGCATGCACAACGACGCCATCATGGTCGGCCTGATGGCCGCCGGTCTCTACGCCGCCGTCCGCAACCGCCCGGCCCTCGGTGCCGCCCTGATCGCCGCGGCCGCCCTGATCAAGGCCCCGGCCGCCCTGGCCCTGCTCACCATCCTGGTCCTCTGCCCCCGCGCCTGGCTGCGCATCGGCGCGGCCGCGGCCGCCTCCGCCGTCGGCCTGCAGCTGGCCTCGGGCCTGAGCATCGGCTGGATCAGCGCCATGCGCACCCCGACCTCGGTCCGCAACGGCCTCTCTTTCAGCACCGACGTCGGCTTCCTCCTGGACGCCCTGGGCTGGCCGGAGCCGATGCAGATCATCCGCACGGCGGCCGCGATCGCCGGCTGCCTGCTGGCCGGCTGGGCCCTGCTGCGGGCCCCCAACCCGGTCGCCGGCCTCGGCCTGGCCCTGAGCTCGATCATCCTGCTCGGCCCGGTGGTCCACCCGTGGTACCTGCTGTGGGCCTTCATCCCGATGGCCGCCGGCCTGCGCCGCATCCCGCCGGCCGCGGTGTGGGGCTCGGTCGGCCTGTCGCTGTTCCTGCTCCCGACGGGCGCTCCGGCGTTCCCGGCCGCCGTGGTGGCCGCCAGCGTCGGCACCGTGGCCGGGCTGCTCTACCTCCGCATGCGCCCGCCGGTCGCGGCGCCGCAGCTGGCCGCCGCGGCGGCGACCAGCTGACTTTTGCGCATGGCGTGGAAAGCGACAAACCGCTCGGTCAGCTCGCGACCGACGCGTATGCCTGCTCCAGGACGGCGTCCGACGGACCCTCCAGCGTGCCGGGCCGCGCCAGGCCGTCGAGCACCACGAAGCGCAGCAGCGCGCCGCGGGCCTTCTTGTCGACCCGCATCGCCGCGTGCAGCTCCGGCCACGCCGCCGCCGGGTAGGCCGTCGGCAGGCCCAGGCGCTCCAGGATCGCGCGGTGCCGGTCCGCCACCGAGTCGGACAGGCGGCCGGCGAGGCGCCCCAGCTCGGCCGCGTAGACGAGGCCGACGCTGATCGCGTGGCCGTGCTTCCACCGGTACTGCTCGCGCCGCTCGATGGCGTGCCCGAGCGTATGGCCGTAGTTCAGGATCTCGCGCAGCTTGCTCTCGCGCAGGTCCTGCGACACCACGTGCGCCTTGACGGCGACCGACCGCTCGATCAGCTCGGCCAGCACGGGGCTCGCCGGGTCCAGCGCGCGAGCGGGGTCCGCCTCGATCAGGTCCAGGATCACCGGGTCGGCGATGAACCCGCACTTCACGATCTCGGCCATGCCCGCAAGCAGGTCATCGGCGGCCAGCGTGTCGAGCGCGGCCAGGTCGCACAGGACCCCGGCGGGCGGATAGAACGCGCCGACCAGGTTCTTGCCGGCGGCCGTGTTGATGCCGGTCTTGCCCCCGACCGCGGCGTCGACCATGCCGAGCAGACTGGTGGGTACCGTCACCACCCGCACCCCCCGCAGCCAGCACGCGGCCACGAAGCCGGCCAGGTCGGTGACCGCGCCGCCGCCGACGCCCACGACCGCGTCCGAGCGGGTGAACGCGGCCGCGCCGAGCTCGTCCCAGCACCGGGCCGCGACGGCGATGTCCTTGCCGGCCTCGGCGTCGGGCACCTCGATCGGCAGCACCTTCGCGCCGGCCGCGGTCAGCGCCGCCTCGACCCGCTCAGCGTGCCCGCGGACGGGCGCCGCGAAGATCACCGCGACCTGCGCGGCCCCCTTGACCAGGTCGGCGACACCGTCGCTGGCACCGCGCCCGATCTGAACGGCGTATCCGGAGACGTCGACGACCGTCATAGCGCGGCCGCCACCTGCGCGGCGATCTCGTCCGGCGTGCGGCCGTCGGTGGCCACGGTCACGGTCGCGACCTCCTCGTACATGGGGCGGCGCTGGTCGAGCAGGTGCTTGAGCGTGGCCCGCGGGTTGATCGCCAGCAGCGGGCGGCCGGCGCCGAGACCGACCCGGGACAGGGCGTCGGCGAACCCGACCTCCAGGTAGACCACCGCGTGCCCGGCGAGGGCCTTGCGGGTCTCCTCGGCCAGGACGGCCCCGCCACCGAGGGCGAACACGCCGTCGAACCGCTCCAGCGTGGCGGCGATCGTCGCCCGCTCCAGGGCCCGGAAGTGCTCCTCGCCCTCGTCGAAGAAGATCTCCGGGATGGGCTTGCCGGCCTCGGCCTCGATCACCGTGTCGGCGTCCAGGAACGGCACGCCCAGGTGCTCGGCGAGGAGCTGGCCGACGGTGGTCTTGCCGGCGCCGGGGGCTCCGACGAGCACGGCCCGCGGGCTCACCGGATCACCAGGTTCTCGAGGTAGCCGGTGAGGTTGCGACGGATCTCGACGACCGAATCGCCGCCGAACTTCTCCAGCGCGGCCTCGGCCAGCACCAGCGCGACCATCGACTCGGCCACGACCGCGGCCGCGGGCACGGCGCACACGTCGGAGCGCTGGTTGATCGCCGTGGCCGCCTCGCCGGTGGTGACGTCGACGGTCTGCAGGGCCCGGTTGAGCGACGAGATCGGCTTCATCGCGGCCCGCACGCGCAGCGGCTCGCCGGTCGTCATGCCACCCTCCAGGCCACCGGCCCGGTCGGTGATGCGCCGGACGCCCTCGGGGGTGTTGATGATCTCGTCGTGGGCGACGGAGCCGCGGGAGCGGGCCTGGGTGAACGCGTCGCCGATCTCCACGCCCTTGATGGCCTGGATCGACATGAGCGCGGTCGCGAGCCGGGCGTCGAGCTTGCGGTCCCACTGCACGTGGCTGCCGAGCCCCGGTGGCACGTGGTATGCCAGCACCTCGACGATCCCCCCGAGCGTGTCGGCATCCTTCTTGGCCGCGTCGACCTCCTCGACCATGCGGGCGCTCGCGTCCGGGTCGAGGCAGCGCAGCGGGTCGGCGTCGATGCGCTCGAAGTCGTCGGGGGTGGGCAGCAGGCCGGGCTTGGCCGCGACCGAGCCGAGCTCGATGACGTGCGAGACGATCTCCACGCCCAGGGCCTGGCGCAGCAGGGCCTTGGCGACCGTGCCGACGGCGACCCGGGCCGCGGTCTCGCGGGCACTGGCGCGCTCGAGGATCGGGCGGGCGTCCGTGTGGCCGTACTTCTGCATGCCCGCCAGGTCCGCGTGCCCGGGCCGGGGCCGGGTCAGCGGGGCGTTGCGGGCCTGGGCGGCGAGGAGCTCGGGGTCGACCGGGTCGGCCGCCATGACCGTCTCCCACTTGGGCCACTCGCTGTTGGCGACCCGGATCGCGACCGGGCTGCCGAGCGTGAGCCCGTGCCGGAGCCCGCCGATGAACTCGACGACGTCCTGCTCGAACGCCATCCGCGCGCCCCGGCCGTAGCCGAGACGTCGACGGGCCAGCTCAGCCGCCACGGACGCGCTCGTCACCTCGACCCCGGCGGGCACGCCCTCCAGGATCGCGACGAGCGCCGGGCCATGCGATTCCCCAGCAGTCAACCAGCGCAGCACGCCCGCAAGTTTGTCACGCGGCTCTTGCTCCGGGTTTGCCCGGGCCGCGGACATCCCACCTTCTGGTGGTCAGGCCAGGGCCGCCCGCATCGCCGCGACCGGGGCCTTGACCGAGGTGAACAGCTCGAACTGGTCGACCGCCTGCCACAGCAGCAGATCGAGGCCGGACACGATCGGGCAGCCGGCGTGCCGGGCGGCGGCCGCGAGCGGGGTCGGCCACGGGTCGTAGATCGCGTCGAAGACCACCGGCCGGCCCGAGAAGTCGGCCGTGGCCAGGTGGTCGGCGGCGCCCTTCGGCACGGTGGAGATCACGACCGGGGCGCCGGTGGCCTCCGCCGCCGCCGACCACGGGGCCGCGGTCAGCTCCACGTCGAGGGCCTCCGCGACCGGGCGCAGCTCCTCGGCGGCCTCGGGGCGGCGGGTGTAGACGGTGACGTCGGCGGCGAGGCTGGCGGCGGCCGCGATCGCCGCCCGGGCCGTGCCGCCGGCGCCGAGCAGGGCCAGCCGCGGCGTGCGGCGGACGCCGGCCTCGAGCAGGGCGCGGACCATGCCCGGGGCGTCGGTGTTGTACGCGTGCCAGCCGTATGGACGCCGCACCAGCGTGTTGGCCGCGCCGATCGCCGCCGCGAACGGGTCGACGAGGCTCGCGACCGCGAGCGCGACCTCCTTGAGCGGCATGGTCAGCGAGAGCCCGGCCCACTCCGGCCCGAGCGACCCGACCAGCCCGGCCAGCCCTTCCTCATCGCACTCGATCGCGGTGTAATCCCAGCCTTCCAGCCCGGCCGCGACGTAGCCGGCACGGTGGATCGCCGGCGAGCGCGAGTGGCTCACCGGCGATCCGAGCACAGCTGCCCGCAACTACTTCACGCCGTTCTTCTGGGCCTGGTCCCAGAGTGCCTGGAATTCCTTGTACGTCTTCGCGTACTTGGTATTGCCCTGCGTGTCGTAGGCCAGGAAGTAGTAGTAGTCGCTCGGCGGCGGGTTCATGGCCGCGGACAGGGCGCTGGAGCCCGGGTTGCTGATCGGGCCGCGCGGCATCCCCGGGAAGTCGTGCGTGTTGTACGGGTTGTTCTTGTTGTGGATCTCGGAGTTGAGCAGCTCCGTCGACGGCTTGGCGCCCTTGTTCGTGATCTTCAGGTAGTAGTTGACCGTGCTGTCGACCTGCAGGCAGTTGCACGGGAACTTGCCGCTGTAGACCCGGTTGTAGAGCACCCGCACGATGCCGGGCTGGTCCTTGTCGAGGCCCTCGACCTGCGCGATCGAGGAGGCGACGAGCGCCTCGTAGGGCGAGATGTTCATCGCGCTCGGGACCGTGTCGAGGAAGCCGATCTTCTCGATCTCCTGGTTGAACCGGGCCACGATGAGCTTCAGGATGGCGGTCGCGTCGACGTTGGGCGGGAGGTCGTAGGTGGCCGGGAACAGGAAGCCCTCGATGCCGGGGTCGCGCGGCTTGCCGTCCTTGCGCGTGTACCAGACGTCGCCGACGCCGAGCGCCTTCGGGTCCTTGGCCGCGGTCTCGAAGTCCGCGTAGGGGATCTTCGTGACCTCCTCGAGCTTCTTGAACGTCTCCTGCCAGGTCAGCCCTTCGGGGAGGGTGACCTTGTTGACCAGCCGGCTCTTCGGGTCGAGCAGCAGCGACAGGGCGGAGGTGGCCTTCATCTGCTTGCGCAGGTTGTAGAAGCCCGGCTGCAGCTTGCGGCTGCGGTCGTCGTTCTTGGCCGCCTCGACGAACGCCTTGGCGCTCTTGACGACGTCCTTCTGCTGCAGCGTCTCGCCGATCTGCGCGGCCAGCTGGCCCTGCAGGATCTCGACCGTCACCTCACCGGTGCCGCCGCCGTTGTAGTCGGGGGCGTCGAAGAGGCCCTTGATCCTGTCGATGCCGACGTAGACGCCGAGACCGAGGCACCCGAAGACCGCCAGGATCAGGAAGAAGGCGAGGAAGGTACGCCCGCCGCGGCCCTTCTTTTTCTTCTTGGCCTGCGCGGAGGTGGCGCGGCGCCGCCCGTGGTGGCGCGGCCGCTCCTCGTCTTCCCACCCGAGATCCAGCTCGGACATCTGTACTCAGCCTCCTGGGCGCTCAGCCACGAACCGCTCCGGCGCGTCTGGCGTCGAGCCAGCGCTGCAGGATCTCCACGGCGGCCGCCTGGTCGACGACCGCGCGCTGGCGTCTGCCTCGGACGCCGCGCTCGGACAGCCTACGGGTTGCCGCCGCGGTCGACATCCTCTCGTCCGTCAGCACGACGGGCACGGGTGCCGCCAGCTCGGCCAGCCGGTTCGCGTATTGCCTGATCGAAGCGGCCGCCGGCCCCTCTTGCCCGGCCAGGTTGATGGGCAGGCCGACGACGAGCTCCACGGCCTCGTACTCACCGGCGTACCGCAGAATTTCCACGATGTCGGACGGGACCCGGTCCGGCTCCGGCTTCTGGTCGCGCGCCACGGTGGCCACCGGGCTGGCGAGGATGCCGTCAGGATCACAGGCGGCCACGCCGACGCGCACCGACCCCACGTCGATGCCGAGGCGTCGTCCCCGGGTCCATTGCTCCACAAGCGCACGATAACCGCTTCGAGCACTTCGGCGCGCTACCCCCGGCTTCCGAGTGTGCCCCGCAAGCGAGACCTAAGGCGCACTTAAACCGTTGTCCGCACGGGGTTTTCCGCCCCGTGCGCACCCCGTCACGGTCCGACACACCGATCGCCCCGCTTGTCGCCCAGTCGTGGACTATGCCGGACTTTCCGGATTTCGAGGAAGTCACGACCGTTGCGAGATACTGCAATTTCGTGAAATGTCCGATAAGTCTCGGGCGCGCAGCGCCCGACTTATCGCGTTGACGCACCGCGCCCGACTTATCGCGTTGACGCACCGCGGCCGACTTATCGCGTTGACGCACCGCGGCCGACTTATCGCGTTGACGCACCGCGGCCGACTTATCGCGTTGACGCACCGCGGACCCGGAAGGGGCCAGGGCCAGCGAATGCTGGGCCCCGGCCCCGTTGTCTGGCGGGAGCGGCGGTCCGCAGGTGACGCGGACCCGAGCAAGCCGCTTTACAGCGCTTTTTCCACTGCGGTCAGCAGGTTCGGGGCTTCGGCGGCCGGGACGCCGCCGCCCTGGGCCAGGTCGGCGTTGCCGCCGCCGCGTCCGGACAGGGCGCCCTTCACCAGGTCGCCGGCCTTCAGGCCGCGGTCCTTGCCGGCCGCGTTGACGGCCACGACCAGTGACGCCTTGCCGCCCGCGCGGGACGTCACGGCGACGACGGCCGGGCGGTCGGCCGGGATGCGGCCGCGGATCTCCTGGACCAGGGTGCGCACCTCGTTGGCCGACGTGCCCTCCGGGGCCTCGGTGCCGACGAACGCGATGCCGTGCACGTCGCGGGCCCCCTCGGCCAGGGCGCCGGCGCCGGCCAGGACGACCTGGGTGCGCAGCTTCTCCAGCTCCCGCTCGGCGTCGCGGAGCTGGGCGACGGTCTGCTCGACGCGGTCGGCGACCTGGTCGCCGGGGACGCGGAAGAGCTCGGCCAGGCGGGACACGAGCACGTGCTCGCGGGCCAGGTGGCTGAACGCGTCCAGGCCGACGAGGGCCTCGACCCGGCGGACACCGGAGCCGACCGACGCCTCCGAGAGGATCTTCACCAGGCCGAGCTGGGCGGACCGCTCGACGTGCGTGCCGCCGCACAGTTCGCGGGCGTAGTCGCCGACCTCGACGACGCGGACCTCGTCGCCGTACTTCTCGCCGAAGAGGGCCATGGCGCCGATCTTGCGGGCCTCTTCCTGCGTGGTGATGAAGGCGTGGACCAGCAGGTCGCGCAGGAGGACCTCGTTGACCTGCTGCTCCACGTCGTGCAGGACGCTGGCCGGGACGGCGCCCGGGGTGTTGAAGTCGAAGCGCAGGCGGCCCGGGGCGTTGAGCGAGCCCGCCTGGGTCGCCGACTCGCCGAGGAAGTTGCGCATCGTCTGGTGGATCAGGTGGGTCGCGGTGTGGGCCCGGGAGACCGCGCGGCGGCGGTCGATGTCGATCTCGGCGAACGCGGTGTCGCCGGGGTGGACCTCGCCGGCCACGACCCTGGCCCGGTGCACGATCAGGCCGGGCAGCGGGGACTGGACGTCGAGGACCTCGACCTTGCCGCCGCCGAGCGTGATGAAGCCGGAGTCGGCGAGCTGGCCGCCGCTCTCGGCGTAGAACGGGGTCGCGTCGAGGACCAGTGAGACCTCGTCGCCCTCCCCCGCGACCTTGGCGCCGAGCAGCGACCGGACCCGGGACTCACGGACGGTCTCGCGGTAGCCGGTGAACTCGACCGGGCCGCCCTCCTCCAGCGCGGCGCGGTAGGCGGACAGGTCGGCGTGGCCGGTCTTGCGGGCCTGGGCGTCGGCCTTGGCGTTGGCCCGCTGCTCGGCCATGAGCCGGCGGAAGCCGTCCTGGTCGACCTCGAGGCCCTGCTCGGCCGCGATCTCCAGGGTCAGGTCGATCGGGAAGCCGTAGGTGTCGTGCAGCTGGAACGCCTTGTCCCCGGCGAGCTGCTGCCGCTTCGACGACTTCGTCTCGGTGATGGCCTGGTCGAGGATCGTGGTGCCGGCGTTGAGGGTCTGCAGGAAGCGCTCCTCCTCGCCGTAGGCGTACTGCGAGATCCGGTCGTACTCCTCGGCGACCTCGGGGTATGACGGGGCCATGCAGTCGCGGGCGATCGGCAGCAGCAGCGGCAGCGCCGGGCCCTCCTGCCAGCCGAGCAGGCGCATCGAGCGGATCGCGCGGCGCAGGATCCGGCGCAGCACGTACCCGCGGCCCTCGTTGGACGGGATGACGCCGTCGGAGATGACCATCAGCGCGGTGCGCACGTGGTCGGCGATGACGCGCAGCCGCACGTCGTCGGGGTGCGACTCGGCGGCGATGTGCGAGACGGCCTGGCCGTAGTGCTTCCCGGTGAGTTCGGCCGCCTTGGCCAGGATCGGCTTGACCTCGTCGATCTCGTAGAGGTTGTCGACGCCCTGCAGCAGGGAGGCGATCCGCTCCAGGCCCATGCCGGTGTCGATGTTCTTGTTCGGCAGGTCACCGACGATGTCGAAGACTTCCTTCGACCGCACGTTGGTGATCTCGTGCTGCATGAAGACGAGGTTCCAGTACTCCAGGTAGCGGTCCTCGTCGACCTCCGGGCCGCCGGCCTTGCCGTAGGCGTCGCCGCGGTCGTAGTAGAGCTCCGAGCACGGTCCGGCCGGGCCGGGGATGCCCATCGACCAGAAGTTGTCCTTCTTGCCGCGGCGCACGATCCGCTCGGCCGGCAGGCCGGTGCGCTTCCAGATGCCGATGGCCTCGTCGTCGTCGAGGTAGACGGTGGCCCAGATCCGCTCCGGGTCCAGCCCGAAGCCGCCCTCGGTGACCGGCTTGGTCGACAGCTGCCAGGCCAGCCGGATGGCGTCTTCCTTGAAGTAGTCGCCGAAGCTGAAGTTGCCGTTCATCTGGAAGAACGTGCCGTGCCGGCTGGTCTTGCCGACCTCGTCGATGTCGGGCGTGCGGATGCACTTCTGCACGCTCGCGGCCCGCGAGTAGGGCGGGGTGCGCTGGCCCAGGAAGAACGGCACGAACTGGACCATGCCGGCGTTGATGAACAGCAGGTTGGGGTCGGCGATGGCCGGCAGCGGGGCCGAGGGGACGACGGTGTGCCCGTTCGCCTCGAAGTGGCTGAGGAAGCGTCGCTTGATCTCGGCGGTTCTCATCCGTGCTGCCGGCCTTCCGGGTACAGATCTTCGTCAAGGGTCAGGTGGTCGGCGAACGCCGCCTGGATCTCGGCTTCACGCTCGGCCATGCCGCCACGCACGTCGTCGACGAAGTTGCGCACTCCGGCGGCGATCCCTGCGGCCGAGTCACGCGCCGACGCGGCGAGGCCCTGCGGGGTGAAGGCCTGAGCCTTCTTGGTCACCGCCCGGACCACCAGTGCTCCGACGGCCAGCCCGATACCGAGCCACAGCAGACGCCGCATGGCTCAACCCTTCCCTATCTCGTTTTTCCGGTGGTACTGCCTGTAGATGGTGCTGTGATCAGGTGCGCTTGCGCCGCTGCTTGATCTGCTCGCGGACCTCGGCCTCGTCGGCGGCACTGCGCCGGTTGGCCGCGGCCTTGCGCACGCCGTAGCCGAACGCGGCCACCTTCACCAACGGGTTCGCCGCGGCCGCGCTGACCACCGTTGACAGGTTCGCAACGTTCGCGCTGACATGCGACACGTTTTCCGTGATGGTGTCGATCCGCGCGAGCTGCATGTTGACCCCGTCCAGCGTCGTGTGGACCTGCGTCAGGGCAACGTTCACATTGTCGATGGTGGTGTTGACCCGCTCCAGCATGGGCGTGGTCTGATGCGCGGCGTCCTGCAGTGCGCCGGTGGCCGCGTCGATCGTCTTGCGCACGCGCAGAATCGGCACCGCCAGCACGAGCACGAGCACGAAGAACCCACCCGACGCCACCAGCGCCGCAATACCGCCCAGGGACACGGTCACGCCAAGCCTCCTCAACCCGCATGAATGCGTGATTCCAACGGAGGAACCCTACCCTCCGTGATGCATTGCCGCGCTTCGACCGGCGCACTTCTGCGCGTTCACTCGCGCGTTCTTGTCACGGGCCCGGTTGCCCACCGCCGCCGGGGTCGTAACTTATGCGGTTGAAAACTTTGATGGTCGTAACCGCGAGCGGACAGATCGTGGTCGGTGCGCCGTTCGCGTCCCCTTCCGAGGGGGCCGCGGACGGCGCTTTCGCGGACGCCTTGGCCGTCGGGGTCTTCCCCGCGGGCGGCGCCGGGCTGATCGTCGGCCGCGCCCCCTTCACATCGCAGACGGCCGCCCGGACCCACAGGTCCAGCACATACTCGTCGCGCTGCCAGCAGGTCTCGATCCCGTCCACGCCCTCGGCCTGACAGTCCGGAATGTCCCACTCGACCCATCCGGCGTCGCGCAGCTTCCCGACGAACGCCCGGTTGGTCTCGTCCGGCCCCCGCGCCGACTCCCACGTGCGCTGCCGCGACCGGCACTCATTGATGCACCACCGGCTGCCGACGGCACCGTCGGTCGGATTCCGCGCCGCCCACTCCGGCAGGTTCAATTCGTCGAGCTCCGCGAACACGGGGTCCCGCGACAGTTCCCGGATGACGAAGAACGCGGCCGGCGCGCCGATGACGGCCAGCACCAGAAAGATGATGGTCGCGTATCGCAGCTGCCGGACCCGTTTGACCTGAGCCCGCTGCAGCAGCCCGAACGGCGCGATCTGGGTCTGGCCCTCCCAGTCCACCACCGCCGCCGGCGAACTGGCCTGTCCCCGGAACGTCACCGGGTTGGGATCGAACCGCGCCAGGTCCACGAACGGCTTGGCCGGCGGCCCGTCCCCTTGGAACTGCCCCCCGGGCGCCCGCCCGTTCCCGAACGGTCCCGCCCGCCCCGGTCCACCACCGGGTCCGTTAGGTCCGCCGGACCCCCCGGGCCGCCCTTGCCCACCACGTCCACCGGACCCACCCTGCGAACCGCGCCCGGGCCCACGCCCATCGCCGGGCCCACCATGCCGCGGCCCACCGCCGCGAACATCGCCGGTGCGCGGCTCACCGCCGCGAACATCACCAGTGCGCGGCTCGCCACCGCGAACGTCACCGGTCCGCGGCTCACCACCGCGAACGTCGCCGGTGCGCGGGTCGTTGCCACGCGTGTCCGGCATACGGGGACCGGAGGCTTGAGGGCCCTGTGCCCCCTGCGGATTCTGGAGGGCCTGGAACGCGCCGGGCTCGTCGGGTTCGGCCGCGTGCCGCCGCCCGCCGCGACCGGGATCGGCCGGGCGGCCGCCGGTGCGCGACTCGCTCTCACCCTGACGTGGCTCAGGCATGGCGTGCGAGGCCCGGCGGCTCCCCGTAGGCGACTCGAACTCGGCATCCCGCGCACGCCGACGACCGCCGCGGGCCTGCGGCGCGTCACCCGGCGGCGCGGCGAACGGCGGCCCATCGCCCGGCGGCGGGGCGAACGGCGGTGCATCGGCGGGCGGCGTGGACCTGGCTTGCGGCGCGGACACGGCCGGCGGCATGGACCCGGCCGGCGGCTGACCGCCCGGCTGCGAACCGTCCGACCGGCGCGACCCGGGCGGCGGCGAACCGGCCGGCGGCATCGAACCGGCGGGTGGCTGGGCGGTGGTCCGTGCAACGTCCGACCGGCGGGATCGCGGCGGCGGCGAAGCACCCGGCGGCGCGAACCCGGCCGGCGGTGGCGGTGGTGCGGCGGGTCCCAGGGTCGCCGCGGCGGTAGCTTCCCACGAGGCGGCCATCTCGCGGGCGGTCCGGCGGCTCCGCGACTCGTGCCGGCCGGTGTCGTGATGTCCGCGGTCCGAGTCCGCGCCGGGACCGGGCGGCGAGTCACCCCACGGTTCGTTGTTCTCCCCCGGCCGACCGGCGGGACGCGAGCCCGACGGGGATTCACGCCACGACTCGGCCGGGGCCGCCGGACGGGACCCCGACTGGGACTCGCGCCGCTGCTCGCCGGGGGCGGCCGGGCGGGACCCCGACGGCGACTCGCGCCACTGGTCGGGCGGCGCGGCCGGGCGGGAGCCGGAGGTGGACTCGCGGGCGGCGTCGCGGGGCAGGCGCCAGACCTCGGTCGCGTCCGGTTTCGGCGGTGCGGACGGGGGCGCCGTGGGTGGCGGTGCCATGGGTGGTGGTGCCATGGGTGGTGGTGACGCAGGTGACGCGGCCGCGGACGGCGGTGGTGCCGTGCGGGGATCGGTGGCCTCGCGCAAAACGTCGCGCGGGGGGCGCCAGGTCGGCATCGCCTCGGTGGTGGGGCCGTCCGGTGGTGGCACGAAGGCCGGCGGGGCTGCGGGTTCGCCCGCCGGGCGGCCGCGGCCGGCGCGGGTCCGGGTGTTGGGGGGCTGGTCGCCGCCGCGGGACTGGGGCGGGACCGGTCGGCGGGGATTCACTCCGTCGAGTACGTCCGCGGGGGCGGTCGAGGATGAAGAACCGGCGAACTCGTCGGCCTGGTCACTGCCGGCGCTGCGGAGCTCGGCCAGCCAGCCGAGCTCGGCGTCCGCGGACGGGCCGGGGCCGGCCTTGCCGCGGCCGCGCCGCTTCTTGGCCTCGTCCGTCACCGGTGCCGCTCCTCCGTGCTGCTGGTCGGTTCCGAAGCGTCACCCGCCCCGTGGGTCCCAGACGCCCCAGTCCCACGCACGATACGCCGCAGTTTCGGCAATCGTTCCGCCACCGCGCGCTCTGCGCCATGGCCCGTCGGGCGGTAGTACTCCCGGTCGCTGACCCCTTCCGGGGCGTACTGCTGGTGAACTACACCCCGGGGGTCGTCGTGAGGGTACTTGTACCCCTTGCCGTGCCCGACCCGGCTCGCCCCCTTGTAGTGCGAATCGCGTAAATGCGCAGGAACTGCACCACCGTGTCCCGCTCGCACATCCTGCATCGCGGCGCCGATCGCGGCTACCACCGCATTGGACTTCGGGGCGAGCGCG
Source organism: Dactylosporangium sp. NPDC051541 (assembly GCF_044454505.1). Taxonomy (NCBI): domain Bacteria; kingdom Bacillati; phylum Actinomycetota; class Actinomycetes; order Micromonosporales; family Micromonosporaceae; genus Dactylosporangium; species Dactylosporangium sp. NPDC051541. The sequence continues at coordinate 118,958 of NZ_JBITDU010000009.1, forward strand.
AGATGAATAACGGCCTGGGCCAGGACGATCTGGACCTCGGGGAGGCCGACGTACTCCACGGCGTGGGCGGCGGCCGTCGCGATCGGCAGCGCGGTCGGGTCGGCCAGGCCGATGTCCTCGCTGGCCGAGATGACCATGCGGCGGGCGATGAACCGGGCGTCCTCCCCCGCGCTGATCATGCGGGCCAGGTAGTGCAGGGCGGCGTCGACGTCGGAGCCGCGGATGCTCTTGATGAAGGCGCTGACCACGTCGTAGTGCTCGTCGCCGTCGCGGTCGTAGCGCAGGGCGGCCACGTCGACGGCCTTCTCGGCGGTGGCCAGGTCGACGCTGGGGATGTCCTGCGCGATCGCGGCGCCCGCGGCCGCCTCCAGGGCCGTGAGCGCTTTGCGGACGTCGCCACCGGCCAGCCGTACCAGATGAGCTTCGGCATCGGCTTCGAGAACCACGGCGCCGTCCAGCCCGCGGGCGTCGGTGACCGCCCGGCGCAGGAGGGTGCGCACGTCGTCGTCGGTGAGCGGCTGCAGGGTGAGCAGGACACAGCGCGAGAGCAGTGGCGAAATGACCGAGAAGTAGGGGTTCTCGGTGGTAGCCGCGAGCAGCGTCACCGTGCGGTCCTCGACGGCGGCCAGCAGCGAGTCCTGCTGGGTCTTGCTGAAGCGGTGGACCTCGTCGATGAACAGCACGGTCGGCGGGCCGCCGCGGCGGCGCTCCTTGCGGGCCGTGTCGATGACCGCGCGGACGTCCTTGACGCCGGCCGACAGGGCCGAGAGGGCGACGAAGTTGCGGTCGGTGGCCCCGGCGACGAGGTGGGCGATGGTGGTCTTGCCGGAGCCGGGCGGGCCCCAGAGGATCACCGACATCGGCGAGGCGCCGCCGACGAGCTGGCGCAGCGGGGCGCCGGGGGCGAGCAGGTGCTGCTGGCCGACGAGCTCGTCGAGCGTGGCCGGGCGCATCCGCACCGCGAGGGGTGCGTCCGCCGCCACATCGGTGAAGCCGCCGGTGACGGCGCCGCTCCCAGCTGGGGATACGTCGCCGTCACCGGTTGGTTGAACCTCGAACAAGCCGTCCACGGCCCCCGACCCTACAGGTCGGTAACTTACTTCGACTTCTCGACCGGAACCTGGTCCGTCGCCGTCGCCGTCGCGGGCGCGGCGGCCTTCGGCTTGGCGTCGACGCCGGCCTCGGCCCGCTGCTCCTTGGTGATCGGCGTGGGCGCGCCGGTCAGCGGGTCGTAGCCGCCACCGGTCTTCGGGAACGCGATGACCTCGCGGATCGAGTCGGCCCCGGCCAGCAGCATGCAGATGCGGTCCCAGCCGAAGGCGATGCCCGCGTGCGGGGGCGGGCCGTACTTGAACGCCTCGAGCAGGAAGCCGAACTTGTCGGCGGCGTCGTCGGGCGTGATGCCGAGGATGTCGAAGACCCGCCGCTGCACGTCGCCGCGGTGGATACGGACGGAGCCGCCGCCGATCTCGTTGCCGTTGCAGACGATGTCGTAGGCGTAGGCCAGGGCCTCGCCCGGGGACTCCTCGAACTTCTCGATCCACTCCCGGTTGGGCGAGGTGAACGGGTGGTGCACCGCGGTCCAGCCCTTGGCCCCGCCGCCGGTGCCGCCGGCCTCGGGGTCGGTCGGCTCGAACATCGGCGCGTCGACGATCCAGCAGAACGCCCAGGCATTCTCGTCGATCAGCTTGGCCCGCTTGGCGATCTCGACGCGGGCCGCGCCGAGCAGCTCCTGGGCCTCGCGCCGCTCGGTCGAGGCGGCGAAGAAGACGGCGTCGCCGGGCTTGGCCCCGACGAAGTCGGCCAGGCCGGCCAGGTGCGACTCGGACAGGTTCTTGGCCACGGGGCCGCGGGCCTCGCCGGTGGAGGCGTCCAGGACCACGTAGGCCAGGCCCTTCGCGCCACGCGCCTTGGCCCAGTCCTGCCAGCCGTCGAGCTCCTTGCGGGTCTGCGCGGCGCCGCCGGGCATCACGACCGCGCCGACGTAGCCGCCCGCGTCGATCGCGCCGGCGAAGACCCGGAACTCGGTGCCGCGCAGGTATTCGGTCAGCTCGGTCAGCTCGACGGAGTAACGCAGGTCGGGCTTGTCGGAGCCGTAGCGGGCCAGGGCCTCGTGCCAGGTCAGGTGCGGGATGGCACCGACGATCTCGTGCCCGGCCAGGTCGGACCAGAGCGAGCGGACGATCGCCTCGCCGAGCTCGATGATGTCGTCCTGGGTGACGAACGACATCTCGATGTCGAGCTGGGTGAACTCCGGCTGGCGGTCGGCCCGGAAGCCTTCGTCGCGGTAGCAGCGGGCGATCTGGTAATACCGCTCCAGGCCGCCGACCATCAGCAGCTGCTTGAACAGCTGCGGCGACTGGGGCAGCGCATACCAGGTGCCGGGCTGCAGCCGGACGGGCACCAGGAAGTCGCGGGCGCCCTCCGGCGTGGACCGGGTCAGGGTCGGCGTCTCGACCTCGACGAAGTCGCGGTCGGCGAGCAGGTTGCGGGCGATCTGATTGGCCCGGCTGCGCAGCTTCATCGCCTTGTGCGGGCCGGCGCGGCGCAGGTCGAGATAGCGGTAGCGGTAGCGCACGTCGTCGCTGGCGGCCTCGCCGTCGTCGATCGGCAGCGGCAGCGGCGCGGCCTCGGAGAGCACCTCGAGGCTGGTCGCGACGACCTCGACCGCGCCGGTGGGCAGGTCGGGGTTCTCGTTGCCGGCCGGCCGGGCCCGCACCTCGCCGGTGACGAGCACGCAGTACTCGTTGCGCAGCGCGTGCGCGGCCTGCATCTCCTCGCGGAACACCACCTGGACCACGCCGGAGGCGTCGCGCAGGTCGACGAAGATGACCCCGCCGTGGTCGCGGCGGCGGGCCACCCAGCCGGCCAGCGTCACGGTCGTTCCGGTGTCGGCGTCCCGCAGGGAGCCGGACTGATGGGATCGGATCACGGGGTCTCCTTCGGCGAACTACGCAAGACGGCCCATTCTTTCACTGCAGCCGCGGCGCCATGTCCTCGGCCGGGGGGATCCACTCTTCGCTGGACGCGGGCCCCTGGTCGCCGGAGCGGATGTCCTTGACCTGGTCGCCGCCCTCGGCCGAGGCGCTGGCCGGGAACCAGACGTAGGGGATCCCGCGGCGCTCCGCGTAGCGGATCTGCTTGCCCAGCTTGGCCGGGACGGGGGCCACCTCGGTGGCGATCCCGCGGCTGCGCAGAGCGGCGGCGATGCGGTTGCTGGCCGCCCGCTCCTCTTCGCTCCACAGCGCGACGAGCACCGCGGTCGGGGTGGGCCGGCTGACGCTCAGCGCACCGGCCTCGAAGAGCAGGCCGAGCAGGCGGGAGACGCCGATGGAGATGCCGACGCCGGGGAAGACGTCCTTGCCGGCGCTGGCGAGGTTGTCGTAGCGGCCGCCGGAGCAGATGGAGCCGTACTGCTCGTAGCCGACGAGCTCGGTCTCGTAGACGGTGCCGGTGTAGTAGTCGAGCCCGCGAGCGATCTTCAGGGTGGCCTCGACCAGGCCCGGGCTGTGCTCCCGGGCCGTCTCCACGACCGCGGTGAGCTCGGCGACGCCCTCCTCCAGCAGCGGGTGCTCGACGCCGAGCGCCCGGACGGCGTCGGCGAAGGACGCGTCCTGGGACCGGATCTCGGCGAGGGCGAGGCAGTCCTTGGCCTGGGCCTCGGACCCGCCGGCGGCCACGATGAGCTGCGCGACGGCGTTCGGGCCGATCTTGTCCAGTTTGTCGACTATTCTAAGGATTTCCTCGGGATCCTCCAGGCCGAGACCGCGGTAGAACCCCTCGCAGAGCTTGCGGTTGTTCACCATGATCTTGACCGGCGGAATCGGCAGCGAGCGCAGCGCGTCGCCGATGACCAGGGGGATCTCGGCCTCATAGTGGGGCGGGAGGGTGTCCCGGTCGACGATGTCGATGTCGGCCTGCAGGAACTCGCGATAGCGACCGGCCTGCGGCTTCTCGCCCCGCCACACCTTCTGGATCTGGTACCGCCGGAAGGGGAACTGCAACTTACCGGCATTTTCCAGCACGTAACGGGCGAACGGAACGGTCAGATCGAAGTGCAACCCCAGGCTCTGCTCCTCCTCACCCTCTTGGGCCTGGAGCCGCCGCAGGGTGTACACCTCCTTCGAGGTCTCGCCCTTGCGCAGGAGCTGGTCGAGGGGCTCGACCGCCCGGGTCTCCAGGGACGCGAAACCGTAGAGCTCGAAGGTGCGGCGCAGCCGGTCGAGCACCTGCTGCTCGGCGACGCGCTGCGCGGGGAGCCACTCCGGGAAGCCGGACAGCGGCGTAGGTCGGGTCATGGGTGTCTACCAGCCTTTACGCGGCGCCTCGAGCGCCTCACGGAGATAAGGGTTGCGGGCCCGCTCGCGGCCGATGGTCGTCTCGGGGCCGTGCCCGGGCAGCACGACCATCTCGTCCGGCAGCGTCAGCACCTTGTCCCGCAGGCTCGCCATCATCTGCTCGAGGCTGCCGCCGGGCAGGTCGGTGCGGCCGATCGAGTCCTTGAAGAGCACATCGCCCGAGAAACAGAGCTCAGGGCTCCGGAACATCACGGAGCCGCGAGTGTGGCCGGGCGCGTGGTCGACGAGGAGCTCCAGCCCGGCGATCTTCAGCACCAGGCCGTCCTCCAGCGGCGCCACGTCCTCCGGCTCGCTCCACTCCAGCCGCCCGCCGAACAGCGCGGTGAGGTCGGTGCTGAGTCCTTTGGCCGGGTCGGCCAGCATCTCGGCGTCGTCGGGGTGGATGTATGCGGTGATGCCGCGGGCGCCGCAGACCGGCGTCACCGAGAACGTATGGTCGAGGTGACCATGCGTCAGCAGCACCGCCGCGGGCTGGAGACGATGCTCGGCGAGCACCTCGTCCAAGCGGTCCGTCACCCCGATGCCCGGGTCGATGACCACGCACTGCTCGCCCGGCCCGGGGGCCACGACGAAGCAGTTGGTCCCGAACGCCTCGGCGGGGAACCCGGCAACCAGCACGGCGTTCCTCCCTGTCGATGTCCTGCCAATATCCTGCTAGACCCTATCCGGAGGTCAGCCACAGCGAACCGTGACCGGGCGGCGACCCGCATTCCGGGTTCTACCCGTACACTCTGGCGGGCGTGTGACATGGCACCCAAATGTTTTTTCCTGGAGGGGAGCACAGGTGGCTTCCAGTAAGACTCGGCAGCGCGCTCTGGCGCGGGCCAAGACCGAGCGGCAGATTGCCCGGAGGGCGGCCGCGGCGCGGCGCCGCCGTCAGTGGCAGGCGGGCATCGGCAGTGCCGTGGTGCTCGCATTGCTGGTCGTGGTCGTGATCTGGAAGACCGGCGGCTTCTCTCCCGCTCCGGCGAAGGCCGACGAGTGTGCCTACACGAGTGCGGACGCGGCCACCGGCCTGGTGGACGTCGGCAAGCCGCCGTCCCGCGACATCGTCAAGAACGGCGTGAAGACGATGACGATCACGCTGGGCCAGGGCAAGGTGACGGCGAAGCTCGACCCGAGCAAGGCGCCGTGCACCGTCAACAGCTACACCTACCTGGCGGGCAAGAAGTTCTTCGACAACACCACCTGCCACCGCGCGACCGACTCGCTGCTGCAGTGCGGCGACCCGTCGGGCACCGGCAGCGGCGGCCCGCAGTACCGGTTCCCGGACGAGAACCTGCCCACCGCGGCGGCCCCGTCGGCCGACCCGAGCGCCTCCGCCGACCCCTCGGCCGCACCGCCCGCGTCGAGCGCGCTCTACCCGGCCGGCACCCTCGCCATGGCCAACTCCGGCGCCAACACCAACGGCAGCCAGTTCTTCCTGGTCTTCAAGGACGTGCAGCTCCCGCCCAACTTCACGATCTTCGGCACCATCACGGGCGGCCTCGACGTGCTGACGAAGATCGGAGCGGCCGGCAACGACGGCTCCCTGGACCCGTCGCCCGGCGGCGGCAAGCCGAAGGAGGAGGTGAAGATCAGCTCGCTGACCGTCACCGACACCGACCCGGCGGCGGAGCCCGAGCCCGTCCCGTCGACGAGCGCGTCCGTGCCCGCCTCGGCGGCCCCCTCCGCCGCCAGCAGCGCCCCGAGCAACTCGTAACACTCCCAATCCATCCCTGTTGAGCAAGGAGTACCAACCGTGAGCACCAACCGGGACCGTCAGCGCGCCGCCGCGCGTGCGCGGCTGGAGCGGGAGATGGCCGACCGGGCCGAGCAGTCCCGCGGCCGTCGCCGTAGGAACACGATCATCGCCGCCGGAGCGGGCGCCCTGATCGTGGTGCTCGCGGCCGCGTGGGTGGTCATCGCGGTGACCAGCGGCGACGACAAGGACAAGGCCTCCGCCGACCCGTCCGCCTCGGCCACCCCGACCAAGTGCACCTGGCTGCCGCTGGTCGACCCGAGCGCCAGCGCGTCGCCGGACCCGGAGACCGCGAAGAACACCAAGGACGTGGGCATGCCGCCGGCCTCCGGCGAGGCCCGCACGGGCACCCAGACGATGACCCTCGACACCAGTGTCGGCACGGTCAAGATCGAGGTCGACACCGCCCACGCCCCGTGCACCGCGGAAAGTTTCACCTATCTGGCCAGCAAGAACTTCTTCAACGACAGCGTCTGCCACCGACTCGTGGTGCAGAGCATCTACGTCCTGCAGTGCGGTGACCCCTCCGGCACCGGCTTCGGCGGCCCCTCCTACCGCTACGCGGAGGAGAACCTGCCGACGGGCAAGCGCCCGGCCTACGGCGCGGGCGTGGTCGCCATGGCCAACACGGGCCAGCCGGCCTCGACCGGCAGCCAGTTCTTCATCGTGTACAAGGACATCGCCCAGCTGGACGCCAACTACACGGTCATCGGCCGGGTCACCGAGGGTCTTGACCTGATCAAGAAGGTCGCCGACGCCGGCGTCATCCCGGACGCCTCGGCCCCGGCCGCGGACCCGTCCACCGGGCCGAGCGACGGCAAGCCGAAGACCGAGGTGCGCATCAAGTCCCTGACGATGAGCTCACCCACCCCGTAACCCGGGACACCGCGAGCTCGAAGGGCCGCCCACCACACCGGTGGGCGGCCTTTTCGCACCACCAGCAACGGCTCGACCCGCACCCGGCCGCGCGCACCCGCCGCCGGTGCGGAGGCGTGGCCGTGCCTCGGCCGGCGGGTCGGTCAGGCGCCGGAGGTGACGCGGTAGGCGTCGTAGACGCCGTCGATGCGGCGGACGGCGGCCAGCAGGTGGTTGAGGTGCTTCGGGTCGGCCATCTCGAAGCTGAACCGGCTGATCGCCACCCGGTCGCGGGTCGTCGTCACCGTGGCCGAGAGGATGTTGACCTTCTCGTCGGACAGGACCCGGGTGACGTCGGCCAGGAGTTTGTGCCGGTCCAGGGCCTCCACCTGGATGGCGACCAGGAACGTCGAGGCGCTGGTCGGCTTCCAGCTGACCTCCAGGACGCGCTCCGGCTGCTCCTTGAGGTCGGCCGCGTTGGCGCAGTCGTCGCGGTGGACGGAGACGCCGCCGGAGCGGGTGACGAAGCCGAAGACGGCGTCGCCGGGGACCGGGGTGCAGCAGCGGGCGAGCTTGATCCAGACGTCGTCGACGCCGAGGACCTCGACGCCGGGGTCGCTGGCGGCGGTGCGGGGGCGGGCCGGGCGGGTCGGGATGGCGGTCTCGGCGATGTCCTCGACCGCGCCCTCCTCGCCGCCGTAGCCCTGCACCAGGCGTTGGACGATCGACTGGGCCGAGGTCTGGCCGTCGCCGACCGCGGCATACAGCGCGGCCACGTCGGCCAGGTGCAGCTCGCGCGCGATGGTCATGAGCGACTCGGAGGTCAGCAGGCGCTGCAGCGGCAGGCCCTGCTTGCGCATGGCCTTGACGATCGCCTCCTTGCCGGCCTCGATCGCCTCCTCGCGGCGCTCCTTGTTGAAGTACTGCCGGATCTTGGTCCGGGCCCGGGGGCTCTTGACGAAGCCGAGCCAGTCCTGGGTGGGGCCGGCCGTCTCCGACTTCGACGTGAAGATCTCGATGACGTCGCCGTTGGACAGCGTGCTCTCCAGCGGGACCAGCTTGCCGTTGACCCGGGCGCCGATGCACTTGTGACCGACCTCGGTGTGCACGGCGTAGGCGAAGTCGACCGGGGTCGAGCCGGTGGGCAGCGCGATCACGTCGCCCTTCGGCGTGAAGACGTAGACCTCCTGGCTGGACAGGTCGAAGCGGAGCGCGTCGAGGAACTCGCTCGGGTCGCTCGCCTCCCGCTGCCAGTCGAGCAGCTGCCGCAGCCAGGTCATCTCGTCGATGTGCGCGGGCGGCCCGGCGATGGTGGCGTTCTTCGTCTCCTTGTAACGCCAGTGCGCCGCGATGCCGTACTCCGCCGTGCGGTGCATGGCGTAGGTGCGGATCTGCAGCTCGACGGGCTTGCCGGTGGGTCCGATGACCGTCGTGTGCAGCGACTGGTACATGTTGAACTTCGGCATGGCGATGTAGTCCTTGAACCGGCCGGGCACGGGCTGCCAGTTCGCGTGGATCACGCCGAGGGCCGCGTAGCAGTCGCGGACGGTGTCGACCAGGATGCGCACGCCGACCAGGTCGTAGATGTCACCGAAGTCGCGGCCCCGGACGATCATCTTCTGGTAGACGGAGTAGAGGTGCTTCGGCCGCCCGGTGACCTCTGACTTGATCTTCGAGGTCTTCAGGTCGTTGGCGACCTTCTGGGTCACGCTGCGCAGCAGCGAGTCGCGCTGCGGGGTGTGCTCGGCGATCAGCCGGCTGATCTCGTCGAAGCGCTTGGGGAACAGCGTGCGGAACGCCAGGTCCTCCAGCTCCCACTTGATCGTGTTCATGCCGAGCCGGTGCGCGAGCGGGGCCAGGATCTCCAGGGTCTCCTTGGCCTTCTGCTCCTGCTTGGGCCGCGGCAGGAAGGTCAGGGTGCGCATGTTGTGCAGCCGGTCGGCCAGCTTGATCACCAGGACCCGCGGGTCCTTGGCCATCGCCACGACCATCTTGCGGATCGTCTCGGCCTTGGCCGCGTCGCCGAGCTTGACCTTGTCGAGCTTGGTGACGCCGTCGACGAGCAGCGTGACCTCGCCGCCGAAGTCGACCTGCATGCGCTCGATGGTGTATTCGGTGTCCTCGATGGTGTCGTGCAGCAGGGCGGCCACCAGCGTGGTGGTGTCCATGCCCAGGTCGGCGAGGATGGTGGCGACGGCGAGCGGGTGCGTGATGTAGGGGTCGCCGGACTTGCGGTATTGCCCCTTGTGGAAGTGCTCCGCCATGTCGTAGGCCCGCTGCAGGAGCCGCATGTCGGCCTTCGGGTGGCTGGCCTTGTGCTGGGCCATCAGCGGCTCGAGGACCTCGCTGAGCGAGGGGCTCTGCCAGGGCGCGTTGAACCGGGCCAGGCGGGCCCGCACGCGCCGGCCGGTGGGCGCGGACCCGACGAACCCGGCCACGGCCCCGGTGACCCCGCCGGCGGCGTCCGTCAGGTCCTCGGTGTCCTCGCCGAGGATCTCCTCGGGCGTGCGGCGCTGGGACGGCTGGTCGGACGCGCGGCGCTGGGGCGTGCCCGGCGGCGTCGGGAACTGCAGCACCACGCCACCCGCCTCCGCCGTCTCCGGCGGGGCTGTGTCGCGGGCGTCCTGCGGCTCATCCTGCACGTGGTCGACCGTACCCTCAATGGGGGGTGCGATGTCGCCGGTCACCGGCCGCTCCTCATCGCCGACTACGTTTCCGAACCGCAAGCTTACCCGCCCCACACGACAATGCTCGTCAGCGCAGAGGCCTGGAAACGTCAGGAAACCAGCTGTCAGACGGTCAAGAGGGCATGAACCGGGCGTCCCGCCAGCTTCGCGCGCCCCTCCAGGAACCCCAGCTCCAGAAGCACGCTGAAGCCGCTCACCGTGCCCCCGGCCCGCTCCACCAAACCGAGCGTGGCGGCGGCGGTACCCCCCGTAGCAAGCACGTCGTCCACGACCAGGACCCGCTCCCCCGCGATGAACGCGTCGGCGTGCACCTCGAGGGTCGCCTCGCCGTACTCCAGGGCGTAGGTCGCGGCCACCGTCTTGCGGGGCAGCTTGCCGGCCTTCCGCACGGGCACGACACCCTTGCCCGTGGCATAGGCGACCGCGGCGGCGATCACGAACCCGCGGGCCTCGATGCCGGCCACGACGTCGAAGCGCTCCGCCCCGTGCTCGGCGATGATCGCGTCGATGGCGGCCGCGAACGCCGGCCCGTCGGCGAACAGCGGCATCAGGTCTTTGAACAGCACTCCCGGCTTCGGGAAGTCCAGCACGTCCAGGACCTTGCTCGCGACCAGCTCGGCGATCTCCACCAACGCTCCTCACACAAACGAACGGGCGCCGCGTTGATCGCGGCGCCCGTCATTTTGACAGCTGATCGACTACCTCCGGCCACCGGCACCGGGCCGGCCACCGGCGCGCGGGCGCTTGCCCTGGCCGGGCCGGGCCGACGGGCGGGCCCCCGGCCGCGGGGCCGCACCGGCCAGCTCCGAGCGCTCGGCCGCCTTCGCCGGGCCGCCGACCGGCACCCCGTCGCTGTCGCGGGCCGGGTTGGCCGCCCGCGCGGCCGCCTCTTTGGCCTGCGCCGCCCGCTTGCCCTTGACCCGGTTGGAGTGCTGCTGCAGGCGCGGCTCGCGGCTCTTGAGCTCCGCGAGCACCGGGGTGGCGAAGAAGATCGACGAGTAGACCGCGACGCCCATACCGATGAACAGCACCAGACCGAGGTCCTTCAGCGTGCCGGCACCCAGCAGGCCGGCTCCGATGAAGAGCAGGCCGCCGACCGGCAGCAGCGCCACCAGGCCGGTGTTGATGGAGCGCATCAGAGTCTGGTTGACGGCGAGGTTGGCCGCCTCGGGGTAGGTCGTCGTGCTCGAGCCCGTGATCCCGCGGGTGTTCTCCTGGACCTTGTCGAACACCACGACGACGTCGTACAGGGCGAAACCGAGGATCGTCAGGAAGCCGATGACCGTCGACGGGGTGACCTCGAAGCCGACCAGCGAGTAGACGCCGGCGGTCAGCGCCAGGTCCAGCAGCAGTGAGGCGACCGCGGCAACGGCCATCCGCCACTCGAACCGGGCGATGAGGTAGACCAGCACCGCGGCGAGGAAGATCGCGAGGCTCAGGGCCGCCTTGTTGGTGACCTGGCCGCCCCACGAGGTGCTCACCGCGCTGTCGCTGATCTGCTCCGGAGTGATGTCGAAGCGCTTGGCGACGGCGTCCTTGATCTGGGTCTGCCGGGCGGCGTCGGTGATCAGCTCGGTCTTGATGATGTACTGGGTGTCGCCCATGGTCTGGCCGGTCTTGACCGAGACGCCGGCGTCGGTGAACGCCTGCTCGACCTCGGTCAGGGTGCCGACCTTCACGGGGACGTTGTACTGGTTGCCGCCCTCGAACTCGATGCCGAGCGAGAAGCCGCGGATGAACATGCTCGCGATCGCGATGATGATCGCGATGCCGGCGACCGTGAACCACAGTTTCCGGCGGCCGACGATGTCGACGTCGGCCTCACCGCGGTAAAGCCGGGCCGCTAGGCCCCTGCCGCTGCCAGCCATCGTCAGGCCTCCTTCGGGCGGTTACGACGGGTGGTCGGCGCCGCCGCGTCGGTTTTCGATCCCTCGAGCACGCGGCCGAGGCCACTGACCCGCGGTGACAGGAATGCTTTGCTGCGGGCGAAGAGCGTCATGATCGGGTGACGGAACAGGAACACGACCACGAGGTCGAGGATCGTCGCCACACCCAGGGCGAAGGCGAAGCCCTTCACCGAGCCGATCGAGACGAAGTACAGGATCCCGGCGGCCATGAGCGTGATGAAGTTGGCCGAGATGATCGTGCGGCGGGCCCGGACCCAGGCGCGGGGCACGGCACTGCGTGGACTTCGACCCTCGTGGATCTCATCCTTGAGCCGTTCGAAGTAGATGACGAACGAGTCGGCGGCGACACCGAGCGAGACGATGAACCCGGCGAAGCCGGCCAGGCTCAGCGTGAAGCCCATCGAGCGGCCGAGCAGGACGATCGCCATGAAGACCAGCAGGCCGGACAGCACCAGCGAGAGCATGATGACCGCGCCGAGGAGCCGGTAGTAGAAGAACGAGTAGAGCACCACCAGCAGCATGCCGATGCCGGCCGCGAGCAGGCCCGCCTCCAGGTGCGAGCTGCCGAGGGTGGCCGAGATGCTCTGGGCGTCCTGCGAGGTGAACGAGAGCGGCAGGGCGCCGTACTGCAGCTGGCTGGCCAGCAGCTGGGCCTCGGACTTGGTGAAGGTGCCGCTGATCGTGGCGTCACCGGGGATGACGTTCTGGATCACCGGGGCCGAGACGACCTCGTTGTCCAGGACCACGGCGACCTGCTTGCTGTCCTGGCCGTTGTTGTAGGCCACGCGGGTCAGGTCGGTCCAGGCGTTCTGCCCGGTCCCGTTGAACGACAGGTTGACCGTCCACTTGCCGTTCTGCGAGTCGATGCCCGAGTTGGCGCTCTTGACGTCGGTGCCGAGGACCTTGGCCACGTCGAGCTGGTACTTCGTGCCCGGCTCGCACGCGACGGCGGGCTCGGAGGCCTTGCTGATCGAGCCGACCGGCCGGTTCTTCAGCATGTCGCAGGTGATGTAGGGGATGTTGTACTGGATCGACGGCGGCAGCACCGCGACCTCGGCCCCGCTCAGCGTCTTGAACGGCTCGTAGAGCACGGCCTTGGTCGGGTCCTTGCTGAAGTCGACCGGGGCCTGCTCGGCCAGCGCGGCCGCCCAGGCCGCCTGGCCGATCTTGTTCTGCACCGCGGTCCGCTGCGTGGCCAGGTCCGCGGCCACCGACTCCGAGGGCTTGGCGGTCGTGGCGGCGGCCGCCGGCTGTGACGCCGTCGCGGAGGGAGCGGCCGAGGTGGCCGACGGCGCCGCGGACGCCGGCGCGGTCGCCGAAGCCGTGGCGGACGGCTGCTTGGAGGCACCGGTGGAGGCCGACGGGGACGCCGAGGCCGACGAGTTGGTCGCGCCGGTGTCGCCGGTGGAGCCCAGCACCATGCGGAAGCGCAGCTCGGCGGTCTGGCCGATCTGCTTCAGCCGGTCGTCACTCTTGCCCGGCAGGGAGACGACGATGTTGTTGTCGCCCTCGACCACGACCTCGGCCTCGGCGACGCCCAGGCCGTTGACCCGCTGGTCGATGATGCTCCGGGCGGTCTCCATCTGATCCTTGGTGGGCTTCTGATTGCCCTCCAGGTTCTGGGCCTGCAGCGTGACCGTGGTCCCGCCGATCAGATCAAGGCCGAGCTTGGGCTCGAGCCGGTTGCGCCACCCACCGCTGCCGCCGAACCACACGAGTGCGGCGAGCACGATGAAGATGGCGGCAAGCACGGCGAGCTGGCGGCTCGGGCGCATCGGTGCCTGAGGTTGTGCCACGGCTGTCGGTTCTCCCTACACGACGCCGGCGGAGGTCGCTCGGCGTGAATGTTTCACATGGCGGGGGCTATGAGCGGGACTTTCAGTCGGCGTCCGGCTTGACGACGGACTCCTCCTCGGCAACCGGCTCCTCTTCGGCGGCGGCGGCCTTCTGGTTCACCTTGCCGATCGCGGCCCGGGCGTATTTGGCGGAGACACCCGGTGCGATCTCGAGCATGACGAAGTCGTCGGCGACCTCGGTCACGATGCCGTAGAGGCCGCCGACGGTCACGACCTCGTCGCCGAGGCCCATCGTGGACTGCATGTCCTGCACTTCGCGGCGGCGCTTCTGCTGCGGCCGGATCATGAGGAAATACACGAAGGCGGCGAAGGCGACGACAACGAGGAGCGGGAGTGCCGAGCTGCCGCCCGAGGCTTCCGCGGCGAGATACACGATTATGGGCCTTCCGGTCGAGTTATCCGAAGTCCGCGCAGCGGATCGCGGCGAGTCTAATCGGTGTGTCGGATACCACGATGACCGGCGTCAGTCACGGTCCAGTCACAAATCAAACAGACCGGGCGTTCGCGACATATCGCCAGCAGGGTTTCCGCCCCCGACGGTACCAGCGGGACCTGGGATTCCAAGATGCTGCCATGCGCCGGCGGTGGCAATGCGACCACGAGGAGTACGCGCCATCAGGCCCGATCGCAGCAGGAACGGCTCACAGACTTCCTCGACGGTGTCCGGCTGCTCACCGACCGCGACGGCGAGCGTCGAAAGTCCCACCGGCCCGCCGCCGTGGCGCAGCAGGGCCAGCAGCACCGCCCGGTCGAGCCGATCGAGGCCCAGCTCATCGACGTCATACACGCGCAGGGCGGCCCGGGCCGCGGCCAGGTCGACCACCCCGTTGCCGCGCACCTCCGCATAGTCACGGACCCGCCGCAACAAGCGATTGGCGATTCGGGGGGTACCGCGTGAGCGTCGCCCGATCTCGACGGCGCCCTCGTCGGTGATCGGCACGTCGAGGATGCGGGCCGACCGCGCGATGATCAGCTCGAGCTCGTCCGGGTCGTAGAAGTCCAGCTGGCCGACGAAGCCGAACCGGTCGCGCATCGGCCCGGTCAGCAGTCCGCTCCGGGTCGTGGCCCCGACCAGCGTGAACGGCTCCACGTCGAGCGGGATCGCGGTGGCCCCCGGCCCCTTGCCGACCACCACGTCGACCCGGAAGTCCTCCATGGCGCTGTACAGCAGCTCCTCGGCCGGCCGCGCGATGCGGTGGATCTCGTCGATGAACAGCACGTCGCCGAGGCTCAGGCTGGTCAGGACCGCGGCCAGGTCTCCGGCCCGCTCGATGGCCGGACCGCTGGTCATCCGCAGCCCGGCCCCGAGCTCGGCCGCGACGATCATGGCCATCGTCGTCTTGCCGAGGCCGGGCGGGCCGGACAGCAGGATGTGGTCGGGCGGGCTGCCCCGGCGCAGGGCGCTCTGCAGCAGCAGGTCGAGCTGCTCGCGGACCCGGTGCTGCCCGATCAGCTCGGCCAGCCGCTTCGGCCGCACCGACTGGTCCGCGACCATGTCCTCGTCGGACGCGAACGCGCTGACCAGAGGATCGGTCATCGGATCGTGCCCAGCATCCGGATCGCCTGCTTGAGCAGGACCGGCACGGGCGGGACGGTCTGCCCGTCGAGCTGCTCGGCGACGGCCGCCACGGCCTGGTCGGCCTGCTTCTCGTGCCAGCCGAGCCCGACCAGCGCCTGGCGGACCTGGTCGTGCCACACGGCGCCGCCCGCGATCAGGCTGCTGCCCGAGCCCGGCAGCGCGCCGATCTTGTCCCGCAACTCGAGGACCAGCCGCTCGGCGCCCTTCTTGCCGATGCCGGGGACCTGCGTGAGCGTGGACGTGTCGGCCGCGCCGATCGCCCGCCGGACGACCTCCGGGGTGTGCACCGCGAGGACCGCCTGGGCCAGCCGCGGCCCGACCCCGGTCGCGGTCTGCAGCAGCTCGAACAGCTGCTTGGCCTCGTCGTCGGCGAAGCCGTAGAGGGTAAGCGAGTCCTCGCGCACCACGAGGGAGGTGGCCAGCCGCGCCTCCTGGCCGACCCGCAGGTCGGCGAGGGTGTGCGGGGAGCACTGCACGGCCAGCCCGACCCCGCCGACCTCGATCACCGCGCCGTCGGGCGACACCGCCGCCACCTTGCCGCGCACGCTCGCGATCACCGTGTCCTCCTCAACGCCGCGCTGATGCGCTCGCGCGCACCGCCCCGCCACACATGACAGATGGCCAAGGCTAAAGCGTCGGCGGCGTCGGCCGGTTTAGGCGCGACCTCGAGCCGCAGCAGCCGGGTCACCATCGCCGTCACCTGAGCCTTGTCGGCCTGCCCGTTGCCGCTGACGGCCGCCTTGACCTCGCTCGGCGTATACATCTGCACGGGCAGCCCGGCCCGGGCCGCGACCAGGATCGCCACCGCCCCGGCCTGGGCCGTGCCCATCACGGTGCGCACGTTGTGCTGCGCGAACACCCGCTCGACGGCGACGCTCTCCGGCTGATGCTGCGCGACCAGCTCGGCCAGGCGCCGGTCGAGGTTGAGCAGGCGCAGCGCCAGGTCCTGGTCAGGCTCGCTGCGCACGACCTCGTAGTGCACGAGCCGGCACGGGCGCCCCGGCGAGCCCTCGACCACCCCGACCCCGCATCGGGTCAGCCCCGGGTCGACCCCCAGCACGCGCACCGCCGCTCCCCTCAAACGTGTGTTCGACACCTTATCGGACCCGCCGCCCGCGGCGCGGGACACACACCGAGTGCGGCGAAGGTATGTGGGCGGACGCCATGGGACGGGCCCCGGAAGGCTCGTACGTTTCGGCCATGACGACGGAGCATGTGGTCGCGCTCGATCTGCGGGGCCGCACCGCGATGGTGACGGGCGCCGGGAGCGGGATCGGCCGCGCAGTCGCCGTGCGCCTGGCCGCGGCGGGAGCGAAGGTCATAGCCGTCGACCTGTCGTTCCAGAACGCGGACGATGTGGTACCCGTTGCGGCCGACCTGTCCGACACGTCCGCGATCACCGAGGTGCTGCGCGCCCACGCCGACGTCGACGTCCTGGTCAACAACGCCGGCCTGCAGCACGTGGCCGCGCTCGAGGAGTTCCCGCCGGAGCGGTTCAGCTACATCCAGAAGGTCATGGTCGAGGCTCCCTTCCACCTGGTCCGGGGTGTGCTCCCGCACATGTACGCCGGGGGCTGGGGGCGGATCATCAACGTGTCGTCGGTACACGGGCTGCGTGCTTCGCCCTTCAAAGCCGCGTATGTGACCGCCAAGCACGCCCTGGAGGGCCTGTCGAAGACGGTCGCCCTCGAAGGCGCGCCGCACGGGGTGACGGCGAACTGCATCAACCCGGCGTATGTCCGCACGCCGCTGGTCGAGGGCCAGATCGCCGACCAGGCCCGCACCCACGGCATCCCGGAGGCCGAGGTCGTCGAGAAGATCATGCTGACCAGCGCGGCCATCAAACGCCTGATCGAGCCGGCCGAGGTCGCGGAGCTGGTCGCCTACCTCTGCACGG
Source organism: Dactylosporangium sp. NPDC051541 (assembly GCF_044454505.1). Lineage (NCBI taxonomy): Bacteria > Bacillati > Actinomycetota > Actinomycetes > Micromonosporales > Micromonosporaceae > Dactylosporangium > Dactylosporangium sp. NPDC051541. Next base: position 135,838 of record NZ_JBITDU010000009.1, read on the forward strand.
ACATGGCCGGCTTCATCACCGGGACTTCGCTGTCGATCGACGGTGGCTGGACCGCACACTAGGTCAGGTGACGGTGGTGGAGTATCTCGAGTTGCTGGCCCGCGAGGCGGCCGCCGTCGAGTTCGAGGGCCCGCTCGTCGCGGCCCGCAACGCCGGCCTCCCGCCGGACCGGATCGCCGAGCTGGAGCAGGCCAAGCTCGTCGCGCTGCGCGTCCGCGCGCTGCTGGAGCGCCGCCGCCGGCGCGAGGAGGAGCTGTCCGGGCTCTTCGACACCGCCAGCGACCTGGCCGGCCTGCGCGACCTCGACGCCGTGCTGGAGGCCATCGTGCACCGGGCCCGGACGCTGCTGGGCGCCGACGTGGCCTACATGACGCTCAACGACGAGGCCCGCGGCGACACCTACATGCGCGTCACCGACGGCTCCATCTCGGCCCACTTCCAGGCGCTGCGCCTGCCCATGGGCGCGGGCCTGGGCGGCCTGGTGGCGCAGACCGGCAGCCCGTACGTCACCGCCGACTACCCCCGCGACGCCCGCTTCCGCCACACCGGCGACATCGACACCGGCGTCGGCGAGGAGGGCCTGATCGCCATCCTCGGCGTGCCGCTGCGCCTGGGCGCCCGGATCATCGGCGTCCTGTACGCCGCGAACCGCTCGGCCCGCCCCTTCGCCCGCGAGGAGGTGTCGCTCCTGGTCTCCCTGGCCGCCAACGCCGCCGTCGCGATCGACACCGCCCGCCTGCTCGGCGAGACCCAGGAGGCCCTCGCGGAGCTCTCGGCGGCCAACGGCGTCATCCGCGCCCACAGCGACTCCGTCGAACGGGCCGCGGCCGCCCACGACCGGATGACCGCCCTGGTCCTGCGGGGCGCCGGCGTCGAGGACGTGGCCGCCGTGGTCGTCGAGGTCCTGGGCGGCTCCCTGCTCGTCCTGGACGCCGAGGGCCGCACCCTCACCCTGGTCGGCGAGCTGACCCGCCCCGAGCCCGCCGCGATCGCCGAGGCCCTGGCCGCGTCCCGCACCGAGGGCCGCAGCGTCCGCCGCGGCGAGCTGTGGGTCGCCGCGGTCGTCGCCGGCGCCGAGAACCTCGGCGCCCTGGTCATGCGCCCCGACCACGCCCTGGTCGACGCCGACCAGCGCATCCTGGAACGCGCCGCCGTCGTCACCGCCCTGCTCCAGCTGTTTCGCCGCACCGTCGCCGAGGCCGAGGGCCGCGTCCGCGGCGAACTCCTCGACGACGTGATCACCCGCCCGGTCCGCGACGCCGACGCCCTGCGCACCCGGGCCAAGCGCCTCGGCGTCGACCTGGACGCCCCCAACGTCGTCGTGGCCATCGGCGCCGACGCCCTGACCGGCGGCTCGGTGCGGCAGCGGGCCGTCTCCTGGGCCCAGACGTACGCCCACACCCGCTCCGGCCTGGCCGCCGCCCGCGACGGCCACGTCGTCCTGCTCCTGCCCGGCGACACCCCCGGCGACGCGGCCCGTGCCGTCGCCCGCGACCTGGGCAAACTCCTGTCCCGCCCGATCACCGCGGGCGCCGGCGGCCCGGCCTGCACCCCGGAGTCCATCGCCGCGGCCTACCGCGACGCCGACCGCTGCGTGACCGCCCTGACCGCTCTGGGCCGCACGGGGACCGGTGCCAGTACCGCCGAACTGGGCTTTGTCGGTTTGTTGCTGGGCTCCGCCCCGGACGGCCGCGACCGCGACGTGCAGTCCTTCCTGGCCGCGACGATCGGCCCGGTCGTCGACTACGACACCCGCCGCGGCACCGCGCTGGTGAAAACTCTGGAGGCCTACTTCGGCGTGGGCGGCAGCCTGGCCCGCGCCGCCGAACTCCTCCACGTCCACGTCAACACCGTGACGCAACGCCTGGAGCGCATCGCCCAGCTCCTGGGCCCGGACTGGCAGAAGCCGGAACGAGCCCTGGAGGTCCAGCTGGCGCTGCGCCTTCACCGCCTGCAGTCTTCCTGATCCGAGGGGGAGGCTTCGCCTCCACCCACACCCCCTCACGATCGACGCCTGCACCTCCAGGCCACAATGGGCCGGGGCCGGAACATCGACAAGGCCAGAAACGCCAAGCGCGCAGCGACGGCGAGGGTGAAGGCGGCGAGAAGGCCGGCAATGCCGAACCCCGCGATGACGGGCCAGACAGCGCCAGCTGCACGCATTCTCGCTCCGAAAAGCGCTCCACCGACAGGAACCGCAGCACAGGCAAGGGCCAACACTGTTCGCAGTGGCGGCTCTGACCCGGCAGAGTCGACTTCCCACGCCATCGACGAGGGCGGGCTGCTGCCATCTCAGACGCCTGGGGACGGGGTCGCCGGGGTCGCCCCACCGGGCGATGATCGCCGTCGAGGTGACCGCGACGGGACCGCGACGGGACCTGCCGCGCCTCCGCGCGCGCCAGCGCGATCCCGCGGCTCCATCGACGGGCCGACGGGCCGACCGTGAAGACTGCGCCAAACACTGGACGTCGTGATGCAGGAAACAGGCCGCCCCGCCGACCGGCAGCAGCGGTGGCGGGGCGGGTTGGTGCGGTGGTGACGGCTAGGCCCGCGCGCCGCGCAGGACGAAGTCGACCAGGTTTTCGGCGAAGTGCTCGTCGGGGACGTTCGGGTTCCAGCGGAGCATGTTCTGGGCCAGCGTCGGGCCGGACAGGGCCAGGAGCATCATCTCGATGTCCAGGTCGGCTCGGAGCTCGCCCGTTTCGATGCCGCGCCGCAGGACCGTGCGCATCATTTCGCGGCGGGGCTCGGAGACGGCCTGGTGGACCCGGGTCATCTCGGGGTTGCGGTAGAGCTCCGGCATCAGGCAGGCCGTGACCTTGCCGTAGTCCGTCATGCGCTTGTTGCGCATCGCCGCGATCAGCGTGACCAGGTCGTCGCGGACCGACTCGCCGGCCAGTTCCGGGAGGGGGCCCTTCATGGCCGTGACCGCGTCGATCAGCAGCGCTTCCTTGTTGGGCCAGCGGCGGTAGATCGTCGCCTTGCCGACGCCGGCCTTCGCGGCGACCGCCTCGATGGAGATGGCGTCCGCGCTCTGGCCGGAGCGGAGCAGTTCGAACACCGCCTCGACGATCGCCTCGTCGACCCGGGCGCTGCGGGGCCGACCGGGACCTTTGCGGTCCTGGTCAGGCACCACATCCACGCTGAGCGTCATGCTCTCCATTGTTACCGACTTTTCACACCGAGGCTACTCACCGGTTTCCTCCTGTCCGCTACTCGCCGACCGCCACGAGCTCCACGCCCTGCTCCTCGGCCAGACCTTCGGCGTTGGTGGGGGCGGGGGCGTCGGCGGGGCGCTTGCCGGGCAGGCCGAGCAGGGCGACGACCGCGCCGAGCAGGGCGAAGACGGCCGAGCCGATCGCCGCGTAGTGCATGGCGCTGATGAAGGCGTCGTTGGCGTGCTGGATCAGTGCCGCCCCGGCGGGCCCGGCGTGCTCCGCCACCCCGTACGCACCGGAGATCGACTCGTTCGCAGCGTCGCGCGCCGCGGCCGGCAGGTCGGTCGTGGCCGACTCGACGTGGCTGCGGTAGACGGAGGAGATGACGGCCCCGAGGGCGGCCACGCCGAGGGCGCCGCCGACCTGACGAATGGTGTTGCTGACGGCCGATCCGACGCCGGCCTTCTCACGGGGAAGCGCGGACATGATCGATTCGGTCGCGGGCGGCATCACGTTGGCCATGCCGACGCCCATGAGGAAGAACAGCGCGCCGACGATCCAGATCGGCGTGTCGGCCTGGATGAACATCCACGCGGACAGGCCGACGGCGACGAGCAGCAGGCCGGTGGTGCCGACGGCCTTGGGGCCGAAGCGCTTGACCATGGCCGCGCTGCGCGGTGCGAAGATCATCTGAGCCACCGCGAACGGGACGAACAGGGCGCCGGAGGCCAGCGGGCCGTAGTCGCGGACCAGCTGCAGGTAGAAGGCGCTGATGAACATGATGCCCATGGCCGCGAAGAAGACCAGGCCGATCATGGCGGTGGAGGTGCTGAACTGCCGGTTGGCGAAGAGCTTCACGTCCAGCGACGGGTAGGCTATGCGCCGCTCGTAGAGGGCGAACGCGGCCAGCACGATCACCGACGCGGCCAGGGTGCCCCAGGACTCGATCTGGCCGAAGCCGTGGTCACCGCCCTCGATGACGCCGTAGGTCAGCAGGGTCAGGCCGATGATCGACAGCAGCACGCCGACGTAGTCGATGCGGCCCGGCTTCGGGTCGCGCGACTCCGGGATCAGGATGTTGACCAGGACCAGGCCCACGATGACGATCGGGACGTTGATCAGGAAGACCGAGCCCCACCAGAAGTGCTCGAGCAGCAGGCCGCCGACGATCGGGCCGATGGCCACGCCGAGACCGACGGCGCCGGCCCACACGCCGATGGCGCGGCCGCGCTCCTTCGGGTCGAAGACGTTGGCGATGATCGACAGCGTCGAGGGCATGACCGCCGCGGCGCCGAGGCCCATCAGGGCACGGGCCCAGATCAGCTGGTCGGCCGAGCCCGAATAGGCCGACACCAGCGACGCGATGCCGAACAGCGTGAGGCCGACGGTCAGCGTGAGTCGGCGGCCGAGCCGATCGGCCAGGATGCCGGCGGTGAAGAGCAGGCCGGCGAAGACGAGGGTGTAGGAGTTGATCGCCCACTCGAGCTGGCTCTGGGACGCGCCCAGGCCCTTCTGCGGGTCGGCGATGGTGCGCATGGCGACGTTGAGGACGGTGTTGTCCAGCACGACGACCAGCAGGCTGATGACGAGCACGCCGAGGATGGCCCAACGGCGCGGATGCCCGGTGTTGGCCGGCGCGGGTGCTTGAGTGGTTGCGCTCACGATGCTGCTCCCCCTGGAACGCGACCCGCCGGGGCGGACCGCGTCGGAACGCGATAACGATACGGAACTGTTCCGTATCAACGTAGACCCTGCCACGCCGATACGGAACCGTCTCGTATTCAAAAGTGCGCCCCGTCACAGTACCGTCATAAACGGGACCGCCGGGCCCGCAGAGCAGCGGCGACGCTCCCCCACAGCCCACGCCGGAACAGCAGCACCACCAGCACGAAGATGCCCCCCGTCACCAGGCCGATGAGCTCGAACCCGGCCTGCGACAGCTGATCCTCCAGGTCCACGACCAGCCCGGCCCCGAGCACCCCGCCCCACAACGTGCCGATCCCGCCGAGCACGACCAGGACCACGCCCTTGCCCGACGTCGTCCAGTGCACGATGTCCAGGGAGACGAACCCGTGCGCGACCGCGAACAGTCCGCCGCCGAGCCCGGCCAGAAAGGCCGAAAGGACGAAGACCAGGAGTTTGTACCGCGAAGCCGCATACCCCAGCGCCCGCGCCCGGTTGGCGTTGTCCCGCACCGCGACCAGCACGCGGCCGAACGGCGAGTGCACGACCCGCCAGGCCAGCAGCAGGCCGAGCGCCACGATCGGCAGGGCCGCGTAGTAGAAGTAGTACGGGTCGGACAGGTCCAGCCCGAACAGTTCCCGGGGCACGCTCTGCAGCCCGTTCTCGCCGCCGGTCACGGACGACCAGGCGTTGGCCACGTAGTAGATCATCTGCGCGAACGCGAGGGTCACCATCGCGAAGTAGATGCCGGTCCGCCGTACCGCCAGCCACCCGATGGGCACGGCGAGCGCGGCCGCGGTGAGCGCCCCGCCCAGCACCGCGACCGGGAACGGTGCCCCGAGCCGGGCCGCGATGAGGCCGGCCGTGTAGGCGGATGTGCCCCAGAACGCCGCATGCCCGAACGACAGCAGCCCGCCGTACCCCAGCAGCAGGTCTATGGCGACCGCGAAGAGCGCCCAGCACAGCATGTCGACGGCCACCGCCGGATAGATGCCGTTCGGGAGCCACAGGGCCACAGCAAGCCCGACAAGAAGTACAAGCCATCTCATGCCGAGCGCTCTGCCTTTCTTCGAATTCGAAGCCTGCGTCATGCCCGCCTCCACTTCGTTCCAGCGGTCATGCCGCACCGAACAAACCCGCCGGCCGTACCAGCAGCACAAGGGCCATCACGAGAAAGATCAGCGTCTGGGCCAGCAGCGGCGGGCCGTAGGCCTCGCTCCACGCCTGCAGCAGCCCGACGCCGAACGCGACCGCGACCGAGCCGAAGACCGAGCCCAGGCCCCCGATGACGACCACCGCGAAGACCCCGATGATCAGGTCGCCGCCCATGAGCGGGTTGACCGCCCGCATCGGCGCGGCCAGGACGCCGGCCAGCCCGGCCAGGGCCACACCGAACCCGAACACGGGCGCGATCCACCGCCCGACGTCGATGCCGAGGGCCCGGGTCAGGTCGGGCCGTTCGATGCCGGCCCGCACCACCGTCCCGACCCGTGTCCGCGCGAGGACCCACCAGGCCAGGGCGCACAGCGCGGCCGCGACGGCGAGGACGAAGATCCGGTACGCGGGGAAGTCGAACAGCCCGAAGTCGACGGTCCCGCCGAGCCCGGCCGGCGCGCCGTAGGGCTTGGACTGGGTGCCGTAGCGCGACTTCACCGCGTCCTGCAGGATCAGCGTCAGGCCGAAGGTGAGCAGGAAGTTGTACAGCGGGTCGAGGGCGGCCAGCCGCCGCACGACGGTCCGCTCCAGGACCGCGCCGAGCAGGCCCAGGACGAGCGGCACGACGGCCAGGGCGACCCAGAACGACAGCCCGAAGGAGTCCAGGAGCACGAACGCGCCGACCGCGCCGAGCATGTAGAACGCGCCGTGGGCGAAGTTGACGACCCGCAGCAGGCCGAAGATGACGGCCAGGCCGAGGGCGAGCAGCGCGTAGAAGCCGCCCCCGACCAGGCCGTTCACCGTGTGGGTGAGCAGTCCCATCAGAGCTTGCAGTCCGGCGACGGGGCCCGGAACGCTTCCTGCGCCGGGATGGTCCTGACGATCTGCTCGTAGTCCCAGGGCTCCTTGACCTCGGCGCCCGGCTTGACCTTGGCCAGGTAGGCGTCGTGCAGGACCCGGTGGTCGGCGGCCCGGAACTCGCCGCCGCGCAGGAAGAAGTCGTCGGCCTTCTTGCCCTCGAGCTGCTTGACGACCGCGTCGGCGGCGTCGGTGCCGGCCGCCTGGACCGCCTCCAGATACTGCGTCGCCGCGGAGTAGTTGGCCGCGTGCGCGAACGTGGGGCGCTGGCCGCCGGTGCGGGCCGCGAACTTGTCGGCCCACGCGCGGTTGCGCTCGTCGAAGTTCCAGTACCACGCGTCGGTGAAGGTGGTGCCGGCGAGCGCGTCCGGGGTCAGGGCGTGGATGTCGGTGAGGAACATGAGGCCGACGGCGAGCCCGATGCCCTTGTCCCTGAGCTTGAACTCGTTGTACTGCTTGACGAGGTTCACCAGGTCGGCCCCGGCCTGCATGGTGCCGAGGACGTCCGGCTTCGGGTTCAGCGTCGGCGCCTTGAGCAGGAACGTGGAGAAGTTGTCGTTGGGGAACGGCGTGGGGTCGCTGGCCACGACCGTGCCGCCGCCCTTGGTGACGGCCGCGCTGAACGACTTCTGCATGTCCTGGCCGAAGGCGTAGTCGGGGTAGACGATGTACCAGTTCCTGGCCCCGCCCTGGGTGGCCGCGGTCCCGGTGCCGTTGGCCAGCATCGCGGTGTCATAGGCGTAGTGGAACGTGTACTTGTTGCAGGACTTCCCGGTCAGGTCCGTGGTGGCGCCGGAGATGTTGAAGTACAGCTTCTTCGCCTGCTTCGCGACATCGGCGACCTTCAGAGCCGCGGAAGAAGTCGGCACGTCGAGGATCGCGTCGACACCGAGCCGGTCGTACATCTCCGAGGCCCGGGTGTTGGCCACGTCCGGCTTGTTCTGGTGGTCCGCGGTCTCGACGGTGATGTTCTTCGTGACCGCCTTGTCGCCGTACTTGGCCTTGAAGTCCTCGATGGCCATCTGCACCGCGACGACGGAGTTCTTGCCGGACAGCTGCGCGTAGACGCCGGACTGGTCGTTGAGCACGCCCAGCACGATCTTGTCGCCGCTCAGCCCGCCGCCGCCGGAGCTGCGTGGGCCTCCACCACCGCAGCCGGCCAGAAGCGTACAGACCACGGTGCCCGTCACAACAACGAAACGCTTCATTTCGGGGGTACCTCCTCAGATGCCCAGATGCGCAAGGAGCTCGGCTTCACGGGACCGCACGTCGGCGTTGTCGAACGTGCCGGTGATGCGCCCCTCGGCCAGCAGGTAGTGCCGGTCGGCGACGGTGGTGGCGAAGCGCAGGTTCTGCTCGACGAGCAGGACGGTGGCGCCGAGGTCGCGGGCCCGGCGCAGGATCTCGCCGACCCGCCGCACCAGCAGCGGCGACAGTCCTTCGGTCGGCTCGTCGCAGAGCAGCACGGTGGCGCCCATGCGCAGGACCCGCGCGAGGGCCAGCATCTGCTGCTCGCCCCCGGAGAGGCTGGTGCCGGGGCTCGTTCGCCGCTCATGCAGGTTGGGGAACATCTCGTAGACGTCGTCGAGGCTCCACGGCCGCGGCCCCACGACGGGCGGCAGCGCCAGGTGCTCGGCGACGGTGAGCGTGGCGTAGGCACCCCGGTCGTCGGGGACCCACCCGAGGCCGGCCCGGGCCCGCGCGTGCGCCGGCCGTCGGCTGATGTCGTTCCCGGACAACGACACGGTGCCGGACCGCCCGGCGTGCAGCCCCATGACGCAGCGCAGCAGCGTGGTCTTCCCGGCGCCGTTGCGGCCGCAGAGCGTGACCACCTCACCCGCGCCCACCTCGAGGTCCACCTCGCGCAGCACGCGGGCGTCGCCGTACCAGGCCGACAGCCGCTCAATGCGTAGCATCGGCACCGCCCAGGTAGGCCTCGATGACCCGCTCGTCGGCCCGCACCCGCTCGTAAGGGCCCTCGGCCAGGACGCGCCCGGCCTGCAGGACGGTGACCCGGTCGGCCAGCCGCCCCACGACCGTCATGTTGTGCTCGACCAGCACCACCGTCCGCCCGTCGCGCACCGCGGCGATGAGCTCGATGGTCCGGTCGACGTCCTCGGCCCCCATGCCGGCCGTCGGCTCGTCGAGGAGCAGCACCTTCGGGTCGAGCGCCAGGGCCAGGGCGAGCTCCAGGGCCCGCTTGCGCCCGTAGGCGAGGCTGCCGGCGGTGTCGTCGGCGGCCGCGGCCAGCCCGACGCGCTCCAGCAGCTCCTCGGCCCGGGCCCGGAACCGGCGCAGGGGCCGCTCCGAGCGCCAGAACGCCCAGCCGAGGCCGGTGCCGCTCTGCAGCGCCAGCTCCACGTGGCCGCGCACGGTCTGCTGCGGGAAGAGGCTGGCGATCTGGAAGGAGCGGGCCAGCCCGAGCCGGGCCACCCGCTCCGGCGCCAGCCCGGTGATGTCGTGCCCGCCGAGCTCGATCCGCCCGGCGGTCGGCGCGAGGAACCCGGTCAGCAGGTTGAACAGCGTGGTCTTACCGGCCCCGTTGGGCCCGACGAGCGCGTGCACGCTGCCGACGGCGACGTCGAGATCGACCCCGTCGACCGCGCGGAAGCCCCGGAAGTCGCGCGTGAGCCCGCGCGCGACGAGTGCGGAACCGTCCATGTGGGATCCACCCCCTGTGACACAAAGAAGTGACGGCCGTCACAAGCTACGGCCGCCACTTCGGGTGTCACCACGGAGTTCATCCACATATTTACATGTAGAGCTATGTGCGCCGGGCGGGCACCCAGCGGGCGAGCGGGCCGAGCCGGGTGCGCAGCCCCGCGAGGCCGCCGGGGAAGAAGTACACGGCCAGGATGAAGATGGCGCCGAGGACGAACAGCGGCTGCGAGAGCGGCCCGGGGAACGAGTCGCCCAGCGCGGCCAGCCGGAAGTCCAGGTAGGTGAACAGGACCCCGCCGATCAGCGGCCCCCACTTGGTGCCGGGGCCGCCGAGTACCACCATCACCAGCAGCGTGAGGGTCTGGTCGGAGGCCGCGATGTGCGGCGTGGCCCCGCCGATGAGCAGCGCGTACATCGAGCCCGCGAGGCCGGCCAGGCCGCCGGCGACGGTGAAGGCGAAGAGCTTGTAGCGGTACGGGTCCAGCCCGAGCACCCCGACCCGGCGCTCGTCGTCGCGGATCGCCGCGAGGACACGCCCGGACGGCGAGGCGGCGATCGAGTGCACGACCAGCACCGTGATCACCAGGACGCCGAGGGCGAGCCAGTACAGGTTGACGGTGTTCGCCACACCGACCAGGAAGTCCGGGACCTTGTCGGTCGCCATCGGCAGGCCCTCCTCGCCGCCGGTCGCGCCGCCCGGGTTGCGCCCGATCGTGATCGCGGCGACCTGCGCGAACGCGAGGGTCACCATGGCGAACGCGATGCCGCCGGTGCGCAGTGCGATCGCGCCGAGGAGCGCGGCCAGGGTGGCCGTGCCGACGACCGCGAGGAGGATCGCGGTCCACAGCCCGTAGCCGGCCTTGGTGACGAGCATGTCGGTGCCGTACACCCCGGCCGCGAAGTACAGCGCGTGGCCGAAGGAGAGCATGCCGGTACGACCGAAGAGCAGGTCATAACCCAGGGCCAGGGCGCCGAACACCAGGCAGAGTGCGAGGAGCTGCAAGGTGCCGGGCGTGTTCACGGCGGAGTCGAAGACGCCGGGGATCTTCAGCCCGCAGTACGGCAGCAGCGCCAGCACCACCAGGGCGACGAGCGGTCCGAACCGCCGCAGCGATGCCCAGTTCATGAGGTCGCGACCTTCCCGGTGATCCCTTGTGGACGGACGAGCAGCACGACCGCGAGGAGCGCGACGACGCAGATGTCGCCGAGGCCCGACGAGGTGTAGTTGACGAACTGCTGGAGCAGCCCGACCGCGACCGCGGCATAGGCGGCGCCGGTGACCGAGCCCATGCCGCCGATGACGACGACGATGAACCCGAAGATGAGCAGGGAGCTGCCGCCGGTCGGCGAGATCGCACCCGTGTAGACCCCGCCGAGCGCGCCGGCGAGGGCCGCGGCCGCCCCGCCGACGGCGAAGACGAGCGTGAACGCGCGCCGGACGTCGATGCCGAGCGCGGTGACCATCGAGCGGTCCTCGACGCCCGCTCGGATGACCAAGCCGATCCGGGTGTACTTCAGCAGCGCCAGCAATCCCACGAGCACCGCGACAGCGGCTCCAATCAGAAGAAATCTGTCGTTGGGGACGCGCGCCCCGGCGATGGTGGTGAGCTGTTGCGTCCACTGTGGACGCGGGTAGGGCTTCGGGTCGCTGCCCCACGTCGCCTGCAGCAGCGCCACCCCGGCGAGCGAGAGGCCGACGGTCACCAGGACCTGTTCGATCGTGCGGCGGTACAGCGGCCGGATGAGCACCAGCTCGACCAGCGCCGCGACGACGGTCCCGCAGACGACCCCGAACAGCACGGCCAGGGCGAACCCCCACCCGCTCGGCCCCGCGCCGGGCACGTGCTCGGCGGCCCACCAGGTGCCGTAGGCGCCGACCGAGAGGAACAGGCCATGGGCGAAGTTGAGCACGTCGGCGAGGCCGAAGACCAGGGCGAGCCCGGAGGCGACGAGGAAGTACAGCGCCGCCAGTCCCAGGCCGGTCAGCGTCAACAGCACGAAGGTACTCACGCGGCATGGCCCTTTCCGACGCCGAGCAGCGCCTTCGTCTTTTCGGTGTAGTCCAGCAGGTCGGTGGCCGGGCCGGTGTAGGCGACCTGGCCGGTGGCGATGACGACGGCATCCTGGGCGAGGCGGCGCACGACGGCCAGGTTCTGCTCGACCAGCAGCATCGGCACGACCTGGGCGACGGCGTGCAGGGCGGCCGCGACCTCGCCGACGACCTTCGGCGCCAGGCCCTTGGTCGGCTCGTCGATGAGCAGCAGCCGGTTGGGGTTGAGCAGCACCCGGCCGATCGCCAGCATCTGCTGCTGGCCGCCGGAGAGGGTGCCGGCCCGCTGCTTCGCGCGCTTCTTCAGCTCGGGAAAGAGGCCGTGGACGCGCTCGTAGTCGGGTGCGGCGCCGGGGCGTTCGGCCAGCCGGAGGTTCTCGGCGACGGTGAGGCCGGCGAAGACGCCGCGGTCCTCGGGCACATACCCGAGGCCGCCCCGGACCAGCTCGAACGTCGGTCTCCGGTTGATCGGGGCCCCGGCGAAGCGGACGTCGCCGGTCACCTCGGCGCCGCGCGGGAGCAGCCCGAGGACGGCCTTGAGGGTCGTGGTCTTGCCGACGCCGTTGCGCCCGAGCAGCGCGGTGACGCCCTGCGGGGCCACCCCGAACGTGACGCCCTGCAGGATGTGCGAGCCGGCGATGCGCACGTCCAGCCCGGCGATGTCGAGGATCGTCATAGCTTCTCCCCGAGGTAGGCCTCCTGGACGGTCCGGTCGGCCATCACCACGTCCGGGGTGTCGCAGACCAGCAGCGCGCCGTGGTGCATGACGGCGACCCGGTCGGCCAGGTCGAGCACGACGTCCATGTGGTGCTCCACCATGAGGACGCTGCGCTGCTCCTCGCGGGTCAGCGTGCGGATGAGCGCCACCAGGCCGGGCACGTCCTCGGCGCTGACCCCGGCCATCGGCTCGTCGAGCAGCAGCACCCGCGGCTCACCGGCGAGCAGCAGCGCGATCTCGAGCTTGCGCTTCTCGCCGTGGGCCAGGGTGCCGGCCAGGGCGTCGGCGCGGTGGTCGAGCCCGACCCGCCACAGCACCCGGGCGGCCCGCTCGGCGATGTCGCGGTCGCGGCCGGGCAGCGGAAACGGCCGGATCGAGCCGCCCCGCCGGGCCTGCACCGCGAGGCGGACGTTGGCGGCGACGGAAAGCGCATTGAAGACCGAAGACGATTGGAAGGTACGGCCCAGGCCCAGACGGGCCCGCTTGTGCGTCGGCAACCGGGTGACGTCCCGGCCGGCCAGCGACACCGAGCCGTCCGACGGTCTGCGCACCCCGGTGATCAGGTTGAACAGGGAGGTCTTGCCGGCGCCGTTGGGCCCGATGACGGCCAGGAACTCGCCCTCGGCCAGGTCGATCGAGACGCCGTCGACGATGGCGACCCCGCCGATCCTCCAGGTGAGGCGCCGGGTGCTCAGCAGGCCGGTGGCCGGGGCGTCCGCGTGGACACTCCCGGCCATCGGTACGGGTGCGGTGCTCAACCGCTCAGCCCTTCATCTGCGCGACCGGCGGCGTCGCGTCGGCCGGGTCGATCGCCTTGATGAGGTCGGGCTTCAGGTCAGTACCGCTGCCGCTGAATTTGCCTTGGAACATCGGCTGCAGCAGGGCGTGGTCTTCTTTGCGGACGGTGAGTTTGCCCTTGACGCCGTCGAAGGAGTACCCCTCGAGCGCGGCGACCATCTTGTCGACGTCGTCGCCGCCGTCCTGCGCGGCCCGGACCACCAGCTGCGCGGCGGTGAACCCGTCCGGGTGGAACAGGTCGATCTTGCCGCCCTCGACGCCCTTGCGAAGCGCCGTGGTGGCTTCATTGTCGCTGGCACCGTCGAAATAGTGGGCGAGGAGCGAGATCTTGCCGCCGGCGGCGCCGAACGTCGGCCAGGACGCGCGCTGGTCGATGCCGGTGACGACGAGCGCCGAGCCGAGCACGCCCTGCTGGTCGAGGGCCTGCCACATGGCGGTCGCGGTGGTGCCGGCCCAGGCCACGAAGATCATGTCGGCCTTGGCGTTCTTCGCCTGCACCGCGAACCCGGTGAAGTCGGTGGCGTTGGCCGGCACCGCGAGGGTGTCGACGGTCGCGCCGGCGCCGCCGATGACGGCCTTGACGGCGTCCGCGTTGGACTTGCCGAAGGCGCCTTCCTGCGTGAACACCAGGACCTTCTTGCCCGTGGGGGCCGGCAGGTAGGACTTCGCGGCCAGGACGTCCTGGTAGGACTGGCGGCCGGAGCGGAAGGTGTACTTGTTGATGCCGGTCACGGCGTCGGTGGCGGCCGGCCCGGAGATGAACAGCACCTTGTTCTGCGCGGCGAGGGGAGCCATCTGGGTCGCCACGGCGGACGACGTGCTGCCCGCGATGATCTTGTAGCCCTGGCCGATGAGGTCCTTGCCGGCCGAGACCGCCTTGGCCGCGTCGCCGGCGTCGTCGACCTCCTTGACCTCCACGGGCCGGTTGCCGACCTTGCCGGTCCCCTTCGTCGCGAAGGCGAGGCCGGCCTTCCAGCCCTCGATGTACTGCTTGCCGTAGCTGGCCAGAGGGCCGGTCTGCGAGTAGACGAGCCCGACCTTGATCGGGGCGCCGTCGCCGGCCGGCTCCTGCGCGGCCTCCTGGGGGCTGGAGCACGCAGACGCGAGCGCCGCGGTGACCGAGAGTCCCAGCACCGCGACCAGCACCCGCCGCGGCGAATATGTCTGCCTGCTCAACGCTTCCTCCGTGTGAACGCCTTGTTAAGGGTGTTGCACACGCTAGGAGTGGCGTGACGCACGTCGCTATGTGGCCGGACCACACAGAATCGACGGTTCTTAGTGGGTGACCTGGTCCAGGAACGCGTCGAGCACGGGTAGGAACCCCGGCGACAGCTGTGGGTTCTCTCGCGCTGCCACCGGATACAGCATGTGCCCCACCCCAGGCAGCACGGCGATCCCGTTGACGCCGCGGTGCCGGGCCGGCAGCCGCTCCCCCAGCACGGCGAGACTGCGCTCGACCGGGACATGCTCGTCGGCGGCCCCGAAGAACGCCATGAGCGGGCACTGCAGGAACGGCAGCAGCGCGCCCGGGTCGAAGGTCAGGTTGCGGGCGAAGAAGCCGAGCTCCTCCACCGTGTCGTAGGGCGGGCTGTTCTCGGCCTCGGGCTGGTCGGCCAGGACCTGGGCCGGGTCTTCACCGGCGGCGAGCCGGGCGGCCCGCTCGTCGGCCCACGCGAGCCCGGCCGCGACCGACTCCTCGGACCGTCCCTCGCGGCGCATCACCCGGGCCAGCCGGGTGCGCTCCTGCTCCTCGATGCCGACGTAGGGCCCGCCGAGCGTCACCACGTAGTCGACCTGGTCCGGGTAGGTGACCGCGGCCAGCAGCGAGACCCACCCGCCCTGGCTGTAGCCGATCAATCCGGCCCGCTCGACCCCGGCCTGCTTGCGCAGGGCGCCCAGGGCCGCGATGGCTTCCGCGGCCCGGTCGGCGAGGGTCTGTGCCCGCCAGTCCCCGGGCGACCCGCCGCAGCCCGGCTTGTCGTGCCGCAGGGTGGCGATCCCTCGCGCGGCCAGCCATGCGGGCACGCCCGCCCAGGCGTGCCGGTCGGCCGGTCCGGACCCGTCGGACAGGACGAGACCCCCGCGGGCGGGCCCGTCGGGGGTGCAGAGGATCGCGTTGAGCGGCCCGGCCGGTGAATCGACGACCGTATCTGTCTCAGGCATTGGATCGGCCCTCCCCCCGCGCAAATCTAGCAGCGGAGGGAGGGCCGCGCCGGTTGGCTTTACTGCCCGGAGGCGGCCAGCGGCGCCTGGTAGGTCTTCAGCAGTGCCGCCTTGTCGGCGTCGACGGTCGTCCAGTCGTCCTTGAGGACCCCGCCGGTGTCACCGGAGTTCGGGTTCCAGGCCCAGTAGGTGTAGCTGAGCCCGTTGTCCTTGAGGTACGCGACGAGGTTGCGCTGCCAGATGCCTTCCAGGTCCTTGTTCCCCTGGGCGTCCTTCTCGGCCACCGAACGGCCGCCGAACTCACCCATCAGCACCGGGGCGGTGCCGTTCTTGACGAGGTAGCCGAACTGCTTGTCCCACAGCGCCGGCATGTTGGCCGGGAACGCCGGGTCGGTGAACCACTGCTGCGACCACACCTTGGGGCTGTAGTCGTGCGCGGAGTACACCAGCTTGGACTGGTCGGACAGCCGCACCGGGTGGTCCTTGGCGCCCTGGAGGTTGCCGCCCCACCAGTAGCCGTCGCCCTTGTAGCTCTCGATGCCCTCGACGATGATCAGCCAGTTGGGGTTGGCCTTGAGCACCGCGTCCCCGGCCCGCTGCGCGGCCGCCTGCCAGTCGGTCTTGGCGTTGCCGTCGCCCCAGGTCGCCTCGCCGTGCGGCTCGTTGTGGAGATCGGCCCCGACGACGAGCGGGTTGTCCTTGTAGTGCTTGGCCAGGTCGACCCAGTCGGCGATCCAGCGGTCCTCGCTGACCTTGTCCGTGTACCAGAGGTTGCTCTGCCCCTGCGACGTCGGCCGGTGCCGGTCGAGGATGACCATCATGCCGCGCTTGGTGGCGCCTTCGACCACCCGGTCCATGATCTGCGCCCCGGTGAGCCCCTTGAGCTGCGGGTTGAGCGCGTAGTCGACACCGTTGGGCTTCGAAGCCGCGTCGAACAGCTCGTTGCTGAACGGCAGCCGCATCGAGTTGAACCCCTGCCCGACCATCTGGTCGAGCATGTCGTCGAGCTTGCGCGACCACAGCCCGTGCGGCGCGAACGTATTGGTCTCCAGCCCGAACCAGTTGACGCCGGTGAACGTCACCGTCTCACCGCGGGCGTCGACGATCTTCGACCCTTCGGCGTGCAACGGCATCTGCAGCCGCTGCCCGGCCTTGGCCGACTCGGGATGGACCGTCTTGTCCTTGTCCTTGCCGAACACCGGCACGAGCGCGATCCCGGCAACCACGACCACGACGAGCGCGGCGATCCAGTAGAGGCGCGTACGACTCATAGAGCTGACCTGTCCTCACACTTGACGGCGGAGCAGGTCCAAACCTTACGGATTACGGACATATACGGTCAGCGTACAAATGCCGGTTTTATCCGTCCTACGATTGCGCGAGCACCCCCAGGCGGTACCGCAGCAGCCCGATACGCTCCGGCGGCGAGACTGAGCTCCGGCGAACAGACCATCGCCGGGAACGGCTCGCGCGGAAACTCGACATCGGCGAATGAACCGCACCAGTTCCTCCGGCGACCCCGGCCGGGCCACAGTGGACAGTCCGTTGAGCGCGGCGACGAGCCGCTCGGCCGCATCCGCAGGGTTGCCGCGCTGCCCGCAACCGGCGCCGCGGACAGCGTGTTGCCTGCTGCGGCGCGACGGTCGCCCCGTCCCACTCCCGCCGGCCGCCGACCTGTCCGCGTGGTGGCCGGCGGTGAGGCGCTGCTGGACCCGGCGGTGACGACCCGCGTGATCGCCGCGTTCGCGACCGGCCCGGCTCCGCGGCCGCCGCCGCCGCCGGAGCCGGAGCCGGCCGAACTGACACCGCGCGAGACCGACGTGCGTCCAGGCCGTGATCTACGCGTATGCGTCAGGGCTGATCCGCGCCGGCGCCGGCTCAGCGGACCAGGGGCAGGAAGAGGTCGTCGACGATCGACTCGATGCGGGCCCGTCCCACGGGTCGCATGTCCATCACCAGGTCGTGGCGGACCAGGTCGAAGGGCATCGACAGGACGGCCGGCGGGATCTTCGCCAGGTCGATCTCGCCGCGGTCGTGGGCCTGCTGATACAGGGTCGACACCCGTACCAGGCGCTGGTCGCCCAGCATGCGGTCGCGGACCTGGGTCGGGGTCAGGCCGGTGCCGGCCAGCAGCCCTGAGTAGCAGGCGGCCGCGGTGACGGCGAAGAACGCGGCCCGGGCCTCGCCCATGCCCGTCAGCGCGGCCAGCAGATCGCCGCGCAGGGTGCCGGTGTCCGGCATCGCTACCGGGTGGGAGCTGCGGTAGTGCTCCAGGGTGGCCAGGACCAGCTCGTCCTTGTTGGCCCAGCGGCGGTACAGGACGGCGATGCCGGTGCTGGCGCGGACGGCCACGGACTCCATGGTCATTTTGGCGAAGCCGGCCTCGACCAGCTCGTCCCAGGCCGCGTCCAGCAGGGCGGCCTCCAGCTCGGGGCCGCGGCGGCGTTGGGGCGTCATGGAGCCAGTATAGGGAAGGTTTGCATTCCTTAGCGCGGTGCCCTACCGTCGATAAGAGAGGGATTCCACTCTTAACCGGACTGTGAGGATGCGGCATGACCATGACCGAGACCGCCGAGGCGAAACTGTCGCCGGCGGTGCAGAAGGCGCTCCTGGCGCTCGTTGTCGGGGGGATCGCGGCGATCCTCGACTCGACGATGGTGACGCTGGCGATCCACACGCTCGTGGTGAAGCTCGAGTCGACCACCGACGCCATCCAGTGGGTCACCACCGGGTTCCTGCTCGCCATGGCCGTCGCGATCCCGGTCACCGGCTGGGCCGAGCGGCGCTGGGGCGGCAAGCGGGTCTGGATGGGGGCACTGCTGCTGTTCGTCCTCGCGTCCGTCCTGTGCGCGCTGGCCTGGAACGACGTGAGCCTCATCGGTTTCCGGATCCTGCAGGGCTTCGGGGCCGGCCTGATCTTCCCGTTGATGCAGACCCTGGCCGTGCGGGCCGCCGGCGGGCGGGTCAGCAGCCGGCTCATGGCCGCCGTCAGCATGCCGATCGCGCTCGGCCCGATCCTCGGCCCGGTCATCGGCGGGGTCATCCTCAACTGGCTGAGCTGGCGCTGGCTGTTCCTCATCAACGTGCCGATCATCGCGGTCGGCCTGTGGCTGGCCGCGCGGCACCTGCCGGACGACCGGCCCGCGGAGCAGACCACCGCCCGCCTGGACTGGGCCGGGCTGGGGCTGCTCGCACCGGCGCTGGCCGGCATCCTGTACGGGCTCTCGCAGCTCTCGCGGGAGGGCGGCATCGGCCACGCGGGGGTGCTGGTGCCGCTGGCGGGCGGGGTCGTCCTGCTCGGTGCGTTCCTGGCCAAGCCGCGGGCGATCGTCGACGTCCGCATCATGCGCAAACGGTCGCTCGGGGTCGCGTCCGCGGTGCTGTTCACGGCCGGCGCGGCGATGTACGCGGCCATGTTCCTCCTGCCGCTGTACTACCAGCAGCTGCGCGGCGACAGCGTGCTCGACGCGGGCCTGCTGCTGATCCCGCAGGGCGTCGGGGCGCTCGCCGCCCGGTTCCTGGTCGGCAAGCTGGTCGACCGGTTCGGGGCGCGGGCCGTCACGATCGGCGGGTTCCTGCTCACCGGCCTGGCCACCGTGCCGTTCGCCCTGGCCGAAGCCGGCACCAGCCTGTGGTGGCTCGGCGCCGTCCTGTTCCTCCGCGGCCTCGGCGTCGGCACCGTCCTCATCCCGCCGATGTCCGTCGCCTACCAGGAAACCGACCGCGCCGACATCCCGCACGCCACGATGAACACCCGAATCGTCCAGCAGGTCGGCGCCTCCTTCGGCACCGCCATCGTCGCCGTGGCCCTGCAGTCCCACAACATCCAGGCCGCCTTCTGGTGGGCCGTCGCCATCACCACCGTGGCCGTCGTACCCGCCGTCCTGCTCCCGCGAGCCCAGCGCCCGGCATAACCGGCGAATACCCTGACGGGCGATAGATCCGGTCGCCGTCGAGCGTGTACCAGGAACCTTCGCGGGCGGCCTGGACACTCGGGCCGGGCGGCGAGGGCTCGCACCGGGACTAGGCGACCCATTCGGCGGCTCGGACCACGGCTTCCAGCTTGGAGCGGGCGCCCATTTTGGACAGGAGGTGGCGGACGTGGCTGCGGACCGTTGTGTAGCTGATCGAGAGTTCGCGGGCGATGTCGCGGTTGTCGAGGCCTTCGGTCATCAGGGCCAGGATTTCGCGTTCGCGGGGGGTCAGGCTGTCCAGGCGCCTGGCGTGTTCTTCGGACCGTTGGGCCTGTTCGCGGCGGCGGGCCAGGAGTTTGGCCAGTTGGCGGGCGGGGACCAGGATCTCGCCGTCCACGGCTCGGCGGACGGCTTCGGCCACGTCGGCGCCGCCGGCGCTCTTGACCAGGTAGCCGGCGGCGCCGGACTCCAGGGCGGTGAGGATGACGCGGTCGCTCTGGTCGGCGCTGAGGAAGACCACTGCCACTTCCGGCTGGTGGGCGCGGAGGGCGGCGACCGCCTCGGCGCCGGTGCCGTCGGGGAGCCAGAAGTCGCACAGGACCACGTCGACGCGCTCCACGTCGGCCAGGTGTTCGACCTCGCCAACGCTGCCGGCCAGGGCGACGACGCGCAACTCCGGGTGTTCGTTGAGCAGGACGGCCAGGCCCTCGGCCACGACCTGGTGGTCCTCGACGATCAGGACCCGGTAGGGCGGGCGCGAATCATTCACGATGCTGCTCCCTTGGACTCGAGGTCGGCGCCGCGCGGCACCCAGAACGTGACGGTCGTGCCGCGGCCGGGCAGGCTGCTGATCCGGAACCAGCCGCCGGCCAGGGCCGCCCGTTCGCGCATCAGGAGCAGGCCCAGGTGGCCGGGGTCGGTGTGCAGGTTCTCGGCGCCGACGCCGTCGTCGATGACGCGGACCAGGTAGCCGCCGTCCTCCTCGCCGAGGATCACCGTGCAGCGGTCGGCGCCCGCGTGTTTGCCGACGTTGGCGACGGCCTCCTGCAGCATCCGGAACAGCAGCAGCCGCGTCGGCAGGGCCGGCTCGGCGACCAGGCGGGAATCGACGCGGACGACGAGAGCATGGTCCTCGGCGAGGTCGTCGAGCAGGTCGGAGACGGCGGCGGTCAGTCCGTCGTCGGCCAGCCGGGGCGGGCGGAAGTCGAAGATCAGCCGGCGTAGCCGCGCGGCCGCCTGGACCAGCGACTCCTCCAGCCGGTCCAGGATGGCGAGGTCCGCCGGGTCGTGCAGGCGGCGGCGCAGGTGCTGCAGGCGCAGCGTGGCCGCGGTGATCACCTGCAGGCTGTCGTCGTGGACGCCGGCGGCGATCCGGGCCCGCTCCCGCTCCTGCGTCACGATCACGTCGCCGAGCAGCTCGCCCTGCTCCTGGCCGGTCAGTGTGAGCCGGGCGATGCGCTGCTCGAGTCCGGCCCGGCCGCTGCTGCCGCGCTCCTCGACGGCGAGGGACAGCATGCCGCTGGGGTCGCCCGCCAGCGTGCGGACGCGGACGTCGACGGGGAGCGTCTCCCCGCCGGGCCGCCGGACGACGGCCGGGACGGCTTCCACGCCGGCGGCGAAGACCGGAGCAACCACAAAAAGTTCGGCGGTGGTACTGCCAAACAGCGCGGACGGCTCCCGCCCGAACAACGTCTCCGCGGCGCTGCTCGCGAGCCGGACCACCCCGGAGGCGTCCACGACCAGCAACGCTTCCGGGGCGGCGCGGAACGCCTGCCAGTACACCGGGCTCAGTTCTCCAGATCCTTGGGGACGACGTACGGCTTGGCCGACGGGATGTCGACCGGGCCGCCCGACTTGTCGACCTTGAAGTTGACCGTGGCCGTGGCGTCGCTGCGCTGGCCGTGGAGCTGGAAGACGACGGTGTCCTCGGTGTCGCCGGGGACCGTGTACTGCCCGACGGCCCGCGCGGCGCCCTTGGCGTCGACCCGGAACGCGGCCACCAGCTCCGGCTTCGCACCCTTGGCCGTCTTGACGGTGACGTGCACGGCCTCGTTGGGCGCGAACTGGGTCGCGTAGAAGTTGACCACCGTGCCGGGCAGGCCGCCGTAGGCGTTGGTGCGGGCCTGCGGCGTGAACGGCAGGATCGTGAACCCGGTGGAGGCCGAGGCTCGGCTCTGCTCGCCGGTGAAGACCAGCGACTGCGCGCCCTTGAGCTGGAACGGCATCACGATCCCGGCGCCCTTGAACGTGCCGGCGTCGTCGGTCTGGACGGCCATGACCGGCTGGCCACCGGCCGCGTTGAGCCGGACCAGGACCCGCTCGCTGGGTGCGAAGCCGCCGCCCGAGAAGGTGATCTTCTGGGTGGCCTTGACGGCGTAGGGGGCGAGTTTGATGGACGGGTACAGCCGCAGCACCTGGAACGGTGCGCTCGCCGCGGCGCCACTGGTCTTGCCCACGACTACCAGACTCGTCTGGCCGACGGCCGTGACGCCGACTCTGATCGGCGTCTTACCCACCGAACCACCCTCGTCGGCCTTGAGGGTGAGGTTGGGGTCGCCGTTGATCCGGCCCCAGAACACGTTGAGCTGCTCACCGGGGGCGAAGCCCTTCGCCGTCAGGTTGATCGTGTCGCCCGGCTTGCCGACGACGGCGGACAGCGTCGCCTGGCCGGCGCCCTGCGCGACCGCGGCGTCGGCCTTGGCCACTTTCTCGCCGCCGCGGGCCTGGGCGGTGACCTCCTGCACCGGCGTGGTCATCGTGCTCGGGAACGTGAAGTTGGCCGTGAACACGCCCCACTTGCCGGCCTTCGCGGTCGCGACCTGCTTGGGCTTCGCCGCGGCGGCCGCGCTCGGCGGCTTCTGCCCCGGCGCCGAGGACGGGCCCAGGTACACGTCGACCATCGAGCCCTGGTCGAAGCCGGAGCCGGACACGGTCACCGTGCCGCCCAGCCGGACCAGGCCCGGGTTCAGGGTGATCATCGCCGCGCCGCCGCCCTGCACCATGACCCCGTTCAGGTCGATGGTCGGCGCGGGCGGGGCCTTGGTCCGCACCTCCGTCGGTTCGGCGTCGCCCTGGCCCAGGCTGGGGGCCTCGATGCCCAGCGCGGGCAGCAGCGAGCGGCCCAGCATGACCAGGAGGAACGCGGCCACCACGGCCACCAGCAGCCGCTTGCGGGAGATCTTGGGCCGCTGCCGTTTCTTGCGCCGGGGACCACCAACGGCCGGGCGGCGCTTCAGGGTCTGCATCTTCGACAC
This sequence comes from Dactylosporangium sp. NPDC051541, assembly GCF_044454505.1. Lineage (NCBI taxonomy): Bacteria > Bacillati > Actinomycetota > Actinomycetes > Micromonosporales > Micromonosporaceae > Dactylosporangium > Dactylosporangium sp. NPDC051541. The sequence continues at coordinate 158,250 of NZ_JBITDU010000009.1, forward strand.
TCCAGCTAGGACGAGTTGCCGATCTTGACGATTGACAGCGAGACGTCGCCCCGGGTGGCCTGCCAGACGGTCTCCCCGTGCTGGTCGATCGCCTCGATGATCCAGGTCTCGCCGCCGCGCTGGAGGGCGTCGCGCATCTTGTTCGACATCACGACGTAGTCGACGTTCTCCCAGCTGGAATGGAAGACCTTGTCCCGCACGTCGGGGTCGGACGTGGCCTTGTAGTGCGGGTGGGCGTACTTGTACGCCGGTTTGCTGTCGTGCAGCGCCACCCAGATGTCGTCATCGATGATGAGCCGGGCGCTGGTCGGGATGTTGTGCTTGATCCACGCGACCTGCTGCTCCTGCAGGCGGGTCAGCGGGAGCCGATAGGCGTCACTGAACTCCAGTTGACCCTTCGCGTTGTACTTCACCAGGAACCCGCCCGGCATGACGAGCACCGGCACCAGCAGACAGGCCACCAGTACCGCCGCGCCGCCCTGGTTGGTTCTTCTGGTGAGCCACCCGAAGAACATCCCGAGGTTGAGCGCGAACAGCGGCACCATCGGGGCGATGTAGAAGTCCAGCAGGGCGCTGCGGCTCAGGTAGAACGCGTACCCCAGCGCCATGATCGCGCAGGCCAGCATCGGCGTGCGCAGCCGCTTGTTGCGCCGGCCCGAGATGAGCGCGAGGACGGTCGCGGCGACACCGGCGATGAGCAGGTAGCGGTCCTTGAACAGCCAGCTCTGCTGCAGCAGGTAGGTGAACGACAGGCCGGTGGAGCTGTTGGAGTTGCGGTGCAGCTGCCACCAGATCGTGTTGAGCAGCGACACGTGGCCCTGCAGCTGGTTGTTGTCCGGGTTGAACCGGAAGCCCTCCGGGAACAGCTCGTTCTTGATCTGCGCGAAGAGCAGGTAGCCGGCCACCGGGACCAGCACCGCGAACCACCAGAAGCTCACCCCGAAGCGCCGGTTGGGCTGCTCCCGGACGGTCTTGTGCAGCAGGTACGCACAGCCCGGCAGCAGGAAGACCGCGTTCTCCTTCGTCACCAGCGCGACGCCGAAGCAGGCCCCGGCGCCCATCGCGGTCACGATCCGCCGGTCCTTGCGGGCCAGCAGGTACAGCCCGAACAGGATCCAGAACATCATGAGGTTGTCGAGCAGGACCTGGCGCTGGTAGTACACGCCGAGCGGGGACAGGTTGAAGACGAACGCGGCCAGGAACGCCGCCGGTCTGCTGCCGGTGAACCGCCGCACGATCTCGAACATCAGGAACACCGACGCCAGGTGGACGATGAGCATCAGCACGCGGCCGGTGTTGATGGCGTTGCCGAACGCGCCGAAGCCACCCGGCAGGATGCCGACCCAGCCGGCCAGGGCCAGCCAGCCCATCGGGGCGTGGTCGTAGAAGTACGTGTAGGGCGAGAGCTTGCCCTCCTTCAGCACCGACCAGGCCTGCTCCATGTAGATGCCCTCGTCGGTGAGGTACAGGGGGTAGCGGAACATGTTCCAGCCGTGGCTGACCGCACCGATGAGCAGGGACACCGCGATGAGCAGTTTCGGTGCCCGGCCCGGGTCTCTGGCCGTACCCCCAACCGCAGCTTTTCTGGGTTTTTCAAGCACTTCAGCCGACATTGGTCAGCTCCGGTGCCTCGGTGCGGTGGGCGCCGACATGGGCCGTCTTCTCCCAGTTGGTCGCGCCCTTGAGCTGGCGGTACAGGGCGCGGCCGGCGGCGTAGGACAGCACCATCTGGTACGGGAACCAGGTGATCGCCATCTTCACGACGGTCCCGGGGCCGGCCTTGAGCCCGTGGGCGCCGGTGAACTCGTACAGCCCCACGACCGACATCACGAAGTGCGCGCCGAGCAGCAGCACCGGCAGCCACGACAGCATCGCCACCGGGACGGGCACGCTCAGCACGAACGCACTGAGCAGCGCCACCGGCAGATAGAACCCGAGCATCGCCTGGACGTGCGGGAAGGCGAGGGTGTACCAGGCCAGGAAGCGCTGCCGCCGGTTGGGCATCAGCTTCCAGGTGCCCTTGCCCAGCGTCTGCATGAAGCCCTGGCACCAGCGGGTCCGCTGCTTGATGAAGCTCTGCAGGGTCGGCGGGGTCTCCTCCTTGGTGACATACCGGTCGTCGTAGACCACCCGGACCTTCTCACCCATGCTGGAGACCCGCAGGCCGATGTCGGCGTCCTCGGTCAGGTTCGTCTCGTCCCAGCCGCCGAGCCGCTCGATGAGCTCCTTCTTGAAGAAGACCGTGTTGCCGCCGAGCGTGATGGCCCCGTTCTTGGCGTGGTAGTGCAGGCGGCTGCGGAACCAGAAGAAGTACTCGAGGACGTTGAACGTCGAGTACCAGTTGGAGTCGAAGTTCATCAGCTGCACACCGGCCTGCACGACGCTGACGTCGTCGCTGAGCATGATGGTGTTGACGATGTCGAACAGCTGCGGCTCGACCTCGTCCTCGGCGTCGAAGATGGCCACGATCTCGCTCGTCGCGTGGCGCAGTGCCGTGTTGAGCCCGTGCGGCTTGTTGATCGGCCCGTCGTCGAACACGATCACGTCGACGTTGCTGCGCCCGGCCGCCCGCAGCGCGTTGACCTGGGCCCGGGCCTGCTCGATCGTGCCCACGTCGTCGGCCGAGCAGACGACCAGGATCTGGACCAGGTGCGGCGGGTAGTCAGCGGACGCGGCGCGGGCGATGGTGTGCTGGATGACCGCCTCCTCGTGCCGGGCCGGGAGGATGGCGGTGAAGGAGAGTTCCGGCGTAGCACGTTGATCGGGCACCCGGGCCCGGGCGTCCGCCTCGGGCTGGTCCCACGTGTAGATCATGAGATACAGGGCGTGCGCCGCCTGCACCGTCAGCACCAGCGAGATCAGCGTGAGGACGGCCAACACCAGCTGCTCCATCGGTGCGTTCACTCCAAATCCACTTCGAGCTGACGGCGAAGTTGACCCCGAAGCCGGCCACGATGCCGACCAGGTTCGCGGGGAGGTAGTGCAGGCCGAGTCCGACCAGCAGCTGGACGACGATCACGTTGACGGGCAGGGCGGCCAGCCCGGCGAGGCTGAAGTAGGCGAACCGGGACAGCGACAGCTTCTTCTTGTGGAAGGTCCACAGTTCGTGCAGGACGTAGTTGGACACGAGCGCGAGCTCGACCGAGGCCACCGTCGCCGGCAGCAGCGCGAGCCCCAGCCGGCCGTGCAGCGTGAGCAGGGCGACGTTGTTCACGACGACACCGCTGACGCCCACCAGGGAGAACCGGCTCAGCCGATGCAGGTACGGCATCACGTTCACAACCGTGCCGACCGCTCGGGGGGCGGGGCATCACGCCACGGTGCTGCCGCCGCCGCGACCTTCGGCCTCCCCCGTTTGGCGTAGACCATCTGATCGTCTTGTGGGTAGTGCGGGCGACGATGAGTACTCGGGTCTTGATCGCCGACGACCATGCCATGGTGCGCGAGGGGCTGGTCCGGTTCCTGTCGCTCAGTGACGACCTGGAGCCGGTCGGCGCGGCGGCCGACGGGCAGCAGGCCGTGGAGCTGGCCCACGCCCTGCGCCCGGACCTGGTGCTGATGGACCTGCTCATGCCGGTCCTCGACGGGGTCAGCGCGACCGCCGCCATCCGCCGGGAGCTGCCGGGCGTCGAGGTGGTGGCGTTGAGCGGCTACCTGGAGCCGCAGCTCATCGCCGACGCCCTCCACGCGGGCGCGGTCGGCTACCTCCTGAAGGACACCGACGCCGACGAGCTCCACCGGGCCGTCCGCGCTGCGGCCGCCGGCCAGGTGCAGCTGTCACCCGCGGTCGCCGCCCGCCTGGTGCGCGACGTGCACGTGCCGGGCGCCCCGCCGCAGCTGACCCGCCGCGAGGAGGAGGTCCTGACGCTCCTGGCCCGCGGCCGCGCCAACGGCCAGATCGCCCGGGAGCTGCACATCGCCCCGCAGACGGTGAAGACGCACGTCAGCAACATCCTGCAGAAGCTCGGCGCCTCGAGCCGCACCCAGGCCGCCCTCTACGCGATGCGCGCCGGCCTCGTCCCCCTGAACGCCCCGTCATGACCCGCGTCGCCCTGCTGGACGCCCGGGGTGCGCTCGTCTGCGGCGCCGACGGCTTCGTCGATCGCGCGGTCGTGCGGCGCGCCCTGGCCGGGGCGCGAGCCGTGCGGCATCGGCGCGTCACGTATCTGCCGGTGGCCGGTGGTCTGCTGGCCGCCTCCATTCGCTCTCGCCGGTTGCTGCCGTTCGTGCCGCTGGCCGAGCTCTTCCTGGCCGAACGCGCTCGGCTGGCTCGGGATCTTCACGATTCGATGGTGCAGACGCTGTATGGGATCAGCCTCGGTGCGGGCACGGCGGCCGAACTGTTGCACGGCAACCCGGCCCACGCCGAAGCGTCATTGACGTGGATCAAGGAGACAGCCACCGCGGGCCTCACCGATCTCCGTGGCATCATGCTACGACTTCGGCCCTCCCTCCTGCTCGAGGCCGGACTCATTCCCACGCTCCGCAGCGCCTTCAGCACGACCGGTATGCACCTGGAGCTCGACGCCGATGTGGCCATGAGCCCGCCGGTGGAGGAGGCGCTGTTCCGCATCGCGCTCGAGGCCCTCGGCAACGCCGCCCGCCACGCCGAGGCCTCGCAGGTCACCGTGCGGCTGGTCGGCGCCGACCGGTGGGTGGTGCTGGAGGTCGCCGACAACGGGGTCGGGTTCGTGCCGTCCGCGGCGTTCCCCGGCCGGCTCGGCCTGCGCTCGATGCGGGAGCGGGCGGCGCTGCTCGGCGGGACCCTCGACATCCACACCGCACCCGGTGCCGGCACGGTGGTCCGGGCGGCCCTTCCCGCCGGGTGAGGGCCGCGTGCGGGATGGGGGCGATGGTTGCCATATGCGGGTTGTCGTCGACCTCACGAAGTGCCAGGGGTACGCCCAGTGCGCCTTCCTGGCCCCCTCGTCCTTCCAGATCCAGGGCGATGAGGGCCTGCACTACGACCCGGTCTTCGACGAGGCCGACGAACTGCGGGTCCGCCGGGCCGCGGCCGCCTGCCCGGTGCAGGCCATCCAGCTCGACCGGGTCGCGCAGCGGGTGCCCAAGGCCCTGCTGCACGCCGCGCCCCCGGGCCGGATCGTCATCATCGGCGGCTCCCTGGCCGGCCTGCGCGCGGCCGAGGCGCTGCGCGAGGAGGGCTACACCGGCCAGCTGACGCTGATCGACGACGAGCCCTACGGCCCGTACGACCGCCCGCCCCTGTCCAAGCAGGCCCTGGCCGGCCGGGTCCGCCCCGACGCCACCGGGCTGCCGCACCGCACCGACCTCGACGCGCAGTGGCGGCTCGGGGTCAGCGCGCTCGCCCTCGACCTGGCCGGCCGCCGGGTCCAGCTCAGCGACGGCTCGGCCGTGCCGTTCGACCGCCTGCTGATCGCCACCGGTGTGCGGGCCCGCCCCTGGCCCAACCCGGCCGAGGCCACGCTGGACGGCCTGTTCGCCCTGCGTACCCGCGACGACGCCATCCGGCTACACGAGCGCCTGATCGCGCGGCCGGGCCGGGTCCTGGTCGTCGGCGCCGGGTTCACGGGCTCCGAGGTGGCCTCCACCTGCCGCTCCATGGGTCTCGACGTGACCGTGACGGAGACCGCCAGTACCCCCCTCGCCGGCGCTTTGGGCTCGACCATCGGCGCGATCGCGGCCGATCTGCAGCGGGCGCACGGCGTCGACCTGCGCTGCGGAGTCACCGTCGAACGCATCGAAGGCGACGGCCGGGTCGAACGGGCCCATCTGTCCAGCGGCGAGGTGCTCGACGTCGACGTGGTGGTGGCCGCGCTCGGCGGGGTCCGCAACGTCGAATGGCTGGAGCACTCCGGGCTGGCCGTCGGGCCGTGGGGGGTCGCCTGCGACGCGGGCTGCCGCGCGTTCGACGTCAACGGTGTCGTCACCGACGACATCTTCGTGGCCGGCGATGTGGCCCGGGCGCCGAACGCGATGTTCGGGTACCAGTTCCTGGCCCTGGAGCATTGGGCCAACGCCGTCGCCCAGGCCGAGGTGGCCGCGCACAACATGGTGAGCGACGAGGCCGACCGGTGGCCGCACCTGCACATGCCGCAGTTCTGGTCGCTGCAGTTCGGCACCAACATCAAGTCCGTGGGCGTGCCGACGTTCGCCGACGAGGTGGTCGTCACCCAGGGCTCGGTGCGGGATGGGCGGTTCGCGGCGGCGTACGGCTACAAGGGCCGTCTGACCGGGGCGGTCACCTTCAACCACGCCAAGTGGCTGCCGTTCTACGAGCGCCTGATCGAGCAGGCGGCGCCGTTCCCGCCGGCCTTCACCGTCGTCGACGGGCCCGACGACGCCCTGCCCCTCCCGGCCGGTGTCCCCGATCGGGCGCTGCTGGCCCGCGACGCGACAGTGGTGGTAACCGGCCACCGCCCGACGATGGTGGCGTCCCGATGAGCGTCTTCCAAGCGGTACTGGACCCCGTGAACCGCCACGACCCGTACCCGCTGCTGACCTCGCTGCGCCGGGAGCCGGTCGCGGTCACCGCGGACGGCCGCTATGTCGTGAGCACGTTCGACGCGGTGTCCGCGCTGCTGCACGACCCGCGGATCAGCTCCGCCGGTGGCGAGGCCGGCCTGCTCGGGCTGCCGCCCAGCTTCCTGCTCCAGGACCCGCCGGCCCACGACCGGCTGCGCCGCCAGGCCTACCGGCCGCTCGGCGCGCACTGGGTGACCGACCGGGAGCCGCAGCTGGTCGAGCTGGCGAGCGAACTGGCCGGCGACTTCCCGCCGTCCACTGTGGATCTCGTGGACCAGTTCGCGTACCCCTTCCCGGTCCGGGTCATCTGCTCGCTGCTCGGCGTGCCGCTGGCCGACGAGCCGCGGTTCCGGGTGTGGGTGGACCGGGCGCTGACGGCGGTCCAGCCGGACCGGGCCGCCCTGGACGAGCTGGCTTCGTTCCTGAGCGACCTGGTGGACCGCGGCGCCGGCCCCGGCCTGCTGTCGGCCCTGGCCACGGACGACGGCCCGGACGGCCCGATGCCGCGCGCGGACCTGATCAGCACCGCGATGCTGCTGCTGATCGCCGGCCACGAGACCACGGTCAACCTGATCGCGAACAGTGCCCTGGTCCTGCTGCGCCAGCCGCTGTGGCTGGACCGCCTGCGGGCCGAGCCGGGACTGGAGATCCGGTTCGTGGAGGAGGTCCTGCGCTACGACCCGCCGGTGCAGATGCTCCCCTGGCGCACGGCCCTGGACGACATCCCGGTGGCCGGCACGACGATCCCGAAGGGCGCGTCGATCACCCTGCTGCTGGCCGCGGCGAACCGTGACCCGGCCCAGTTCCCGGACCCGGACCGCTTCGACCCGGACCGCCGCCCGGCCCAGCACCTGGCGTTCGGCGACGGCATCCACTACTGCTTCGGCGCCCCGCTGGCCCGCCTGGAGACGCAGGTGGCGCTGCGCACCCTGGCCCCGATCCTGGCCAAGGCCCGCCTGCTGGAGGACCCGCCGGTGTACCGCCTGAACGCCGTGCTCCGCGGCCCCCGCCACCTGCGGGTAGCGCTGGACTGATCCACCCGTCAACCTAGGGTTGACGGTCCTCGGATCGTCAACCTATGGTTGACGCATGCCTGAACCCGTTACCGCCACCGTCCGGCTGGACGACCTCATCGAGTCCATCAAGCAGGCCCACCCGGCCGCCCTGGACCAGCTCACCGGCGCCGTCCTGGCCGCCGACCACCTCGGCGAGGTGGCCGACCACCTGATCGGCCACTTCGTCGACCAGGCCCGCCGCTCCGGCGCGTCCTGGACGGAGATCGGCCGCAGCATGGGCGTCACGAAACAGGCCGCGCAGAAACGCTTCGTGGCCCCGGAGTTCAACGCCGCCCAGGAGTTCCGCCGCTTCACCGACCGGGCCCGCAAGGTCGTCGTGTCGGCCCAGGAGGAGGCCCGCGACCGCGGCAACAACCAGATCGGCGTGCCGCACCTCCTGATCAGCCTGGTGGCGGACCCGGCTTCACTGGCCGCCCGCGCGATCGCCGCCCAGGGCGTATCCCCGGACACCGTCCGCGAAACCGCCGCCGCCACCCTGACCCCGTCCGACGAGGCGCCGGCCGCCCTGATCCCGTTCGACGCGGCCGCGAAGAAGGCCCTGGAGCTCACGTTCCGCGAGGCGCTCCGGATGAGCCACGAGCACGTGGGCACCGAACACATCCTGCTCGCCCTGCTCGAACTCGAATCGGGCACGGGTGTGCTGTCCGACCTGGGCGTCGACAAGCCGGCCGCCGAAGCCGCCATCACCGCCGCGCTGGCCGCCTGACCGCGACCAGGTCACTGCCGCAGGGCCCGCCCGACCGGCCGGTGCTGGAGCCACTGGGCCGCGATGACCGCCAGCGCCGATGCGACCGGCCACGCTTCGGGCCCCTTGGACCTGATGGAGTCGGCGACGATGTCCGCGATCGTGGAACTCGCGGCCACCGGCGCCTCCGCTTCGTCCGGCGGGTCGGCCAGGCACCCGCGCGGCGAGCATAGTGGCCGATACGTCCGGCGGCACCGCTCGTGCTACGGGCGGGGCGGAGGTCGGCCGTACGGGCGAACCCGCGGGTGCGACCGCCGGCCGGACATGGCGACGGCGCCTCCGCGGCGGGCGGGGGCGCCGTCGGCGAGCTGGACCCAGGTCCTGTCCCGTCGGACTGGACCTAAGCCTCGACCAGGGCCATGACCTCGTCGGAGACGTCGAAGTTGGCGTAGACGTTCTGGACGTCGTCGCAGTCTTCGAGGGCGTCGATCACCTTGAAGACCTTGCGGGCGCCGTCCTCGTCCAAGGGGACGGTGACGCTCGGGACGAAGGAGGACTCGGCGCTTTCGTAGTCGATGCCGGCGTCCTGCAGGGCGGTGCGGACCGGGACCAGGTCGGTGGCCTCGCAGATGATCTCGAAGGCCTCGCCCAGGTCGTTGACCTCTTCGGCACCGGCGTCGAGGACGGCCATCAGGAGGTCGTCCTCGGTCAGGTCGCCGGACTTCGGGACGATGATGACGCCCTTGCGGGTGAACATGTAGGAGACGCTGCCGGCGTCGGCCAGGTTGCCGCCGTTGCGGGTCAGCGCCACGCGGACCTCGGTGGAGGCGCGGTTGCGGTTGTCGGTCAGGCACTCGATCAGGATGGCGACGCCGCTGGGGCCGTAGCCCTCGTACATCGCGGTCTGCCAGTCGGCGCCGCCGCCGATGAGGCCGGAGCCGCGCTTGACCGCGTTGTTGATGTTGTCGTTGGGGACCGAGTTCTTCTTCGCCTTCTGGATGGCGTCGAAGAGGGTCGGGTTGCCGGCCGGGTCACCGCCGCCCGTGCGGGCGGCCACCTCGACGTTCTTGATCAGGCGGGCGAAGAGCTTCCCACGCTTGGCGTCGATGACCGCCTTCTTGTGCTTGGTGGTCGCCCATTTAGAGTGCCCCGACATGCCTAACCCTCCGTCGTCTTACCCGCCTCGCGCACCATCTCCACGAAGTACCGATGGACGCGTAGGTCGCCGGTGAGCTCGGGGTGGAAGGCCGTCGCGAGCAGGTGCTGCTGCCGAACCGCGACAATCCTACCGGCGGACGGGCCATCATTCACGCGCCCCAGTACCTCAACCGAGTCGGACACCTCCTCGACCCAGGGTGCGCGGATGAAGACGGCGTGGAACGGACCCCCATCGATGCCCGAAATGTCCACACTGCCCTCGAACGAGTCGACCTGCCGGCCGAAGGCGTTGCGGCGGACCGTCATGTCGATGCCGCCGAAGGGGACCTGGTCAGGGCGGCCGTCCAACACGACAGAGGCCAGCATGATCATGCCGGCGCAGGAGCCGTAGACCGGCATCCCGGACGCGATCCGCTTCTGCAGCGGGTCCATGAGGCCGAACTCCACGGCCAGCTTGCTGATCGTGGTCGACTCGCCGCCCGGGATGATCAGGGCGTCGACCGAGTCGAGCTCGTCGGGGCGGCGCACGGGGCGGCCGATCGCGTCGAGATCGGCCACCGCGTGCAGGTGTTCGCGGGTATCGCCCTGCAGGGCGAGCACACCGATGATCACGGGGGTGGTCACCAGCCCCGCTCGGCGAGGCGGTGCGGCTCCGGGATCTCGTCGACGTTGATGCCGACCATCGCCTCGCCGAGGCCGCGGGAGACCTTGGCGATCACGTCCGGGTCGTCGTGGAAGGTGACGGCCTTGACGATCGCGGCGGCGCGCTGGGCCGGGTTGCCGGACTTGAAGATCCCGGAGCCGACGAAGACGCCCTCGGCGCCGAGCTGCATCATCATCGCGGCGTCGGCCGGGGTCGCGATGCCGCCGGCGGTGAACAGCACGACGGGCAGCTTGCCGGTCTCGGCGACCTCCTTGACCAGCTCGTAGGGGGCCTGCAGCTCCTTGGACGCGACGAACAGCTCGTCCTCGGGCAGCGAGGTCAGCCGGCGGATCTCCCCGCGGATCTTGCGCATGTGGGTGGTGGCGTTGGAGACGTCACCGGTGCCGGCCTCGCCCTTGGAGCGGATCATGGCCGCGCCCTCGTTGATGCGGCGCAGGGCCTCACCGAGGTTGGTCGCGCCGCACACGAAGGGCACCGTGTAGGCCCACTTGTCGATGTGGTTGGCGTAGTCGGCCGGGGTGAGCACCTCGGACTCGTCGATGTAGTCGACGCCGAGCGCCTGCAGGACCTGGGCCTCGACGAAGTGGCCGATCCGGGCCTTGGCCATGACCGGGATCGACACGGCGGCGATGATGCCGTCGATCATGTCGGGGTCGCTCATCCGGGACACGCCACCCTGGGCGCGGATGTCCGCAGGGACCCGCTCGAGCGCCATCACCGCGACGGCGCCGGCGTCCTCCGCGATCTTGGCCTGCTCGGGGGTGACGACGTCCATGATGACGCCGCCCTTGAGCATCTCGGCCATGCCGCGCTTGACGCGGGCCGTGCCGGTGACCGGCGAACTGGGTGAGGACACGACGACGCACTCCTAACAAGCAAGACTGGATTCACCCGCAAGTTTACGCTCCGGCCATCCCCCGGCCCGACGGCCAATGGGAACCCCGCGGCCCATAAAACCGCAGGGTCAGGTCAGCGAGGGGTCGTCGACGTCGAAATATGCCGGAATCGGGTGTTTCCGGGCCAGCCGGAAGAGTCGGACCAGGCGGAAGCGGCGGGACGCGAGCGCGTCCCGGACGACGTCGTTGTGCACCTGCCGGGCCAGCGCCACCCGGCGGCTGACCTGCACCAGGGTCTCCTCCACGTCCTGCTCCAGCACGAAGCCGGAGCGGAGGTGGCGGGTCAGGTCGTTCTCGGCGACCTCGCGGTCGTCGGGCTGGGCGTCGAGGGCGATCTTGGCCGCGTACATCAGGGTCGGCAGCTGTGCGGCCTCGGCCAGAGCGACCGCGGCCGCGGCCCGGCGGACGAGGTGGGCGTCGAGGGTGGCGTAGGCGGCGGCCGCGCGGGCGTGGAGCCGGTCGACCCGGGCCGCGAGCCAGGTGACGTAGGTGGCGACCGCGACCACCAGGGCCACCACCGCGATCACCCACCACATGCGCCGCAGCCTACGGGACCGACTCCTCTACGGTGGCTCCGGCAACCTCGATCGCGGTGGAGTACACCTCGAGGACCCGCTCGGCGACGACCGGCCAGTCGTAGGCGGCCACCACCTCGGCGCCGCGGGCGGCCAGCGCGGCCCGGCGCAGCGGGTCGTCGAGCAGCTCCCCCGCGGTCCGGGCCAGGGCGGCCGCGTCGCCGACCGGGAACAGCGCGCCGGCCGCGCCGCCGTCGAGCACCCGGCGAAACGCGTCGAGCTCGCTGGCCAGCACCGCGGTCCCGGCGGCCATGGCCTCGGTGAGGATCATGCCGAAGGACTCGCCGCCGGTGTTGGGCGCGACGTACAGGTCGACGGAGCGCAGCATCCGGGCCTTGTCCCCCTCCGACACCTTGCCGAGGAAGACCACCCGATCCCTATGGATGAAATCAGCGACGACGTCGTCCGGATCCCCGGGCCCGGCGACCAGCAGGCGCAGGCCCGGGCGATCGACCGCGAGCAGAGCAAAGGCTTCGAGCAGATACTTGAAGCCCTTGCGGGGCTCCGTGAACCGGCCGATGAAGCCGAGCGCCCCGCCGGGGCCCGGCCAGCCGTCCAACGGCACGGCACCGCGATACTTCGAGGCCTGCACCCCGTTGGGGATCTCCCAGGCGCTGCCGCCGAGGTGCTCGACCTGCACCTTGCGGGCCAGTTCGGACACCGCGATCCGCCCGGTGATCTTCTCCAGGACCAGCTGCAGGACACCTTGGGCGGCGGCCAGCGCGCGGGAGCGGGTCATGGCGGTGTGGAACGTGGCCACGACCGGGCCCCGGGCCGAGAGCACGGCCAGCATCGACAGGCTCGGGATGAGCGGCTCGTGGACGTGGAGCACATCGAAGCGGCCGTGTGACAGCCAGCGCCGGACCCGGGTCGCGGAGATGAGCCCGAAGGACACACGGGCGACGGATCCGTTGTACGGCACCGGCACCGTTCGCCCCGCCGGCACGACGTATGGCAGGGTCATGCCCTCCTCGTCGCCGGGTGCGAGGACGCTGACCTCGTGGCCGAGCGCGATCAGGGTCTCGGCGAGGTCGCGGACGTGGTTCTGCACGCCGCCGGGCACGTCGAACGAGTACGGGCAGACGATTCCGATACGCAACGCAGCTCCCCCTCAGGCAACGGTGCTGACGGACGGCTCTTCGAGCCAGAACCGCTGGAGCATGTGCCAGTCCTCCGGGTGGCGGGCGATGCCCTCGGCGAACGTGTCGGCGACCCGCTGGGTGACGATCCGGACCCGGGTGTCGAGGGCGCCCTCGTCGGTGCCCGGCATCGGGATCGGACCGGCGAGGTGCCCGGCCGCCGCATCCGCATCGAACCACATGTCCACCACGTAGAGGGGTGCGCCGGTCCGCAGCGCGAGCAGGGCCGGCCCGGCGGGCATGCGGGTGCGCCCGCCGAAGAACTCGACGTCGACCCCGCGCGGGGTGAGGTCGCGGTCGGCGAGCAGCGGCACGACGGCCGCGTCCTTGGTGAGCCGCTCCTCGAGCACATCGAACGTGGGCCGTTCACCTCCGGTCAGCGGGAGGATCTCCATGCCGAGCGAGCGGCGGAAGGCCAGGAACTTGCGGTACACACTCTCGGGTTTGAGTCGTTCGGCCACGGTCGTGATCGGCCAGCCCTTGGCGGCGACCCAGGCCCCGGCCGCGTCCCAGTTGCCGGCGTGCGGCAGGGCGACCACGGAGCCGATCCCGGCGTGGTGGTTCTGCCCGAGTAGCTCGCCCCGCTCGAGCCGGAAGCCGCGCAGGATCTGTTCCTTGGTGCGCCCGGGCAGCTGGAAGGCCTCCAGGTAGTAACGCGCGTAGGAGCGCAGGGCCCGGTGGAGCAGCGCCTCGAACTCCTCCTCCGGCATCTCGGGGCCGACCACCTGCCGCAGATTCCTGGCCAGCGTGGCCGTCCCCTTACCCGGTTTCTGGCGGCGGTACCCCCGGTGCCCGCTCGAAGCCGCGGCCGCGAACAGCGGCCAGACCAGGCCGCGGGGCAGTCGCGGCAGCAGGCTGAACGCCGCACCGTAGCCCAGCTCGACGGGGTTCATCGCGCGTGAGCCTGGCGATACACCGTGCCGATGCGCTGACCGATGGTCACGATCGACAGGGCGGCCAGGATCCACATGACGACCTCGAGGCCGTAGGGCACCCCGAAGGTCCAGAGCAGCCCGCCGACGCCGATGCCGACCAGCCGCTCGGCCCGCTCGATGATCCCCACGTTGCAGGTGAAGCCGAGGCCTTCGGCGCGGGCCTTGACGTAGGAGACGACCTGGCCGGTGAGCAGGCAGAGCAGGGCGGCGGCGACGACCCGGGGCTCGTGCTGGGTCGCGTACCAGTAGGCCACGGAGCCGAAGATCGCCCCGTCGGCGATGCGGTCCATCGAGGAGTCCAGCAGGGCGCCGAACTTGTTGGTGATCCCGCGCTGGCGGGCCATCGAGCCGTCGATCATGTCCGTGAAGCAGCTCAGGGTGATGATCACGAGCGCGATGAAGAGGTGACCGCGGGTGGCGAAGCCCAGGGCGCCGACGAGCACGCCGAGGGTGCCGATCACCGTGACGGCGTTCGGGGTGATCCCGGCCCGCAGCAGTGCGGCGGCGACGGGGTCCAGGACGCGGGCCAGTCCGGCCCGGCTGACTACGCTGAGGATCTTCGCCATGGCGCCTTCACGATAACGGGGGCGGAGCTTGCCGGATACCGGCACGTGGGACTGCTCACGATGCTTCAGTAAACCCGAGTCATGGAGGCGGACGACCCTTGTGTCGGTGAGCTTTCGGGTGTGGGATCGGTGAACAGGTCGTGACTGTGAGACTGCTCACAGGTAGCCAGGACGACGGGAAGACTTTCAGGAGGCCCGCGATGGCACAGAAGGTCCAGGAGAAGGGTGTCACCGGCTCGGTGCCGGTGGTTGATGACCCCGGCAGGGTACGCAACGTGGTCGTCGTCGGTCACTCCGGCGCCGGGAAGACGACGCTGGTCGAGGCGCTGCTCGCCGTGACCGGCACGATCCCCCGGGCGGGCGCGGTCACCGAGGGCACCACGGTCACCGATCACGATCCGGCGGCCCAGAAGCAGCAGCGTTCCGTCACGCTGTCCTGCGCGCCGCTCATGCACGAAGGCGTCAAGGTCAACCTGCTCGACACCCCGGGCTACGCGGACTTCGTCGGCGAGCTGCGCGCGGGTCTGCGCGCCGCCGACGCCGCCCTGTTCGTCGTCTCCGCCGTCGACGGCATGGACGCGGCCACGGCCGCGCTCTGGGAGGAGTGCGCCCACGTCGGGATGCCCCGCGCGGTGGCGGTCACCCGCCTGGACCACCAGCGGGCCGACTTCGACGAGGCGCTGCAGATGTGCCAGGAGGTCTTCGGCGACAACGTGCTGCCGCTGTACCTGCCCATGCTCGGCGACGACGGCACCAGCACCGCCGGCCTCATCGGCCTGATCACCCATCGCGTGTTCGACTACTCCCAGGGCTACCCGCCGGAGGTCCGCGACCCCGACGCCGAGCACCTGCCCGCGATCGAGGAGTCCCACAACGCGCTGCTCGAGGGAATCATCGCCGAGAGCGAGGACGAGTCGCTCATGGACCGCTACCTCGGCGGCGAGGTGATCGAGACCAGCGTGATCATCGAGGACCTGGAGAAGGCGGTCGCCCGCGGCACGTTCTACCCGGTCGTGCCGGTCTGCGCCGAGACCGGGGTCGGCCTCGACGCGCTCCTGGAGGTGCTGGTCAGCGGCTTCCCGTCGCCCCTGGAGCACGTGGTGCCGCCGGTCACCGACGTCGCCGGCGAGCCCCGCGAACCGCTGCGCTGCGACCCCGAGGGCCCGCTCGTGGCCGAGGTCGTGAAGACCACGATCGACGCGTACGTCGGCCGCGTCTCACTCGTCCGGGTCTTCTCCGGCACGCTGCGCCCGGAGACGCCGGTCCACATCTCGGGGCACGGCATGGCCGAGCGCGGCCACCCCGACCACGACGCCGACGAGCGCTTCGCCCACCTGTTCTCCCCGCTCGGCGCCAACCTGCGCGAGGTGCCGTACGCCGTCGCCGGCGACCTGGTCGCGGTCACGAAGTCGGGCACCGCCGAGACCGGCGACACCATCTCCGGCAAGGACGCGCCGATGCTGATGGCGCCCTGGGAGATGCCGGAGCCGCTGCTGCCGATCGCGATCGTCGCCCGCACCCGCTCCGACGAGGACTCCCTCGCCAAGAACCTGAGCCGGCTGGTCGCCGGTGACCCGACGCTGCGCCTGGAGCGCAACGCCGAGACGCACCAGTTGGTGCTGTGGTGCATGGGTGAGGCCCATGCGGATGTGGTACTGGACCGGCTGCGCGCCGGCGGCACAGAGCTGGACACCGAACCCGTGAAGGTGGCCCTGCGCGAGACGTTCGCCGCGGCCAGCCAGGGCCACGGCCGGCACGTGAAGCAGTCCGGCGGCCATGGGCAGTACGCGGTCTGCGACATCAAGGTCGAGCCCCTGCCCCGCGGGTCCGGCTTCGAGTTCGTCGACAAGGTCGTCGGCGGGTCCGTGCCGCACAACTACATCCCCTCCGTCGAGAAGGGGGTGCGCACGCAGATGGAGCGCGGCATGGTCGCCGGCTACCCGGTCGTCGACGTCCGCGTCACCCTCTTCGACGGCAAGGCGCACTCCGTCGACTCCTCTGACGCCGCGTTCCAGACGGCCGGCGCGCTGGCCCTGCGCGAGGCCGCCGAGCAGGGGCAGACGACGCTGCTGGAACCGATCGACGAGGTGACGATCCGGGTGCCCGACGAGTTCGTCGGCGCGGTGATGAGCGACCTGTCCGGGCGCCGGGGCCGGGTCCTCGGCAACGAGCCGGACCCCGAAGGCCACGAGCGCACCCTGGTCCGGGCCGAGGTCCCGGCCACCGAACTGGTCCGCTACGCCGTCGAACTGCGCGCGATGACGTCCGGCGCGGGCACGTTCAGCCGCGCCTTCACCCGCCACGACCCGATGCCCGCCCACCTGGCCGACGCGGTGAAGAAGGAGCACGCCGCGGCGCGCTGAGCCGTGATTCTTTCGGGGATCCCGGGGGCGCCCGGGATCCCCGTTAAGGTGAGGCGTGGTGTTCGGGCGCTCGAAGCGCACAGCGGGCGACAGCAGCGCGGTCGTGGACTTCTGGACGTGGTGGCCGACGGTGCGGGCCGACGTCGAGGCCGCGATCGCCTCCGGGGACTGGGCGGTGCTCACCCCGCAGTTCTCGCGGCGGGTCGAGGACATCCACCCGGGGCTCGAGTGGGAGTTCACCAGAGGTACCGATGCCAAACATGCCTTGGTCGTTTCGGCGGCCGGCGTCGCCGAACTCCGCCCGGTCGCGGCCCGCTGGGGTGCCGCCGCGCCCCCGGCCGACTCCACCTGGGAGTATCACACCGCCCGCCAGGCCGACCCGGACATGCTGGGCAACACCGTCGGGCTCGGCGACGGCGTGCAGCTGGACCTGACCCAGCTCCGCTTCGCGTTCCACCGCGACGAGGACTCGCCCGAGCTCTCCGTCGTCGCCTATCACCCGGGCTTCCGCATCCTCGATGACGAGATCCGCGGCCGGGTCACGTTCCTGACGCTGGACTGGCTGCTGGGTGAGAACGCCGTCGAGGAGTGGATCGGCGACATAACCTGGGAGACCACGCCGCCGGAGGGCGCTTCGGAGCCGCCGGAGCTGGCCGCCGCGGTGGCCGCCCTCCGCGAAGAACACCGCACGCCCCAGTGGGTGTTGCTGCGCGCGGACCTGCCCGACGGTTCGCCTTTATTGGCCACGGTACTGCGCCCGCTGCGCCCCGTCCGCTGGCCGCGCTTCGACACCCACGTCGCGATCTCGCTGCCCTACCAGCACCAGAACCAGGCCGGACTGCCGGAGGCCGAGTCCCTGGCGGCACTGCGCGAGTTCGAGGACACCGCGCTGACGACCGCGGCCGGCGGCGACGGCGTCCTGCTGGCCCACGAGACCAGCAAGGGCACCCGCACCCTGCACTACTACGTCGACGCCGACTCACCGGCCGCCGACGACCTGGCCGAGGCCGCCGGCTGGTGGAAGGACGGCCGGGCCCGCGTCGAGCGCCACTTCGACCCGGCCTTCGAGCGCATCGGCCGGCTCCGCTAGCCCGACGGCGCTCGGGCCGGGCCGGCCTTCCAGCGCATCGGCCGGCTTCGCTGGCCGGATAGTGTTGGGACCGTGGCAGACATCGTGCGCAACGACGAAGTGCTCCGGCTGCTGGACGAGCTCACCACGATGACCGGGCGGGCGGACCCCTATCCGCGATACGCCCGGCTCCGGGAGATCTCCCCGATCGTGCGGGCCGAGGACGGGGCGCTCGTCGTCACCGGCTACGGCGACTGCCAGACCGTCGTCCGCGACGCCCGGCTCGCCCACATGCCCCCGGACCTGCTCGGCTTCCTCGGGTTTCCGGACTGGCGGGAGCGCCCGGCGCTCATGCAGCTGTTCACCAGCATGCTCACCCTCAACCCGCCGGACCACACCCGGCTGCGGCGGCTGGTCAGCTCCGCGTTCACCGCCCGGCGGGTGGCGGCGCTGCGGCCCGCGATCGAGCGGGTGGTCGGGGAGCTGCTCGACGAGCTGGCGGCCAAGGCCGCGGACGGGCCGGTCGACTTCGTGGCCGAGTTCGCGCTCCCGCTGCCGATCTCGATCATCGGCGAGCTGCTCGGCGTGCCGGCCGCCGACCGCGACGGCCTGCAGCCGCTGGTGCGCGACTGGACGCAGGTGCTGGAGGTCCTCACGCCGGAGGTGCTGGCCCGGGCCGACCCGGCGGCGGCCCGGCTGCGGGAGTATCTGGCCGGGCTGCTCGCCGAGCGCCGCCAGGAGCCACAGGACGACCTGCTCAGCGCGCTCGCCCAGGCCCAGGCGGCGGACGACCGGCTCACCGACGACGAGGTGCTCAGCAACGCGGCGCTGCTGTTCGCGGCCGGCTTCGAGACCACCACCAACCTCCTCGCCAACGGTCTCGTCGCGCTGCTGGAGCGGCCCGGCGCCCTGGCCGCCGCGGCCGCCGGGCCCGAGTCCGCGGTCGAGGAGCTGCTGCGGTTCGACAGCCCGGTGCAGATCGTCAGCCGCGTCGTCACCGAGGACATCGAGATCGCCGGGCGGACCGTCGAGGCCGGCGAGCGGGTCGTGGCCTACCTCGGCGCCGGCAACCGCGACCCCGAACGCTTCGACGCCCCGGACGAGCTGCGACTGGACCGGGAGCACAACGCGCCGCTGTCGTTCGGCGGGGGCATCCACTACTGCCTCGGCGCGCCCCTGGCCCGGCTCGAGGCCCAGATCGCGTTCCCGGCCCTGGCCGCCCGGTTCCCGGACCTCGCCCTGGCCGGCCCGCCGCAGCGCCGGGACAGCTTGAGCCTCAAGGGCGTCACCGCTCTGCCCGTTCAGCCGGGCGGTGGGACGGCCTGAGCCTGGCCGCTCAGCGGGGCAGCGCGGCGTCGAACTCGCCCCCGCCCGCTCACCGCAGCGGCGGGACGGCCTGAGCCTGGCCGCTCAGCGGGGTAGCGCGGCGTCGAACTCGCCACCACCCGCTCACCGCAGCGGCGGGACGGCCTGAGCCTGGCCGCTCAGCGGGGCAGCGCGGCGGCGAGCAGCGGGTGAGCAGGCGCACGTAGGTCACCTCGCCGCGCTGCCCCCTGTCAGCTGGGTAGCGCGGCGTCGAGCAGCGGGGTGAGCAGGCGGATGTAGGTGGACGTGACGTGGCTGCCGTCGCGGTATACGAGCGTGTTGCCGACTACCGCGGGGCACACGGCGGCCGTGCAGAACCAGGCGGCCGGGTCGATCACCGGGACGGTCGCGGCTGCATCGATCGCGGCTCGGCGGGCTGGGTGGAGCGCTTTCGCCGGCTTGAGCGCGCAGCGGTCGACGGCGGTGGGGTGGGCGGCGACGCAGTCCGGGACGCTCGTGCCGCCGGGGTCGGGGGTGTCCTGCAGGATGACCGTGCGGGCGGTCAGGCGGTTCGCGGTCTTCAGGAGCGCGGCGGCCCACTTCGCGTCGGTGTCGGATTCGGTGTAGGTGCGGGTCGAGAGCAGTACCAACGCCGGCTTGAGCTTTTGCATTTGGTGTATCGCGTCCTCGCGCCACGTCGCGCACTCCCGATAGGGGCGGCGGGTGCCGATCTTCGTGGTGACCATGTCCGCCGGGGTGCAGCCGCTCTTCGTGAACACGGCCAGACGCCAGTGCCGGCGCTTGGCTATGGCATCGACGGCGGTGAACCACTGCTCGGTGTGGGAGTCGCCGAAGAGGACGACCGTGGCCGACGCGGTCGGGTCGCCGTGGCGGTCGCAGCCCTTGGCCACGGCCGTCCTCGTCGCGGTCTCGTCCAGGGCGGCCAGGCAGGCGCGGTCCTCGGGCGGGGTGTCGCGGGCGGCGGTGGTGACGGGCGGGGTGAGATTCCGGGGCATGGCCGTGGTCGTGGCGGCCGGCCACGAACCGCAGCGACAGCCAGGCGGGAAGCAGCGCGGCGGCGGCTACTGCCAGCTTCGTGATGTGGCCGGCTTCGAAGTGCGCGGCGAAGATCAGGGCCGGCCAGTGCCAGAGGTACCAGCCGTAGGAGAGTTTGCCGAGCCAGCGCATGCCCTTGGTGGCCAGGAGGGCGTTGCTGTCGTCGGCCGCCACGATCAGGACCGCGCCCGCCACCGGGAGCAGGGCCGCGACTCCTGGGAACAGGGTGTTGTCGTCGTACGCGATCGCGCTCCCGACGATCAACGTCAGCCCGATCCAGGTGGTCCGCGCCGGCAGCCTTCGGCCGGCCAGGGCCAGAAGGCCTCCGGCGGCCAGCTCCCAGGCGCGGGACTGCAGACCGAAGTACGCCCACGGCGGCGCGGCCGTCGCCTGCCAGACGGAGACCGCGAACGAAGCTGCCGCGAGGATGGCCAGCGCGGTGATCGCTCTGCGTCCGGTTGTTCGGCTTCGGGTGAGCGGTCGGTGTCTGGTCGCTTCGCGCCGGGCGAGCGGTTTGTGTCGGGCTGCTTTGCGCCGGGCGAGCGGTCTGTGTCTGGCTGCTTCGCGCCGGGCGAGCGGTCTGTGTCTGGCCGTTCGGCTTCGGGTGATCACCAGGGCCAGCAGGAGCGGCCACAGGAAGTAGAACTGCTCCTCCACGCCCAGGGACCAGAAGTGCTGGAGCGGGGATGGTTCGCGGGTGGCGTCGAGGTAGTCGGTGCCCTGGGCGGCGAGGCGGAGATTGAGGGAGTACGCGGCGGCGGTGATCGCGTCCAGGCTGACCGCTCTCGCCGTCTGCGGGGCCAGCCAAGCCCAGGCGGCGACGACGGTGGCGACCGTGGCCACGGTCGCGGCCGGGAGCAGGCGGGCCATGCGCCGGGCGTAGAAGGCGGCGAACCGGATCCGGCCGGTGGTTTGGAGCTCCTTGTGGAGATGGCCGGTGATCAGGTAGCCGGAGATGACGAAGAAGACGTCTACGCCTATGTAGCCGCCTTGAACGCCGGGGACGCCCACGTGGCCGAGGACGACCAGGAGGACGGCTACGGCCCTGAGGCCCTCGATGTCGGGGCGGAAGTCGCGCTTAGGTTTTTCGGTTGGACAGTCGCGCTTGGGGTTTTCGGCTCGGCGCTTTCGCTTCGGATGCGGTGCTGAAACCCCTGCCGCCGCCGCTACCCCTGTCGATGCCACCGCCGCGGCCGCCCGCGCCACCGCTGCTGGTGCCGCTGCTGGTGCCGGTGCCGCCGGCGCTGGTGCCGCGGCTGGGGTCGGTGCCGTCGGTGCCGCTGCTGGTGACGGTGCCGGGCGCGGCTCGGTTTGGGGGCGTTGGCTTGGGCTTGGGGTTGGGGTTGGGCGTGGCTTTGGCGCCGACCCGGCGTTGATCTGGCGGGGGTGACTGCGGCCCGGCCGGTCCGGCTCGCGACCCGGGGTGGTGGTCGCGGGCTGCACCTGAACACGGTAGCCAATTCGGACTTTTATTGCATTTTACGGAAAAAACCTCTCATTCGGGGAACCATTCGTCGATGTGCGCGGGCTCTAGCAGTACAAATGCGGCGGTTTTCTGCTCTCCCATCATGAAGGGGCGGGTCCCCGGCCTGGTCAGAGTCGCGTCGCGGTGCTCTTTCCCGACGCGGATCAGCAGTTCGGAGCCGTAGACGCCGGCGATGATCTTGCCGTCGCGCAGGTAGACCAGGCCGCCGAACATGCGCTTGCTCGTCACGTCGGCCCCCAGGCGGTCGTTGAGGCGGGCGGCCAAGGTCTCGTCGTACATTGGATGATTTTATGACCAGCCAGCGGCTCGCCCGTTTTGTCACCGAGGCATTCGCACCCGCAGTACTCGTCTCAGTACTCCTCGTGTTGCTGGGTGTGCACGCCGAGCCAGGACTCGCCCGTGGGCTGGCGCTCGGAGTGGTCGCGGCGCTGTTCGAGAGCGTGTTGCCATTTCTCTACATCCTGCGCGGAGTGCGCAGCGGGCGGCTCTCCGACCACCACATCGGCGACCGCCGGCAGCGGCTGATCCCGCTGCTGGTCGGGCTGGGGTCGGTGGTCGCCGGGTTCGTGGTGCTGCTGCTCGCCCACGCGCACCGGGAACTGCTGGCCGCCGTGGTCGCGGGCGGGGTCGGGCTGCTCGTCGCGGCGGTGATCAACCACTGGTGGAAAATGTCGATCCACACGGCGGTGGCGGCGGGCGCGGTCGTGATCCTGATGATGGTGTACGGCCCGTTCCTGATCGTCGCCGCGCCGCTGGTCGGGGCCATCGGCTGGTCGCGGGTCGCACTGAAGGACCACACCGTCGCCCAGGTCGTCGTCGGCACCGTTGTCGGCGCGGTCGTGGCCGGTGGGGTGTTCGGCGGCCTGCGCTGACGGGGTCGATAGCATCGGGGTGAAACCTGTCGTCGTTCTTGGGAGCAGCCCGTGTCCGCAGTGCGCTCGAACAGTGAAGCCCCACCGCGCATCGTGGTCCCGGCGGGCACGACGGCGGCCTCGGCGGTCGCCGCGGCCGGGCTCCCGACCAGCGGCCCCAAGGCGATTGTCGTGGTCCGCGACGGGTCCTCACTGCGGGATCTGGACTGGTCCCCGTCGGCCGACACCGAGGTCGACGCCATCGACATGTCGAGCCCCGACGGGCTCAACGTGCTGCGGCACTCGACCGCGCACGTGCTCGCGCAGGCCGTGCAGGACGTGTTCCCCGAGGCCAAGCTCGGCATCGGCCCGCCGATCGAGAACGGCTTCTACTACGACTTCATGGTCGGCAAGCCGTTCCAGCCCGACGACCTGGGCAAGCTCGAGAAGCGCATGCAGGAGATCATCAAGGCCGGCCAGAAGTTCCGCCGCCGCCGCTTCGACTCCATCGAGCAGGCCAAGGCCGAGCTGGCCGACGAGCCGTTCAAGCTGGAGCTCGTCGACGTCAAGTCCGACTCCGGGGCTTCCTTCGACGCGTCCGAGGCGATGGAGGTCGGCGGGGGCGAGCTGACCATCTACGACAACCTCGACCCGCAGTCCGACAAGGTCTGCTGGTCCGACCTGTGCCGGGGCCCGCACCTGCCGTCGACTCGGTTCATCCCGGCCTTCAAGCTCATGCGCAGCGCGGCCGCCTACTGGCGCGGCTCCGAGAAGAACCCGCAGCTGCAGCGCATCTACGGCACGGCGTGGCCGACCCGCGACGCGCTGAAGGACTACCAGAAGCTGCTCGAGGAGGCGGCCCGGCGCGACCACCGCAAGCTCGGGGCCGACCTGGACCTGTTCAGCTTCCCCGACGAGCTCGGGTCCGGCCTCGCCGTCTTCCACCCCAAGGGCGGCATCATCCGGCGGGAGATGGAGCAGTACTCCCGGCAGCGCCACCACGAGTCCGGCTACGAGTTCGTCAACACGCCCCACATCAGCAAGGCGAACCTGTTCCAGACCTCGGGCCACCTGCCGCACTACGCCGACACCATGTTCCCGCCTATGGAGATGGAAGGCGCGGAGTACTACCTCAAGGCCATGAACTGCCCGATGCACAACCTGATCTTCCGGGCCCGCGGCCGCTCCTACCGCGAACTGCCGCTGCGCCTGTTCGAGTTCGGCACCGTCTACCGCTACGAGAAGTCCGGCGTCGTCCACGGCCTGACCCGGGTCCGGGGCATGACGCAGGACGACTCGCACATCTACTGCACCAAGGAGCAGATGGCGAGCGAGTTGCAGTCACTGCTGCAATTTGTACTCGACCTGCTGCGCGACTACGGCCTGGACGAGTTCTACCTGGAGCTGTCCACCCGCGACGACTCCCCCAAGTTCATCGGCGACGACGCGGACTGGGAGGAGGCCACCGCCGCCCTGCAGTCCGCGGCCGAGGCGTCCGGCCTGGACCTCGTCCCGGACCCGGGCGGCGCGGCCTTCTACGGCCCGAAGATCTCCGTCCAGGTGAAGGACGCGATCGGCCGGACCTGGCAGATGTCGACCATCCAGGTGGACTTCAACCAGCCGAAGCGCTTCGGCCTCGAGTACCAGGCCTCTGACGGCTCCCGCCAGCAGCCCGTCATGATCCACCGGGCGCTCTTCGGCACCATCGAGCGCTTCTTCGGCGTCCTGACCGAGCACTACGCCGGCGCCTTCCCGGCCTGGCTGGCCCCGATCCAGGTCGTCGGCATCCCGATCCGCTCCGACCACGCCGACTACTTGTTCGACTTCGCCGACCTGCTCCGCAAGGAAGGCATCCGCGTCGAGGTCGACCACTCCGACGAGCGCATGCAGAAGAAGATCCGCAACGCCCAGCAGCAGAAGATCCCGTTCATGGCCATCGCCGGCGACGACGACGTCCCGAACGGCACGGTCAGCTTCCGCTACCGCGACGGCTCCCAGCGCAACGGCGTCCCCCTGGCCGAAGCCGTAGCCCACGTAGTGGACGTGGTCCGCTCCCGCACCAACGTAGGCCCGTCCGCTTCGGGCTCTGCTCCGGGCCAGGATTCGTCGTCTGCTTCGGGCTTGGCTTCTGGCTCGGGCTCGGCTTCTGCTTCGGGCTCGCCTTCTGGTTCGGGCTCGACTTCGGCTTCGGGTTTGTCTTCGGCTTCGGGTTCGTCGTCTGCTGAGTCTGTTTCCGGGTCTCCCGAGTGACGAACCCTGGGGAGCCGGACGAGCTGGAGCGCTTGTGGACGCCACATCGGATGGCGTACATCAAGGGCGAGGACCGCACGGCCGACCACGACGAGCCTGCCGGGTGCCCGTTCTGCCGGGCGCCCGGCCTGCCACCGGAGGACAGCCTGGTGGTAGCCCGCGGCGAGACCGTCTACACGATCCTGAACCTCTACCCGTACAACCCCGGCCACCTCATGGTCGTCCCATACCGCCACGTAGCCGACTACACCGCCCTGACGCTCCCCGAAACCGCGGAGGTGGCGTCCTTCACCCAGACCGCCATGCGAGTGATCCGCCAGGTGAGCGGAGCGCACGGCTTCAACCTGGGCATGAACCAGGGCGCCATAGCAGGCGCCGGCATAGCCGCCCACCTACACCAGCACATAGTCCCGAGATGGGGCGGCGACACCAACTTCATCACCGTGGTCAGCCGCACAAAGGTCCTACCCCAACTCCTGACCGACACCCGCAAACTCCTAGCCGAAGCCTGGCCCGCCGCATAAACGCTCTCCCCCGCACCACTCCCATCTACCGGCGCCACTCCCCTCTCCTGAGCGCAGGCCTCCCTGCCGGCCAACAACGCCAACCCCGCCCTCAGCTCAGCAGCGCCCGCGGCTCCGGCGGGTACTTCACCCTCGCCGCCCGCCGATGAGCGCACAGTCGGCTGTTGTCGCGCCCTCGCCGCCGCCCGTAAGCGCAACACCGACTGGTTACCGCGCCCTCGCCGCCCGCCCCCGAGCGCGACGTTGGCTGTTTCGCACCCTCGCCGCTCGCCTGGCCGTGAGCGAGACCCCGGCTGCTATCGCGTCCCCGCTCGCGAGCGCAACGCCAACTGCTATAGCGCCCTCGCCGCCAGGCCGTAAGCGCGACCCCGGCTGCGCCCTCGCCCTCGCCCGTGAGCGCAACGCCAACTGCCATCCCGCCCTCACCCGCCAGGCCTTAAGCGCGACTTCGGCTGTTATCGCGGCCCCGCTGCGCGCCCGCGAGTGCGACGTTGGTTGTCACCTCGGCTCCGCCGCCCGGCTGCGGGATGCAACCGGGCGGCGGGCTGGCGGGCTGGCGGGCTGGTCAGCGTTTCCAGAAGGCTTTGCGGGGCGGCTGGGTGGAGTCGCCGACTCCTGCTACTCGGTCCAGTTCTGTCAGGGCGAGCTCCCAGAGTTCGGCGAAGGGGCGGGTGGCGAGGGACTGGCGGGTCAGGGCGGCGGCCAGGGTACGCAGGTCCGGCAGGTCCAGCGCGGCCAGGCGCGAGCCCAGGTCCTCGAGGAGTTCGCGGCGCTCGTACTCCGGGCGGTCCTCTGCCTCACGCAGGCGGGCGACCTCCTGCGCGGCCAGGGTCTTGGCGTCGACGCCGCCTCCGCCGGCGAAGCCGTCGAGCTCCTTGGCCATTTCCGGCATGACCAGGCGGCGGGCGAAGCCTCGGCCCGGTGCGGCCTTGCGCCGGACCTGGCCGCCGCTCGGGGGCGGGGGCGGCATCGCCGGGCTCAGCCTCGGCGGGGCCATCGGCGCTGACGACGGGGGTGCCATCGCTGGAGCCGGCGGCGGTGCCATCGGGGCCGGGGATGATGGCGCGAACGGCGCTCCTGGCGCCGAACCCGGCGCACCGGGGCCGCCCGCGGCCGGGGAGTGTGCGACATAGCCGGTCGAGGTCGGCATCGAGGCCAGCGTCGGCTTCAGCACCGGGAACGGCTCTGGGCGCGTCAGATCCCATCCCGCCGGGCTTTCCACCGGCTGGGTCACCTTGCGCGGGTCGCTGCCCTCGGTGACGACTCGGCTGTCGACGGCCACGAACGCGGTGAAGCGGCACAGCACCCCGAACCGCAGCGAGAGCTTGGTGATCTGGTGCTCCAGCGGGGCGCCGGTGAGGTACTGGTCCTCCAGATCGCGCAGCAGCGATCGGGCCCAGACCGCGGTCAGGGCGGTGAAGTCGTGGCGTTCCGCGGGCACCGTGGCCGACCATGGACGGCCGTCGCGGGTCGTGCCGCTGACCGTCAGTGCGCCGGCGACCGGGCCACGGTAGCGCCCGGTGACCACGTATGGGACGCCCGGGAAGATGTCCGCCAGGCGGGCCGGCGTCTGGGTGTCGACGAGCAGGTCCAGGCCGTCGGCGTCGATCCGCACGTCGCTGACGACCGGGGCTCCGATGCGGCGGTGGATGTTGTCCATCGCCTCGTCCAGCCGGTCCTCGCTCTCGACCAGCTCGCAGCGGCCGCCGCCCGCGATGGCAAGGCGGCCCAGGAACCCGGCGTTGACGGCCTGGTCGATGCCGACCGTGTGCACTCGGGTGCCCTGCAGCGACGACGAGATCGTGTGCAGGATCTGGTCCTCGTTGCCGACCTGGCCGTCGGTGACCAGCACGAGCACCCGGTCGCGGGTGCTCTCGGAGCCCAGCAGGCGCAGGCCTTCCATGAGCGGCTCCAGCAATTCGGTGCCGCCGCGGGCGTCCACCCGTGCGAGGTGCTCGACGGCCCGGTAGCGGTTTCGGTCGGTGCCGCCGGCCAGCCCCGATCCCAGCGACTCCGCCGTTTCGATGCGGTCGTCGAACGCCAGCACAGCGAACCGGTCCTGAGCACCGAGGGTGTCGACGATCCGGGCCGCGGCGCGCCGGGCCGCCACCATCTTCCAGCCGCCCATGCTGCCCGAGCGGTCGAGCAGCAGCACGACGTCCCGCGGGCGCGGCGGTGCGTCGGGCTCGGGTGGGAGCACCGTGAGGCGATAGGTGCCTTCCGCGTTTTCGCTCCCAGCCTCACTGTCGATGTCGGGGGCGAGGCTGAGACTTTGCGCGCCGGCCCCGTATGCGAGGCGCAGGATGAAGTCGCGGTTGGCGCGTTCTCCAGGCAGTACCGACAAATGGCTTTCCGCTTTTGCCACCGCGTGCAGGCTTGACCGCACGTCACCGAGGGGCAGGCCCGCCGGGTCGATGTCGACGTCGATCGACAGGCGCAGCGGGTTGGGGAAGCCGGGCAGCAGCACCGGCGGGCTGATCCGGGAAGCGTCGGGGACGGCGTCGGTGTCCAGCGCCCAGCCGTCGCCGACACTGTCACCGTCGAGCGGCGCACCCGGGATGTATCGCGGCGCCACCACCAGCGGGAAGCGGAACGTCGCTTCGCCGTCCTCGAAGGCGAGCGGGCCGACGATGGACAGCTTCACGCTCACGCGCTCGCCGGGCAGGATGTTGCCGACGCGCATGGTGAACACGTCAGGCCGCTCCTCCTCGGCGATCGAGGCCCGCTGACCGGCGGCGATGGCGTTGTCGTAGGCCTGGCGGGCGGCGCCGCGCTCCTGCAGATCGGCCTCGACGGTCCGGCCGTCGGCGGTCATCGCCATGCTGATCACGGCCGCGCGGTCGGGCAGCGGGAAGATGTAGGTCGCCTCGAGCGGCTCCCGGTGGACGTTGACGAACTCCTGGGTGAGATCGGTGCGGGCGACCAGGCCGGTGATCGCGGCCCGCACCTCGAGCCGGTCGAGCGGAAGGTTGCCGCGCTCGGTGCGCAGTGCGCCCAGGCCGGCCTCGTCCGCGGGCGCGGCGGCCGTGCGCGCCTCGTCCTCGGTCATCGTCGCGAGTCTCATCTGGCGTTCCCTCTCCTCGTCGTCGTCTCGTCCGGTGTGACAAGTCCCCGGGTCGCGAGCAGATCCATGAGCTCGCGGGCCGCGTCCCGGATGGCCTCGAGGTCGTCCTCGCTCGGCGTGCCGTGCAGGAGCAGGACCGCTCCCCCGCCCAGCGGCACTCCGCTGAGCAGGCCCGTCGTCACCGGAGCCGCGATCGGCTCCGGACTGTGGTGCGGTCGATGGTGGTGCTCCAGTGGCTCGTATATGGCCGGCCGTTGCGTCCAGAAGCGCTCCGGGGTGCCTCGCGGTGGGGGATCCCCCCGCTCCGCGATGCGTTGGAGCACCTCGTCCGGCGCCTCGGCCAGCTCCGCTTGAATCTCGGCGATCTTGAACCCTTGCGACTGGCGACGTTTGACTGCCACCAGTTGGGTGAGGTGCCTCGGCCCGTACCACGCCGTCCGCCCGCGCATGATGGGCCGATCGACGAGACCGATCGTCGTATACCACCGGACGGCCCGGGCATCGGGAACGTCCCGCACCCGCCCGTTCGGCGCGCCCGCATAGGTGGTGCCGTCGAGCTCTTCGGCTACGCGGCCGATGAGCTCGTCGAGCGTCCATTCCGAAGCGGTCATGGCAGCAATGGTGACACTGTCACGTTGACAGTGTCAAGGTCTGGGGTTTAGGTTGTTGGGCATGACGAGGTTCTCTGATCGCCCACGCACGGCGCTGCTGGTCATCGACATGCAGAACGGCAGCACGAGCGGCTCGTACAACCGGGACGGCGTCATCGCCAACATCAACGCACTGGTGGACAAGGCGCGGGCCGAGGGCGTGCCGGTCGTGTGGGTCCAGCACGCCGACGAGCACATGCCACGGGACAGCGAACCGTGGCAATACGTGCCGGAGCTGGTGCGGCAGGAGTCGGAGGCCTTGGTGCACAAGGGCTATTCGGACTCGTTCGAGGACACCGATCTGGAGCAGAGGCTCGCTGAGCTGCAGGTTGGGCGGCTGGTGGTGACCGGGGCGCAGACGGACATGTGTGTTCGCGCGACGCTGCATGGGGCGTTGGTGCGGGGGTACGACGCCACGCTGGTCGGGGATGCGCATACGACGGAGGACCTGACGGAATATGGGGCGCCTTCGCCTGAGCTGGTGATCGCCCATACGAACCTCTACTGGGCGGATGAGCGGGCTCCGGGGCGGCAGGGCGGGACTGTCGCGACCAAGGAGGTGAGCTTCGGCTGACGTCGTTTTGGTGAGCTGCAGGAGCTGGGATCGATGCGCACGGACGGCGCGCTGGGTGACGATGCCGGCCGGGTACGGCCATGACCCGCCCGCGGCCACGGTGCGGATCTGGCCCTTGCCGACTGGGAGGTGAACCCGGGGAACGTCGCACGCCACCGCCATGGCCGTCGCCGGCAACGCCGTCACGGTGGATTTGAACCTGGGGGCAATTGCACACCACCGCTGTAGCCGTCACCGGCAAACATGGTCGCGGTGGGGTGTATCCGGGGGACGGTCACGCGCCACCGCTGTAGCCATCACCGCCACGGCCGTCGCCGACGATGACGTCGTCCTTCGAGCGCCGGGTGGCCGTCGCGGTGGAAGTGAACCTTGGAGCGATCGCACGCCACCGCTGCAGCCCACCACCGCCATGGCCGTCGCCAGCAATGACGTCGTCCTTCGAGCGCCGGGTGGCCGTCGTGATGCCGTTCGGCGCCGCGACCGCAACGCCGCCGTTGACCCGTGCCGGCGGCGGTAGGGCGGTTACTCGAGGCGGCTGTCGGTACGCCCTCTACCAACGTGATCGTGACTGCGAGAGCCTTGTCGGTCCGGGCGTCGCGGCGGGCGAGTGCACACGCGGGCCGCTGGCGAAACACAGGGCACGGTCGCGGCCGCAGTACTGCCATCGAACCGCATGGCGAAGTGGGCGGCGGTGCGGGTGCGGGTGCGGGCAGGGCGGTGGGTAAGGGCAGGGCGGTCGAAGAGGGCGGGGCGGCCGGCGTAGGTGTGAGCGGGCTGGATTGGCCGGCTGGTATTCGTGTGCCCGTCGGGGTGTGGGCGAGGGTTGGAGGGTTTCGTTGGGGCCGGAGGTGGGTGGGCCCTTACAGCGTGCTGTCCGGTAGGCGGGGTAGGCGGACTTCGGCTCGTACGCCAGGGCGGGCGTCGGTCAGGCGGACTGTGCCTCCGTGGCGGCGGGCCAGTTCGCGGACGATGGCCAGGCCCAGGCCGCTGCCGCCGGCGTCCCTTGCCCGGCCGTCGTCCAGGCGGGCGAAGCGGTCGAAGACGCGTTCGCGTAGCGGGGCTGGGATGCCCTCGCCGTTGTCGGTGACCGTGACGAGGACCTCGTTGGCGCCCTCGGGCTCCACGGCCAAGGTGACCTCGGTTCTGGCGTGGCGTACCGCGTTGTCGACCAAGTTGAGAACGATGCGGTGCAGTGCGTCCGGGTCGCCCTCGGTCCACAGGGACTCGCCCGGCTCGACCCTGACAGTGTCGTAGCGCTTCTTGAAGGAGGTCAGCAACGTTCGCAGCTCCACCGGTTCCACGGCCTTGCGGCGGTGGTCGGAGGCGTCCGCCCGGGCCAGCAGCAGCAGGTCGTCGACCAGGCGGGACAGGCGGTCCAGGTCGGCGATCACGTCGTCGGAGACGGCGGCCCAGTCGCCCAGCTTCTGCGCCACCTCGATCTGGATCCGGATGGAGGCCAGGGGGCTGCGCAGCTCGTGGGCGGCGTCGGCGATGAAGGAGCGTTGGCGGGCCCTTGAGACCGCCAGGCGGTCCAGCATGTGGTTCAAGGTGATGGCCAGGCGCTGGATCTCGTCGCTCGACGGCGGGACCGGGAGGCGTTCGTCGGTGGCGGCGCCGGTGATGCGTTCGGCGCCCAGGCGGAGGCGGTCGACCGGGGACAGGGCGGCGCCGACGACGCGCCAGGCTATGGCCACCAGGATGACGATCAAGGTCGGGTAGGTGAGCCAGAGGGCGTTGGTCAGCAGGTGCAGGCTGCGGTGGTAGTCCGCGAGGGGTACGGCGACCAGGATGATCCGGCCGTCGGGGACCTGGTGGGCGGTCACCCGCAACGTGTCGGGCTGGACGACACGGTCGCCGGGGACCTCGACGCGGTCTCCGCGCAGGGCGCTGTCGAACTCGGTGCCACGCAGGAGCGGTACAAACAAATCCGCATTTTGATCGCCGGCCATGACCGTGCGCGTCTTGGGATCGATGATCTGCACGACCTGGTTGGCCGGGGCCGGCAGGGTCTCCGGGAGGCGGCCGCCCTCGTCCAGGAGGGAGGCGATCTCGGCGGCGGTGGCGTCGGCGGAACGGTCGAGGGAGCCGCGGAAGCTGTAGGTCATCGCGAAGGCCATCGCCGCGCCGGCGATGGCCAGGCCGACGATCAAGCCGGTGGTGCCGAGGAGGACGAGCCGGCCGCGCAGCGAGAAGGACGCCCACCACCTCACGGCGCCACCTCGCACCGGCCAGGAATCGCAAAAGCCACCAAAACCGCAAAAGCCACCGAAACCGCGTGAGCCACCAAGACCGCGAAAGTCACCAGGACCGCGAGATCGGACCGAACAAGCGCCGGGCCGGTCATGTGCGCAGCCGATAGCCGGCGCCGCGGACGGTCTCCAGAAGGTCGCGGCCCAGCTTGCGGCGCAGGTATCCCACATAGACCTCGACCGCGTTCGGTGCGGTGTCGACGCTCGCGTCCCACACGTGATCGAGGAGCTCGGTCTTGGAGACGACCTGGCCGGGCCGGCGCATCAGGTATTCCAGCAGCGCATACTCCCGGGCGGTCAGCACGATCTCCTCGCCCGCGCTGGTCACGCGGCGGCGGGCCGGGTCGAGGCTCAGCTCGCCGACCGTGAGGACGCTCGGGCGCTCGGGCGCGCCGCGGCGCAGGAGGGCGCGCAGGCGGGCGACGAGCACGACGTAGGAGAAGGGTTTGGTCAGGTAGTCGTCGGCGCCGCAGTCGAGGCCGTCGGCCTGGTCGTATTCACCGTCCTTGGCGGACAGCATGAGCACCGGCACCCAGTTTTTCTCGGCGCGCAGGGTCTGGACCACCCGGTACCCGGACAAACCAGGCAGCATGATGTCCAGGATCACCGCGTCGTAGCCTCCGTGCCGGGCCATCTCCAGGCCGTTGGGGCCGTCGCCGGCCACGTCCACGGCGAAGCCCTCCGCCTGCAGGCCCCGCTGCAACGCGTTGGCCATGCGCATCTCGTCCTCTACCACCAGCAGCCGCACGCGTTACAGCGTGGCATGCTCGGCTGTGACACGGCACAGACGGTCTCAGCGATGTCACAGCCGCGTCGAAGCACCATGTATGCAGGAGGTGCAACCAATGCCTAACTTCACGTCACGACCCGTCCTTCGGTGGGCGGTGCCCGCGGTCGCTGCGGTCGCTGTGGTCGGTGCGGGCGTGGCAGCGAAGACCCTTGCGGTCGCCGCCGAGCCTGACCTGCCGCCGCGCACCGCTGCGCAACTGCTGGTCGACCTGCAGACGGCCCAGCTGGACGGGTTGTCCGGGACGGTCGTCGAGCGGGCCGACCTCGGTCTTCCGGCGATTCCGCTGCTGACCGGCGACCAGAGCGCCAAGCTCACGTCGCTGGCGTCCGGTAAGCACACCCTGCGTGTGTGGTATTCGGGGCCCGACAAGGCCCGGGTATCACTGCTGGGCACGCAGGGACAGAGCGACATCATCCACAACGGCAACGACACCTGGCTCTGGGACTCCCAGGCCAAGGAGGCGCAGCACTTCGCCGGTGCTCCGGGGGGAGCCGGCGACAAGGGCGCCGTGCCGTCGCCGACCGACATCCCGACTTCCCCGCAGGAAGCGGCTGACCTGGCGCTCAAGGCGCTGGACCCGACCACGCAGGTCTCCACGGGCACGTCCGCGAAGATCGCCGGTCGCAACGCCTACGAGCTCGTGCTCCGCCCGAAGGACACCGCGTCGCTGGTCGGCGAGGTGCGCCTGGCGATCGACGCGCAGGAGAAGCTGCCGCTGCGGGTGCAGGTCCTGCCCCGCGGCTCGGCCAACCCGGCGTTCGAGGTGGCATTCACCTCGGTGAACTTCACCCGCCCGGACGACGCCGAGTTCAAGTTCAACCCGCCGGCCGACACCAAGGTCACCGAGGTCAACCCGGACGCCAAGGACGCGGAGCAGGCGAAGAACAAGCTCGACGAGAACGGCGCAAACGCCGACAAGCCCAAGAGCGCGGTTATCGGTACCGGCTGGACGTCGGTCGTGGTGCTGCGGTCCTCGGACGCGACCTCGGGGGCGGCCACGTCGGAGGAGCAGAAGAAGGCGCAGGACGCCATCGGGCAGCTGCCGACCGGCAACGGTGGGCGCACGTTCAACACCAAGCTGCTCAACGTGCTGTTCACCGACGACGGCCGGGTGCTCATCGGCTCGGTCACCCCAGAGCGGCTGGCCCAGGTGGCCGCCGACCCGGCCGCCGCACTGAAGTAGAAGCAGCGGTGCAGTAAGCAGCAGCAACAACACCGCTCAACGGTGGGAAGGGACCGCGGGCTCGCCGCGGTCCCTTTCGCGTCCCCGGGCGAACGTGGCGAGGGAGTACATGTCGCGGGCCTGGCTGAGCAGCGCCTCTTCGCGCGCGGTGTCCTGGCGCACGGTGAAGCCGACCGTCGAGTACGCCAGGCCGGCGAGCAGCAGGCAGGACAGTACACACACCGGGGCCAGCATTTCGAACAGCGTCGCACCGGGAACCGCGCCGGTGGTGGGCGCGGGCGTCACGCGGAGAGCGGCCATCACGATGTAATGGGTGCTGCCGACGGCGAGGGACATGAGCACCGAAGCACTGATCATGGCCGCGGTACCGCGAACCACGCTGACACACCACAGCGTCACGATGGCGCTGACGATCGCCGCGGCGAGCCCGATCAGCAGGGTCCGCGCGTCGAACCCCACGACCCCCGCGACCCGCATCGACAGCGGCCCGGTGGCGTACACCGCGGCGAGCCCGATCCCGGTGAGCACCCCGGCCGGCAGGATCTTGCCGGCGCTCGCCGGACCGAAGCCGACGAGGTACAGCCCGAGGCAGTAGACGACCACGGCGATCCCGAACCCGAGGGCCGTGGTCGCGATGTCGTACCGCACGACCGTCTCCGGCACGTCGACGCCCAGCATCGCCATGAAGTGCGGCACCCACGTGCCCGTTCCGCCGATCGCGAGCGCCGACAGGGTCAGCCAGCCCGCCCGGCGCCGGCCGGTGAAGGCCCGGGAGCGGCTGGTCAGGAACGAGCCGAGCAGGCCGCCCAGCATCGACATGGCCAGGGCCAGCGCAGGCGTGATCCAGCCGTAGGAGAATTGCTCAACCGAGGTCACCCGGCGATTGAGCCAGCCCGATCGCTGCCCCGGCCGGACACGTTGTCCGGGGTTTGCCCGTTCGGGGCACGGGTAGCCCGCTCATATGACGGAACCCGACCACTCGCTCATCGGCTCCGGCGCCGCCGGCCGGGCCACGGAAGGCGAGACCGACGAGGCCCTGGACGCCGAGCGCGGGTCCGAGTGGGCGCCGCCGGACACGCCGCCCCGGGACGCGACCACGCCGCCGGACATGGACGACGAACCGGAGCTGCCCGACCCCGACGGGTCGCACCACCGGCTCT
This sequence comes from Dactylosporangium sp. NPDC051541, assembly GCF_044454505.1. Lineage (NCBI taxonomy): Bacteria > Bacillati > Actinomycetota > Actinomycetes > Micromonosporales > Micromonosporaceae > Dactylosporangium > Dactylosporangium sp. NPDC051541. The sequence continues at coordinate 193,022 of NZ_JBITDU010000009.1, forward strand.
GACGCTCAGCCGTACATGGGCCGGGTGGCCTGCATCTCCTCCCGGCTCGGCCCGACGTCCAGCCACGTCCGCGGCGCGTCGGTCTCCTCGAGCTCGACCCGGTCCTCGGGCCGGACCGGCTTCGGCAGCTCGCCGAACCGCGCGTAACGCAGGAATGCGAGCTCGTTGTCGGTGAACTCCATGGCTCGATGGTGCGCGCTCGAGTGCGCGGCGCGCAAGAATGTCCGCCATGACCAAGCCGCCCGCGGTCGGAAGAGCCCAGGTCCTCGCGTACCGCACGATCGCCAACGACCTGCACGAGCGCCACGACGGCGACCCGACCGGCCTCGCCGTGCTCGACCTCGGCGTGCCGAACGTGCCCGCCGGCTCCGCCCGCCAGGCCCTCGCCGCCCGCTGCACCGACCCCCGCGCCGGCGACCTCGCCCTGGCCTGGAGCACCCGCGGCGCCCCGCACCTGCACCGCCCGGCCGACCTGCCCGGGCTCGCGGCGGCGCTCTGGCCCCTCTCCGACGCCGACGCCGCGGCCCGGTTCGCGACCGGCCAGCTGCCGAAAACCGCGGCCGACCTGGGCCTGGAGGCGTTCCGGGCGACGGCCGCGGCCATGCGCAAGGTGGTGCGCAAGCCGACGGCCAAGGGCGACGTGAGCCGGGCCGTCTCCGATCTGGTACCCCCTGAGCTCACCTACGACTGCAAGGCCTGCGGCGCCAGGCACATCTCCGGCGGACTGTTCCAGTTGGCGGGCCTCGGCGGCGGGGTACGCCTCGACGAGGACGCGGCCAAGACCGTCCTCGCGCCGATCGAGCCGTGGCCGAAGCAGCCCGCGAAGGCGTCCGGGACGGCGAATTTCATCCGGGGGTACCTCCGGCTGCTCGGACCGGCGACACAAGGCGACGTCGCGAAGTACCTCGGCACGACCGTCACCGCCCTGAAGCCGATCTCGCCCGAGGACCTCGCGGCCGTCTCCGTCGACGGCCGGACGGCCTGGCTGCCGGCCGCCGACCTGGACACCCTGCTGGCCGCGCCGCCGGTTGCGGGCGTGCGCCTGCTGCCGCCCTCGGACCCGTTCCTGCAGGCTCGTGACCGTTCCGTGCTGGTGCCGGACAAGGCGCAGCAGCAGGAGGTCTGGCGGATACTCGGCAACCCGGGGGTGCTGCTGGTCGACGGGGACATCGCGGGGACGTGGCGGGCGCGGGCGGTACCGAAGAAGCGGCTGGAACTGTCGGTCACGGCGTGGGCGTCCGTGTCGCCGGCTCTGGTGGAGCGCGAGGCCGGGACGGTGGCGGCGGTCCGCGGGTTCGGCGCGGTGGACGTCCGCTGGTAGCTCGCCCAGCTCAAGGGACCGGCCGCGGAACAGTGCCGCGACCCACCTGAGCAGCGCATCGACGGCGACCGCGGCGAGTGACCGCGGCGCCCGCGGTCGGGACGGCGGGGCGGGCGGTACTGTCGGGACGCATGAGGCTGGATCCGGTTGGTCGTTGGCTGAAGCTGCCACCCGCGGTGACCGCACGGGTCACGGCGACGCGCGCCATCCCGATCCGCATGCGTGACGGCGCCAACCTGCGCGCCGACCACTACTCCCCCGCCGTCGACGCCGACCTGCCGACGGTCCTGGTCCGCACCCCGTATGGCCGCGGCGCCCCGACCAACATCCTGTGCCGGGCCGTGGCCCAGCGCGGCTTCCACGTGCTCATCCAGTCGTGCCGCGGCACCGCCGACTCCGGCGGCACGTTCGAGCCGCTCGCCCAGGAGCGCGAGGACGGCCTGGACACGCTGGACTGGCTGCGGGTCCAGCCCTGGTATGACGGCCGCCTCCTCACCTACGGCCCCAGCTATGTCGGCTTCGTCCAGTGGGCCCTGGCCGCCGAAGCCGGCGACGAGCTCAAGGCCATGGCGACGATCGTCACCGCATCCGACTTCGGCCCTCCCACCTACGCCGGCGGCGCGTTCTCCCTGGACACGGTCCTGACCTGGTCCGCCCTGCTGGAGGCGCAGCGCGGCCCGCGCCTGGAGAACGCCGTCGAACTCCTGCGCGGCCAGCCCCGCCTGCAACGCGGCCTGGCCCGGGTCCCGATGGTCGAGGCCGACCGCGTCACCGTCGGCGCCGAGATCGAGTTCTTCCAGCGCTGGCTGGCCGAGGCGGACCCGGCCAACCCGTATTGGACCCAGCGCGGGCACGCCCACCGCCTGCCGAACGTCACCGCGCCGGTCCTGATGATAGGCGGCTGGTACGACATCTTTCTGCCGTGGCAACTGGCCGACTACACAGCGCTACGGGCGGCCGGCCAGCACCCGCACCTGACCATCGGCCCCTGGCATCACGGCAGCCCAGCCCTGTTCCAGCAGTCCGCCGCCGAGGCCGTGGCCTGGTTCCGGGCCCACACCGGCGGCCCCGAACAGATCCGCGACCACCCGGTCCGGGTCCACGTCGGCGGCGCCGACGGCTGGCTGGAGCTGCGCGACTGGCCACCGCCGAAGAGCCGGGTGCAGCGTTGGTACCTCGGGGAAGCCGGCACCCTCACCCCCGACGTCCACGACCACCCGGCGGCGGACGAGGACCTCTGGCCAACCCCCGAGGGCACGACCGACACGCCCCCGGCCGAGGTCTCCCCCGGCGCCCAGCTGGACTCGTTCATCTACGACCCGAAGGACCCGACCCCGGCTCTGGGCGGCCCCCGCCTGGTCGGCAAGATCGCCGGCCGCCGCGACAACCGCCCGCTGGAGTCCCGCCCGGACGTCCTGACCTTCACCTCGGCTCCACTGACCGAACCCCTGTCGGTGGTAGGCCCGGTCTCCGCGGAGATCACGGTCCGGGCGACGACCGCCGGCCGCGACGAGGACACGCCGGCCCCATACTTCGACGTCTTCGTCCGCCTGTGCGAGGTGGACGAACAGGGCCGCTCGTGGAACATCTGCGACGGCCTGGCCCGAGCCCGCCCCGACCGCACTCCCGACACCCCGATCCACGTGGACCTGTGGCCAACCGCGCACCGCTTCACCCCCGGCCGCCGAGTACGCATCCAAATCAGCGGCGGCGCCCACCCCCGCTTCAGCCGCAACCCCGGAACCGGCGCTCCCTTGGGCCACGAGCTCGAGCTCCGCAAAGTCCGCCAGGAGATCCTCTCCCCGTCGTACGTGAACCTGCCGCTGTCCTGACTCCGAGGGGCGAGACGTCGCCTCCACCTTCTGCGGCCGGCCGCCCGGGGCCGCGATCCACGGGCGCGACGGGCCGGAGAGCCCACGCTCCGAGGCCGTGCGCAGCGCGCCACCCCGCCCGCGCCACCCCGCCCGCGCCACCCCGCCCGCTCGCCCAACGGACACGGCCCGGACGACGGGCAGCCGACCCCACCCACGACAAGCGGCGGACGAGCGGACGGCGACTGCGGAAACAGCAGCGGCGCGGGCAGCGGGCCACCATGCGCAGCGTCTCCCACGGCCGCCAACGGACCCAAGACGCGCGGCGGACGACGGCGAGCAGCGACCAGCGAGCCCACGGTGCGCGGGCCCACGATGGGCGACAGGGGCCAGACGGCGGCAGACGGCAGCGGGCAGCGGGACCGGACGGCGACGGGCAGCGGCACGGGCGGGTCGACGACGATGAGGACCGGACGACGGCGGCGGATGAGCGGGCGGCGACGGCGGACAACAGCAGTGCGGAGACGGGGTGTGGAGGAGTGGGTCAGGTTTGGATTGACGGGTGGTACTCGGACTCGGTGAGGCCGAAGGTCCAGGCGACGCCCTCGCGAGCGGTCCGGGTGGTCGGGGGGACTCGCAGCCAGTAGACGCGGCTGGTGCCGTCCGGCTCCGGGGTGCTGTTGACGACCTCGACCATGACCAACGGTTCGTCGTCGGTGAAGTTGAGGCGCCACAGGGTGCCGGCCTCGTCCTGGTTGACGCGGCGGGCGCCGGCTTCGCGGAGGTAGCGGTCGTAGCCGAAGTGCTCCAGCATCACGCGGCGCAGCTCGGCGTTGCGTTCGTCGGCGATCTGGCGGTAGGTGAGCCGGCCCAGGCGGTCGACCAGGTCCGACGGGATCGGCATGCCGCGCCAGGCGTGGATGGCGTAGCCGTCGGTGTAGTGCAGGGCCGGGGCGTCGGCGGCGTGCAGGCGGCCGATGTTGTCCCGGTGCACGGCGTCGGGGCGGTCGGTCAGGATGGCGATGTTGGCATACGGCCACCACCAGCCCGCGGACCTCGCCACTCCGGCCAGACCGGCCAGGCGCTGGACCGCGTGCAGCGCGGCCTCCGCGACACCGTGGCCACCCTCCGCGCCCGCGGTGGCCCAGACCGCCCCGACCGGACCCGCGCTGAACACCGGCTCCGGAGCGTCCGCGACCGGCTCGCCCCCGTCGGACGGATCGCCGTCGACGGACCCGTCAGACGATCCGCCGTCCGCAGGGCCCTTCGCCGCCATCGCCGCCGCCCAGGCCGCCGCCCCCGCCGGCCCGGCACTGAACATCGCCGCCGGATCAGCCGACTCCCCAGCCGCAGCCGACCGCCCAGAACCAGCCGACCGCGCGGACGAGCTCCCGTCCGAAGGCGAGCCAGGAAACGCCGACGAACCGACGAACGTGAACGAACCGGCGGCGGCCGACGACCCGCTGGACGTCCGGGCCGCGCTGGTGGTGGCGAGCGGCGGGGAGCCGGGCGGGGCACCGGCGGCGTCGAACGCGGCCAGCCAGCCCGCGTCGTGCTGGCCGCCCACCGCGTCGAGCAGCACCGCCCGGGCGTGCACGGGCAGTTCGCCGCGCAGGTGGGTGCGCAGCGGGGTCGAGATGCGGTCGTTGATCAGGCGCCAGACGTCCGCGCCGCACGCCGACCACAGCGCCGCCCAGCCGTCCGGGCCCAGCAGGTCGTGGGCCTCAGCCCGGGCGGCGGCCCACGGGTTGGTGCGGATGGCGGCGCGGACCGAGGCGCCGGCGCTGCCGTGGACCGGCGGGCAGCCCTGGAGCCGCAGGTCGGCCTCGATGGCGGCGTCGGCCGCGTCGATCTGGGTGCCGGGGAGGCCGCGGCGGCCGGTGAGCAGGGCCGCGGCGCGGGCACCCGCCTGCGGGGACGCGAACCAGACGATGTGGCGGGGCTCCGGCAGGCCGGCCGAGCGGTAGGCGAGGCGGACCGCGTCGGCGGCGGCCTGGCGGTCGGCCGGGGCGGTCGAGAGGCCGGCGGCGAGCCACTTGGCGGACACGGCGCCCTGCGCGGCCGCCCGCGACTCGGCGGTGGCGAGCTCAGTGGTCATCGAGCGGCCCTCCAATCAAACGCACCGGTCAAGGTAGAAGCCGTGGGCACAACCGCGAGGATCAGCGCTGCCGGGACGAGCATCAGTCGGCCACGTATCGGTAGGCACCGGGCACGTACTCCCGCTGGCGGACAATCCGGTATGAACCCGCCGGGATGGTGATGGTGCCGTGCTCCTCGTGGACGACCCGCGCCCGTGTGATGATCTTCACAAACAGGCGGTCGATGTCGTCGCGGTCGGCCAGCAGGATCGTGTCCGGCCCGACGATCACGTGGGCGTGGCCGGTGGCCTCGCCGCGGGCCAGGACCATGCGTCCGGCGCGGTCACGTGGTGCGGGAACAGCTGTTGCGGGCACTTCACCGGACGAAACCGGCACCAACAGAACGTCACCTTGCCGATACACGGCGCACTCCCCTCGACGGCGCGGACGTGAGTGAGCGGCGAAAGAACGCCCGCCTCACCCTCCGACGCCCAGACGATAGACCCGGGGTACGACATTTTTTCGCCCCCGCGCGTCCCGGCGTGACGGCTTGATGGACAATGGTTGACGAGCAACAGGAGGGGAGTATTCCCCCGCGGCGGTCGTCGTCAGCACGGTGCCCCACGTGAGTGGGGGTCCACACCCGGCGCCGTCGGTCATCCGGCTTATGCGGGTGGCGGAAGAGACCTCCGGTGTCAACTACACAGCCCACGCGGCCCTTCGGGTCGGCGTGGCCTGTGGTGTGTCTACCGGAGGAACTACGTGGATGTTGCCGGCTGGATCTGGACCGCGACGCTCGTCGGGCTGGGCGCCATACTCCTGTTCGATCTCGCGATCGTGGCGCGCCGCCCCCATGAGCCGTCCATCAAAGAGTCGACGATCTGGGTCGCGATCTACGTTGGCCTGGCCCTGCTGTTCGGCCTGTTCGTCCTGGCCAAGTGGGGTGGCAACTACGCCGGGGAGTTCTACGCGGGCTGGCTGACGGAATACAGCCTGTCCGTCGACAACCTCTTCGTCTTCGTGATCATCCTGTCGCGGTTCAAGGTGCCGCGGCAGTACCAGCAAAAAGTCCTTTTGATCGGTATTGCCCTTGCGCTCGTGATGCGCGGCGGGTTCATCGCGGTGGGTTCGGCGGCGATCAGCCGGTTCTCCTGGGTGTTCTACATCTTCGCGGCCTTCCTCGTGTACACGGCGGTCAAGCTGGCCATGCAGGGCGAGTCCGAGGCCGGGGACTTCAAGGAGAACGCGCTGATCCGATGGTCCCGCCGGGTCCTGCCGATGACCCCGCAGTATCAGGAGTCGCGTCTCACCGCGCGTGACGAGCGCGGCCGCCTGCACATGACGCCGATGATCGTGGTGCTGATCGCGATCGGCACGACCGACCTCATCTTCGCGCTCGACTCGATCCCGGCGATCTTCGGGCTCACGGCCGAGCCCTACCTGGTCTTCACGGCCAACGTGTTCGCCCTGATGGGGCTGCGGCAGTTGTACTTCCTGATCGGCGGCCTGCTCGACCGGCTGGTCTACCTCTCCGTCGGCCTGGCCGTGGTGCTCGGGTTCATCGGCGTGAAGCTGTTCTTGGAGGCGCTCGCCGACAACAACCTGCCGTTCATCAACGGTGGCGAGCACGTCGGCTGGGCGCCGCACATCGGCATCGAACTGTCCCTTGCGGTCATCATCGGGACCCTGGCCATCACGACCGTGGCGTCCCTGATCAAGTCGCGGCACGACACGCGTGCAGCTGCCGCACAAGCGGACAAAGCTCACAAAATTCCTTAAAGCCTCGCCCGGGCTCGCTTTACGCGTCAATCGGCGCGAACATGGGGTACCACGGCGGGGCGGGTGATGCATCTTGCACGAAATGACACAACGGGGCCAGCTCGCGGCTCCGACAGTGCTGTGCCCGTTCACGCCCCGGATCTCACCGCACGCCGACGCGGTGCAGCGCTGGTCACTGCACTGGGCGACCCGGCACAACCTGCTCGATCGGCCCGGAGCCCGCGCGACCTTCGCGCGGGCCAAGTTCGCCAACCTCATGTGCCGGGCCCACCCGGACGCCGGCGAGCCCGAGCTGCGGCTGGCCACGGCCTGGCTGATTAGCATCTTCGTCCTCGACGACCTGCTGGAGCGGGCTCTCGTGCGCGATCCGGAGCCGGCCCGCGCGGCCGTCACCGAGGTCGTGCGGCTCCTGCGCGACCAGCAGCCGGCCCCGGTCTTCGGCTCGGCGCTGGGCCGGCCCCTCACCGGGGCCCTGAGCGAGGTCTGGAAACGGACCGAGCCGCGGGTGAGCGCCGTCTGGCGGGAGCGGTTCGTCGGGCACGTGGCCGACTACCTGGCCGGCACGCTCTGGGAGGCCGGCAACCGGGCCGCGGACCGGCCGCCGCTGCTCGAGGAGTATCGCCGGATGCGCCATCACAGCGCGGCCACCGACATGTTCTTCGACCTCATCGAGCCGATGCACGGGATCGAGCTGCCGGCCGGCCTGCTCGACGACCCCGACTTCGCGATCGCGCGACGCACCGCCGGTACCGTCATCGGCATCTTCAATGATCTTGTCTCGTGGCCCAAAGAGGCCGCGGTCGGCGACCATCACAACATCGTGTTCTCGTTCCAGCGCGAGCACCGGCTGCCGCTCGAGGAGGCGGTGACGGCGGCCGTGGCCGAGCACGACGCGCGGGTGCTCGAGTTCCAGATCGCCCGGGACCGCATCGAGGCGCGCTGGTGGAGCGACCCGACCGCCGTCGTCGGCATCACCGACCTGGTCCACTGGATCCGCGGCAACCTGGACTGGTCGATGGAGTCGGGCCGGTACACCCCAGCGGAGGTACCGGCCCAGCGCAGCCCCGACGACTAGCGAGGAACCCTATGAGTGCGCGCGCTTGCGGGCGACGCGCTCGCGGTCCTTCTGGTCGAGCATCACCTTGCGGATGCGGATCGCGGCCGGCGTGATCTCCACGCACTCGTCCTCGCGGCAGAACTCGAGAGCCTGCTCCAGCGACAGCTTCCGCGGCGGGATCAGCTTCTCCGTCTCGTCCGCGGCGGACGAGCGCATGTTGGTGAGCTTCTTCTCCTTGGTGATGTTGACGTCCATGTCGTCGGCGCGGGAGTTCTCGCCGACGATCATGCCCTCGTACACCTCGGTGGTCGGCTCCACGAACATCGAGCCGCGCTCCTGCAGGTTCATCATCGCGAACGGCGTCGCCACGCCCGAGCGGTCGGCGACGAGCGAGCCGGTGGCCCGGGTGCGCAGCTCGCCGTACCACGGCTCGTAGGACTCGAACACGTGGTGCAGGATGCCGGTGCCGCGGGTGTCGGTGAGGAACTCGGTCCGGAAGCCGATCAGCGCGCGCGCCGGGACCAGCCACTCCATCCGAATCCAGCCGGTGCCGTGGTTCACCATCTGCTCCATACGGCCCTTGCGCGTCGCCAGCAACTGCGTGATCGCTCCGAGGTACTCCTCCGGCGCATCGATCGTCAGCCGCTCGGTGGGCTCGTGGACCTTGCCGTTGATCTCCCGGGTCACGACCTGCGGCTTGCCGACCGTCAGCTCGTAGCCCTCGCGCCGCATCTGCTCCACGAGGATCGCCAGGGCCAGCTCACCGCGGCCCTGGACCTCCCAGGTGTCGGGGCGCTCGGTCGGCAGGATGCGCAGCGACACGTTGCCGACCATCTCGCGCTCGAGGCGGTCCTTGACCAGGCGGGCGGTGACCTTGGTGCCCTTCTGCTTGCCGGCCAGCGGCGACTGGTTGGTGCCGATGGTCATCGAGATCGCGGGCTCGTCGACGGTGATGCGCGGCAGCGCGATCGGGTTCTCCGCGTCAGCGAGGGTGTCGCCGATCATGATCTCGGCGATGCCGGCGACGGCGATGATGTCGCCCGGGCCGGCCTGCTCGGCGGGCTTGCGCTCGAGGCCGTCGGTCATCAGCAGCTCGGAGATGCGCACGCTCTGCTGGGTGCCGCCGTCGCGGCACCAGGTGACGGTCTGGCCCTTGCGGATCGTGCCCTCGTGGACCCGGCACAGCGCGAGGCGGCCCAGGAACGGCGAGGCGTCGAGGTTCGTCACGTGCGCCTGCAGTGGGGCACCCTCGTGGTAGGCCGGCGCCGGGATCGTGTCCAGCAGCGTCTTGAACAGCGGCTGGAGGTTGTCGCTGTCCTCCGGCACGGTGCCGTCCTTGGGCTGCGCGAGCGTTGCGATGCCGTCGCGCGCGCACGCGTACACAATCGGGAAGTCGATCTGTTCCTCGTCCGCGTCGAGGTCCAGGAAGAGCTCGTAGGTCTCGTCCACGACCTCCTTGATCCGGGCGTCGGGGCGGTCGACCTTGTTGATCACCAGGATGATCGGCAGGCGGGCCTTGAGGGCCTTGCGCAGCACGAACCGGGTCTGCGGCAGCGGGCCCTCACTGGCGTCGACCAGCAGGACGACGCCGTCGACCATGGTCAGGCCGCGCTCGACCTCACCGCCGAAGTCGGCGTGGCCGGGGGTGTCGATGATGTTGATCGTGACCGGGTCGCCGTCGCCGGGGACGTAGCGCACCGCGGTGTTCTTGGCGAGAATGGTGATGCCCTTCTCGCGCTCGAGGTCCATCGAGTCCATGACCCGATCGGTGAGTTCGGCGCGGGCGTGGAACGCGCCGGACTGCCGCAACATCGCGTCGACGAGCGTGGTCTTGCCATGGTCGACGTGGGCGACGATAGCCACATTGCGGAGATCTGAGCGGGTCTGCATGACTCCTATTGTTCCAGGCCCTCAGGCAAACTTTTCCGGGGTCCCGCGCGTCTATGGTTTACCGCTAGCCTGGCGCACACGGGGAGGTACAGGCGTCGATGAGCCAGTACGGGGATGACAGCACCGCCGAATTCGGGGCATATCCGGCATATGACGAGGAGCCGCCACGCCGGAGACGCAAAACCGGAGTGATCCTGCTCAGCGTCGCCGTCGCGGTCGTGCTCCTGGGCTGCGGCATCCTCGCGGCCCTGGCCAAGGGCAGTTTCGACGGCGGCCGGCCGGCCGCTCAGGAGCGGGTCGGAGACGGATCAAAGCCCATTGGGGGGTACTCCGCACCGCCCGCCACCACCGAAGCGCCGGTCGCGATCGTGGAGACGAGCTCCGCGCCGCCCTCGAAGGCCCCATCGAAGACGCCGAGCAAGGCGGCCACCAAGAAACCTTCACCGAAGGTTACGGAGACCGTCACCCCACCGGCCCCGCCGCACAACACGTGCACCCCGGTCCGCGGCGCCAACCAGCTGCCGAAGGCGACCGTCAAGGGCTACCTGGACACGGCCGCCGCCAAGCACTTCTGGGGCACCAAGACCGACCCGGACTACGAGCAGATCCTCGTGCCCACGCGCCTGCTCTACGCGGTCGCCGAGCAGGAGAGCGGCTGGCAGAGCGACATCAAAGCGTGTGACGGGGGCCTCGGTGTGATGCAGGTCATGCCGGACACGATGAAGTTCATCAACCAGCGCTTCGGCGCCTCGTGGGACTACACGGTCCCGCAGCAGAACGTGATGTGTGGCGCCAACTACCTGGCCTGGCTGATCGCGTTCTACGGCCCGAAGCTCGGCACCTACGACATGACCGACCCGAAACTCCTCGGCGCGGTCATCTCCGCCTACAACTGGGGCACCGGCGGGGTCGACTACGCGAACGTCGTCTACCCCAACCCGCAGTACGTCCAGAACGTCAAGGCCCTGATGGTAGCCAGCCGCGCCGGCAACTACTGACGACGCGAGCCCGGCACCGGGCCCGAACCTCGAAGCAGCCCGGCCGTCAGCTCTCCGGAAAGCGTCGTCAGTGCTCCGGGAAGGTCGACGGGCCCACGTCGGTGTAGCGGCCGGTGTCCGGGTCCCACTCGAACTGGCGGCCTTCGGAGCCGTCGGCGACCAGCTTGCCGAACGCCGGATACCGCTCGGTCAGGAACTCGAGGTCGGGCATGAGCAGCTCTCCCGCGTCGGCCAGCTGCTCGTCGGTCTCGTCGCCGACGAGCAGGTTCCAGCCGCTGGCCTTGCGTCCGTCCGGGGCGGGCGGCAGCGTGGCGTCCTCCGGGTCGTGGTACACGTAACCGGGGGCCAGCGACTCGTCCTCCATCAGGCGCCGCGACGTGAACGCGATCAAGTTACCCATGCCGACCAGTATGGCGGCTGATCCTTGGAGGCTTCCGGTGACCACGGCCGCAACGGACCATCGCGAGACCGCCGCCCACTTCACCGAGCTGGTCCGGGGCACGACCGACTGGTCCGCGCCCGCTCCGGTCCCGGACTGGACGGCCCGCGACGTCGTGCGTCACCTGATCGAGTGGCTCACCTCCTTCGTGCGGTCCGGCTCCGGCATCACCCTCCCCGCCGGCCCGTCCGTCGACACCGACCCGGTCGCCGCCTGGGAGTCGCACGCCGCCGCGGTGCAGGCGCTCCTGGACGACCCGGCCTCGGCCGATGTGATGTTCACCAACCAGCACACGGGCTCGATGCCCCTGCCGGACGCGATCGCGATGTTCTACACCTCCGACGTGTTCCTCCACTCCTGGGACCTGGCCCGCGCGACCGGCCAGGACGAACGCCTGGACCCGGACCGCTGCGCCGCGATGTTCACCGGCATGCTCCCGATGGACGCCGTCCTGCGCACCAGCGGCCAGTACGGCCCCCGCGTCGACGTCCCCGACGACGCCGACCCGCAGACGAAGCTCCTCGCATTCATCGGCCGCGACCCCCGCTGAACCGGCCCAGCTGGAGCGCAACCCGCCGCACCCCGCCCTCGACCAGCCGTCCCCCGCTGCCGCCGGACACACGATCTGGAGCGGCCGCCGCCGTAGTCCCTGCCGCGGACGGGCCGCGATCCGGGCCGAACGCATGCGGGATGCGCTCGAGGATGCCGCCGGCGAACACGTCGTACAGCGGCAGCGTCTCCAGGTGCACATATCCGATGTGGCAGTCGCACGCCACGTTCGGGCAGGTCCGCGCGGCCCGCCGAGCCGCCCACGAGCCGTCGTAGAGGTTGCCGAGCGGCTCCGGCACGAAGTGGCAGCGTCGCACGGTGCCGTCGCCGAGCACCGAAATGACGTCCTCTCCGGTCCGGCACGCCCGCCCCAGCGACACATGCGGCCGCACGCTGTAGCCGAACAGCGGATCGATCGCGGTCCAGGCCGCCTCCTCCGCAGCCGAGTACGTATGGCCCTCAGCGGCGTTCACCCAGAGGTACACCGCCGAATTCAGCTTCTCCCGCAGCTCCACAGCCGCGGCGTGGTGCTCGTCCAGCCCGACGATCCCGACGGAGTGCCGCAGCCCGTGCCGCCGCAGGGTGGTGCACGCCGTGAGGAAGCGCTCGATCGTCGTCTGCCCCGGGTGGTACGTGCACCAGAACGCGAGTTTCGTGGCGTCCGCGGCCCCGAGCCACCCGTCGAGCCGTGCGGACAGGTTCGTCTGGATCGCCACCCGCCCGACGTGCGCCAGGTTGGACAGCTCGACCAGCGCCGCCCGATACCAGCTCCGCGTCAGCCCCTCCCCCCACGGCGTGAACAGCACCTCGACCGGCTCGCCGAAGTCGCGGACCCAGCCCGTGAACCGCTCCAGCGCCGCCCGGTCGGCCCGCAGCTGCTCCGGCGGGTCCCGGCGCTTGGCGAACGGGCAGTAAGGGCAGTCGTAGTTGCAGCTCGCGAGCGGCCCCCGATACAGCACCCGAAGCGTCCTCATCGCGTCGCCGCCCTGGTCATCGCGTCACGTGCCCCGTCATCGCCGCCCGCACGCCCGTCGAGATGAGCCACGGCCCGATCGCGTCGGAGTGCGCGAGGCCTTCGGCGGTGAGCCGGTGCCCTTCCACGTATCCGGCCGCGCGCAGCCGGTCCAGGGCCGGGAAGTCCTCGTCGAGGGTCGTGCCGAACCGCGCCGCGTAGGCCGCCGCGTCCACCCCCTCGGCCCGCAGCAGCGACTTGAGCAGCCACCGCCGCCGCTGCTCCCCGCCGTCGAGCGCGAACCCGACCTCGGCGAGGTCGAAGTCGGCTTCCGGCCGCGCCAGGTAGTCGTCGAGGATGCCGCGCACGTGCGGGACGCTCACCGCGTAGTCGAACGAGTAGTGCAGCGTCGACGTGTAGGAGCGGGCCCCGCAGCCGAGCCCGACCATGCCGTCGTCCTGGCAGCAGTACTCGCCCGAGTGCTCGCCCGCCGGGTGCTCCGCGCCACCGGCTCGCCGGAACTGCCGCATCGACAGCTGCTCATAGCCCTCGCCCGCAAGCCGCTCCACCGCCCGCCGATACAGCTCCAGCCGCTGCGCGTCCCAGGCCGGGTCGGGCTCGTCGCCGCCCTTGCGCCCCAGCCCCGTCAACGGCCGCACGTACAGCGGATACAGGTACAGCTCCTCCGGCCCCCACCGCAGCGCCGCGTCGAGCGAGGCGTCCCAGGTGGCCGGGGTCTGCCCGGGGATGCCGTAGATGAGGTCGATGTTCAGCGCGGCCGGCCCGGACGCGCGGATGGCGTCGAGCGCCCGCTCCACCTCGGCCCGGCGCTGCGGCCGCCCGGCGGCGTGGGCCTCCAGGTCGAGGAAGCTCTGCACGCCGATCGAGATCCGGGTCGCGCCGCGCTCCCGCAGCACCGCGAGCCGGTCGGGGGTCGCGGTGGCCGGCGAGGTCTCCACGGACAACGGCACGGTCCGCAGATCGGCCCGGGTCGTGGCCTCGATCAGGTCGAACAGCTCGGTGAGCTCGGCCGCCGTCAGGTAGGTCGGGGTGCCACCCCCGATCGCCGCCCGCGCGAACCGCGCGCCGGGGATCGCGGCCGTGACCCGCCGGGCCTGCCGGCGCAGCTGCGCGAGGTAGGCGCCGACCTGCTCCTGCGGCGGGTTGGCGCGGGTGAAGAGGTTGCAGAAGCCGCAGCGCATCTCGCAGTAGGGCACGTGCACGTAGAGGAACAGGTTCGCCGTGTCCTCGCCGGCCCACACATCGGCCAGCCGCGGTCGCGGATCGAGCGGTCGATAGGCGGTCTTATGGGGGTACGCGTAGAGGTAGCCCTGATACGGCGAGCCAAGCTTCACCATGCTCCGGCCTCCAGCGTGAACTGCGCATATGGCACCGTCCACACGACCTCGTGCGCGAACCGATGCCCGACGTGCCCGCTCTCGCCGTATGCGGTGCCGTGGTCGCTGCACATGATCACGTGGCACGGCCGGCCGCGCCCGGTCGCCAGGTGCAGCAGCGCCGGGAGGTGCCGGTCGACGTATTCGAGCGCCGCCCCGTGCGACTCAACCGAGTCCTCGGCCGCGTCCGCGAGGTAGTGCCGGTTGGGCTGGTGCAGGGCCGCGACGTTGACGAACGTGAACAGCGGCCCGCCCGCCGGCTGCACCTCCTCGAGCCGCCGCAACTGCGCCTCGAAGCAGGCCGGGTTGGTGACGCCGAACTCGCGGGTCCAGTGCGCCTCGTCGAACAGCCCCGGCAGGACACTGCCCTGCGGTGACGTCATCGCGAAGAAGCCGACGCCGCCGATGCAGACGGTGTGGTATCCCTCCGCCCGCAACCCGGCCACGACGTCCGGCGCGTCGAACTCCCACGTGTCGGCGCCGACGCTGGTGCTCCCGGGGAACCGGGCCACGAACGGCCGCGCGTGCGGCCCCGGCGTCACCGGCGTGGGCAGGAACCCGCCGAAGAACGCATGATGGGCCGCATACGTGAACGACGCCGGCGTGTGCCGCCGCTCCCACACCCCGCCCGGCAGCACCTTCGCCAGGTTCGGCGTCCGCCCGGCGGCCAGCCGCTCCGCCGCCACATCGAACCGGAGCGTGTCGAGCGTGACGAACAACAGATCGTGGGTCCCCAGCAGCGATCTCACCCCGCCACCACCTTCGGGAAGAGCGCCTCGACCTCGGCCGTGTAGGTGTCGCGGCCGTCGACGAGCAGGTTGGGCAGCAGGTCGCCGAAGGCGTTGACCTCGGCGACGGCGTGCTCGGCATACCCGGGGGCGAACATCAGGTCGACGCCCGCGTGCAGGCTGCCCGGGAAGCACGCGGCCGCCCGCTCACACGTCTCCAGCGCCGCCGCCCACCGCTCCTCGCCCACCGCCGCCCGCACCCCGGCCAGGTCTCCGCGGGCGTTGCCCAGGTGCAGGTTGGTCAGCGGCGTCCGGCTGGTGCGGACCACGACGTGGCTGGCCCGCCCGCCGATGACCACAACCCGCAGGTCGAACACCCGCCCGGCGTGTGTGGCCTTCGGGAACCAGCGCTCGACGTGCAGCCCGTCGGCGCCGAGCCGGTCGACGATCGCGGCGACGGTGCGCTCGTCGGTGTAGTGGTGCACGCGCAGCTCGTTGAAGAGGCGCCCGCCGTCGAGGGCGGCCGAGGTGTAGGCGCTGATCCGGTTCGTGCCGAAGGCGAGCGCGATCACCCCGGACGCGGAGCTGCCGTGCGCCGGTTTGACGAACACCCGCGCCCAGCCGGCCGCGCGGACCTCCTCGTAGGTGCGGGCCGCGAACCCGGCCGGGACGGGCACCCCGCGCTCGCGGAGCCGGGCGTGGCAGCGGCGCTTGTCGAACATGACCGCGAGGTCGTCGACGGGCGTCGTCAGCGGCCCCGTCGCGGCGCGCTCGACCCGGCGGGCGGCCGCGATGAACCCGGAATACCACGCGGCCAGGCCGATGATCTCCCCGTGCGCGGCCGGCCGGTCGGCCCCGCGCAGGAGCCGGTCGACCTCCGCGTCCTCCCCCGGTGACTCCAGCCGCACCGGCGAACCGGGCGCGATGGCGAAGTCGCCGGCACACACGTCCCGCCAGCCGACGACCGCCGGTGCGGGCCGGCCGGCGGCCAGGACGGCGGCGCGGAACAGCTTTACCCGCCGGTGGCCCGGGATGCCGACGACGGTGATCATTCCGCGACCGACACGTATCTGAAGCCGTCCTCGTCGATCTCCTGCTCGTCGGAGACGTCGACGCGGACGGCGGGCAGTTCCCCGGCGAAGCGGGCGGCCATCTCCGGGGACATGAAGTGGTGGGACAGGTCGAGCGAGCGCAGGTGGGTCAGCGGCTGGCCGAGCAGCAGCGCCTCGGCCCCGGCGTCGGACAGCGCCCCCATCGACAGGTCGAGACTCTCGAGCCGGGCCACGACCGGCGCCGCGGCCAGGGCGGTCGCGAGGTCGTCGGCGATCTCCGCGTTGCGCAGGGCCAGGCGTTTCAGCGCCGGCAGCTCGGAGCCGGTCATGATCGGGGCGAGGTCGTCGACGACCGCGTCCCCGCCGTATTCGCCCGTGCCCAGCCACAGCTCCAGGTCGGCCAGGGCCGGGAACGACGAGTCGTTGAAGCCGCGGATGAAGGCGGCCGGCAGCCCGCCGCTCTCCACGCACAGCTCCCGCAGCCGGCGGTGGCGCACCGGGGCCAGGCTGAGCCCGTCGGCGCCGCGGATGTGCAGCACCTCCAGGGCCGGGAAGGCGCCCAGCAGCGGCGCGTACTCCCCCTGGTTGATCCAGGAGATCTCGCACTCCTCGTAGGTCATCTCGCCCACGAACAAGGCGCGCAGCCCGGTCAGCCGGTCCCGGTTGTCGATCAGCAGCTGCAGCGGCGGCCCGGACGACTGCGGCTCGCCCCACGACCCGATCAGCAGGGCCGTGACGTTGTGCGCGCCGACGGCGTCGAACAACGCGTCGAGCGTGTCGACGAGCTCCTGCGCATCGTCGTCGTAGCCGATCCCGATCCGGTAGGCGGCGCGCTCACCCGGCCGCGGCCGCTGATGCTGCCCGCGCCCGCGCCGGCCCCGCCCAGCGAGCTCGAACCGCTGGACAGGCAGTCCCGCGAAGGTGGTGAGGTTGCTGCCGATCGTCATGGCCCGGGACGCTAGCAGGACCCTCCGACACTTTTTCGCGCATCGGCCGGGAGCAGCGGCGATGCCAGGTTCCAGCCCGCCGCGAGGAGCTCGTCGCAGGCCTTGACGGCTCGGGTGAGGCGCTCGCGGTACGACCCGGTCAGCTCGATCCAGGGGACGCCCCGGCCGGCGAGCTCGTCGCGGAACCGGGCGGTCATCCAGGCCCGCAGGTGCTCGCCGTCGCGCATGCCGTCGTCCTCGAAAGGCACGCCTTCGTCGCTTGTCAAGAGGTAGAGGGCGGGTTTACGCGCAGCGTCACGGACCGCTGACGATATGTTGCCCAAATACCGCTCTTCCCAGATCGAGGTTGCGAAACTGTCGGTGTCGCAGACCAGAATGGGACCACCGGATCGGGCCGCGGCATCCTCGGCGGCGTTCTGCTCGCGAGTGACGGTGATGAAGTCCTCGCGGGTCCACACGAGGTCCTCCATGGTCTGACCCGGCGCGAGAGCACCCAGTTTCAGGGAGGTCAGCGTGCGTCCGTATTCCTCGACCCAGCGGGTACCGGCGAAAACTCCTCCACGCAGACGAAGATGCGTGGCCAGAGCCCGGGCCAGGGTGGTCGTGCCCGTCGACTCCGCGCCGACGACGACCACCCGCTTGACGAACCAACCGCGCACCGGCGGGGCCAGCATCGCCCAGTTGGCCACCGGATCGGCACGAACCGCAGTGCCCGATATGGGTACTGTGCCGCGCGCGGGATCCACCGGGACGTGCTCGGCGCCGAAGCGGCGGGCCAGCTCCTCGCCGTATGCCTCCGACGAGAAGACGCGGTCGACCCGGCGATCGCCCACGGCCGCGCGAAACGTTGCGGTGTGCGCGTCCCACGCGGCCTCGGACCCGTAGTCGATCGGGGTGTCGTCGTAGACGCCGACGAACCGCACGTGCGGCGAGGCGGCGTGGACCTCGCGCAGCCACGCGAGCCGGTCCTCGAGCGGGATCGACTCCACTGTGGACGGCGCGACGACCACGGTCACCTCGTCACAGGCCCGTGCCGCCGTGTCGACGAGGTGATGGTGACCGGCGTGCGGCGGGTAGAACTTGCCGATCACTAGTCCATGGACCACGCGGGACGCTCCGGGGACGCGAGTCGCAGCTCGGCGCGCCAGGACCGCAGGCCCAGCACGCACAGCGTGAGGAACACGAGATACAGCACGGCGGTCAGCCACAGATCCTTGTAGCCGTAGAGGGGGACGTAGACGACGTCGACGGCGATCCACAGCCACCAGCTCTCCACGAGGCGCCGCGTCTGGCCGTAGGTGGCCAGCAGCGACACCGCGGTCGTGAGCGCGTCGGGCCACGGGACGGTCGACTCGGTCAGGTGCTCGAGGTACCACCACAGCGCCACGGTCAGCACGACGCCCGCGGCGGCGATCCAGACCCACTCGGCCCGGCCCGTGCGGCGGACGCGCTGCTCGAGCCGGCCGGTGCCCCAGCGCCACCAGCCGTATGCGCCGATCACGACGTAGACGACCTGCAGCCAGGCGTCACCGAAGAGCCCGACATGCCAGAACGCGACGATGAAGAGGAGGTTGTTGGCGATGCCGATCGGCCAGTTCGCGATGTGTTGGCGCACGACGAGATAGACGCACACCAGGCCGCTCGCGAAGCCGAGCAGCTCGGCCCAGGTCGTCGGGGCCCCGAACGCGTGGAACGCCGCGGAGGTCAGCCAGTCAAGCACGGTCTACCCTAGCTGGATGGTTCTGGAAGTCGCACTGATCGACGTGCTGGAAGGCCGCGAGGACGAGTTCGCCGCCGCATACCGCAAGGCCCATGAGGTGCTGGCCACGACGCCGGGCTGCCGCTCGGTGCGGATGACCCGCGGGGTCGAGAGCGCGTCGCGGTTCGTCCTGCTCGTCGAGTGGGAGTCCATCGAGGCGCACCTGGACAACTTCCGGGCTACCGAACGCTTCGCCCAGTGGCGGGGGCTGATCGGGCCGTACTTCGACGGAGCCCCCCGCGTGGAGCACTTCAACGACGTCACCGTCTGACAACGGCCCGTCGCCACCCGCCCGCGGACATCCACGACCGGAGCGGACGCCACGGACACCGGCGCGCGTCGCAGCCCGTGGCGTCGCCATCGGCGAAGGCCGACCCCGGCCCTGACCCGCGACCGTCGACGCCGGCCTGCGGACGTCCACGCCCGCCCGCGACCGGGCGGTCGGGCGGTCAGTCGCCGGTCTTCTTGTAGACGATGTAGTCCAGGTTCGAGGTGTAGAGCGCACCGGTGACGAGCTCGCCGGTCCTGGTGATGAACCAGGCGTAGCGGTTCTCGCTGGTGCGCACGCACACCTTGGCCCCCGGTACCAGGCTGCCGACGACGACCTGGCTGACCCAGCGCGACTCCGGCACCGCCGTGCAGGCGGCCAGCGACGGCGTGTCGTTGGTGAGCAGGACCGCGAACTTGGCGCCGTTGGCGGCCGTGATGCCGATCGCGCCCGCGGTGGCGTCGGCGCCGGCGACCTGCTTGGTGCCGCTGTCGAAGTCGAACGCGTCGTCGGCCTGACCGGCCAGGATCACGAACTGGGCGGTGCCGGCGCGCAGGATGCCGGTGCTCGGCGGGGCCGCGGGCACCGTGGTGGCGCTGGAGCCGGGCGCGGCCGACGTGGCACTGCCGGCCGAGGCGCTGGGGGCGGTGCTGCCGACGGTACCGCTGCCGGCTCCAACTCCTCCGGCCGAGCCGCTCGCGGTGCCGCTCGGGTCCGCGGTCGGGCCCGTGGTGGTGGTCGCGCCGGCATCCGGTACCAACTGCGCAGGGTCTGAAGCAACAGCGGCGTCGGTCTGGTCGTTCGCCGTGTTCTGACGGGTCGCCAGCACCCCACCGACGGCCGCGACGATGAGCACGAGCAGGCCGATGACGAGCAGCCCGATCCGCCCCTTACGCGAAGGTTGCGCGGGCGGCTCCGGCTCCTGGTCCACGGGCGGCTCGACCGGTGGCTCCTGCGGAGGCGCGGGCGGCTCCTCCTCCTTGGGCGCGGCCGGTTGGCGCGGCACGATCGCGTAGGCCGACGTGGGCCAGCCCGAACCGCCGTCCAGCGGCGAGTCGGACATCCAGCCGCGGCGGCTCTTGGGCCGCGGTGGAGACCCGTTGACCTGGTCCTGGCCGTTGTCCGTCGGTCGATCCTGCCGTGGGGGGTGTCCCGGCTCCATGCAGCGCGTCCTTCTGGTCCTGGCAGATGTGCAGTTGCCCGGCAGAGTATCGCTGACCGCCCACGGCCCGCGCCACGGCGGAACGGCCGGTCTACCGCGCCAGCATCTGCGCGACCGCGTTCGCGCCGGCGGCCGTGTACCACCCGCTGATCACCAGCATGCCCAGCACGGCCGCGGCGACCAGGAACGCCCAGCCGTCGGTCGGTGCGGCCAAGGGCCGGCGAATGCGGCGGTGGCGCGGACGGCGCTCGGGCCGGCGACCGGAAGGAGCCGTATCGCTACGCTCCGGCATGAAGCCTGCCCAGTCCCGGCGCGCCAACCCCGGTTGGCCCAGGCTGTGTCGCCCCACTGTCATGATCTTCCCCCGTGATCTTCGCTTGAGTCGGAAGGTATCTTGACAAACCTCGCGATCCGTGCAGACCACGCCGTGCCAACCCCGGCCGTGCGCCACGATTCACCTTCAGGTGTGATTGCGGCATGAAGATGGTGGGGCTCACGGGCGGTATCGGCGCCGGCAAGAGCGCGGTGGCGCAGCGGCTGGCGGCCCTCGGCGCGGTGGTCATCGACGCCGACCGGCTGGCCCGCGAGGTCGTCGAGCCGGGCACCGAGGGTCTGGCCAGGATCGTCGAGACGTTCGGCCCCGGCGTCCTGGACCCGTCCGGCGCGCTCGACCGGGCCGCCCTCGCGAAGATCGTCTTCGCCAACGACGACGCCCGCCGGCGCCTGGAGGAGATCACGCATCCGCTGGTCCGGGCGCGGACGGCGGAGCTGATCGAGGCGGCGCCACCCGGCTCGATCATCGTCAACGACGTGCCCCTCATTGTCGAGAAGGGCATGTCTCGGTTGTACTCCCTGGTGCTGATCGTCTTCGCCGCGCTGGACACGCGCCTGGACCGGCTGACCCGGCTCCGGGGCATGTCGCGGGACGAGGCCCTGGCCCGCATCAACGCCCAGGCCACCGACGAGCAGCGGCGGGCCGTGGCCGACATCGCGATCACCAACGACGGCACGCCCGAGGACCTCGACCGCGAGGTCGCCCGAGCCTGGGAACGGATCGTCGCGTCGTAGGCCCGGCGGCCATGGTTCAGGGCGCTCGCGGCGGCCGGTCGCGTGTAGCGCGATCCCGCCTCGGTGCGCTCGCCGGCCGTGACGGGCCGGGGCTGCAACCGGGCGCCGGGAGGACCCACGTGATGGGCGGGCCGGCTCTCCGGTCGGCCGCCGCGAGCGGCCTACGGCTCCACAGTAGGCCGGTGATGTTCCGCACACAATCGCCATGTTGAATACGGCCGACCACCCAGGGCGAGGACCCAGAAAGTGTCATACCCCCCGCGTACGGTTGTGGCATGGCGCTCGACATCCCACGCTTGGATCGCCGTTTCGAGGTGATCAGCGAGTACAAACCCTCCGGTGACCAGCCCGCGGCGATCGACGCACTCGCCAAGCGGGTGCGGGGCGGCGACCGGCATACGGTGCTGCTCGGCGCGACCGGCACCGGCAAGAGCGCGACCACGGCCTGGCTCGTGGAGCGGCTGCAGCGCCCGACGCTGGTGCTCGCCCACAACAAGACCCTGGCCGCGCAGCTGGCCAAGGAGTTCCGCGATCTCATGCCGAACAACGCGGTCGAGTATTTCGTGAGCTACTACGACTACTACCAGCCTGAGGCCTACATCCCGCAGACCGACACCTACATCGAGAAGGACTCGTCGGTCAACGAGGAGGTCGAGCGGCTCCGGCACTCGGCCACGATGAGCCTGCTGACCCGGCGCGACGTGATCGTGGTCGCGACCGTGTCGGCGATCTACGGGCTCGGCACGCCGGAGGAGTACCTCGACCGGGCGGCGAAGGTCACGGTCGGCGAGGAGGTGGACCGGGACAAGCTCCTGCGGCGGCTGGTCGATATTCAGTACACGCGCAATGACATGGCGTTCAACCGCGGCACCTTCCGCGTCCGGGGCGACACGCTGGAGATCATCCCGGCCTATGAAGAGCTCGCGATCCGGGTCGAGTTCTTCGGCGACGAGATCGAGCGCCTCTCCTACCTGCACCCGCTCACCGGCGACGAGATCCGGCAGACCGACTCGCTGCTGATCTTCCCCGCGACGCACTACGCGGCCGGGCCGGAGCGCATGGAGCGGGCGATCGGGCAGATCGAGGCGGAGCTCGAGGAGCGTCTGGCCGAGCTCGACCGGGAGGGCAAGCTCCTGGAGGCGCAGCGGCTGCGGATGCGCACGACCTACGACGTCGAGATGATGCGGCAGGTCGGCTTCTGCAACGGCATCGAAAACTACTCCCGCCACATCGACGGCCGCGAGGCCGGCAGCCCGCCGCACTGCCTGATCGACTACTTCCCGGACGACTTCCTCACCGTCATCGACGAGTCGCACGCCACGGTGCCGCAGATCGGCGGCATGTATGAGGGCGACGCCTCGCGGAAGCGGACCCTCGTCGAGCACGGGTTCCGGCTGCCCAGCGCGCAGGACAACCGGCCGCTGCGGTTCGACGAGTTCGAGGAGCGGGTCGGCCAGACGGTCTACCTGTCGGCGACCCCGGGCCCGTGGGAGCTTGGCAAGACCCAGGGCGAGTTCGTCGAGCAGGTGATCCGCCCGACCGGCCTGATCGACCCCGAGGTGGTGCTCAAGCCGACCAAGGGCCAGATCGACGACCTCATGCACGAGATCAAGCTGCGGACCGAGCGCGACGAGCGGGTCCTGGTCACGACGCTGACCAAGAAGATGGCCGAGGACCTCACCGACTACCTGCTGGAGCACGGCATCCGGGTGCGCTACCTGCACTCGGAGGTCGACACCCTGCGCCGGGTCGAGCTCCTGCGCGAGCTGCGGCGCGGCGAGTTCGACGTGCTCGTCGGCATCAACCTGCTGCGCGAGGGCCTCGACCTGCCGGAGGTGAGCCTGGTCGCGATCCTCGACGCCGACAAGGAGGGCTTCCTGCGTTCGGGCACGAGCCTCATCCAGACCATCGGCCGCGCGGCCCGCAACGTCTCCGGCCAGGTCCACATGTATGCCGACAAGATGACCCCGTCGATGGCCCTCGCCATCGACGAGACCAACCGCCGCCGCGAGAAGCAGCAGGCCTACAACAAGGCCAACGGCATCGACCCGCAGCCGCTGCGCAAGAAGCTCGGCGACATCCTCGACGACATCTACCGCGAGGCCGACGACACCGCCGGCGTCGTGTCCGGCCACGGCCCGGGCGGCGCGGTGGTCATCGGCGGCGGCCGCCAGATGAGCCGCGGCAAGTCCCCGGAAAACACGCGCGCCAAGCAGAAGGGCGGCGGCACAAAGGGCGCCGTCGGCACGTCCACGGTCCCAGCCCGGGCCGGCATGGCCCGCGCCGAGCTGGCCACGCTCATCCAGGACCTGAACGAGCAGATGCTTGGCGCCGCCCGCGAGCTCCAGTTCGAGCTGGCCGCCCGGCTGCGCGACGAGGTCTCGGAGCTGAAGAAGGAGCTACGGGCGATGGACGTTGCCGGGGTGAAGTAGTCCATCTGTTGCCACGTCAGGAGCTCAGGTGCTGGGGGCCGAGGGCGGGGGGAATGTGTGTCTCTTTCCCTTTGGCCTTCGGCCAATCCTTGCGCCTCGGAGATGTTGGTTGTGGGTTGGGCATGTGAGAGCCCTACCGCGCACGGCGGGTGAGGTTGGCTTGGCGTTGCGCCTGTGAGAGCCCTACCGCGCACGGCGGGAGGTGTTGGCTCGTGGTTGGTGGCGGGGAGAGCCTTTGGCTTCGCACCTAACCACCAACGAAGCCCCTCGAACACCACCACCAACGAAGCCCCTCGAACACCACCACCAACGACGCCCCTCAAACACCACCACCAACGACGCCCCTCAAACACCACCACCAACGAAGCCCCTCAAACACCACCACCAACGACGCCCCTCAAACACCACCACCAACGAAGCCCCTCAAACACCACCACCAACGACGCCCCTTGAAAAGTCGGGCGCTTCGCGCCGCGACTTTTCGGACATATCACGATATCCGTGTCGTTGACGGTTTCCGGCTTGCAGGAGCTGCGTTCGGTACAGGACGCGCGGGAAGGCCCCGGTTCCCATGTGGGAGCCGGGGCCTTCTTGGTGCTGCAGTTACCTCGCTGCGCTGGTCAGCTCTTGCCGCCGGCCAGCTTCTCGCGCAGAGCGGCGAGGGCCTCGTCGGTGGCCAGGGTGCCGGCCGGCTCCTCGGGCGCGCGGGTCGCCGTCGGGGTGGAGGAGGTGACGGCGCCGCCGCCTGCGGGGGCGGCTGCGGCCGGCTCGGCGGTCGCGTCGGCCTGGCGGGCGGTCTGCACCTGCTTGGTGTGGGCCTCCCAGCGCTGGCGGGCCTCAGCGTACTGCTGCTCCCACGCCTCGCGCTGCTTCTCGAAGCCGGACATCCACTCGGCGGTCTCCGGGTCGAAGCCCTCCGGGTAGATGTAGTTGCCCTGCTCGTCGTAGGTGGCCGACATGCCGTAGAGGGTCGGGTCGAAGTGCTCCTCGCCCTCGACGAAGCCCTCGTTGGCCTGCTTGAGCGACAGCGAGATCCGGCGACGCTCGAGGTCGATGTCGATGACCTTGACCATGACGTCCGAGCCGACCTGGACGACCTGCTCGGGGATCTCGACGTGGCGCTCGGCCAGCTCGGAGATGTGCACCAGGCCCTCGATGCCGTCGTCGACGCGGACGAACGCGCCGAACGGGACGAGCTTCGTGACCTTGCCCGGCACGATCTGCTGGATCGCGTGGGTCCGGGCGAACTGGCGCCACGGGTCCTCCTGCGTCGCCTTCAGCGACAGGGAGACGCGCTCACGGTCCAGGTCGACGTCGAGAACCTCGACCTCGACCTCCTGGCCGACCTCAACCACCTCGGACGGGTGATCGATGTGCTTCCAGGACAGCTCGGACACGTGCACCAGGCCGTCGACACCACCGAGGTCGACGAACGCACCGAAGTTGACGATCGAGGACACAACGCCCTTGCGGACCTGGCCCTTCTGCAGCTTGTGGAGGAACTCGGTCCGGACCTCGGACTGGGTCTGCTCCAGGTATGCCCGGCGCGACAGAACCACGTTGTTGCGGTTCTTGTCCAGCTCGATGATCTTCGCCTCGAGCTCGCGGCCGACATACGGCTGCAGGTCGCGCACGCGGCGCATCTCGACCAGGGAGGCCGGCAGGAAGCCGCGGAGGCCGATGTCGAGGATGAGACCACCCTTGACGACCTCGATGACGGAGCCGCGGACGACGCCGTCGTCCTCCTTGATCTTCTCGATCGTGCCCCAAGCCCGCTCGTACTGGGCGCGCTTCTTCGACAGGATCAGACGGCCTTCCTTGTCCTCCTTCTGGAGAACAAGGGCCTCGATGTGGTCACCGACCGACACGACCTCAGCAGGGTCGACATCATGCTTGATCGACAGCTCGCGCGAGGGGATGACACCCTCGGTCTTGTAGCCGATGTCGAGCAGGACCTCGTCCCGATCGACCTTGACGACGGTGCCTTCGACGATGTCGCCGTCATTGAAGTACTTGATGGTCTCGTCGATCGCGGCGAGGAACGCCTCTTCGCTGCCGATGTCGTCGACGGTGACCTTGTTGCTGCTGGCGCTCGAGGTGGCCTCGATGCTGCTCGTCATGTGGGCTGTTGCTCCGGTCGGTGGATTGGCCTGTGTGAACCTGCGCGCTCCCGCGGACCCGTCGTCGGGCACAACCCGCCTGTCGCAGTGCAGAATCAATGCATTGGATGCTCAGGATGTGTTCGGCGACCGTGAGCCTGCTCCATGCCGAGGCCGCACAAACCCACGAGTGCACCGATTAGCCTACCCTGCGCCATACCACATGGTCCAACCCTCCCCCAGACCCGATCTGCCGACTTTCGCGGGCCTACCGTTGCTCCCCATGGAATCGTCACCTGACGCAGGCGTCACACGACGCGCCGTGAGCCCGGCCGAGAGCCGCCGGGCGAGCCGGCACTGGTGGGACGCCGACGCGGACGACTACCAGGCGGAACACGGCTCCTTCCTGGGCGACGCGGACTTCGTCTGGTGCCCCGAGGGCCTGCGCGAGGCCGACGCCCACCTGCTCGGCGACGTGGCCGGCCGCCGGGTCCTGGAGATCGGCTGCGGCGCCGCCTCCTGCTCCCGGTGGCTGAAATCCCAGGGCGCGACCGTCGTGGCGGCCGACCTCTCGGCCGGCATGCTCCGCCACGCCCGCGCCGGCTCCACCCGTTCGGGTGTAGAGATCCCTCTCCTGCAGGCCGACGCCAGCGCGCTCCCGTTCCCGGAGGCCGCGTTCGACATCGTCTGCACAGCCTTCGGCGCCATCCCGTTCGTGGCCGATTCCGCAAGAGTCATGCGCGAGGTGTACCGCGTGCTCCGACCCGGCGGCACCTGGGCGTTCTCCATCACCCACCCGATGCGTTGGGTCTTCCTGGACGATCCGGGCGAGGGCGGCCTGGTGGCGGTCCACTCCTACTTCGACCGCCGGGCATACGTCGAACAAGACGAACAAAGCGTCCCGACCTACGTAGAGCAGCACCGAACCCTGGGCGACCGAATCCGCGAGCTCGTCGACGCCGGCTTCGTCCTGAACAACGTGGTCGAACCAGAATGGCCAGAGGGCCACAAAGACACTTGGGGCCAGTGGAGCCCGCTGCGGGGAAAGATCTTCCCAGGCACAGCAATCTTCGTATCCACAAAACCGCAATAAGAAACCATGCCAATACGGTAATACGAACGTGAGACCCCCAGCGCCACCAATATCATGAAATGTCCGAAAAGTCGTGGCGCGAAGCGCCCGACTTTTCGAGCAACACGCCAAGCGCCCGACTTTTCGAGCAACACGCCACGAGAGTTCGGCCGCGGACAGCGAGAGAGCAGAGCGAAAGCTCAACAACGAAGACAACAAGAGCTCGGCAGCGGACGGCAAGAGCTCGGCAAACCGACGGCGCCAGCTCAGCCGACCGAAGTAGGAGAGCCGCGGAGCAGCAGAGGCTTGAAGGCTCTCCCAGGTCCAACGCCCAGCCGACATCTCCTGCCGCGAAGGATGGCCGAAGGCCGAGGGAAAGACACACATTCCCCCGGCTCCAAAGCACTCAGCGGCAAACCGCAAACCCAAGAGCTAGTGATCCGCGGCGTTCCAGTCGGAGCCGACCCCCACCGACACGCCCAGCGGCACATCGAGCGGATACGCCCCGCCCATCTGCTCGCGGACGAGGGCCTCCAGCGGCTCCCGCTCCCCCGGCGCCACCTCGAACACCAGCTCGTCGTGGACCTGCAGCAGCATCCGCGACCCGAGGCCCGAGGACCGCAACGCCCCGTCGACCCGCAGCATCGCCACCTTGATGATGTCGGCGGCGGAGCCTTGGATCGGGGCGTTGAGGGCCATCCGCTCGGCCATCTCGCGGCGCTGGCGGTTGTCGCTGTTGAGGTCCGGCAGGTAGCGGCGGCGGCCGAGGACGGTCTCGGTGTAGCCGTCGCGGCGGGCCTGGGCGACGATTTCGCGGAGGTAGTCGCGGACGCCGCCGAACGTCGCGAAATACTCCTCCATGAGGACCGTGGCGTCGGCGGGGGTGATGCCGAGCTGGTTGCCGAGGCCGTAGGAGGACAGGCCGTAGGCGAGGCCGTAGTTCATCGCCTTGATCTTGCGGCGCTGGTCGGGGACGACCTCGTCGATCGGGACGTTGAAGACCGAGGACGCGGTGGCGGCGTGGAAGTCGAAGCCGGAGTTGAACGCCTCGATCAGGGCGGCGTCCTTGGACAGGTGGGCCATGATGCGCATTTCGATCTGGCTGTAGTCCGCGGTCAGCAGCGTCTCGTAGCCCGCGCCGACGATGAAGGCGCGGCGGATGCGGCGGCCCTCCTCGGTGCGGATCGGGATGTTCTGCAGGTTGGGGTCGGTGCTGGACAGGCGGCCGGTGGCGGCGACGGTCTGGTAGTAGGTCGTGTGGATGCGGCCGTCGTCGCTGATGGACTTGAGCAGGCCGTCGACGGTGGTCTTGAGCTTGGCGACGTCGCGGTGGCGCAGGAGGTGCTCCAGGAGCGGGTGCTCGGTCTGCGCGTAGAGGCTCTGGAGGGCGTCGGCGTCGGTCGTGTAGCCGGTCTTGATCTTCTTGGTCTTGGGCAGGCTCAGCTCGTTGAAGAGGATCTCCTGGAGCTGCTTCGGTGAGCCGAGGTTGAACTCGCGGCCGATCACCTCATAGGCGGCCTGGGCGGCGCTCTTGACGCCGCTGGCGAACTGGGACTCCAGCTCGCTGAGGTATTCCGTGTCGGCCGCGATGCCGGCCCGCTCCATCTCGGCCAGGACGCCGACGAGCGGCAGCTCGACCTCGGCCAGGAGGCGGAACGACGAGTCGCCGTCGCGCGTGAGCTCCTCGCCGATGGCGTCGGCCAGGTCGAGCGTGGCCCGGGCCCGCAGCATGAGGTTTTCCTCGGCCTCGCTGGTGTCCTCGCCGAGGCCGTCGAGCGTCAGCTGGCCGCTGTCGGAGACGGGCGCGTCGACGCGCAGCTCCCGCTTGAGGTAGCGCAGGGCCAGGTCGTCGAGGTTGTAGGTGCGCTGGTCGGGGCGGGCGAGGTAGGCCTCGAGGGCGGTGTCGCTCACGATCCCGCCCAGGGACGTCCAGCCCCGGGCCTGGAAGGCCAGCCGGGCCGGCTTCACGTCGTGCAGGACCTTGGGCCGGTCCTCCGCGGTCAGCCAGGCGGCGACCGCGGCGTCGTCGGCCGCGTCGAGCCCGGCCGGGTCGAACCAGGCCGCGGGGCCGTCGGCGACGGCGACGGCCAGGCCGGTGAGCGTGCCGGTGCCGCGGCCGAACTTGCCGGCGACGGCGACTCCGGTGCGGGTGCCGGCCGGGGCGTGCCGGTCGAGCCAGGCGCCGACGCCGCCGCGCAGCACCTCGCCGTTGAGGTCGAAGCCGGACTCGGCCTCGGGCTCGACCGCGTCCAGGTACTGATACAGCCGGTCCCGCAGCACCCGGAACTCCAGCGAGTCGAAGATCTGGTGCACCGCCTCGCGGTCCCAGCCCTTCCAGCGCAGATCGTCCGGCCGGACCTCGAGCTCCAGATCGTCGCGGAGCATGTTGAGGTCGTAGTTGCGCATGACCTCGGCCAGGTGGGCCCGCACGTTCTCGCCGGCCTTGCCCTTGATCTCGTCGACCCGGGCGATGATCCCGCTGAGCCCGCCGAACTGCACGATCCACTTGGCCGCGGTCTTGTCGCCGACGCCGGGGACGCCGGACAGGTTGTCACTGTCCTCGCCGACCAGTGCGGCCTTGTCGCGATACTGCGACGGCGGGATGCCGTACTTCTCCTCGACCTTGGCCGGCGTCATGCGGTCCATCTCGGTGACGCCGCGCTTCAGATAGAGCACCGTGACGAGGTCGTTGACCAGCTGGAACGCGTCGCGGTCACCGGTGATGATCGAGGTCGGCAGCCCGGCCTCGACGGCCTGCCGGGCCAGCGTGGCGATCACGTCGTCGGCCTCGAAGCCGGCCTTCTCCACGAACGGGATCCGCAGCGCGTTGAGGACTTCCTTGATCAATGGCACCTGACCGGCGAACTCCGGGCGGGTCGCGGAGCGGTTGGCCTTGTACTCCGCGTACTTCTCCAGCCGGAACGTGTTGCGGGACACGTCGAACGCCACCCCGATGTGGGTGGGCTGCTCGTCCCGGAGCATGTTGATCAGCATCGACGTGAAGCCGAAGACGGCGTTGGTCACCTGGCCCGTCGCCGTCGAGAAGTTCTCGGCCGGGAGGGCGAAGAACGCCCGGTAGGCGAGCGAGTGCCCGTCGAGGAGCAGCAGCCTGGAGTCAGTCGAACCCGTCACACCAGCAACCCTAGACCGAGGGTACGACAAAAAATCCGCCGGGCCTTTCAGCCGTTTTGTCCGATTCACCCGCCCGACACCCGTTGTGACGCCGGCGCTGCCAAAAAGTTGTCACAATGCGAATCGAGTTGCGGTTGCGAACAAGAAGATTACGACTGCGCAACTTCCTGCGGCGTGTTGGGCCGAAGGCCTAGTGCCGCGCGGGCACTGTCATTAGGTTGTGCCGTTATCAGCGTCTTGGCATCTAGGCGCAACCACGCCTACCGCGCTGTTAAAAAGGAGACAGGTGATGATCCGCCCCAACCTCGGATGGCGCTCAGTCGCCGTGCTGAGCGCCGCCGCCCTGGCGCTCAGTGCGTGTGGCGATGACAAGGCCGACAGCCCCACGACGGCGGCCACCAGCGGCGGCGCCGCTGCCGCGGCCGGCGACGGCGTTCTCAAGATCGGCACCATCCTGCCGCAGACCGGCTCGCTGGCCTTCCTCGGCCCGCCGGAGTTCGCCGGTGTCGACGTGGCGATCAAGGAGATCAACGACAACGGTGGTGTGCTCGGCAAGCCGGCTCAGATCCAGGAGCTGGACTCGGGCGACACCTCCACGGACATCGCCACCCAGTCGGTGAACAAGCTGCTCACGGACAAGACGGACGTCATCATCGGCGCCGCCTCCTCGTCCGTCTCGCTCTCCGTCATCGACAAGATCACGGGCGCCGGGGTCGTGCAGATCTCGCCCGCGAACACCTCGACGGCGTTCACGACCTACAACGACAAGGGTCTGTACTTCCGCACCGCCCCGCCGGACACGCTGCAGGGCCGCGTGCTGGGCGACCTGATCGTCCAGGACGGCAACGCGAACGTCGGCATGCTGGTCCTCAACGACTCCTACGGCACCGGCCTCGCCGAGAACGCCAAGAAGGAGATCGAGAGCGGCGGCGGCAAGGTCGTCGCGTCGGTGACCTACGACCCGAAGGCCGCGGACTTCAGCGGTGAGGTCGGTCAGATCAAGACGGCCAACCCGGACGCGATCGCCATCATCGGCTTCGACGAGACCAAGAAGATCGTCCCGAAGCTGGTCGAGGCGGGCCTGAAGAACAAGAAGTGGTACTTCGTCGACGGCAACATCGCCGACTACTCGAAGGACTTCCCGGCCGGCACGCTCAACGGCTTCAAGGGCACCCAGCCCGGCGCCGAGACCAAGGCCGACTTCAAGCAGCGCCTGCTGGGCGTCAACAAGGACCTCAAGGACTTCAACTACGCGGTTGAGTCCTACGACGCGGTGATCCTCGCGGCCCTGGCCGCCGAAGAGGCCGGCAGCGACAACCCGGCCGAGATCGCCAAGCACCTCACCACCGTCTCCAAGGGCGGCGAGAAGTGCACCGCCTACAAGCAGTGCCTGGACCTGATCAAGGCCAAGAAGGACATCGACTACGACGGCCTCTCCGGCCCGATCTCCTTCAACGACGCCGGTGACCCGGCCGAGGCCACCATCGGTGTCTACACCTACGGCCCGGACAACAAGCTCCTGCCGACGGTGAAGTACCAGGCCGGCAAGATCTGAGCCTGACGGCCCTGTAGAGGCCCCCCGCCGCACTCAGCGGCGGGGGGCTTTTGCATAGAACCCATAGACGGAACAATGACGTTCCGCTCGCGGAACAATAAGCGGCTTATCCAAGATCACCACCGCGAACAATACGCAAGACCCACCGTGTAAAAAGCAAAAGAAATCCCGCGTCCCCCAAGCCGGGGAACGCGGGAGTTCATTTCGAACGGGTCAGGCGCGGGCCAGCGTCCCGAGGTACAGCTCGATCACCCGCGGGTCGTTGATGAGCCCCTCGCCCGAGGCGGTGTAGGCGTTGCGGCCCTGGTCGAGCACGTAGCCACGGTCGCAGATCTGCAGGCACCGGCGCGCGTTCTGCTCGACCATCACGACCGTCACGCCGGTCGAGTTGATCTGCTTGGTCCGGAAGAACACCTCGTCCTGCAGCGCCGGCGACAGGCCGGCCGACGGCTCGTCCAGCAGCAGGACCGTGGGCTCCATCATCAGCGCCCGGGCCATGGCCACCATCTGCCGCTCGCCGCCCGACATCAGGCCAGCCCGCTGCTTGCGCCGCTCGGCCAGGGTCGGGAAGAGCTGCGTGACGAAGTCGAAGCGCTCCTTGTACTTCTTGGGCCGCAGGAAGGTACCCATCTGGAGGTTCTCTTCGATCGTCAGCGCGGCGAAGACGTTGTTCGTCTGCGGCACGAAGCCGATGCCCCGCTCGACCAGCGAGTTGGCCTTCAGGTTGGTGATCTTCTCGCCGCGCAGCGTCACCTCGCCGGAGCGGATGTTGACCAGCCCGAACATGGCCTTGAGCAGCGTCGACTTGCCGGCGCCGTTGGGGCCGATGATGCCGACCAGCTCGCCGTCGTGCACGTAGAGGTCGGCGCCGTTGAGGATGTTCACCCCGGGCAGGTAACCCGCGGTGACGTCGTCGGCCCGCAGTACCGCACCCTCGGCTTTTTGCACATGCTCGGTGCGGTCGACGATCTCGTTGCTGACCGGCGCCGCGGCCTCGTCCTCGTCAAAACCTGCAGTCACGGCTTGTCCTTCCCATCTTCGCGCTCGAGCTCGTCGACGGCCCCGACCAGGGTCACCCCGTCGCCCTCGGACAGCTCACCGGCGTCGATCTCCTCGCCGCCGACGGTCTTGACCGCGCCGTCGTGATGGGCGCCCAGGTAGGCGTCGATCACGCGGGGGTCGGCCATGACCTTGTCCGGGGTGCCCTCGGCGATCACGCCGCCCTGCCCCATGACGATGATCCAGTCGCTGATGTCGTGGACCATGTCCATGTCGTGCTCGACGAACAGCACCGTCATGCCGTCCTCGCGCAGCTGCTTGACGTGGCCGAGCAGCGACTGCGTCAGGGCCGGGTTCACGCCGGCCATGGGCTCGTCGAGCATGACCATGTCGGGCTGCACCATGAGAGCCCGGGCCATCTCGAGCAGCTTGCGCTGGCCGCCGGAGAGGCTGCCGGCGAAGTCGTCGCGCTTGGCGATGAGCTTGAAGCGGGTGAGCAGATCCTCCGCGCGGGCGGTGATCTCGGCTTCCTGCTGCTTGTAGAGGCCCGGGATCAGGGCGTTCCAGAAGCTCTCGCCCTTCTGCCCGGTGGCGCCCAGCCGCATGTTGTCGATGACCTTGAGCTTCGACAGGGCCTTCGTGAGCTGGAAGGTGCGGACCATCCCGGAGCGGGCGACCTTGTGAGCCGGTACCCCCGAAAGGCTTTTGCCGTTGAACGTCCAGGTCCCCTCGTCCGGCGCGTCGAAGCCGGTGAGGAGGTTGAAGAAGGTCGTCTTGCCGGCCCCGTTGGGGCCGATCAGCGCGGTGATCGAGCCGCGCTGGACCTCGACGTGCTTGACGTCGACGGCGGTGAGGCCGCCGAAGCGGCGCACCACGTTGTCGGCGATGAGGATCGGGTCCGGCTTCGGCACGCCCGGCTCGCACTCGACGCCGGCGAGTGCCGCCGTCGCGCGCTCCTTGGCCGTGCCGGTCGCCTGGATGGACTCAGCGGGCATCGAGCATGACCTCCCTCTTGTCGCCGAAGATGCCTTGTGGGCGGAAGATCAGCAGCAGGATCAGGCCGACGCCGACCAGGATGTAGCGCACCGAACCGGCCTGGTTGACGCTGATCAGCCAGCTCGGGATGAGCTTGTCGCCGATCGCCTCGTTGAGGGCCGCGTCGATGAAGACGAGCAGCACCCAGAAGATCGACGCGCCGACGACGGGGCCGAAGACCCGGGCCGCACCACCGAGGATGACGATGGTGTAGGCGAAGAAGGTGAACTCGGTGCCGTAGGTGTCCGGCTGCACGGCCGCCCGGTCCAGGGCGTAGACGAAGCCGCCGAGCGAGCCGATGACACCGCCGAGGACCAGCGCCTGCATCTTGTAGGAGAAGACGTTCTTGCCGAGGCTGCGCACGGCGTCCTCGTCCTCGCGGATGGCCTTGAGCACCCGGCCCCACGGGCTCTTCATGAGCAGCCACACGACCAGGCAGCTGATCGCGATCAGGGCCCAGCCGACGATCAGGATCCACGTCTCCTTGTCACTGAACGTGATCAGGCCGCCGATGTCGATGCCGCCGCTGCCCTGGAAGGGGTTGAGGTTGTAGAACGTGTCGGAGAAGTTCTGCAGGCCGTCCGAGGCGCCGGTCCACTTGTGCAGGCCGGTGGCCCGGTAGAGGAGCCGGATGATCTCGGCCGCGGCGATGGTGACGATGGCCAGGTAGTCGGCCCGCAGCCGCAGCGTCGGGATGCCGAGCAGCAGCGCGAGGAGGACCGCCCCGGCCAGGCCGATCGCGATGCCGAGCCAGAATGGCAGGCCGAACGTGGCGACCGTGATCGCGATGCCGTACGCGCCAACGCCCAGGAACGCCGACTGCCCGAAGTTGAGCAGACCAGTGTAGCCGAAGTGGACGTTGAGGCCGATCGCGGCGAGTGCGTAGGCTACCGTCGATGAAGCAATGATCGCTTCCAGCGAGACGCTGAAAATACTGTGCCAGTTCAACGCGTCCCCCTCAGCCGATCCGCGACCGGCGGCCCAGGATGCCCTGGGGCCGGAAGAGCAGGATCACGATCAGTACCGCAAGTGCGCCGACGGTCTTGAGCTCCGACGGAATCCACAACGTCGACAGTTGCACGAACATGCCGATGACGAGGCTGCCCACCAGGGCGCCCCAGGCCGTACCGAAGCCACCGAGGGTGACCGCGGCGAAGATCAGCAGCAGGATCTGGAAGCCCATCTGCCAGCCGACGCCCTGGTAGACCCCCAGGAGCACGCCGGACAGCGCCGCCAGGCCGCCGCCGATCGTCCAGACCAGCCGGATGATGCGGTCGACGTTGATGCCGGAGGCCGCGGCCAGGGCCGGGTTGTCGGCGACCGCGCGGGTCGCCTTGCCCAGGCGGGTGCCGAGCAGCGCCCACGAGACGGCGACGATGGCCACGACCGCGATCAGGTCGGCCACGAGGTTCTTGGGCGCGATCGTGAAGGGGCCGAAGCGCTCGCCGGGCTGGGCGTTGAACTCGGCGAAGGAGCGGGTCTCGCCGCCGAAGAAGTACAGCAGGACGTAGCGCAGCGCCAGCGACAGGCCGATCGAGATGATCATCGTGGTGACCATGTTGGTGCGGCGCTTGCGCAGCCAGCCCCAGAAGGCCCGGTCCTGGAGATAGCCGAACGCGGCGCCGATCGCGACCGCGATCAGACCGGACCAGACCAGCGGCACCCCGAGGGTCACGTTGAAGAGGAAGGCCATCAGCGCGCCGAAGGTGACCAGCTCGCCGTGGGCGAAGTTGGTGAGGCCGGTGGTGCCGAAGATCAGCGAGATGCCGAGCGCGGCCAGCGCGATGATGAGCGCGAAGTGAATGCCGGAGTAGAACAGGTCGGCGTACCGGTCGAAGCTCGACGGCTTCGCGGGCGCACCCGGCTGGTTGGCCGCACCGCCCGCCGGTCCGAGCGGGAACAGCACATTGCGGGCCTGCCCGTCGGCGACGCTCGGGGTCAGGCTCGGCCGGTTGTTCGTCAGAACGACGCCGGAGGGAAGGCTGGACACATCCAGGTCGACCCGATAGTCGCCGGGCCCGGTGACCGGGATACTCCACTTGCCATCGGCGTCTGATGTTGCGGTGCCCGCGGGCGCGCCGTCCTGGGTGAACGCGTTGATCTTGACTCCGGCGACGGGCTTGTCGCCGTTCTTCAACGTTCCCTGCAGCGCTTCCCCCTCGGCCCAGGCGCTTGTGGCGCCAATGCCGAAGGAGAGCATCACGCAGGCCAGGAAGGCCGTGAGCATGATCACGGCTCTACGCAATGGTGCTCCTCGAATCAACGGTTACTGGCTGTGCATCCCGGTCCTCGGGACTGGCGGATCATAGCCCGGGCTACAACCCATTTGCGCACTGTTACCAAGCCGTTATTCGATACTGGGCGAGCAGGTAAAAGGTCAGGACTCGGCTGTTACGGAACTGTTTCCACCGGCCGTCTCGGCAATGATCCGGTCGGCCACTTCCCGCATG
Source organism: Dactylosporangium sp. NPDC051541 (assembly GCF_044454505.1). NCBI lineage: Bacteria > Bacillati > Actinomycetota > Actinomycetes > Micromonosporales > Micromonosporaceae > Dactylosporangium > Dactylosporangium sp. NPDC051541. Next base: position 229,051 of record NZ_JBITDU010000009.1, read on the forward strand.
GTCATCCGGTGGTCCATGGCGGTGCGCTGGATCCATTTGAAGGCCTGCGGCTCGTTCATGCCGTAGGTGGCCATGAGCTGCCCCTTGGCCCGCTCGACGACCTTGCGCGTCTCCAGGCGCTCGGTCAGCGTGGCGACCTCGGACTCGAGCACCGACAGCTCCGCGTAACGCGAGACCGCAATCTCGACCGCCGGCACGAGGTCGCTCTTCTGGAACGGCTTCACCAGATAGGCCATGGCACCCGCCGCCCGCGCCCGCTCCACGAGGTCGCGCTGGCTGAACGCGGTGAGGATGACGACCGGCGCGATCCGGCCACCGGCGATCTTCTCCGCCGCCGCGAGCCCGTCCATGATCGGCATCTTGATGTCCAGGATGACGAGATCGGGCTTGAGCTCCTCGGCGAGCCGGACAGCCGTCTCGCCGTCGCCGGCCTCGCCGACGACGTCGTAGCCCTCCTCGACGAGCATCTCGCGCAGGTCGAGACGAATCAGCGCCTCGTCTTCCGCGATGAGCACCCGCCGGCTCTGTGCCTCGGCCACTAGCCTCTCCCAAATCCGATCCGACTCCACCGACGGCGGTTACCGTCGCGATCAGAGTAGTGGGTACCCTAGTGCGGCGTACTCGTCCCGGTATCCCAATCGGCAGAGGAACGGAGCTCAAACCTCCGACAGTGTGGGTTCGAATCCCACCCGGGGCACCACCGTCACTGTTCCAACCGGACCGGCTCCGCGCCTTCGGTCAGCAGATCCAGGCCCGCGCCGGTCACCACCTGGGCCGGCTGCCGGTCGCGCCCGGCCAGCGCGGCCAGCTTGGCGATCGGCAGGCGGTCCGACTCGACCGCGCAGGCGAAGACCACGTTGCCGAAGCGGCGGCCGCGCAGCAGTTCCGGCCGCACGATCAGGCACACGTCGGCGAACGCGGTGCGCAGCGTGGCTCCCTGGGAGCGGGAGAAGGCCAGTGGCGCGAGGTCGGCCACATTGAGCGCATACACCCCGCCCGGGGCCAGCAGCCGGGCCACCGCGGCCGCGAAAACTACATCCGAGACGCTCTCGGGCATCTGCGCCGCGTCATACACGTCCCCGATGATCAGGTCGTAGGAGCCGGCGTCGAGCTCGGTCACCGTCGCCCGGGCGTCGCCGAAGAGCAGGTCGATCCCGGCCTCCGGGGGCAGCGGCAGGATGCGCTGGACGAACGCGGCCAGCCGGCGGTCCCGCTCCACGACCAGCTGCTCGGAGCCGGGCCGGGTCGCGGCGACATACCGCGGCATCGTGAACGCCCCGCCGCCCAGGTGCAGGACCCGGATCGGCTCGCCCTCCGGAAACGCGGTGTCGACGACGGAGCCGAGGCGGCGGGTGTACTCGAAGAACAGGTGCGCCGGGTTCTCCATGTCGACGTACGACTGCTGCACCTCCTCGACGAGCAGCGTCCAGCCGCCCTTGCGCCGCGGGTCACGCACCAGCCGGGCCGCGCCGTACTCCCCGTTTTCGGCAATGCCCTCGATGATCTCCCGCCAGCTTCCCATTGGGGCACAACCTACCCGGTAGCGGCGAAACCCTCAGCTGCAGGCAGGACCCGCCGAATCTGCGGACATGGAGGGCCGCACGACCATCATCCGCAGCGTCGACGACGTCATCGACGCCCGGGCGGTCACCACCCTCTTCCAGCCGATCGTCCGGCTCGACTCCTGGAACCACCGGCGGCACGAGACCGTCGGCTACGAAGCCCTGACCCGCGGCCCGGCCGGCACCCCGTGGGAGGAGCCCCTCGCGCTGTTCGCGGCGGCGGCCGAGCGCGGGCGGATGGCCGAGCTCGACTGGGTGTGCCGGGCGACGGCGTACCGCACCGCTCTCGACGCCGGGCTGCCGTTCGGCCTGACGCTGTTCGTCAACGCCGAGCCGGCCGCGCTGGGCGTGCCGTGCCCGCCGGACCTGGCCCCGACGATCCTCGACGCCCAGCTGCGGCTGCGGGTCGTGGTCGAGATGACCGAGCGGGCCATCGGCGACGACCCGTCGGCGCTGCTCACCGCGGCCGAGGCGTGCCGGGGCTCGGGGTGGGGCGTGGCGCTGGACGACGTGGGCGCGGAGCCGGCGTCGCTGTCCGTGATGCCGTTCGTGCACCCCGACGTCGTCAAACTCGACCAGCACCTGACCCAGCGGCCCGCGGGCCGGCGCTCGGCCCGGGTCGTCAATGCCGTCTACGCCTACGCCGAGCGCGCGGGCGCCGCCCTGCTGGCCGAGGGGATCGAGACCCGCGAGCACCTCGACGCCGCCCTGGGCATGGGGGCCACCCTCGGCCAGGGCTGGCTCTTCGACCGCCCCGGCCCGCTGCCGGCCGACGTGCACAGCCGCCGCGGCGCGGCCACCGTCCCGTTCGTCGCCGCGCCCACGCCGCCCGGCGGCCGCACCCCGTATGAACTCGTCGCCGCCCGCCGGCCGACCGCCGAGGCCACGAAGCGGATGCTGCTGCCGCTGAGCCACTACCTGGAGGCGAAGGCCCAGGACCCGGACGAGCCGCCGATGCTGCTGGCCTCGTTCCAGGAGGCGCGCTACTTCACACCCGCGACCGCCCGCCGGTACTCGGCCCTGGCCAAGGACGCCGCCCTGATCACGGTCCTCGGCACGGAGCTGCCCGCGGCCCCGGTGCCGGGGGTCCGCGGCATCGCGCTGGCCGCTGATGACCCGCTGCGCGGCGAGTGGAACGTCATCGTCGTCGGCCCGCACTTCGCCGGCGCTCTCGTGGCCCGGGACCTGGCCGACACCGGCCCCGAGGAGCAGCGGCGCTTCACGTATGCGCTGACGTACGACCGCGACCTCGTCCTCGACGCGGCCCGTGCGCTCCTGCAGTGGATTGTGCCAACATAGGCGTTCATGAAGCGTGTCGCGGTGCTGGTGGCGGTCCTCGCCCTGGCGCTGAGCGGCTGCAATTCTAAGAATTCGGACAAGTCCGATAAATCCGAAAAATCGGATTTGAAGCTCCGCGTCGAGCTCACCCAAGGCCGCGTCGACGAGGTCCGCCACACCGTCCAGGTCTCCATGCACAACGACGGCCCAGCCAAGCTCGTCATCCAGCAGCTCGAGCTCAAGGCCCCGTCGTTCAAGGACGGCGCGGGCCCGGTCAAGGCCGACGCCTGGCTGCCACCGGGCGGCCTGCAGGTCGACGTGCCCGTGTCCTACGGCACCGGCGTCTGCACCGGCGACGACCTCAAGCCGCACGCCGCCGCCTCCACGGTCGCGCTGCGCGTGCAGACCGAGGACGGCAAGGTCACCGACGAGACGGTGGCGCTGGCCGACCCCAACCCGATGCTCGACAAGCTCCTCGCGATCGACTGCCAGCAGGCGTACCTCGACCGCCAGGCCACCTTCACCTTCGGCCCCTGGACGCATTTGCCCAGCGGCTGGGTCGACGGCACCGTCATCGTCAAACGGACCGGCTTCAAGGGCACGATCACGCTGCAGGAGTTCGTCGGCTCGATCCTCCTGGAGGTCCTGCCGACGCCGCAGCGCGAGGCCACCCCGAAGCCCTACGCGGTGCTGGCACCCGGCACCGACGAGGTCCGCATCCCGATCGTCGTCGACGGCGAGCGCTGCACACCGCACGCCCTGGCCGAGATCAAGAAGCCGTACGTGTTCCCGGCCTGGGTCAGCCTCGACGGCGGCCCGCCGCTCTACACCGAGCTGAAGATCACCGATGCCGAGGTGGCCGCGTTCAAGCCGGTCATCGATGCCTGCGCGGCGGGCCACACCCAGATGTGACAAAGCCTTGACAACGCTTCTTTAAGCCAGCTTTAGGCCGGTTGCACCGTGTGAGCGCTGGTGACATGCTCCCAGCCATGTCCGAGGCCGGTCGGCGGGCCCGCGCCGCTCTCCCCGCGGTCGCCGTGCTGGTCCTCGCGACCCTGGCGACCCTGGCCCTGTCGACGCTGCTCGGCTTCGCACCGCTGCCTCCCGCCTGGCGACTGGTGCTCGTCCTGGCCCTCGCCGTGCTGCTCGCGCTGGCCGCCGCCGACCAGGTCCGGGCCGCCCTCACCGGCTGGGAGGGCGCGGCCGCCGCCGAGTGGGGCACACACCGCCGCCCCCGCCGCAGCCTCGTCACCGGCGACATCACCCAGCCCCAGGCTTTCAAACAGCAACGGCCTTCGTGGGTACGTCTTGTCGTCGCCGGCACCGCTTTTCTCGCCCTCGGTGCCCTGGTCTGGCTGCCGCAGGTCCCCGGGCACGCGGTGGCCCTCAGGGCGGCGTCGTTCCTGTTCGGCTACGCCGCCTACGCCCTGCCGGTGCTGCCGCTGCTGTTCGCCTGGCCCCTTCCCCGCCTGCCCCGCGAGCCGTGGCCCTGGCGGATTCTGCTGGTCCCCATCGCCGACCGGCGGCTCTGGCAGTCCTCCGAGCTGGCCGCCCTGGGCAGCGCGACCTGGCATTTTCTCCGTGAACGGGTCCTGACGAGAGCGACCGGCATCGTTGTCGCGGTCCTCGGCCTGCTCCACCTGGTCCGGGGCAATCCGCACGTCATGGACGGCGGCACCGCGCGGGCCGGAGGGCTCCTGGGCTACCTCATCGCCGAGCCGATTTCGCTCGCCCTGGCCGCCGGCGGGGCGATCGCGATCCTCGGCGGGGTCCTGGGCGTTGCCGCGGCCGTCATCGCCGCGTCCGTCGGCCGCGCGTGGGGCACCGTCACCGGCTACGTCGCCCTGATCGTCATCGTCGCGCTGCCGCTCGGCGCGGTCGGGGCCGGGCACTGGTACGGCTACGAGTACTACCTGCGCACCGAGAACGGCCACGTGGTCGTCGTCGCCGGCCTCTCACCGACCCACCGCCAGGCCGTCCACGACACCAACCTGGCCGTCGACGGGCTGTCCCCGTCGCTGCGCCAGCTGTTCACCGACGGCCTCCCGGTCGCCGACTACGCCGACGGCGACCGCATCGCCAAAGCCCTGGCCACCCCCGCGACCGCCGCCGCCGACAGCTACTCGGGCGAGCAGTTCGACCTCAAGGCCGGCGAGTGCTTCGACTGGATCGGCGGCTCGTCGCAGCTGCGCTACGTCGCCCAGTGCAACGCCGCCCACGTCGGCGAGGTCACGTTCGTCGGCCACCTGCCGTTCACGGTCGACCCGGGCCCGAAGGCCGTCGACACGGCCACACACGCGATGTGCGAGCAATCCTATGGAGACTATCTGGGGGTACCGTTCGGGCAGTCGTTCCTCCCCCTGGAGAAGCCCCTCCTGCCGCCCGGCCTCGACAAGGCCTGGCACGTGAAGCCCATCATCGCCTGCTGGCTGGGCTCCGTCGGCCCGTGGCCGCTGAAGGGCACGAAGACGGTCGCCGCGCTGCAGCAGAAGTCCGGCTGGGGTCCCGCCGGCGGCTGCAAGATCGAGGTCCCGGACGCCCTGCGCATCACCGCCGAACAGCCCAACACCCGCTGCCTCGCCCCCGGCCCCGACCAGCACCTGACCGTCCCCGGCGCCGGCTTCAACATCGACCTCGAGTTCGCCGCGATCGGCAAGACCGCAGGCGGCGCCCGCATCGGCGCGGGCTGCTTCGACGGTGCCAACCTGGCCAACGGCTACAGCTTCGAGGTCAACGCCGACGGCATCATCGAAATCTACAAACACGCCGGCGACCAGCACCCCCGCCTGGCCGCCTCCGCGAAGCCGAAGAACGCCGCCCCTCCGACCACAGCCTCAACGCCGCTGCAGGTGACGTGCAAGCCAACGGGCGACGGCGGCGTCGAACTGACCGCCTTCTCAACCGGCAACCGCAAAGCCACCTTCGTCGACAAGGACCACCCGTTCACGTCCTTGAGCCCCCGTCTGCTCCTGACCAACGGCACCACCGGCGGCATGGTCATGACCACCATGATCTTCAGCGCCACCCGCCTCTGAGGAGACTCGCCTTGACCGACATCCCCGACGGCCGGGACGCGTGGGTCTACGTCGTCACCGACATCGAAGTCGACGGCCCGTGGCCGGGCCCCAACTCGATGCGGTCGTTCGCCTCCGTCGCCGTCACCGCCGGCGGGGACGAGCTCGGCACCTTCGAAGCCGTCCTCGAACCCCTCCCGGGCGCGGCCCCGAACCCCGACACCTACGCCTGGTTCGAGACGCAGCCCGGCGCGTGGGCGGCCGCGACCACCGACCCGCAACCGGTCGACCTCGTGATGCGGCAGTTCGTGGCGTGGCTCCGCGAACTGCCGGCCCCCCGCACGTTCGCGGCCTCGCCGATCGCCTTCGACGGCACCTGGATGGACTACTACCTGCGCCGCTTCACCCGCTACGGGCTGACCCAGGGCCCCTACGAGCCCGACGTCCTCTTCACCGGCCCCGGCCTGTGCCTGCGCAGCTACGCCGCCGCCCTGACCGGCCGCCCAGTCGCCGAACTGTCACCACAGACGCTGCCGGCGGCGTGGTTCGGCAACGTCGAACACACCCACCGCGCGATCGACGACGCCCGCGGCTACGCCAACCTGCTGGCCGAACTCTTCCGCCAGGCACAGGCCCGCCAGTCCCCGCCCGCACCACCCCGCCCGCACCACCCCGCCCGCACCACTGACCCGGACCGACCGACCGTGCGCGCCCGCCCGACGTAGGCCTCGTTCGTGCCGCCTCATTGCCCGTGAGCAGGTGCTCGTCGCATGGAGGTGCCCGAAGTCGCGTCGGACACGGGCGGGGGTGAGTCGTTGCGGCTGTGCTGGTTGCTCATGCTGGGCCGGCATGGGGTGGCCGGGGTCGGGATCGACGGCCGGACGGGCCGGTCGTGGATGGGCCGACCAGTCCGCACAGACCGGCGCCGCCTGACAGCTGCGCCCGGACCGGTCCGGACACCGTGGCACTGCGGTCCCTGGTGCGGGCCCGGGCCGACCTCGTGCAGGCGGGCCCGGGCCGACCTCGTGCAGCATCGCGTCGCCCTGGCCAACCAACTGCGAACGCACCTGCTGACCGTGCTGCCCGGCTCCTTGCCGAGATCGGCGACGCCTGCGGCCGGTTCCCAACCCCGCCCCCCTCGCCGGCTCCGCCGGAGTCACCCCGTCCACCCGCCAATCCGGGCACGTCACAGTCGTGGCGTTCCGGTAGGCGGTCGGCCCGTGGGCCCTTAGGTCTACGGCGAGCAGCAGCCAGGTCCATCAAGGGCTGTGGCAATGATCAGCCGGGGGTCGCTGGGCACGGACCCTGGCCGCGCGAACCGTACGGCGGGAGGATGGCGCGGGCCGGCCAGCCCGCGAGGGGTTGGCCGGCCCGGTGCTGCAGTGCGTGGTCAGGCGGTGCAGGTGACCGTGGGTACGGCGTTGGTGCCGGTCCACGTGCCGGTGAAGCCGAAGCTGGTGGAGCCGTTGGCGGGGATGGTGCCGTTGTACGCCGCGTTCGTCACCGTCACCGCGGAGCCGGACGTGGTCAAGGTGCCGTTCCACAGCTGAGTGATGGCCTGGCCGTTGGCGAACGTCCACTTGACCGTCCACTTGCTGATCGCGGACGTGCCGGCCTTGACCGTGACCGTGGTCTGGAAGCCGCCCGGTGAGCCCGGCCAGCTGCTGGTGACCTCGTAGGTCGCGGAGCAGGCGCCGTTCGCCGGCGGGGGCGACGACGAGGCGCTGCGCGACGGGGACGGTGAGGTGGAGACGCTGCGCGACGGGGACGGGGACGTGGTGGTCGGGCCCTGGGAGGTCGGGCCGCCGCCGCCGACGGGCGGGTTGAGGTACGGGCCGATGATGTTCATCTTGGCCTGGTTGACCGTGTTCCAGTCGTCACTCACGATGCCGCCGGTGTCGCCGGAGTCCGGGTTCCAGGACCAGTAGGTGAACGAGATGCCGTTCGTGCCCTGGCCCATGTACTGCATCAGCTTGGTCAGCCACTGCGTGTCGAGCGGGTTCGCGAGGGTGCTGCCGAACTCTCCCACCAGTACCGGTGCGATGTTCTGCTTGTAGAGGTAGCCCCAGAAGTGGTCCCAGACGTCCGGGAGGTTGTTCGGGAAGTTCGGGTCCTTGAACCACGGCTGCCGGTCGTACACGGAGATGCCGTAGTCGTGCGCGGAGTACACGAGCCGGTTGGCCACGTTCAGGCGGACCGGGTAGGTGCCGGCCTTGGAGAGGTTGCCACCCCACCAGTCGCACGCCATCGGGTCGTCCGGGATGTTGTCGTAGACGTTCGGGGAGCCGCCGTTGCCGTCGCAGCTGACGCCCTCGACGAAGATCAGCCAGTTGGAGTTGGTCTGCAGGACCGCGTTGCCGATGCGCTCGGCGGCCAGGCGCCAGTCCTTGGTGGTGTCGCCGCAGCCCCAGCAGGAGCCGGTGCCGTTCGGGTCCGTACCGTCGGCGTGCGGCTCGTTGAACAGGTCCGCGCCGATGACGGTCGGGTTGTTCGCATACCGTGACGCCAGGGACTGCCAGTCGGCGATCTCGCTGGCCTCGGAGGCGGCGGCCGTGTACCAGAGGGCGGTCTGGCCGGCGGCGGTCGGCCGGTGCCGGTCGAGGATGATGCGCATCCCCTTCGTGCCGGCGTAGTTGACGACCTTGTCCAGGATCTGCAGCGGCGACAGCCCGATGAGCTCCGGGTTCGTGTCCGTGTTGATGCTCGTGGCGGTGGCCCCGGCGCGCAGGGAGTCACCGGTGTACGGCACCCGGATGGTGTTGAACCCGAGCTGGGCCATGTGGTCGATCTGCTGGGTCCAGGTCGCCGGGCGGCCCGCCCACAGACCGTGGAAGGTGTGGTTGTCGGTCTCCATGCCGAACCAGTTGATCCCGGTCAGCCGGACCGTGGCCCCGGTCGAGTCGACGATCTTGTTGCCGCTGGTGTGGAGATAGCCGGTGCCGGTGCCCGCGTCCGCGGGGCCGGCGCTGAGCGTGACGGCGACGATCGCACCGGCCGCGGCGGCGGCCAGGGCCACCGCGCCGCCGAGGAGTCGCCTCGTTCTCTGGGTTCGGGTACGCACGAGCCGACACTGCGCACGCGAACGATCGCCGTCAATTCGAAGCGCTTCGCCGCCGGTCAACGCGCTGGTCAGGGCTGAAACTTCCAGTGCAAAATGTTTTCCCGAGGCGGGTAAATGGATCCGGGGGCCCATGCGTAACCACGGTGTGGAACGTGAACGGAGGGCCTTCGAGGACTTCTATCGGCGCAGCCGGGATCAGTGCCTGCGGGCCGTCTTCGCCACGACCGGTGACCGGTCGCTGGCGGAGGATCTCGTCGCCGAGGGGTTCGCGCGGGCCTGGGCGTCCTGGTCCAAGGTCAGCCGGCATCCGGCGCCCGCGGCGTGGGTGGTGCGCACCGCCCTCAACCTGCGGATCTCCTGGTGGCGGCGGTACCGGCGGGAGGTCGCACTCGACGGGCACGACCGGTCACTGCCCGTCGACGAAGGGGCCGACCAGGCGCTGCTCGCGGCCGTCCGGCGGCTGCCCAGGCGGCAGCGGGAGGTCGTCGTGCTGCGCATCTGGCTCGACCTGGACACCAAGACTGTGGCCACGGTGCTGGGGATCTCCGCGGCGACCGTCGGCGTCCATCTGTCACGTGCCACTGCACACCTTCGGGCCGAGTTCGCGCCCGTGGCCAGGTAAGGACATGACCGATATGACAGATGACGAGGTGTTCGACGCGGTGAAGAAGACACTTGCCGACGTGCGGATGGACCGGCCGGTCGCGGCGATCGAGGAGCGCGGCCGGCAGCGGCGGCGCAACCGGGGGCTGCTCGGGGTCGCCGCCGGGGTTGGCCTGGCCGCGGTGGCCGGGGTCGCGGTCGCGATCCCGCTGCTGTCGCATGACGACCCACCCGCCACGGCCGGGCCGGCGACCGGCCCGAGCGGCGTTCAATCGACCGAAGCGCCGGCGTTCACGCTGGTCGCCAACGCCGACGGGTCGGTCCGGCTGACCCTGGACTACAAGAAGATTCTCGACCCGCCCACCCTGGAGAAGGCGCTCGCCGGCGCCGGCATCCCCGCGGTCGTCAAGGCCGACGTCCTGTGCACGCCGCAGGGCCAGGAGCTGCCCGAGACCAAGCAGGTGTTCGCGGTGAAGAAGGTCGTCGAGGACGAGGGGTCGCGATACGACCTGGTCATCACGCCGTCGAAGATGCCCGCGGGCAGCGTCGTGTACTTCAGCGTGTTCCCCGTACACAAGGGCGAGGGCTACGCGAAGGCGGCCCAGTTCCTGGTCCCGAAGGACGCCCAGATGAACTGCCGGACAGTGGCGTAGCGGCGAAACCTACAATCGGCAGCGTGCCCCGCGTATCCGCTGCCCATCTCGCCGCCCGTCGGGAGCAGATCCTCGACGCGGCGGCGAGGTGTTTTCTGCGCAACGGGTTCCACCAGACGTCGATGCAGGACGTGATCAAAGAGGCCGGGCTCTCCGTCGGGGCGTTCTACCGGTACTTCTCCAGCAAGGCCGAGCTCATCAAGGCCATCGCCGAGGAGAAGGTCGGCACCATCGTCGGCACCCTTGACCAGCTGCTCGATCAGGAGCCGCCGCCGACCATGCCGGTGGTCATGGCCGAGCTCATCGCCCAGGTCGACCGCAACCTCGGCGAGGAGGGGCCGGTGCGCATCGCCGTGCAGGTGTGGGGTGAGGCGGCCTACGACCCGGCGTTCGCGGACCTCGTCGGCGGCATCTACGGGCGCATCCGGGACAAGGCGGCCGCGCTGGCCGCGAAGGTCGATCCGGGCACCGAACCGGAGGCCGTCGCGGCCGTCATGGTGGGGCTCGTGCAGGGGTACATCATCCAGCGGGTCCTGGCCGGAAGGGTCGACCGCGAGGTGTATCTCAAGGGTCTCGGCGCATTGATGGGCCGTTATGGTGCGGAGGGCGCCCACGAGGCGCGCTGACCCACCACGGAAGGCTCGACCATGACCAACCTCTCCCGGCGCGGCGTGCTGGCCGCGGCGGCCGCGGCCGCGGCCGCGCCCTTTGTCGCCACCGAAGCAGCCGACGCGCACGGCACCACCCCCAAGACCTGGGACCTGACCCTGCTGGGGACCTCCGACACCCACGGCAACGTCTACAACTGGGACTACTACCGCGACGCGGAGTACGACGACAGCGCACACAACGACGTCGGCCTGGCCAAGGTCGCGACCGTCGTCAACGGCGTCCGGGCCGAGCGGCGGGGCAAGGCGACGCTGGTGCTCGACGCGGGTGACACGATCCAGGGCACGCCCCTCGCGACGTACTACGCCAAGCAGGAGCCGATCACCACCACGCACGAGCGGCACCCGATGGCCCGGGCGATGAACGTGATCCGCTACGACGCCGTCACGCTCGGCAACCACGAGTTCAACTACGGGCTGCCGCTGCTCGACCTCTGGATTCGCCAGCTGGGCTTCCCGGCCCTGGCCGCGAACGCCGTCAACGTCAGGACGAACCGTCCGGCCTTCCTGCCGTACCTCATCAAAAAGGTCGATCTCGGACGGGGCGCGCCGAATCTGCGCGTCGGGATCCTGGGACTGACCAACCCGGGCGTGGCCATCTGGGACCGGGCGAACGTCGAGGGCAAGCTGCGCTTCGACGACATGGTGGCGACGGCCGCGAAGTATGTGCCGGAGATGCGCCGCCGCGGCGCCGACATCGTGCTCATCTCCGCGCACGGCGGGGACAGCGGCACCTCCAGCTACGGGCCCGAGCTGCCCAACGAGAACCCGTCGGCGCTGATCGCCGCGCAGGTGCCGGGCATCGACGCGATCCTGTTCGGGCACGCGCACAACGACATTCCGCAGCGGTTCGTCACCAACACCGCGACCGGCGCGCAGGTGCTGCTGTCCGAGCCCTCCAAGTGGGGGCAGCGGGTGACCCGGATGGACTTCCAGCTGACCCGCGAGCACGGCCGCTGGACGGTCACCACCAAGACCGCCACGACCATCAACACCAACGCCTACGCCCCCGACCCGGTCGTCCTGGCCGCGGTGAAAGCCCAGCACAACAAGACCGTCACCTACGTCAACCAGGTCGTGGCCACGTCGACCGAGGAGCTGTCGGCGGCCGAGTCGCGGTACAAGGACACGCCGATCCTGGACTACATCAACAAGGTCCAGACCGACACGGTGGCCGCGGCGCTGGCCGGCGGGCAGTACGCGGCGCTGCCGGTGCTGTCGATCGCGGCCCCGTTCTCGCGGACCGCGCTGTTCCCGGCCGGGCAGGTGAAGATCAAGGACGTCGCCGGGCTGTACATCTACGACAACACCCTCGAGGCCGTGGTGCTCTCCGGGGCCGAGGTCCGGGCGTACCTCGAATACTCGGCCAAGTACTTCCGGACCCTGGCCGTCGGCGCGCCCGTCGTGCCGGCCGACATCAGCGACCCCGCCGTGCCGGACTACAACTACGACGCGATCTCGGGCGTAGAGTACGACATCGACATCGCCAAGCCCGTCGGGCAGCGCATCACCCGCCTGGTCCACCCCGGCACCGCCACCCCGGTCGGCGACACCGAGCAGTTCGTGGTCGCCGTCAACAACTACCGGCGCTCCGGCGGCGGCAACTTCCCCGGGATCGTGAAGACGCAGGTGTACAACGCGCAGCAGGAGATCCGCCAGCTGCTCATCGACTGGGCCCAGGCCAAGGGCTCGATCAACCCCGCCGACTTCTTCGTGCCCAACTGGAAGCTGGTCCGCGAGGGGACGCCGGTGTTCTAACCCGGCACGGAGATCCGGTGCGCTCTAGAGTCATTGCCATGCAGGAACGGATTCTGGGGCGCACCGGCGTCCCCGTCAGCGTCGTCGGACTCGGCGCCTGGCAGCTCGGCGCCGACTGGGGCAACGTCGACGAGGACGCGGCTCTGGCCACGCTCGCCGCGGCCCACGACGCCGGCGTGACCTTCATCGACACCGCCGACGTCTACGGCGACGGGCGCAGCGAGCGGCTCGTCGGGCAGTTCGTCCGGTCGCTCCCGGCCGGCGAGCGGGTCACCGTCGCGACCAAAATGGGGCGGCGGGTGCCGCAGGAGCCGGACCAGTACACCCGCGAGCATTTCCGGGCCTGGAACGACCGCTCCCGCGAGAACCTCGGCGTCGACACCCTCGACCTGGTGCAGCTGCACTGCCCGCCCACGCCCGTCTATGACAATGACGCCGTCTTCGACGCCCTGGACGAGATGGTCCAAGAAGGGCGGCTCCGGGGGTACGGCGTGAGCGTCGAAACGACCGCCGAAGCCCTCGCCGCCATCGCGAGGCCCAACGTGGCGAGCGTCCAGATCATCTTCAACATGCTGCGCCTCAAGCCGCTCGACGAGGTCCTGCCGGCGGCCGAGAAGGCCGGCGTCGGGATCATCGCCCGGGTCCCGCTGGCCAGCGGACTGCTCTCCGGGAAGTACGACGAGCTCACGACGTTCGGGGCCGACGACCACCGCAACTACAACCGCCACGGCGAGGCCTTCGACCAGGGCGAGACGTTCTCCGGGGTCGACTACAACACCGGCCTCGAAGCGGTCCGCCGGCTGCGGGCGCTGAAGCCCGAGAACCTCACCATGTCGCAGTTCGCGCTGCGCTGGATCATCGACCACCCGGCCGTCTCCGTCGTCATCCCCGGCGCCCGCAACGACGAGCAGGCCCGCGCCAACGCCGAAGCCGCCGCCGCACCGGCGCTGCCGGCCGAGACGCACACGGCCGTCGCCGCCGTCTACGACGAGCTCATCCGCGAGTCGGTGCACGGCCGGTGGTAGCCGTCGGCGACACCATCGGCGTCGAGGAGGAGTTCCACGTCGTCAACGGCGAGACCGGCGCCCTCGAGCCGGCCGCCCGCCGGGTGCTGCGCACCGCCGACGCCGAGCCGGAGCTGCACCGGTCCATGGTCGAGACGGCCAGCGCGGTCCAGACCGACCTGGTGGCGCTGCGGGCCGACCTCCTCGAGAAGCGCAAGTCGCTGATCGAGGCGTCCGCACGGCACGGCCTGGCGATCGTCGCCGCCGGCAGCGTCCCCGGCTCCGGGGCGACGGCCAGCCGGGTGTACCCCAACGAGCGGTACGAGCGCATGGCCCAGGAGTACCGCCAGCTCGTCGACGAGCAGCAGGTCGCCGCCTGCCAGGTGCAGATCGGCGTGCCGGACCGGGACCAGGCCGTGCGGATCAGCCGCCGGATCCGGGACTGGCTGCCAACGCTGCTGGCCCTGAGCGTGTCCTCGCCGTACTTCGCCGGCCAGGACACCGGCTACGCCTCCTACCGCACGATCGTCACCTCCCGCTGGCCCACCGTCGGGCCGCCGCCGGACCTGGAGACGGCCGCGCAGTATGACCGGGTCGTCGACACGCTGGTCGAGAGCGGCGTGATCAGCGACGCCGGGATGGTGTACTTCGACGCCCGGCCGTCGGCGCGATACCCGACGGTCGAGGTCCGGGTGGCCGACTCCTGCCCGCACATCGACGACGTGATCCTGCTCGCCTCCCTGGCCCGCGGCCTGGTCACGGTCGCCGCCGAGGAGGACGACGCCGGCCGGCCCCTGCCGGAGGCGCCGCAGGTCCTGCTGCGGGCGGCCACCTGGCGGGCGGCCCGCTCCGGCCTCGGCGGCCACCTGGTGGACCCGCAGACCCGGACCGCAGTGCCGGCCGGGGTCCGCATCGACGCCCTCCTGCGGCACGTCCGCCCCGCGCTCGAGCGGCGCGGCGAGTGGGAGACCGCCCTGGACCTGCTGGGCGACCTGCGCTCGCGCGGGACGTCGGCCACCCGGCAGCGCAAGGCCGCCTCGCACCAGGAAGTGGTGCTCGGGCTGGTCGAGGAGACCGGCCGGAGTTGATTGGGCCTATCCTCCAGGGATGACGCTTCGGGGGTTGCTGGTCGACTGGGGCGGCGTGCTGACCACCGACGTGTTCGCGTCGTTCGACGCGTTCTGCGCCCGGGAAGGGCTGCCGCCCGGCACCGTCCGCGAGCACTTCCGCACCGACCCGTCGGCGCGGGAGCTGCTCGCGGGCCTCGAGGACGGCACGCTGCCGGACGCCGCGTTCGAGGCCGGGTTCGCGGCTCGGCTCGGGCCCGGCATCGCCGCCGAGGGGCTCATCGAGCGGCTCATGGGCGACGCCGGCGACGACCCGGCGATGGTCGAGTTCGTGCGCACGGCCCGCCGGGCCGGCATCCGGACCGGGCTCATCTCCAACTCGTGGGGCGCGGATCGGTACAACCGCGAACTGCTCCTGGAGCTTTTCGACGGCGTCGTGATCTCCGCCGAGGTCGGCCTGCGCAAGCCGGCCCCCGAGATCTACGCGCTCGGGGCGAAGGCGGTCGGGCTGGCGCCGGAGGAGTGCGCGTACGTCGACGACCTCCCCGGCAACCTCAAGCCGGCCCGGGCCCTGGGCATGACCACGCTGCACCACCGGGGCGCGGCCGAGACGATCGCCGCGCTGCGGCCCCTGCTCGGGCTGCCGGCATGAGGCGCCGGGCGCTCCTGGCGCTGCCCGCCTTGGCGGTCCTGGCCGGCTGCGAATCCGACGGGGCCGAGGCCACCGGCGAGCTGCGGATCGCCACCGGCAGCCCGGGCGCCGTCTACTACCGCTACGGCAGCGCGATCGCGGAGCTGTGCAAGAAGTACCTGCCGAACGTCCACGCCAGCGTCCTGACCACGGCCGCGTCCGAGATCAACGTCCAGAACATCCTGAAGGACATCGCCGACGTGGCCTTCACCCAGGCCGACGTCACCGACTCGCACGAGAAGGAGGAGCCGGGCCAGCTCGCCGCCCTGGCCCGGCTCTACGACGACCACATCCACGTCGTCGTCGCCGCCCAGGGCCCGATCGCGCAGCTGCACGACCTGCAGGGCCGGCGGGTGTCGGTCGGCGGCGAGGGCTCGGGCACGGCGATCACGGCCCGGCGGGTGCTGGACGTGTCGAGCATCGAGGTGCGGGAGGCGAAGTACAGCCTCGACGACTCGGTGAAGGCCCTGCGCACCGGCGACGTCGAGGCGTTCTTCTTCTCCGGCGGCCTGCCCGTCTCGGCCATCGCCGACCTGGCCCGCGACTTCCCGATCCGGCTGCTCAACCTGGCCGAGCCGGTGAAGGCGCTGCGGGCGCGGTGGGGCGACTACTACGCGGAGCGGGTGGTGCCGGCGTCGACGTACACGGGCATCACGGCGACCGTGGCCATCGGCATCGCCAACTACCTCGTGGTGCGCATGACGATGAGCGAGCCCCTCGCCTACGGCGTGACCCGCCTGCTGTTCGAAGGCCGGGACGAGCTGGCCAAGGCGCACCAGGCCGCGGCCCGGCTGAACATCCGCTCGGCCATCTCCACGCCGCCGCTGGCGCTGCACCCGGGCGCGATCAGGTACTACCGCGCGCAGAAGCCTTAAGTCCGGGCCTAAGTCGCTTTCGGGAACCAGACGCGGGCGTGCAGGCCGTTCGGCTCGTTGGGGAGCAGATCCAAGCGGCCGGCGGACGCGTCCACCAGGACGGCGACGATGGGCAGGCCCAGGCCGCTGCCGTCGACGTTCTGGGCGTCGGGGGCCCGCCAGAAGCGCTCGGTGGCCTGGTCCCGCTGCTCCTCCGTCAGGCCCGGCCCGTTGTCGATCACATGGAGCGCTACTCCGTTGTCGTCGGCGCTCGGCCGTACCGTCACCGTCGTCCCCGGTCCGGAAAACTTGACCGCGTTGTCGATGAGAGCGTCGAGGGCCTGGTCGATGGCGTTGCGGACGGCCCGCGCGCGCAACGGGTGGGCCGGGCGGACGTATCGCAGCGTGATGTCCTTCTTCGCGGCCACCGGCTGCCAGGCCAGGACCCGGGCCCAGGCCGTCTCGCCGGCGTCGAAGTCGGTCAGGTCGAACTTGCCCCGCTCGGCCCGGGCCAGCGCGAGGAGGCTGTCGAGGACCTCGCCGAGCCGCTCGGTCTCCTCGACCGCGAGCCGGTGGCCCTCGACGGCCTGCGGCTCGATCAGGTCGATGCCGAGATCCTCGACCCGCAGCCGCAGCGCCGTCAGCGGGTTGCGCAGCTGATGACTGGCGTGCGAGACGAACGAGCGCTGCCGCTCCAGGGAGTCGGCGACGGTCGCCGCCATCTCGTTGAACGCCGTGCCGAGCCGGCGCAGCTCCGGCGGCCCGTCGGCGGCCGGCACGCGCACCGTCAGGTCACCGGCGGCCAGCTCGTGGGCGGCCGCGTCGAGCTCGGCGACCGGCCGCAGCGTCCAGCGGGCCAGGGACCAGGCGGCCACGATGCCGGCGAACAGCACGACCAGCCCGCCGCCGGCCAGGATCCCCCACGAGCTGCCGACCCCGTTGGCGTTGGTGCGCACCGGCGAGACCGTCACGACCGCCCCGATCACCTCGCCGCCCCGCCCGACCGGCACGGCCACGACGAGCGGATCGGTGCGCCAGGGCCAGACCGTGCCGTCCTCGCTCGCCTCCCGCCCCTCGAGGGCCCGCCGGACCTGGCGCATCGCGTCCTCGTCGAGCCACAGGTCGCTCCGCGAGCTCACGACCTGGTGCCCGTCCTGGTCCACGACGACCGCGCCGACGCGGTAGACGTCGTCGTACCGGGTCAGTTCCGACGACAGTTCGGCCGTGTCGGTGTCGCGCAGTGCGGGCTCGGCGAGCGTGGCGAACCGCGTGGCGTCGGCGAGCCGATCGGCCACGAGCCTCTGGGTGTCCCTTCCGGCAAGGCTTATTGCCAGTGGTACTTCCAGAGCCGCCAACACCAGCAGGAGCAGGACGAGATAGACCGCACCGAGCCGGACTCTCATGGCTTCTGGTTGTTTCTCATGGGGCCAGGCGGTATCCGACGCCGCGCACTGTTTGCACGAGTCCCGGAACGTCGAGCTTCGCTCGCAGTGACCCCACGTGCACGTCGAGTGTGTGCCGGCCGACGAAGCTGGTCTGCCAGACCGCGAGGATGAGCCGGTCGTAGGACACGACGGTCCCCGGCGTCCGCGCCAGCACCGCCAGGATCTCGAACTCCTTGCGGGTCAGCGCCACCTCCCGGTCCCCGACGACGACCCGCCGCGCGGCCACGTCGATCGTGACCACCCCGACGGTGAGCGTCTCGCTGGGCGGCGGCGCGGCCCGCGCGGCCCGCCGCAGCACCGCCTCGATCCGCGCGTTGAGCTCGGCCATCGAGTAGGGCTTCACGACGTAGTCGTCGGCGCCCGTCTGCAGCCCGATGACCCGGTCCCGCTCCTCGGCCCGCGCGGTCACGGCGATGATGGCCACCCCCTCGTCCTTGCGGCGCAGGATGCGACAGACCTCGATCCCGTCGCCGTCCGGCAGATTGAGGTCGAGCAGGACCAGATCGAACGGCTCACCCGCGAACGTGTCGAGCGCCGACTGGGCCGTCGGGCAGTGCACGACCTCGTGCCCACGCCGGCGCAGGGCCGTGGCCAGGGCGGCCGCCACCCGCGCGTCGTCTTCAACCAGCATCACCCGCATCGTTGGCCCATGGTACGGGAGGCCCACCTTCAAGAGTTCCTCAAGGAACCCCGGCCGCCTCTCCCGCAGAGCCTGCGGAAAGTCCACGGTAATGCGGTGGACATCGTGTCGAGCGGCGAACGTTACCGGGCCTCGACCGTCGCCGCGTTCGAGGCGGCCGTGCTCGTGCGATGTACGGGGGTGTGTGGAGGAGGAGGCCGTGCCCGGGCGCTGGGGGGCACCCGGGCACGATCTCTGTCCGCACCGGCCGCGACGCCCCGATCCCCCGACGGCGTCCTGGCCGAGTTCAACCGCGGCGCCGCCGCCGACCGCCTGGCCGAACTCCTCACCGCCGCCGGCCGCACCGCCAGCGTCCACCGCTACACGGCCGGCAACCGCCACCGCTACGAGATCTTCCGCGTCTTCGCCGACCCCGGCACCCCAAGTTTCCTGGACCGCGCCTGGGCCCAGGGCTACACCGACCTGTGCGCCGTCCCCACCGAGCCCCGCTCCCACCGCCAGCTCCGCCACTCCCGCCAGCTGGCCGAGGCCGCCTGGCGCGGCGTGCTGATGGTCTCCGGTCCGGCTCGCAACGGCTCCCCGGGCCTGCGCGTAGCCGACCTGGACACGGCCACGGTCCTGATGCGCGCCGGCCGCATGATGGCCCTCCCGGTCCGCATGTCGACCCGCCCCGGCGGCCAGCTGCTCCTGGTCATGCCGTCCGCTACCGCTGCTTAGTTGTTTGCCGTGTGCGGCGTCGGCCGGTATACCAGCTCGTGGATGTTCCCGTCCAGGGTCCGGCTCTCCAGCAGCTCCAGGTCGAAGTCCCCGACCCCGCGCAACACCGGCAGCGCCCTGGTCCGCCCGGTGACGACGGGAAAGACGGTCACCTGCACCCGGTCGACGAGCCCGGCGTCGAGCAGCGCCCGGTTCAACGCCAAACTCCCGTGCGACCGCAGCGGCACGCCGGACTCCTCCTTGAGCCGAGCCACCGCCTCGATGCCGCTGACGAGGCCCGCCCCGGGCCACTCGAGCGGCGCCGCCAACGTGCTGGAAACGACCGTGGTGGGCAGCCGCAGCATCAACCTGGCCCACTCGTCGAACCCCGGAATGTCGGCGCCCCGCAGCGGCGCGAAGTCACGGTACGTGGCCGCGCCGTAGACCATGCGCTGCTCCCGGCTGTACTGGGCGCGGCGGTGCTCGAGAAACTCCGGCCCCTGCTTGCCCCAGTAGGCCCCCCAGTCCCCGGTGTGCCCGCCGAACCCGTCGAGGCTCATGAAAACGTCGAACGTGTAGGTCGCTGTCATGCCCGAGCTACGAACCCGCCGACCCGGATCCGACAGCCCGTCCAACCTTTTTCCGGAGACCTTCGCCGGATGACGTGGGTCCCCGATACCGCCGGGCATGACAGACGCTCGGCCGAGCGGTGCGGCGGCGAGGTCGGCGGGCGATCGCAGCGGCGGAGGCGGCGTTGCTATTGGTGGGCGTCGCTGGGTGAATGGGGGCATGAGCCGGCGACAGGTGCGTGATGGTGATCAGACGGCCGCTTCCGAGCAAGGGTTTCTGGTCCTGGCCGGGCGGCGGACAGGCTTGCCGCTGGCGGAGGCGCTCACCACGTTTCGTGAGCTCGTGTCGGCTGACATGGAATGGGCGGACTCGCGCAAGCAGCGGTTCCGGCGGCGCTCGACGTGGTCCAAGGGGCTGTCGCTGGGGCTGACCGCGTTGTCGACGGTCGTCCTGGGACTGCCGATCGACGACTACAAAGCCACGATCGCCCTGCCCATGGTCGCGGTCGTGACGCTGCTGGGGTCGTTGGAGTTGTTCTTCAATTGGCGGTCGCGGTGGATTCTCATGGAGGAGACGCTGTATCGCCTCAACCGGCTGCGGGACGAGATCGACTATCTGCTGGTGACGACACCCGTTGAGGAGATCGGGCGGGGGGACCTCGACCGGTTCTTCGCTGAGCAGCAGCGGGTCTGGGCCGAGGTCAGCCGGCAGTGGGTGGACTTCCGGCGGCAGGGGGACGCCCACTCACCGGGCGCCGCCGTCTCGCTGGCGAACGCCCGGTAGTCAAGCTCAGCGGGTAGCGGGTACGTCCTCCAGGCCGGCCGCGCCCAAAACCTCGTCGGCCTCCACCTCGGCCGGGGTGAGGGTGACCGGGCGGCGGGCTCGGGGTAGTGCCCAGGCGACCACGGCGGCGGCGGCCGCGGCCAGGAGCGCGCCGATCACGAAGATGGTCACGAACTGGGACTCGCGTGGGAGTGGGAGCGGGCCGGGGATCGGGTTGCGGGTGACCATCGTGACGACGAACGCGGTGCCCAGGGACATGCCGACCGAGCGGGCGATCGAGTTGACGCTGTTGGCGATGCCCGTTTCGGCGGGTTCGACGTGGGCGATCAGCAGGGCGGGCAGCGCCGCGTAGCCGAACGTGACCGCGGTGTTGACCATCAGGGCGCCGACGATGACTTCCCAGGTGGCTGCGTGCAGGACGGCCAGGAGGGTGAAGCCCGCGGCGGCCAGGAGGGCGGCGATCACGAGTGTGGATTTCGCGCCGAAGCGGGCTACCAGGCGGCCGCCGAGCGGGGCGGTGATCACGCCGCCGGCGGTGCCGGGGAGGAGGTAGATCAGGCTGGCCGCCAGGACTGAGGCGCCGAAGCCGTAGCCGGCCACCGCCGACGGGGTCTGTACCAGGGCGGAGACGGACAGGAAGACGGCGAACATCGAGAAGCCCAGGAACAGGCCGGCCGCGTTG
Source organism: Dactylosporangium sp. NPDC051541 (assembly GCF_044454505.1). Classification (NCBI taxonomy): domain Bacteria; kingdom Bacillati; phylum Actinomycetota; class Actinomycetes; order Micromonosporales; family Micromonosporaceae; genus Dactylosporangium; species Dactylosporangium sp. NPDC051541. The sequence continues at coordinate 250,080 of NZ_JBITDU010000009.1, forward strand.
GCCACCACGAGCGGGCGGTGGCTGAGCATCCGGGTGCTGACCAGTGGGTGGGTCACTCGGCGTTCGAACAGGACGAAGACCGTCAGTACCACCACCGCCGACGCCAGTGAGCCGAGCACTCGCGGTGAGGCCCAGCCCCAGCCGTTGCCCTCTTCCAGGGGGAGGATCAGCAGCACCAGGCCCAGCCCGAGCAGGCCGGCCCCGGTCCAGTCCAGGCCGCCGGTCGCGGCGCCCGCGCGGCGCGGGAGGAGCCAGGCGCCGGCCAGGCCGATCGCGGTCATGGCGGTGGCCAGCCAGAACAGCTCGTGGTAGTCGCCGCCGTCGCGCATGAGCAGGCCGGTGACGACCAGGCCGAAGCCGGCGCCGACCGAGAGCATGCCGCTGACCACGGCCATCGCGCCGGTCAGGCGTTGCGGTGGGAGCTCTTCCCGGAGCATGCCGATGGCCAGGGGGAACAGGCCGAAGCTGGCGGCCTGGGCGACCCGGCCGGCCAGCAGCAGCGGCAGGCTGGACGTGGTGGCGCCGAGGACGGAGCCGAGCAGGACCACGGCGAGGACGCCGAGCATCACGGGGCGGCGGCCGTAGAGGTCGCCGAGGCGGCCGAGCATCGGCGTGAACACCGCGGCGGCCAGGAGGTTGGCGGTGACGACCCAGCTGGCGTCGCTGGTCGAGACGCCCAGGTCGGCCTGGATGTCGGCGACGACGGGGACGACCAGGGTCTGCAGCGCCGAGACGAGCAGAACCACGTAGCAGGCGACGGGCAGGGCCAAACGCGTTCGGAAACTCACGCGACCCAACGTAGACGCGCTGCCGAGAGTTTTCAACACTGTGTCGAAAATAAGTGATGCCGTGTAAAGTCGGCGGCGTGCCAGCCATCAAAAGCCGCCGTGCGCCCACGAAAGGCGATCAGCGGGAGCAGGCCCTGATCGAGGCGGCGCGGGACGTGTTCCGGGAGAAGTCGATCAGTCAGGTCACGATCGACGACCTCGCCGGGGCGGCCGGCATCGCGCGGTCCGGGTTCTACTTCTACTTCGAGTCGAAGCAGGCGCTGCTGGCCGCGCTCGTCGACCAGCGGCTGGCCGAGGCCGACCTGGAGATGGCCGAGTGGCTCGCCGCCGACGGGCTCGACCGGGCAGCGCTGCGGCGCGGGCTGGCCGCGGGGCTGGCCCGGTGGAAGGTCGACGGGCGGTGGCTGCGCGAGGCCTTCATCACGCCCGACCCCGGGCCCGAGGTCAAGCACGTCCGCGACCGGCTGGTCGACGAGGGCTGCACGCTGTTCAGCACGCGCATCGAGCGCGACTCGCGGGCCGGGCTGACGGTCGGCGGGCCGCCCGACCTGATCGCGAAGATGGCCGTCCACCTGCGCAGCATCACGTTCGCCGACGTCTACGCCAACCCGGGCGCCTACGACGAGGACGAGCTACTCGACACCCTCACCGACGCGATCCTGCGGCTGGTCTACGGGCCCGCCCCCGGAAGGCAGTAGCGCGAACTTCCGCTCCAGGCCGTCCATCAGGGCGTCCAGGCCGAGCTCGAACGCGCCGTCGTCCACCGAGGCGTGCCGGCCGGCCAGGCGGTGGGCGTCGCGCAGGTGGGGGTAGTCGGCGGCATACAGCGACGGGTCGTCGACGAAGCCCAGCGCGAAGGAGCCCAGCGCCGAGCCCGCCACGAAGTACCGCATGGCCGCACCGATCCGCGTGGCCTGCGCGGGTGGCCAGCCGGCGTCGACCAGGGCGCCGTACACCGCGTCGGCCAGGCGCAGCGACGCCGGCCGCCGGGCCGGGCCGCGGGCCAGGAACGGCACGACGTTGGGGTGGGCCCGGAACGCGGCCCGATACGCGCGGGCCCACGAGCGCAGCGCCTGCGGCCAGGGGTCGCGGCCGAGCATCGACAGGTCCACGCCGGCCACGATCGCGTCGCCGACGGCGTCGATGATCGCTTCCTTGGTGCCGAAGTGGTTGTACAGCGACGGTGCCTGCACCCCCAGTTCGCGGGCCAGCCGGCGGGTGGACAGCGCGTCCAGGCCCTCCGCGTCCACGATCGCGGTGGCGACCTCGACGATGCGGTCGCGGTTCAGCAGTGGCGTTCGGGGACGGACCATGCGTACGATCCTAGAAACTAACAGCGTTAGTTAAGGAATCAGGTATGGATCTGAGCCTCAGCGACGAGCAGCTGGCCCTCCGGCAGGTGGCCGCCGAGTTCACGGATCGGGAGATCGCACCGCACGCGGCCGCCTGGGACCGGGCCGAGCAGGTCGATCTCAAGGTGGTCGGGAAGATGGCCGGCCTCGGGATGTTCGGGGTCACGATCCCGGAGGAGTACGGCGGCAGCGGTGGCGATCACCTGACCTACTGCCTGCTCCTGGAAGAGCTCGGGCGGGGCGACTCGTCGGTGCGCGGCATCGTGTCGGTGTCGCTCGGACTCGTGGCGAAGAGCATCCTCACATACGGTACCGATGCCCAGAAATCCGCTTTTCTGCCTCGACTGTGCTCCGCCGAAGACCTCGCCTGCTTCGCGTTGACGGAGCCCGACACCGGCTCCGACGCCGGTTCACTCGCCACAAAAGCCACGAAAACCCCGACCGGCTGGCGCATCGACGGCGCCAAGATGTTCATCACCAACGGCACCTGGGCCAAGGTCGCCCTCACCTTTGCGCGAACCGGCGGACCGGGGCCGAAGGGGATCTCCGCCTTCCTGGTGCCGATGCCGTCCGAAGGCCTGCAGGTCACGGAGGTCCACGGCAAGCTCGGCCTGCGCGGCCAGGCCACGGCGATGCTCAGCTTCGACGACGTCGAAGTCCCGGAGACCGCACTGCTCGGCGAAGAGGGCCAGGGCTTCACGATCGCGATGGCGGCGCTGGCGAAGGGGCGGATGTCCCTCGCGGCCGGGTGCGTCGGGATCATCCAGGGGTGCCTCGACGCGGCCACCGGCTACGCCACGCAGCGCGAGCAGTTCGGCAAGAAGATCGCCGGGTTTCAGCTCGTGCAGCAGCTCATCGCCGACATCTCCGTCGAGGCGGACGCGGCCCGGCTGCTCACCTGGCGCGTCGCCGACCTGATCGACCGGGGGCAGCCGTTCGCCACGGCGTCGTCGACCGCGAAACTGTTCGCCAGCGAGGCGGCGGTACGCGCGGCGAACTCGGCGCTGCAAGTGTTCGGCGGATACGGGTACATCGACGAGTACCCCGTGGGCAAGTACCTGCGCGACGCGCGGGTCACTACCGTGTACGAAGGCACCAGCCAAATCCAGAAGCTCATCATCGGCCGCGCTCTCACCGGCGTGAGCGCGTTCGCGTAGGGGGTCACACAGCCGTGATCGACGTCATCAATCCCGCCACCGAACAGGTCATCGGCTCGGTCCCGGCCGGCTCGCCCGACACCGTGTCCGGTGCCGTCGCCGCCGCCCGCGCCGCCCAGCCCGCCTGGGCCGCACTCCCCCGCGCCCAACGCGCCGCCCGCCTGCAGGCGCTCCTCGACGGCCTGACCGCCGCCGCCCCCGAGCTCGCCGAGCTGATCAGCGCCGAGATGGGAGCGCCGTTGCCGGTCGCCCGCAAGGTGCAGGTCGGGCTGCCCCTCGCCACGCTCGCGTCGATGATCGAACTCCTGCACCGGCCGGAAGTACCAGAAACAATCGGCAATTCGCAGGTGTACCGCGAGCCGGTGGGCGTCGTCGCCGCGATCACGCCGTGGAACTACCCGTTGCACCAGACGGTGGCCAAGGTCGCGCCCGCGCTCGCGGCCGGCAACACCGTCGTGCACAAACCCAGCGAGATCGCCCCGCTCTCCGCCAACCGCCTCGCCGAGCTCGTCCGCGCCGCGGGCATCCCCGACGGCGTCTACAACGTCGTCCACGGCTACGGCGACCCGACCGGCGCCGCGCTGGCCGGGCACCCCGGCATCGACCTGGTCTCGTTCACCGGCTCGACCGTCGCCGGCCGCAAAGTCGCCGCGCTCGCCGCCGCCAACGTCACCCGGGTCGCGCTCGAGCTCGGCGGCAAGTCGGCCAACGTCATCCTGGACGACGCCGACCTGGCCGCGGCCGTGAAGGTCGGCGTGGCCAACTGTTTCCTCAACTCCGGCCAGACGTGCACCGCCTGGACCCGGATGCTGGTCCCCGAGTCCCGCCACGACGAGGCAGTGGAGCTGGCGGCGGCGGCCGCGGCGAAGTACACCGTCGGCGACCCCGCCGACCCGGCCACCCGCCTCGGCCCGCTCGCGTCGGCGGCGCAGCGCGACCGGGTGCTCGGCTACATCGAGCGCGGCAAACAGGACGGCGCGACCGTCGCCTTCAGCCACGACGAGGTCCCGGCCGTCGGCTACTACGTGGCCCCGGTGGTCTTCGCCGGTGTCGACCCCGATGCGGCCATCGCCCAGCAGGAGATCTTCGGGCCCGTGCTCTCCATCATCCGGTACCGCGATGAGGCCGACGCCGTCCGCATCGCCAACGCCACCAAGTACGGCCTGGCCGGCGCCGTCTGGTCGGCCGACCGGGACCGGGCCCTGGCCGTCGCCCGCCGGATGCGCACCGGGCAGGTCGACATCAACGGCGGCGCGTTCAACCCGCTCGCCCCGTTCGGCGGCATCGGCGACTCCGGCTACGGCCGCGAGCTCGGCGCACACGGCTACGACGAGTTCACCGCAGTGAAGGCGATCCAGCTGTGACCCTGGCCGCCGTCCTGCGCGAGGTCGACGGGCCCATCGCCGTCGAGGAGATCGAGCTCAACCCGACCGGGCCGGGCCAGGTGCGGGTGCGCCTGGCCGCGGCCGGCGTCTGCCACTCGGACCTGTCGCTGGCCAACGGCACGCTGCGCCAGCCGTTCCCGGCCGTCCTCGGCCACGAGGGCGCCGGTGTCGTCACCGAGGTCGGCGCCGGGGTCACGGACCTGCGCGTCGGCGACCACGTGGTGCTGAACTGGTCGCCGCCGTGCCGTGCCTGCTGGTACTGCGAACACGGCGAACCGTACCTGTGCGTCCACGCCGACGACGCCCGCGGCGTGCCGTTCGCGACGGTCGGCGGCGAGCCGGTCTACGCGGGCCTCGGCACCGGCGCGTTCGCGGCCGAGACGGTCATCGGCGCCCACGCCTGCATCCCGGTCCCCGACGACCTGCCCCTGGCGGAGGCGGCCCTGCTCGGCTGCGCGGTGCTGACCGGCGTCGGCGCGGTCACGAACGCGGCGAAGGTCCAGGCGGGACAGTCAGTGGTGATCATCGGCCTCGGCGGTGTCGGCCTGGCCGCGATCCAGGGTGCCCGGCTCGCCGGCGCGTCGGCCGTCATCGCGGTCGACCCGGCCCCGGACAAGGAGGAGCTGGCCCTGTCCCTCGGCGCGACCCACTACCTGGCCCCGCACGCCGGGCTGAGCAAGGAGATCCGGGCGCTGACCGGCGGCCTGGGCGCCGACCACGCGATCGAGTGCGTCGGGCGCGGCGAGACGATCCGGGCCGCCTGGTCCGCGACCCGCCGCGGCGGCACCGCGACCGTCGTCGGGCTCGGCTCGGCCCAGGACCCGGTCACGTTCAACGCGCTCGAGGTCGCGTTCTTCGCCCGCACCATCATCGGCTGCATGTACGGCAGCACCGACCCCGCGGTCGACGTGCCGATCCTGCTGGAGCACTACCGGGCCGGCCGGCTCAACCTGGCCGCGCTGGTCTCCGACGAGCTCGACCTCGCGGGTGTCGGCGCCGCGTTCAGCCGGATGCGGGCCGGTCAGGGCGCACGGACGCTGATCCGGTTCTAGCCAGGATGACCCGGACGACCGCGTCCGGGTCATCGCTCATCGGCACGTGGCCACAGCGCCTCAGGACGACATGGCGGGCCGATGGAAGCACTTCCCGGGCTCGCGAAGCCTGCACCGGCCGCAGAATCCGGTCCTGGTCACCCCAGGCGACGGTGACCGGGACCGGCGGCTCGCCGGTGAGCATGTAGGTCGAACCGTGCCGGGCCACCGCCGCGAACCCCTTGCCGCCACGCAGGGCCAGGGTGTCGGCCAGGGCGCGCTCCGGTGTCAGGATCGCCGGGTTGGTGACGAGGGTGCCGAAGGAGAAGCGGCGGCCGAACTCGGTGCGGTAGAACACGCGCAGCACCGGCGCCGGGGTGAACGCGCCGAAGCGGAGGCTGCGCAGCACCCGCAGGGCCCGCCGGACCTGGGCCGGGGTCGCGAAGCCGGCCGGGGACAGGGCGGTCACCGAGCGGGCCAGGCCGGCCGCGGCCAGCTCCAGGGCGATGGCGCCGCCGAGGCTGTTGCCGGCCACGTGCGGACGGTCCAGGCCCAGGTCGGCGAAGAAGTCCTTGAGTGTCGCGACGGCGGTCGGCATGCCCAGGTTGTTCGCGGGCGCGGGGGTGCGGCCGAAGCCGGGCAGGTCCAGCGCGATCACGTCGTGGTGCTCGGCGAGCGGGGCGATGACCGGCTCCCAGGCCCGCCAGTGGTGGCCGATGCCGTGGATGAGGACCAGGGGCTCGCCGCGGCCCTGGCGTACATAGTGGACGGTCATGTGTAGCTGCTCCGGTCGAAACGGCGGACCTTCAGGCGGTACCCCCAGGTGGAGCCCGGCCACAGCGTGGAGTTACGGCCGGTGGCGTCGATGTACCAGCTCCGGCAGCCGGTCGCCCACACCGTCCGGGCCATGCGCTCGTCCACGGCCGCGACGAAGCGGGCCTGGGCCTCGGGGCGGGGTTCGAGGGTCCTGGTGTGCCGCAGGGCTCGCAGGGCGCCCAGCACATATTTGAGCTGCGACTCGATCATCAGCACGACCGAGGTGTGTCCGAGGCCGGTGTTGGGGCCCAGCAGCAGGAACAGGTTGGGGAAGCCGGTCACGGTGGTGCCGCGCAACGCCTGCGGGCTGCCCTGCCAGTGCTCGGCCAGGCTGCGGCCGTCACGGCCGCGGATGCGCTCGGCGATCGGCAGGTCGGTGACCCGGAAGCCGGTGCCGAAGACGATGACGTCGGCCGGGTGCTCGGTGCCGTCGCGGGTGACGACGCCGTGCGGGCGGATCTCGGAGATCGGCTCGGTGACGACGTCGACGTTGCCCCGCGCCAGGGCCGGGTAGTAGTCGTCGGACTTGAGGACCCGCTTGCAGCCCATCCGGTAGTCCGGGGTGAGCTTGGCCCGCAGGTGCGGATCGCGGACGTGCTTGCGCAGGTTCGCGCGGGCGGCCCGCTCCGCGAGCCGCATGACGGCCGGGCGCAGGAAGGCGATCACCGTGGCCTCGATCTGCCAGTACACGAGGGTGCGCACGAGCCGCTGGGCGCCGGGGACGTTGCGGTACACCCACCGCTCCCACGGCCGCAGTGGCCGTTCACCGCGGGGCATCACCCAGGCCGGGGTGCGCTGAAACAGGGTGACGTGGCCGGCCTCGGGCTGGATCGCGGGCACGATCTGCACCGCCGACGCCCCGGTCCCGATCACCGCGACCCGGCGGCCTTTCGTCTCGGCGGCGTGGTTCCAGCGGGCGGAGTGGAAGGCTTCACCGCTGAAGGTCTCCAGACCGGGCAGTTTCGGCATCACCGGCTCGTTGAGCGGGCCACCGGCGGCGATGAGGACGTCGGCCGTCCACTCCCCCCGCGACGTGGAGATCCGCCAGTGCGACTCGCTCGCGTCCCAGCCGGCCTGGTGGACCTCGGTCCGGAAGCGGATCGCCGCACGCACCCCGAACCGGTCCGCGCACGCGCGCAGGTAGGCCCAGATCTCGGCCTGCGGCGAGTATGTGCTCGTCCACTCGGGGTTGAGCGCGAACGAGAAGGAGTACACCTGGGAAGGCACGTCACAGGCGCAGCCCGGATAGCTGTTCTCGCGCCAGGTCCCGCCGAGGTCGCCGGCCCGCTCGAAGACGACGAAGTCCTCGTGGCCGCGCTGCTTGAGCCGGATAGCCGCGCCGAGCCCGCCGAACCCGGCCCCGATGATCGCGATTCGCGTGTGCACCGACCACCCGCCCCCACTGGTACCGCTTGGTACCACCGGACGTTACCACCGGGTAGGGCACAGCAAAAGGGGCCCGCCCCCGCACGGGCGAGCCCCCTCCTTCTTGCGATCTCCCCTGGTTGGCTACATGCCGAGGAGACGATCAAGGTAGTCGCGGTATCCGCGGACGGCCGCGCGCAGGCGCTCGGTGTCGTCGCCCTGCTCGCTCTGCCAGTTGGCCAGCTCGGCCCGCTGCGCCTGCAGGGCGTTGGTGATGGTGTCCACGGCCTCGCCGACCAGCGCGTCCGCCTCGCCGGCGACCGCGCGCGGGTCGTCGATGAAGCGCAGCTGCAGCTCCCGCCACCGCTCGCGCAGCCCGTCGACGGCACCGTCGGTCCACACCGCCCCGACGGCCGCCACATCGACGGAGCCGGGCGTGGAGTCGACCACCGCGGGCTCTTGCTCAACCGCGGTGGGCTCTTCCTCGACCGCGGTGGGCTCTTCCTCGACCGCCGTGGCGTGCTCGGCCGCCCACTCCTGGTCTTCCTGCGCCTCGGTCGCCGCGACCTCGTCCTCTTCGGCGTCAGCGGCTTCGACGTCGGAGGCCTCGACGTTCGAGGCATCGGCGTCGGAGGCCTCGACGTCGCGGACCTCGTTCTCGCGGACGGCGTTGTCGTAGGCGGCGTCCACCTCGTCCGGATCGACGGCCCGGGCGTCCTGGGAGTCGTAGTCCTGGGAGTCGGTGTGCAGGGTCTCGCCCTCGCGGGCCAGGGCCTCCTCGCGATCCACGACCTCGACGTCGTCGCGGTCGGCGACGTCCGGGTCGGCCGAGCCGGAGGCGTACGTCGCGGCCGGGTAGGTCTCGCCGTCCTCGTCGCGGTCCCCGTCCCGCAGCTCGTCGCGGTCCTCGTCGTAGGGGGCGTGGGCGGTGCCGACGGCCCGCGCGTCATCGTCGTCGTGCCGGCCGTCGCGCTGACCGATCACGGGAACGAACGTCTCGTGCTGCTCCTGCTGTGTCATCGCAGAGTTCCCTTCCCCCGGCCCTACGACCGGCTCGTGGTGTCGTGCGAAACGTCGCCATTGCGCTGGCGGGGAACGTCGCTCACCGCGTCGTCGTCGGCCCGGTGCAGCTCCGCGCGGTGGCGGTCGGCCGGGTCGTCGAAGCCGGTGACGTGCTCGGCGTCGGCCTCGGCGGCCGCGGCGGCGGCCTCGGCGCGATCCTCGCGATCGGCCGGGCGGCCGTTGGCCGACGGGGTGACATCGGTGCCGAGCAGCTCGGAGAAGAGCGTGCGGTAGTGCACGACGGCCTGGCGCAGCTGCTCGGTGCTGGCCTCGCCACGCTCGGAGAGCTGGGAGATCTCGTGGGCCTCGCGCAGGTGGCCGACGGTGTTGGCGTGCTCCACCGACAGGTGGGCGACGTGCTCCTCGTAGTCGCCGGTGGGGTACCCGCGCTCGGCGGCCACCTGGGACACGAGGGCGTCGGCGTCGCGCACGGCGCCGTTCGGGTCGTCCAGGAACCGGGCCTGGATCTCCTCCCACTGGCTGGTGTATCGGGCCTGCGACTCCGCAGAGAGCTCCTTGATCTCGAGCTGCGCGTGGCGGCGTTCGCGCTCACGGAGCTCCCGTTCGGCGGCGAGGCGGCTGTCCCCCTCGGCTACGGCCCGGTCGTACTCGGGGCCGAACCGGGTCTGCAGGGCCCGCCGCCGGGTGACGAACCAGATGCCGTAGCCGAGCGCGGCGATCACGAGCAGCACGATGACCGTGATCAAAACTTGGGTGGCTGTCATGGCGGTCCTCCTTCAATGGAGGTATGCCCGCCCGGCCGCCCAACTCAAACGAAGTTCATCTGCGGCTTCATGCGCCGACGAGATGGTTGAGGAAGTCGCGGTACCCGTGCACCGCCGCCCGCAGCTGCTCGGTGTCGTCCCGCCCCGAGGCCCGCCAGGTGCTGAGCTGGTCCTTGCGCGCGTTGAGCGAGGCCGTCACCCCGGCCAGGGCGTCGTCGACCAGCCGCTCCGCCTCCCCGGCCGCGGTCTGCGGGTCGTCGACGAACCGCAGCTGCAGCTCCTGCCACCGGGTCCGCACTTCGTAGGCGTGCGCGTCGCTGGTCATGCTCGGCTGCGGGGCCGTGGTCGTGTACGGCACCGACGCCCCGCTCGAGTACGGCACCGATGACATCGGGGCCACCGTGGCCGGCGGGCGCGGGGCCGCGGGCGGCGGCGTGGGCACGGCGGGCGTCGGGACCGCCGGCGTGGGGACGGCCGGCGTGGGCGGGGCCGGGGGCGCGGTCTCCAGCTCCTCCTCGTCCTCCTTGCCACCGCGCAGCAGGATCCAGCCGCCCACCGCCAGCGCCACCACAACCAGGCCGATCGTGATCGTCGTCGAGTTCATTGGGTACCCCTCACAGTGCGAGGATGCGGTCGAGGAACTCGCGGTAGTCGCGCAGCGAGGCACGCAGGTTCTCGGTGTCCAGCCCGCGGGCGGCCCGCTGCTGGTGCAGCTGGCCCCGGCGCGCGTCGAGCGAGGCGGCGAGGGAGGTCACCGCGTCCTGCACGAGCCGCTCCGCCTCCCCGGCGACCAGGTGCGGGTCGTCGATGAAGCGCAGCTGCAGCTCCTGCCAGCGGGCCTTGATCCGCTGCCGGTCGCCGTCGTTCCACAGCGCGGCCAGGGACCCGGCCGCGTTGCCGACGGGCCGATACGCCGACCCGTTCACCGGCGCCGGGCTCACGGCGGGCGCCGGTGGGCTCACCGGCGTCGGCGCGGGCCGCTCCGCCGCGGGCTCGTCCTCCTCGACCTGCGGCGCCAGTTCGTCGCCTTCAGGTTGCATGCGCGCGTTCCTCTCATCGGGAGCAGGCGCGATACCCCGGTACACCCGGACAAAAGCCACCCACGAGGGTGACCGCCGCCACGCTTGCGAGCGTTCGCAAGCCGACCGCAAGTGGCCGCCAAGTCCCTGACGGCAGAGTGCGGAGCATGACGAACTCGAGCAAGTCCTGGGCCGGCCCGACCTACACCACCGCCGCTTCAGCCGCGCACTTGCACCAGAGCAAAAGCGCCGCTGGTACGCCATGACGCGGGCAGGTTTCGCTCGGCGCCCGCGGCCAGGCCGGCGACCACGTCCGACTTCACCGTCCGCAGCGCCGCGACCGGCCCCGGGAAGTACCCGCTGACCGCTTCGAACGGCGTGGTCACCGGCCACAGCCGATCCCCGACCAGGCGGCGGTAGTTGAGATCCCCCTTGAGGATGGTCAGCTCCGCCGCCGCGAACCGGCTCGCCAGCCCGGGCGGCGCGTCGTGGAACGTCAGCGGCGCGCAGTAGAAGTCCTCGGTGTACAGCTCCAGCGTGCCGTGCCGCAGCGCCGCGTTCAGCCGCCCGCCGATCGGGCTCTCCTGCGGGAATCGCCGCAGGTCCGCCAGCACATCGGCGGCCAGCGCATCCGAGACGAAGTACGGCGCCGGCTTGACGTGCAGCTCGACCCGCGCGGCCCGCCCGGTCCGCAGCAGGAAGTCGATGAGCACCAGGTCCGGCAGTAGCTCCCGGCCCGCGTTGTCGGCGACGACGATCACCGTGCCGCCTTGCGCCAGCTCCCACAGCTTCGCGCTGTCGTCGACCAGCAGCTCCTCGGCGTGCTCGTGATGCCGCGCGACCAGCTGAAACCCGAGGTCAGCCCGGTTGCCCCGGACCGCCGCCCGGACCAGCTCCGACTCCGGGATCTCCCGCAGCTCCGCTTCGGCCGGCAGGTCGGCCGCCTTCTGCGGCCCGAACGGATCGATCCCCTGCCAGGCGCCCGGCGCGTAGTACCCGACCGCCTCCAGCAGCCGCCGGTAGAAGAAGTTCTCGGCGAAGAGAAACGGCACGTCGAACCACGACCGCCCCCAGAACCCCGCACCCCACTGCTCCCAGGCCGCCGCGTCGTGCGCTTCGGCGGGCAACGGTTCGACGGCCTTTTCTTGCAAGAGCATTTCCAGCCGCAGTTGTACTGCCGGTGCGTACGGATGCGCCCCGAGCACCCGTTCCACAATGGCCGGATGCCGATCCCGCAGCACCGAATGCGGGAACGAGTCGGGGTCACTGCTCACGATCACGGGTGGCTCGACGCGCATGGGGGCAGTATCGCCCGTAAACTCGAACCATGTCGGAGGAGTTGTTCTACGCGCTTCTCGTGATCGGCGGCTTGCTGCTGATCGCCCTGCTGGTCGTGGCGATCGTCCTGGCCGTGCGGGTCTGGAAGACCGGCAAGTACCTCCAGGCCATGGGCGTCGGCGGCCGCTGGGTCTTCTGGGGCGCGATCATCTACACGATCTTCCCCATCGACCTGCTCCCCGACCCGATCTACCTGGACGACGTCGGCGTCCTCGGCGGCGCGCTGATCTACCTGAGCCGCCTGGCCGTCAAGGCCCGGCAGAGCCGCCAGGCCCCGCCGCAGCAGCAGCACCAGCAGCCGATCCAGCGCCGCTAGGCGTTCTGCGCCCGCAACCTCAAGATTGCCTCAAGCCGGCCGCACCGCTTTGGCGAATGCGCCCCCGGAAGCCCAAGATACGTTTCGATGCCCGCCAGAAACGGCGCACACCCGGATCGCGACGTCGCCGCCTGACAAGCCCGGCGACCAGCACCGACCGCACGAGGCGCCGCGGCCCGAATGTTCGGACGGGCCGCGGCGCATCAGGTGCCGACCGGCACGATGCGGGCCAGCCGGGACAGCTCGGCCGCGGTCAGCGCGCGCAGGTCCAAGTCGCGTTCGGCGTGCACCCACCGCTGATAGGCGATACGAAACACCTGGATGCCGACCCGCGCCGCCAGCTCGGCCACGTCCGGGTCCACCCCCCGCCGCCGGAGCGCATCACCGAACCCGTCGCCCAGCTGCTGCTGCTTGATCAGGTCCCGCTCCAACAGCTCCGGGTTCGCCGCGATCATCAGGTCCCGCCGCCGCTGCGACTCCCGCGACCCCAAGCTCCCCCAGTCGAACCCGGCGAGGGCCAGGGTCACGACGTGCAGCGGCTCCGCGATGTCACCCGCGTGCCGGACCGCCTCGACCAGCGCCGCCCGCAGCCGCCCGGCGTCGGCGAACGGCACCTCTTCCTTGTCCCCGAAGTATCGGAAGAACGTCCGCGTGGTGACCCCGGCCCGCTCCGCGATCTGCACCGCACTGGTCGCCGGAAACCCCTGCTCCTCGAACAGCTCGAACGCGGCCCGCTGCAGCCGCTCCAGACTCCCGTGCTCCCACCGCGGCATCCAGCCAGGCTAACCGCAAGATGCCAAATGTCACACCGCGACATCACTCCCGGGCCGATGTCACGCCGCGACATCAGTGCTAGCGTGATGTCACGCCAAGACATCACCGAGGAATCGAGGCTTGACCATGAACGCGGACGACCGCTGGGCGATCAGCGAGATCCTGGCCCTGCACGCCCACATCTTCGACGGCGGCCACCTGGACCGCCTGGACGAGATCTTCACCGACCAGACCGTCTACGACATGACCGCCGTAGGCCTGGGCCAGTTCGAAGGCATCGACACAATCCGCACCGCCGCCCTCCAACTGGGCCCCCGCAACCCGATCGCCCACCACGTAACCAACATCGTCATAACCGAAAAGACCGAAACCGAAGCAACGGTACTGTCCAAAGGCCTCATGATCATGGCCGACGGCACCCCGGCCAGCGTCACCCACCAGGACACCCTGCACCGCCAACCCGAAGGCTGGCGCATCACCCACCGCCGCATAACCCCCCAACACACCCCCTTGGGCGGAGCCCACCTGACCTGACGACGGTTGCACCGCATCCAGCACCACCGACACAGCGGCCCGGAAGCCATGCGCCTGAAAGAGCTCACCCCAAGACCCCAGCCCCTGGGCAAGGTCCTGATCCGCGTCCGCGCCGCCGCCGCCAACCCGATGACTGAAAGACCCGCAACGGCGAGACGCGAATCAGCCCAAGCCGGCACAGCAGGGCACCTTGCACGCTTGGAGGGTGTCGCGCAGCCACACCGCCCTCGCACCGGGGCGAACACGTCCAGCAGCGGGAACAGCAGCTGCGCGTCCGCGCCATTCCCGCAGAGTTCAGCCACCGCCGGGCGAGACACCCTGAGCCCCAAGGCCGGCCATCACGGAGCGCCTGTCACAGGCAAATTGCCGCACAGCATTCGCACCCAAGCGCCGCATCTGATCGCGGCCCATTCGAAGCGAGCCGACCGCCGATGCGAAGCAAGGCGAAGGGGGCGCGGGTGGTGAAGCCACCGCCGGGGAGCAAGCGCTTGCGCTTGCGCGAGGAATCCACGACCAACAGACGAAAAAGGGCTCGCCCTTTGAGTAGGGTGAGCCCTTGGTCGTGGGCGATACTGGGATCGAACCAGTGACCTCTTCGGTGTGAACGAAGCGCGCTCCCGCTGCGCCAATCGCCCCTGCTCCGGGAACTCTACAGCACCGGGGGTGGGGAGTGCGAGCCGGTACCGGCCGTGTCGGTAGGGTGGTGGGTCTATGGCCCTGTATGCGCTGCTCATCCTGCCGTCCGCGAATCGTGTCTACGCCGACGCTTCTGTCGAGCTCACCCGGGCGGAGTTGGTCGCCTTTGATCGTGGTCTGCTCGGGGGGCGGCTCCGGGAGATCGCGACGCGGGTCATCGGCGGGGTGCCGTATGTGACGTTCGAAGCGGACGAGGTGTCGGCTCGGGACGCGGCGGTGCTGGGGAACCTTTCGTCGGTTTACGCGTTGTTCGAGGTCGTCGGGGAACTGCTCCGGCCTGCGGAGGTGACGCGGCTGGACCGGTTCGACGATGATTTGATCACGATCCAGAAGTACCAGGGAAAGACCAATGAGCAGTTCACGAAGCTGCTGTTGAACGTCACGCTGCTCGCTTCCGCGTTTGCCGGGGAAATGCTCGAGCGGCGGTTCCGGGTGCTCGATCCGCTGTGCGGGCGGGGGACGACGCTCAATCAGGCGCTCATGTACGGGTTCGACGCGGCCGGCGTGGATCGGGATCAGAAGGATTTCGAGGCTTACGCGGCGTTCATACAGACGTGGTTGAAGCGGAAGCGCGTCAAGCACAAGGCCGAGTTCGGGCCGGTGCGGCGGGAGCGGCAGGTGGTGGCGAAGCGGCTGCGAATCGAGCTGGCCGCGGACCGCGACGATTACAAGTCGGGGGCCACGCAGTCGCTCGATGTGGTGAATGTGGACACGCTGCGGTCGCGGGAGTTCTTCAAGGACGCGATGTTCGACCTCATCGTCACCGATGCGCCGTATGGCGTGCAGCACGGCAGCCGCACGGCCGGGAAAGGGCTCGTGCGCAGCCCGGAGGATCTGCTGGCGGAGGCGGCGCCGGTCTGGGCGCGGCTGTTGCGGCCGGGCGGGGCGATGGGGATCGCGTGGAACACGTTCGTGGCCAAACGAGACGTCGCGGCCGGTCTGCTGGCGGAGGCCGGGCTGGAGGTGGTCGACGAGGAGCCGTACCAATCGTTCCGGCACCGCGTCGACCAGGCCATTCTCCGTGACGTTCTGGTGGCCCGGAAACCGGCTTAAGCCCAGGGGATTTCCGGGTCCGGGTGGAATGCGACGCCGCGCATTGTCCACCGTGGACCGTGCGCGGCCAGCCGGCCCCGGAACGCGTCCCAGTCCCGCGCCACCGGCGGTGACCACGCCACTTCGGCCACCGCGGCCAGCCGCGGAAACACCAGCAGATCGATGTCGGCCGTGGTCGTGACGAATTCGGTCCACAGTGGAGCCTCGACGCCGAGGACGTCGGCACCGGCCGGCAGCAGCGTTCCCGGGTCCCAGTCGTAGCACGTGCGGGTGGTGATGTAGCCGGCCCAGTCGTGGCCGATCGGGGTGTCCGCGGTGTACTTCATGTCGAGGTACACCTTGTCGGCCGGGGAAAGCACGAACCGGTCACCCTGGCTCAGGGCCGCACGGGTTTCGTCGTCCAGTTCCGGGCCACGGCCCCAGTACTGCACGATCCGCCCCGCAATGCGCGGCGCCGCCCCGATCTGATGCCAGCCGACGACCGTTTTCCCGGTCGCGGCGACGATCGGCTGCACCCGCCGCATGAACGTCAGATAGTCCTCGGTGGACGTACTCTGCGCCTCGTCCCCGCCGATGTGCAGATACGGCCCCGGCGTCAGCGCCGCGACCGCTTCGACCACGTCGCCGATGAATTCGTAGGTCGTTTCCCGATGCACGGCGAACGTGCTGAATCCGACGTCGACACCCGTGTAAGCCGGCGGGGCGGCACCGTCCACATTGAGCTCGGGATACGAGACGAGGGCCGCATTCGTGTGCCCCGGCATGTCGATCTCGGGCACGATCGTCACGTGCCGCGCCGCCGCATACGCCACGATCCGCGAGTATTCGTCGGCCGTGAAAAACCCGCCGGTGCCCCCGCCGACCTGCGTCGCCCCGCCGATCCGGGCCAGCTCCGGCCGCTTGTCGACGGCGATGCGCCACCCCTGGTCGTCGGTCAAATGCAAATGCAGGACATTCAGCTTGTACCGTGAAAGCTCGTCAATGAATCGCAGTACGACCTCGACACCGAAGAAATGCCGGGCCACGTCCAGCATCGCCCCCCGATACGCGAACCGCGGCGCATCGGCGATCCGCACCCCCGCCACCGTGAACGGCGCCGACGGCGGCAGGAGCTGCAGCAACGTCTGCACGCCGTAGAACAGCCCGGCATCCGTACGGGCCCGAACGACGATCACGTCGGCGTCGACCTCGAGCGCATACCCTTCATCGCCGTCGACGTCGTCGCTGCGCACCAGCGCGATCGCCGCCTCGGACCGGTCGTCCGCGAGGGGCAGCCGCAGGGCCTCCGCCAGGTACGCGCCGACGTCCGCCGACTCGGACCGGATCACCGCATCCGGCGGCAGCACCCAGGTGACGCCGGGCACGGGGACGATGTGAGCAGGCACGGGTACGACATGCATGCCCCCGATCATCGCAGGAACGCGGCGAGCAGGTCGGCCCCGAGCGTCGCGGTCGCCGGGATGTCGAGCGCGTGGCTGCGGTACCGACCGCGCCGGCTCGTGCTTATCAACCCGGCCTGTTTCAGCACTTTGCGGTGCCGGGACGCCTCCGGTGCTCTGAGTGGATCGTCGCCATCCTGATCGGCGCGCTCCTTGGGCAACGGTCTCAAGTCAACCGGCGGGGTCTGTTGGGTGGTCAGGGGTGCTGCGGCGCTGAGTGGGTCAGGTGTCGCTCCAAGTTGTCGGTCATCCTCGTGAACTCGGTCGGTAGGTCTATCTCGTAGCGGTTCGCCAGGACTAGGACGGCCCATTGGCAGTCGGCCAGTTCGTGGGCCAGGTGTTCGCGGGCGTCGGGGATTTCGCGGCGGCCGTCTGCTGCCATCACCAGTTTGGCCAGGTCGCCTACGTCGCCGGCGAAGCCCAGGGCCAGGTCGCACGTCGTCCACGGGGTGCGGCCGGCGGCTGTGTTGTGGCGGTCGTACAGGTCCGCCATTTCCACGGCTCGGGCTTGCAGCGCATTCAGGTCCATCGTTGCAGGGTACGGGCGGTCAGGCTATGTCGGTGCGGGCTATCGCGTTGAGGAGGGGGTCGCCGGCCACGTAGCGGCGGAGGTTGGTCAGGAACAGGTCCCAGATTCTTGGTACGTAGTGCGGGCTTTGCGATGAGCCCGAGATGTGGGACGTGACGATCGTGTTCGGGAGGGTCCAGAACGGGTCGTCCGGCGGCATGGGCTGGCGGTAGTGGTCGTCCAAGGCCGCTCCCGCCAACCGGCCCGACGTCAGTGCCTCGATCAGGGCCTGTTCTTCGATCACGCCGGCCCGGGCCGGGTTCAGGAGCAGTGCGCCCCTCGGCAGCTGGGACAAGGCCTTCGCGTCGATCAGGTTGCGGGTTTGGGGAGTCAGCGGGGTTGTGACGATCAGGGCGTCCAGGGGCGCGTAGAACTCCGCCTGCTCGGTCATGGTGAAGGAGCGGTCCACCGGTGGGGGTTCGGCGCCGCGGTTGAAGGGGTCGTAGCGCAGGCCCCGATCGTGGATTCCGCCGCGGGTCATCACCCAGACCTCCAGGCCCAGGGCTGTGCAATGCCTGGCCACCTCGCGGCCTATGTTGCCGAATCCCAGGATGCCCACCCGGCGGCCGGCCAGTTCCCGTTGGAAGACGGGGTTGCGGTCCCATCGGTGGGAGCGTTGCGCGGAGAGCATCGACGGCAGGTCTCTGGACAGGGCGAGCAGCATCATGACGCACCACTCGGCGATCGGCTTGTCCTGCACGCCGCTGGCGTTCGTCACCACCGGGTCGGAGATCAGGAGGTCGCCGGACAGCTGGCCGTAGCCGTGGGAGCCGAGTTGCAGCCAGCGCAGGCGCGGCATCGGCAGCGGGCACCGGTCGGCGAACAGGATGGTGGTGTCGGGGGTCGGCTCGAAGGTGATCTCGGCGTCGGGAACGATGGTCAAGACCGCCGGCCGGTACTGCTCCGCCAGTGGCTGGGACAGCGCGATGTGCACGGGCATCAGCTTCGCATCAGCTTGCCGGGGACGCTGGAGAACTCCTCGGCGCCCGGGCGGAACGGGTACTTCGAGCGTACGGAGTCGGGCAGGTGCACGCCCAGGCCCGGCTCGTCGGGGCGCAGGACCCGGCCTTCGGACAGGCGCAGCGACCACAGTTCCGTGTGCAGCGGCCCGGCGGCGGGCGGGATTTCCACGGTCAGGGTGTTGGGGCAGGCGAACGCGGCATGCAGGTTCTGCATGACCCCCACGCCGGCGCTCCACGCGTGCGGGGCGACCTGGCGGCCGTCGGCGGCGAAGCGGGCCGCGGTCTGGACGAAGGCGTCGATGCCCAGCCAGGCGGCGTCGGGCTGGGCCACGGCGAACGCGCGGCGGTCGGCGAACACCGCGAACTCGGCGTAGCTCGTCAGCTGCTCGCCGCCGGCCACGGGGACCGGGCTGTTGCGGGTCAGCTCCGCGTAGCCGGCTAGGTCGTCGTAGGGCAGCGGCTCCTCGAACAGGGTGACGCCGTAGGGGGCCAGCGACGACAGGACCGAGAGCGCCGTGTCACGGTTCCAGCGCCGCTCGCCCTCCCGATGCCCCATGTGCCCGTCCAGCAGGATGCCGAGCAACGGGCCGAAGCGGTCGCGGAGCAGGGAGACCTTCTCCGCTTCCACACCGCCGGCGCGCTCCGTGCGGGTGACCGGGTCCAGGTATCCGGAAGCGATCTTCACGGCCCGGAAGCCCAGCGAGCAGTAGAACTCGACCTTGCGCACGAGGTCGGCCGGTGGCCACGGGGACGGGCCGCCGGTGGCGTAGGCCGGCAGGGAGTCCTGCGCGGCCGTGGTGGACAGCAGGCGGTGGACCGGCAGACCGGCCAGCTTCCCGGCCAGGTCCCAGAGTGCGCCCTCGATGCCGGCCAGCACCGCCGCGCCCAGGCCCACCCGGCCCCAGAACTGGAAGCACGTTCGCATCCGGATGACCAAGGCACGGACGTCCAGGGTGCCGGGCTCGAATGCCGGGCCCGCCAGCAGGATCGGGCGCAGGTAGTCCACGACGAGCGGGACGCTCTCCGGGAAGAAGTAACCGGCGTAGGTCTCCCCCAGGCCGACGGCGCCGGTGTTGGTGACGACCTCGACGAAGGCCGCCGACCGGTGCTGCTTGAACATCGACAGCCACGGGTCGTCGGTGCACGGGCCGGTCAGGAGCACGGTGCGGACGTCGGCGATGCGCACGATCCCCACCGTGTCTGGAACATCGTTTCATGTCAAGCCGCCGAACCACCGGTGTCGTAGCCGCGCACGAACGCCTGCGTGGTCAGCATGACCAGGCGGGCACCGGCCACGGCGGCGGCCTCGGCGGTCAGCTCCGGGCGGGCGCAGGCGACCCGGCCGCCGTCGCGGACGAACCACCAGTCCTCCTTCAGGTCGCCGGTCACGAAGACGACCCAGGGGGCGGCGCGGCGGCGGGCCTCGTCGAGGACCTGCAGCCAGATGAGGTAGTCGCCCTCCGGGTTGGCCTTCTCGGCGTCCATGTATCCGGGCGGGAGGCCGGCCGCGACCCGGCGGCGGGCCTCGGCCTGCGCGGCGGCGAGCTCGTCGTCGGGCAGGGCCGCGCCGACCCTGCCGTCCAGCAGGGTCTGGAACCGGTGCAGGATCGCGTCGTCGTCGGCCAGGCCGTGCCGGGAGCGCAGCCCCTCGACCGCCGTCGCGAGCGGGGTCAGGGCGTCGGTGACCAGGTCCTGCAGGGCGTCACGGGCGGCCGGGTCGAGGCCGGTGCGGAAGGCCAGGTAGCGGATGCGGCCGAGGAGGTCCGGTTCGAGCAGGTCGCGATAGTCGGCGACGGTGTCCAGGACCTGTTCGTAGGCGGCGGCGTGATCGGCGCTGACCGTGAACCGGTTCGCGTGGAACTCGAGCGCGGCCTGGTGCGGGACGAACCCGCGGTCGCCGAGGCACTCGATCGCGGCGAACAGGACCGCGCGGGCGTCGGGAGCGAAGCGGTACGCGCTGAGCAGGACGTTGGAGTCGAGGGCCACCAGGCCGGTGCGCAGCGCGGTGGCGATGTCGGTGTCGGCGGGCGGCAGGTAGTGACCGAACTGGTCGCTGAATCCCAGAGGCACATCGACGGATGGTAGATACTGGCGCGATGTTCGTCATCGACGCGGGCTCGGCGGTGCCGCCCTACGAGCAGCTGCGCCTGCAGGTGGCCGCGCGGATCCGGGACCGCTCGCTCGCGGTCGGGGCCCGGCTGCCGACCATCCGCAGCCTCGCCGCCGACCTCGGGCTGGCCGTCAACACCGTGGCCCGGGCCTACCGCGAGCTGGAGGACGCCGGGCTGATCGAGACCCGCGGCCGGGCCGGGTCCTACGTGACCGCGGCCGGGCAGGCGGCGCTGGAGCGGGTGCGGCGGGCGGCCGAGGACTACGCGGCGGTGGTGGCCGCCTCCGGGATCGAGACCGAGGAGGGTCTGCGCATCGCGGAGGCGGCACTCACCCAGAAGCGTTAGGAGACGATCGCCATCGACGGGAGCAGCAGCTTCACCTGGATAGCGGCGGCCGACGGCTCCATGGCGCTGAACATGAACGCCAGCAGGGCGTCGGTGCCGACCCAGGCGCAGATCGACAGCACCACGCCGCTCGAGTCGGTCTTCTGGCACTCGGCCTTGCCGCCGAGCTTGCCCGAGTCGACTGCGGTCTTGTCGCTGCCGGCCCCGCCGAGCTCCTTGAACGCGCCGTCGAAGAAGTCCTTGAGCTGCTTGTCCGGGCCGCCGACGCTGAACGCCGAGCCGGTGCCGCCCCACACGATGACGATGTGCGAGGTCTTGGCGCTGTCCTGATACTGCGCCGCGAACGGGTTCTTGATGCCCGCGTCCGACAGCTGCTTGCTCATGTCCTTGGCCTGGTCCTGGTTCGCCTGCTTCTTCCAGGTGCTGATGGTGGCCGGAGCGGTGAGCGTGACCTTCGGGCCCGCCGGAGCGCCTGTGGTCTTGGTGGCGCCCGCCGAGGCGGCGGCCTGCGGGCCGGCGGTGGTGGTGGTCGTGGTCGGCTTGTCGTCCTCGTCGCTGGAGCTGGTGACGTACCAGACCGCGCCGGCGCCGCCGCACAGGACGAGCACCAGGCCGCCGATGATCAGGCCGAGGGTCAGCCCGTTGCCCTTCTTCGGCGGCGGCGCGTAGGCCGGCTGGGCCCCGTAGCCCGGCTGGGCCTGACCGTAGGGGTCCTGGCTGTAGCCGGGCTGCGCCGACACGGGCTGGCCGTAGCCCGGCTGGGCCGAGACCGGCTGGGCGTAGGGGTCCTGGCCGTAGCCCGGCTGCTGACCGTATGAAGGCTGCTGCTGGCCGTACCCCTGGTCGTATGACGGCTGCTGCGGCTGGCCGTAGCCCTGGTCATAGGACGGCGGCGGCTGCTGTTGCTGGCCGTAACCCTGGTCGTACGAAGGCTGCTGGGGCTGGCCGTACGACGGTGGTTGCTGTCCGTAAGGAGGTTGCTGACCGTACTGCGGCTGCTGGCCATACGGGTCATAGTTCGGCTGGGGTGCATACGGGTCAGACATGAGAGCTCCTCGGCACGAGGGAAGACCCGGGGGAGCATAGCCGCTCTTCGCTACGCGTGGTGTCTGATACCGGGCGATCCGCATCACCCGTGAACGCTCAGTTTCGCTCCGTGACGGCCGATCGTCTTACCTGTGTGGCGCGCGGCGGTCCGGCCCCTGATCCACGCGCGGGACCGCGTGGCGGCTACTCGGGCGGTGGCGTACTTCCTGATGGCCGGCGGCTCGGTCGTCGGCGCGTGCGCGCTGCTGGTACCCGGCTTCGCCGGCGGCACCACCATCGGGATGCTGATCACGGAGGCGGTGGCCGGGGCCATGGTGGCGGCCGGGGCGCTGTGCCGGGTCGCACCCGAGCGGGTGCCGGAGCCGTTCTGGGTGATTGTGCCGTTTTTGGCGGTACTGCTCATCGGTGGCCTGAACCTCACGACGCGGGACGTGACCGTCAGCGCCCATCTGTACTTCCTGTGGCCACTGCTCTACGCCGCGACGTTCGTCCGCCGCGACTTCATGTACCTCCTGCTGGCCGCGGCGAGCGTGACCGACGCCGCGGTGACCTTCGCCATCGCGCCCGACGCCCGGTCCGCCACCGACATCGCCGCGCTGGTCAGCGCCTACACCGTGTCGACGGTCGTGGTGTCGAAGCTGCGGGGCCGGTCCGAGGCATTGGTGACCCGACTGGAGGAGCAGGCGCTCACCGACCCGCTCACCGGGGTGTCGAACCGCCGCGGCTTCGACCTCGAACTGACCCACGCCTTCCGCGGCGACGCGGCCGAGCGGTGCCTGCTCATCATCGACGTCGACCACTTCAAGACCATCAACGACACCTGGGGCCACGGTGTCGGCGACGCCGTCCTCGTCCGGGTGGCGGCGGCGCTGCGGGCCGCGGCCCGGCCCGGCGACAGCCCGGCCCGGCTCGGCGGGGACGAGTTCGCGATGCTGGTCGCCGGCGACGAGGAGCGCGCCCGCGCGGTGGCCGCGCAGGTGCGGGCGGCCGTCGCCGCGTCCTCGGATCTGCCGGACGGGCTGCCGACCCTGAGCATCGGGCTGGCCTCGACCGCGGACCTCGCCGAGCCCGACGCGGAGGCGCTGCTCGCGGCGGCCGACCGGGCGCTCTACGACGCCAAGACGCGCGGACGCGACCGGGTGTCCTCGGCGCGGGGTGAGCGGCGGCCGGCGGAGCCGCGGCCGGACAACGGCCGGCACCGAGCAGAAAGTCTGAGAAAAGGCTGAAATTTCTCGGTTTTTGATTACGCAAAGTAGCGCTGGGTAAACATAGGGTGACTGCTGTCGAGAGACCAACGGGGGTTTCACCCAATGCCTGCCAGCACAAGCAAACGGCGCCTGCCGATTGCGGTTGGGGCCGCTAGCTTCCTCGCCGTGCTCACCGCCGGTGTCATCAACGTCACCAGCGCCGACGCCCAGACCGTGAACGGCGGGGCGCGCGCGGCCGAGACGACGACACCAGACCCGGACCTGAGCGCCTGGACGACGAATTACCCGGGCGCGCCGACAACGCCGCCGTGCCCCACCGACACCTTCGGCAACCCGGGCCAGCCCGGCCAGCCGGGTCAGCCGGGTCAGCCGGGTCAGACGGGTCAGACGGGCCAGCCCGTCATCATCCCGCCGACCGGGGCCCAGCCGAGCGCCTCCGTGATCATCCCGCCGGACATGTTCGGCACGCCGACCGGTGCGGCCACCATCCCGCCGCCGATCCAGCCGACCATCGAGGCGCGGCGGGCGGACCCGACGCCGACCGACCAGTTCGGCAACCCGGTCCCGGCGCCGACCGACACCTTCGCGCCGCCGCTGCCCGCGGACACCATGAGCCCGACGCCGATGCCGACCGACACGTTCGGCAACCCGATGCCGCAGCCGACGGACACGTTCGCGCCGCCGCTGCCGACGGACACCGCCACCGCGACACCGCAGCCGACGGACACGTTCGGCAACCCGGTCCCGCAGCCGACCGACACCGCGGGCGCGACACCGACGCCGAGCTGCACGACCCCGGCGCCGCAGCCGACGGACACGTTCGGCAACCCGATCCCGCAGCCGACCGACACGACGGGTGCGACACCGACGCCGACCGGCACCACCGGCCCGACGCCGATGCCGACCGACACGTTCGGCAACCCGATGCCGCAGCCGACGGACACGCTCAACCCGGCGCCGATGCCGACCGACATCAACGGCAACCCGATCCCGGGGCCGACGGTGTCCGGCGACACGTTCGGCACCCAGCCGGCGCCGATGCCGTCGATCACCTACACCGAACGCGGCCGCTGATCACAGGCCGTGAGCAAGGGGCGGGTCCGGTGAGCGGGCCCGCCCTCCGCGTTCGCTGATATTGTCACGCGATGTTGACGGGTACGGCCGATCAGGACGACACGACCGCACCTGCCACCAAGGGCAGGATCGTGACGCAACGGCGGAGCGCGGAGACCAGCGAGGAATCGGACAGCATCGCCGAGACCACCGAGACCGGGGCCGACGGGCCCCGGAGCGCCGGCACCGGGCGCCGGGCGGATCTGCTTTCGCTCGGCAGCTACCTGCTGGGCGCGCTGTTCATCGTGTCGCCGCTGCTGGCGCACTACGGCAAGCGGATGCCGATCTCACCCGGTGACCGGGCCCAGGCCGAATACTTCCTCGCCTGGGCGGCCCGCGCGATCTCGCACGGTGAGAATCCGTTCCTCATCACGCAGTACAACGTCCCGTTCGGCGTCAACGGCATGGCCAACACGTCGGTGCTCGCCTTCGGGCTCCCGCTGTCGCCGATCACGCTGCTGTTCGGCCCGCAGGTCACCTTCGACCTGCTGATCGTCCTCGGCATCGCCGGCACCGCGGCCGCCTGGTACTGGCTGCTCTCCCGCCACCTGGTCACCAGCCGCACCGCCGCGTGGGTCGGCGGACTGGTCGGCGGGTTCGCGCCGACGGTCGCCTCGCACGCCAGCTACCACACGAATCTCGTCGCGCAATTTCTAGTACCACTGCTGGCTTGGCGCGTGTTCAAAATGCTCGAAGGGCGCCCCGTGCGCAACGGGCTCATCCTCGCCGCCCTGGTCGTCTATCAGGTCTTCATCAACGAGGAGACGCTGTTCCTGGCCGCGCTCGGGGTCGGTCTGGTGCTGGTGCTCTACGGGGTACAGCGCCGTGACCGGGTGCGGGCCGCGATCCGGCCGCTCGCCGCCGGCCTGGGGGTGACCGCGGGCACGTCGCTGGTGGCCCTCGCCTACCCGCTGTGGTTCCAGTTCTTCGGGCCGATGAGCTACAACGGCGGCGAGGAGTACATGACCACGTTCCGCATGGACGTGCTCGGCCTCACCTCCTACGGCAGCAACAGCGTGGCCGAGCGGCTGCGCCGGTTCGGGGAGCCACCGTCGCCGCTCGGTGCGGAGGAGCACGGCTTCCTCGGCTGGGGCCTGGTGCTGCTGCTGACCGCCCTGGTCATCTGGCAGTGGCGCAGCGTACTGATCCGCTGCCTGGCCATCACCGGCATCGTCTTCCAGGTGCTCGCCTGGGGCAACCCGCTGCAGTTCCAGGGCCGCGACACCGACGTCCCGGGCCCGTTCGCGCTGCTGGAGCACCTGCCGCTGTTCGACACGCTCCTACCGACCCGGCTCGGCGAGGTGACCAACTGGGCGGCCGTGCCCATCCTGGCTCTCGGCCTGCAGCGCCTGATCGACCTCAAGGTCGCCGACGTGCGCGCGAAGCGGCTGTTCCTGATCACCGCGCTCGCGGCCGCGCTGGTGCCGGCGGCGCCGATGCCGATCAAGGTCGTCAACCGCACGCCCATTCCGACATTCGTCTCATCCGGGGCATGGCAGCAGTACGTGGGCCCCGACCAGTCGGTCCTGATCGTCCCGTCGCCGGACTGGAGCTTCCCCACGGCGATCTTCTGGGCCAACGCGACAAATGCCGACATGCCGGTTTCGCATGGGTACTTCCTGGGGCCCGCCGACGGCGTCGACGGCCACCACGCTTTCGTCGGCCCGGTGCCGCGCCCGACGGACAAACTGTTCACCGCCGCCACCTACACCGGCACGGCGCCCGCCGTCACGGAGGCCGACCGGGTGCAGGCCCGGGCCGACCTCGAGTACTGGCACACGTCGCTGATCCTGGCCCCGGCCGAGCCGAAGTGGGCGGCCGTGCGCACGACCCTGACCGACCTTTTCGGACCCGGCGAGTTCACCGGCGGTCTCTGGCTGTGGGACACACGTAACATCGAGTGATGGCGATCGAGAACGCTCGCGTGTGAGACGTGTGCTGGCGGTGCCGGCCGCCCGGACCTACCTGTTCGGACAGGCCGTGTCGCTGCTCGGCGACTCGACCCTCTGGCTGGCCACCAGCGTGTGGGTCAAGACGCTCACCGGCAGCAACGCCGCGGCCGGGCTGGTGTTCTTCTGCTTCACGGCACCGGCCCTGCTCGGCCCGGTGGCCGGGGCGCTGGTCGACCGGTTCCCCCGCCGCCCCCTGCTGATCTGGGCCAACGCGGGCGCCGCGGCCGCCGTCCTGCCGCTGCTGGCGGTGGACGGCCCGGGCCGGGTGTGGCTGGTGTACCTCTCGATGGCGCTCTGCGGCACGGCGTACACCCTGCTCGCCCCGGCCCAGTCCGCCCTGCTGGTCTCGATCGTCCCCGGCGAGCTGCTCGCCGACGCCAACGGACTGCTGCGCACCGCCCAGGAGACCCTCCGCCTGGTCGGCCCGCTGCTCGGGGCCGGCCTGTTCGTGCTGGCCGGCCCGAAGGTGGCCGTCCTCATCGACGCCGCCAGTTACGCGGTGCCGATCGTCTGCCTGCTCAAGCTGAAGGTCACCGAGCGCCGGGCCCAGCCGATCGCCGGTGAGGGCGGCGGCCTGCGGTTCATCGCCCGCTCCCCCCGCCTGCGCCCGGTGGTGCTGGCGGCCGCGTGCGCGCTGTGCGTGTTCGGGTTCAGCGAGACGACCGTGTTCGCGGTGGCCGGGCAGGGCCTGCACCGCTCCCCCGCGTTCGTCGGCGTGCTCGCGGCCGTGCAGGGCGCGGGGGCGCTGTTCGGCGGCCCGAGCGCGGCCCCCCTCGCCCGAAGGCTCGGCGAGGCGCGGTTGATGGCGACGGGCATGCTGTTCGGCGCGGCCGGTGCGCTGTTACAGGCGGTGCCGGCCCATGCGGCGGTACTGCCCGGTGCCGCACTGTTCGGCATCAGCCTGCCGTGGCTGGCGGTCGGGTTCACCACCCGCCTGCAGCGCGCGACGCCGGACCGGCTGCAGGGCCGGGTCTTCGCGGCCGCCACCATGGCCGTGACCGTGCCGCAGACCGGGTCGATCGCGCTCGGGGCCGCGCTGATCGCGGGCGCCGGCTATCAGGTGCTGCTGGTGACGATCGCGCTGGTCCTCGTGCTGTGCGCGGTCTACCTCTTCGCTCAGCGGGCCGAGCGCTCCACGGCCGCCCGCACGCCGTCGAGCACCATCCGCAGCCCGCGCTCGAAGTTCTCGTCGCTGCCGGGGTTGCCGGTCACCCGGACGCTGGCGTTGATCAGGGGGTATGCCTCCAGGAAGCGGAGCACCTCGGCCACGTCCAAGTCGGCCTCGGGCTCGCCGGCCCGCAACCACTCGGCCTGCTCGTCGAGCGTGAAGCCCGACACGTAGTTGCCGATCGCGATCATCGCCACCATCGCGTCGGCTGGGCTGAGGCCCGCTCCGCAGAGCACCCGCAGCTGCCGCTCGACGTTGTTGAGCTGCACCACCTGGGGCCGGGTCACGGCGGCCAGCATGGCGCCGTCGCGGTAGCGGGTGAAGCCGGCGCGCATCTCCCGGGCCCGCTGCGCGATCCACTCGTCCCACGCCTCGCCGGGCGCGAGGGCATCGGTGACCAGGGTCTGCGCGGCGATCGTCTCGGCCAGCTGGTCGAGCAGCTCCTGCTTGTTCTTGAAGTGCCAGTAGAGCGCCGGGGCCTGCACGCCGAGCCGCCCGGCCAGCTTCCGCAGCGACAGCCCCTCCAGGCCGACCTCCTGCAGCAGCTCCATCGCGGCCTTGATCACCTGTTCCCGGTCCAGCGGCACCTTGACAGGGTACTCCTTAACGACGTTAAATCCTTAACGGTGTTAAGGGGGTTGTGATGATCGAAACCATTGGACTGATCAAGCGGTTCGGCGGCCGCCCTGCACTCGACGGCGTCGACCTGGACGTGCCGGCCGGCACGGTGTGCGGCCTGCTCGGCCCCAACGGGGCGGGCAAGACCACGGTGGTGCGCATCCTCGCGACGCTGCTGCGCCCGGACGGCGGCCAGGCCCGGGTGGCCGGCCACGACGTGGTGCGGGAGGCCGCCCAGGCCCGCCGCGAGCTCGGACTGGCCGGGCAATACGCGGCCGTCGACGAGGTGCTCACCGGGCGCACCAACCTGGTCCTCTTCGGCCGGCTCCACCGCCTCTCCGCGCGCCGGGCCCGGCGGCGGGCCGACGAGCTGCTGGAGCGTTTCCGGCTCACCGCGGCCGCCGACCGGCCGGTGCGGACCTACTCCGGTGGCATGCGCCGCCGGCTCGACCTGGCCGCCAGCCTGATCGTCGCCCCGGCCGTGCTGTTCCTCGACGAGCCGACGACCGGCATCGACCCCGGCACCCGCCTCGAGATCTGGGACATCATCGCCAAGCTCGCCCGCGCGGGGACCACCGTGCTGCTGACCACGCAATACCTCGACGAGGCCGACCGCCTGGCCGACCAGATCGTGGTCCTGGACCGGGGCCGGGTCGCGGCCGCCGGGCCACCCCTGGCGCTCAAACGCTCCATCGGCGGCGCCCGCGTCGACGTCGTCCTGCACGATCCGGCCTGGGCCGCCGAAGCCGCCGCCATCATGGGCGGCGACGTCACCGTCACCGGCGCCCGCCTCTCGGTCACCTCCGACGCCCTCGTCCGCATCGCCACCGAGCTGGCCGCGGCCTCCATCGAGTTCGACGACATCGCACTGCGCCGGCCCACCCTCGACGAGGTCTTCCTGCACCTGACCGGGAGCACGCCATGATCGCCGACACCTACGTGATCGCCGGCCGGAGCTTCTCCCGGCTGCGGCGGGAGCCGGGCGAGCTGCTCGGCTTCCTGGTCTTCCCGATCATCATGATCGTCCTGTTCGCCTATGTCTTCGGCAGCGCCATCACCCTGCCCGGCGGCGGCGACTACAGCTCCTTCCTGATGCCCGGCATCTTCATGCAGACCATGGCCCTGACCGCCGTCCAGGCCGCGATCCGCACCAGCAATGACATGACCCAGGGCATCATCGACCGCTTCCGCTCGATGCCGATCGCCCGCGCGGCCGTCCTCACCGGCACCAACCTGGCCGAGCTCCTGCTGCGCCTGCTGGGCCTGGCCGGCATGGCCGCCTGCGCCCTGCTCCTGACCGACTGGTCCCCGCACCGCGGCGCGGTGGCCACGGCCGCCGGCTTCGCCCTGCTGGGCCTGTTCGGCCTGGCGATGATCTGGGTCGGCACCTTCATCGGCCTGTCCGTGTCCAGCCCCACCATCGCCGACCAGGCCACCTTCTCCTGGCTGTTCCCGATGACGTTCCTGGCCAACACGTTCGTCCCCAGCCAGGGCCTCCCACCCTGGCTACGCCCCATCGCCGACTGGAACCCGATGAGCGCCACGGTGGCCGCCGCCCGCGCCCTGTTCGGCAACCCCTCCCCCACCGCCACCGACACCGCCTGGCCCCTGCGGCACGCCGAGCTGACCTCCCTCACCTGGTCGCTGGGGCTCCTGCTGCTCTTCGTCCCACTGGCCGTCCTGCGCTACCGGAAGGCCTCCCCGCGCTGACCCGAACCGACTCTCCACAACGCGTGGCGTCGGCGGGGACCGCAATGCGCCGGGGCGCCCGTCAAGAAGAGCCGTCGGCGTCGGCGATGATGTCGGCGTGGAGTATGTGTCCAGGGTGCCCGGTCCACCGCTGGACGGCCTGATCGATGACCTCTACTACCTGGACGGCACCCCGCCGTACTCCCGGTTGATGCTGCCGGCGGCGCCCGCGCCATTGCTCATCGTCAACCTCGGGGCGCCGTTCCTCATCCGCGCCGGCACCGACGCGGACGCCGTGGAATACGCCGACGGCTGCGCGGTCACCACACCCACCCGTGCGTGGGAGTTCAGCTACCCGACCCCGACCCGGTCCGTCGGCGTCCACTGCCGGCCGTGGGGCCTGGCACCGTTCCTGCCGATGCCCGCGGCCGAGTTGTGCGACCGACCGGCGACGGTCGAGCGGATCTGGGGCCGGCCCGCCGTCGCCGCGCTGCGACACCGGCTGACCGCGGCGGACGGACCGCACGACATGCTGACGCTGCTCGAGGAGGAGCTCGTGCGACGGCTGCGGGTGATCGACGGCCTCGACCTGGTCCGCCGGATGAGCAGCGCCGTCGCCGCGACCGGCGGGACGGTGCCGATCAGCGACATCGGCGTGGCGGCCCGCGCCAGCAGCACATACCTGGCGAAGCGGTTCAAGGCCGTCGTCGGTGTCACCCCGAAACGGCTGGCTCGCAGCTACCGCTTCACCGCCACCGTGCTGGCGCTCGACGTCGCCGCACCGATCGACTGGGGCGAGGTCGCCGCCGGCGCGGGCTACTTCGACCAGGCCCACTTCGTGCGCGAGTTCCGGGAGTTCACCGGCCTCACACCGACCCGCTACGCCGAAGTCCGGCGGCGATTCCGGCGCGAGAATCCCGGCCACGTCCTGGACGGCTGGCCGCTCCCGGCCGATTGATTTCGTACAAGAGCGACAGCTCACGCCGCACCAGACTTGGGACTCCAAACAGAGGAGGAGTCCATGGGCAACGTGGTCATGAACGCGTCGGTTTCGGTGGACGGCTTCATCGCGGCCGACAACGACGATCCCGGTCCGATCTTCGAGTGGCTGATCAGCGGTGACGTACCGCTGGACGACGGTGGCGTGCTGCGGGTGTCGCGGGCGTCGTTCGACTACGTCCGGCCGTACTGGGACGAGATCGGGGTGACCATCGCCGGCCGGCACGCCTTCGACATCACCGACGGCTGGGACGGCAAGCCCCCGAGCGGCATCGACCACGTGGTCGTGGTGAGTCACCGGCCGGCGCCCGAGGGCTGGGACCACCAGGCGCCGTTCCACTTCGTCGACGGCATCGAGACGGCCGTGGCCAAGGCGCGGGAGCTCGCGGGTGACCGCGTCGTCGAGGTCGCCGCGGGCGACGTCGGCGGGCAGATGCTGGCCGCGGGCCTGGTCGACGAGGTACGCATGGACGTCGCACCCGTGGTGCTCGGGTCCGGCAAGCGCTACTTCGGCTCCGTCGACGCCCAGCACCTGCTGGACGGCCCGGACGCGGTTGTCCAGGGCCGCCGGGTGCTGCACCTGCGCTATCGGGTGCGCCGTTGACCGTCCGGGCGGACACGCGAAAAGGGCCGACCATCTCTATCGCCGGCCCCCGAATCGTCACCACCGAAGTACCTGGAGAAGAGCGATTCTTCGTGGAGATCACGTCAAGAAAAATGGGTAGTGTGCTTGATCTTCGAGTTTGAGATAATTGATTCATGCGGGGGCAGATGAGCCTATTCGGCAAAAGCGAAACGGCGACGATGCGTGATCGGACCCGGTCGCGGAAATACAGCCCGATGGTGGAAGCGTTTCGCCGTGTGCATCGGGAACAACGCGACTGGGGACTTGAACAACGCCACGCCGCCAAGCTTCGCCGGATCTATGGCGACAACGTGCCGGTGACCAAGGAGGAATGGCTCCAGGCCCGGGCGGCCCGGCTTGCGCAGGCCGTCGAGGCGCAGGCCGTCGAGGCGCAGGCCGTTGAGGCGCAGGCCGTCAAGCCGTCGGAGCAGGCCGTCGAGGCGATGGTCGTCGAGGCGCAGGAGCAGGGCGAAGTGCTCATGCCGGCTCCGACGCTTGATGTCGATGTGGTTGCGGATGCCTGCGCCGCTGAGCCGGAATTTGTTGAGCGGACCGGCCCGGTGCGTCATGGGCCGCTGCGGTCGGCGCGTCCGGTTGTTCGCCGGGTGTCGCGCTCGTGGGCGGTCAGGTGCGGCAGGTGCCGGTTGGAGGGGCACCGCGTTGTGGGCTCGGCCGATGGTAACTACCGGATAGCGTGGTCCGGACCGTAGTTTGGGTGCGGTTTGTTGGTTGCGGTTCGTCTGTCGGTGCTCGGTCCGTCGTGGTCATTTTTCGGTGGGCGCTATTCGTGGCGCCTTCGGCGGGGGAATGATTTCGGTTGGTGGTTGTCATACGGTGGTCGTGAGCACCTCATTGCCCCGATGGGCAACCAAACCGCGGTCGCGCCCACACTTACCTCGGCTTTCCCCATCGGCCGAGAGCCAGATGCGGTGCCTCTCAAACCGGCCCGACTTTCGTGCATCAGCTGTGGATTGCCGCTTCATGCGCCGCGCCGCCGTGCACCGCGCCGCCGTGCACCGCGTCGGGCACGCGGGGTGGCGGGGTTGGGGCGGGGCGGGGCGGTCGTAGGGGCACCGCGATGTGGGCTCGGCCGATGGGTGCTACAGGTGTGGTGTGGTCCGGACCGTAGCTTGGTCGCCCGATCGGTGGTTGCGATCCGTCTGCGCTGGCGGGTCGTCGTGGTCGACATTCGGTGGTGACGGGTCGTGGGACTTCGGGGGCTCGCTAGCCCATGACCCTTGCGCCGTACGTCGTCGCCACCGACATCAGGGCGCGGGCGGTTCTGGCCCGGCGGAGGTCTGCGGCGGTCATCGCGCGCCAGTCCGGTGGGAGGGCGTGGAGCTGGGCCACGGTCATCGGGAGGGCGGCCAGGCTGAGGCGGGTCAGCTCGCCGGCGTGCGGGGTGGCGGCGCGGGCGGTGAGGCTGCGGACGAACCACATCCAGCGCCACACCCACTCCTCGCGGGGCCAGGCACCGGCGTCGCCGGCCCGGTCCAGCAGCCACAGTTCCAGGCCGGCCCAGTCGGCGGCGCGCTGGGGGTCGCCGAAGCGGAGGGTGGTGAGCGGGTGCACGAGCGAGGTCCACCAGTCGGCCGCCTCCGAGCTGTCGGGGACCCGGTCGGCCAGCCACTCGGCGCGTTCGCTCCGGGGCAGCGGGAGGAGGTAGTCGAGGCTCTCGCAGACCGCCCGCCAGCGGGACTCGGGCAGGGCCGGCAGCTCCGGGACGGGCCAGACCGGGGCGGCGATGGCGATCGCGGTGCCGTCGCCGTCGACGGTGATCGTCGAGCCGCTCAGCGGGGCCTTCAGCGTTATGTCAACGGCCCCGGCCCGGGCCGGGGGTAGCGGCGCCAGGTTCTGGCCGACGCGGCGCAGGTCCTCCTGCAGGTCGTCGAGGCGGATGCGGCCCGGAAGGCGGTCGACCCGGACCACCAGGAACCGGCCCTGCCACGGCTCGTCCGGGCCCAGGCGCTCGTAGTGGCACTCGACCCGGCCGAAGTCGCGGTACATCCCGTCGGGGCCGGCGTGCTCGGTGAACTCGGCGCCGAGGGTCGAGGCGAGCGCGTGGATCGGCGCGTCGGCGCTCAGGCCCTGCACGCGGGCGGTGGCGAGGGCCTCGGCGCACAGCTCGAACGGGCCCGGGACGGCGTTCATGGCGACACGCCCGCGACTGTCGGGATGTTGTCGAGATCGAAGATCGCCAGCGCCACGCCAGCGATCGTACGCACCCGTGCAAAGCCCCGCCCGAAGCTTGCTGAACACGCCTTATGCCCGCCAGATGGCGATTTGCCACCTGGCGGGCGGGAAGCGGCCGAACTCGCGGACACTCAGCCGATCCGGTACGTCTCCCCGTACACCTTCCACGTCAGCGGCGTGTGCAGGTCCAGGTTGCCCTGCTGCAGGAACTGCCGCTGCGCGGTGTCGACCCGGCTTGTGTCGCTGTGGGCGGCCTCGGTGCGCATGGCCGTCGCCCGGGCGTCGAGGAACGCGGTCAGATACGCGCTCTCGCTCCCACCCTGCGCCGGCGCCTTCGCCTTGGCCAGCGCGGCCTTGCGGATGCCGCCGAAGCTGTCCGCGTCCGGGCCGGGCCCGTGCATGACCATGGCGTCGTAGTACGCGAACTGGCCGAGCACGCCGACACCGTCCGCCTTGGCCTGGGCGACCGCCGGGTTGAAGTAGACGCGGTCGCGCTCGTCGTCCTGGGCCTTCGTGAACTGCGGGTCGGCCGCGGCCTTCGCCCAGGCGGCCGGGAACCCGTCGAGGCCGGCGTGGGAGGCACTGCCGTTGACCTTGCGCAGGGCCGGCAGGTACTGGGCGAGGGGGTTGGCGGGGACGCGCTGCGTGTACGCCTCGACGAGGTCCAGCATGTCGCCGGTACCGGAGCAGAAGCCGATGATCCCGCCGGTGAAGCCGCGGCCGTCGCCGATGTCCTCGATGTACTTGTACTGCGCCTTCCAGTCCAGCGACGAGTTCTCCGCCGACGACACGAGCTGCATCGCGATGTCCTTCTTGCCCGGGTCGGCCAGCCCGGTCCCGGAGCCGGCGCCGCCCGGCGCCGCCGTCCTGGTCGCGGCCGCGGACTTCGACGGGCGGGGCACGTCGGAGGCGATCACCGGAACTCCCTGGGATGCGCGGCCCGGGCGGCGGGCCGACGGAGCGTCGCCGGCGGTGTCCTGGCCGGTGCCATAAACCTCAAAAGCGAAGAGCGAATAGCCCCATTTGGTACCGCGTGCAGTCCCGTACATCCGCACGAACCGCCCCGCGCCGGAGAGCCCCGTCAACTCGTCGGTGCCGCCGTCCCCGGCCGTCGTGGCGCCGATCGTGGTCCAGCCCTGCCCGTCGGGCGACGTCTGGATCTCATACGCCTTGCCGTACGCGGTCTCCCAGCGAAGCCGCACCCGGCTGATGGCGTGCGACTCACCGAGGTCGACGGCGATCCACTGCGGGTCGACGCCCTCCTCACTGCCCCACCGGCTCGTGCCGTCACCGTCGACAGCGTTGCCCGCGCCGAGCTCCGCGGACTCCTCCGACGACGCCGTCGCCGGCCGCCCCTGCGACAGCAGCGTGTCGGTCGCCGCTTCCGCCCCGACGTTCGCCCAGACGACCAGCGGGACCGCGATGAGTGCTCCGGCGCCGGCGAGCGCCCCGATCAGCCTGCGAGATAAGTGCACCCCGGAATCGGACCATGCGTGAGGTCCCGCTGACAGCGCGCTAAAGCCGGATCTAAGAAAACCCTCACCCCACCGCATCCCGTTCGGGTGACGCCGCCTAAGAAAGGCGCGACCACCAACCGCCCGACCTCGCCGCCGGCCGCCCCAGCCACCGCACGTCGCGGCTCAGCGCGCGGACGCGGCCCAGCCACGCCGTCAAGCCCGCACGCGCCGCGGCCCGACGCGCGGACGCGGCCCAGCGGTGCCGCTCGGACGCGGCGTCAGTGCCGGGCGCCGCCGAGCAGGAGGTCGCGCAGGGCCGGCTCGAGGTCGGGGTGTTTGAAGTCGAAGCCCGCGTCCAGGAGGCGCCCGGGCACGCAGCGGCGGCCGGTGAGGGCGAGGGCCGGGTCGGTGCGCAGGACGAAGGCGCCGAGGCGGGCCAGGGTGGCCGGGGTCGGCGGGGCGGGCGGGCGGTGCAGGACGGTGCGCAAGGTCCGCATCAGTTCGGCGTTGGGGACCGGGTTGGGGCCCGTGACGTGGACGATGCCGCTCATCGCGGGATGCGCGAGCACATGCCGTACCACCGCCAAAAAATCGGTGATGTGGATCCAGCTGATCCACTGCCGGCCCGTGCCGACGCGGCCGCCGAGGCCCCACCGGACCAGGCCGGTCAGGCGGTTCAGGGCCGGGGTGCCGCGGTCCAGGACGATGCCGGTGCGCAGGATCGCCTGGCGGGTGCCGACGATCGCGCGGTGGAAGGTCGCGGCCTCGGTCAGGGACGCGGCCGCCTCCCAGGCCCGGGCCACGCCGGCCATCTGGGGCGGGCCGTCGGCCGGGGCGGCGGTCTCGGACAGTTCGGTGTCGCCGGCGTCGCCGTAGATCGCCAGGGTGCTCGCCTGCAGCCAGACCGCGGGTGGCTCGGCCAGCACGGCGGCCGCCTCGACCAGTGCGCAGGTGGGGCGGACCCGGGAGAGCCGCAGCAGCTCGACGTTGCGCGGGGTGGGGCGGCGGTCGACCAGTTCGCCGGCCAGGTTGATCACGGCCGCGCCGGAGAGCTCGGCGGCCCAGTCCTCGACCGTGGCGCCGTCCCACTCGACCTGGCGGTGCGGGACGTCGGCGCGTGCGCGGCGGGTCAGGATGACGATCTCGTCGCCGCGTTCGGCCAGATCGGCCGCGATCCGGCGCCCCAGCGCGCCCGTCCCCCCGGCCAGCACGATCTTCACGATCGCCTTTGTACCAGCCGATCCGCGCGGTTGCCACGGTGCCGTGCGCGGAGCGCGAGATCAGCCCGCCAGACCGCGCAGGAGCAGGTTGGTGAACGCATCGACGACCTGCTCGTCCGTGTACGGACCACCGGGCGGCAGGGCGTAGCTCACGAGGGCCAGCAGCGCGCCCATGCCGGCGGCGAGCAGCTCCGGCTCCCCCGGCAGCTCCCGGCCCTGCTCGCGGAGCCACTCCAGGTGTTCGCGCAGCATCCCGGTCTGCCCGCTCAGGTCCTGCCAGGCCCGCCCGGACGCGGGGTCGTCGGCGACCATCGACTGGAACATCGCCACCTGGATGGCGCGGTGCTGGCGCATCACGCCCCAGGCGATCTCCAGGTGCGCGTGCAGCTGGGCCCGGTCGGTCAGGTCGTGCTCGCGCGGATGCTCCTGGGCGGCCAGGCGCTCGTCGGCGGCGTCCTCGATGTCGCCGAGCAGCGCCCGCAGCAGCTCCTCCTTGTCCGCGAAGTGCTCGTAGAACGAGCCGGTCGAGCGGCCGGCGGCGGCGGTGATGTCGGTGATCTTCGTGTTGAGGTAGCCGCGCTCGCCGAACAGCGTGCGGGCCGCGTCCAGCAGCGCGGCCCGGGTCTGGGCGGCCTTGGCCTTGCGTACCCCCGGCGTCATGGCCAGTGATCCTCCCAGATTCCGCCGGTTGACATCCGCCACTCTACCGAACACACTTTCACCGAACATAGATTCAGCGAAATAAAATTCAGTGAAATGGGGAGGGCGAGATGCGAGCGATCGTGATCGGTGGCGGGGTCGGCGGGGCGACGGCGGCACTGGCGCTGCGGCGGATCGGTGTCGACGTGACCGTGTACGAGGCGTACGAGGACCCGGCCGGCGACGTCGGGGCGTGGATCAGCCTGGCCGCCAACGGGCTGCGGGCCGTCGACGCGCTCGGCGGCCTGGCCGCGGTGCGGGCGGCCGGGTTCGAGATCGAGCGGCAGCGGATGTGGTCGGCCGGCGGCATGCTCATCGGCGACGTCGCCCGCGGCCGCCGGGCGAGCGACACCCTGCACAGCGTGTCGATGCTGCGCGGGCGGCTGGTCGCCACCCTGCGGGCGGCCGCGACGGAGGCGGGCGCGACGATCGTCACCGGCGCGCGGCTCGGGCACGTCGAGGAGACCGGAACGGGCGTGCTGGCCACGTTCGAGGGCGGCCGCACCGACACCGCCGACGTGCTGGTCGCCGCGGACGGCCTCTGGTCGACGGTCCGCGCCCACCTCGACCCAGCCGCACCGCTGCCGCAGTACGCCGGCCTCTTCAGCGTGTCGGGCGTGTCGCAGCTCGACGGCGTCGACCCGGGCGTGTTCAACCTGACGTTCGCGCGCAACGGCGCGTTCCTGCACCTGCGCGCGGGGGCCGAGGTGTGGTGGTCGGCGCAGGTCAGCTCGCCGGTGACCCCCGCACGCCGAGGCATCGACGACGCCACTCGACTGCAGGAGCTTTCCCGGTTGTACTGCGATGAGGCCGTGCCGGCCGCAATCCTCGCCGCCACCACGTCGCTGCAGCCCACGACCATCATGCACGTGCTGGACCCGGTCACGACGTGGCACAGCGACCGGATCGTCATCATCGGCGACGCCGCGCACCCGGTCGGCGCCGGCCAGGGCGCGTCCATGGCGATCGAGGACGCGCTCGCGCTGGCGGCCGCGCTCCAGGCGGCGCCCTCGGTGGCGGAGGCGCTGCGACGCTACGACGCCGACCGCCGGCCCCGGATCACCAAGGTCCTCGGGACCGCCGAGGACAATCGCAACGCGAAGCGGTCCGGCCCGCTCAAGCGCCGGCTCCAGGCCGCGATGATGCGGATCTTCGTGCCGATGGTCTACGAGAAGGCGACCGCCTGGCTCTACGCGTACGAGCCCGCGAAACTCGCCGCGCCCGACCGCCGTTGAGGCGACCGGCAACACGCGGCTCCGGCCTGGGCCGGCACCGCTGGATCGCGACGGTGGTGGCGCCCTCGATGGCGGTCCAGGCTTCTCCCCGGTCGCTTCCGAGCCGGCGCTGCTGGGTCGCAGCGGTGGTGGCGCCCCGATGGCGGTCCAGGCTTCTCGCCGGTCGCTCCACGTGATCGGGGCAACGCTCGGGCGGTGCGCCGGACGGCCGCTACGCGCAGTAGCCTTGGCGCGGTGGACAGCGCCCGCCGGCAGATCGAGGACCTCGTGCGCGGGGCGGTTCCCTATGAGAGCGGGCTCGACCTGCTCGCCGTCGCCCCCGCGGCCGAGATCGACCCGGCCCTCTTCGCCGCCCTGATCGACGCCACCGCGCGGCTGTGGCGGGGTGGCTGGCAGCCGGCCGAGCTCCACCGGGCCGTCGTGCGCCGCGGCGGCACCGACCGGCCGGTGCTCGGTCTAGCGGTTGTCGACGCTATAGCAGTACAACTGCGGGGGTTGGATCGAAGAACAATCGACGACCGTTGGCTCGCGCAGGCCGACGAGCTCGAGGCCCGGGTGTGGTGGAGCGCCGACGAGCGGTATGTGTCCGAGCTCACCGCGAAGCGCCGCCGGGACCGGATCTCCGTCGTCGACGACCTGCTGGGTCTGCTGACGGAGCTGGCCGAGCTGCCGTCGATCGAGGTGCTGGTGCCGTTCCTGAAGACCGCCGCGGCGGCCCGTCCGGGGGCTTCGGCCGTCGACGATCGGCTGCTCGACCGGGTGCGGGCGCTGCTGGCCAAGGCCGAGTCGACGACCTACCCGGCCGAGGCCGAGACCTACACGGCCAAGGCGCAGGAGCTCATCGCCCGGCACGCGATCGACGAGGCCCTGCTGGCCGGCCGGGGCGAGCGCACCGACGTGGTGCCGTTCGCGCGCCGGATCGGGGTCGACCACCCGTACGAGGGCGAGAAGGCGTCGCTGCTCAGCGCCGTCGCCGACGCGAACCGCTGCCACACCGTGTGGTCGCCCGACCTCGGCTTCACCACGGTGTTCGGGTTCGACGCCGACATCGACGCCGTCGACCTGCTCTACACCTCGCTGCTCGTGCAGGCGGGCCGGGCCATGGCGAAGGCCGAGCCACCCGGGGGCAAGGCGGGCCGGGCCCGGCTCAAGGCGTTTCGCCAGTCGTTCCTCGTCGCTTACGCGGTCCGCATCGGGGAGCGGCTGGCCCGGGCCACGGAGCTGGCTTTGGAGCAGGCTACGGACAAGAGCTTTCTGCCGGTACTGCGCTCACGCGACGAACAGGTCCGCGAGACGATGACCCGCATCTTCCCCCGCACGGTTCGCGGCCGCGGGAGCCGGGTCGACAGCCGGGAGGGCTGGGAGTCGGGCCGGGAGGCCGCCGATCAGGCGGTGCTGAGCTGAGCTTTCGTTCGCACTGCAACCTGAACCTCGGCTTGGACTTCGGCTCGGACTTCGGCTTGGACCTCGGGTTGGACTTCGGCTTGGACTTCGGCTCTTGACAAGGACGGGCCGCGCACTCCGCCAACTGGTGTGCGCGGCCCGCCACTCCCCCGCCCTCAGGGGGTCCTTGATGCGCAGCTCCACCCGCTTGATCACTGACCCTCGATCATCGTGCCGATCGCGGTTGAGAGAGCGCTCTCTGAAGCGTTCCTCGTGTATGGCCTTGCTGTCAAGGGGGTGAATGCCTCTGGTTCGGTTTTTGCCCGGAGAGCGCTCTCCGGTTGTTACTGAGACGGTGCGGGCGGGTACGAGACCGACATGAGGCATCAGGGCGTTGGGCAGGTCGTCGTCATCACCGGGGCCAGCGGCGGCATCGGCCGGGCCACGGCCCGGGAGTTCGCGAAGCGCGGCGCCTCGGTCGCCCTGCTGGCCCGCGGCGAGGCCGGCCTGAAGGCCGCGGCCGAGGACGTGGAGAACCTGGGCGGCGAGGCGCTGCCGATCCAGGTCGACGCGGCCGACTTCGCCGCCCTCGACGCCGCCGCCACCCGCGTGGAGAACGAACTGGGCCCGATCGACGTCTGGGTCAACGACGCCTTCACGTCGGTCTTCGCACCGTTCATGCAGGTCCACCCGGACGAGTTCAAGCGCGTCACCGAGGTGTCATACCTGGGCTACGTCTACGGCACCCGCGTCGCCCTCGAGCGCATGCTCCCCCGCAACCGCGGTGCGATCGTCCAGGTCGGCTCGGCCCTCGCGTACCGCGGCATTCCGCTGCAGAGCGCGTACTGCGGGGCGAAGCACGCGATCCAGGGCTTCAACGAGTCCGTCCGCGTGGAGCTCCTGCACGACAAGCGCGACGTGCACGTGACGATGGTCCAGATGCCGGCGGTGAACACCCCACAGTTCGACTGGGTCCGCTCCCGCCTCGGCCGCCACGCCCAGCCCGTCCCCCCGATCTACCAGCCGGAGCTCGCCGCGAAGGCCGTGGTCTACGCGGCCGACAACCCCCGCCGCCGCGAATACTGGGTGGGCGCGTCAACGGTCGGCACCCTGATCGCCGACAAGTTCATCCCGGCGCTGCTGGAGCGCTACCTGGCCCGTACCGGCTACGACTCTCAGCAGACCGCGCAGCCCCGCGACCCGAACCAGCCCGAGAACCTGTGGGACCCGGCCGACGAGCACACCGACTTCGGCGCGCACGGCGACTTCGACGCCAAGGCCAAGCCCCGCTCGCCGCAGCTGTGGGCCTCCCACCACCACGGCCTGATCGCCGCCGCCGGCGCGGGCCTGCTGGGCTTGGCCGGCGTCGCCCTGGTCCGCCGCCGATGAGCCTTGCGCCGCCCGTCCACCTTGGCCGGCTTCGCTGTGGTCCGCCGCCGACGCCGGCCTGCCCACGTTGGCCGGCGTCGCTGTGGTCCGCCGCGCCGATGGGACCGGTCGTCGATGGGCTCGCGCCGCCCGAAAGCCGCCGCCGGCCGACTCGCCGCCACTTGAGCCGGTGTCGCTGACTGTTCTGGCCCGCCGCCGGTGACAGCTATCCGACAGCGTTGAACCACCCGGCCGCAGGGTCCGTGCGCTCGGTATGCGGATCCTGTTCAGCGCGTGCCCTTTGTCCGGACATGTCGCGACAATCCGGCCACTGGCGGTGGCTGCGCGGGCGGCGGGCCACCACGTGGTCATCGCCACCGGCGCCGGCCTGACCACCGGCCTGGGTCTGGAAACCTGGCCGATAGGCGCCGCCAACGCCCCCTTCAGCCGGGGTGGCACGGCCGCCGAACGAGCCGCGTTCTTCGCCAGCTCCGCCGCCCGCCGGACGGAAGACCTGCTGCCGAGAGCCGAGGCCTGGCGCCCCGACCTG
Source organism: Dactylosporangium sp. NPDC051541 (assembly GCF_044454505.1). Taxonomy (NCBI): domain Bacteria; kingdom Bacillati; phylum Actinomycetota; class Actinomycetes; order Micromonosporales; family Micromonosporaceae; genus Dactylosporangium; species Dactylosporangium sp. NPDC051541. The sequence continues at coordinate 291,440 of NZ_JBITDU010000009.1, forward strand.
ATCGTCTCCGACACCGCCGAGGTGGCCGGCGCGGTAGCGGCGGCGGCGACCGGAGCCAGGCACGTGGTGCACGGCCTGGGCATCATGCCGCCGATGGTCCTGTGGAACGCCTACGCCCTGCACCTGGACGGCCTGCTGGCCCGCTGGGGCCTGCTGTCGACGTCGGTGGACGCGGCCCGGGACGTCACCTACTTGGACGTGTGCCCGCCGACGCTGCGCCGCCAGGGCGAACGGATCTGGACGAACACCCTGGACCTACGCCCGACGACGGTGAGCCGCGGCACCGCACCCCCGATGCGAGCCCTGCCACACCGCAACACAGTCCTGGCCCGCCCCCAATCCCCAGCCGACGCCGCCGCGATCCTGAGCGCGCTCCGCAACCAGCCGATCAACCTCCTCCTGGAAGCCGACCCGTCATCGTTCGGCCCCCAGCCCGCAAACGTCCTGATCGCCACCAACTTCCCCGACGCCGAGGTACTCCCCCACTGCGCGGCCCTGATCTCCTCCGGCGGCCCCGGCGTGCTCCTGCCGGCCCTGGGTCACGGCCTCCCCCAACTGATCCTCTCGACCGAGCCGACCGCACCCCCGGAAGGCGAAATCACTCACGCGGGCGCCGCGTTGACGGCGGCCACCCCGGTCCCGGCCGCAGCGGAGCAAGCGGTCCGTACCCACCTCCCACGCCTGGTGGAAGACCCGGACTTCGCCAGCGCAGCAGCCTGGATCCAGGTGGAGATCGCCGCTATGTCCTCCCCGGAGGCGATAGTCCGAGCCCTGACCACCGAGGGAGTCCCAGCCCTACGCTGACCCGTTACGCGTAGAGCCCTTCAGCCTCCGTCACCGGCGGCGGCGACCACGTAAAACCGGCGGCGGCGGCCATGTGGAACCGGCGGCGGCGATCACGTTGAATCTCCGACGGCGACCACGTGGAACCGACAGCGGCGACCACGTTGAACCGGCGGCGGTGACCACGTTGAATCTCCGCGATGTCCCCGCGAGGGCGGAAGACGTTTGCGAGCCCGGGAGGCCGGGTAGCGTCGCCGTCATGTGGCTGATCGCTCGCTCCGCTCTGCTAGGCGCCGCCGCCGGTGGCCGCAGCCTGGCCGCCCCCGCCGCCGTAGCCTTCGGCAGCGGCTCCCGAGCCTGGAAACTGGCCACGACCGCCGCCGCCGCGGGCGAGTTCGTGGTGGACAAACTCCCCAACGCCCCCAGCCGCCTGTCCGCCGCCCCACTGGCCGGCCGCCTCCTCTTCGCCGGCGCCGCCGCCACGTTCCTGGCCCGCCGCGAGGGCGCCAACCCGATAGTCCCCGCCTTGGCCGCCGCCGCCGGCGCGGTAGCCGGAAGCTACGCCGGAGCCCGCTGGCGCTCCTTCGCCGCCGACCGCCACTGGGCCGCCCTACCAGCCGCCCTGGCCGAAGACGCCGTGACCTGGACCTTGGCCACCACCGCCGCCCGACGCTGACCCCCGCCGACCGGACCACCCGCACCCGACCCGCGCCCACCAGCCACCAGCACGGCCACCAAATCAGTCCCGCCGAACAAACCGCGGCGGCCAGCGGAAGCGCACGGTAAACGAACGCCGTGCGGCCAACGGAACCAGCATGGCTCGCCAACGCAGCGGGGTTCACAGCGGCGAACACGCGGCACTGCATGCGGCGGACGCGCAGTGCTGCATGCGGCGGACGCGCGCCCGCCGAGCGGAAGCACACGGCAAACCGGCGCAGCGCGACCAACGGAACCAGCACGGCTCACCAACGCAGCGGAGTTCACAGCGGCGAACACGCGGCGCTGCATGCTGTGGACGCACACCTGCCGGCGGGGTAGCGGGTGCGGGTCAGAGGGAGTGGCGGGGGCGGTGTGGGGGTGGAGGCGTCGACGCTGGGTTGTCGGGGTCGGTTGACGGTAGGCGGGATGGCAGTGGGAGGGGGCGACGGCGCATTGGGAGGGCGGGTAGGGCGATCGGTTCGGTGGGCTCGGCGGGGCGGGGTGGTTCGTTGTCGTCGCGGTGGGGTGCGGACGGGCCGGCCGGGAGGGCGGGGCGGGGCGGGTTGAAGGCGTGTTTCGCTCTCCGGAAGGACAGCATGGCCGCGGCGGCCAGGAGGATCGCGCCCAGGGCGGTGGCCAGCTCCGGCAGGTACGTCGGGATGCCCAGATACACCGTGATGCCGAGGATCCGGGACAGGCCCCATGGCAGCAGGGCCATCTGGTCGTTCCAGATCGTGAGGGCCCGTTCCAGGCCCAGCGCCGCCACCAGGGCGCCGAGGAGCAGCAGGGGCGTGCCAGCGGCGGCCAGGAGCACGGCCAGGGTCCGGCGGCGCGGCATCGAGTAGCGGTCGCGCAGGACCAGCGCCACGGCCACGAACAGCCAGGCGAAGGCCGCGAACGCTACGCACACGTAGATCGAGCGGCGCACCGGGTCGGTCCAAAAGGCGAACCAGTAGCCGCCCGGGCCGCGCAGGATCATGGCGGCCAGCAGGATCGCGGTGCGGAGCATGGCGACGCCGCCGATGGCGGCCCACAGGTGGAACGGGTCGCGGCGGCCGGTCAGGATGCGGGCGGTCACGGCGAAGAGGAGCCAGCCGCCGAGCGAGATCACGAGGTGGGCGGGGGCGGCGAACCACGTGTAGACCAGGCGGGACAGGATGAGGGCGGCGGCCGGTATGGCGATCACCAGCACCCGGTCGAGCCGGTTGGGCAGCGGCGTCAGGTCGGCCAGGCGCCACGGGCGGGTCGCGCCGAGCCAGAGGGCGCGCAGGCCGGTCGAGCGGCCGACCAGGCCGACCAGCAGGAGCAGCACCACCAGGCCGAGCAGGACCCGGGCCAGGACGGACATCAGCGGGTCGCGGTCCGCGCGGGCGGCGCCGATGTCGGCGGCCGTGAAGTTGTACGCGGGGAGGTCCACGTCGCCGCCGTAGCGGGCCACGTGCGTGTCGCGGGCCTTGCGGTACTGCTGCTCCGCCGCCTGCCACGCCGTGCGGGCCGAGGCCGAGCCGGTGTCGAGCCACTGGGCGTGGCGCAGGAACATGGTGCGGTAGGCGCCGAGCGTCCGGAACAGGTCCGTCTCATACGCGAGGGCGTCGAGCAGCTTCGCGCGCAGCGTTGCGTCGCGCCACGTCGCCGGGTCGGTGGCGGCGATCGTCTCCTGCATCGACGCGGCCAGGGCCACGGCGCGGTCGCCCTCGGCGATGGTCTGCTCGATGTGGTCGCGGCTGACGGCGTAGATGCTGTCGAGGGCCGCGGAGTCGCCGGTGACGATGTCCCACTCGAAGATCCACATCATCGGGGGCGGCGCGAGGCCGAGGGCCTCGACCTTGTCGTCGGCGTAGGGGCCCAGGTAGAGGCCCTTGGTGATCGCCTCCCGGGACATGGCCATCATCCGGCACACGGCGGTGACGGTGGCCGGGTCGTCGGAGAACGTCTGGCGGGCCCAGTCGGCGGTGATCTGGGCCGCGGGGGTCGCCGGGTCCCAGGCGAGCCGGCCGAGCGCATAGGAGTTGAGGTCGTACAGCTGCCAGAACCCCGAGCGCAGCAGCAGCGTCATCGGGCCGGCCCGCAGCGGGCCTCCGTCCTGGGTCCACGTCCACACGCCCTCGATGTGCGGGTTGGCGGCCAGGAACCGTTGCAGCGCCTGCTGATGCAGGCCGGTGAGGTCGTTGGGCAGGGACCCGAACGCCTCGAACTCCCGCCGGCTCTGGAACTCCACGATCCGCCGCTGACCGCCCTTCTCCAGCGTGGAGTTGAAGGGCAGATGGCTATAGAAATCCCCCAGGGTGTACTTCGTCGACACGATCAGATGCGCGTTGTCCACGTCGCCGAGGACCTCGTCGTAGGCGCCCGGGTCGGTATGCAGATCCCCGACCGCGCCGACGCCGACCGTCCACGTGCGGAAGATGATGTCGCGGCCCGCATCACCGGCCGCCTGCAGCAGCGACGTGAGCATCGTGCGCACGGCCTGCGGCGTGGTCACAGCGATGCGCGACTCGTAGTCCCAGCCGGGCTGCTTGTAGACGTCGCCGCCCTCGCCGACGCGGATCATGAGGCCGCTGACGAACGGCATGCGCTCGAAGAGCTCGGCCAGGCCCAGGGCGTACACCCGCCAAAAATGCGGATCCTCGACCTTCAGGCCGCCGTAGGTCTTCTCGAGATACCGCTCCAACGGGGGCGACAGCGCGAGCATGTCGGTGAGGAAGTACACCTTCATGCCCATCTCCGCCGCATAGCGGAAGACCGGTGCGAACGCGGCGATCAGCGCCCGCGCGCGGGCTACGTGATCGTCGTTGCGGTCGTAGACCGTGAACCCGTCGCCGACCCGCGAGAACGTGATGTATTCCAGGAACCCCGGCAGGACGATCCCGTTGTACCCCTGCGCGAGCGCGTGCTCGACGAACTGGTGGAACTGCCGGGAGATCCGCTCGACGGCGATCTGGTCGACCCACGGCGCCCGGGGCAGCAGCGCGCCGCCGACGACGTCGGTGTTGAGCGAGTAGTCGGTGCCGGCGGCGAACGCGGCGACATCCGGCTCCCGGCCGACCGACCCGGCATCGGTCAGGCGCAGGCCGAGGCGGGGCGTGACGACGCTGCCCTTCTGCTCGACCGGCACCAGCGCCTGGCCCGAGCGGACGCGGTCGGCCAGCGCGTAGAGCCCGGCGGCCGCACCCGCCTCGTCGCCGCCGGTGAGGGCGAGCGGTTCGTCCAACCTATAAGAACCGGGAGAAAGTGCTGGATCCAGGTGTACTGCTACATCGCCCGACCCTTCCGAGCCGATCACGGGCCGGGGCGCGCCGCGGGCGACAACGGCATCGGCGAGTGCGGTGGCGGCCAGGCTCAGCCGCGGCGACGTCGGCACCGAGATCGATCCGATCGCGACGGGTGCGGAGGCACCGACGTCGGCCACCAAGGGCCGCTCGACCGGGATCGCGGCCCGGTCGAAGCGCAGACCGAGCGCGCCGCCGACGCCCCACGCCACGAGCGCACCCAGCACCAGCAGCGCCACCAGGATGGCGAGCGGGGTGCGAGCACGGCGTCGGGTCACGGGCGACATCGTAGGCCGGGGGTCCGACAATTCCGAGCTTGATCAACAAGCGATCACATTTCGTGATTCAAAGATGACCGCTCGGCTCAGCCCGCCCCGAAGCAGACGAAGCTGTCGGCGCTGGCGCGGTCGCGCTGGTCGGCCGCGGACTGGGCGGCGGCGAGCGCGGCGGCCGGGCCGAGGCCGGTGGCCAGGTGACCGTAGAACGCGCGCATGAGGTGGCGGGTCGCGCCGTCGTCGACGGGTCCCGTGCTCGCGATGACGGTTGCGGTACCCATATTGAGCAGGGCTGCGACCAGGCCCATGAGCTCATCACCGGGGTGCACGGCGGCCAGGCCGGTGTCACAGCCGGAAAGCACCAGCAGCGCGGGCGGGCGGCGCAGGGCGGTCAGGTCGTACACGGTGAGCGGGCCGTCGGCGAGCATGAGGAACGAGAAGAGCGGGTTGTCGACGCGGAACTCCCCGTGCGCGGCGATGTGCCCGACCGCGGCCCCGTCGAGCGCGGTCAGCGCCGACTGGACGCCCGCCCGGTCCCCGGCCAGCACCGTGGCGCCCGATCGGTCGGCCGCGATCTCCCGCACCTCATCCCCCGCCTGCTCCGCGGAGTGGGCCCCGACCAGCACCAACTTGCCGTCCACAGTGGACGACATCACGCACCGCAGCCAGATCGTCGCTGACGGTGCAACCGTAAGCGATCTTCCCCGCAGCTTGGGTAGCATCGACCACGGCAGCGCATGGAGGGCTCCGGTCGGCACCAGGACCAGCGGGCCGTCGCCGATGAGGTCGGCGATCGGACCGAGCAGGAGCCGGTCGAGGGCCTCCGCGCGCCGCTCGAGTCGCTCGCCGTCCGCGGCGTGGCCCAGCACCTGAGCGTGCAGGGCGAACCGTAGAGACTCCAGTTCGGCCCGCACCGCGTCGATCTCCCCGACGATGCGATGCGTGACCTTGCGCCCGCGCACCACGAGGGCATGCAGGTGCCCGTCGATGTCGAGGAGCTCGACGAGCACCCGCTCCCCCAGCGCTGTGGCCAGGTTCGGGATTGACAACTCCACAGCGTTGGGAGAAGAACCGGGAGCCCGCCAGGAGCGGCGGCGGATCTCGGCCTCCAGCACGCGCTGGCGTCGCAGCAGGCGGCTGGTGCGCTGCGGGCCGGTCGGCGCCGCGGTCAGCTCGCCGTTGATCCGCCGCAGCTCCACCAGGTGGCGGGCCACGACCGGGTCCGTGGACGGGTGCGTCGGCGGCAGCGACAGGGCGGCGGAGCGGCACCGCTGGGCCCAGGCCAGGGCCGAGGCGGGTCCGCCGTGCTGGAGGGCGAGCCGCAGCCGCAGGCCGGCCAGGGCCACGATCTCGGCGCTACCGCGCACGCGCAGCTCGGTGGCGCCGAGACTGGCCCGGTAGGAGTCGGCCTGGCGCAGGCCGGAGTTGGCCGCCCGCACCGACTCCGCGACGGCCCCGGAGGCCAGCTCGACCCGAGCGCGGATGTGCCACCAGCGCACCCGCAGTGGGGCCGGGCCGAGCTTGGCCGCGCCGCCCGCCTCGGTGAGCAACTCGCGGGCGGTGTAGAGCTCACCGAGGTCGACCGCGAGCTGAGCGGCGTCGAGCAGCGCGTCCCAGCCGGGCTGCAGCCAGCCGGCCTCGAGCAGGTGCGCCGCGACCGAGCGCAGTTCGCGTAGCGTGCCCCGGTTGGCCTTGCCGAGCGCGATGACGGAGGCGATCTCGGCGACCTTCGCCCGGGCGCTCCACACGGTGCGTCCCTGCCGGTGGAACACCCGGCGGGCAGTGGCGGCCGCCGTCTTGGACTCGTCCGGCGTGCCGGCGGCGAGACCGTGCCGGGCGAGCATGAAGTAGGCCTGGGCGAGCACCGAGTCGAGGTGGCCGTCGGTGCAGGCGTCGATGGCGGCCCGGATGGCGGACTCGGCCTCGGGCAGCAGCCGCACCGAGAGCAGCAGGTCGGCCCGGTCGAGCAGGCCGATCGCGGCGGCGCCGGTGCTCCACAGCCGGTCGTGGGCGCGGTCGTAGCGGGCCAGCGCGGTGGGGACGTCGCCGGCCTGGGCCGCGACGAAGCCGAGGTTGTGCTCGACCTGGGCCGCGGCGGTGGCCATGCCGAGCCGGTTGTAGAGCGTCTGCGCGGCCCGCAGATCGTTTTCGGCCTGTTTGAGATTTCCTCGGTACCCGTGCAGGACACCCCGGTTCGTCAGGGTTCGCGCCTCCCACACCTGGTCGCCGGATTCCCGGAAGGCACGGAGGGCCCAGCGGTACAGCTCCATCGCCTGCCGGTCGAACCCGAGCCGCCAGAGGATCAGCGCCCGCTGCATGATCGCCCGGGCCCGCCGGTGCCCGTGAAGCTCAGCTACGGCGCGGTCGATCTCCTTGAGTGCGGCGCTCGTCCGGCCGAGGTCGTCGAGGATCAGCGCGTGGCTCATCCGAGCCTCGGCCTCGTGCACGCGCAGGCCGTGCCGGCGGGCGACGGAGATCGACGCCTTGAGGTGGGTCGCGGCGGAGCCGGCGTCGTGCTGGGCCTGGGCGGCCAGGCCCAGCGCACGCAGGGCCACCGCCTGCCGCCCGGCGTCGCCGTCGCGGCGGGCATCGCGCAAAGCCGACTCAGCGAGGTGCTTGGCCTTGCCCGGGTCGGCCATGACAATCGGGAGCAGCCGCTGTGCCAAGTCTTCGTCGGCGGCGGGGAGCACGGGTGCAGCCGTCATGGATGCATCCTGTCAAAGGCTCGGATGTGTATCACGGAGTCCGGTACGCGACTCATGTCACCGGCCTCATAGTTGATCCTTCTTGGGGGGAGCTCGATGTCCGTACCGATTGATCGTTACCAGCGGTGGGAGCGGGTCCGCGACGCGCGCCTGTCCACATTGCCGTGGTTGCGCAGCGATGTACAGTCCGGTCGCCCGGTCCGCTACGTCGCCGACGAGATTCTCGTCTCCGACGCCGGCGCCGGGATCGCACACCGCACCCTCAACGGCCTGGGGCACCGGGCCAGTGACGTCACCGAGGACGAGCCGCACCGCGGGATGCGCCGGTTCAAGGCGCGCGGCCTCGACGTCGCCGCGGCCGTACGCCAGATGCGGGGGCAGCTCGCGGACGGTGCCGTGGTCGGGCCCAACCACGTGTTCCTGTCGACGCCGTACACGCACGGCGGACCGTACGGACCGCCGATGTCGGCGACCGCTCCGCCGTCCAAGCTCGCCCCTTCGGCGGACGGCCCATCGTCCGTCCGGGTCGTCGTTCTGGACACCGGTGTGTACCTCGACAGCCCGCTCCCGGCCGGCTGCTACTCGGCCACGGCCGAGAACGTCGAGACCGTCCTCGACGGTGACAACAATGGCGAGCTCGACTCGGACGTCGGCCACGCGAACTTCATCGCGGGTGTCGTGGTCCAGTCGACCGACGCCGCGCAGGTCCGGATCGTGAAGGTGCTCGACAGCTTCGGCGTGTGCACCGAGGCCGACCTGGCCGCCGCGATCACCGGCCTGGCCGACGTGGACGTGCTCAACCTGTCGCTGGGCGGGTTCTCGGTCGGCGACCAGCCGCCCGCGATCCTCAACGCGGCGCTGTCGACCTTCCTCGCCGGTGGCGACCGGGTCGTCGTCGCGGCGGCCGGCAACGACGGCATCCACGACCGCCCGTTCTGGCCGGCGGCGTTCGCGGCCGGCAGCACGCCGTGGGCCTCGAAGGTCATCGCGGTGGCCGCGCACGACGGCAGCGCCGTGTGCGACTGGAGCAACCGCGGCCCGTGGGTGACGCTCGTGGCGCCCGGCGCCGACGTCATCAGCACCTTCGTCCGCCACGCCCCGACGTTCGAGTCGGGCTGGGCGGCGTGGAGTGGCACCTCCTTCGCGGCGCCGAAGGTCGTGGCCGCGGTGGCCGAGCGCAAGGCGGCGGCCGGTTCCGTGGTGGCGGCCGCGGAGCAGGTCAAGTCCGAGGCTGCGCAACAGCAGCTGGGCGGCTTCCCCTCGCTGCGCTGACCGGCACACCAGGGAGGGCGCTGCGGGCGGCGAACCGCAGCGCCCAGTTTCCCGGGCCCGCGCGATCGATCCCGGGCCCAGGGTTTCGCCGCGCCTCTGAAGAGGCGTAGACGCCGGGCGCGTTGAAGAATGGCCGCCTGGGTGCGCTGGAAGTTGTCGTGGCACTGGGTGCGGCCCTGGTGGTGGCGGGTATCGTCGCGCAGCGGGTGCGAGTGGCCCCGCCGGTGTTGCTGCTGATCATCGGGACGCTGCTGGGGCTGGTGCCGGCGCTCTCCATGGTTCGGCTGCCGCCTGAAGCGGTGCTGCTGCTGTTCCTGCCGGCGCTGCTGTACTGGGAGAGTCTCACCACCTCGCTGCGGGAGATCCGGACCAACATCCGCGTGATCGGGCTGCTGGCGACGGTGCTGGTGATCGCGACCGCGGGCGGGGTCGCGTACGTCGCGCACCTGCTCGGCGTGGCCTGGGGGCCGGCCTGGGTGCTCGGGGCGGCCGTCGCGCCGACGGATGCCACCGCCGTCAGCGTGCTGGCCCGGGGGTTGCCGCGGCGCACGACCACGGTGCTGCGGGCGGAGAGCCTCGTCAACGACGGGACGGCCCTGGTGATCTTCGGGCTGGCCCTGGCCGTGACGATCGACGGGGACGAGCTCACGACCGGCCGGATCGGGTGGCTGTTCGCGCTCGCCTACGGCGGAGGGCTGCTGGCCGGGTTCGGCGCCGCCTGGCTCGCGCTCGCGGCGCGCCGGCTCATCGGCGACGAGCCGCTGCTGGCCAACACCGTGAGTCTGCTGACCCCGTTCCTGGCGTTCCTGCTGGCCGAGGTCATCGACGCCTCGGGCGTGCTGGCCGTGGTCGCCTGCGGGCTCGTGATCAGCCAGTACGGGCCGAGCACCATCAGCGCCCGGACCCGCACGCAGGCATTCGCGTTCTGGCCGCTGACGACGTTCGTGCTCAACGGCGCGCTCTTCGTCCTGATCGGGATGCAGCTGCCCGACTCGGTGCACGGGCTCCACGACGGCACCCTTCCCCACAGCGCGATCGTGCTCGCGGCCGTGGCCGGCACCGTGGTCGGGGTGCGGTTCCTCTGGAGTTTCACCACGCCGTACCTGATCCGGGCGCTGGATCGGCGGCCACGGCAGCGGCTGCTCCGGGTCGGGGCGCGGGGCCGGACGATCAGCGCGTTCGCCGGGTTCCGGGGCGCGGTGTCACTCGCCGCGGCGCTCGCCGTACCGTCCGCGGTCGCCGAGCGGGACCTGATCGTCTTCGTGACCTCCGGCGTCATCGTGCTCACGCTCGGGCTCGGACTTTTCATGCCCGCCGTCGTACGGTGGGCCCGGCTGCCCGAGGACGACGGGCCGCGGCAGGAGCTGCTGCTGGCCCAGACGACCGCGGCGCAGGAGGCGATGGACGCACTGCCCCGCGTCGCCGCTCAGGTCGGCGCCGACGACCTGGTGGTGACCCGGCTGCGGAAGGAGTACGAGCGGCACCTGTCGGACCTGCACGCCGGCGAGGACGAAGGTGACCGGGTGGAGCAGACCGAGCACGAACAGTACACAATGCTGAAGCTGGAACTGCTGGCTCACAAGCGGGCGACGATCGTGCGGCTCCGGGATGAACGCCGGATCGACGATGTTGTGCTGCGGCAGCTGCAAGGGAAACTTGACATCGAGGAAGTTCGACTCACGGGGTCCTATACGACAGAGTGAACCGACCGATTGCCCGACCTCCAATGCGGGCGCAAACATGCTGAGATGTCCTTGAAGTCGAGCTTGGGCGGGATCTGATCTTGAAGACGCTGGCGGACCGGTACCGCTTGGACTACGCGATCGGCGCAGGCGGCATGGGCATCGTGTGGCGGGCCCGTGACCTGCGGCAACAGCAGATGGTCGCGGTCAAGGAGGTACGCCTCCCGGAGCTGATGACGACCGTGGAGCGCGAGCGGGTCAACCGTGAGGCCCGCGCCGCCGGACGCGTGGAGCACCCGGCGATCGTCAAGGTTCACGAGGTCATCACCACCGACGACGGGCCGTGGATCGTCATGGATCTCGTCGACGGCCGCTCGCTCGGCGAGCGGGTCGCGGTCGAGGGTCCACTGGCCCCGGCCGAAGGCGCCCGGCTCGGTCTGGTCCTGCTCGATGCGCTCCAGGCCGCCCACGCGGCCGGGATCACGCACGGTGACGTCAAGCCGGCCAACGTCCTGCTGCTGCCCGACGGCTCGGCCCAGCTCACCGACTTCGCCGTGGCCGCCATGCTCGACAGCAAGCTGCCGCTGAGTGACCCCACGTTCGTCGCGCCGGAGCGGCGCAGCAGCGGCGAGGGCGGGCCGGAGGGCGATCTGTACTCCCTCGGCGCCACCCTGGCCTTCGCCTCCCCCGAGGCCGCCCCCGAGCTCGTGGCCGCGCTGACGGCCGAGAACCCCGCCGAGCGGCCGTCCGCCCACGCCGCCCGCACCGCCCTCTCGGTCGCCGCGGGCGTGGAGCCGCCGCCCGCCGAAGAGGCGTGGTGGGAGGAGCCGGCCGGAGCGACAACAGCGCCAGGCGAAGGGAATGCGGAGCCGGCCGGAGCAACGACCGAGCCGGCCGGAGCGCACCTGGCGGCCGGGGCGGTGCACGCGGCGGCCGGGGCAGCAAGCACAGAGGCTGGAACAGAGCACGCGGCGGCCGGAGCGGGACGAGCGGTCGGAGCGGGAGAAGCGGCCGGGGCGGGGCCGACGGCGGCCGGAGCGGCGGCACAGCCGGGCGAGGCCGCGGGAGCAGTGGGACCAGCCGGCGTGGCCGGGCCGGACGAGGAGGTCACCAAGGAGCACCCGCTGGTGCCCGCCGGGGCCGCGGCGGCGGGTGCGGTGGCCGCGGCGAGCGCTTCCAAGGCGCCGGCCGGGCCGCAGCGGATGCAGATGAAGTCCGAGATCAAGGTGGCCGCGCTCATCGGCGCCGGGGTGCTCGCGTTCCTCATCGTGATCGGGTTCCTCGGGCACGGCGGCGGGAGCACCGACGAGCCCGATCAGGCGGCGCAAGGCGCGGCCGCCTCCCCCAGCGACGACGCCGTGCTGACCGGGACCGACCCCAGTCCGTCGCCCAGTGACACCTCGCCGTCACCGAGCGCTACACCCTCGGTCCGGGGCATGACCAAGGCTCCGAAGACCACCAAGCCGGCCAGCCCGACGCCGCCGAAGTCGCCCACCGTCAATTCCGCCAAGATCGGGCTGAACCCGGCGACCTACAACGGGCCGTGCACCGGCAACGGGATCGACGTCGAGGTCACGGTGACCATCACCACGAACGGGCCGGGGACGGCGGTGACCTACGCGACCACCGGGAAGGCCGCCAAGACGGTCACCGCGGGGCCGAACGGGAACTACACCGACACCTACCGGATGCGCGTGGACAGCGGCCGCCGCTACTCGTTCCCGATGACGTTGAGCGTGACCAGCCCGGGCACCACGACCGACTCGCTGACCTTCACCAACGCCTGCACGAAGGCGTAGGTCACAGTCCCGGGACCGAGCCAAGCCTTAGAAAAGCTCTCGCGTTCGCTAGGATGCCCGAGTGCCGAGGGAGCGACGGAGGGCGGACGGCAACGCGACGCCGGGTGCACCACGTCTTAGGTGCGTGACCGTAAGCTGCTGGAAGGTGGTCGAATGACCGACGACGATGCCACGCGCGACGGCCTGCCCCGGTTCATTTACGGTGAGTACACGGGCGAGATCAAACTGCCACCGCGGCCCGAGGACGAGGAACCGGTCGGCGGCCCGATGGACCGCAACACCAAGATCCTGGTGGCCGGTGGAGGCGTCGCGCTGCTGCTGATCATCGGCATCGTCGTGGCCGCGCTGAGCATGACCGGCGGGGCGCCCGAGACCACGCCGGCCGCGGCCAACCCGGAGTCGTCCGCGGTGAGCTCGGCGCCCGGGTCGGCGCCCGCACCGACCGGCGAACCGCAGGCGAGCCAGTCGTGGCCGCAGCTCACGAACACCGAGATCCCCGGCGGCGGCGCGACGACGACCAAGCCGGGCACCACCACCAAGCCCGGGACGACCACGACCAAGCCGGGGACGCAGACCACGAAGCCGGACCCGCGGCCGACCACCAAGCGGCCCAAGCCCTCATTCCCAGGAAATCCATGACCGGACCCGGCTCAGAGGAGGACGGGTTACCGGGGGAACCTGACGGCTTTCCGGCACCACCGCCGGAGGGCCTTTCGCGGCGCACGGCCTGGCTGCTCGCCGGCGGCGCGCTGGTGATCGTGCTGTCGGTCGGGACCGCGCTGGCCGCGCTGACCACCGGCGACGATCCGCGGCCGCGGCCACCGGCGGCCCGCAACACGCCGCAGCCGGTGGTCCCCGAGGACCCGGACACCACCATCGCCCCGCCCGCGACCGTCCTGCGGACCTCGGCGTCGGCCCGCCCCTCGGCCAGCAGGAGTTCGGCCCGGCCGAGCTCGGCCCCCCCGACGACACCGGGGCCGCCGCGGGTCGTCTCGGTGACGGTGAGCGCCGACCCGGACGAGTTCCCCAGCTGCCGGGGCTCGATGAACACCCGCATCACGGTGAAGCTGACGCTGAGCGAGCCGGGGCTCGCGGTCCGGTACACGATCAATGAGGCGACGACCGTCCGCGACACCGCGTCGGGCACGACGTTCACGAAGACGACCCAGGCCAACGTGAGCCCGGTCCGGGGCCAGCACCAGGTGCGCATCGCCGTGACGCAGCCGAGCGCCGCCTCCGCCGCGACCACGATCCTGGTCGACTGCGGCCGCTGACCGCCCCCGAGGGAGACCGCGAACCGGGCCGAGCGCAAAGCCAGGCCGAGCGCAAAACCAGGCCGAGCGCAAAACCAGGCCGAGCGCAAAGGCCAGGCCGAGCGCGTCAGCTAGGCCTCCGTCGACGACGGACCTCAGCGATGCCACATCCCGCGACACGCCCGCGCCCGAGCAGCCGGGCCGCGGGCGTCAGCCCGGCAAAACATGAACGTTCGTGAATTCCACACGATCGGTTACGCTCGATGTACCGACTGTGATGGGACCGGCGAACCATGCTCAGCGCGCGCAGCCTCTTCGTGTACTGCACCGCGAACCAGGCCTTGCGCTGTGCCCCGATCGCCGAGCGGCCGCACGCGGGGCTGGTGATCGCCCCGTACCGCCACGACGAGCAGGGGCTGCTCGCGACCGCCGCCCACCTGCGGCGCCAGCAGCACCTCGAGACGCCGCTGCTGCTCGACGCGGCCCGCTACGCGGGGCAGAACCGGCTGCCGGCCAGCGCCCCGTTCAACCCGCGGTGGCTGCGCCGGCAGCGAGAGCTGGGGCTGCCGGTGCTCACCGACTCCGGCTACGTCGACAGCGGCGACGAGCCGGGCCTGGTCAGCATCCTGCACCGGACGATGGCGATCCCCGACGGCATCGCGGTCCTGCCGCTGCACCCGGACTGGCTCCGCGACCGCCTGCACCGCACCGCCCTCACGAACCACGTCCGCGACGCCGGGGTCCCGATCGCACTCGTCCTGGAGGCCCGCGGCGACCCGTTCGCACTGCCCGGATGCGTGGCCGGGCTGTTGGAGGTGCTCGGCTGCGCAGTACCCACGCTGCTGTTGCGCTCTGATCTGTCATCCCTCGGAGCGCTGTGTCACGGTGCGGTCGCGGCGGCTGTCGGGACCACCGGCGCTCTGCGGCACCTGGCCCCGCGCGATGCCGTACCGATGCGGAGACCGGCCGGGCCGCGACCGCCGGCGACGATCTTCAAACCGACGATGTCGTACCGCCGCATCAGCGCGATCCAGCGCGCCAAACGGTCCCGCCCCGACCCGCTGCTCTGGTCCTGCGACTGCACCGTGTGCGCGGGCCGCGACCTGGACTGGATGGCCGGGCTGGACGAGCGGACGCGGGAGGTGCCGGCGTTCGAGCACGCCGCCGCCGTCCTCTTCGAACTCCGCGACGAGCTGCTGGGCGACGGCGACGGCGAGGACGAGCGCGGCCGGAACATCCGCCGGAGCCGGGCCAGCTGGGCCGCCCGCTGCGCCGACGCCGCCTACCGGGAGCGCGAGCTCGGCTGGCCGGTGACCCCGATGCTGCGCCACTGGCGGGAGGCCGGCCCAAATCCGGTCGAGATGCCGCTCGCGAGCTGACAGAATCCCACCGGTGTACGCGACCCTCTTCGTGCTCGGCTTCCGCCGCTGGTCCGCGTATCGCACCGCCGCGCTCGGCGCCGCGTTCACCAACTGCGTCTTCGGCCTGATCCGCTCGGCCGTCATGATCGCCGTCGTCGGCACCGCGGGCGGCGCGCTGGCCGGCTACGACATCGCCACGACCGCCACCTACGTGTGGCTCGGCCAGGCCCTCATCGGCCCGGTCCAGCTGTTCACCTGGACCGAGCTGGCCCAGCGGATCCGCTCCGGCGACATCGCGGTGGACCTGGCCCGCCCGGTCGATCCGATGCTGGCCTACCTCGCCGCCGACCTGGGCCGCGCCGTCTACTCCCTGCTCCCCCGGTGCGTGCCGCCGCTGCTGATGGGCGCCCTGATCACCGGGCTGACGCTGCCGCACACGCCGGGACCGTACCTGCTCGGCGCGGTCAGCGTCGCGATCGCCAGCGCGCTGTCGTTCGCGTGCCGGTGGCTGGTCAACCTGACCGCGTTCTGGCTGCTGGACCTGCGCGGGCCGATGACCCTGTACCTGGTGCTCTCCGGTGTCCTCTGTGGACTGGTGGTGCCGGTGCGCTGGTTCCCGCACTGGCTGGCCGTGGTCGCCGACTGCACCCCGTTCCCCTCGCTGCTGCAGGCGCCGATCGACGTCATCACCGGGAAGGGCGGCTTTTCGACGGTACTGACACAGGCCCTTTGGCTTGGAGCCCTGCTCGGCCTCGGCTGGGGGATCTTCGCGCTCGGGGCGCGGAAGCTGGTGATCCAGGGTGGTTAGCGGCCCCTATCTGACATTGGCGCGCCTGCATGTCCGGGCGCAGACCGTCTATCGCGGGTCGTTCGGGATCGAACTGTTCGCGAGCGTCGGGGCGACCGTCAGCGGGCTCTGCGAGATGTACGTCGTGTTCGCGAATGTGCCCGCCCTCGGCGGCCTGACCTTCCGCGCCGCGATCCTCGTCTTCGCGCTCGGGCACATCTCGATGAGCCTGGCCGATCTGGTCTTCGGGCACCTCGACGCGCTGCCGGGATATCTGCGCACCGGGACCCTGGACGCTTTCCTGCTGCGGCCGCTACCGGTGTTGCCGCAGCTCATCAGCGCCGAGTTGTCGCTGCGCCGGCTCGGGCGGACCGCGGCCGGCATCGTCATCGCGGTGGTCGTCATGGCGCATCTCGGCATCCGCTGGACCGCCGCCGACATGGTCCTGGTCGTGCTCACGGTGCTGTGCGGGGCGGCCATCTTCTCGGCCTTGTTCACGGCCGCGGCGGCGGTGCAGTTCTGGCTCATCGACGGGGCCGACATCACGTCGTCGTTCGTCTACGGTGGACAGTACGCGTCGCAGTTCCCGGCCACGATCTACCCGGACCCGGTGCGGGTGCTGTTCACGTTCATCGTGCCGACGGCGTTCGTGGCGTATCTGCCGGCGCTGACGCTGCTGCGGCTGCCGCCACCGGCCGGGTTCCCGACCTGGATCGGCTGGTGCGCGCCGCTGGCCGCGGCCGCGATCTGGGCCGTGGCGCTGCTGGGCTGGCGGTCCGGGCTGCGGCACTACACGGGGGCGGGTTCATGATCATCGAGGTTTCCGGGCTGCGCCGGCACTTCGGCTCGGTGGTGGCCGTCGACGGGCTCACGTTCGGCATCGAGCGCGGCGACGCCGTCGGCTACATCGGGGCCAACGGCGCCGGGAAGTCCACCACCATCAAGATGCTGACCGGCATCCTGCGGCCGACCGCGGGCGCGGTGCGCACGTGCGGGCTGGAGCCGATGCGGCAGCGGCGGCGGCTGGCCCGGCGGATCGGGGTGGTGTTCGGGCAGCGCAGCCAGCTGTGGTGGGACCTGCCGCTGCGGGACTCCTTCCGCGCGCTCGGCGCCATCCACCGCCTCGACTTCCGGCCCCGGCTGACCGAGCTGGCCGAGCGGCTCGATCTGCACGACTTCCTGGACACGCCGGTGCGGCAGCTCTCGCTCGGGCAGCGCATCCGCGGCGAGGTCGCGGCGGCCCTGCTGCACGCCCCCGAGCTGCTGATCCTCGACGAGCCGACGATCGGGCTGGACGTGCTGAGCAAGGAGCGGCTGCGCGCGTTCCTCGTCGAGCAGCGGGCCGCCGGCACCAGCCTGCTGCTCGCCACCCACGACATGGGCGACGTGCGGCGGCTGACCGATCGGCTCCTGGTCGTCGACCACGGGCGGCTGGCCTTCGACGGCACCCTCGACGGCCTCGCCCGGCAGGTCGGGGCCGAGCGGATCCTGGTGCTCGACCTGGCCGAGCCGGCGCCCCCGCTCGACTTCGTCCCCGGCACCCGGCTCGTCGGCGTCGAGGCCGGCGGGCTGCGGCAGCGGCTGTCGTTCGCCCCCGGGACGACCACCGTGGCCGCGATCCTGGCCGCCGTCGCGGGCGCGGCGCAGCTGCACGACCTGACGATCGAAGAGCCGGACATCGAGGCCGTCGTCCGCCGGCTCTATAGTCTGTCCACGTGACGATGCACGGGGCCGACGTCCTGCGAGCCGTGTCCCTGGTCCGGGCCGCGTTCGCCGACGTGCCCGACGACGGCTGGGACCGGCCGGCCGGGACGCTGTCCTGGACGTGCTGGGAGACGATGGAGCACACGGCGGACGACCTGTTCGCCTACGCCGGGCAGATCGCGGCCGCGGACAGCCCGCAGGAGGCCTACCTGCCGTTCACCTGGCGGTCCGAGCGCGAGGGCGGCCCGAGCAACACCGTGTTCGTCGTACCGTCCGGCGGCACCCTCGGCCTGCTGCGCTCCCTCGAGGCGTGCGGGGCCATGCTCGCCGCCGTCGTCGACGCCGCCCCGCCGAGCCGCCGCGGCTGGCACCCCTACGGCCTGAGCGACCCCGAGGGCTTCGCGGCCATGGGCGTCGTCGAGGTCCTGGTCCACGCCTGGGACGTGGCCGACACCGTCGAGCGGCCGTGGAACCCGCCGGCCGACCTGGTGCAGGCGGTCCTCGACCGGCTCTTCGTCGACCTGCCCGCGCACGACGACCCGTGGCGGCTCCTGCTGTGGGCGACCGGCCGCGCGGAGCTGCCCGGGCACGAGTCCCGCTCCGACTGGCGCTGGGACGGAAGGCCGCTCGCCGAGCGCCAAAACCGCTAAAGCTTCAAACGGAAGGCTTGGCGGTACTGCGACGGCGACGTTCGCATCGCGTTGACGAAATGGTGGCGGAAGGTCACCGCCGCGTCGAACCCGACCGCGGCCGCGACCTGCTCGATCGGCGTGTCCGTCGTCTCCAGCAGCGCGAGGCTCGCCTGGATGCGCTGGCGCAGCAGCCAGCGGATCGGGCTCGTCCCGGTCGCCCGGGTGAAGTGGCGCAGGTAGGTCCGCGGCGCCATGTGGGCCTGCCGGGCCAGGCCGGCCACGCTCAGCGGCTCCCGCAGGTGGGCCAGGGCCCAGGCCAGGCTGGCCGCGATCCGGTCGTCACCGGCGTCGGCGGGCATCGGGGCCTCGATGAACTGGGCCTGCCCGCCGTCGCGGTGCGGCTGGACGACGAGCCGGCGGGCCACCGCGTTGGCGATCGCGGCGCCGTGGTCGGTCCGGACCACGTGCAGGCACAGGTCGAGCCCGGCCGCGCTGCCGGCGCTGGTCCAGACGTCGTCCTCGGCGATGTAGAGGACGTCGGGGTCCAGGTCGAGGTGGGGGTAGCGGGCCCGGAACACCTCGGCGTATCGCCAGTGCGTCGTGGCCCGGCGCCCGTCGAGCAGCCCGGCGGCGGCCAGGGCGAACGCGCCGGAGCAGATCGACAGGATGCGGGCGCCCCGGGTGTGGGCCGCACGCAGCGCTCCGAGGACGGCCGCGGGCGGGTCGGCATGGACGTCGGCCACGCCCGGCACGATCACCGTGTGCGCCCGGACGAGGTCGGCGAGGCCGCCGACGGGCTGCAGGACCGCACCGCCGACGACCTGGACCGGGCGGTCGCTCGGCGCGCAGATCGTGAGTTCGTACCAGGGCCTGTCGAACTCCGGACGCGGAAGCCCGAAGACCTCGGTCACGATCCCCGTCTCGAACAGGGACATCCCGGGGTAAGCCAGGACGGCGACCGTACCCATGGCGCGATCTTAGCGGACAGCGGCGTTCACGCCACTCCCCCGGCCGCCGGTCCTGCCGCACGCTCTTGTGCATGACCACTGCGATCGAGCACTTCACCACCCGCCTGACCTTCGAGACCGACGTCAGTGACGTGCACGCGGCGCTCCCGGATCTCGTCGTCGTCGACTCGCGCGGGGCGCAGGCGTGGGCCCAGGGCCACCTCCCCGCCGCCGTACATCTGCCGACCGCCGACATCGCGGCCCGGGCCAAGGGCCTCATCCCGCTGGACGCCGACGTGGTGACCTACTGCTGGGGCCCGGGCTGCAACGGAGCGACCCGGGCCGCGCTGGAGTTCGTGAAACTCGGCTACAAGGTCCGGGAGATGCTGGGTGGTTTCGAGTACTGGGTGCGCGAGGGGTTCGAGTTCGAGACCTCCACCGGCCGGCAGCGGCGGCCGGCCGACGAGCTGACCGCGCCGCGCTGGGCCGTGAACTGCGACTGTTAGGGGACGAGCAGCGTCTTGCCGATGGCGGTGCGCTCCTCCAGGCCGCGGTGGGCGGCGGCCGCCTCCTCCAGGGGGTACACCTGGCCGATCAGTGGCGAAAGGGAGAGCGCGCGGGACAGATAGGCGCGATGCTGCTCCGGGCGCAACCGCACCGCCTGGATGCCGGTCACGGTCACGTCGGTGCGGGTGGCGGCGGTGAAGCCCCCCGCGGGCATGCCGTGGCCGGAGAAGCGGCCGCCCGGCTTGACCAGGCCGAGCGCGGCGCGGCCGTAGTCGCCGCCGGCCCCGTCCAGGACGGTGTCGACCGGGTCGAGCGCGGCCGTCCAGTCCGGCTGCGAATAGTCGACGACCGTGGTCGCGCCCAGGTCCCGCAGCCGCGCCAGCTTCGCCTCGCCGCGGGCCGCCGCGACCACCGTCGCACCCGCGGCCAGGGCCAGCTGGACCAGGATGGCGCCCATGCCGCCCGCGGCCGCGGTGATCAGGACGCGGTCACCGGCCGCGACCGGCGCGATGTCGAGCAGGGCGAGCGCGGTGACGCCGTCATGGATGACGGCGGCCGCGGTCCGGTCCGCGACCTCGTCGGGCACGGGGACCAGGGCGTCCTCGGCGGCCAGGGCGGCCGTGGCGTAGCCGCCGCCCGCGTGGCCGGTGCGGGCCACGACCCGGCGGCCGATCCACTGTGGAGCGACGCCGGTGCCGACCGTCGTCACCGTGCCGGCCACGCCGACACCGGGGCGATACGGGAGGGTGACCGGGAAGTACGGGCCGCCGTGCCCGGCCCGGACCATGGTCTCCAGCCACAGGGTGTCGGCCGCCGCCACCGCGATCCGGACCTGGCCCGGAGCCGGTGCGGGGTCGGGCGCCGTGACAGGGACAAGGACGGAAGGGTCGCCGAACTGGGCCACCTCGATCACACGCATGAAACCACCCTCGGACCTCAAGCATGGTTCATGTCAAGGCGGGTAGCTGCGGCGGCGTGGCGAGGAGACGAACCGAGACCGACGTGACCCTTGACGTCAACGGGCACGAGCACGAGCTGCGGCTGGACAACCGCACCACGCTGCTGGACGCGCTGCGGGAGCACCTGGACCTGACGGGTGCGAAGAAGGGCTGCGACCACGGGCAGTGCGGGGCCTGCACGGTCCTGCTCGACGGGCAGCGGGTGGTCAGCTGCCTCGTGCTCGCCTGTTCGGCCAGCGGCGCCGCGGTGACGACCGTGGAGGGCCTCAGCGCGGGGCACGGCCTGCACCCGATCCAGGAGGCGTTCATCGAGCACGACGCCCTGCAGTGCGGGTTCTGCACGCCCGGGCAGATCTGCTCGGCGGTCGGACTCACCCCGGAGGAGACCATCTCGCCGGCGGCGGTCCGGGAGGCGATGAGCGGCAACATCTGCCGGTGCGGGGCCTACCCGCACATCGCCACGGCCGTCTACGAAGTGGCGGCCCGCGCATGAGGCCGTTCGAGTACGAGCGGGCCGAGGACCCGGCGGGCGCGCTCGCCACGATCGCCCGGCCCGGCACCGCGTTCCTGGCCGGCGGGACCAACCTGGTCGACCTGATGAAGCTCGGCGTGGCCACCCCGGACCGGCTCGTCGACCTCGGCGACCTGCCGTACGACGAGATCGAGGTGCCGGCCGAGGGCGGGCTGCGGATCGGGGCCCTGGTGTCCAACAGCGACCTGGCGACCCACGACGAGGTCCGGTCCCGGTATCCGGCCGTGGCCCAGGCCGTGCTCGCCGGCGCCTCCGGCCAGCTGCGCAACCGGGCCACCGTCGGGGGCAACCTGCTGCAACGGACCCGCTGCCGGTACTTCCAGGACGTCACGAAGGCGTGCAACAAGCGGGCCCCGGGCACCGGCTGCGACGCCCGCGACGGCGAACATCACGACCTCGCGATCCTCGGCGCCTCGCCACAGTGCATCGCCACCAACCCGTCCGACCTGGCGGTGGCGCTGTCGGTCATGGACGCGTCGGTGCACTACCTGGGGCCGCACGGGCCGGCCGCGGTGAGCGTCCACGACCTGTTCCGGCGGCCCGGCGACCGGCCGGACCGCGACACGAACCTGCCGCCGGGGTCGCTGATCACCGGGGTGGTGCTGCCCGAGTGCCCGCTCGCGGCCGGCTCCCGCTACCGGAAGGTCCGCGACCGCGCGTCGTTCGCGTTCGCGGCCGGGTCGATCGCGGCCGCCCTCGACGTGCGCGACGGGCTGGTCCACGACGTGCGGATCGCCTGGGGCGCGGTCGCCCATCTGCCGTGGCGGACGTGGGCACTGGAGCGGGCCCTGCGCGGGGCACCGGCGCGGGCCGAGAGCTACGCCCGGGCCGCCGAGGCCGAACTGGCGGCGGCGAAACCGTTGCGCGACAACGGGTACAAAATCCCGCTCCTGAGGAATTTGACCGTGGAACTGCTGGAGGCGATGACCCCGTGACCCAGGCCTGGACGCAGACGCAGCGGGAGCAGGCCGTCGGCCGGGCCGGGCCGCGGCTGGAGGCGCGGGCGAAGGTGACCGGGCACGCGCGGTACGCCGTCGACCACCCGATGCCCGGGACCGCCTACGCCTGGCCGGTCCTGGCCACGTTCGCCCGCGGCCGGGTGTCCACGGTGGACATCGACGACGCGCTCGCGCTCGACGGGGTGATCTGCGTCGTCTGGCACGGCAACGCGCCGCGGCTGGAGCCCGGCGACGACCCCAACCTGCTGATGCTGCAGTCGCCCGAGGTGTCGTACTACGGCCAGGTCGTCGCGCTCGTCGTGGCCACGACGCTGGAGCGGGCCCGCGAGGGCGCGGAGACGGTGATCGTGCGCGCGGAGCCGACGGCCGCCGACACGGTCCTGCGGGCCGACCATCCGGGCCTGTACGAGCCGGAGATCGTCAACCCGGGCCTGCCGGGGCGGGTCGACAACGGCGACTTCGACGCCGGGTTCGCGGCCGCCGACGTGCGCGTCGACGCCACCTACCGCACGCCGGCCGAGCACCACAACCCGATGGAGCCGCACGCGACCACGGCGTTCTGGGAGCGCGGGCAGCTCAACGTGTTCGACGCGACCCAGGCGTCCTCGGCCGTGCGCGACACCCTGGCCGCGCTGTTCGAGCTGCCGCCACAACTGGTGCGGGTGCACAACGAGCACGTCGGGGGCGGGTTCGGGTCGAAGGGGTCGCCGCGGCCCAACGTGGTGCTGGCCGCCATGGCCGCGCGGTGCTCGGGGCGACCGGTGAAGCTCGCCCTGGACCGCTCGATGCTGTTCGCGCTGGCCGGCTACCGGACACCGACCATCCAGCGGGTCCGGCTCGGCGCGGACGCGGACGGGCGCCTGGTGGCCCTGGGGCACGAGTCCATCACGCAGACGTCGCGGCTGACGGAGTACACCGAGCAGTGCGCCGCCGTCAGCCGCGTCCACTACGGCCCGCCGAACCTGACGACCAGCCACCGCGTGGTCGCGCTGGACGTGCCCCCGCCGACCTGGATGCGGGCCCCCGGCGAGTGCCCGGGCGCGTTCGCGCTGGAGTCGGCGATCGACGAGCTCGCGGTGGCGGGCAGCTGGGACCCGGTACAGCTGCGCATCGACAACGACACCGATTGCGACGCCGAGGGGCTCCCGTTCAGCAGCCGGCATCTGGTGGAGTGCCTGCGCGCGGGCGCGGACCGGTTCGGCTGGGCCGGCCGCGACCCTCACCCGGCCGCCCGCCGCGACGGCCGCTGGCTGCTCGGGACCGGGGTGGCGGCGTCGTCGTTCCCGGCGATCACGTGGCCGTCGACCGCGACCGCGCGGGCCACCGCCGACGACCACTACGAGGTCGCGGTCAACGCGGCCGACATCGGCACCGGCGCCCGCACGGTGATGCGCCAGATCGCCGCCGACGCGCTCGGCGTCGACGAGTCGTGCGTGGAGATCCGGGTCGGCGACAGCGACATCGGGTTCGCCACCGTCGCCGGCGGCTCCATGGGCACGTCCTCGTGGGGCTGGGCGGTCACGAAGGCGTGCCGGCGGCTGCGGCGGGAGCTCGACGGGCGGTACGACGGGCACTGCCCGCCCGAGGGGGTCGCGGTGTCCGCCGACACCACGGCCGACCTGGCCGCCCGCGGGGAGTACGCGCGGCACGCGTTCGGGGCCCAGTTCTGCGCGGTCCGGGTCGACGCGGGCACCGGCGAGGTGCGGCTGGACCGGATGCTCGGCGTGTTCGCGGCCGGCCGGATCATCAACCCGACGACGGCCGAGTCGCAGCTGGTGGGGGCGATGACGATGGGCGTGTCGATGGCGCTGCTGGAGCAGTCGGTGCTCGACGCGCGGACGGGCGACTTCGTGACGAACGACCTGGCCTCCTATCACGTGGCCGTCAACGCCGACATTCCGCGCATCGACGTGGCCTTCCTGCCGGAGCAGGACCCGCACCTCAACCCGATGGGCTCGAAGGGCATCGGCGAGCTCGGGATCGTGGGCGCGGCCGCGGCGGTGGCCAACGCGGTGTATCACGCGACGGGGGTGCGGATGCGCTCGCTGCCGATCACGCCCGCCAGTCTGCTCCCGGCCATGCCAGGATGAGCGCATGGCCTCTCCGGACTACCGCGAGGCGGACGCGATCGCCGTCCGCGCCACTGTCAAGCTGCTCGATGGCCCGCTCGACCTGACCCGGCCGACCCCGTGTGCCGGCTGGGACCTCGGCGACCTGCTGGCCCACATGACGATCCAGCACCTCGGCTTCGCCGCGGCCGCGCGCGGTGAGTCGTGGTCGCTGGCGCAGTGGGCGCCCCGGCCCCTCGGCGCCGACCCGGCCGCCACGTATGCGGCGGCCGCTTCCGAAGTGCTGGATGCGTTCGGCTCCGTCGATGATCTCGATGGGAAGATCACGCTGGCGGAGATCGCGCCGGTGCCCATCGCCGCCTGGCGGGGCATCAGCGCGCACACCATCGACTATGTCGTGCACGGCTGGGACGTCGCGCAGGCGCTCGGCAAAGACTGGACACTGCCGGAGGAGGTACTGGTCGAGACCCGGCCGATCGCCGAGGGCGTCCCCGAGACCTCCAAGGCCTTCGCCGCGCCGATCGCGGCGCCGCCCGACGCGTCCACAATGGACATGATCCTGCTACGCCTCGGGCGCGTACCCCGCTAGCGCCTCCACCGGTGAGCATCTCGTGCAAGGGGCGCCACCGCCGGGCGCGCAGGCCGGCGGAGCGCCTGTTGCCGGTCGCGCCGGCAGTACATTTGTCACTGCCGAGGGCGGATTGACGGCTCTGCTGCTCATGCTCCGGCTTCCTTAGCGTTAGCGGCATGAACGCCGTCGAGCTTCAAGAAGTGTCGTACCTGTATGGCAGTGTCCGGGCCGTGGAGGACGTCTCGCTCACGGTCGCGGCCGGCGAGGTCGTGGCCATGCTCGGCCCCAACGGGGCCGGCAAGTCGACGACCCTGCTGATGCTGCTCGGCCTGCTGCCGCCCGCCACCGGCACCGTGCGGCTGTTCGGCGGCGCGCCCACCGCGGCCTGCGCGGCCGGCCGGGTCGGCGCGATGCCCCAGGCCGGTGGGCTGCTCCCCCGGTGCACCGTCAGCGACCTGCTGCGGTTCCTCCACGACGTCTACCCGGACCCGATGCCCATCGCCGAGGCGCTCGCCACCGCCGACCTGACCGACCTGGCCGGGCGGACCGTCGAGAAGCTCTCCGGCGGCCAGGCCCAGCGGCTGCGCTTCGCGATGGCCCTCGTCGGCCGGCCCGACCTGCTCGTGCTCGACGAGCCGACGGCGGCGCTCGACGTCGAGGCCCGCCACGAGTTCTGGGCCGCGATCCGCCGCTATGCCGGGCAGGGCCGCACGGTGCTGTTCTCGACGCACTATCTGGAGGAGGCCGACGCCAACGCCGACCGGATCGTGGTCCTCGACCGCGGCCGGGTCATCGCCGACGGCACGGCCGCCTCCGTCAAGCGGCGCGTCTCCGTGCGCACGGTGAGCGTCGTTTCGCAGAGCTTCGATTATTCGGTACTGCCCGGAGTCGTCACGGTCGCCGAGCAGTCCGGCCGGGCCGTGCTGACCAGCACCGACTCCGACGCCACCGTCCTCGCCCTGGCCGAGGCCGGCCTGCTGCGCGACCTCGAGGTCGCCGGGGCCGGACTGGAAGAGGCATACCTCGCCCTGACCCGAGTGGAGGCCTGACGTGCTGCCCTACATCCGTCTCGAACTGCGCCGGCTCGCCCGCACGCCCGGTCTGCTCATCTTCACCGTCCTCATGCCCCTGGTCAGCTACCTCGTCTTCACGAACATCAACACGATCACCGGGCAGGACAAGGCCACCGCGGCCACCTACACGATGGTCTCCATGGCCGGCTACGGCGCGATCGGCGCGCTGCTCAACTACGCCGCCGGCCTGGTCATCGACCGCTCGATCGGCTGGCTGCGGCAGCTGCGGCTCACCCCGGTGCCGCCGCTCGCGGTGGTGCTCGGCAAGGGGCTGGCGGCGATGGCGGCCGCGCTGCTGCCGGTCGCGCTGCTGTGCCTGGCGGCGGCGGTCATCAACGGGGTGCGGCTGAGCACCGGGCAGTGGCTGTCGGTCGTGTCGCTGCTGTGGCTCGGGGCGCTGCCGTTCGCGCTGCTCGGGCTGGCGCTGGGCTACCTGGCCACCAGTCAGACCGCGCAGCCGCTCAACATGCTGGTGTACCTCGGGATGTCGATCGTCGGCGGGCTCTGGCTGCCGCTGGACATCATGCCGGGCTGGCTCGCGGCGATCGGCCGGGTCCTGCCCACCCACGCCTACGCGGACATGTCGTGGCGGGTCGCGTTCGGGGGCGCGCCGAGCGTCAGCGACGTGCTCACCCTGGTCGCGTGGCTGGTCGCCTTCACCGCCCTGGCCGTGTTCGGCTTCCGTCGCTCCGTCCGCCGCATCGCGGTGCTGTGAAAGGGTGAGCCGCATGAAGTACGCGCCGCGATCGATGATCGGCGGGATGGTCTGGGTCGCGGTGTGGCTGTTCCCGCTCGTCGATCCGCTGGGCAACGCGCCGTCGACCCTGGCCGTCGTCCTGCTCGTGGCCTTCTCGCTGCTCTACACCTACACGGCCGCCCTGGGTTTCGAGTCGCCGGTCCTCACGCGCTTCCACCACGTGCTCTACGGCGTGGTGGCGGCGCTCGGGATCGGCCAGGTCCTCGCATACGGCGACCACTGGCTGATCCTGATGCTCTACGTCACCGTCGCGGGCATGGCCCTCTACGCCGGGGCCGAGCGCCCGGTCGTCGCCGTCTACGTGTTCTTC
This sequence comes from Dactylosporangium sp. NPDC051541, assembly GCF_044454505.1. Lineage (NCBI taxonomy): Bacteria > Bacillati > Actinomycetota > Actinomycetes > Micromonosporales > Micromonosporaceae > Dactylosporangium > Dactylosporangium sp. NPDC051541. Next base: position 318,345 of record NZ_JBITDU010000009.1, read on the forward strand.
GCCGGGCTGCTGACCGAGGTCGGCCTCGCGTTCGCGGTGGACGCCAACTGGTGGCGGGCCGGCAGCGTGCTGCTCGGGACGGCCCTGTCGTCGCTGCTGTGCGGCGCGGTCCGGCAGATGAACCGGATGGTCCGCGAGCTGCGCAGCACACGCCAGGCCCTGGCCGACACCGCCGTCGCCGAGGAGCGCCTCCGCTTCTCCCGCGACCTGCACGACCTGCTGGGCCACACCCTGTCCGTGATCGTCGTCAAGGCCGAGGTGGTGCGCCGCATCGCCGAACACGACCCGGCCGCGGCCGCCGCCCAGGCCGCCGACATCGAGCAGGTGGGCCGGCACGCGCTCGTCGAGATCCGGGAGGCCGTCACCGGCTACCGCGAGACGGGCCTGACCGCCGAGCTGGCCCGGGCCAAGGGCGCCCTGACCGCCGCCGGCATCACGGCCGACGTCCTGCGCACCGCCGACCCGCTGCCCGACACCGCCGACCGACTCCTGGCCTGGGTCGTCCGCGAGGCCACGACCAACGTGATCCGGCACAGCGGGGCCGCCCGCTGCGAGATCTCCCTCGCGATGACCGGCGGCGCCGCGATCCTCACGGTCCGGGACGACGGCGACTTCGCCGCGGACGCCCCGCCCCCGCCGCCCGGCAACGGCCTGCGCGGCCTCACCGAACGCCTCGCCGGCGCCGGCGGCACGCTCGAAACCGCCCCCCGCCCCGAGGGCGGCCTCTCCGTGACGGCAAGGTTGCCACTATGACGATCAGGGTGCTGCTGGCCGAGGACCAGGGCATGATGCGCGGCGCGCTGGCGCTGCTGCTGGACCTCGAGCCGGACCTGGAGGTGGTGGCCCAGGTCTCGAGCGGCGACGAGATCGTCCCGGCCGCGCTGACCGCCCGCCCCGACGTGGCCCTGCTCGACATCGAGATGCCCGGCGGCGACGGCATCACCGCCACCGCCGAGCTGCGCCGCCGCCTGCCCGCCTGCCGGGTGCTGATCCTGACCACGTTCGGCCGCCCCGGCTACCTGCGCCGGGCGATGGAGGCCGGGGCCAGCGGCTTCCTGGTGAAGGACGGCCCGGTGGAGTCCCTGGCCGCCGCGGTCCGCCGGGTCCTGGCCGGCGAACGCGTGGTCGACCCCGACCTGGCCGCCGCCGCCCTGGCCGCGGGCCCCGACCCGCTCACCGACCGCGAGCGCGACGTGCTCCGCGAGGCCGGCGACGGCTCGACGGTCGCCGACATCGCCAAGCGCCTCCACCTCTCGGAGAGCACGGTCCGCAACTACCTGTCGGCCGCGATCACGAAGACCGGCACCCGCAACCGGATCGAGGCGGTCGGCGTGGCCCAGTCCCGCGGCTGGCTCTGACCACCCGCCACCTCCGCTCCCCGCTCACGGCACGCTTCGACACTTCGGCTCACGGCATGCTTGGGCGCTCCGGCTCACGGCACGCTTCGACACTTCGGCTCACGGCATGCTTGGGCACTTCGGCTCACGGCATGCCTGGGCGCTCCGGCTCACGGCATGCCTGGGCGCTCCGGCTCACGGCATGCTTGGGCGCTCCGGCTCAGGGCGGGCTGCTCCTCACGGCCGCTTCGGCTTTGGGGCCGCACTCGGCGGCGCTTCCCCGGGAGCTGCGGGTGGGCGGATGCACGGTCGCGGGCACTCGAGCGGGTGATGCGCTGCGGTCGGCTGCGCAGGCGTCGGCGTAGGCAGCGGTTGTCTGGGCGGGTCGCTGATCGTGGCGATGCTTGGCAAAGTTGAGTCTTGGTGACTCAGGTCACGTTCGGGCGCGGAAGAGGGTGGGCATGTCCGAGGTTGTAAGACTTGAGCGACACGCGCTCAACCTTGGAGGGACTCACCATCATGTTGCTGCGCACCGTTCCGTTCCGGTCCTCGGCCGCGTTCGACCAGTTCTTCGGCTCCGCCACCGGCAGCCGCGGGGTCAGCGCTCCGCTTGACGCCTACCGTGACGGAGACACCTTCTTTGTCGAGATCGACCTGCCCGGTGTCGACCCGGCCTCCATCGACGCCACCGTCGACCGCAACGTGCTGACCGTGCGGGCCGAGCGGTTCCGGGTCGAGCGCGAGGGCGTCCGGCGGGTCATCTCCGAGCGCCCGGCCGGCACCGTGACGCGGCGGCTGGTCCTCGGCGACAGCCTCGACACCGACCGGCTCGAGGCCAGCTACGACGCCGGCGTGCTCACGCTGAGCATCCCGGTCACCGAGCAGGCCAAGCCCCGCAAGATCGAGATCGGCGTGGCCCAGCGCGAGCTGGCGACCGCCCAGTAACACCCAGCCGGCGACCGCCCGGTAACACCCAGCCGGTGACGATCCAGTAACACGCCAGCCGGCGACCGGCCAGCCAGCGCGGGCCGGCGACGATCAGTAACGCGCCAGCCGGCGACCGTTCAGCCAGCGCGAGCCGGCGACCGGCCAGCAATGCCGAGCCGGCCAACGCCTGGTCACCGCGAGCCGGCGAACGCCCAGTCACGCACCGCACAACCGGTAAGACCCCGCGCCGCCGAGGAGCACATCCCGTCGGCCCGGTGAGCCGGCAGCGGACAGCCGCGATCCGCCGGGAGGCCCGCGCCTCCCGATGGGGTCGCGGCTGTCGCGTTTCCTGAGACATTCCACATCGATCAGTGTCGCCACGCGGCGTTATTTCCGATGCGCCGGCGGTGATCATCGGACGCATTTGGGCGATGGGAAATGGGTGGGTGTGCGGTGGCGGGCAGGGGCGGTGTGTAGGTGCGAAACGACTCGAACCGGTGGCACTGCGCAGTGGGTGCGAATGGCGGAGGCGGCAAGGTGGAGTCCGGACAGTGGGACGGACGGGCGGAGGCAAAGGGTCAGAGAGAGGGCGGCCGCTATCCACGACGCCGCGGCCATAGGCCACCGGGTCGGTGGGCAATGTGCGGTTCTGGTCCGGCGCGGCCGGCACCGCATTGCCGGTCCGGCATTCGGCGCCCGGGCGGCTGCCACTGTTGCATTCCACCCGGCGCGCCCGGGTTCGGCGGCCGCTAATGCAAAGCGAGCCGGATGCAAAGCGGGCCTACATGCAAAGCGGGCCGAACGCGAAGCCGGCCCGCATCCAAGGCGGCCCGGACGGGAAGCCGGCCCACATCCAAAGCGGGCCGGGTGCGAAGCGAGCCCGCATGCAAAGCGAACCCGCGTGCAGAGCGGGCCGGGTGCAAAGCGAGCCCGCATGCAAAGCGAACCCGCGTGCAGAGCGGGCCGAGTGCGAAGCGAACCCGCATGCAAAGCGAACCCGCGTGCGGAGCGGGCCCAGTGCGAAGCGAACCCGCGTGCGGAGCGGGCCCACATGCAAAGCGAGCCGTACGCAAAGCGGGCCGGGTGCAGTGAATGCACCCGGCCCGCAGTGACCGTTCGAACTCCGGCGGCGACTCCGGCCTCGTCGTTGAGACACGGTCGGCCGGCGGCGGTCAGGCGACACAGGCCGCGTCGAGAACGACGTCGCCGGCCCGCGGCGGCTCGCCATTGTGGGCGTGTGGTCAGCGGCCCGCTTCGGCGTGGTAGCGGTCGACGATCTCCTGCTTGATGCGGCCCCGGTCGGACACGTCGATGCCCTTTCCCTGCGCCCATTCGCGAATCGCGCGGTTCTGGTCGCGATCCCCGCGGGTCACACTGCGGCCCCGGGCCTCGCGGCCGCGGGACGTGGCGACCACACCGCCGCGGCCGATCTTCGTCGCGGCGGCGACGAAGGGGGCCACCGCGTCGCGCAGCTTCGTCGCGTTGCTTGCGGACAGGTCGATCTCGTACTGCACGCCGTCGAGCGCGAACACGATACTCTCGGCGGCGGGCTTGCCGTCGATGTCATCGATCAGCTCGTGGATGACGCGTTTTGCCATGAGTGGCCTTTCCTCGGTGGTGCCCAGGTGTACTAGAACCGTTGTGTGCTGAACCGATCCGGACCTCGGTGTGAGCACACCGGCCGTATCATTCGGACACAAACAAGATACAAGCGACATGCTACGCCCGTGACTGGGGCGAGATTACTCCCACTTTAGCGCTTTCGCTCGCCCGGCCCAGAAATCGGCATGTCACGAAACGCATACAACACGAAACGCACACGATCGGTAAAGATGACCGGCCGAATTGGGCGTGATCGCAAGCGTCGGGAAGCCACCCCGGGCGGATGGCGAGAACTCACCCGCACGATCCAGAAGATCGCAGATGTGGAGTCAGGCGAGGATCCGCAGCGACAGCAGCAACGCGCCACCGACCACCAGGAGCAGGCCGCCGACGGAGACGATCCGCACCAGCCACGAACCGTCGCGAACCAGCCGGGTCCAGCGCACCAGCTGGGCGCGCGTGAATTGCAGCAGCCGGCGGGCCCAGGCGAACTCCATGGCCAGCAATGCGAGGCCGCCCAGGATGATGAGCCAGCCGGGGCCGGGCAGCGGCAGCAGAATCACGCCGACCGCGATGACGAGCGTGCCGAGGACGGCCACGACGATCTTCACGCCGATCCGGCCGAGCGGGGTGCCGTAGGCCTGCGCCCGCAGCCGCATCGCGCGGTCCTGGAGCCGGGCAAACGCGGCCCGCCATCGCGGCGCCGCCGGGCCGTCGGTCACCTTCTCGGAGTCGCTCTGCAGGTCGGACACCGTTCCATGGTCCACGAAGCACCGACCCGCCGGCGAATGCGCCACCGAATCGGACTAATCGCTCAAAGGCGTTACATCGGGGTTGACATCGGGCGAAGCTCGCACCAGTACGGCGGCCACATCTCCGGCAGCGACACGCCGGAAGTCACCCGCGCGGGCGGGGAAGCGTCCGGAATCAGCCGTAACGCCCGCCCCGTCCACCTCACTGCCGCGCAATTCTCGTTCGCATCACGCAAACACCCGTCACTCCCGTGGACCACAGGACGTTACCGGAATGAATTGACGTACGGCCCACCCGTCACGTCAAGGACCCCGACCTCGCCTTAAAAACCAGACATCGCACGCAGGATGTTCGGTTGACGGCAAATCGGGCCCAGAAACACTACAGAGTGAGATCGTAGAATCACTACGCGTAACACTGGGAATCGCCTCAACATAGAGAGGCGGGGCACGGCATGCTCCGCAAGCGGTGCCGGGGGGAGTACGACATGAGCGCTATCCGACCATCGACCGTCGAGGTCGAGACATCCCTACGACTCGTCGCGCCCGACGCGACGGCGCTGCCGGTGCGAGCCAGCCTGCGCTACGACCCGAATGACCCGTACGCGGTCCACGTCCTCTTCCACGCCGAATCGGCCGGGGGCGAGCCCGTGAGCTGGTCGTTCGCCCGCGAGTTGCTGTTCACGGGGCTCGACGAGCCGGCCGGGATCGGCGACGTGCGGGTCTGGCCGTGGAACGGGCCGCGCGGCGACTTCGTCGCGCTGGCGCTGAGCTCGCCCGACGGCAACGCATTGTTCGAGGTTCCCCGCAGCGTGCTGGTGCGATTCCTGCGCCGCACCTACAGTGTCGTCCCACGCGGCCACGAGACGGACCACCTCGACGTCGACAACGCCGTCAACCGGCTGCTCGCCGGGCGCTGAACCACCCCGGTCCGGCTCGCCGCGCGACCATCGCGGCACCACCCGCCCGCCGACGGGCCGGCCTCCGTACCCACCGGTACGACAAAAACCAGCATTCCGGGCGCCACGCCCATCCCGCCACCTCCAGCACGCCGCCAGACGCTGGGACCGGGGATCGCGTGGCGCCCGATGCCGTTGCCAGTCCGGTATCGCAGCGCATTGAGTGGATCGCACGGCCCGCGATAACCTGCCCCCGTGACGGGGGGCGTTGACGCGGTTCCGGCTGCCCGCAAACGGGCGCCGGGACACGGACCGGCAGATGCGAGTGCCTTCATCGGTACCGCACTCAACCTGCTCGGCCGCCACTTCCCCACGCTCCTGGCCGTCTCGGCCGGCGGCGTGGCCGCACAGTGGGGCGCGACCCGCCTGGCCGTCGTCGCCAGCAACTGGCATCCGCTCGCGGGCGCGCTGACGCTGATGGTCGTGCCGCTGCTGGTGCTCATGACGTACGTGCTCATGATGCGCGTCGTGCGCGGCTCCCTGCCCTTCGCCCGCACCGTCCACGACGGGTCCGGCACCTACCAGCGGGGCCTGCTCGACCACCTCGGCAGCGTCCTGCTCCCGTTCCTGGCCGTCTGGTCGGCGCAGGGGTACCTCGACGACACGATCGAGCAATACCGGTTCGACGTGTGGCAGGACTATCGCAAGGCCCGCTTTGCCGCCGTCCTCGAGGACCGCCCGCTCCCCCTCACCGACACCGAACGCCTCGACCTCGGCCTCTCCACCGCCGTCGTCGCCGTGATCGTCCTCGCGTTCGCCGCCCGCTGGGCCCTCGGCCGGCTGCGCAGACCCCGCACCGAGGGCGGCCCGCCCCGGGGCCCGCGCTGGCTCGGCGTCGTGGCCGCATACCTCGAGTCGGTGTGGCTGATGCTCGTGTTCATCCCGCTCGCCGCGCTCCCGGAGCTGCTCAACGGCCGGCTCGGCGACCTGCGGATCGTCTCCTGGTATTCGGACCTCCAGATCGGCGTCACCGACCGCATCGGCGAGGTCAGCAACCCCCTCGCCCTGGCCGCGGGCGCCGTCCTGGCCGTCCCGGTCCTCCTGCTCGCCAACGCCCAGACGGTCATCCTCGCCCCGGTCGCCTGGCTCACCGTCGGCGCCGTCGTCTACGGCCACCGCCTCGCCGACCTGGCCCGCGACCACGAGGAACGCCACACCGGCCGGGGCGGTTTCCTGCGCCGCTGGGCCCGCGGCCAGTACCGCGGCCAGTTCAACGACCGCTTCGGCCCCCTCCTGGCCGGCCTACGCCTCCTGGCCCGCGGCAGCACCCGCCCCCTGCTCCTGTTCTGCCTGCTCTTCCTGGTCATCTCCCCGCTCGTCGCGGACGGCCGCCGCCTCGGCGGCCTCGAGGGCTGGCTGTGGGACGCCGAACGCTGGCTGATCGGCCCGCAGCCGGACCAGCGCTGGCTCTTCTGGGACCAGATGCTGACCCCGCTCAACACGATCGTCACCAACGTCGCCCTCGTCTGCCTCCTGAGCGCCGCCATCGACCGCCTCGTCCTGGCCCAGCACCTCGACCCCGAACTCCGCGCGACCCCCCAACCCCAGGCCCCACTGCCGATGCCCCACCCACCCTTCGCACCACCGCCCGCCTTCGCGCAACCCGCTCCCACCGCACCGCCCGCCTTCGCACCGCCGCCCGCCTTCGCACAGCCCGCTCCCACCGCACCGCCCGCCTTCGCACCACCGCCGTGGTCCCCGCCGCCGCCGTTCGCACCGCCGCCACCGCCGCCGTTCGCACCGCCGCCACCGCCGCCGTTCGCACCGCCGCCACCACCGCCACAGTCCGCACCGCCAACGTGGCCTCCGCCCAGCCCGCCAAGTGCGATGCATCCGAATATTCCCATGCAACGTCAGCCCGAGCCGGCCGTCGCCATCGCGCAGATCGAGGACGCCACGCAGGAGACCGCGGCGCCGGCGGTGCGGATCGAGGACGAGGCGACGCGGGAGACGGGGAAGCTGGGTTAGGGGCGGGGAAGGTGGGCGTATGCCGGGTAGGAGGTCGGGACGCCCACGAACACCGCGGCCGGCGTGGCACCGCGCGGGAGCAGGAAGAAGAAGCTGAGTTGGTACTGCCCGGCGGGCGGAGCGGACGCGCCGGGTTTGACGGGCCGGGTGCAGCCGGCGCTGCCCGTCGGGAGGTTCACGGCGGTGAGTTCGGCCGGGCGGTCGCTGTAGCGGCGCGCGGACGCGTCCTCGAGGTAGACGGTGCAGCCGCCGAGGCCGTCCTCCTCCTTGGTGTCGAAGGTGACCTTCGCCTGCCAGACCTTGCCGCCGGCCAGGTCGACCGGTTTGCCGGAGCGGTCGGCCGGGGACGTGAGCTCGGTGAGCTCGTCGAAGCGGATGCGGGCGGCGGCGTAGGTGACCCAGCCGCCCCGCGCCGCGGTGACGGGCACGTGGGGACTGGTCGGGTCTTCGAGGTAGACCTTCGCCTCCTGGAAGAACGGGCCCGCCAGAGCCGCCCCCAGTAAGGGAAAGACCAGTATCAGGCCCCACGCGTTGCGCCGCCACCAGCCCGCCGGGTGCCGGTTCACGCGACGATCCTCGCCTTCGGGACGTCCAGCGGGGTTGTCTGGGTGAGCCATTGCGGTACCGGCGAAGGAATCGGCACTGCCGCCAAGGCCAGAAGACCGGGGCCGAAGCCCGAATGCTCGCCCAGGAGCAGCACGAGCCCGGTCGCGTCCTTGGCGATCTCGAACACGATGTGGCCCTCGACCCAGATGCCCGGCTGGAAGGAGCGGCCGCCGGTCAGGGGCTGGGTGATGCGTTCCGTGGCGGTGAAGGTGCGGGACTGCTCGTCGCGGAGCCGCGCGTACTGCAGGATGAGCGGCTCGCGGGTGGCCGTGACCCGGACCCGGACGAGGACCCAGACGCCGGTCGTTTCGAGGGCCGGGCCGTTGCGCGGGTTCTTCAGCTTCATGCCGCCCGCCGCGGCCTGCACCACGACCTGGAACGTATCGACGTCGACCAGGCTCCCGACCGTACCCCCGAAAATAAAGGGTCTTCCGGCATGTTCCTGATCGGGCTTGTTGCGCACCACGTCCGCGCCGGCGGCGATCGTGGCCAGCACCAGGAGCGCGGTCACGATCCGGGTGCGCAGCGGCGGGCCGGCCCGGCGGTGGCGCGGGGCGGCGGTCCCGGGTGCGACGGCGACCGTCACGACGCCGGCTTCGTGTCGACGGGGACCATCGCGACCGCGGCCGGCCGCTCCTTGTCGGGCCGCCAGCCGCCGCTGTTGCTGCCGTTGTCGAACCGGTAGGTGAGCGGGAAGATGCCGACCTGCACCTGGGCCGGGACGGGCGCGGCCGCCCGCTGCTCCCAAAAGTAGCCGAAGCGGGCCGGGACGTTGGGGTGGACGGCGGCGTTCTCGGCGGCGTCGGTGGCGCCGGCGACGTGGTCGGCGTGCTGCGCGGGGACGCCCTCGACGCCGTGGATCTGCAGCGCCTGGGTGTGGAAGAGCGTGCTTTCCTTGGCGTCGGTAACCTCGACGGTGGCCACGACGATGATCCAGCGCCAGCCCTTGTCTTCCTTGTGGGTCAGGGGCGGCAGCTCGTCGAGCACCCGGACGGTGTGGACGGTGACGGTCCAGCCGCCGGCCGCGAACGGCTGCCCGGGGGTGAACGCCGGGATGGCCTCCTTGGCCGGGGTGACGTCGTCGAAGCCCCCGAACGCGCCCGAGACCAGCACGACAGCGGCCGCGATCGCGGCCGCCAGCCAGCGGATCGGCGCGTTGAGCAGCGCCAGCCGCACCGGCCCCAGCCGCGGCTCGGCCGTCCCTCCCCCAGGGCTCGCCACGGCCGTGAGCCTACGGCACGCCGGCGCCCGGGGGTGGCCCGTGACCGGTCACCCGGATGTCGCCCCAGGGGTTGATCTCGGCCAGCCGCGCGGGCGCGCCGCCGATCGTGACGTCCCGCTGCCCGGCCCGCAGCAGCGCCGCCACCTCCGGCCCCGCCGACATTCGCGCGCTCCAGTGGAAGCGGCCGTCGATGGGTTCGAACCGGCCGGAGACGTGCAGCTCAACCGGGTACGAGCGGCCGCCGGCGACGAGGGTGGCCTTGACGGGCGACGATTCCCCAGGCATGGTACCGACTAGTACCAACTACCGGCCGGTAACGTCAAGGAGGCCGCCGTGCAGGACACCGCGACCGCGCGCGAGGCCACCGCCGCGCGCCTGCTCAAGATCTCGGCCGGCAGCTCCTACGACCCCGAGATCGACATCGACTGGCAGGCCCCGCAGCCCGAAGGCGTCTACTACGCGCCCGCGCCGCGGCTCTCCCTCTACGGCACCCCGGCGTGGGACGCGCTCACCCCCGCGCAGCGCATCGAACTGTCCAAGCACGAGGTGGCCAGCATCGCCTCCATCGGCATCTGGTTCGAGGTGCTGCTCATGCGGATGCTGCTGCGCCACATCACCGGCAAGGACCCGCGCAGCGGCCACGTCCAGTACGCGCTCACCGAGATCGGCGACGAATGCCGGCACAGCATCATGTTCGCCCGGATGATCGACGCGTTCGGCGCGCCCGCCTACCAGCCCGCCGCCGTCCACCGGGCCCTCGGCCGCTACCTCGGTGCGACCGCCGGGGGCATCCAGACGTTCGCGGCCGCGCTGGTCGCCGAGGAGATCCTCGACGCCCTCCAGCGCGAGGCGATGGCCGACGAGAGCCTGCAGCCGCTGGTGCGGATGGTGTCCCGGATTCACGTGGTGGAAGAGGCGCGGCACATCAAGTTCGCGCGCGACGAGCTCGCCCGGCAGGTGGCGGGCAGTTACAGACTGCGGCGGGGGTACTGCCGGATCGTCGTCGCCCGCGCGGCGTACACGGTCACCCACGCCCTCATCAACCCTCAGGCGTATGCGGCGGTGGGCCTGGACCCGGCCCGGGCGAGCAAGGTCGCGTGGGCCAATCCGCGCTTCCGGGCCACCCTGCAGTGGGCCGGCAGCCGCGTCACCGGCTACTTCCAGGAGCTCGGCCTCATCGAAGGCCCCGCCAAGCCCGTCTGGCGGGCGGCCGCGCTCATCTGAACGCGTGTCGCCTGTGATGTTGAGCATTCCGGGAACACGGGACGATCCGTGATGGGCGCGCTACTGTTCATGGAGTCGGTGTGCTGTGTGTCCCCGGGCCTCACCACACTGCCTTCACGGAATACCGTTCGGCTGGAGCCGTGTCGCGCCTATCGCCGCGAGGCGACCTGGCACACCGACCTTAGCTTTTGCCGTTGCTGTGGGGTTACACCAGCACGGCGTAGACGACCAGGTTGTCGCGGTAGGAGTGCCGCGACTGGTCGAACTCCCCGCCGCACGTGATCAGCCGCAGCTCCGGCACCGGCGTCGGACCATACACCCTCGTGCTCGGGAACTGCGCCTTCGCGTAATGCTCGCTCGCCGTCACCCGGAACGTGAGCCAGCCGTCGCCGCGCTGCACGTCGACGGTGTCCCCGGGCTTCAGCTCGTGCAGGCGGTAGAACACGGCCGGGCCCGTCTTCGAGTCCACATGCCCGGCCAGCACCGCGGGGCCCGCGTCACCCGGGAGCGTCCCGCCATCGAACCAGCCCGCCTCGCCGTACACCCGCGGGCTTTCGAGGACCCCGGCCCCGTCCATCCGCAACGTCTCGAGCGGGGTGTCGACGCCGAGCGCCGCGATCTTCAGCCGCGACGGCGGCGTGTCCGGTGCGGCGTCCACCGACGACAGGTCAATGCTGTGCGGCTGAATCCACGTCGTGTCACCGGCGTCGATGTCGACCCGCCGGCCGACGAGGGTGGCGGCGCCGACGATCACGGGTGCGGCCAGCGCCAGCACGCACCCGATGAGCATCAGCGTCCGCCGCCGGGTGGCGGTCAGGTCCAGGCGCGGCCGCAGCGCCCGATGCCTGACCACCCGCCCCGTCTTGCCCATGGTCGCCAGGCTTCGGCGGTCAGGCCGCCGTCGCGCGGGCCCGGCTGCGCCGCCAGAACAGTCCACCGGCCACCGCGAGCAGCAGCACGGCCGCCCCGCCACCGATCGGGATCAGCGGGTTGAGACCGCCCTCGCCGGCGGTACCGCCGCCGCCCGTATCGACGCCACCGGTCGGCACCTCGCCGGCCGCCGCGTCGGTGCGCAGCTCCGCGGTGAGCCCGCCCTTGCCGTCGAGAATGATCAGCGAGTAGACCGCGCCGGCCTTCAGCGGGGCCGACACCGTGGTCACGGCGGCGGAGCCACTCGGCGGTGTCAGCCGCAGCGTCCACTTGCCGGGGTCGCACGGCAGATAGTCGGTGGTCGTCGCGAACTTCACGTCGTCGGCGATCTTCGTCCCGCTGGCCATCGCCACGTTCAGGACCGGCTGCTTCACCGACGCCTGGATGACCCGGACCTTCGCCTTGCCGCCCTCGGGCCGCCCGAGATCGTCGTTGATCACACGCAGGCCCAGGTCGGCGAACTTGCCGGTGCCGGCGACCGTGTAGGCCTTGCCCTCCTCGACCGTCGCCTGGGTGCTCAGCACCGGCGCGGCGGAGGCGGGGTCACCCTGCTTGCGCATCGCCACCGCGTAGGTGCCGGGTGGCAGCGGCAGGTACTTCGAGACGGTGCCATAGCCGACCGCGTCGAACTTCTGCTGCGCGATGGCGCCGGAGACCGAGCTCAGATAGACGTCGACCGGTGGCGTGTCCGGCGACAGGTGGGCGAGGCGGACATAGCCGACGCCGGCCGCCGCGGCCGCCGGCCCCGGGGCCGCCACCGCCGTCACACTCAGGCCGAGAAGGGCCGCGGCCGCTAATGCCGCGAGCCGCCGCCGCTGGGGAGCAGCGAACACGATGAAACCCCCTGCTGTTGGACACAGCGCACTGAATTGCCGTCAGGAACGGGTGGTGCGCACCCGCGGGGGTCGTCGCATGAGTAATCCGCGCGGGCACCGTAAGCACTGATCGCGGTGAGTCTGGCACGTCAGTGAGCAACGCGCCACCCGTGCTGGGCAGGGATCATCGCTTTCGGTGTACGGCACCCGACGCTACGCGGCGCCTTTCCGGACTACATCGGCATTTCGGTCGGTGCCGATGGGTCCCTACATCTGGGTCCCGAAGTCCTGGGTCCAGATCGGGGTCTTGCCCTGGTAGGCCAGGCCCACCCCGAGGTCCTTGAGCTTGCAGTTGAGGATGTTCGCGCGGTGCCCGGAGCTGTTCATCCAGGCGTTCATGACGTCCTCGGGCGTCTTCTGCCCCTTGGCGATGTTCTCGGCCGCGTTCGACCAGCGGTATCCCTCGTTCGAGATCCGGGCCGCGAACGAGGTGCCGTCCTGCGAGTCGTGCGAGAAGTAGTCCTTGGCCGCCATGTCGGCCGAGTGCTTGAAAGCGGCCGTGCGCAGCTTCGCGTTGTAGGTGAGGGGCTGGCAGCCGGCCTTCGCCCGCTCCGTGTTCACGATCGCCAGGACCTGGTTCTCATACGCGACGTTGCTGCCGCCACCGGCCGGCGCACCGGTCGTCTTCTTCGTCGTCGGCTTCGTCGTCTTGGGGGCCGCGGCGGTCGTCGGCGGCGCGGCGGTCGTCGGCGCGGCCGAGGCGGTGGCGTTCTCCGTCGGGTCGGGCGAGGCGGCCGGGTCACTGGCGGCCCCGCCCAGCAGGTCGTTCGGCGCGGCGCTGGTCGTGGCCCCGGCGGCGACGTCCTTGGCGTCCGGCGACGAGTTGGACGACTTCGAGAACAGGATCGAGCCGCCGAACGCGACCGCGCCCACGACGATCAGGGCGATCATGCCGATGCCGGCGGCCAGCAGCATCTTGTTGTTGCCGCGCCGGGCCGGCGGCTCCTCGCCGTCGGGCACACCGTCGTAGGCGCCGTACTTCGAGAAGTCACTGGCGTCGGGCCGGCGGTCGGGCTCGGGGCCCCAGTCGGCGCCGCCCTGGCCGCCGTATCCGCCGCCCTGACGGCCGTATGGGTCACCGCCACCCTGGTTGCCGTACGGGTTGTATCGATCCCCGTAAGCATCGCCGTAGCTTGACACCTGGGCCTCCATGATTGCGTCGGATCGCAGCCGGAGTCGACACTAGAAGCCCGGGAGCGCCTGATTCGCCCGTGGAAGCCGATTTAACGACGGTCTAAGCCAAACTTATGCCGGTCCTGCGCCCGGTAGCAGACTCCCTACCACGCGGCGCAACACGGCAGTGGCGCCCGCCACATCCAGGTGCAGCTCGTCCCGCCACATCGACCAGCCCGCGAACGTGGTCGCCACCGTGAGCGCGTCCAGCAGCTCGGCCCGCGCCGGGCCGGCCGCGGTCAACTCCTCGGCGAAGAGCGTCTGCAGCTCCTCGCGGGCGAAGTCGAGGTACCACATCCGGTTCTTGCGCAGTTGCTCCGAGAACGGCTCCCGGATCCGGGCCGCCCGCGCCGCCGGGGCGATGAGCTCCAGCAGCCGGGCCCGCTGCGCGCAGTAACGCTCGATGCGCTCCTCCCGCGGCAGCTCCGGCGGCACCGGCACGAAATCGGCCCGCATCCGCTCCATGAGCCGCTCACCGGCCGCCGCGAACAGGCCCTCCATGTCCTTGAAGTTGGTCCACAGGGCGCGCAGCGACACCCCCGCCCGCTCCGCGATCCGCTCCGCCGTCGGGCGCAGCTCGCCCTCCTCCAGGAGCGCGAAGTGCGCATCGGTGATCGCCCGGCGGGTCCGCTCGGCCCGCAAGGTGCGCCCGTCCACCCGTGCCCGAACTCCCGCATCGTTCATGACCTGACAGCCTACGTGCCACACGCTCGCGTCACCCTTTACGGTGAGGGACGTGGCCGGACGCAACGTGCACGACATCGAGATCGAGCTACCCGCCTTCGACCCCGGCGAGCTCGAGCCGGTCAGCGCGCCCTGGGGCGGCAACCTCAACGAAGCCCACGTGCAGACCGGCCGGGCCATCCGCAGCAGCCTCATCGACGCCCGGCTGCGCCGCTCCCACCTGGAGAACCTCGACCTCAACGGCGCCGTCTGGGAAGACGTGACGATCACCGGCTGCCGGTTCGAGAAGGTCGACTTCACCGCCGCCCGGCTCACCGGCCTCACCCTCGAACGGGTGCATTTCGTCAACTGCAAGCTGACGTGGGCCAATCTCGCCGAGTCCCGCCTGTCGAACGTGCTGTTCGAAGGCTGCCGGCTCGACGGGGCCTCCCTCGACGAGGTCAACACCACCGGCCCGACCGGGTTCGTCGGCTGCGTCCTGGTCAACACCAACCTGCGCGACTGCGTGCTCACCCACGCCGCGATGCAGGGCTGCCGGCTGCGCCAGATGTCCTTCGAAAGCTGCGACCTGCGCGGCGCCGACCTGCGCGGCAACCAGCTGTCCGAGGTCAGCGGCATGAACAGCCTGCGCGGGGTGACGATCGAACCGGCGCAGCTGCCCGGGCTCACCGACGCGGTGATGCGGGACCTCGGCGTGATCGTGCGCGGCCCGAAGGGTTGACCCGCCATCGGGGCCGTTTCTGCGCCGACGTCCGGTGGGGCCCGGCCGTCAGCGGCGGCGGCTCCTCCACGCAGACCGCCGGCTGCACCGGCCCCTGACCGACCAGATCCCGCGGGTCCGCGTCCAGCGCCCCCTCGACCGTGGCGAACGCGGCGATGTCACTCATCCCCGCCGCGACACTGAGCCACGACCGGATCGCCGGCGACGGCGCCGCCAGCCGCAGCTCCCCACCCCGCGACCGGGCCAGGTCAGCCACGTCCACCAGCAGCTGCGCCCCGGTCGTGTCGCACACCGTCACCTGCGACACGTCCAGCACCAGCCGGGGCTCGTCGGCGACCAGCAGCCCGGCGAGCACCGGCTCGATGGTCGCCACGGTCCCTTCCACCAGCAGCCCGTGCAGGGCCAGCACGACCGCACTCATCGCAGTGACGGTACCGACCCCGCTCCCCCGGTGTCAGGGGCCGGGCGGCCGACCCCTCGTGGGGCCGTTCAGCCCGCCGGGTGTCGACGGACGCCGATGATCACGCCCGTGCCGTGGGCCAGTTCCACCGCCACCAGGCCCGCATCGGCGAGCAGCGCCTGGCGCACGCCCTCCTGCTTCGCCCGGAAGTCCGCCGGCCATCCCTCGACCGGGGCCATGTCGTCCACGACGAGCGTCCCCCTCGGGTTGAGATTCGCGAGGGTACGGTCAAGGCCCTCGATCTTCCCCCCGAAGGCATCGGCGAAAATGAGATCGAACCCCTCCCCCGGCGTCTCCAGGTAATCCAGCGCATCATTGACCTTGAACTCGACGAACGCCGGCCAGTCCGCACCCTTCGCGATCGCCGCCGTCGCCTCGTCCGACTCCAACGACGTGACACTGACATCGGTGCGCGGCAGCAGCCCGCTGACGATCCAGGCCGTCCCGACCCCCACCCCGGTGCCGATCTCGAGGACGCGCGCGTTGTGCGGCAGCCCGGCGGCGAGGGTGGCCAGCAACTGCCCGACGGCCGGCTCGCAGGACTGCCCGAAATTGTGGCTGGATGCCCGGGCATAAGCGGAATCGACGATGTTCACGGCGGCACCCTACCTTCCCCGACTTCGCCCGGCCTCGGGTTGGCTTTTCGGTGGCCTTTGGGATCTTTGGGTTGGCCTTTGGGATGCCGCCCCTGCCGATGGTCGTCGCGCTTCGCGTGCAAAGCTGTGCTCCGTGAAGTCACTGCCCCTGCGGGTCCTCACACCCGCCGCCGCCGTCCTGTTGGCCCTAGGCGCCTGCGGCTCACCGTCCGCCGCCCCCGACCAGCCCGCCAAGGACGGCGCGGAGCAGCACGCCACGAACGCGTTCGAGGTGAAGGACGACGTGAGCGTCGTCGAGGTGGACAGCGACGGCGGCACGATCACCATCAAGGCCGGCAGCGGCGACACCATCAAGGTGACCGAAACCTCCACGTTCAAAGCCGACAAGCCCACCCGCAAACAGAAGGTCGAAGGCGGCGAGCTCATCCTGGGCTCCGACAGCTGCCCGAAGCACGACTGCTCGATCTCGTACGTGCTGGAGATGCCCTCGACCTTGACCGCCCGCCTGGACAGCTCCGGCGGCCGCATCGAACTGACGGGCCTGACCGGCTTGATCGACGTCCAGACCGACGGCGGCGCCATGACGGGCGACGCTCTGGCCCCACCGGAGTTCCAGGCCAGAACCGGCGGCGGCCCCGTAGACGTGAAACTGACCCAGGCCCCCGACCGAATCGACATCGACAGCGGCGGCGGCAACGTCAACCTGCGCCTGACCTCCGACGGCTACGCCCTGACCGCGGAGCTGGACGGCGGCAGCCAGTCCGGCACGATCAAGCAGGACGCCAACTCCGCCCACAAGGTCAAAATCGCCACCGGCGGCGGCAGCCTCGCGTTTGTTTGATTTCGAGGGGGAGGCGTGCCTCCACCCACACCCCTCACGCGGCGGCTCTAGTCGGTCAAGGCGCTGTAGACAAGCTGGCGGAGTTGGGGGCGGATGGGGTAGGTGCTCGAGGGGATCAGTTGGGTGTAGAAGGCGACCGTCAAGCGTTCCGCCGGGTCGATCCAGAAGGCTGTGCTCGCGGCGCCGCCCCAGTAGTACGTGCCGGGGGTGCTGTAGACGCGGGCCGGGGTTGGGTCTCGGACTACCGCGAAGCCCAGGCCGAAGCCTATGCCCTCGAATGTCGTCTCCGCGAAGCCGCCCGTCTGCAGCCGGTCCAGATCTACGCCGCCCGGTAGGTGGTTGCGGGTCATGAACGCCACCGTCCGCGGGGCCAGCAGGCCGTCGCCGCGGCGTAGGAGCATCGTCATGAACTTCTGGTAGTCGGCGGCGGTCGAGATCAGGCCGCCGCCGCCCGCTGGGGCTTTCGGCTCCTCGTACGCCTGGTTGGCCAGAGCGTCGAAGCGGACCCGGCGGCCGTCCGGGGTCGGGGCGTACAGGGCGGCCAGGCGCGGCTCGCCCGGGGCTACGGACCAGGTCGTGTCGGTCATGCCCAGCGGGTCGAGGATGCGGGTGCGGACGAACTCCGGGAACGCGACGCCGGCCACGACCTCGACCAGGCGGCCCAGGACGTCGGTGCTGACGCCGTAGCCCCAGCCCTGGCCCGGCTGGAACAGCAGCGGCAGGGCGGCGAAGTCGCGGCACACCTCGGCCAGGTCGGCGCCCGGTTTCACGCTCAGGTCGTAGCCGGCCTTGCGGTAGAGGGCGTCGACGACGGAGGTGTTCAGGAAGCCGTACGTGAGGCCCGACGTGTGGGTGAGCAGGTGCCAGACGCGGATCGGTTCGATCGCCGGGACGGTGAACGGGGCGCCGGCCGAGCCTTTCTCATACACGCGCATGTCGCGGAACTCGGGCAGCCAGTCGCTGATCGGGTCGGTGAGCTCGAAGCGGCCCTCCTCCCACAGGAGCATCGCGGCGACGGAGGTGATCGGTTTGGTCATCGAGTAGAGGCGCCACAGGGTGTCGGGCTCGGCCGGCCGGCCGGCCTCGGCGTCGCGGTGGCCGTAGACGCTGTGGTGGACCACCCGCCCGTCGCGGGCGATCGCCAGCTGCCACCCGGCGAGGCGGCCGTCGTCGACGTATCGCGCGAAGTGGGCGTCCAGGCGGGCCAGCCGCCCGGCGTCGAAACCGGCCTGCTCGGGCGCCACTTCGCGATCAATGCTCACAGCCGGACTGTAGATCTTCCGTAAACCGGCCGACAATAGGCGCCGCCGCCATGAAACCGCCGGTCGGGCTCAGGAAAGGGCCAGCTGCTCGGCGCCCTCCACGACCCGGTCGACGAAGCCGTATTCGAGGGCCTCGGGTGCGGTGAACCAGCGGTCGCGGTCGGAGTCGAGCTCGATCTGCTCGTTGGTCTGGCCGGTGTGCTCGGCGATCAGGCGCTGGATGGTCTTCTTGGTGAAGAGCATCTGCTCGGCCTGGATGGCG
Organism: Dactylosporangium sp. NPDC051541; assembly: GCF_044454505.1. NCBI lineage: Bacteria > Bacillati > Actinomycetota > Actinomycetes > Micromonosporales > Micromonosporaceae > Dactylosporangium > Dactylosporangium sp. NPDC051541. The sequence continues at coordinate 336,746 of NZ_JBITDU010000009.1, forward strand.
ATGTCGGCCGCGGTGCCGCCGATGCCGCCGGACGGCTGGTGCATCATCACGCGGGAGTGTGGCAGGGCGTAGCGCTTGCCCGGGGTGCCGGCGCTGAGCAGGAACTGGCCCATCGACGCGGCCATGCCCATGACCACGGTGGAGACGTCGTTCTTGATGAACTTCATGGTGTCGTAGATCGCCAGGCCGGCGTGCACGGCGCCGCCCGGCGAGTTGATCCAGAAGCTGATGTCCTTTTCGGAGTCCTCGGCGGCGAGCAGGATCAGCTGCCCGCAGATGCGGTTGGCGCTCTCGTCGTTGACCTCGGTGCCGAGCACGATGATGCGCTTGCCGAGCAGCCGGTCGAACACGGCACTGTCGAAGGGGATCGGGTTGTCAGCCATGCCTCTGACGGTATGGCCCCGGCGGCCGGGAGAAACCCCCTGTTCGCCGTGAGCGTGTTCGCTTAGAGCGTTCTCAACACGGGTCGGAGGGCGTCCAGTACCGAAGCATCCTCAATCGTCGAAGGGACCGGCTCCTCCCGGCCGTCGGCGATCCCCCGCATGGTCCGCCGCAGGATCTTCCCCGAGCGTGTCTTCGGCAATGCGGCCACCACCTGCACGCTCCGCAGCGACGCCACCGCCCCGATCCGGTCCCGCACCAGCTGGACGAGCTCGGCGGAGACGGTCGCAGCCGCGGTCGAGACCCCCGCCTTCAACACCACGAACCCGCGCGGCACCTGCCCCTTGATCTCGTCGTCGACCCCGATCACGGCGCACTCGGCGACCGCCGGGTGCGAGGCGAGGACCTCCTCCATGGCCCCGGTCGACAGGCGGTGGCCGGCGACGTTGATGACGTCGTCGGTGCGGCCCATCACGTAGAGGTACCCGTCGTCGTCGAACCGGCCGCCGTCGCCGCTGAGGTAGTAGCCGGGGAACGCGGCCAGGTAGGACTGGATGAACCGCTCGTCGTCGCCCCACAGGGTGGGCAGGCATCCGGGCGGCATCGGCAGTTTGATGACGATCGCGCCGTCCGTCCCGGCCGCGGCGGGGCTTCCGTCGCCGGCGAGCACCTGGACGTCGTAGCCGGGTACGGGTACCGACGGGGAACCGGGCTTGGTCGGCAACTCCTCGAGGCCGCGCGGGCTCGCGGCGATCGGCCAGCCGGTCTCGGTCTGCCACCAGTTGTCGACGACGGGCACGCCGAGCCGCTCGCCCGCCCACTCGTAGGTCTGCGGGTCGAGCCGCTCCCCGGCCAGGAACAGCGTGCGCAGCGAGCGCAACCGGGCACGGTCGATCCGGGCCCCGTCCGGGTCCTCCTTGCGGATCGCCCGGATCGCCGTCGGCGCCGCGAACATGACGTTGACGCCGTGATCGGCGACGACCCGCCAGAACGCGCCGGCGTCGGGGGTGCCGACGGGCTTGCCCTCGTACAACACCGTCGTCGCCCCGGCGAGCAGCGGCGCGTAGACGATGTAGGAGTGCCCGACGACCCAGCCGACGTCGGAGGCGGCCCAGAAGACGTCGCCGGGCCCGCAGTCGAAGATGTTGGCCATCGACCAGGTCAGCGCGACGGCGTGGCCGCCGTTGTCACGGACGATCCCCTTCGGCCGGCCGGTGGTGCCGGAGGTGTACAGGATGTACAGCGGATCGGTCGCCGCCACCGGGACGGCTTCGACGGCGGTGGCCTCCGCGACGGCATCGGCCCAGCTGATGTCGCCGTCGCGCAGCTCACCGGGCGCCTGCGGGCGTTGCAGGATCACGCACCGGGCGGGCTTGTGCGAGGCCTCGTCGATGGCGGCGTCCAGCAGTGGCTTGTAGGGCACGACCCGCGTCGGCTCGATCCCGCACGACGTCGCCACGACGACCTTGGGTTTGGCGTCGTCGATGCGGGCCGCGAGCTCCTTGGGCCCGAACCCGCCGAACACCACCGAGTGGACCGCCCCGAGCCGCGCGCACGCCAGCATCGCGATGACCGCCTCGGGCACCATCGCCATGTAGACGACGACCCGGTCCCCTCGCTCCACACCGAGCGCACGCAACGCGCCGGCGAAGCGTGCGACCTCATCGAGCATCTGCCGGAAGGTGTACTTGTTGAGGCTGTTCGTCACCGGCGAGTCGTAGATGAGCGCGACGTCGTCGCCGCGGCCCTGCCGGACGTGCCGGTCGAGCGCGTTGTGGCAGGTGTTGAGCTCGGCGTCGGGAAACCACCGGTAGAACGGCGGATTGTCCCGGTCCAGCACCCGGATGGGCATGCGCTCCCACTCGACACCACCGGCCGCGTCCCGCCAGAACCATTCGGGGTCGGCGAGGCTCTGCTGATACGTGTCGAGGTAGGCGCCCATGCCCCGATCCTGCTCCGCGATCGTGAGATCCGCTACATGCGCCCGCGGCGGCCGGCAACCGGCGCGCCGCCCGGGCTGGCCCGGTTGGAGCCGCCGGCCCCGGCGACGGTGATCCGAGCCTGGTGCCGTCCGCCGCTACACCGGGGCGTTCGCGCTGGCCAGCCCGGCCGGAGCGGACGCGATGGCCCGCTGGATGGCGGCCACCAGGGCGAGGGCGGCCTCCTCGGTGAGCTCGACCGCGACCCGCGCCGACGGCCCCTGCCCCGGGTTGGCGAAGTCGATGTTCACCGTGTGCCCGAACGGGGCCCGCTGCGGGTGGTCGACGTACACGGAGGCCTGGGTGAGGTCGAACCACCCGGTCGCGCCCTTCCCGGCGCCCTCGACGTCGACGGTCTGCGTCTCGTAGGTGCACATGCCGGTCAGCTCCCCAGGTGCTCGGCGTAGAAGGCGAAGATCCGCTGCCAGCCGTCGACGGCGGCCAGGGGCCGGTAGGAGGGCCGGTCGACGGCGAAGAAGCCGTGCCCGGCCCCTTCGTAGCTGTGGTGCTCGAAGGGCTTCCCGTGCTCGGCCATGAGCTCGGCCAGCCGCGCCACCTCGGCCGGCGCCGGGTACTTGTCGTCGTCGCCGAACAGGCCCAGCACCGGGCAGCGCACGTCGGCCAGCCGGTCCTGGATCGAGGTGACCCGCAGTGGGAACCCGGTCGGCGGCGGCTCCAGGGCGAACGCCCCGTAGCAGTCGACGGCCGCGTCGAGGTCGACGGCGGTGGTGACGAGCAGCGCCTGCCGCCCGCCGGAGCAGTGCCCGATCACGCCGACCTTGCCGCTGGCGTTGTCGAGGCCGCGCAGGGCCGCGGCCGCGGTGGCGACGTCGGTGATGATCTGCTCGTCGGCGATGCCGCCCTGCCCGCGCACGAAGGCGGACGCGTCGTCGGGTGAGGCGCCGGGCGCCTCCCGCCAGAACAGGTTGGGGCAGATCGCGGCGTAGCCGTTGGCGGCGAACTTGCGCACCATCTCCTTGGTGGCGTCGTCGTAGCCGGGCAGGTGGTGGATGACCACCACCCCGGGCACCGGGCCGGCGGTGTCGACCGGCCACGCCTGGTAGGCCTGGATCTTCTCTTCACCGATGAACACCGTCTCGGCCCGCATCGCGTCTGCCATGCTGCAACTCCGTCGCTCGCTGGTTCCTTAGCCGAGCGAACAATATCCCCGTGGGCGGCGGGCCGGACGACCGGCCGCGCCGCCGGGGGCTACTGGCGGCCGGGTTCGGAGCGGCGCAGGGCGAGGCGGGCCAGGCCGACCAGGACGACGATCTGCAGGAGCAGGATCAGCACCGAGCGCCACCAGGCCCCGGCGGTGTGCTCCCACAGCGCGTCCTTGAACGGGATCATCGACTGCAGGTCGACCGTCGATCCGCCCGCGGCCATGCCCCAGCGGGTCGGGAACAGCCAGGAGATCTGCTCCAGGACCTTCTGCCCGCCCAGCTCGAACAGGCCGCCGGAGAGCACGAGCTGGGCCATCACGGCGACGACCAGGACCGGTGTCGTCTGCTCGGTGGTCTTGACCAGGGCGCTGACCAGCAGGCCGAACGCCATCGAGGCGAGTGCGACCATGGCCACCGGGATCGTGATCTCCACGAGCCAGTGCTCCTTGAAGATCAGCGGGTCCTTCGGCGGGTTCTTGCCCAGCAGCGCCAGCCAGGAGAACAGCGCCGTCTGCACGATGATGATCACGGAGAAGACGAAGACCTTCGACGCCAGGTAGGCCCCCGCCGACAGCCCGACCGCCCGCTCCCGCTTGTAGATGGTCGACTCGTTGACCAGCTCGCGGATGGCGGCGGCGGTGCCCAGGAACGCGGCCCCGACGGCCAGCACCACCAGGAGCCGCTGCGCTTCGAGGCTGAACCGGGTCAGGCCCGGGGCGAGGCCGTTCTCCCCCGGGACGGTCCTGGTCAGCAGGGCCAGGGCGAGGGGCAGCCCGACCATGAAGACGCTCAGGCCGCGGTCGGCGCCGATCACCCACACCATGCGGAAGCACAGCGTGAGGAACTGCCGGATCGGGGCCGCGGGGTGCACGACCCGGCTGCGCAGCGACGGCCCGCCCAGCTTGACCCGGGCCCGGCCGATGACCTTCGCCAGCTGCGGCGCCGGCGTCGCCGAGCCCGCCGGGACCGCCGGAGCGGCTGGAGCGGATCGCGCGGGCATCGGCTGCTCGGCGGTGGCCTCGCCGATGACCGCGGTGGCCGCGGCGGCCGGGACGCGCTGGGCCGGGACCGTGACGCTCTCCACGGCTTCGGGCTTCGGCGGTGGGGCCTCGGCGATCTGGTCGGTGACGTAGCGCGTGTACTCCGGTGAGGAGCGGTATTTGCGGACCCAGTGCTCGGCGTTGCTGGTGACCTCGCGGAACACCTCCGCGTAGTCCTCGGCGCCGAAGAAGCTCAGCACCTCGCCGGGCGGCCCGAAGAAGCCCATCCGCCCACCGACGGTGAGCACGAGGACCCGGTCGGCCAGGTCCAGGTGCATCACGTTGTGGGTGACGACGGCGACCGTGCGGCCCTTGTCGGCCAGCTCCCGCAGCTCCTCCATGACCTCCTTGTCGAGGGCCGGGTCGAGGCCGGACGTCGGCTCGTCGAGGAACAGCAGGCTGGGCTCGGTGAGCAGCTCCAAGGCGACCGAGACCCGCTTGCGCTGGCCGCCGGAGAGGCTGTCGATGCGCTGCTTCGCCCGCTCGGTGAGGTTGAGGGTCTTGAGGACCTCGGCGACGCGGGCGCTGCGCTCCTTGCGCGGGACGTCGTCGGCGAAGCGCAGGGCGGCGGCGAAGCGCAGGGCCCGGCGGACGGTGAGCTGGCGGTGCAGCACGTCGTCCTGCGGGACCATGCCGATGCGGTAGCGCAGCTCGGCGTAGTCGGCGTAGAGGTCGCGGCCGTCGTAGCGGACCTGGCCCTGGGTCGCCGGCCGCAGCCCGGCGACGGCTTTGACCAGGGTCGACTTGCCGCAGCCGGAGGGCCCGATGATGGCCAGCACGCTGCCCTCGGCCAGGGCGAAGCTCACGTCGTCGAGGATGATCGCGTCCTTGATGCGGACCGTGAGGTCGTCGGCGATCAGCGAGGACGGGCCGGCGTCCTCGAACTCGTGCAGCCTGGCGCCGTCGAAGATGAACTCGTGGCGGCCGATGGAGATCATGTCGCCGGGGGCGATGTCGTGGCGGTTGGCGACCTGGTTGCCGTTGTGGAACGTGCCGTTGCGGCTGCCCAGGTCGACGACCTCGAACCCGCCGGTCTGGGTGCGGCGCAGCTCCGCGTGGTTGCGGGAGGCGCGCAGGTCGGTCAGGACGATGTCGTTGTCGGCGCCGCGGCCGAGCCGGATGCGCCCGGCCCCGAACTCGTGCTGGGTCGTCTCCCGCGGCTGCGGCGGGGCGGCCTCGACGGGCAGCCGCTCGGTGATCGTCACCACCTTGAACGTGACCGCCGGGCCGTCGGCGGCGCCGAGGCGGACCTCGCCGCCGTCGGTCGCGGCGACGAAGGCGGCCTTCTCGCCCTTGACGTAGACGCCGTTGCGGCTGTCGAGGTCGCGCAGGAACCAGCCGTCGTCGTTCCAGATGACCTCGGCGTGCCGCCGGGAGATCAGGGTGCCCTCGACGACCAGGTCGTTGGCGGCGTCACGGCCGATGGTCACGGTGTCGTCGGGACGGACCGTCGCCTGCTTGTCGCCGCTGGTGACCTCCAGGACCCGCAGGTCCCGGGTCACCGTCTGCTGATCGATGCTCGCCACGGGCCTCATCATGCCGTGGGGGTGCGACAGAAAACACCCGGGGCCATGTATCAGGAGGCCGCCGGGCGCCCTCATGTGTGACGAGACCGGAGCGAGACCTGTGCAGGAGGATCGATGGCCCCCGACGAGTGGCGCGCCCAGCGCGCCCGGCGACTCGCCGGCCTGCCGTGGGTCCGCCGCGAGGACCGGGCCGACGGCACGCCCGTGCGGTTCGTCGCCGACGAGCTGGTGGTGCTCGACGAGCACTTCGCCACCGCCCGTCAGGCCTTCGTGGAGCAGGGTCTCGCCGTCCGGGACATCGTCGAGGAGGGGGATGTCCCGGCCGGCTTCCGGCGGGTCCGGCTGGCCGGGCTCGATGTCGCGCGGGCCGCGCGGCGGGTGCGGGTGCAGGCGGAGGCGGCCGGGGACACCCGGGTCGCGGCGGCGCCGAACCACGTGTTCGTCTCGACGCCGCTCGCCCACGCCGGGGCCTACGGACGGCCCCGGCCGGCGGCACCGGGGCGACTGCCCGCGCCGGACGGTGACGGCGGGGTGGCGGTGCTGGTCCTGGACACCGGGGTGTGGCGCAACAGCCCGCTGCCGCAGGAAAGGTACATCACCGCGGACTACGAGCCCGGTGACGGCGGGGACAGCGACGCCGGGCACGCCAACTTCATCGCGGGGGTGATGCTGGGCCGGTCCCGGCGGGTGCAGCCGAGAGTGGTCAGGATCGTCGACACGTTCGGGGTGTGCCGGGAGAGCGACCTGGTCGCGGCCCTCCGGCAGGCGGGCGACGACCCGATCATCAACCTCTCGCTGGGGGGATACTCGCTGGACGACCGGCCTCCGGTCCTGCTCACGGCGGCGCTGGGGGGCCTGCTGACGAGTGGTGACCGGGTAGTCGTGGCGGCGGCCGGGAACGACGGCCAGCACGACCGGCCCTTCTGGCCGGCCGCGTATGCCGGGACGAGCGCGCCGTGGCGGCGGCGCGTGGTCGCGGTCGCCGCCCACGACGGACGACGGATCTGCAACTGGAGCAACACCGGGCCGTGGATCACCCTGGCCGCCCCGGGTGCGGACGTGCTGAGCACGTATGTGCACCACGAGGGCTTCCCGGACGGCTGGGCCCGTTGGAGCGGCACCTCGTTCGCCGCGCCGTACGTCGCCGCGGCGATCGCCGACGCGCTGCCCGCGGCGGGCTCCGCCGTGAAGGCGGCGCAGACGGTGGTGGCCGGGGCGGCGCACCGCTACGGCCGCTACGCCGGGGTGGCGTGACGTCATGCATCACACCAGGGGGAGGGGGGTGACGGGGTGCGGCACGCTGGTCGCCGCACCCCGTCGTCCGGTGGCCGCGATGCTACCCTTCGGAGCCATGGCCGACCCCGAAAGCCCCGGTGAGCACGAGAATGCCGCACTGCTGCGGGCGGCCGCGGCCGGGGACCAGCAGGCGTGGGAGTCCATTGTGGACCGCTACGCCAACCTCGTGTGGTCGGTGGCCCGCAGCTTCCAGCTCGGCCAGTCCGACGCCGCCGATGTGAGCCAGGCCACGTGGCTGCGGCTGGTGGAGCACGTCGATGCGGTGCGCGACGCCGACAAGCTCGGCTCCTGGCTGGCCACGACGGCCCGCCGGGAGGCGATCGCGCTGCTGCGCAAGAGCGGCCGGGACGTGCCGGCGGGCTCGGCCGGCGACTTCGTGGAGACCCTCGGCGGCGCACCGGCCGGCGTCGAGCCCACCACCGACGAGCTGGACGCCGGTGTCCTGCGCGACGAGCGCGACGCACTGCTGTGGCACGAGTTCCGCACCCTGTCGAGCCAGTGCCAGCAGCTGCTGCGGGTGCTCATCGCCGATCCCCCGCCGAGCTACGCCGAGGTCTCGGCCGCGCTCGACGTGCCGATCGGCAGTATCGGACCGACCCGCAAGCGCTGCCTGGGCACGCTGCGCCGACGATTGGCGACTTCGATATGACCCACCGCGGCTGGGCAGGGCCGACCCGATGATCGGGGAGGAAGAGGTGCTGAGCTCTTTGCGTGACATCGCCGGCCGGCGCGACCCGGTGCCGCCCAACGTTCTGGCGGCCGCGCGCGCGAGCCTCGCGTGGCGCGATCCGGACGCGGCGCTGGCCGAGCTGACCCGCGACTCGCTCGACCGGCTCATCGCCGTCCGCGGCGGGATCCGCGGCGGCACTCCCCGAGTGCTGACGTTCTTCAGCGGTGCGCTGACGATCGACGTCCAGGTCACCGCGCGCTCCGGCGCCGTCGACGTGGTCGGCGAGCTGGCCCCGGTGATCCCGGCCAAGGTCGTCGTCGAGTCGCCGGCCGGCTCGCACGAGACGACCGCCGACGAGGAGGGCCGGTTCCGCTTCGACGGCGTCGCGGCCGGGCCCGTGCGGCTGCGCTGCGAGCCCGCGGTCGAAGGGGCATTCGTGCCGGTCCGCACAGAATGGGTGCAATTGTAGAAATCCTCGCAAAAGCCCAGCATTTCGGGGGTACCGTCGCAAAAAAGGCGACGTTGCGAGGAGCCCGCGATGCCCATCGACCACGTGCAGATCGTTTCCATTCCCGTGACCGACCAGGACCGGGCCCGCGACTTCTACATCAACGCCCTCGGCTGGGAGCTCATCAGCGACAACGACGAGGGCGAACGCCGCTGGGTCGAGGTCGCCCCCAAGCACGGCCAGACGTCGTTCACGCTCGTCACCTGGTTCGACTCGATGCCCGCCGGCTCGCTCGAGGGCATCGTCATGGACACCGACGACATCGAGAAGACCTACGAGGAGCTCTCCGAACGCGGGATCGTCTTCGAGACCCCGATCGAGGAGGGCCCGTTCTCCCGGGTCACCAGCTTCCGCGACCCCGACGGCAACTGCTTCGTCCTGCACCAGCTCTACCAGCCGCGGACCCGGCCGGTAAACTTCGCGCCGGCGAGGTCGTAGCGCAGAGGTCGTCGCGCCGGCGCATCGAGCAGGAGGACGCCGGTTCGATTCCGGCCGGCCTTGCCGTCTGGGTGCCGAACCCACGCGGACCGTAGCGCAGAGGTCGTCGCGCGCCGACTCATAATCGGTGAGGACGCCGGTTCGATTCCGGCCGGTCCGCGCGCCCTCAGGCTCACCCTGTCCGCGGAGAGCGCGGACCTGGTCGGGCGCCATGTCTGCTCCGGGGGCCGAGCCCCCGGACACCCCACGGTGCGGTGGTCACTCCCGGGCTCACCCTGTCCGCGGAGAGCGCGGACCTGGTCGGGCGCCATGTCTGCTCCGGGGGCCGAGCCCCCGGACACCCCACGGTGCGGTGGTCACTCCCGGGCTCACCCTGTCCGCGGAGAGCGCGGACCTGGTCGGGCGCCATGTCTGCTCCGGGGGCCGAGCCCCCGGACACCCCACGGTGCGGTGGTTGCCGTCCGCGGCACAGCTGGACGCGCTGCCTCGACGCCGTGGTTACCATACTGCCGTGCCGCTCGACCCGGACGACGTCGAGGCCTGCCTGCGGGTGCTGGCCTCGATGGACGACGCCGACGAACGGGTCGTCGCGGCCGTCGACCGGGCCTACAAGTCGCGCAAGAAGGTGCGGAAGGCCGAACGGCGTACGGCCGCGAGCGCGCATGACCGGCGGATTCTCAACGGCCCCGATGACGGGCCGCTCATCCGGGCCCGGCGCTGCTACGTGTGCAAGTCGCCCTATCGCGACGTTCCGGCCGACTATCCCCGCATGTGCGCCGGGTGCGCCGATGGCAACGCCGCGCGCCGCCACGCCCGCTGTGACCTGACCGGGCGGCGGGCGCTGGTCACCGGCGGGCGGATCAAGATCGGGTTCGAGACGGCGCTGAAGCTGCTGCGCGACGGGGCCGACGTCGTCGTCACCACGCGGTTCCCGGTGGACGCGGCCCGCCGCTACGACGCGGTGCCGGACGTCCGCGACTGGCGGCACCGCCTGCGCATCCACGGCGTCGACTTCCTCGACCTGCCCGGCGTCGTCGCCCTCGCCGACGCCGTCGCCGCCGCGGGGCCGCTCGACATCCTGGTCAACAACGCGGCCCAGACCATCCAGCGGCCCGCCGAGTACTACCGCGAGCTCGCCGCCGCCGAAGGCCGCCCCGCGCTGCCGGCCGCGAGCCTGTTCTTCCCGGCCGGCGCGCTCGACGAGACCGGCGAGCCCCTCGACCTGCGCCCCGTCAACAGCTGGACGCTGAAGGCGCACCAGGTCACGCCCCGGGAGTGGATGGAGGTGCAGGTCATCAACGCGTTCGTGCCGTTCCTGCTGACCGCCCGGCTGCGGCCGAGCCTGCGCGCGTCGCCGTTCCCGGACCGGTACGTCGTCAACGTCTCGGCCATGGAAGGCAGCTTCAGCCGGGCGAACAAGACCGCCGACCACCCGCACACCAACATGGCCAAGGCCGGCCTGAACATGCTCACCCGGACGGTCGCCGGCGAGTACGCCGCCGACGGCATCCACGTCACCAGCGTCGACACCGGCTGGGTCACCGACGAGCGGCCGCACCCGACCCGGGAAGCGCTGCACGCCAAGGGCTTCCGGGTGCCGCTGGACGTCGTCGACGGGGCCGCGCGCGTCTACGACCCGATCGTGCGGGGCGTGCACGGCGACCCGGTGCACGGGGTCTTCCTCAAGGACTATCGGGTGGTGCGGTGGTAGCGGCCGAGATCTCGTGCCCGGTGTTGCGGGCACCGGCAGTACCCCCGGCTGATCTTGCGCTTCTGGAGCCGCTCCTGGACCGGCTGACCGATCCCGCCGGAGTCGCCGCGACTGAGCGTTTCCCGCTCGGCACGCTGCAGCCCGACGGACGCCTCGACCTGTGCAAACAGGGGCTCGGTGCGGACGGGGTGGCGCGGGTGCTGGACCGGGTCGTCGGGTCCGGGCACGGGACGCATCTGCTGTTGGGCACGAACGGTCTCGGCGCGCCCGGAGCCGCCGCCCTGGCCGCGTCGCTCGCGCCCGGGCACGGGGTGGAGACGCTGTACCTGGGCTGCAACGCCATCGACGCCGACGGTGCGGCGCCCCTGTTCGAGCGGCTCGCGGCCGACGACACCGTGACCGCGCTGTGGCTCAAACGCAACCCGCTCGGCGACGCCGGGGCCCGCCACCTGGCCGCGATGCTGCGCACCAACACCGCCATCACCACGCTCGACCTGGTCAACACCGGCATCTCCGAGGCCGGCCTGGCCCTGCTGGTCGACGCCCTGGCCGCGCGGGAGCGGCCCGTCACCCGGGTCTTCCTCGGCGGCAACGGCCTCGGCCCGCCGGCGGCGCCGCTGCTCGGCCGGCTCCTCGCCGGGTGCGGCGTGACCGGCCTGTTCCTGTCGGCCAACCGCCTCGGCGACGACGGTGTGCGGGAGGTCTGCACAAGCATTGTTCGCGGGGGTACTGTCCTGGGCCTCGGCGGCAACGGCCTGACCGACGTCGAGCCGGTCGCCGCGCGCCTGTCCGACCTGGACAGTCTGGACCTGAGCCGGCCGCAGTCGCTGCGGGTCCTCGGCGCCGTCGACAACACGGTCGGCGACGCCGGCGCCGGGCTGCTCGCGGACGCGCTGCCGGACAGCCCGCTGCGCCGCCTCGACCTGCGCCACACCGGCATCCGCGGCCGCGGGGCCAAGCGCCTGCTCGCGGCGGTCGAGACGGGCCGCACGGCCCTGCGCCGGCTCACGCTCGGTCCGGACGTGCCGCGGCGGGTCAAGCGGCGGCTGACCGAGCTGCTGCCCGGTGGCGAACCGCCCCTGGCCAGTGAGATCGTGAGCGTGTACCGGTGACGTTCCCGCTGTCCCGGGACGAGCTCGCGGTGTGGCGGCGCATTCGCCGATACGCCGTGCCCCGCGCCATGATCGAGGCGGCCACCGCCGCCCGACTCGCCGGCGACTGGCGGGCCGCGTGCGCCGCCGCCGGGATGAGCGTCGCCGCCGACGCCGACTTCGGCCCGTTCGCCGACGACCTGCGCCACCTCGTGCCCGACCTGGTCCGCTGGCACCTGCCCCGCAGCCCCGGCCGCGGCGAGACGACCATCGACCCGCGCCTGCTCATCGTCCTGGCCCGGCGCGGCGACCGGGTGCTCGGCGTCGCCACACCCCGGGTCGCGTTCTCCACGCAGCGCCTGCGGCTCGTCGTCACGTACCCCGGCGACACCCACTACCACGGCGAACGCGACTGGAGCGCGGCCCGGCACCTGTGGGACGACCGCGAGACCGGCGAGCTCGTCGCCCGCACCTGCGGCCCCGACACCCTCGCCCGGCTGGACCTGCAGGCGGCCGGCCGGACCCGTGAGGCCTGGGCGGCGGCCGGCGTCGAGGTGCCGGAGCCACGGATCGAGCGGCCGTACGACTTCCAGGAACGCTATGTCCGGCGGGCGTTCGACACCCTCGACGTCGACCCGGCGGCGGTCGTCGCGGCGGCCTGGGCCAGTGGCCGGCCGGCGTCGTCGATCGCGCTGACGTTCCTGGACCTGCGGCTGCACACCGTCAACGGCGGCCCGGCGCGAGCCGAATGGGTCGACGGCGTCACCGCGGACGACACCGCCCGGATGCCGGTCGCGCCGTTCCTGCGCCCCGTCGACCTGCACCTCGTCCGCCACGGCCGGATCTACCCGGCCGACCTGCACCCGTTGATCGGTCCGCTGCTCGAGCCGTTTTTTCAAGCGGCGGGGGTACCGGCCGCAGGCGACCCGACCGTGCGTGTGCGCTGCGGCGGGGACTGGCACGTGCTCGGGTGGGACGGCGGCCGGATGCGGATGCCGCACAGCGACGGCGAGCGGCAGCGGGAGGATGTGCTGCGGGCCCTCGGCGGCGAGGTCCACGGCTGCTTCGCGGCCGAGGTCGCCTGGGCCGACCGGAGCTTCCGGCTACCCCGGCGGCTGGAGGAGCAGCGGCGGGACCTGCTGCTGCGCATGCTGCACGGCGACCTGGCCGCGGTCGTCGCCCGGCTCGACGCCGGGGTCGACCCGCGGGCCCGCGACGCTCACGGCCGCACCCTGGCGCACCTGCTCCCCTGCGTCGACTGGCGGCCCGGCTGGCCGGCGCTGCTGTCCCGGCTCCTGGCCGCCGGCCTCGACCTGGAGGCCCGGGACGCCACCGGCCGGACGCCGCTGCACTCGGCGGTCCACGACGACGGGTCCGAGGAGCTGATCCAGGCGCTGCTCGCCGCGGGCGCCGATCCCCGCTCGTCCGACGACCACGGCCAATCCATCCGCGAGGACTTCGAGCAGCTGCGCGGCGAGCCGTTCCCGGCCTAGTTTTTCGCGCGGAATTCTGTCGTACCTCCCGGCTAGTCTCGCGGGCATGACGGAGGCTCTCAACCTGCTCGCCGCGGCCGACGAACTGCTCGCCGCGACCCGCGCCACCCGCGTCGAGCGGCGCGACAACGTCCAGCTCGAGGCGCTCGCGCTGGCCGTGTCGGCCAACCTGCCGGTGCTGCTGTGGGGCGAGCCGGGCATCGGGAAGTCCTCCGCGCTGCAGCAGCTCGCCGACCGGCTCGCGGTGCCGATGGAGACCGTCATCGCGAGCATCCACGAGCCGTCCGACTTCGCCGGCCTGCCCGTCGTCGGCAACGACCCGGCCACCCAGGGTGTCCCCATGGCCCCGCCGGACTGGGCCGTCCGCCTCACCCGCGGCGGCGTCGGCCTGGTCTTCTTCGACGAGCTCTCCTCCGCCCCGCCCGCCGTGCAGGCCGCCCTGCTCCGCGTCGTCCTGGAGCGGCGGGTCGGCAGCCTCGAACTGCCCCCGGGTGTCCGGGTCGTCGCCGCCGCCAACCCGCCGGCCAGCGCCGCCGACGGCTGGCACCTCAGCCCGCCCCTCGCCAACCGCTTCGTCCACCTGCACTGGACCCACGACCCGGAGGTCGTCGCCCGCGGCCTCGCCGGCACCTGGCCCACCGCCGACATCCCCCGCATCGACCCCCGCCGGGCCGCGTCGGCCCTGGCCCGCGCCCGCGGCTCGCTGTCCGGTTTCCTGACCGCCCGCCCCGGCCTCACCCACCACCTGCCGTCGGACGCCGAGGCCCGCGGCGGCGCGTGGCCGTCCCCGCGCACGTGGGAGATGGCGCTGCGGCTGCTGACGTTCGCGATGGCCAGCGACGCCTCCCAAGAAGCCCTCGCCACCGCATTGGTCGGCGCGATCGGCGACGGCGCCGGCCTGGAGCTCATCACCTACATGGAGGAGCTCGACCTGCCCGACCCCAACCGCGTCCTGGCCAACCCGGACGCGTTCACCCTGCCGGAGCGCGGCGACCGCCAGCTGGCGTTCCTGACCGCGGTCGTCTCCGCCGTCCAGTCGAACACGACCCGCCCCCGCTGGGAGGCGGCCTGGACGGTCCTGGCGAAGGCCGTCGACGCGGGCGTCCCGGACGTGGCCGCCCGCGCCGCGAACGACCTCGCCGTGATGCGCGACAAGTCGTGGCCGGTGCCGGAGACGATCCTGGCGTTCGCGGACATCCTCCGCCTGGCCGGGATCAGGGCATGACCACTCCCCCACCCGCCCCGACCGGCGACCACGCGGACGCTGGGCACGGGGACCACGCGGACGCGGGACACGGGCAGCTGCGGGCGGAGGAGCGGGAGCCGGCGGGGAAGGCGCTTGACCGGACACGGCTGCTGGCGGCGCGGTATCGGGCGGCGAAGCTGCGGCCGTATCTCGCCTCGGCCATGTACGCGCTCTCCGTCGTGCCGTCCTGGCACCTGTCGACGATGGGAGTCGACCGCTACTGGCGGCTGTACGTCAACCCGGACTTCGTCGGCTCGCACCCCGTCGAGGAGCTGGCCGGGGTGTGGGTGCACGAGGTGGCGCACCTGCTGCGGGACCATCACGGGCGGGCGGCGCGGCTGCGGGACGCCGACCGGGACGACCGGCTGCGGCTCAACCTCGCGCAGGACTGTGAGATCAACGACGACCTGCTCGAGGACGGGCTGCCGCTGCCGGCCGGCCGGGTCGAGCCCAGCATGTTCGGGTTGCCGGCGGGGCGGGTGTTCGAGGAGTACCTGGCCGGCATACCGCACTCGCGCACCATCCACGTCCAGTGCGGGTCGGGGGCGCACGGGATGCCGGTCGCCGGTGAGCTCGGGGCCGACGGCGCGCCCGGGGTGCGTGACGTCGAGGCGGGGGCCATCCGCCGGCAGACGGCCGACGCGATCCGGGGCCACGCGCGGGGCCGCGGTTCGGTGCCGGGTGGGTGGCTGCGCTGGGCCGACTCGGTCGCCGAGCCGGTGATCGACTGGCGGCGGCGACTGACCGGGGCGCTGCGGCAGGCGGTGGTGTGGGCCAGCGGGGCGGTCGACTACACCTACGCGCGGCCGGGGCGGCGCAGCGGGGCCCTGCGCGGCGTCGTCCTGCCGAGCCTGCGCCAGCCCCTGCCGCGGGTGGCGATCGTCGTGGACACGTCGGGTTCGATGGGCGACGACGAGCTCTCGGCCTGCCTGGCCGAGGTGACGGGGGTCCTGCGCGCCGTCGGCATCCGCGGCAACCGGGTCACGGTCCTGGCCTGCGACGCCGACGTGCAGGCCGTGACCCGGGTGAGCAGGGCCGACCAGGTCCAGCTCAGCGGCGGCGGCGGGACCGACATGCGGGTCGGCATCGAACGGGCCCGCCGCGGACCGGAGCCGCCGAACATCATCGTCGTCCTGACCGACGGCCTGACCCCCTGGCCGGACGAGCCCACGAACTGCCGCGTGATCGCCGGCCTCATCGGCTCCGACCCGCCCGACACCCCACCCTGGATCGAGGCGGTGCACATCACGGACACCTGACAACCTTCGGCGACTGTCCAGGGTGTGGCAGTGGTGCCTAGCGTGGGTGTCATGGGTGAGCGTGAGCTGGGGTTGTCGCTCGGGGATCGGGTGCTCGTGCTGGTCGGGTTCCCGGTGGGCGGGGGGCTGGCCGGGTGGGTACTGCCCGTCGTGGCCCGGTGGCTGCTCACGCTGCCGTGGGTGCCGTTCGGGGGGCCGCTGCGGCTGGTTCGGGAGCTCGACTCCGGGTGGGGGCTGGCCTGGATCGTCGGGGCGGGTGTGCTGCTCGGGGCGGCGGCCGGGGTGGTCGCGGTGCAGGAGGCGCTCCGGGTCACCGTCGGGGCCGACTCGCTCACCGTGGTGCGGGGGGACAAGCGGGTCAGCATCGCGCGGCGGGATGTCGAGGCCGTCTTCGTCGACGGGAAGTTGCTCGTGGTACTGGATCGGCAGTCGCGGCAGCTGGTGCGGGATCGGCTCGACAACGCCGGGAGTGCCCGCGTGTCGCGGACCTTCCTGGAGCTGGGGTATCCGTGGGTGGCCGCGGACCCCTACGCGGAGCTGTTCCGGCGCTGGGTGCCGGACCTGCCCGACCTTCCGGCGGCCGTCAACGCCCTCCTCACGGCCCGGGCCAAAGCCCTCGAAGCCAAGAGCGGCGGCGATGCCGAGGAGCTGCGCGATGAGGTGCAGAAGCTCGGGTACACCGTGCGGGACGCGGGCTCTGTGCAGCACTGGCGGCCGCTGGTGAAGTCGTGAGCGGTTCGCAGCGGAGCGGAGAGGCCGCTCACCGGAGGCACAGTTCGGCGACGCCGGCACCGGAGCCTGCGGAGGTGGCGGTGTGAGCGGTTCGCAGCGGAGCGGAGAGGCCGCTCACCGGAGGCACAGTTCGGCGACGCCGGCACCGGAGCCTGCGG
>NZ_JBITDU010000009.1:353531-473687 GCF_044454505.1 Dactylosporangium sp. NPDC051541
TGCGGAGGTGGCGGCGTGAGCGGTTCGCAGCGGAGCGGAGAGGCCGCTCACCGGAGGCACAGTTCGGCGACGCCGGCACCGGAGCCTGCGGAGGTGGCGGCGTGAGCGGTTCGCAGCGGAGCGGAGAGGCCGCTCACCGGAGGCACAGTTCGGCGACGCCGGCACCGGAGCCTGCGGAGGTGGCGGCGTGAGCGGTCGCAATCTCGTTGTCGACGTCACGTCGACGATCATCGGCGGCGTGCTGGCGTTGATGGTGGTCGCGGCGGGGGTGTCGGCGGGGACGCTGTCCGATGGGCGGCTCGTCGTCTCGCTCGGCGTCACCACGGCAGCGGTTGTCGGCATGTGGTGGCGGCGGCGGTGGCCGGTCGGGGTCGCGGTGGCCATGCTCGCGCCGGCGGCGCTCACCGACATGGTCGGCGGGGTCGTGCTGATCGTGCTGTTCGGGGTCGCGATCCGGCGGCCGCTGCGCACCGTGCTGTGGCTGGCCCTCGCGCACGTCGTCGTGGCCATTCCGTTCACGATCCTGTACCCCGACCCGGACCTGCAGGTCGTCGGGTCGGCGACGGTCGGCCTGGCCATGTTCGCCGTCGTCATCGCCTGGGGGTCGGCGATCCGGGCCCGCCGGGAGCTCATCGCCTCCCTGCGGGAGCGGGCCGTGCGGGCCGAGTCGGAGGCGCGGCAGCGGGCCGAGCTGCTGCGCGGCCTGGAACGGGAGCGGATCGCCCGGGAGATGCACGACGTGCTCGCCCACCGGATCTCGCTGATCAGCCTCCACGCGGGGGCCCTGGAGATTCGCCGGGACCTGTCCCGGGAGCAGGTCGCCGACGCCGGGAAGACGATCCGGGCCAGCGCGCACCAGGCCATGGAGGAGCTGCGGGAGATCCTGGGGGTCCTGCGGGCCAGCGACCGGGAGGAGCTGCGGCCCCGCCAAGGGCTCGTCGACCTCGAGGAGCTCGTCGAGGAGGCCCGGAGCGCGGGCACGACGGTACACCTGGAGAATCGGCTGGAAGACCCGTCGACCCTGTCGGCGGCGGTGGACCGCACCGCGTTCCGGCTGGTGCAGGAGGGGCTCACCAACGCCCGCAAGCACGCGCCCGGGACGGCGGTGTCGGTCCTCATCGACCAGCGCGACGCCCTGCACGTGCGGATCAGCAACCCGCTGCCCGCGCGGCCGGTCGCGCCGGTGCTGCCCGGGACCCGGTCCGGCCTCGAAGGGCTGGCCGAGCGGGTGGCGCTGGCCGGGGGGCGGTTCGAGCACGGGGTGCGGCGCGACGACGGGCACCGGCCGTGCTTCACGCTGGAGGCGTGGCTGCCGTGAACGATCGGGCCGTACCCGCCGAAGCGGTCATCCGGGTCGTCGTCGCCGACGATGACGCCCTCGTCCGGGCCGGGCTGGGCATGGTGCTCGGCGGCGACACCGGCGTCCTCGTCGTCGGTGAGGCGGCCGACGGGGCCCAGGCCGTCCGCGTCGTCCGGGACCTGCGGCCCGACGTGGTGCTCATGGACATCCGGATGCCGCGGATGGACGGGCTGGCCGCTCTTGCAACGCTCGCCCCCGACGACGTCAAGGTCGTCGTGCTCACCACGTTCGACACCGACGAGCACGTGCTGCGGGCGCTGCGGCTCGGCGCGCACGGGTTCCTGCTCAAGGACACGCCGCCGCTGGCCATCCTCGACGCGGTCCGCAAGGTCGCCGCCGGCGAGCAGACCCTGTCGCCGTCGGTGGTGCGGCAGCTCATCGCGCACGTCGCCGCCGACGATCGGGGCGCGGCCGCACGCCGTACCATCGCCGCCTTGACACCCCGGGAACGCGACGTCGCCGAAGCCGTCGCCGAGGGGCGGTCGAACGCCGAGATCAGCGCCGCGGTGCACATGAGCGTCGCGACAGTCAAAACCTACGTGTCACGGATCCTGGCCAAGCTCGGCTGCACAAACCGGGTCCAGGTCGCGATCCTCGTCCACGAGTCACGCCTCGACTAGATGCGCCAGCCCGGCCAGGACGGCCTGCAGGCCCCGCTCGAACTGGGCCGTCACCGCGTCCGCGGTCGTCGGGAGGTTCGCGGCCTCGGCCGAGCCGGGCGCGCCGCCGTTGAGCAGCGAAGCCGTGTGCGGGTAGCGGCCGGTGGCGAGCTGCTCCAGGCCGTATTCGACGATGGCCTTCACCTGCTCCGGGTCGGGCTCGGTGCGCATCTCCGCGGCCTTGAGCGCGCTGCCGAACACGTATGCGTCCACGACCATCAGCACGTCGATCTTCGCCGCCTGGTCGAGGCCGGTGCCGGCCAGGGCGGCCAGGCTCTGCTCGAAGTGCAGCATGCCGTTGGGGCCGATCGCCGGGCCCTGCCGCAGCGTGACCGCCCACGGGTGGCGGACCAGGACCGACCAGGTGCGGCGGGCGATCGCGGCGGTCGCCTCCCGCCAGCCGGCCGGCAGCTCACCGTCGGCGAACACCGACTCGGCCAGGAGCGCGTCGTCCATGAGCGCGAACAGCTCGTCCTTGGTCTCGACGTAGTTGTAAAGGGTCATCGTGCCGGCGCCGAGGCGCGCGGCGACGTTACGCATCGAGACGGCGTCGATACCCTCCGCGTCGGCGATCGCCAGGGCGGTGGCGGCGATACGCTCGCGGCTGAAGCGGGGCGCGCGGGCGCTGGGCTCCGGGCGCGCCCAGATCGGCGGTCGGGGCATGGACACGATTATCGGTGATAGCGGTCGGCGATGAAGCCGGGCTCGGCCGCTTCCCGCGCACGGGGTGCCGGCGGCCCGGCCGTGTTGGCGCCGAAGCCGCGCCCGAGCGCCCGGACCTGCTCCTCCATCAGCGGCACGCTCCGCCGGGCCTGTGACTCCAGGACCTTCTCGGTGAGCCGGCTGTTGAGCAGCGTCCGCATCCAGTACATCACCATCACACTGCGGGGCACGAAGACCTTGCGCCGGCGGTGTTCCAGCGCGTCGGCGAAGGCCCGGGCGCAGCGCTCGACGGACGTGGTCGAGCCCATCGGCGGCGGCAGGCGGCGCAGCGTCTCCTTGAACGACGGCAGGTCGTCCTGCGCGTCGCGGACCAGGTCGGTGTCGATCCAGCTCGGGTGGGCCGTGCCGACCCCGACCCCGTGGTGGGCGACCTCCAGCCGGACGGCGTTGCCGAAGTGCTCGACGCCGGCCTTCGAGGCGCAGTACGGGGCCATGCCGGGCAGCGCGGCGTACGCGGCGGCGGAGGCGACGATGAGCAGGTACCCCCGCGCCTCGATCAGCCGCGGCAGGCAGGCGGCCGCGGTCCGCATCACCCCGACGAGGTTGACCTCGACCGTGCGGACCAGGGCCTCGACGTCGCCGGTGGCCACGGTGCCGCGGCTGGCAACACCCGCGTTGGCGACGACGGCGTCGATGCGGCCGTATGCGGCCACGACCCCCTCGACGGCGGCCACCATGCTGGCCTGGTCGGTGACGTCGGCCGCGAACCAGACCGCGCCGAGATCGTCGGCGACCGCTTTGAGGCGCTCCGGCTCCAGCCCGACGAGGGCGACCCTGGCCCCGCGAGCGGCCGCTTCCCGCGCCGTGCGCTCGCCGATACCCCTCGCCGCGCCAGTGATGAGCACCACCTGACCGGACAATGAACGCTTCACCGCCGGGGCCTCCTGTCAGGCGACACAAGCCTTGTCGGTCGAGACCCGGTCGCTCGACGCCGGGTTCGACGGTACCGTCCAGTACCAGGCAAACTACACCCGAGGACAGTGTCGCGGAAGGTGAAGGCAACCGCATGACGAGCACCCGGACCGCCGAGGAACTCCAGTCCGACCTCACGGGCGGGCTGGCCCAGGCGATCGCCGCGAAGGGCTACGCGGCCACCACGATCGCCGACATCGTCACGCACGCGCGGGTGTCGAAACGCACCTTCTACGAGCACTTCGCCGACAAGGAAGCCTGCCTGATGGCCCTCTACGAGCAGGGCTGCGACCACCTCCTGGAGGTCGTGCGCAGCGCCGCCGGCCCCGGCGGCCGCCTGCTCGATTGGAGGGCCGCGATCAACAGCGGCGTCTCGGCCTACCTCACCGCACTGGAAAGCATGCCCGCCGTCACCCGCACCCTGCTGGTGGAGATCCAGGCCGCCGGGCCGAGAGCGTTCCGGCTCCGCCAGCAGACGCAGCGCCGCTTCGCCGACACCCTCGTCGACGTCATCGAACGGGCCCGCGCCACCGACCCCGCCATCCCGCCGCTGTCACCGCTGCTCGCCATCGCCCTCGTCGGCGGCGTCCACGAGATGATGCTGCAGGTCTGCGACCCCTACACCGGGGCCGGGCCGTCATTCACGGAACTGACCCCGGCCGTCGACGAACTCGTCTACGCGATCCTCACCAACCCCTGGATGACAGCGGATGGAATGATCGGACCCGAAGCCCGGTTGGACGAGTAAACATCAGGAAGGACGCGTTGCGGTGCTGAACCCCAGCGAACTTTACGAGCTCGCCGACGCCGAGCAGCTTCACCTCGGCCAGGCCGCCGACCGGCCGGTGCTCGTGCACGCGCTGACGGGCTTCGTCGACGCCGGCAACGCCGCCCGCCTGGCCCGCGAGCACCTGCTCACCGTCGGCTCGCCCCGCACGGTCGCCACGTTCGACCTCGACCAGCTCTACGACTACCGCAGCCGCCGCCCCGCGATGCTGTTCGTCGAGGACCACTGGGAGCACTACGAGCAGCCGGCACTGCTCCTGCGGGTCCTGCGCGACGCCACCGGCACCGAGTTCCTGCTGCTCGACGGCCCCGAACCGGACCTGCAGTGGGAACGGTTCTCCGCAGCCGTCCTCCAGCTCATCGAACGCTTCGACGTGCGCGCCACCGTCGGCCTGACCGCGATCCCGATGGCCGTCCCGCACACCCGCCCCACCGGCGTCACCGCCCACGGCACCAGCCGCGACCTGATCGCCGGGTTCGAGCCGTGGCTGCAGCGGGTGCAGGTGCCGGGCAGCGTCGGGAACCTGCTCGAGTATCGGATCGGCCAGCAGGACCGCGACGCCTTCGGCTTCGCCGTGCACGTCCCCCACTACGTGGCCCAGGCCGAGTTCCCCGCCGCCGCCGAGAAGCTCCTGGCCTGCCTGGCCGACGCGACCGGCCTGCGCGTCCCCATGGACGAGCTCCACACCGCCGCCGACACCGTCCGCGCCGAGATCGACGTCCAGATCGCCCAGGCCGACGAGGCGGCCTCCCTGGTGCGGGCCTTGGAGGAGCAGTACGACGCCTTCACCCGCGGCCGCACCGGCAACAACAACCTCCTGGCCGACTCCCCGGCCCCGCTCCCGACCGCCGACGAGATCGGCGCCGAGCTCGAACGCTTCCTGGCCGAACACACCAAGGGCGACGAACCCCCGATCGCGTGATGTTGCCATCCAATTACGCTCCGCACCTTTTTCCTGATCAATTAGAACAGGTGTGCTAGCATTGGGTTTGGAATGAGCGCGCGGGCCCGGTCGGTATGCGACTCGGCTCGTCAACTCGACCGGTGTTGGCGAGCCGAACGCTTCGAACGAAAACGAGAATCGGCACCGCAGCAGCACGGCGGCCCGCGGTGGCGTGGCGTGAACAGCACGACGGCCCGCGGTGGCGTGGCGTGAACAGCACGACGGCCCGCGGTGGCGTGGCGTGAACAGCACGACGGCCCGCGGTGAGGTGGCGTGGCGTGGCGCTACCAGGCGGTGCCGGTCAGGCGTTCGTAGACCTCGACGTAGCGGGAGCGGGTCCTGGCGACCACCGCTTCCGGGATCTCCGGGCCGGGGGCGGTCTTGTCCCAGCCGTTCTGCAGGGACCAGTCGCGGACGCTCTGCTTGTCGAACGAGAACTGGGGGCGGCCCGGTTCCCACTCGGCCGCGGGCCAGAAGCGGGACGAGTCCGGGGTCAGGATCTCGTCGGCCAGGAGCAGGGTGCCGTCTTTCGTCCGGCCGAACTCCAGCTTGGTGTCGGCCACGATGATGCCGCGCTCGGTGGCGATGTCGGCGCCCCGGGAGTACACCCGCAGCGTCAGGTCCTGGAGTTCTTCGGCGAGGTCCTGGCCCAGCTCGGCCTGGACGTCGGCGAAGGTGATGAACTCGTCGTGTTCGCCGATCGGGGCCTTCGTCGTGGGGGTGAAGATCGGGGCCGGGAGGCGGGAGCCTTCCACCAGACCCGCGGGGAGTTCGACGCCGGAGATCTGGCCCGTGCCGCGGTACTCCGACAGGCCGTTGCCCACGAGGTAGCCGCGGGCGATGCACTCCACGGGCAGCATGTCCAGGCGGCGGCAGCGGATGGCGCGGCCGGCGAACTCGGCGGGGACGTCCGTCGCGGAGATCACGTGGTTGGGGACGATGTCGGCCAGCTGGTCGAACCACCACAGGGAGAGCCGGGTCAGGACCGCACCCTTGTCCGGGATCGGCGTCGGCAGGACCACGTCGTAGACGGAGATCCGGTCGGAGGCGACGAGGATCAGATCGTCACCGTCGGCGTAGACGTCACGGACCTTGCCCGAGTGCAGGAGTTCCACAACCCGCACCCTATCGGAGCGGGGTACCGTGAGCGGCGTCACGACGTCGTGAGTGGAGGTCCCCGCATGCCCTTCGATCCCGCCAAGACCGCGCTCGTCCTCATCGAGTACCAGAACGATTTCGTCTCCGAAGGTGGAGCGTTCCACGGCGCCGTGCAGGGCGTCATGGACAAGACCGACATGATGGCCAACACCCGCAAGGCCGTGGCCGCCGCCCGGGCCGCCGGGGTGACCGTCATCCACGCACCGATCACGTTTGCGGCCGGCTACAACGAGATCACGTCCCACCCCTACGGGATCCTCAAGGGTGTCGTCGACGGCAACGCGTTCGTGAAAGGCGAATGGGGCGCCCAGATCGTCGACGACCTGGCGCCCCAGCCGGGGGACATCGTGGTCGAGGGCAAGCGCGGGCTGGACACGTTCGCCAGCACCAACCTCGACTTCATCCTGCGCAGCAAGGGCATCACCACGATCGCGATCGGCGGGTTCCTGACCAACTGCTGCGTCGAGTCGACCATGCGGACCGGCTACGAACACGGTTATCAGGTCATCACCCTGCAGGACTGCGTCGCGGCGACGTCGCAGGAGGAGCACGACAACGCGTTGAAGTACGACTTCCCGATGTTCTCGACGCCGATGTCGGCGGCCGACTTCGCCGGGCAGCTTTAAGCAACCCGGTAGGAGCGGATGGCCAGGCCGCCGGCGATCACGAAGCTGGCGGCCAGCACCGCCAGGTGGGCCAGGTGCGGGGTGTCGCCGGCCCAGGCGGCCTGGATCGCCTGGCGGAACGCGCCCAGCGGGGTGAAGTCGCCGATGCGGCGCAGGACCCGCGGCATCCACTCGACGGGGACGTACAGGCCCGCGAAGAACGCCGACGGGAACCACAGGGCCAGGGCATAGCCGGTGGCGGCCTTGGCCGAGCTCGCCAGGGCCGAGACCAGCAGGCCGATCGGGAAGAGGCCGAGCACGCCGAGCAGGAACGTCGGGATCACCAGGGCCAGGTCCGGCCGGTGCATGTCCAGCGCGGCCACGCCGACGGCCAGGGTCAGCAGGGTCGAGAGCAGGACCACCCCGCCGTTCATGACCAGCTGCGCGCCGAGCATCACGGCCGGCTTCACCGGCGTGGTCGCGAACCGGCGCAGGATGCCCTTCTCGCGGTAGGTGGCCAGGACGACCGGCAGCATGAAGAACGCCACCATCGCCATCGACACCATGACGGCCATCGACGGGATCACGGTGTCGATGCCGCGGTGCCCGCCGAGGGCCGGGTCGGGCTCGTGGGCGCTGCCCGGCGCCCCGAAGATGACGAGCAGGGCGACCGGCAGCAGCACGGTGAACGCCGGGCCGGTGACCTCGCGGAGCATCAGTTTCGTCTCGATGACGGTCAGTCGGGTCAGGGCGCGCATGTCAACTCCACAAAGGCGGTCTCGAGGTCGGCCTGGACAATGTTCAGATTCAGCGGTACGACGCGCAGGGCGCCCAGGGCCGTGGACACCTCGTGGGCCAGGTTCCCGGTGCCCCGCACGGTCCAGATGCCGTCTTCGATGGCGGTCGCGGCCACTCCCGGTACACCCGCCAAGGCTTCTGGATCCAATGGCGCCGACGGCCGGAACGTGACCGTCACGCCGCCCGCGACCCGGCGGATCAGCCCGTCGGGGGTGTCGATCGCGACGGTGCGCCCCTGGTCGATGACGGCGATCCGGTCGCACAGCCGCTCGGCCTCGTCCATGAAGTGGGTGACGAGCAGGACGGTGACACCCCGGTCGCGGATGTCGGCGATCAGCTGCCAGGTCTCGCGCCGGGCCTGCGGGTCGAGGCCGGTGGTGAGCTCGTCGAGGACGGCCACATCGGGCGAGCCGACCAGCGACAAGGCGATCGACAGCCGCTGTTTCTGACCCCCGGACAGTTTCTTGTACTGCTGGCGGCGGTGCTCGGCCAGCCCGAGCCGCTCCAGCAGCGGGCCCGGTGCGGCCGGCCGGTCGTAGAACGAGGCGAACAGGCCCATCGCCTCGTCGACCCGGATCCGGTCCGGCAGCTGCGACTCCTGCAGCTGCACCCCGAGCCGCTGGCGGACCCGCGGGTCGCCCGGGTCGCGGCCCAGGACGCTGACCGCTCCCCCGTCGGGGCGGCGCAGGCCCTCGATGCACTCGACCGTCGTCGTCTTGCCGGCGCCGTT
This sequence comes from Dactylosporangium sp. NPDC051541, assembly GCF_044454505.1. Lineage (NCBI taxonomy): Bacteria > Bacillati > Actinomycetota > Actinomycetes > Micromonosporales > Micromonosporaceae > Dactylosporangium > Dactylosporangium sp. NPDC051541. The sequence goes on from NZ_JBITDU010000009.1 coordinate 362,207, forward strand.
GCGCCCGATGATGCCGAAGATCTCGCCGCGCTCGACGGTGAAGGACACGTCGCGGACGGCCTCGCGGTCGCCGTAGCACTTCCGCAGCCGCTGGACATCGATGACTCCCATGGCGCTTATGTTGGGCTCACGGCGGACCGGGCAGAATGACGCTGAATGCCGGGAGCGGGGTGCAGTTATCTGCACCCCGGACGGCAGCCAGGGCCGATGTGCGCGCGCGACGGGGAGGTGACGCTCGTGGGTATGTCGTACTCGAAGGCGCTCGCCCGCAGCCTCCAGCTGCTCGCGCTGGTTCCGGTGGTGTTCGCCCAGTTCCTGGCCACGGTGCTGCCGACGTGCGTGCTGGTGATCCAGCCGGGCATCGCGGTGCGCCGGCTCACCAACCGGTGGCGGGCCATGTTCGGGGAGTGGCTGGGCCGCGACATCCCGGTGCCCTACTGGCCGCGGCCGGGGCCGCCGCAGCCGGACGAGGACGGCCTGTATCGGCACGACTCCCAGCTGTACCGGTCGCCGCGCGTCCCGGCCTACCTGGCGAAGGTCGACTGGTTCGCGAAAGACCCGGCACTGGGCCGCGACGTGCAGTGGATGGCGCTGTTCCCGTTCTTCGTGCTGCTGGTCATCCCGATCGGGCTGCCGGTCGCGCCGTGGGCGGTGCGCGCGATCGCGTTCTGGAGCGGGTGCATGCTGAAACCCGATCCGGCGCCGAAGGCGGGGAAACGCTCCGACCGGGTCCTGCTCGCCTGGGCCCGCTGCGGGTTCCTGTTCCTGTGCGCGGTCGCGCAGCTGGTGCTGTTCGCGGTCACCCTGGTCTGCTTCACGCTCGGGTTCGGGCTCGGCCTGATCTTCCTGATCCCGGCCGGGCTGACGCAGATGCGCTGGCTGCTCAACCTGCGCCGGTCCTACGCGGCCTGGGGCGGGGTCGCCGTCGAGCGGCCCTACACGCCGCGGCGCCACCCGGAGCTGCGCCCCGACGGGCTGTATCGGGTGAACAACACGCTGTACAAGACCGAGAACATGGCCAAGTTCAACGCACACTGGCAGTGGGTGTGGCACGACACCGCCTCCTGGCGCGACCTGTCGTTCCTCGTCGCCGACGCGAACGTCACCGGCGTCATCGCGGGCCTGCCGGTCCTCGCCGGGGTCTACGGGGCGTGGGGCCTGGCCCTGCCCTGGATCTGGACCGAGCTGTTCGACGCCGAGTGGAGCCGGTGGTACGGCGCCGTCAACGGCAACCGCACCGCCGGGCTCGTCATCGGCATCATCCTCGTCGGCAGCGCCCTTGCCGTGTCCCCGGCCGCGCTGCGGTTCGTGTCGGCCTGGACCCCGGCCCTGCTGCAGCCGACCGCGAAAGAGGCGCTGCGGCGGCGGGTCGAGCGGCTCACACAGACCCGGGCCGACGCCGTCGACGCCCAGGCCGCCGAGGTCCGGCGGATCGAACGCGACCTGCACGACGGCGCGCAGGCCCGGCTCATCTCCGTCGGGCTCACCCTCGGCGCGATCGAGCGGCTCATGGACACCGACCCGGCCAAGGCCCGGCAGCTGGTCGCCCAGGCCCGGGAGACGTCGCAGACGGCCCTCACCGAGCTGCGCGACCTCGTCCGCGGCATCCACCCGCCGGTGCTGTCCGAACGCGGCCTGCCCGACGCGGTCCGGGCCCTCGCCCTGGACACCGCGGCCGACGTCACCGTCACCGGCCGGCTCGCGGGCCGCCTCGCCGCGCCGGTCGAGTCGGCGGCGTACTTCGCCGTCAGTGAACTGCTCGCCAACGCCGTCCGGCACGGGCAGGCCGCCGTGGTCGCCGTCGACATCCGCCACGTCGACGGGGTGCTGCGGATCAGGGTCACCGACGACGGCGGCGGCGGCGCGGACCCGTCGCGCGGGACAGGGCTGCGCGGGATCGAACGGCGGTTGGGTACCTTCGACGGGACGCTCGCCATGGACTCCCCCGCCGGCGGGCCGACCGTCGCCTCGCTGGAGCTGCCGTGCGCGTTGTCCTCGCCGAAGACCTCTACCTCCTGAGGGACGGCATGGTGCTGCTGCTGCAGAGCCACGGGTTCGAGATCGTGGCCGCGGTCGACACCGGGCCGGCGCTGCTGGAGGCCCTGCTGACGCACCGGCCGGACGTGGCCGTCGTGGATGTGCGGCTGCCGCCGTCGTTCACCGACGAAGGCCTGCAGGCCGCCCTCGCCGCCCGGCGGGAGGTGCCGGGGCTGCCGGTGCTGGTGCTGTCGCAGCATGTGGAGCAGCTGTACGCGCGGGAGCTGCTGGCCGACGGGACGGGGGCGGTCGGATACCTGCTGAAGGACCGGGTGTTCAACGCCGACCAGTTCATCGACGCCGTCCGGCGGGTGGCCACGGGCGGCACCGTCATGGACCCGTCGGTGATCGCGAAGCTGGTCGCCCGGCCCCCGCAGCAGACCGGTTCGCTGACCCCGCGCGAGCGGGAGGTGCTGACGCTGATGGCCGAGGGGCGCTCGAACGCGGCGATCGCGAAGCAGCTGTTCCTGTCGGAGAGCGCGGTCAACAAGCACATCGCGAGCATCTTCGGGAAGCTGAACCTGCCCGTCTCGGACGATGACAACCGCCGGGTACTGGCGGTTTTGGCGTATTTGCAGGGTTCCTGACGGTACGTTGGCGTTCGTGGGGCTTCTCGTCGCCGCGATCCTCGCCGTGCTCGTCGCCGGGGGCGCCGTCTACCTGGGCTGGGCCGCGCTGCAGGCTGCCCGGCAGGCCGCCGGCGCCGTCGGGGAGTTCATCGCGCAGCACCGGCTGGCCGACGACCGCCGCGACGCCGAACGGGTGTGCGCGTGGGCGGTCAGCGAACGCGAGACCTTCGAGAAGATCATCACGCGGGGCGTCGTCGGCGCCGCCGTCCGCAACGCCGGCCAGAGCCCCGTCTACGACGTCGAGATCGTCTTCACCGACCCGCCGGCCGCGTGGACCGCGGTCCGCCGGGTGCGCATCGTGCCGCCGTCGGAGCAGCCGGAGGTGTACGCCGGCTTCGACCAGGAGTCCACCGACGGCCCGGTCGACCGGGATCGCATCAACGACGACGGCACGATCCGGCTCGCCCCGTCGGCCGACATGCACGTCGAGGTGCGCTTCACCGACGCCGGCGGCCGCCGGTGGCAGCGCGACGACCAGGGCCGGCTCAACCTGCAGGCCGAGAACGTGGCCCGCGCCCCGGCCCCGGTCGAGACCGCTTAGGTCGGCACGTACAGCAACGCCTCGCGGAGAGGCGGAGTGTGACGTGGCGTCAGGCGATCACGGTGCCGGCGGCGGCTATGGCGGCTCCGCGGGCGCCGGCCATATCGCGCTCCGGGACCAGGGCGAACTCGGCCACCTGCAGTTGTTCGTCGCGGAGCAGGGTGTGTTCGCGGATGCGGGCCAGGAACCAGTCGCGGAAGTGGGGGGCGGCCTCGACGACGCCGCCGCCGACGAAGTAGCAGTCGGGGTCGGTGAAGTTGGCGGCGATCGTGAAGAGGCGGCCGAGGCCCATCGCCTGCTGTTCGAAGATCTTCAGGGCCAGGCCGTCGCCCTGCTCGGCGTAGGAGCGGACCTGCTTGGCCGCGGCTTTGAGGGAGTCGGCGGCGTGCAGGGGGTGGTCGGGGAAGCGGGTCAGCCAGTAGGGCAGCAGGTTGCGCACGATGCCGGTGAGCGAGGCGACGCTCTCCACGTCGCCGAGGAAGCCGCAGCCGCACGAAGGGAGCGGCTGGCCTTCCTCGAGGAGGCCGTGCATCGGGATGTGGACGTGGCCGAGTTCGCCGGCCATGCCGGCGGCGCCCTTGATGACCTGGCCCTGCTCGATGACGCCGCCGCCGAGACCGGTGCCGACGATGGCCGAGATCGAGGACTTGCCGGAGGCCGCGTCGCCGAAGTAGACGTGGTGGGCGTAGAGAGCGGCCGCGTTGCCGTCGTTGTTGTAGATGACGGGCAGGCCGAGCCGCCGTTCGAGGGCGCCGCGGAAGTCGTAGCCCCACCAGGCGGGCTGGGAGAAGTTGGTCGCGCCCTTGGAGGAGATGACCCCGTCGGCGCTGGCCGGGCCGGGGGTGTCGAGGCCGACGGCGGCGACGCGGGAGCGCTCGACCTTGGTGACGGCGAGGATGTTGTCGAACGCGTCTGCGAGCGAGTCGACGGCCGCCTCGGGGCCTTCGAGGACCCGGCTGGGCACCTCGACCAGTCCGTCGACGAGGAACGAGCCCTCGTGGTCGAGTACCGTCGCGTTGTTCGCGGTGCCGCCGTTGTCCAGCCCGACGACGACCCAGTCCTTCGCGTTCACCATGGTCCGACTCCCTTAGTACCTCCGGCGCGGTTGCACCCTAACGCATTGACCTGAAGCGCGCTTGAGGTCGCAGAGTGGTTGACCATGAGAGCTGCAGCGTTCGCAGAGCCGGGCCCGCCGGACGTCCTTCGCGTTGTTGACCTGCCGGAACCGCAGGCCGGGCCGGGTGAGGTGCGGGTCCGGGTGAAGACGGCGGGGGTACAGCCGTTCGACGCGGCTCTGCGCCGGGGGTGGGTCCCGCCGTATGCGCCCGTCACCCTCCCCCAGGCCCCCGGCAACGAGTTCGCCGGCGTGGTTGATCAAGGCCACCTCGCCGGCACCGAGGTCCTCGGATTCAGCGTTTTCAACAGCTACGCCGAGTACATCGTCGTCCCCGCGGACCAGGTCACACCGAAGCCGGCCGGGGTGCCGTGGGAGGTGGCGGGCGGCTTCACGGCCGGCTGGCAGACGGCCCGCTTGGCGTTGTCCGCGCTGCGGATCGGCCCCGATGACACCGTCCTGATCAATGCCGCGGCCGGTGCGACCGGCACCGCCGGGGTCCAGCTGGCCCGGCTCCTCGGCGCGACGGTCATCGGCACCGCGAGCGAGGCCAACCAGGACTACGTCAGATCCTTAGGAGCCATTCCGGTGGTGTACGGCGAGGGCCTGGGCGACCGCGTCCGCGCCCTCGCGCCGCAGGGCGTCACCGCCGCGATCGACGGCGCCGGCGGGGACGCGCTCACGACGTCGCTGGACCTCGTCAAGGACCACAAGCGGATCATCACTCTCGTCGAGCACGGCCGGATCGAGGAGCTCGGGCTGGCGAACATCGAGGGGCGGCGCAGCGCCGAGGCCCTGGCCGAGCTGATCGCGCTCTACGCGGAGGGCCGCACCCAGTGGCATGTGCGGCGGGTGTACCCCCTGGAGGAGGCGGCCGCGGCGCACCGGGAGATCGAGACCGGCCACGGCCGCGGCAAAATCGTGCTCGCGGTGGACAATTGACCGTGTGAGTCTGCTGGAAGAGGGGCGGGACGTCCCGCTCGGGCGTTACACGGTGGTCCGGCGCACCCTGCCCAACAAGGCGCGCCGGACCGTCGGGGCCTGGTGCTTCCTCGACCATTTCGGGCCGGAGGACGTCACCGGGAAGCCCGGGATGCGGGTGCCGCCGCATCCGCACATCGGGCTGCAGACGGTGAGCTGGCTGCTGTCGGGCGAGGTCCGTCACCGCGACAGCCTCGGCTCCGACCAGGTCATCGTGCCCGGGCAGCTGAACATCATGACGTCGGGCCGCGGCATCGCGCACTCGGAGAACTCGCCGACGGCCAAGCCGCCGCTCCTGCACGGCCTGCAGCTGTGGGTGGCACTGCCGGACTCGGAACGCCACCGCGCGCCGGGCTTTCAGCACATTCCGGACTTGCCGGAGGTTTCCGATTCCGGGGTGAAAGTTACCGTCGCCGTCGGCGAGCTCGAGGGCGCCGCCTCCCCCGCCGAGGTCCACACCGAGCTGCTCGGCGCCGACATCGAGCTGGCCGGCAGTACCGAAATCCGCATCCGGCCGGACTTCGAGCACGCGGTCGTGGTCACCGAGGGCGCGGCGACCGTCGACGGAGCGGACCTGACACCCGGCTCGCTGTTGTATTTGGGCGACAATTACGACAAAGTGCGACTTGCCGGAAATGCCCGGCTGTTCCTGCTCGGGGGTGTGCCGTTCGAGGAGGAGCTCGTCATGTGGTGGAACTTCGTCGGCCGCTCCCACGAGGACATCGTCGAGGCCCGCGACGCGTGGATGGCCGGCTCGGACCGGTTCGGTGTGGTGCCCGGGGGCGAGCAGCCGCTGCCCGCCCCCGGGATGCCCACGACGCGATTGAAGCCGCGTCCGCGGTACCGATGAACGAAATGCTTTAGAGCAGTTTCCACAGATGGTCGGCGGTCCCGCTGTCGGCGAACTGCACCACCTGGGCGCTGTTCGCGGTCGACATGCCGGCGACGCCGAGCACCTTCAGGCTGTGCTGGACCTGGATGCGGTACCAACCGTCGCCGTTGTCGAGCAAACGCCAGAGGTGATCGGCGCTGCCGTTGTCGTCGTACTGCTGCACGAGGGCGCCGTCGGCCGTGGACATGTTCTGCACGGCGAGGAGCTTGCCGCTGTTCTGGTTGACGACTTTGTACCAGCCGTTGCCCGCGTCGATCAGGCGCCAGTTGTGGTCGGCCGTCCCGTTGTCGTCGTACTGCACGACATTGGCGCTGTTGGCCGTGGACATGCCGGACACGCCGAGCACTTTGAGGCTGTTCTTGTTCTGGATGCGTTTCCAGGCGATCGGCGCGGTGGTGCCCTCGACCCGCATTTCCAGGATGCCGCCGGAGACGCCGGCCTTGAGCTGGACGGCGACGCGCAGGGCGGAGGTGGTGACGGCGTTGAACGTGACCCGGTTGAAGGTGTTCAGGGCGGTGCCGTAGGCCGACGCGCCGCTGACCGCGGTCCATTGCCCGTTCGTGTTCAGGTACTGCACCTGCCATGACTGCGGGACCCGGCATTGTCCGGTGCCGGTGTCGTCGAACCAGTACACCGAAACCGCGCCTGTGTTGATCGGGGTTGAGTAGGTCAGCTGGGCCCATTCGCTGGTGCCGAGGTGGTCCCAGAACGTGAGCCGCGGGATGCTCTGGTCGGCGGAGCTCGTGGGGACTTTGCCGTCGTTGATCGCTCCCACGCTGTCGCCGCCCCAGCACCAGGACGCCGACGCCGTCGCCGGGATCGACCAGTCGATGGCGTCGGCGCCGTCGCTGATCCGCGGGAACGTGGTGATCCTGACCCGCTGGGCGCCCATCGGCAGCAGCTGGACGGTCTCGTTGGGCTGGGTCGAGCGGGCCGGGCTCTGCTGCAGCGTGCGGACGATCCCTTCGGCGTCGGCCTGCCAGTTGGGGATCCTGCGGCCGGTGACGCTGAGCGAGATCGGGGCGCCGTCGCGGGTGAACGGGTTCGCGGCCAGCGGCCCGGGTTTGCGGGTGACGGTGACGGTGACGGCCGGGTTGGCCGGGTCGAGCAGGAGGCCGTAGTTCCAGGCCGAGTCGGCGTACACCTCGTTGGCGGGCCAGGCGTCGGTGCCGCCGATGCGGGACCAGCGTTCGGCGATCGACAGGGAGAACGTCAGGGGGCCGTTGTCGACGCTTATCGCGTTGCCGTTCTTGGCCCAGGTCCGCACGGTGGTACGCATCGGCAGGGTGACGGTGACCTTGTCGCCGTTGTTGAACGTCTGGTCGACGATGACGAACGAGCCCGACTGCAGTGTGCCGGTGACGAGGGTGCCGTTGACCCGGACCTGGGCGCCGGTGGACCAGCCGGGGACGCGCAGGTACAGCGGGAACGTCACCGCGCCGGGCGTCGTCAGGGTCAGCGTGATCGTGTCGCTGAACGGGTAGTCGGTGTCCTCGGTGACCGTGACCGTGGTGCCGTTGGCGCCGACCTTGGCGGTGACCTGCGAGGCGCCGTACATGGCCGCGCACAGGCCGTTGTCCCACGTCGCGAACCAGAGCTCCTGCGCGTAGTACGGCCAGCCCATGCCGTAGTTGTGCGGACAGCAGCGATAGTTGTGGATGCCGAGCATGTAGGCCAGCATCGGGAAGCCGTTCTGGAACTGCCCCTGCGTGAGGGTGCGGTCGGTGAGGGCGATGCTGTTCGCGGACGAGACGTAGTGGATGCCCTTCTGGGCCGGGTCGAGCGCCGCCGGCAGCGAGTTGAACGCGAGGTCCTCGCACCGGTCCAGCCACACCGAGTCGCCGGTCATCCGGGCCAGCAGCTGGTGGCTGTGCATGAACTCGACGATCCCGCAGGTCTCGAAGCCCTGGCGGGGGTCGGTGTAGCCGGTGCGGCAGTTCTCGTCGCCGGCGAACCCGCCGCCGGGGAAGTTGCCGTAGAGCCCCATCACGGTGGTGTAGTCGTTGTACGTGGCCTGCGGATACTTCGGGTCGGGGTCGAGCAGGCCGAACTGGGCCGGCTCCCGGAAGCCCTGCGCGAGGTTGACGTTGTGCCAGTTGGGGATGCCGTTGGTGTAGTCGGCCGACCCGGCGTGGATCTTGCGCACCAGGTCGAGCAGCCAGCTCTCCGGGCTGCGGTTGTACAGCCAGTAGATGCTGTCGATGTTGTCGCCCCACCGCAGCGCCGCCCAGCTCCGGTTGAACACGGCCGCCGGCTGCGCGTTCTGGAACTGGAAGTACTTGCGCATGAACGGCACGACCCGGGCATCGCCGCTGTACTCCGCCCAGCTGCGCAACGCATCGAGCAGCGGCATGTGCGGCCAGAAGTCGGGCCCGTTCTCGAGGCTGGTCCGCAGGCTGTTGGGGCCGAAGAAGCCGTCGGCGGCCTGATTCGCGATGATGCCGTCGATCCACTGCTTGGTCAGGTTGAGGATGCGGGTGTTGCCGGTGACGTACCCGAGGTCGCCGAAGCCGCGCAGCCAGTAGGGCAGCTCCTCCCAGGCGCCCTTGGTCTTGTCGACCCAGCCGCAGTTGGCGTACACGAGATAGTCGGACACCTCGGTCATCCGCCCGCACAGCCCGTCGGCCTCGATGTTGAGCTGGTTGCGGATCCATCCGCGGGGCTGCACGGCCCCCGGCGGCAGTTTCAGGAACGGCGTTGACCGCAAAGGCGCCAGATTTTGGGGGTACTGCCCTGTGCGCGCGCCCGCCGTGACGGTTTTGGCAGTGCGGACGGCGGCCGCGGCCGCTTCGCTCAGGCCGGTGGTGAGCGCGATCGCGCCGCCGGTGACGACAGCCCCTCGCGCGACGAACGTCCTACGGTCCACGACCGGACTCTCCTTTGCTCCTGGCGGGGAACATCGAAGCCCGATTATGCGCAGGTCTGGTTCGATTATGAAAGAACCCGTTGACTTTTGTTCAATTAGCCGTGTCAGGTTGTGTGGTCTCGACGCTTCGATACCAGCGCAACCCTCCGGCCACGGCGAGCCCGGCCCCGGTCGCGAACGCCACGACCACCGCCCAGCGCCCCCACTCCGGCCCGGCCAGGGTCCCGTACCGGAACACGGCGGAGTCCCCGATGCCGACCATGACGGCGAGGCAGGCCCCGGCGATGCCGAGCAGAATGTCCACACGTTTGAACAGCGCGAGCACGCCGACGGCCGCGGTGCCGGCCGCGGTCAGCAACGGCCACAGCCTCGCGAGCAGCTGCACACCGACCCCGTCGGCGGGCGAGGCCGCGAGGTCGGCCGCCTCGACGATCCAGGAGCCGGTGAGCCCGCCACCGACGATCGCCGCCGCGGCCAGGGCCGGCCTGTAGCGCGTGAGTAGCCCTACGGCTATGGCTCCGAGCAACCCGCCGACCCACCACCAGCCCGTCTGCGGGGCTTCGGCGGCGGCGATGGTGCCGCGGACGATCCCCGGGTCCCGCCCGTCCACGAGCAGCGGCACACTCCAGGCCCGGGCCGGCAGCTCCCGGGCCCGCTCGTCGTGCCACCGGACCCGCGGCTCGGCGCTGACCAGGTGCCACTCGGGTGCCGCGCCGGCGTCCCCGCCGGTGGCCGTGCCGGTGATGGACCGGCTGGCGAACCAGGTCGGCGACTGCCGGTTCTCCTGGACGCCGCCCGCCCCGACGCGCAGGAACTCCTCGCCCTGCAGGCCGAGCACGACCACGTCCCGGCCGGAGCGGTTCACCAGTTCGAGGCGGGCGCCGCCTTCGACGGCCTTGACGGTGACACCGGGCACGGACACCGAGTCGACGGTGACGACGTAGTTCACCGCGACGGGCGCATCCGCTCCGTGCGCGGCGGCCGGCCCGGCGTAGAGCAGCACCGCCAGCACGCCGACCAGGCCCGCCAACAGGAGTCTGATCGCCCCGCCGAGCCGGACGCCTTCGGTCAACCCGCGCGGGCGGTCGCTCATCCCGCGCGGCAGGTCGCTTACCCCGCGCGGGCGGTCGCTCATCCCGCGCGGGCGGTCGCTTACCCCGCGCGGACGGTCGCTTACCCCGCGCGGACGGTCGCTCATCCTGCGCGGGCGGCGGCGATGGCGGCGACCAGGTCGGCCCGGGCCCGGGCGACCCGCGAGCGGATGGTGCCGACGGGGACGTCCTCGATCTCGGCCGCCTCCGCGTAGGACACACCGAGCACCTGGGTGAGCACGAACGCCACCCGGCGCTCCGCCGGCAGGGCCGCGACCAGCGCGTTGGCGGCGTGCAGCCCGGCGTGGTCACCTTCGGCGAGCACGGCCGGCTCGGCCATGACCCGGTTCTCCAGCCGCCGCGCCCGCACCGCCGACCGCACGTGATCGGCACAGGCCCGCCGAGCGATCGCGAGAACCCACGTGCGCGCCGAGGACCGCCCAGCGAACTCCGGCAACGCCCGGAACGCACGCAGATAGGTGTCCTGGGTCACGTCATCAGCCTGCGCCACCCCGACCAGCGCCGCCACGAACCGCCAGACCTCGGCCTGCGTGGCCCGCACGAACACCGCCGCGGCCCGCTCGTCACCCGACCGAGCGGCCAGCAGCGCCCCGGTCGCCGCGTCCACCCCGCCGTTGGCCTCACCAGTCACGGCAGCGAGCCTAACCCCCCGACCTGAGCCCCCCACCAGCGACGCCGCCCCTTTTCGTCGTACACCCGTCCTAAAATCCCCCCATGACCCACGCCGCAGCATGGACCGACGACCCGGCAGCATGGCACACCCGCCTGGAGGCGATGCTGACCACACACCGCCAACGCCGAGCCGAACGGGCAGCGATGCAGGCCGCCCACAAGGAGGCCCGCCGGCACGGCCTGCAGCAACGGCACGCCGAACGCCTGGCCCGCCTCGACCGCGAAGCCGCCTGCGCCGAGCTCACCACCCACTGGGCCAAGCGCGCCCCGACGCCAGCTGGAGCTCCGACGCCAGCCAGGACATCGACACCAGCTCGGACACCAGCCGGGATTCCGGCACCATCTCGGACTCCGACATCAGCTCGGCCACCGGCACCACCTCGGACACCGGCTCGGATCCCGGCACCATCTCGGACTCCGACGCCGGCTCGGCCACCAGCACGACCCCCGGCACCACCTCGGACACCAGCACGAGCTCCGGCATCAGCCGGGACTCCAACTCACCCTCGACCTCCGAGGAACGCTTCAACCCCGACGGCGACGGGAGGTGTAGATCGCAAAGGCTGAGCCCGCCACGACGAGCAAGCCCAGCGCAACCCACAGCGGCGTCAGGCTGCCACCACCCCCACTCCCGGCCGCGGTGTCGGCGGCGGGGCCGGCGGACGGCGCGGTGGCCGGAATGAGGCACGCCACCTCGACTGGCTGAGGGTTGCCACCCGCCCCGGCGACTGGGATCAGGGCCTGGCAGTGACCGTTGACCGGAGCGGCGAGGTCGATGGCGACCCGCCAGGCCCCGGCCTCGAGCGTGCCCGTGTACGTCTGGGTACCCCGCTCATCCCCGGTCTGCTGCAGCACCGCAGGCGCGACGACCGCGCCCGCATCCGTCCGCGCCGTCAGGGTCACCCGAGTCGGCTCACTGATCGGATGCCCGTCCTGCCACTGCGCCGTGATCCAAACCGACCCGCGCCCATCCGAGTTGATCGTCACCGACGCCCCACCATGCGCCAGCGCCGGCGACGCCACCAGCACCACCAACACGACAGCAAGGAGACAAGCCCCAATCCGCGCCGCCACCCGACGAACCCTACGCCATCCCCGAATCCCGCCCAGCCAGGCTCACACCCCAGCTCCGGCTGCGGCTCCGACTGCGACTGCGGCTCCGACTGCGGCCCCGGCTGCGACTGCGGCTCCGGCTCCGGCTGCGACTGCGACTGCGGCTCCGGCTGCGACTGCGACTGCGACTGCGGCTCCGGCTGCGACTGCGACTGCGGCTCCGGCTGCGACTGCGGCTCCGACTGCGACTGCGACTGCGGCTCCGGCTGCAGCTCGGGCGCCGGCCCGTGGAGGGTGCTCGTGCCGTCAGGGGCCGAACTCGACAGCCTTGTTTGAACTGTTCGAGACGTCCGCAACCCTGATCGGCCAGACCCGCCGCCTCGTTGCACGATCGCGCCATCAAACGAAACGGCCACACTCCTCATAGCCACCCGCACGGGCGCAACGTACAGCCGACGTGCACGCACACAACCCGCAGCTCGACACGGCAGTCAGACCCGGCAGGCAGCCGAACGCGGGCGTGACGCGCAGCCGGACAAGACGCGCGGCCGGACTCGGCGCAGGCAGTTCGACATGGCGGCGATCGAGGCGGCGCGGGCATTGCGGCTTGGCCCGGGATCGACTCGGGGTGGGCATTGCGGCTTGGCCCGGGCCGACTCGGGGCTGGCTTAGGCGTCGCAGGGATCGTCGGGGCGGGGCGGGAGGCGAGGCGGGGTGGGGCGGGAGGCGAGGCGAGGCGAGTTGGCGGGTGGGGGGTTAAGGCATGGCGGGGAGGGATTCGGGGCGGTCGTCGCGGACGTAGACGATCATGTCGCCGGTTTGGATTGTGGTGCCTTCCGGGTCGGCCAGGGAGAGGACTTTGCCGCGGCGGAACAAGGCTATGACGAGCTCTTTGAGCTCGCGGGGTGAGGAGCCCACCTCGTCGCGGCGGGCTGAGCGCATCGCCAGGGCCATGCCCTGGCCCGGGGTCAGGAGGTCCTCGACGACCTCGATCAGCGGCGGGGCGGTGGTGGACAGGCCGAGCAGGCGGCCGGCCGTGGCCGAGGAGACGATGACGTGATGGGCGCCGGACTGGCGCAGCAGCGGGGCGTTTTCGGCCTCGCGGACGGCGGCGATGATGGAGACCTTGCCCGCCGTGAGCTGCCGGACCGTGAGCGTGACGAGGACCGACGCGTCGTCGCTGTCGGTGGCGATGATGACGGCCTTGGCCTCCTGGACGCGGGCCTCGACCAGGATCGACGAGCGGGTCGCGGAGCCCTCGACGGCGACCAGGCCGTCGGAGGTGGCCTGGCGCAGGGCGGCGCGGTCGCTCTCGACGACGATGACGTTGGTCTTGTCGAAGCCGTTCTCGAGCAGAGTGCTGACGGCGGCCCGGCCCTTGGTGCCGTAGCCGCACACGATGACGTGGTTCTTCACGCGCTTCCTCCACCGCTGCAACCTGAGGTTTGTGCGGTACTGCTCGGTCAGGACTTCGAGTGTGGTGCCGACCAGGATGATCAGGAACAGCACGCGGGCCGGGGTGATGACGATGATGTTGACGAAGCGGGCCGACTCCGAGACCGGCGTGATGTCGCCGTAGCCGGTGGTCGACAGGGTCACGACCGCGTAGTAGAAGCAGTCCAGCAGGGACAGGCCGTCGTTGTTGACATCCCGGTAGCCGTGGCGGTCGATGAAGATGACGCTGACGATCGCGACGACGAGACCCACGGCCAGGCCGAGACGGGCACTGATCGCTCGTAACGGACCGCGGCGTACCGCTGGGAGGTGGATCACGAATTCCACCATAAGGGTCGGGTGTGACAGTTTCGTCGGCGGCCGGTGGGAATGGCCTGACCCATTCGCGCAACACTGCTGTGCTCATGACCGCGATGCGCCAGGATCGATGCATGGCCACCACCGTCGTCGAACGTCCCGCCGTGCGCCGGCCGCTCTCCTCCGACCGGCGGGATCTTGTCGTGGCTCTGGCCGCGGTCTGGCTGACCGCGGGGCTGTTCATGGACGGCTGGGCGCATTCGCACGTGCCGTCGCTGGAGACGTTCTTCACGCCCTGGCACGGGGTGTTGTACAGCGGCTACGCGGCCCTGGCCATCGCGCTCGTCCCGGCGAGGCTCTGGCGCGGGCGCCCCCCGGGTCCGGTGTCGGCGTGGCTGCCGGCCGGCTACGGGCTCGGGCTGCTCGGGGCGGTGGCGTTCGCGTTCGGCGGCGCCTGCGACATGCTGTGGCACATCACGTTCGGGATCGAGGTGGATCTCGAAGCCCTGCTCAGCCCGCCGCACCTGCTGCTGCTCACCGCGGGCGCCCTGATGATCGCGACCCCGATCCGCGCGGCCGCCGCGAAAGGCGCGCCTCAGAGCGTCTACACCGCGGCGCAGACCCCGATCCGCGCGGCCACCGCGACCGGCACGCCTCAGGGCGCCTACGCTGCGGCGCCGGACCCGATAGGCGCGGCCGCCACGACCGGCGGGCAACGGGGTGTGCACGCCGCGGTGCTCATCGCCGCGACGTGCGGTACCGCCATCGCCGCGTTCTTCCTCGACTATCTTTCGCCGTTCACCGACGCGCCCGCCGCCGACAGCGGGTATGGCAACGGCCAGCCGTTCGGACTGGCCGAGTATCTCGTGTACTCGCTGCTGATCATCGTCGCCGTGCTGTTCACGTGGAGCCGGCTGCGGTACCTCCCGGTCGGCCTCGTTACGCTGGTGGTGGCGGCGGCCTCGCTGCCCAACGGCGTGTTCGACGACTTCGAGAACCTCGCCGCGCAGCTCTGGCCGCTGCTCGGGGCCGTCGTCGCCGATCTCGCGGTGCAGGCCGTCGCGGCGCGGTGGCCGCGGTTCGTGCCCCTCGCGGTCGGCGTGCTCGTGCCGTTCACCGTCTGGCCGACGCACCTCATCGGCGTGCAGATGTCGCTCGGGGTGGCCTGGTCGCTCGAACTGTGGAGCGGCGTGATCGTCCTGACCATGCTCGCCGGCGCGGCCGTGGGCGGCCTGTTCCTGCCCCGCGAAGGGTCGGCAATCGACGGCCGTGACGGCTAGAGTCGCTCGGGTGCGGGACCTGTTGCCGGAGTGGGTGGCCGTCGAGGTGGCGGGCGAGGCGGACTACACGGCTGCGCTGCTGCCGGCCGAGGCCGCGGCGTTGAGTGCGCGGGCCGTCGCCAACCGGCGGCGCGAGTTCACCGCGGGCCGCACCTGTGCCCGCCGGGCGCTGTCCCGGCTGGGTGTCCATGGCCGGCCGCTCGTCCCGGCCGAGAACCGGGCGCCGGTGTGGCCCGACGGCACGACCGGCAGCATCACGCACACCGCCGGCTACTGCGCGGCCGCCGTCGCCCGCCGCGCCGACGTGCGGGCCGTGGGCATCGACGCGGAGCGCCGCACGATCCTGCCGGAGAACGTCCGCTCGGCGATCTGCCGGCCGGAGGAGCTGGCCTGGTGCGCGCGGCGCCCCGACGAGGACTGGTGGGCGGCGGTGCACTTCTCGGCCAAGGAGGTCGTCTACAAGCTGTGGTCGCCGATCATGGGGACCTGGCTGGACTTCCTGGAGGCGCGGCTGACGATCGACGTCGACCGGGGCGAGTTCGAGGCCGAGATCCTGCCGGAGAAGCTGGCGAAGGAGCCCGGCGCCCCCAAGCTGTTTCGCGGCCGCTTCCACGCCGACCCCGACCTGGTCCGCAGCGCCGGCGTCGTCCTCGAGTGAGCGGGGCCGCGGCGTGAGCACGCTGGAGCGGGCGCTGACCGAGCCCGGCCTCGAACCACTCCCGGCCCGCGCCGCCGACCTCCTGCGGCTACTCGGCGCGCCGCCGCGGCTCGGTGCCCATCTGCGCGCCGTGCACGATGTCGCCGTACAAGTCATCGCGTGGGTCGCCGGCGAGCTCGGCGCCGACCTGGGCGGCGTCGACCGGGAGGCGGTGCTCTTCGGGGCGGCCACCCACGACATCGGCAAGGTCCGCTTCCCCGCCGAGCTCTCCGGGCCCGGCGCAGAACACGAGCCGGCCGGGCGGGAGCTGCTGCGAAGCCTCGGCGTCGAGCCGCGCCTGGCCCGCTTCGCGGCGCTGCACGGGAATTGGCAGCGCCCCGGGGCCACGCTCGACGAGCTGCTCGTCACCCTGGCCGACAAGGTCTGGAAGGGGCGGCGCGAGCCTGGTCTGGAAGAACAGGTCGCGCAGCTCGTCGCGCAGCGCCGGGGTGAGCCGGTCTGGGCGGTCTTCATGCGCCTCGACGACGAGCTCACCCGCATCGCCGACGGCGCGGACGCCAGACTGGCGTTCCAGTCCGGATTCCCGGTCGGCGAACAACCCATGATCTAGAACATCCGTTCTAACCATGCGGCCACCATACCGCCCGGGTACGACAAAAAAGCCCTCAGACGCGCGGCTCGTATCGGACAATCGGCTGCGTCGCCCGGACCAGGTCCCGCATGTCCGACAAATCCGAACCGACCACCCCGAGCGCCCGCGCCTGCACCAGGATGTTCCCCAGCGCCCCCGCCTCCACCGGCCCGGCCAGGACCGGCAGCGCACAGGCGTCCGCGGTCAGCTGGCACAGCAGCGTGTTGAGCGCACCGCCGCCGACCATGTGCACCACGTCGACGGACACACCGGCGAGCCGCCGGGCGTCGTCGATCGCGCGCCGGTACGCCAGGGCCAGGGAGTCCAGGATGCAGCGGGTCATCTCCACCGGCGTCGCGGGCACCGGCTGGCCGGCGGCCCGGCAGGCGGCCGCGATCCGGGCCGGCATGTCCCCCGGCGCCAGGAACACCGGGTCGGTCGCGTCCACGATGCTGCGCCCGCCCGGGACCTCGGCCGCCCCGGCGAGCAGCGACTCGAGCGGAAGATCCCACTCGCGCATGCACTCCTGCAAGAGCCAAAGACCCATGACGTTGCGGAGGTACCGCACCGTCCCGTCGACCCCGATCTCATTCGTGAACCCGGCCGCGAACGAGTCGCGGGTCAGCACCGGGGCGGGCAGCTCGACGCCGACGAGGGACCAGGTGCCGCACGAGATGTAGGCGAAGTTCCCCGCGCCCGGCACCCCGGCCACCGCCGATGCCGTGTCATGCGACGCGACGACGGTGACCGGGGTGCCGGACGACACCCCGAGTGAAGCCTGGATGGTGCCCGCCGCCGCGCCCGGCCTGCGCAGGGGCGGCAACAGGGCCGCGTCCACCCCCGCCAGGTCGAGCATGGCCGGGGACCAGCCCCCGCCGCCAGCCGCGAGCAGGCCGGTCGTCGAGGCGTTCGTGAGCTCGGTGCCCTTGACGCCGGTCAGCCAGTACGACAGCAGATCCGGAATCAGCAACAATGTGCGGGCCGCCGGAAAAAGCGCACTGGAACGCGCCGCGACCAGCTGGAACACGGTGTTGAACGGGAGCGTGGCGATGCCCGACGCCGCGTACAGCTCGTAGCCGTCGAACCGGGCCGCCACCCCGTCCGTCCGCGCGTCGCGGTAGTGGACGGGGTTGCCCAGCAGCGCCCCGTCGGCGTCGAGCAGGCCGTAGTCGACGGCCCACGAGTCGATGCCGACGGAGTCGAGCGGCCCCGCGGCGGACAGGCCCCGCAGGACCCCGCGGAAGAGCGCCAGCACGTCCCAGTGCAGGGTGCCGCCGACCCGCACGGGGTCGTTCACGAACCGCGCGACCTCGGCGAACGTGATCGACCGCGGCGAGACGTCGGCCACGATGACGCGCCCGCTCGACGCACCCAGGTCAACGGCACCGATCCTCATCGCAGGAACGCCGCCGCGACGCCGGCGTCGACCGGGATGTGCAGGCCGGTGGTGTGCGACAGCTCGCCGGCGGTGAGCACGAAGACCGCGTTGGCGACGTGCTCCGGGAGCACCTCCCGCTTCAGGATGGTCCGCTTGGCGTAGAACGCGCCGAGCTCCTCCTCGGGCACGCCGTAGACCGCGGCCCGCTGCGCGCCCCAGCCGGAGGCGAAGATCCCGGAGCCGCGGACCACCCCGTCGGGGTTGATCCCGTTGACCCGGATGCCGTACTCCCCCAGCTCCGCCGCCAGCAGCCGCACCTGATGGGCCTGGTCGGCCTTCGTCGCGCCGTACGCGACGTTGTTGGGGCCCGCGAACACCGAGTTCTTCGACGAGATGTACACGATGTCCCCGCCGAGGCCCTGCTCGACCATGACCCGGGCCGCCTCCCGGGCGACGAGGAACGAGCCCTTCGCCATCACGTCGTGCTGCCGGTCCCAGTCGGCCTCGGTCGTCTCCAGCAGCGGCTTGGAGATCGACAGGCCGGCGTTGTTGACGACGAGGTCCACGCCGCCGAACGCCAGGACCGCCTCGCGCATCGCGGCCGCGACCGCGGCACCGTCGGTCACATCGGCGGTCACGGCGACCGCGACGTCGGGGCCGCCGATCTCCGTCGCCACCGCGCCCGCCGCCGCGGCGTCCCGGTCGGCGACGACGACGCACGCGCCCTCGGCCGCCAGCCGCAGCGCGATCGCCCGCCCGATGCCGGAGCCGCCGCCGGTGACCAGCGCGACCCGGGTCGCGAGGGGCTTCGGCTTCGGCATCCGCCGCAGCTTGGCCTCCTCCAGGGCCCAGTACTCGATCCGGAACTTCTCGGCCTCGTCGATCGGCGCGTATGACGACACCGACTCCGCACCGCGCATCACGTTGATCGCGTTGACGTAGAACTCGCCCGCGACCCGCGCCGTCTGCTTGTTGGCCCCGAACGAGAACATGCCGACGCCCGGGACCAGCACGATCGCCGGGTCCGCGCCGCGCATCGCGGGCGAGTCCGGGGCCGCATTGCGCTGATAGTACGCAGCGTATTCGTCTCGATACGTTGCGTGCAATTCGCGAATGCTGTCCGGCGAGCCACCCCCGGTTTCCAATACCATGGGACGCACCTTGGTCCGCAGGAAGTGATCGGGGCACGAGGTTCCCAGCGCGGCCAGCCGGGACATCTCGGCCGAGCCCACGAAGTCCAGAACAACGTCGTCGTCCCGGAAGTGTCCGACCTGCGTCCGGTCGGTGGACGCCAGCCCGCGCAGCAGCGGCATGAGCTCAGCCGCCCGGGCTCGGCGTTCCGCCACCTCCAGAGCCGGAGCAACAGTGGCCCCGAAAGGAGAGGCCTTACCCCGAGAAGCCAGAAACGCGGCCGCGGTACTGATGATCGCCAGCGAGTTCGCCTCGCACTCCTCCGACGTGGCACCCCACGCCGTGATCCCGTGACCGCCGAGGATCACGCCGATCGCTTGCGGGTTGGCCCGCTGGACGGCCGCGATGTCGAGCCCGAGCTGAAACCCGGGCCGGCGCCACGGCACCCACAGCACGCGGTCGCCGAAGCACTCCTTGGTCAGCTCCGGCCCGTCGGCCGCGGTCGCCAGGGCGATGCCGGCGTCCGGGTGCAGGTGGTCGACGTGCGGGGCCTCGACCAGGCCGTGCATCGCGGTGTCGATCGACGGGGCCGCGCCGCCGCGACCGTGCAGGCAGTAGTCGAACGCGGCGACCATCTCGTCCTCGCGCTCGATGCCCGGATAGACGTCGACCAGCGAACGGAGGCGATCCAGACGCAGCACCGCCAGCCCGGACTCCTTGAGGGTGCCCAGATCTCCGCCGGAGCCCTTGACCCAGAGCAGCTCGACGTCGGTGCCGGTGACCGGGTCCGTGTCGGTGCCCTTCGCCGACGTGTTCCC
This sequence comes from Dactylosporangium sp. NPDC051541, assembly GCF_044454505.1. NCBI lineage: Bacteria > Bacillati > Actinomycetota > Actinomycetes > Micromonosporales > Micromonosporaceae > Dactylosporangium > Dactylosporangium sp. NPDC051541. Next base: position 381,752 of record NZ_JBITDU010000009.1, read on the forward strand.
GCCCGCGTAGTTCGTGTTGCGTGGGTCGGCGCCCAGCCGGTTCGACCGGGCGATCAACTCAGAAGACGTGCTCATGCTCCCCATCCAGCTTGCGAGCCGCCGACGCGCTCGGCCACGATCTTCTCCAGATAACCCGACCGCTTGTAGGCGCGGATCGGGTCCGGGTCCAAGCCCATGTCCTCGCGCACGGAGCGCAGGAGCGGGCGGACGTCGGAGTTGTACGCGTCCATGAGGACCTCGTTGGCCTCGAGGACGTCACCGGAGTCCTGGGCGGCCTTGAGCGCCGCGTGGTCGACCAGCAGCGCCTTCGCCGTCGCCTCCTGCACATTGAGGACCGAACGGATCACGGCCTGGATCTTCGGCTCGATGTTGTGGCACTGGTCGAGCATGAACGCGATGCCTTGCCCGGTCAGCGCGTCGGCCAAGACGATCTCGTGCATGATCCGGAACAGCTGGAACGGGTCGGCCGCGCCCACCATCAGGTCGTCGTCGGCGTAGAAGCGGGAGTTGAAGTCGAACCCGCCGAGCTTCCCGGCCCGCAGCAGCTGCGCCACGATGAACTCGATGTTCGTCCCCGGCGCGTGATGGCCGGTGTCGATGACGACCTGAGCCCGGTCGCCGAGGGCCATGCAGTGCAGATAGGCGGTACCCCAATCGGGCACGTCGGTCATGTAGAAGGCCGGCTCGAACAGCTTGTACTCCAGCAGCATCCGCTGCTCCGGGCCCAGCCGGGCGTACGCCTCCGCGAGCGCCGCGGCGAGACGGTCCTGGCGGGTGCGGACGTCGTCCTGGCCCGGGTAGTTGGTGCCGTCGGAGAACCACAGCTTCAGGTCCCGGGAACCCGTGCGGTCCATGATGTCGACGCACTCGAGCATGTGCCCGATCGCCTTGCGGCGGATCGCGGGGTCCGGGTTGGTGACGCTGCCGAGCTTGTAGTCGTTGTCCTGGAACACGTTGGTGTTGATGGTGCCGACCTGGACGCCCAGCTCGGTCGCGTGCCGGGCCAGGTCCGCGTAGTCGTCGACCAGGTCCCACGGGATGTGCAGGGCGACGCTCGGCGCGACACCCGTGTAGCGCTGGACCTGCGCGGCGTCGGCGAGCTTCTCGTACGGATCGCGGGGCACGCCCTCCTGCGGGAACACCTTGAAGCGGGTGCCCGAGTTGCCGTACGCCCAGGACGCCGTCTCGATCCGCTGGTCGCGCAGCCGCGCCGCGACACGCGCCCGCGTCTCCGGGGCGAGATCGGTCATTGCGATGCTCCAAGCTGGTGCTCCAGGTTGAACACCTCGTCGAGGACGACCAGATGCCGCCCGTGGGTGAAGAACTCCGCCATCTGCGCCTCCCAGCGCGCGGACACCTCCGTGGTGTCCATGGCGGCCTGCGCGGCGGCGAGGTCATCGGTGAGCAGGGTCCCGACCAGCAGCCCGTCGTCGCGCAGGAACAGCTGATAGTCGTGCCAGCCGCTGTCGCGCAGGGCGACGAGCATCTCCGGCCAGACCTGGGCATGGCGGCGCCGGTACTCCTCCAGGCGCTCCGGCTTGACCTGCAGCGTGAAGCAGACTCGACGCACGCCATGACCCTTCGTCGTAGGAAATCGTGATATGTCCGATAAGTCGTGGCGCGGAGCGCCCGACTTATCGTGGTGCGCCGCCGCATCGTGGTGCGCCGTGCAGCGCCCGACTTATCGTGGTGCGCCGCGCGCGAAGCCGGCCGGAGCCGTCACCGCGCGCGCGGCGAACCGGCTAGAAGTTGAACTGGTCGATGTTGTCGGCCTTGAAGGTGTAGGGGTCGCCGAGCAGGACCGTGCCGTCCTTGCCGACCGTGAAGTCGCCGAGCTTGCCGGCGGTGAACTTGTCACCCTCCTTGCCCTTGATGATGCCGGAGGCGAGGGCGGCACCCGCGTAGGCGGCCAGGTAGCCGAGGTCGGCCGGGTTCCACAGGGCGAACGCCTTCACGGTGCCGTCCTTGACGTACGCCTTCATCTGGTTCGGCGTGCCCAGGCCGGTCAGCTGCACCTTGCCCTTGTACGTCGAGCCGCTCAGGTAGCGCCCGGCGGCGGCGATGCCCACCGTGGTCGGGGAGATGATGCCCTTGAGGTTGGGGTGCTTGGCCATGAGGCCCTGCGCCTCCTGGAAGGACTTCTGGTCGTCGTCGTCGCCGTAGACGGTGTCGACCAGCTTGAGCTTGCTGTACTCCGGCTTGGCCAGCTCGGTCTTCATCTGCGCGATCCAGGCGTTCTGGTTCGTCGCGTTGGCGGTGGCCGAGAGGATCGCGATCTCGCCGCCGTCGGCGCCGATCGCGTCGGAGATCAGCTTGACCTGGATCTTCGCGATGCCCTCGGTGGTGGCCTGGTTGATGAACAGGTCGCGGCACTCGGGCTTGGTGTCGGAGTCGTAGGTGACGACCTTGGCGCCGTTCTGGCGGGCCTCGTTGAGGGCGCCGCAGATGGCGTCCTTGTCGTTGGCCGACACGGCGATGACGTTCACGCCCTGCTGCGACGCCGTGTTGATGTAGCTGACCTGGGCCGAGGGGCTGGCCTCGGACGGGCCGGTCTCGCTGTAGGTGCCCTTGAACTCGTCGACCGCGACCTTGCCGCCCTTGTTGTCGGACGTGTCGAAGTACGGGTTGTTCACCTGCTTGGGCAGGAACGCGACCTTCAGACCGCTCTTGATGGTGGTGGCACCGCCGGCGCCGGCGGAGCTGTCGCTGGAGGTGCCGGGGTCGGAGTCCTCGGCGCAGGCCGACATGCTGAACGCGAGCGCGGTCGCGACCACGGCCGCGATGAGCTTGCCTCTCATGTGAATCCTTTCAAGTGGGGTGCCGCGAGTGGGGGTTACGGGGTGTTGCGACTTGCAGGCGGGTACAACAACTTTCAGGCGGGTGGTGCGACTTTCAGGGCGGGTCGCCGCCGCCGCAGACGCTCGCGCGCCATGGCGACGACATTCGGTCCGACGACCGAGGCGATGAGCAGAGATCCGGTGACGATGGTCAGGGTGTTCTGCGGCACCGACGCCAGCTGCAGCGCGTTGCGCAGCGTGCTCAGCAGCACGACCGCGCCGATGACGCCGAGCAGGCCGCCGCGGCCGCCGAAGATGGACACCCCGCCGAGGAGCACGGCCGCGACGACGGCGAGCTCGAGGCCGTTGGCGTTGTCGGCGCGGGCGCTGGCGTAGCGGAACGTCCAGAAGACCCCGGCCAGGGCCGACATGGCGCCGGTGGTGACGAAGAGCCAGAACTTGGTCGTGTTGACGGCGACGCCGGCGAAGCGCGCCGCCTCGGCGTTGTTGCCCATCGCGTACAGCCCGCGGCCGATCGGCGTCGCGTGCAGTACCACCGCGAAAATAACGGCCAGCACGGCGACGATGATGATGAACCACGGGATCGTGAGGCCGGAGATGGGGCTGATCGCCTTGCTGGTCCAGGCGATCGGGTAGTCGGCAACGGCCTTGTCACCGAGGACGACGTAGGCGAGGCCGCGGTAGAGGGCCAGGGTGCCGATGGTGACGGCCAGGGACGGCAGCCCGAAGACGGTGATGAACAGGCCGTTGACCGCGCCCAGGACCGCACCGAGGACCAGGCAGAGGGCGATCAGCAGGGGCAGCGACTTGACCCCGTGCATCCACAGGTCGCCCATCACGGCGCAGGTCAGGCCCATGGTGCTGGCCACCGACAGGTCGATCTCGCCGGTGATGATGACGAGGGTCAGTGGGAGGGCCACGATCGCGATCGGGATGACCTCGAGAGTCACGAACCGCCAGAAGCGCGGGCTGGCGACGCCCTCGATCGTGGTGGCGCCGACGACGATGACCAGCACCAGGGCCAGCAGGACGATGAGGTCCCAGGATCCGAGGCGGCGCACGACGTTCACTGGTTGACCCCTCGCTGCAGGCTCTTCGTGACTCGCACCGACAGCGCCCGGTCCAGGCCGATCGCCGCCAGGATCAGCGCGCCGACGGCGGCCCGCTGCCAGAACGGGGTGACGCCGAGCACCGGCAGCGCGGCGCCGATGGTGGTGAGCAGCATCGCGCCGAGGGCGGCGCCGTAGACGCTGCCGCTGCCGCCGAAGATGGCCACGCCGCCGACGACGACCGCGGCCACGACGTTGAGCTCCTGACCGAGGCCGGCGTTGGCGTCGAGGGTGCCGAACCGGGCCACGTACAGCACCCCGGCCAGCCCGGCGAGCATGCCGCAGACGACGAACGCGAAGAACACGCGGCGGCCGACGGCGATGCCGGACAGCCGGGCCGCGGCCGGGTCGGAGCCGATGGCGTACAGCTCGCGCCCGCTGCGGTAGGACCGCAGATAAAAGCCGGCAACCAGCACAACCACCAGAGCGAAAAGCGTCAGCAGGGGTACTCCCAGCAGGGTGGACGTCCCCATGTGCAGGAACGACACCGGAATGTCGGCCGCGTTGATCTGCTTGCCGGTGGCCCACTGGTAGTCGATGCCGCGGAAGACGTACAGCGTGCCGAGGGTGACCACGAGCGCCGGCACCCGGGCGGCGGCGATGAGGGCACCGTTGACCGCGCCGCACACCGCCCCGAGTGCCGCGCCCGCCACCAGCACCACCGGGATCGGGATGCCGGGGTAGTTGATGAACAGCGTCCCGGTGAGGAACGCCGACAGGCCGAGGACCGAGCCGACGGAGAGGTCGACGTTGCGGGTGATGACGACGATCGCCTGCCCGGTGGCCAGGATCGCCAGGATCGTGGCCCCGAGCAGCAGGTCCTTGACGCTCTGCGGGGACAGGAAGCGCGAGTTGGTGATCGCGGTGATGCCGATGAGCAGCACGAGCGCGACGACGATGCCGAGCTCGCGGACCAGGAACACCCGGTGCGTGAGCCTGGTGGCCCGGGCCGTGCGCGGCGGCGCGGGGGTGTCGACGGCGGTCATGACGAGCCCCCCTGTCCGGTGGCGGCCAGCATCACGGACTCCTCGTCGGCTCGGGTGCGGGGGATGTCGGCGGCGAGCCGCCCTTCGTGCATGACGAGGACGCGGTCGGCCATGCCGAGCACCTCGGGCAGTTCACTGGAGACCATGAGCACGGCGACGCCCTCGCCGGCCAGCCGGGTCAGCAGCCGGTGGACCTCGGCCTTGGTGCCGACGTCGATGCCCCGGGTCGGCTCGTCGACGATGAGCACCCGCGGGGTGGTGGCCAGCCACTTCGCGAGGACGACCTTCTGCTGGTTGCCGCCGGACAGGGTGCCGACGGTGTTGCTGAGCCGGCCGGCCTTGACCTGCAGGCGCTGCGCCCAGTCCTGGGCCGCCCGGCGCTCGGCCCCGCCGAAGAGCAGGCCGAGGGTGGCGAGCTTCCAGCGTCGGGGCAGGGTCGCGTTGCGCTCGACCGACAGCTCCATCACCAGGCCCTGCTGGCGGCGGTCCTCCGGGACCAGGGCCAGCCCGGCCGAGATCGCGGCGTTGGCACTGGCGCGGCGCAGCGGCTGGCCGTCGACGAGCACTTCGCCGCGGTCGTACTTGTCCACGCCGAACACGGCCCGGATGACCTCGGAGCGCCCGGCCCCGACCAGGCCCGCCAGGGCCACAATCTCTCCACTGTGGACGGTGAAGCTGACGTCGTGGAACGCGCCCTGGCGGTGCAGGCCGCGGACCTCCAGCCGCGGCTCGCCGATCGTCGCGGTCTCCTTCGGGAACAGCTCGCCGACCTCGCGGCCGACCATCCGGCGCACGACGTCGGCGACGGTGAGCTCCGCGGCCGGGTCGGTGGAGACCCACTGCCCGTCGCGCATGACGGTGATCCGCTCGCAGAGCGCGAAGACCTCGTCGAAGCGGTGGGAGATGAACAGGACGGCGGCCCCGGCATCGCGCAGCGACCGGGCCACGGCGAACAGCCGCTCGACCTCGACCCCGGACAGCGCGGCCGTCGGCTCGTCCATGATCAGGACCTTGGCGTCGAAGGACAGCGCCTTGGCGATCTCGACGAGCTGCTGGTCGGCGATGGACAGGCCGCGGGCCGGGCGGTCGGGGTCGAGCTGCACGCCGAGCCGGGTGAACAGCTCGGCGGCCCGGCGGCGGACCTCGGCGGTGTCGATGCGGCGGCCGGACTTGAGCGGCTGGCGGCCCATGAAGATGTTCTCGGCGACGGAGAGGTCGGGGAAGAGCGTCGGCTCCTGGTAGATGACGGCGATGCCGGCCGCCCGGGCGTCGGCGGGATTGTTCAGGACGAGCGGCCGGCCGTCCATGCTCAGCGTGCCGGTGTCCGGCGTGTGCGCCCCGGCCAGGACTTTGACCAGGGTGGACTTGCCGGCGCCGTTCTCGCCGACGAGGGCGTGTGCCTCGCCGGCGCGCAGCTCCAGCCGCACGTCGCGCAGGGCCGCGACGGCGCCGAAGGACTTGCTGACGCCCTCGAGAACGAGCACCGAGCCTCCAAGCATGGGGTGGGGGAAGGCGTTCTTGTGAAACGTTTCATGGATTGGTTAGAGTGACGGTAGAAGCACAGCCCTGACGCCGTCAAGGGTTTCGTACGCGTTACCGATTTGATACACCAGACGGCGACGCTCGGACCAGGCCCGCAGCTTAAGACGTTTCAGGAGATCGATGACCACCACATCCGGCATCAAAGAGGTCGCTCGGCGGGCCGGGGTCTCCATCGGCACCGTCAGCAACGTCCTCAACCGCCCCGAACTCGTCGCCACCACGACCCGCCAGCGCGTCCTCGACGCCATCGCCGAGCTCGGCTACGTGCGCAACGACTCGGCGCGGCAGCTGCGGGCCGGGCAGTCCCGGCAGATCGCGCTCGTGGTGCTGGACGTGACGAACCCGTTCTTCACCGACGTCGTGCGCGGCGCCGAGGCCGCCGCCGAGGACCACGGCGTGATGGTCGTCGTGTGCAACAGCGGCGAGGACGCCGCCCGCGAGCACCGCCACCTGGAGCTCCTCGAGGAGCAGCGGGTCCGCGGCGTGCTCATCACCCCCGTCGACGAGGGCCCCAGCTCCCGCCTCGAGCAGCTCATCCAGCGCGGCACCCCGGTGGTGCTGGTCGACCGCGGCTCCGGCCGGCACAGCCGCTGCTCCGTCGCCGTCGACGACGTGCTCGGCGGTCGCCTGGCCGGGGAGCACCTCGTCGAGCAGGGGCACCGGCACATCGCGTTCGTCGGCGGGCCCATGTCGATCGGGCAGGTCGAGGACCGCCTCGCCGGGTTCGCCGCCGCCGTCGAGGGCAGAGCGGACCTCCTCGCGGTACCGACGCCGAACCTGACGGTCGCCTCCGGCCGGGCCGCCGCCACCCAGATCGCGTCGCGGGACGCGGCCGACCGGCCCACCGCCGTGTTCTGTGCCAACGACCTGCTGGCTTTGGGGGTACTGCAGGAGATGACGCTCCGTGGCCTGAAAGTGCCCCAGGACGTGGCGATCGTCGGCTACGACGACATCGAGTTCGCCGCGGCCGCCGCGGTCCCGCTAAGCTCCGTGCGGCAACCCCGCGAACAGCTCGGCCGCACGGCGGCTGCCCTGCTGCTCGAGGAGATCGAGGACGACGGCCGGCACGAGCACCGGCACGTCGTCTTCCAACCCGAGCTGATCGTGCGCGAGTCCAGCGGCCGCCCGCGCAGCCGCCGAAAGGTCCGGTGACCCATGCGTGTGGCCCTCTTCGTCACGTGCCTCGCCGACGCCATGTTCCCGGAGGTCGGGAAGGCCACGGTGACGCTGCTGGAGCGGCTCGGGCACGAGGTGGTGTTCCCCGAGGCCCAGACCTGCTGCGGGCAGATGCACGTCAACACCGGCTACCAGCGCCAGGCCCTCAAGCTTGTCGAGCACCACATGCGCACCTTCGAGCCCTACGACGCCATCGTCGCCCCCTCCGGCTCCTGCGTCGGCTCCGTTCGCCACCAGCACGCCACGATCGCCGAACGGGCCGGCATGCACCAGCTCGCGGCCCGGGCCGGCGAGGTCGCCCAGCGCACCTACGAGCTGTCCGAGTTCCTCGTCGACGTGCTCGGCGTGACCGACGTCGGCGCCCGCTACCCGCACCGGGTCACCTACCACCCGACCTGCCACTCGCTGCGCCTGCTGCGCGTCGGCGACCGGCCCCTGCGACTGCTGCGCGCCGTCGACGGGATCGACCTGGTCGAGCTGCCCGACGCCGACCAGTGCTGCGGCTTCGGCGGCACCTTCGCGATCAAGAACGCCGACACCTCGGCCGCGATGCTCGCCGACAAGCTCCGCAACGTCCTGTCCACCTCTCCCGACGTCGTCTCCGCGGGAGACTCGTCCTGCCTGATGCACATCGGTGGCGGGCTCTCGCGGCTGTCGGTGGACGCACGGGCAGTACACCTGGCGGAAATTCTGGCTTCTCGATGAAGACATTCCTGGGCCTGCCGACGTATGCCCCGCGTGGGGTCGGACAGCTGCGCGGCGACGAGCCGTTCCCCGTCGCCGCCCGCCGCGAGCTGGGCAACGAACAGCTGCGCCGCAACCTCGGCCACGCCACCCGCACGATCCGGGCCAAGCGGGCCGCGGTCGTCGGCGAGGTCCCCGACTGGGAGGAGCTGCGCCGGGCCGGCGAGGCGCTGAAGGCCGCCACGATGGCCCGCCTCCCCGAGCTCCTGACTCAGCTCGAGGAGCAGGTCACGGCGCGCGGCGGGCACGTGCACTGGGCCCGCGACGCCAACGAGGCCAACGCCATCGTCGCCGATCTCGTCCGCGCGGCCGGGGCCGACGAGGTCGTCAAGGTCAAGTCGATGGCGACCCAGGAGATCGGCCTCAACGAGGCCCTGGAGGCGCAGGGCATCGCCGCCTGGGAGACCGACCTGGCCGAGCTCATCGTCCAGCTCGGCCACGACAAGCCCTCGCACATCCTGGTCCCCGCGATCCACCGCAACCGCACCGAGATCCGCGACATTTTTCTCCGCGAGATGCCGTCGGTACCGGCCGATCTGACCGACGAGCCGCGCCAGCTCGCGATGGCCGCGCGTGAACACCTCCGGCGGAAGTTCCTGTCCGCGAAGGTCGCCATTTCCGGGGCCAACTTCGCCGTCGCCGAGACCGGCACCCTCGCCGTCGTCGAGTCCGAGGGCAACGGCCGGATGTGCCTGACGCTGCCGCCGACGCTGATCACGGTCATGGGCATCGAGAAACTCGTCCCCACCTGGACCGATCTGGAAGTGTTCCTGCAGCTGCTGCCCCGCTCGTCGACGGGCGAGCGGATGAACCCCTACACGTCGCTGTGGACCGGTGTCACCCCCGGCGACGGCCCGCAGGACTTCCACCTGGTCCTGCTGGACAACGGCCGCACCGCCGTCCTCGCCGACGAGGTCGGCCGCTCGGCCCTGCACTGCATCCGGTGCAGCGCCTGCCTCAACGTCTGCCCGGTCTACGAGCGCACCGGCGGGCACGCCTACGGCTCGGTGTACCCGGGCCCGATCGGCGCCGTCCTCAGCCCCCAGCTCACCGGCGTCGAGGACAACGCCTCCCTGCCCTACGCGTCCAGCCTGTGCGGCGCCTGCTTCGACGCCTGCCCGGTCCGCATCGACATCCCGGCGCTGCTGGTCCACCTGCGGGCCCGCCACGTCGAGGAGTCCGGCCCGTCGGCGGAGGCCGCCTCGATGGCCGCGGTCTCCTGGGTGATGGCCAAGCCCGGCCGGTTCCGCAGCGGCGAGAAGCTCATGCGCATCGGCCGCCTGCTCGGCCGCCGGCGCGACCGCATCTCCGCCCTGCCGCCGCCGCTGTCGGCGTGGACGGCGAGCCGCGACCTGCCCCGCCCACCGGCCCAGTCCTTCCGCGAATGGTGGGCGACCCGCGATGACTGACGACGCCCGCTCGGTGATCCTGGCCCGGATCCGCACCGCCCTGGGCTCCGCCCCCGCCGTCGCGGAGGTCCCCCGCGACTACCATCCGGCCGGGGCCGCCGCGGCTTCGCTGGACCGGTTCGTCGACCGCCTCCTGGACTACAAGGCGACAGTGGTCATGAGCTCCGCGGCGACGCTGGAGGCCGACCTGGCCACCGCGGTCGAGGGCCTGTCCCCGCTGATCGTGCCGCCGGGCCTGCCGTTCGCCGTCCCGGGGTCCACAGTGGACGACGGCTCGCTGTCACCGGTCGAGCTCGACGCCTTCGCGGGCGTGGTGACGTGCTGCGCGGCGGCGGTGGCGGAGACGGGGACGATCGCCCTGGACGGCTCCCCCGACCAGGGCCGCCGCGCCGTCTCCCTGGTGCCGGACCGGCACTTCTGCGTGGTCCGCGCCGACCAGGTCGTCGCCGCCGTCCCCGACCTCCTGGCCCGCCTCGCCCCCACCCGCCCCCTGACCCTGATCAGCGGCCCGTCCGCCACCAGCGACATCGAGCTCAACCGCGTCGAAGGCGTCCACGGCCCCCGCACCCTCGTCGTCCTCCTGGTCCGCGACTGACGCCGCCGGCATGGACACCTGGTATGAGCAGGCCGAGCTGGGCGGCGGCGTCACCCGCATCGCCGAGCCGCACGCCAACGAGCTGCTCGCGGCCAACTTCTGGTGGCTGCGCGGGACCGACCGCGACCTGGTGATCGACGCCGGCCTCGGTGTCGTCGCCCTCCGGGAGGCGATCCCGGCCCTGTTCGCCCGCGCCCCCCAGGTCCTGCTCACTCACGCTCACCTGGACCACGTCGGCGGCGCACCCGGGTTCGAGGACCGGGCCGCGCACCGGGCCGAGGCGGATGTGCTGGCGGCGGGCGTGCCGGCCAGCCTGTACGGCGCGCAGCTGTACGCCGCGCTCGGCATCGACGCCGCCGGCGAACCCGTCCCGGAGCTGATGCTCGACGCCCTGCCGGACCCCGGCTACGACCCGGCCGGCTACCGCATCCCACCCATGACCCTCACCCGCGTCCTCGACGACGGCGACCGGATCGACCTGGGCGGCCGGCGGCTGACGGTGCTGCACCTGCCCGGCCACACCCCCGGCAGCATCGCCCTGTTCGAGGAGCACACCGGCACCCTGTACTCCGGCGACGTCATCTACGAGGGCGGCCTGATCGACGACCTGCCCAACTCCGACGTGCCGGACTACCGGCGCAGCATGCGGGTGCTGGCCGCCCTCGACGTGTCCGTCGTCCACCCCGGCCACGGGCCCAGCTTTGACCGGGCCCGCCTCCACCGGCTGGCCGCGAACTACCTGGCCCGGACCGGCTGAGCGCTCCGGGCCGGGAGCGTCACGCGGACCGATCGGCCCGCCAGGCCGCGATCTGCGCCTCCACCCGCTCCAGCTCGGGGTCGCGCAGGCCGACCGTGTCGGTGGTCCAGAACGCCTCGGGGTAGACCAGCCGCCCCACCATCCACGGCTGGTACGGCGATAACAGCGCCACCTGGAACCCCGGGTCCGGGACGCGCGTCGAGGGCCGCTCGAACCCCAGGGCGGAGGCGAAGCCGAACCCGCGGCGGCCGTAGTAGTCCGGGCTGCCCTCGAGGAAGACGGCCGGCGCGCCAGTTCCCTCGGCGGCCTCCAGCGCCGCCGCGACCAGCGCGGTGCCGACGCCGCGGCCCTGGCGGTCGGGGCGCACCGACAGCGGGGACAGCACCAGCACCTCGACCAGTTCCCGCCGGGCGTCCACCCAGGCGCGGGAAAGACCGACGTGGCCCACGAGGTCCCCGTCGACGACCGCGACCAGACTCGCCCGCGCCGCCCCACCGGTTTGCAGCGCCCGCACCATCCGCACCACCCGCCCGTCCGGTGGCTCACCGAACGCCGCCGCGATGACCTCCTCGGCCGCCGGCACATCGGCCGGCCGCACAGCACGGATCTCCATGGCGCGACCGTAGTGTCCGCGGCCGGTCGGCGCACCGCAATTCCCGGGCTCCGAGTGCCGGCCCGGCTCTGGGCCGGCGGCGGTTCGGGCCGGCGCCGCGGGCCCGAGGCAGGCGGCGGCGCCGGCGCGGTGGTGGTGTCAGGCGGACGGGGACGGGCGGCGGCGGTAGGCCAGGATGCCCACCACCAGGCCGGCCAGGCCCAGCACGAGGCCGGCGATGCCCAGGCCGATCGCGGTGTCGTCGGACGAGGACGAGGACGATGTGTCGGCGGCGGCGGCGGTCGCGGTCGGGCCGGTCGTGGCCGGCGCGGCGGCGGCCGTGTCGGTCTTCTTCGACAGTTTCAGGACCGGGGCCGGGTGCTCGGCCTCGGCGCCGGCGGCCGGCTCGTCGATCCAGCGGACGACCTCGCCGCCGGAGTAGGTCTGCAGGGCCTTGAACACAATCTGGTCGGTCTGCGGCAGCGGGCCCAGGGAGACGTCGAACTCCTGGAACTGGTGCGGCTTGATCTCGGCGCCGGCGTCGGCGGTCCAGGTGATCTTCGAGACGGCCTCGGTGAGCTCGCCGTCGTCGGTCTTGATCGGGGTGGCCAGCTTGCTGGTCTCGGTGACCGCGGTCCAGCCCTGGACCGGCTTCAGGGAGACCGACGCGATCGGCTTGTCGGTCGGGATGGCGATCTCGACCTTGGTCGTGCTGGCGTTGTCGCGCTCGGTGGGCACGCGGAAGGTCACCTTCGTGTAGCCGCCCTGGACGGCGGTATTGGGGTTGACCGTGACGTGCGCGGAGGCGACGGCGGGGAAGGCGAACGCGGCGGTGGCGGCCGCCGCGACGGCGATCCCGATGCGGGTGATGGCAGAGCGCATGAACCGGTAGTCGCTGCCCGCGCCCGGAAAGTTCCTACAGGTCCGCCGGGTCGGCGTAGGCGGTGCCGATGGCGGTCACGGCGAAGAGGGCCACGGCCAGCACGTGCACGCCGGTGCACCACAGGCAGATCGCGTCGAGCGTGAAGAACTCGGCGAACACCAGGTAGAAGACGAACAGCACGCCGATCGCGGCCATGGCCAGGCGGCCGTAGCGGATCGCCGGGAGCGTCGAACGCCACAGCGGCCCGGGCGCGACGGCGAGCATGGCCACGAAGTAGACCAGGCCGAGGACCGCCACCGGGATGCCGAACACGGCCGACTGCTCCGACGTCGTCACCTTGAGGCAGTTGAGGGCGCCGGTGTCCGGGCAGGCGAGGGTGCTCGACGCGGTGAAGTGCTCGATCGTGAGGTACACCGAGATGCCGAGGCCGGCGACCGCCAGCACCAGCGACGTCAGCGGCACCCACGGCTGGACCAGGCTCCGGTCGATCTCGATCTCACTGGCCGACATTGGCGAACTCCCCCTGGAAGGCTTTGACGGCCGCGCTGGAGCACACGTCGCCGGGCTGGTTCCCGGTGATTCTGCACAGGAGGGCGGTGATGGCGTTGGCGCTGCCGTCGATGGCCCGGCCGACCTGGCTGTCCGGATTCTTGACGGCGTCGAGGACCTGCTGGTGCGTGTGGTCGGCCAGCAGTTCGGGGCTGTAGGAGGCGCCCGCCTGCAGCGCCTTGTTGGCGAAGTCGATGAACGGGATCGCGCCGGCCGAGTCGGCCGGGACGAACGGCGCGGCGTTGTACTTCACCACCACCTGCTGCTGGGCCGCGGTGAGCTTGTCCAGGGGTTCGTACTGGCCGTTCTTCTTCGTGTTCGTCGTCGTCTCGACGCCCTGGAAGGCCAGATACTGGCTGGTGTACGTCGAGCCGTGGAACGACAGTGTCGGCGTGTTGGGATACGAGTCATCGGCCGCGGACGTGGTGAGGGTCAGGCCGCTGAACGTGCCGAACCGCGACAGCGCGATGACCACCGGCCAGCGCTGGGCCGCGCAGAACGGGCAGTATTCGGCGCCGACGTAGAGGATCAGCGGCTTGCCGCCGTCGGTGAGCGCGGGCTGGCCGGTCAGCGCGGTCGGCAGGCTCGGCTTGGCGCCGGCCGCGACGGTGTCGAGGGTGGTCGCCGGCACCGAGGTCACGCCGCTGATGATCGACTCCGCCGAGGCACCGGACGGCAGCGCGCTCGGCGCCTCGCCCCCGCCGCCGCCGCCCGAGCCGAGCTTCACCAGCCCCATGACGACGAAGACGAGCAGCACGGCGCCGATCGCGGCATACGCGGTGCGCATCCGGCCGCGCCGCGCGGTCGCCCGCTCCTGGATCACGCGCATGCGCCGCGCATAGTCGCGCGAGTCCCGCTGCCGTTTCGACACGCGGCCAACCTCCTGAAATCCGGTGCGTCGTTCCCTTAGTCGCACACGGCGGGGCGTCGGTTCCGCGATTCGGGCGAAAGATCACCCGCCGCGTTCGATCGTAGGCGATCCGCCTGGGAGGAAACCTAGAGCCGAAGGGCCCAGGATCCTGATGACCAACAGCCCTTAGATTGACGCTCATGCAGAGACGAAACCTGCTCGCAGCCGCCGCCGGAGGGGCCGTCGCGGGCGCCGCCGCGCTCGCCGGCACCGCGTCGGCCCAGACCACCGACGCCTTACGCCCGGGCCGGACCCGGCTGATCAGCCTCTCCCACGTCAACGACCCGGCCAAGACCAACATCTACCCCGGCGACCCCGAGTTCACCCTCGAGACGATCGCGACGATCGAGAACGAGGGCTACTACCTGCAGTACGTCCGCGAGGGCGAGGCGACCGGCACCCACTGGGGCGCGCCGGGCCACTTCAACGCCGGTGAGCCGCTCGCCGACGACCTCGACCCCAACGACCTGTTCCTGCCCGCGGTCAAGATCGACGTCCGGGACAAGTGCGCCCGCGACGCCGACTACGCGCTGACCGTCGATGACGTCCGGACCTGGGAGCGCCGCAACGGCCGCATCCCCAACGAGTCCATGATCATCATGTGGACCGGCTGGGAGTACAAATGGGGCACTCCCGCCTTTCCGAACCTGGACGCCGACGGCGTGCTGCACCAGCCCGGCTTCGCGCCGGAGACGGTCCAGTGGTTCATCGACACCGGACGCATCGGCCGCAACGGCGGCACCGGCATCGACACGTTCGGTCCGGACCTCGGCACCGACCCCGATTTCCTGGCGTCACTGCTGGTGTATCAACGGCACCGGATCAGCCTCGAGATCCTCGCCGGCCTCGCGAAGTTCCCGACCACGGGCGGCTCGGTGCTGGCCGGCGGATTCATCAACCACAAGGGTTCGGGATCGACGGCCCTGATCTTCGGCGTCATTCCCGCCTGATCGCGCACGGCGTGGGCCGGCCCTGATCGACGTGAGGACCGGCCCACTACGACGTGCGCAGCACGCAGTCGCCGCAGGTGCCGCCGCCGGGGATGCGGTAGTACAGGCAGCAGTTGCGCCGCCGCAGCGCCGTCCCCCGCACCTCCGCCATGCCCTTGAGCGGCGGGCGGTCCAGGAGCCCGGCCACGGCCGGCCAAGCGCTCGGCCGCCCGATCTGCCCGGCCGCGCCCCCGAGCGCCGACGCCACATTGCCCCACACGACGTGCGGCGACAGGCGAAACCGGTCCATGAAGACCTCGGCGAGCGGCGTCACGAGCCCTTCGACGACCACCGCGAAGAAGTCCTCGGCGGCCCTGTTCTCATGTGGGGGTACCGCCACGGGAAGCGGCCCACCGGGCACCTCCCGCCACCAGAGGTCCCCCGGCCCCACGTCCGGCACCGTGCCCTCCGCCAGGGACTGGGCCAGGGGCGGCGACACCAGGCGGGCGCAGTACCCCAGCAACAGCGTGGAAGCGATGACCCGCTCCGGCACCAGGCCCGGGTCCAGGCCGAACATCGCGCACAGCGCCTGCCGCGACACCCGGACCCGCTCCGCCACCACACCCGGGTCCAGCAGGTCGGCGAACGGCCGCCACCCGGCCCCGCCGTCGTAGGACTCCCAGACGAAGTACGGATTCACGCCCGTACCGTAGCGCGCGAAAAAAACGTGATTTGGTTGAACCTTCATCGGTCTGCTGGGGTAGAGGTCCGCAGGGAGGCCGTCGAGAGGGGCTGTGCGTGACGCGCGATGAGGAGCTCATGACCGCGCTGTACACCGAGCACTACGGTGTGCTGCTCGCCTTCGTCTCCCGGTACGAACGGGACCGGCACCGGGCCGAGGACCTCGTGCAGGACACCCTCCTGCGGGCCTGGAAGCACATCGAGCGCATCGACGTCAGCCGCGACACCACCCGGGCCTACCTGCTCACCATCGCCCGCAACGTCGTGAGCAACAACTGGCGGGCCGAGCAGCGCCGGCCCAAGCTCGTCTCCGACCCGGACGCCGTCGCGGCCGTCGCCGACCACGACAACGTCGACCAGCTCGTCGAGGGCTGGCTCATCGCCGCCGCCCTCGACCGCCTCTCCGCCGAGCACCGCGAGGTCGTCCGCTCGGTGTACTACGACGGCCGTACGATCGCCGACACCGCGAAACGGCTTTCGGTACCGGAAGGTACCGTCAAGTCGCGCGCCTACTACGCGGTCCGCGCGCTCCGGGCGGTGTTCGAAGAAATGGGGGTGTTGCGGTGACCGCCGGCCACGACGCGGTGCGCCGGCTGCTCGGGGGCTACGTCCTGGGCGGCCTCGACGACACCGACCAGCACACGGTCGACGCCCACCTGAGCACGTGCGCCGAGTGCCGCACCGAGGCGGGCCGCCTGGCCGCCGTCCCCGAGCTGCTCCAGCGCCTCCCCGAGGGCCCCGGCGCGCCCGTCGAGACCCCGTCCCGGGCCGGCCTCGACGCCTTCCTCCGCCGCGCCCGCCCGCGCCGCCTGCCCGTCGTCGTCCTCGCCGCGGCCTGCGTCGCCCTCGCCGTCCTGGCCGGCTTCCTGGCCCTGCGCCCCACCGCCGCCCCCGCGCCCCAGGCCGGCCCGTCCCCGGCCGCGTCCGCGTCGGCCGGCACCGTCGTGCAGTTCGTCGCGGCCGCGGGCAGCGGGCTGTCCGGCCGCGCGGTGCTGACCCCGCGGCAGTGGGGCGTGTCCGTCTCCCTGGAGCTCGCCGGCCTGTCCGGCGAGGGGCCGTTCATGATGAAGGTCCTCGACCACGGCGGCCAGGCCGAGCAGGCGGCGTGCTGGGGCCGCACCCAGTCCGCGCAGGCCCGGGTGACCGGGGCGAGCTCGATCCAGCTGGTCGACGTCGACTCGATCCAGATCGCCGACCACGACGGCAAGACCCTCGGCTCCGCGCGCCTGGGCTGAGCGTCTCAGAAGAGCCCCGCCGTTCGCGCGAGGCCGGTCAGGAAGGCGCCGCCGGCGAGGACCGTCATCGCCCAGGCCTGGACCCGCAGGCGGCGCCGGAACGCCGGGCGCTCGGCGGGGAGCGCGAACACTCTGGCCGGCCAGTGCCGCCAGCTGACGTTCGCGAAGATTCCGGCCGCCAGGAGGTACACCGGAATCGCGAGGTATTGTCCCGAAAGCCCGGCGGTGACCAGCAATGCGGCGATCAGCGGGACCACTTTCCAGCGGTTGCCATGGGCCATGACCAGCAGGAAATCCTCGTAATCATCGTCGCCGCGCTCCTTGAAGAAGCGCTCCGCCTTCGGCTGGACGACGACGAGGCTGTAGCCCATGGCCCCGGCCCAGGCGGCGGCGAGAGCCAGGTGGATGGTGGTGAAGAGGGCGGTCACCCCCTCATTTTGCCGGGCGATAGGCCCAGTGCCACGGCTCGCGGGGCGTCGTCTCGGCGAACCCGAACCGGCTCGCGTTGGCCCGCATCCACGCCTGCGCCTTGGCGTCCAGGTCGAGGTCGACGGCCATCCCCCAGCCGTGGTCGCTGGTCCCCGGCTTCGCCGCCAGGCCGCCCTGCGAGTAGAGGCCCTTGCGTTTGACCAGGTCGACCTGCTCGGCGAACGGCCGGTAGGAGTCCGTGATCCCGATGTTCACGCCCTGCGCCCGCGCGGCCCGCATGAGCGCGTCGAGGGACGTGGCCGCGGGCGCCCACAGCCGGTGGTTCGTGGCTCCGACCCGCTCCAGGGCGTTCTCGGGGATCTTGCCGTTGCCGAACTTCGCCAGCTCGACCGGCACCCCCGCCGGCGTCCTGGCCGTACGCATCGTCGTGTCCAGGGTCTGCTGGAACGCCGCCCCGGAGCCCTCCACCGACGTGGTGGCGGGCGGCCGGAACCCGGCGATCTGGGTACGGATCTCCGCCATCCGGGTCGCGATCCCGGCGATGCCTGCTGCCTCCACACCGCAACCATCGGCCACCCGGGCGGCAACCTTTGCCACTCCGCCCCACCCGTTCGCCTTGATCTCAACCGGGGTTGAGGTTCTACGGTCCACGGGTGTCCTCGGAGCCGCTCGCCCAGCCGGAAGACCTGCTCACCGTGGGCGAGGTGGTCGCACGCACCGGGGTGGCACCGTCCGCGCTGCGGTTCTACGAGGCGGAGGGGCTCATCACGGCCGAACGCAGCCGCGGCAACCAGCGGCTGTACCGGCGGCACATGCTGCGCCGGATCTCCCTGATCCTGGCGGCCCGGCGGCTCGGCATCCCCCTCGCCGCCGTCGCCGAGATCTTCACCACGCTGCCCGCCGACGAGGCCCCGAGCCACCGGGACTGGGTGCGGGTGTCGAGAACGTGGAAGTCACAGCTCGAAGACCGGCGGCGGTACCTCATGAACCTCGAACGGCAGCTCATCGCCTGCATCGGCTGCGGCTGCCTGTCGATGCGCTCCTGCGACCTGCTGAACCCCGACGACCGGCTCCGCACCCGCGGCCAGGGCCCCGTCCGGCTGGAGGAGGCCGGCTGACGCTCAGGCCGGCGCCGTGGCCCGGGGCAGCGCCTTGACCAGCGCGGGGTCCTCACCCGGGACCGGCCCGATCCGCGACGCCCCGCCCGGCGAGCCGATCGTGGCGAAGAACTCGCGGTTGACGGCCCGATACCCGGCGTACTCGGCGGGCAGGTCACCCTCGTAGTAGATGGCCTCGACCGGACAGACGGGCTCACAGGCACCACAGTCCGTGCACTCGTCCGGCTGCACGTACAGCATCCGCTCCCCCTCGTAGATGCAGTCCATGGGGCACTCGTCGACGCAGGCCTTGTCCATCACATCCACACACGGCTGCGCGATCACGAAAGTCATGCCGCGGACGCTACGAGCTCAAGTGCCCTTGAGCGCAAGCCCATCCGTGGTCATATGGGTGCCGTCCTGCTGCTGGTCCGCCACGCGATGCGATCTCGTCACGTTCGGCCTCGGCGCCGGCATGGTCGCCCGCGTTCGCCCACAACACAGTCGACCCGGAGTCGTTCATCCGAACGGCAAGATCTCCGACCGGTCGGCTGCAGGCAATCGCGGACCGTTTCCCTAGGCTGACGGAATGTCGCCGGTCGATGGTCCCGCGCAACGTCCGGCTCGCACGAGTCGCCTGGATATCGGGGTGATCGCGGCGGTGGCGGTGTCGTGTTTCCTCGTCGGCTCCGCGGTGCAGGAGCACTGGGACGTTCCGTGGAAGTCCGACGATCCACCGATGGCCGACGCCGCGGCCATGCGCCGCCTGGTGCTGGCCCAGGAGGCGACGCGCGAGCTCCAGGTCACCCGAGAGACGGTGCAGGCCCGCCTGGCCGAGGAGGAGTTGGCCCAGGTGTCCGACGCGGTCGAGGCCAGCCGGGCCGACCCCGCGGACGCCCAGAAAATCAACCATCGCATCGGCGACCGGACGGTGGTGTTGGAGATCCTCCGGTCGAGGCTCAAGGCCGCGATCGATGACCAGGTGCCGGCGGATCGGGAACTTCAGGTGGCGACCGAGCGCGCCAGAAAGAGCGAGGATGATGCCCGCGACCGGGCCCGAAGCGCCGAGCGCATCGGCCGGGCCGGGCTCGTCGTCGCGGCCTGGTCGGTGTTCGCGCTCGTGTTCGCCGTCTACCTCCTGCTCAGACGTAGCCGGCCGCGCCTCGTCCACGAGCGGACCGTGCTGGCGGGAAGCCTCGCCGGCACCCTCGCGCTCCTGCTCACCGTCACCATCGGCTGGATTGCGGTCCTCGTGGTCGCGGCGACCGCGCTGGCCGGCTGGGTGGTACTGCGACCTGGGAGCGCCCGTGGATGAACCGGCCGCCGCTCCGACCGATGCACCGGTCTCCCACCCGGAGCGCGATCTGCTCGCCATGGCCGGAGACGCCGAGCGCGTCGCGCGCCGGATGGCCAAGGTGCCGCTGCCGTACACGATCGGCATCTACGGCGCCTGGGGCGAGGGCAAGACCACCTTCGCCAAACTGGTCGACCACTACCTCGAGGATCAGCCGGGGTGGGCCGGTCACCGATTCATCGAGTTCTCGGCCTGGCCCTACATCACCGCGGACACCGTCTGGCGGGCGCTGCTCGAGACGATCGCCCGCAGCGTCTACCACATGCCCGTCCAATCGGACCAGGCCGCGCCGCCGGAGACCCTGCGGGACCGGCTGCGGAGCCTCCTGCTGACCGAGGCGCTTCCGGGCAGCAACGCCCCCGCCGATGAGTCGATCCCGGCCGCCAGGCAGATCCTGGCCCGGCTGAGCGACGAGGATCGGCGGGCGATCCGGGCCTGGACGGGACGCCTGCCCGACGGCGACATGCAAATCCTCAAACCGCTCATGGCGGAGCCGGACGGGGAGTTCCTGCCCGGACTGGTGGCGGCCGCGAAAACCGACGGCACCGGGCCTGTACTGGCGGGACTGACCGCGCCGGACCGGCAGGTCCTGGCCGGGCTGGTAGGGCCGACCCCGCAGGAGAAAGCGGACTTCGAGCAGCTGATGGCCCAGCTCGGGCGGGCGACGGCGCTCACGAGCCGGCGGGCGGGGGACGCCGAGACCGCTCGCCAACTCTCCACGCTGGCCGGCGTCGTGCTCGACGTGGCCGCGTCCGCCTCACCCCTCGGCCCCCTGCGTGACCTGCTCCGCAAAGAGCCGTCGCCGAAGTCCGGCCGGACTGCCGAGACCACCGTCACCACGGTCGAGGAGATCCGCGAGTCCGCTCGGAAGCTGTTCAAAGCGGCCAGCCAGCCGCCCACCGCGGTGCTGATCGACGACCTCGATCGGTGCCTGCCCGAGGTCGCCTTCGACGTGCTGGAGACGCTGAAGGTGGTCCTGTCCGAGACCGTGCGCACCAATGCGGACTGCCTTTTCATCGTCGCGGTGGACCAGAACGTGCTGAGCCGCGGCCTGGCCGCCCGGCTCGGCGGGGACACGCCGGCCCGCCAGGCCGAGGCTCGGATGTATCTGGAAAAGGTCGTCCAGCTTGGCTTCCCGGTCTCGGACATGCGCGCGCCGACACCACATCAGTTGATTGCCGGCCAGTTTCCCGAATGGCTCGGCGCCGCCGACCTCATCGATCTGTCGACCAGCGGCAACCCGCGCCGCCTGAAGCAGTACTGCGAACTGCTGGCATTCGGATACGAGCGCACCGGGGACGTGACGTGACCGAGAACGGGCCGGACTATGCCGCCATCTGGCATCGGATGGTGCACCTGCGGGCCACCGACCCGGCGATGCGCGACTCGGATGATGCCCTCGCCCGCCTGATCGAGCAGAGCCTGGTCGGCCCGGCCACGCCGACACTGCTGCGCATTCTCGACGCGCGGGCCGTCGACGGGAATCTGGTCAGCCAGGACGGCTGCTTCACCTACATCGCGGCGACCGTCGCCGAGCAGGCCGCGACAACCTCCGTCGAGTGGCTGCAGCAGCGATTCTTCGCGCGGATCGTCCGGCTGTGGCGGCAGGACCCGGCCTTCGCCGATCTGTTGCGGGAGGCGTCGTACCGACCGGACTTCATTGATCAGATCGCCGAGCTGGACGGCTGGATCGATGGCAACACGGGCGACACGAAGGATGTCGTCACCCGACCGACCCTGGCCGCGGATCATGATCCGCAGAACCTGCTGGACACGGCCAAGTGGCTGGCGCTGCTGGCCAGCTCGCCGCGGATTTCGCAGATCCCCGTCGAGTATCTGCGGATCGATCCGGCGGCGTTGCTCGGCCCGCCGGCGGATCTGCCGGAGTACGAGGATGATCCGGATGCCTACCTGCACGCGGCATACCTATTGCTGGGTGCGGCCAAGAACGCCGACGTGAACTTCAACCTGTACGTCGAAGTGCGTCTGCAGGTCGCGCTGGACCTCGTCCGGCGGCGGCGCTTCGCGAAGGTGCGCATGCTCGATCTGGGCTGGCCGGAGCTCGTGCAGCACGTCCGGATGCCGGGCGGCATCGACCGCTTACGGCAGCTCGAGGCCAGGGTGCTCGGCCTCGAGGAGGCGGAACCCGCTCCGAAACCGATGCTGGACCAACTCGAAGATCAGCGGCTCTGCGAGTTCCTCCGGCTGCCGCCCCTCTTCCGCAACATCCCAGATGCGCTGTTCACGCGGGCCGGAGGAGCGGCCATCGGTGGTCCCGGCCTCGAAACGGACTGGGAGCCGTACATCAACGCCGGCCTCCATCTGCAGCCGGTCGGCCGGGACGGGGACCGATGGCGGTGTGCGGCGACGTTCCACACCCCTTCAGGCACAGCGAAATGGGATACACGCATCGATGTAGACGGATTTGCCGGTCGGGCTGCACGCCTGTTCGCGTTGTTCGCGCGCGGGCCGTATGGGGTGACCCGGGACGTGGTGGCGGCGGTGCTCAGGAACCCGGCGGTTGTGGTGGATGAGATCGGCCAGGAGCTCTGGACGCAGACCTTTGCGGCATCGGAGGCGGCATCGTCAGCGTTGCAGCTGTTGTTACAGCGCGGTGGGCGGGTCCGGCTGACCATCTCCTCGGAGGAGGAGCAGCTGACCAGCCTTCCCTGGGAATGCCTGCGGATCCCGGAAAATCGGGTCACCACCGGACTTACGACCAAGCTTTCGGTGATCAGGCGGGCGGAGACGCGGACGCCTGAAGCGCGCCGGCCGCTGACGTTTCCGCTGCGCGTCCTCGCGGTGCTGGCGGAACCGGACGGCATGCCGCTGCCGGGTGCGAAGCAGGAGCTGAGCCTGCTGCGCGAATGTCTCGCCGAGGCGCAGCGCCAGGGCGTCGCGTCACTGACGACCATCAGCAACGCGAGCGTGGCCGACCTGAGCCGGAGCCTGCAGGCATCGCAGCCGCACATCCTGCACTTCACCGGGCACGCCATGTTCAAGCCGGACGATGGTGCGGCGGCGCTGGTGCTCAGGGCTCCCGACGGCACAGTGCAGCCGCTCGAGGCCGATAGGCTGGCGCGGCTCCTGCAGGGGACCGGCGTGACGCTGGCGGTGCTGAACGGCTGTCACACCGGCGTGAACCCGGCCGACGGCACGGCGAACCTGGGCATCTGCCAGGCCATCATCAGCCACGGCGTTCCGGTGGCCGTGGCGACGGTGCGCTCGGTTATCGACAACGCCGCGCTCCGCTTCGCGCAGGAGTTCTACCAGGCAATGGTGTATGGCTATCCCGTGGAGGGCGCGGTCGCGGAGGCCCGCAAGGGCGTGTTCCTGCAAGGATGGGACTGGTCGGCGTGGGCGATGTTCGCCTCGAACCCGGCCGCGCTTGATCAGATCCGTCTGCGCCGGCCGTCCGCGGTCCGCATGCGGTGACCGGCCGCGGGAGGATGTGCTCCTGGAGCGGCGCGGCGACGAACACGATGCGCGTGAATGTATCCTGCCGCGTTTCCGACAGCTCCGCGGGCAACCAGCGGACTCCGGTGATCACCCGGCGGCGGTTAAGGTCGTTGCAGCCCAGCAAGGGGTAAGGAGAGGACAGCGCAGTGACCGGTTTCAGACATGATCTGGCGCAGTTGCTGAAGGCCAGGTTCCCGGTCCTGTACATCGAGTCGTACGAGGAGCACCGCGTGCTGACCGAGCTCGCGGCGGTCGCGGCCGACGCCGGGCTCGTGCGGACCCCGCGGCCCGTGTGGACCTGGTCGGCGACGAGCGGGCTCCTGCAGCCCGACGGGGTCGCGGTGCAGTACACCACCGAGCCCGACAACGCCCTCGACACCGTCCTGCGCCTGCAGCAGCCGGGGCTGTTCGTGTTCCGCGACCTGCACAACTCGCTCGGCGGGGACGTCCCGGTGCTGCCGAGCGTCGTGCGGCGGCTGCGGGACATCGCGGCCGCGTTCAAGGCCGGTGCGGTACCGCGGACCCTCGTCATCGTCGCGCCGGTCCTGCGGATCCCGGCGGACCTGGAGAAGGACGTGACGATCGTCGACTTCCCGCTGCCGACGGAGGCCGAGATCCGCGGCGTGCTCGAGTCGATGATCGCCGGGAACGCGGCCGGTGGGCGGATCCGCATCGAGCTCGACCCCGTGGGGCGGGAGAAGTTCGCGAAGGCGGCGGCCGGGCTGACCCTCAACGAGGCCGAGAACGCGTTCGCCCGGGCCATGGTCAACGACGGGGTCCTGGACCTGGACGACCTCGGTGTCGTACACGAGGAGAAACGACAGGCGGTGCGCAAGGCCGGCGTGCTCGAGTATGTCGACGCCGACGTGCGCCTCGACCAGGTCGGCGGGCTGGAGAACCTCAAGCGGTGGCTGGCCAAGCGGGACAACTCGTGGCTGGCGGCGGCGGCCGAGTGGGGCCTGCCGGCGCCCAGGGGCGTGCTCATCACCGGCGTCCCGGGCTGCGGCAAGTCACTGACCGCGAAGGCCGTCGCGGCCGCGTGGGGGCTCCCGCTGCTACGCCTCGACATCGGCCGGGTGTTCGCCGGGCTGATCGGCTCCAGCGAGCAGAACATGCGGGCCGCGCTGCGCACCGCCGAGGCGTCGGCGCCGTGCGTGCTGTGGGTCGACGAGATCGAGAAGGGCTTCTCCACCGGGTCCGGCAATGACGGCGGTACCACCAACCGGGTCTTCGGCACGTTCCTGACCTGGATGCAGGAGAAGACCGGCTCGGTGTTCGTCATCGCCACCGCCAACGACATCGAGCGGCTGCCGCCGGAGCTGCTGCGCAAGGGCCGGTTCGACGAGATCTTCTTCGTCGACCTGCCCAGCCGCGTGGAGCGGGCCTCGATCTGGGCCGTCCACCTGCACCGGCGCCTGGCCCGGCCCGCGGTGCAGGGCAAGTTGCAGGTCGACGACGGACTGCTGCGGGAACTGTGCACGATCTCCAACGGCTACTCGGGCGCCGAGATCGAGCAGGCCGTCGTCGCGGCCCTGTTCGACGCCTTCTCCGAGCGTCGCCCGCTGCAGCGGGAGGATCTTTCCAAAGCGATTTCGGCGACGGTACCGCTCAGCGTGACCCAGTCCGACAAGCTCGACGCGATCAGGGACTGGGCCCGCACCCGGGCCGTAGCGGCTACGGCCCCGCAGGACTGGGACGCCGACGAGGAGCCGCCGACCGCGGCGATGCCGGTGATCGGCACACACGGACGGACGATCGAGGTCTGACGATGAGCATCTCCCTGATACTGGTACCCCTGGCCATCGCGGCGGCCGCGGCCCACGCCGGTCTCAAACAGGGCCAGGACACCACGGTGTGCCAGGTCCAGACCCGGATGCGCGATGCGAACCTCCTCACGGCGGCGCTGCGCGACACCCGGGCCGTGGTGGCGCCCCACGAAGACGGGCTCGTCGCGGACTGGGCGGGCGTGCGGGCCCGCTTCGTCCGCGACGAGCAGCACATCTGGACCGCCCACTTCACCGGCGACGTCGTCGAGGCCCAGGCCGTCGACATCGTCCGCGCGGTCGACGCCGCCTACGGCCGCCAGGTCCAGGCCGCGGTCCTGCGGCGGCTCACCGACCGCGCCCCCGCCGCCGGCCTGCGGCTGGAGTCGCGCTCCGTCACCCCCGACCGGGCCGTGCGCCTGGTCTTCGCCGTGGAGCGGGCCTCATGAAACGCATCGTGGTCACCGTCGCCGAGGACGGCACCATCTCGGCCGAGACCGTCGGCGTCACCGGTTCCAAGTGCCTCGACTACGTCGCCGTGCTCGAGGAACTCCTGGCCGCCCAGACGGTGCACAGCGAGTACACCCGCGAATTTCAAGGTTCTTCGATCCAGGCCCTGAACCGGCAGGAGCAGCACGATGGGCACTAGTCTCGGCTGGCGGCTGCGCAACAGCTGGTGGGTGCTGCTTACGATCGTGGGTGTGGGCTGCCTGGGCGGCACCGGATTTCTCTACATCGGGATCACGGCCCGCCGGCCGGCGTGGTGGGGCCTGGGCATCGCCTACCTGGTGCTGCCGTGGGCGGGCCTGGTCGCCATCAACCGCCTCGGCGAGGACTCCCAGCTCAGCACCGGGATCGCCGTGGGCTACTTTGCGCTGTGGTTCGCCAGCATCGTCCACGCCCTGATCCTGAACGGCTCGTGGCTGCGCTGGCGGGCTTCGAACCGCCCCTGGTTCGAGGCTCAGCCGCCGTCGGCCCCGGCCGCCCCGCTCGCCCCTCCCCCGGTCTTCGCTGCCCCGCCGACCGACCCACCGGCCGTGGCGCTGGACGTGAACAGCGCGGGAGCTGCGCAGTTGGCGCAGTTCGCGGGGTTCGACCGGCCGCGGGCCGAACGCATCGTCGCCGACCGGGAGGCGCGCGGCGGCTTCCAGACCGTGGAGGAGTTCGCGATGGCGGCCGCCCTGCCACCGCACGAGTTCGCCCGCCTCCGGCCGCGGCTCACCTGCACGCCGCGCCCCCGCGCACCACAAGGACCGCAGCCGGGCCCCGGCCGTGTCCTCGACTTCTGAGCCCCGCCCCGCGGCCGAGTTGCGGCTGGCGCGGTTCGTCGAGCGCACGGTCGCCGAGGGCCCGGGCGAGCGCACCGCCCTGTGGGTCCAGGGTTGCACGATCCGCTGCACCGGCTGCTTCAACCCGCACCTGTGGACGTTCCGCGGCGGCGCCGCGACCCCGACGGCCGAGGTCCTGTCCCGGGTCCTGGCCGCGGACACGGAGGGCGTGACTCTCCTGGGCGGCGAGCCCTTCGACCACGCGGCCCCCCTGTCCGTGATCGCCGCGGGCGTCCGCGCGGCCGGCCGATCCGTCATGACGTTCACCGGCTACACGACGGCTCAGCTGCACCGGTCCGTCGACGGCGGCCGCGCGGATGTCGCCGCCCTCCTGGCCGCGACCGACCTGCTGATCGCCGGGCCGTACGTGGCCGCGCTGGTCGACCACGACCGCCCCTGGGCCGGCTCGACCAACCAGGAGTTCGTGTCGCAGGGCACTC
The DNA here is from genome assembly GCF_044454505.1 of Dactylosporangium sp. NPDC051541. Lineage (NCBI taxonomy): Bacteria > Bacillati > Actinomycetota > Actinomycetes > Micromonosporales > Micromonosporaceae > Dactylosporangium > Dactylosporangium sp. NPDC051541. The sequence continues at coordinate 408,577 of NZ_JBITDU010000009.1, forward strand.
GCTTTCCCAACCTCCTGACGGCCGCGGCGAGCATCCCGGACCGCCTGGAGGTCACGGTCGCCACCGACGGGACGCTGTCGGTCAACGGCTGGGCCGACGACGAAACCCTTGACGCCCTCCTCCACGACCTGGGCCGCCCGGTTCGCCCCGTCGGCTCCGCCGGTGCCGTTCGCCCCGCCGGTGCCGTTCGCCCCGCCGGCCGCGCCCGTCGCTGAGGAACGGGGCGGATTGGGGGTATCGGGCGCTGTGGCCACTTGGCTACATTGGGGGGCGTGGCGCGTTATGACCAGATCGCCGAGGTACTTCGGGAGCGGGTGGCGTGCGGGGAGCTGGCGGTCGGGGACGAGGTGCCCAGCGCCGATCGGCTGGCGCGGGAGTTCGACGTCGGGCGGGACACGGCGCTCAAGGCGGTCCGGCTCCTGCGCAACGAAGGGGTGTTCGCGCTCGGGCGGGACTGCGTCGTGCGGGTCGAGCGGCGGACCGGGACCATCGCCGAGGAGGTTCCCGGGGCCGTCGTCGAGGTGCCGGCCGTGAGCGTGGTCAAGGCGCGGATGCCCACCCCGCGGGAGCGGGAGGAGCTGGGCCTGGCCGACGGGGTGCCCGTGCTCGTCGTCTGCCTCGGCGACGTCGAGGAGGTCCACCCGGCCGCGGGCACCGGGATCCGCTGGAAACGGACCTGACCCGCCCGCGGCGCGGAGCTGCGGCTAAGCCTCCGCCGGGTGGTTGTCGACCACGACGACGGTGACGTTGTCGCGGCCGCCGGCCAGGACCGCGCGGCGGACGAGCTCGTCGGCGGCCGCCTGCGGGTCGGCGCAGTCGGTCAGGACCTGGGTGATCTCCTCGTCGGTGAGCTCCAGCGAGAGCCCGTCCGAGCAGACCAGGAACCGCTCGCCCGGCTCGGCGGTGCGGACCCACAGGTCGGGGCGGGGGCCGGGGTCGGTGCCGAGAGCGCGGGTGATGACGCCCCGGCGCATGGTGACGGCCTCGGGCGCCACGTGGTCGACCGTGAGCTGGTCGAGCGTGCCGGCCTCGAAGCGGTACACCCGCGAGTCTCCGACGTTGAAGACGATCCAGCATTCGTCGCCGTCGACCTTGCCCAGGCACAGGCCGGCCGCGGTGGTGCCCATGCCGCCCTGGGTCGGGTCGGCGGCGGCCGCGGCCAGGATGTCGGCGTTGGCCTGGACGATCTCGTCGCGGATGTCCAGGGGGCCGGGGCCGGCCACGCCGTCCAGGCGCTGCAACGCGGTCACCGCGAGGCGGCTGGCCACGTCGCCGGCCGCGTGGCCGCCCATGCCGTCGGCCACGGCGAAGATGCAGTCGCCGACCAGGGCACTGTCCTCGTTGCGGCGGCGGACCTTCCCGACGTCGGTCGCCATGCCGGCCCGGATTGTCGCCATCAGCCCTCCACCACCCTCACAACCTGAACGCCACTCAAGATCCCACCAACTGTCAAGATCGCGCCATCGGCGGAACGACCGGACACAACGGACCGCCCAGAGCCAATCACACACCCACCGGCTGCGCGAGCAGGGATAGGAGTCGGGCCACGACGGCCGCCCGGGCCAGCGGGCGCCCGGGGTCCGGTCGTTCCAACGAGTCGGACATGAACCAGGCACCGGTGTCGCTGCGGGCGACCGCGACCCCGGACTCGTCGGCCGCGCCGGCCTGGGTGCGGATCAGCACCGTGGCCGCGCCGGCGCCGGAGGTGCACAGGTCCAGGAAGCGCAGGACCGGGGCCGACAGGGGCTCGGCGGCGTCGATGAGCTCGACCGCGAAGACACCGTAGGCCCCCGGGTAGACGGCCAGCCGGCCGGTCACCCCGGAGAAGAGGTGCACGACCACCGGGCGTTCGTCGAGCCAGCCGGCCGCCTCGGTGCTCGTGTGCCGGGTCGCCAGGGCGGCGATGGCACACTGGATGAACTCGCCCGGCACGACCCGGCTCTCCTGCCGGTGGCCCTCTTCCAGGCGGCACAGGTCGCGGGCGAGCAGGGAGGCGACACCGGACGCGACGACGATGCCGGTGGAGACGCCGGGCTGGAAGTTGAGCCGGCGGCGGACGTCGTCGACGTCGACGCCCCGCTCGGCCGCGTTACGCAGGACGAACTCGAGCTCGGCGAACGTCAGCGGCACCGGCCCGCCGGCACTGTCGCCGGTGGGCTCGTCCGCGCGATGGTCGGCCATTCCCGTTGCCTGCTCCCTCAAACCACTGACGGTACCGGGGGCCGCGAACCCGGTGCCACCCGGTTGCGGCCTTCCCGCTTCGCCTCGTACAGGGCCACGTCCGCGGCCTCGAACCGGCCGTCGTGCACGGCGGCGATCGGGAGCAGGCCCGCGGACCGGGCGCCGCCGGCGGTCTGCTCGCCGTCGGCGGTCCGCTCGCCGTTGGCGGTGGAGAGCTTCCGGGCCCGCGGGTCGGGGTTCCGGAGCCGCAGTCGTACCGCCGTCGCCCCCGTCATCGCGCTGAGCACCTCAGCGGCGGCCCGGTCCTGATGCGTGAATCCGGGCCGCTCCCCGGCGAATGTGGTGGCAAGATCGAAGTCGACCGGCAGCGGCCCGGCCGCGAACTCCCGCCGCCGCTCGGGTCGCAGCGGCCCGACGACCGGTGGTATGCCGGTCAGCGTCTTGCGTTCCGCCTCATGGTTCACACGCCCCAGATCGGCCGATTCCCTCCAAACCTGACAATTCGCGCGTGAGGTTTTCCAGCTCGGCCAGCCGCCCGTCCGGATGCAGCCGGGCGGCGACGGTGACGAGGATCAGCTCGGTGACCGCCACCTCGAGCGTGATCGGGTCGATCGGCCCGGACGCCTCCCGGGGCAGCCGCACCAGCACGTCGGCCCGCCCGGCGAGAGGCGACTCCCAGGCGTCCGTCACCAGCGCGATGCGGGCCCCACGGGCGGCGGCCGCCTGCACGAACAAGGCATTTTCCCGGTTGTACCGCCTGAAGTCGTACACCACCAGGAGATCGCCGGCACCGAGGTCGAGCAGCACCCGCGCCCGCGCGGCGGCCGGACCGGGCACGTGGTGCACCCCGGGCCGCAGGCTGGCCAGCTGCCGGACGAGGTACTCGGCGGCGAGCTCGCTGAGGCGCCCGCCCAGCGCCCAGACCGACCGGGCCTTCGCCAGCTGGCCGGCGACGGTTTCCAGGAGCGGCTCGGGGACGGCGGCCAGGCAGCCGTCGAGGCCCTGCTTCAGGGTCCGGGCCGCGGCCGCCAGGTCGGCCGGCTCGGCGACGAAGGTCCGCAGCCGCGAGCGGTCGTCGGCCTGGATCGCCTGCCGCAGCTCGGCGTAGGTGGCGAACCCGATCCGCGCGACGAGCCGGGAGACGGTCGGCGGGCTCACCCCGGCCCGCTGCGCGAGGGCGCGTAGGGAGCCGAGCGCGGCGTACGGGTAGTCGTCGAGGATGACGCGCGCGATCGCCCGCTCCCCGGGGGTCAGCTCGGCGTAAACACCACTCAGGCGCGCTTCCAGATCCACGAAACAGATGTTACAGGAAACTCATTGGTTCTGGTTTTCTGAAACGTCTGTTAGCGTCGCCGGCATGACCTCCTGGCGTGGGCTCCTTGACAGCGGGTACCGATCGCGACTGCCGGTTTCGTCCTCCACCCCCACCGTGTCGCTGCACGAGGGCAACACGCCCCTGCTGCCCTCGCCGCACCTGTCGGCGCGGACGGGCTGCTCGGTGTACCTGAAGATCGAGGGGGCGAACCCGACCGGCTCGTTCAAGGACCGCGGGATGACGGTCGCGGTCAGCCGGGCCGTCGAGACCGGGGCGACGACCGTGCTGTGCGCGTCCACCGGCAACACCAGCGCGTCGGCGGCGGCCTACGCGGCCCGGGCCGGACTGCGCTCGGCCGCCCTGGTCCCCGCGGCCGGGGTGGCGCGGGGGAAGCTGGCGCAGGCGGCGCGCTACGGTGCCCGGATCGTCGCGGTGCCCGGCTCCTTCGACGACTGCCTGCGGGCCGCCCGGCAGCTGGCCACCACGCCGGGGGTGGCCCTCGTCAACTCGGCCGGCAACGAGCTGCGGCTCGCCGGGCAGCGGACCGTCGCCTATGAGATCGTCGACGCCCTCGGGGCCGCGCCGGACGTGCACTGCCTGCCGGTCGGCAACGGCGGGAACATCACAGCGACCTGGGAGGGGTACGTGGCCTACGGCCGCGGCCGCCCGCGGATCTGGGGGTTCCGGGCGGCCGACACCCGGACCGAGGCCACGGCGATCCGGATCGGGTCACCGGCGTCGTGGGAGTCAGCGGTCGCGGCCCGGGACGCGTCCGGCGGGCGCATCGAGTCCGTCGCCGACGCCGAGATCTTCGCCGCGTACCGGGACCTCGGCCGCCACGACGGCGTGTTCGTGGAGCCGGCTTCGGCGGCCGGGGTCGCGGGCCTGCTCGCCCGGCACGCGGCGGGCGACGTCGAGCCAGGGCAGCGGATCGTGGTGACGCTGACCGGCAACGGCTTGAAGGACCCGGACGCGGCGGCCGACTACTCGACGGTCGGCCTGGACGAGTTCGCGTCGTCGTTGACGGCCTGACGGAGCGCCTCGGCCAGCCGGGCGGTCGCGGCCGGGACGCGGCCCGGACGGCGGACGAGGAGCAGGCGGCGAAGTTCGCGCGGCCCACCCCGTACCCCCAAGGATTTCACGCCGTCCGGGACGCGCACGGAGGCCGGGACGGTGGTCGCGCCCAGCCCGGCGGCGACCAGGCTGAGCTTCGCCAGCCAGTCCCGGGCCGTGTGCGCGATCACCGGCCGGCCGCCGAGCCCCGGCCAGACGCCCATGAGTTGCTCGTCCGCACCGGACTGGCCGGCGATCCAGGTCAGTGCGCGCAGGTCCTCGACATCGACATGGGTGCCGGCGGCCAGTGGATGGTTCGCCGGTATCGCCACCCGCAGCGGCCGCTCGGCCAGGACCTCCACGCTGAGCGGCGGGTCCTCACGGTCCGGGGGCCGGAACGGCGGTGCGGTCGCGATGAGGGCCAGGTCCAGGGTGCCCGCCCGCAGACACCGGGCCAGGACCTTGGAGCCGGCCTCCCGGGACTGCACGACGATCGCCGGATCGGAGGCCCGCAGGAGCCGCAGCGCGTCCGGCACGATCACCGCCCCCGCGCTCGCGAACCAGCCCAGCCGGACCGTCCCCTGGGCGGTCCGGTGCCGCAACTCCCATGCCGCGGCGTCGGCCTCGGCGAGGATGGCCGCGGCCCGGCGCAGCACGATCCGCCCGGCCGCCGTGAGCCGGACCCCGTCGTGCCGCCGCTCGAGGAGCTTCGCGCCGACGGCCCGCTCGAGCCCCGCGATCTGCCGCGACACTCCCGACTGCGTGTAGCCCAGCGCCGCCGCCGCGGCGGTGAGCGTCCCCCGGGCCGCGATCTCCCGGAACACCCTGAGCCCGGTCATGGACGCGTCCGCGAAGGCCATGACTGTTACGCATACCAGACGTGCGGTTCTCTCGTTGGCCGCATGCCCCGCCCGCTCCTACGGTTCGGGTATGACCACCGCACTCGTCACCGGCGCCACGCAGGGCCTGGGCCTGGCTCTGGTAGCCGGCCTGGCCGATCGCCTGGGCCCGGCCGACACCGTGTACCTGACCGGCCGTGACCCCGCCCGGGTAGCGGCCGCGACCGCCGCCCTGACCCCGACGCCGGCCCGGGTCGTAGGCGCCGTCCTCGATGTGGCCGACCCGTCCGCCGCCGCCACGCTCGTCGCGGAGGTGGGCGACCTCGACATCGTGTTCGGCAACGCCGTGATGCGCGTCGGACCCGCCGACGACCCCCGAGCCGTCGTCGACGAGTACACGCGGGTGAACAACTTCGGCACGACCCGCCTGCTGCGCGCCTTCGCTCCCCGCATCCGCCCCGGCGGCCGCCTCCTGATCGTCGCCAGCTCCCTGGGCACCCTGCACCACCTGGCCCCGTCCCTGCACAGCCGCTTCGACAACCTCCCCGACCTGGACGCCGTCGACGCCGCCACCGCCCGCTGGCGCGACGAGGTCGCCGACGGCCGCGCCCGGGCGATGGCCTGGCCCGCCTTCATCAACATCCCCTCGAAGATCGCCCAGGTAGCCGCCGTCCGCACCCTGGCCGCCACCCAGAACGACCACCTCGTGGCCGCCGTCTGCCCCGGCATGATGAACACCCCGACCTCAGCGCTGTGGTGGGACGTGCGCGATGCCCCAACCCCGGCCGAGGCCGCGGAGCCACTCCTGACCCTCGCCCTCGACGACATCAACCCCGCCCACCACGGCGAACTGATCCGCTCCGGCGAGATCCTCCCCTGGCGCCCGGCCTAACCCCTCGTCGTATTCCGCGAAGCGCACTTCCGGCCGGAAATTCACCCGCACGGGCATGATCGGTGGAAAGCACGCGGGATTCTTGAGCAACGTGCACCAAACGGGCGATATGAGCGGTTACGGACCAGCCGCTTGATGAATAAAATGCCTCCATGTCACCGAAAGTGCGGGTCGCTGTTACGATCGGAAATATTGATGATCGCAAACCTCGATCCGTCACCGCCGATCCGTGCCGACGGCTGACACACATTCCTGGGGCGGCCCGTGCTTGAAGCGAGCCAGGAGCCGGTCGCGGAGCTGGTGGCCCACCGGCGGCGCATCCGCCGGGAACTGATCCAGGCCTTGACCGCGGCGCCGGTCCTGCAGAGTGCGGACGGCTGGTCACTGTTTCTGCACGAACTGAGCCTGATCCTGGGATCGGGGATGCACACGTTCGGCCAAGGCCCCTTGCAGACCCGCGCAATCAAGGTCGTCAACTTCTGCGGCCAACGCACCGAAGGCATGCGATCGATCGCCGAAAGCATCGAACTCCTCGATCCCGAGAGCGCCGAAACAGCTGAGATTCACCGGTGGGTGAACGAGTGGCATGTGGTCGACCTCCTCGCCGGTATCGACTTCCTCTGGCTCCGGGAGGAGCTCGAGGCCCTGCCCGCCACGACCGGCGACTGCTACCGGCACGCCGCCGCGGTCCGGCTGACCGAGCAGCCGACCTACTGCACCAACGCCTGGCAGCTGTTCGCGAGCCTCGCCGGCGAGAACGCCAGCGACGGGGCGCCGCCCTGCCTGCGCTTCCTGGAGCGGATCGCCCCGCACTTGCCGGCCGTGGCCGACCTGCGGCTGCGAGAACTGTTCGCCACCCTCGCCGCGCGCTGGGAGCTGGCCGACTACCAGGCCGAGCGACCGGCGCCGCCGGCAGCGCCGCCGGCGCCCGCCGACATGGCGTATCTGATCATCCAGTTCGAGAAGTACGGCGGCGACGGCGACTCGTATCTCGTCACCCACTGGCGGCAATGGGCGGCGGTGTGGCAACCGATCCGCGGCCAGGACCGGCGGGTGCCGGAGGCCGGGCTCGAGTCGGCCGTGGAGGAGATCGTCACCGAGGTGGAGCGGCGATGGGCCGACCGCATGGGCCCGGTGACGATCGAGTTCGTATTACCCGATCCCCTGCTGGACCTGCCCGTCGAGGAATTCCGCCGCGAGCTGCGATCAATCGAGGCGACTCCGCTCGCCGTCAAATATCCGATCTACGTCCGGAGCCTGAATCGACTCCGATCAACGGAGTGGCATCGCGTGTGGCGGACCCGGTGGCAACTTCGGACAACGAACCAGGAAGCCGACGGCGTACTGCATTGCGCCGCGGACGGCAGCGGCGCCATCCAGGTCGAAGCGAGCATCAGCGGAGGAACTGTCGTGCTTGTCCTGAGCGAACCGCCGACACCCGGAAGCATCGGCGAACGGCAATTGCTGGCGGGGCTGCGGGCCGGTCTCCCGGCGGTCCTGTGGCACCGCCGGATGTACCCGAGTCCGCAGCGATGTGAAACCGTCGCTTCGATGATCCGCGATGCTTTGCTCGGTTCAGGACTAGCGGAACTTCCGATTCATGTCGCAGAGTTGAGAAGGCAGGCATGGGGCGAAGGGGCCCAGCGACGACATCATCACGTCGGCAGTGGCATCGTAATCTTGTGGGACGATCCTGATCGTCTGCCAGAGCGCGCGACGGCCGGCTCGAGCACCGGAGAGGCCCGCGGATGAGCGGCAACGGACACCGCGGTGCGGCCGAACCCGACTGGTGGATCTACAGCGGGGCCGGGCCGGGCGCCGGGGCCGGGGCCGGTGCCGAATGGCCCGCTCCGCCACCGTGGCGTGACTTTCCGGGCGCCCCCGACCTGCCGCCCCCACCCGACGAGCCGGAAGAGGCCGAGCGCCGACTGGGCCGGGCGGCGACGGTGCGTCCGAAACGCGATCAACTCGACACCATCAATGCGGCGCTGCTGCTGCGCCGCCCTCTGCTGGTAACCGGCAACCCAGGTGTCGGCAAATCGAGCCTTGCCTATCAATTGGCCCGCGACCTCGGTCTCGGCCGGGTCCTGCACTGGTCGATCACGTCAAGGTCGACGCTGCGATCAGGGCTCTACGACTACGACGCGATCGGCCGGGCCCAGGCAGCGGCGGACACACCGGCCGATGCCGGCGGTGCCACCGCGCTCATCGGGGACTTCATCCACCTCGGACCTCTGGGCACCGCGCTGCTGCCCTACGCGCGCCCACGCGTCCTGCTCATCGACGAGCTCGACAAGAGCGACATCGATCTGCCCAACGACCTGCTGAATGCGTTCGAGAACGCCGATTACACCGTGCCGGAACTGATCCGCCTGCGCGGCCGGCACGAAACGGTCGAGGTGCACACCGCCGACCCGGGCCGCCGGGCCACGATCCGCGGCGGCGTGGTGCAGTGCCACGCCTTCCCGGTCGTCGTCATCACCTCCAACGGAGAGCGCGACTTCCCGGCACCGTTCCTGCGCCGATGCCTTCGGCTCGACCTGCCGGACCTCGACGAGTCGGGCCTGGCCGATCTGATCAACGCGCATCTGTCCACGGCGGACGAACGGGTCCGCCAGCTCATCGGCGCCTTCGTCCAGCGCCGTGGGGAACACGGGACGATCGCCGCCGACCAGTTGCTCAACGCCGCGTTCCTCACCGCCGCGGGCGTCGACGGGCAGACCACCGAGGACGACTGGAACCGGCTCCTCGACACGGTATGGCGCAGCCTGGCTCCAGGCCGGCCGTAATGGACGACTCGACACCGGGCACGCGGGCGACACCGGGGCTTCCCCGCCAGTGGCCGCGAATCTCCGCCCTGGCCGGGTTCGAGATCGCCGATGCGCTGTGGCTGGCCAGCCGCCCCGGGTTCGGGCGGCCGTCCACAGAGGACAACCGGCCGGCCGAAGCGCCGGCGAAGCAGACGGCCGGCGTGGGCGATGTCGTTGAGCCGCCCGTCGCCCGCCCCGAACTGCCCACGGCCCGGCGGCCGGTCGAGGACGAGTCGTTCTACCTTCCGGTCGCGCCGGGCGACGCCACCGACCCGGCGGCCGCAGTCTGGGAGGGCCGGCTCGCCGCCGGGTCCACGGCGGGATCGGACCAGGTGCCGTCCCGGGCCGACACCCTGCGCTCCCTGCGCCTGGACGTCGAGTCGCCGGTCAGCCGCGAACTCGACGAGGACGCGACCGCCGAGCTGGGCGTCATCACCCGGCGATGGACACCGGTGCTGCGCCCGACCGCCGAACGCCGCTGGGACGTCGTGGTCGTCATCGACGACAGCCCGCTGATCGACGCGTGGCGCGACCCGATCGCCGACTTCGTGGCCGGTCTGCGCCGGCAGGCGGCGTTCCGCACCATCCAGGTGCGCTGGCTGGTCGAGGGTGAGCAGGGCAGCGTCACGCTGCGGTCGAGTCCGGGCGGCCCGCCGGAGTCCGCCGCCGGCATCGTCGACCTCACCGGCCGGCGCATGGTCTTCGTGCTGACACACGCCTGGTCCGGGCTGTGGCACCGCGGCGCCGTGCACCGGGTGCTGGCGAGATGGGCGGCGAGCATGGTCGTCGCCGCCGTGCACCTGATGCCGCAGGAGCTCTGGCGGCAGACGCTCACCACGACCGAGGTCACGTGGCGGCCGTACGGGCCGGCCCGGAGTACCGGCGGCATGGGCTGGACGGAGAGCGGACTCGGCAAGCGATCGGCGGCCGACTTCCCGGAGCCCGGGACGGTGGCCGTGCCGGTGCTCGAGCTGCGGGAAGGGTGGCTGCGGCGATGGGCCCGGCTGGCCGCCGGTACCGCCCCGGGTCCGGTCACCATGCCCGCGGTGATCGCGTCGCCGCACTACCAGCCGCCACCGGCCGGCGGCGCCCCGCCGGCCGCCGAGCTGGTCGCGGAGTTTCGGGCGACCCGGACGCCGACCGCGTGCGCGCTGGCCGCCCGGCTCGCGGCCGCGCCCCTCACCGACGACGTGATCTGGGCCATCCAGCGGTCCACCCCGCGGGCCGAGCCCAGCCACCTGGTCGAGGTGTTCTCGAGCGAGTTGGTCCAGCCGGTCGGCCCGCCGGGCCGGGAGCGCTACCCGGGCGCCATCGCCTACGAGTTCACCGACGGCGTCCGGGAGCGCCTGCTGGCGCTGGGGCAGCGGGACCGCACGATCGCCGTGCAGGATCTGGTCGAGGGCATCCTGGCCCGGACGGTGCCCGGCGTGCACGGGCTCGGTGGCCGCATCCGCGACCCGTACAGCGTCGACCCACTTGAGGTGGACCCGGTCAGCGTCCCGTACGCGCGGGTCGAACTGGCCGTCTACCGGGCGCTGAGCGGCCGTCACCTGGCCGCTGCCCGCCGCCTCGAACGCGCCATCGGCCGGCCACCGCCGACGTCCGGCCACAACGTCAGCTCGGGCCCCATCAACCCGGACCTGCCTACGGAGCAGATTATGTCTGAATCGCCAGATTCCTATCCCTCGGACGCTGACGAGCGGGCCGCCGGCGCGGGCTCCCGGGCCGACGTGGCCCCCGAGAGTCGCGCGGACGCCGTGAGGAACAACCTGCCGCCCCGCAATCCCAACTTCACCGGCCGGCGCGAACTGCTCGACGCGTTGCACCGGCGGCTGCGGGCCGGCACGACCGCGGTGTTGCCGGAGGCCATCCACGGCTCGGGCGGGGTCGGCAAGTCGCAGCTCGTGATCGAATACGTCTACCAGCACCTCAAGGACTACGACCTGATCTGGTGGATCCCGGCCGAGCGGCCCGCGCAGATCGTGTCGGCGCTGGCGGACCTGGCCGAGCGGCTGGATGTGTCGGCCACCGCGACGGCCAGCACGGCCGTGCCGCTCGTCCTCGACGCGCTGCGGATCGGCCGCCCGCACTCCAACTGGCTGCTGATCTTCGACAACGCCGAGTCACCGGAGGACGTCCGGCGGTTCTTCCCCTTGCAGGGGCCCGGCAGTATCGTCGTGACCTCCCGAAATCCACAGTGGACCGACATCGCCACGGGCCTGCGGGTCGACGTGTTCGACCGGCACGAAAGCATCGAGATGCTCCGCAAGCGCAGCCCGGCGCTGCGGGCGGATGATGCCGACCGGCTGGCCGCCGCCCTGCACGACCTCCCGCTCGCGGTCGAACTGGCGGCGGCCTACCGCGCGGCGACCGACATGCCGGCCGACGAGTACCTCGAGAAGCTCACCGCGGGCCTGCCCGCGTTCCGCGACGAGGAGGGAGAGCAGGACTTCCCCGACTTCGTGGCGGCGGCCTGGAACATCGCCCTCGACGCGGTGGAGAAGCGCGACCGGGAGGCACTGCGGCTGCTGCAGGTCGTCGCCTTCCTCGCCCCGGAGCCCATCAGCAAGGCGCTGCTGCAGCGCGCCGGACGCTCGAGTGTGCATCCCGATCTCGACCGGGTCCTGCGCAACGACAACCGGCTGACCCAGGCGATCCGGTCGATCAGCCGGTTCTCGCTGGCGCGGATGGACTACCGGACGAGCTCGTTCCAGATGCACCGGCTCGCCCAGCGGGTGCTGATCGCCCAGTTGAGCAGCGGCGAGCGGGAGACCATGCGAGAGGCCGCGCACCTGCTGCTGGCCGGCGCCGACCCGGGCTTCGCGGACGACGCCCAGCAGTGGCCGCTCTACGCGGAGCTGTATCCGCACATCATCGCGTCGGAGGCGGAGCGCTCCGTCGACGAGCGGGTGCACTCGCTGATCCTGAACGAGACGCGGTACCTGTTCCGGTGGGGCGAGCACGCCGGCGCCCAGGACTTCGCCCTCCGCGCGCACGAGGCGTGGACCGCGGCGCTGGGTGAGGACCACCCCGACACGTTGAACATGGCGTTCTGGGTGGGGTACATGTCCTTCCTCGTCGGCGACTATCCGGCCGCCGCCCGGATCAACGCGCGAACCGTCGAACTGAACCGGCGGACCTTCGGGGAGGACAGCCAGGAGACGCTCACCGCGATCGGCGCGGTGGCCGCCGACTACCGCATCGCCGGCGACTTCTCCAGCGCCCTCGAGCAGTCCAGGACGGTGTACGACCGGGCCCAGCGCAACTTCGGCGACGAGGACCCCGACACGCTCAACGCGGCTCACAACCTGGCCGTCAGCATGCGGCTCTCCGGTCTGTACGGCCGGGCCCTGCAGCTGGACGAACAGACCTACCAACGCCGCAGCCTCGTGTTCGGCACCGACCACCTCGACACGCTGAACACCTTCGGCGGCGTCAACCTCGACCGCCGGGAGCTCGGCGACTGGGTCACGGCCCGCAATCAGCAGGAGAACGTCGTCGAGACCATCCGGCGCCTCGTCGGCAACGAGGACCACCCGGACCTGCTCCGCCAGCTGCACTTCCTGGCCGTCTTCCGCCGCAAGGCCGGTGACCACGCTCGCGCGTTGCGAAGTTCCACGGGCGTGCTTCAGCGTTACACCTACCGCTACGGCGACCTGCACCCGGATACCGTGCTGGTGATGCTGGCGTCGTCGATCGACCTGCGGGTCACCGGCGACCTCTCGGCCGCGATCGAGTCCGGCACGCTGGCCGTGGACCGCCTGCGGCAGCTCTACGGGCCGACGCACCCGCACACCGCCGGCGCCGAGGTCGACCAGGCCATCATCCTGCGCCTGGCCGGACAGGCGGAGGAGGCCCGCACCTGGAGTGAACGGGCGCACCAGGTGCTGGTCGACCGGCTCGGCGAGCAGCACGCCCTCGTGCTGGCCAGCGGCATCAACCTGGCCAGTGCCCACTCCGCGCTGGGTGAGCATCGCGCGGCGCACAACCTGGACCTCGACATGCTGGGCCGATGCCGTGAGCTGCTCGGCGGCAAGCACCCCACCACCCTCTGCTGCGCCAACAACCTCAGCCTCGACCTGCGTGGTCTGGGGCGGCTGGCCGATGCCGTCGTGCTGCTCGACGACACGGTGGCGCAGTTCGAGGCCGTCCTCGGCCCGAACCATCCGGCGACGCTGGCCGCGCTGGAAGGTGTCCGGGCGAACTGCGACATCGACCCGCTGCCGCTCTGAGCGGGCCGCTCAGACCGTGCGCCACCCGGCCGGCGCGGGCGGCTGCGCCGGCAGGCCCGCACCGATCCACGCCGCCAGCTCGATGACGTCCACGTCGCCGTCCAGCCGGGCGGCGACCGCGCGCACCAGTTCGGGACGGCGCAGCAGCGCCCGGGCGGCCGGGTCGGTGCCCCGGTCCGGTCTGGTCAGGCCCAGCCCGGCCAGTGCGTGGACGTCATCCGGTGCCGCTTCGACCCGGGCCGCATAGGCGCGGACGGCCGCCTCGCGGTCGCCCGCCAGGTAGGCGACATCGGCTTCGGCCGTGCCCGCGACGGTCTGGGCCACCGTCCCCGGTTCGCGCTGGAACCGCTCGAAGATCTCCGGCCGGGCGAGGCGGTATCGGGCCAGCACCGCCCGGCCGTCGAGGAACCCCACTTCCGGGGTCGCCCGAACGGTGGAGGCCGACTCGGCCGGTATCGGCGCGGGCTCGCCCAGGCGCCGCGCGGCGAGCAGCGCCGACACGGCGGCCGCACCGACCACGATGTTGTGCGCCCGCCACAGGGCCGCGTGGTCGAGCGCCATCTCCTCCGCGAGGCTCGCCTCGGCGGATGGCACCGGCTCCCGGCAATACTCCTCGACCCGTGCCAGCAGGATGGCGACGAACCGGGCGCCGTGCTCGGTCAGCCGGTCCGACCCGGCCAGCGTGCGCAGCACCAACTCCGTCTGCTGCCGCCACAGGGCGAACTCGAAGTTGGCCAAGGCCGCTTCGGCCGGCCGGCACCGGGCCCGGTGCACCGCGAGGAAGCCGGCCACGCCGGCGAACGCGAACGCGCCCTGGAGCAGGCCGCCGGCCGGTCTCGGGTCGTCGCGCCAGCCGGCGTAGTAGCGGATCGACGGCTGCTCCGTGGTCAGGGTCAGCAGGTGCGTGAGCGCGCCGAGCTTCTGGTGTTGAAACTCGTGCACGAGGGTGGCGGCGAGCTGGGTGGCGTCGTCGGGAAAGGACAGCAGCAGGCCGCCGAACGCCTCGGCGCCCGAGGCGGAGAGCTGCCGGAACGGCTCCTTGGCGGGCACCGGCGACAGGACCCGCACACCGGCGGCGATCGTCTCGGCGGTCACCCGGTGGTCGCGGACCAGGATGGTCCAGGCCTCGGTGAGCAGGCTTCGCCAGCGCGCCGTCTCCGCCCGGTCCAGCGGCCGCGGGGCGGCGGGACCCCGCAGGTCACGATAGGGGTCGCGGTCGGCGAGATCCACCCGCAGGTCGAGCCCGTCCACGCCGATCTCGGCCCGCACCGGCCGATGCCAGCCGGGCTCATCGGACGCCGGCCGCAGCGCACCGCCCGGCCAGGAGATCCGCGCCTCCCCACCGGAAGTGCTGACCCGGACCGAGCCGAACGGCTCGTCGAGCGGGATCGCGGCCGCTCCCACGGTGGGCAGGATCGCGGTGCCGTAACGCACGGGGATGTCGACTTCGGCGGTGAGGCCGGTCCGGATCGCGGCCGCCGCGGCCAGTGCGTGCAGATAGCCGAGGTCGGCCCACAGCGGGACGTCCGACGGCGCGTCGCGAGTCACCCGGCGCAGCGTGTGTGCGGCCCACACCCCGACCTCCGGCCGGGCCAGCAACTCCTCGATGACGTCGTTGTCCGCCGCGGCCGCCCTGGCCAAAAGCGCCCAGGCGGCGTCGAGACCGGCCAGCGGGCCGACAGCTCCGGAGAACGACACCAGCAGGCTGCGCACCAGTGCCAGCCGCCAGCTCCGCTCGGACCTCCACAGGGTGGCGATCAGGTCGTCGTCCCCGACCCCACCGGCGAGCGACTCGAAGGCGCGGAGCGAAAGACGATGAGACGACGGGCCGCGGGTGCCGACGTCAGTCGTCACGGCCCGCCGGGGCCTCCGCGTCCGGGCGCATCTGCCCGGAGAACGATCCGCTGTAGCCACTGATGCTGCCCTGGGCATCAGCGATCCGCGCGACGACCCGCGCGGTCGCCACGTCCAACCCCATCAGGTCCGCCTGTAACAGCGTCGCGATGGTGACCGGTGTCAAATCGAGCAGTTCGGACTCGATTTCGGTCGGCACTCCATCCATCCCTGGGATGCCCCTTAGCGATTCAGGCGCGCAGCGTGCCACATGTCCGCGGCACCGCAGTAGACGCCCCATCCTCGCATGGCGGGGCGGCAGCGGCCTGATCGGCTAGCCGTGTCAAAATATTACCGGTTACGTCAGATTTCTCGCGCGGCGGCTTGCAAACGCGCGAAAGCTTCATCACCCGATGAGAAGAACCGCACCGCCTCGAGCAGTTCGGCCAGCCCCCCGTCGAATCGCAGTGCGGTCCGAACGACGCTGACCGCCTCGAGGCGAGTCGTCTGGTGCCTGGGGATCGCCGCGTAGATCCGGCCGCGGAGCAGTCTGAGGATCTCCTCCCGGGCGGCCGGGTTCTCGAACTCGGGAATGGCCTGGAGGGCGTCGACGATCGGCTTGAGTGCCGCCGGGCCGAGCCGCCGATCGACGGCCGGCGGCGCGGCGGCCCGGGCGGCCCGCAGGAGGTGGCCCTCGTCGCCCAGGCCGGACCGGTACCACAGATAGGTCGGCGTCTGCGCCGTCCGGCCGCGCGCCCGCAGATCGCTGAACACCTCCCGGAGCTGGGCCGCCAGCCCGCCGGCACCGGTCAGGGCGGCCAGTCCGCCCGGTTCGAGGATCCGCAGCACCTCCCGGCTGAACAGGCCGGTGCGCTGTCCGGGCACGTCGACGGCCGGCTGGCCGAACCCGGCGGCGAACACGACGTCCTGGGTGCGGCCGCGGACCGCGTCGCCGGCCTCGAACGTCTCGTGGCCGCCCACCCGCGGCGCCCCACCGATCGGGCCCTCGACCTGGCAGGCGTCCACGATCCAGAACTGCCGGTCGAGGTGGGTCACCCGGTCGGTGGCGAACCGGGCGAGCAGCGAGTCGAGGTCGAGGTCGAGGGGGTCGTCGGGGCTGGCGTCGGCGTAGTACAGGCGCCGCCGGCGCTCGACGTCGACGAACCCGTGGCCGCCCCATACGACGAACAGGGCCCGGCCTCGCTGCCGCGCCGTCTCCCGGATGAGCACATCCCGAACCGTCGCGCGGTCGGCCGGTCGCACGTCGACACCCGCGGGCACCGGGGGGAGCCCGGCCCCGGCCGGCGACGCGAGCAGCACGATCCGGTCGGCCGGCACGCCCACGGCGCGGAACCACTCCACGAACCGGACCGCGTCGGCCACCGGCCCGGCGAGGTCCCAGGCCGGCAGACCGCCGTAGCGGTCGATCCCGACCACGACAGCGAACGCGTCGCGCGGATCCACCGGTCCGGCGTCCACGGCATCGGACCGGTCGGCGGCAAGGTCCCTGGTGATGGTCGCGCCTGTCTGGCTCGGGTGAGCGGGGGCCTCCACGGTAGCCAGCCGGGCCGCGACGGTTCAACATCCACCACGATCGTGCGACGCCCGGGCGCTATGCCGGGCGGTAGGAGCACTGGCGGCCGGTGTGGACGGTTTCGCGCAGGTGGCGGCCCAGGGACGGGTCGGACTCCTCCACTCGGGCGATCGCGCGGCGGATGGCCTTGCCGACCGCTACCCGGGCGCGTTCCGCGTTGTCGACGAAGCGGCGGGAGCGGCCGCCGATGCCGACGCTGCCGGCGAGTTCGGCCAGGAGGGCCTCGCTCTCCTCGCGGGCGGCCTCGGCGCGGCGGGTGCCGGCCGCGGACTCCATCTCGGTGCGCAGTTCGGCTACCCGGTGGCGGTACCGCCGCATCGCCTCCTGGTCCAGGACCGCCTGCGGGGTGGTGCGGGCGCCGGCGGCCGCGGCCAGGCCGGTGACGCCCATCGCCAGCTCCACGGCCGGGATCTCGGTGGCGGCGTTGGCCAGCAGGACCGCCAGGTGCAGCATGCCCACGCTGTTCTCGACGACGACGGTGCGCTCGCCCCAGGTGAGGCGCCAGTGCTGCCGTTCGCGGACGCACACGGCCCGCTCCGGCTGCTCCGGGCCGAGGCGTTCCAGGGCTTTGCGGGACTCCTCGGCCGCCGGCCAGTGGCCGAGGGCCCGGTTGTGGGCGACGGCCCGGGTCAGGTGTTCCACGGCGAGGTCGCGGCGGCCGGAGACGGCGGCGGCGACGCCCAGTGCGTGGTGTACCGATCCGAAGCACGCGATCCCGAGACTGACCATCGCCGGGCGTTCCGCGTGCGGCCGGAGCAGCTCGTAGGCCTCCTCGGCCAGGTCGGCGTCGCCGAGCAGGCGGGCCGCCTCGACGATGCCGTGCATGGTGACGAGCCAGCTGCCCGAGCGCGGCAGTTCCTTCAGCGCCGGGCCCCGCAGCCGCGCCAGTGCCCCGGCGGCGGTGCGGGTCTCGCCGGCCAGCGCGGCGGTGACCGCGTGGACCGCGAAGTAGGCGTTGTCGACCACGGACAGCGTCGGCCAGTGGACGAGCTTGTCGAGCATCGGGCGCAGCTCCGGCAGCCGGCCCTGATACCAGCGGATCGCGACCAGGTGCGCGCCGTACCAGCCGGCGGCGTCGGCGTCGCCGGCCTCGTTGCCGCGTTCGAAGCAGGCCTGGGCGGCCGCCTCGGCCTCGGTGAAGCGGCCGGCCCGGATGTCGCGCATCACGTCGATCGCGTCGGCGACGTATCCGGCGGCCAGGTGCGGGCGGTCGGCCAGGGCACCCCGCAGCTCCGACAGCCGGCGTTCGGCGTGCCGGTCGCCGTCGAGGAAGCGGTCCGCGGTGCACCAGAGCAGCGCCATGACCAGGTCGCCGCGCCGGCCGGTGCCGGTGCTCACGCCGAGGAGCTCGGTGGCGATCTCCTGCCGCAGCTGCCGTTGCTCGGGGCCGAGCAGGCAGTGATGGGCCAGGCTCAGCGCCTCGGCGTGCGCGATCGGATCGCCGTCGGCGCGGGCCTCCTCCAGGGCGGCCAGGATTGCGTCGCTGCGGCCCTCCCGGTAGTCACGCTCGGCCGCGAGTCGGGCGCGAAGCCGTACCGCCAAAGTCCCTTCCGGGTCGACCAGCCCCAGCAGTCGGGTCAGCCGCTGCTCCAGAACAGCCGCGGCGGCGCCGACGCGATGCTCGTGGACCCAGACCCCGGCGAAGCCCAGCGTCGCCTCGGCCATGGCCGGCACGTCCCAGGCCGCCTCGGCGTGCGCGTAGGCGACGTCGAACAGCCGCCGTGCCGTGTTGAGGTCCCCCTCGGTGTGCAATGCGTGCAGCGCCGCGGTGACCGGGTTGCCTTCGATGTCAGCCTCGACGCATCCGTGCGCGCCGGAACCCGACGTCATTGCGTACTCCAACCTCTGCCCGCGCCAATCATCGTCGAAGGACGCGGGATCGGCTCGGCCGCGACAAGTTCTCGACACATCGCAACCGATACGCTGTTTCGATGAACTCCGCAGAGCTGGACATCCCGGACGTGCGCCTGCGACCGGTCGCCGCGGCCGACTTCTGGCTGGTGGAGCTCCAGGCCGACGACCCGGAGGCCGGTGGGGCGTTCAACTGGGCGGGATACCGCGACATCGCCGCCACCCGCCGCCGCTTCGAGGAGAACCGGCTGATCGGCCCGGACAGCGGCTGCCTGATCGTGCAGGCCGGCGGCGCCGTCGCGGGCAGCGTCCTGTGGAACCGCCAGTCCTACGGCGTGCGGACCTGGAGCTGCTGGAACATCGGGATCGCGCTGCTGGCCCCGTATCGCGGGCGCGGCATCGGCGCGGTCGCGCAGCGGCTGCTCACCGAGTACCTCTTCGACACCACCCCGGTGGAGCGGGTCGAGGCCTACACGGACGTGGAGAACGTCGCCGAGCAGCGGGCCCTGGAGAAGGCCGGGTTCACCCGCGAGGGCCTGATCCGCTCGGCCCAGTTCCGCGAGGGCCGCTGGCGGAGCCTCTACCTCTACTCGCTGATCCGCGACGAGCTCAAGGCGTCGCCCCGGACGTAGGCGGCCCGGGTGGGGCCGGCGCGGGTCAGCGGAGGCGGGCTGACAGCGCGGCCGCCGTCTCGTCGATCCGCTCCCACCGGAATCGCCCGGGACGGGTACGGGTTCAGCAGGTCGAAGACGCGTGCGCCGCGGACCTCGGGCGGCCGGTCGGGGCGCGCCTGCTGGTCACACGAACAGCAGCTCACGTCCAGTCCCACCGCTCCAGGTCGCGGAGCCAGGCGTTCGCGTTGCCGTCGGAGGGGGCCCGCCAGTCGCCGCGCGGTGACAGCGAGCCGCCCGCCGACACCTTCGGGCTGTTGGGCAGGGCGGAGCGTTTGAACTGCGCGAAGCCGAAGAAGCGTCGGCAGAAGACTTCGAGCCAGTGCCGGATGGCGGGCAGGTCGTAGGCGACGCGCTTGTCGTCGGGGAAGTGCACCGGCCACGCCCCCGCGGCCGGGTCGTGCCACGCGTGCCAGGCCAGGAACGCGATCCGCGACGGGCGCATCCCGTAGCGCAGCACGTGGAACAGCGTGAAGTCCTGCAGCGCGTATGGCCCGACCTTCGACTCCGACGACTGCAGCTCCTCCCCCGGCACCAGTTCCGGGCTGATCTCCTGCTCGACGATGACGCTGAGGATCTTGCCGACCTCGTCGTCGAACTGGCCGCTGTTCGCGACCCAGCGGATCAGGTGCTGGATCAGCGTCTTGGGCACGCCGCCGTTGACGTTGTAGTGGCTCATGTGGTCGCCGACACCGTACGTCGACCAGCCGAGCGCGAGCTCCGAGAGGTCGCCGGTGCCGAGCACGATCCCGCCGCGGTAGTTGGCGATCCGGAACAGATAGTCGTAGCGCAGACCGGCCTGGACATTCTCGAAGGTCACATCGTAGACGGGCTCCCCCGCGGCGAACGGGTGGCCGATTTCGGCCAGCATCAGCCGGGCGGTGGCGGTGATGTCGAGTTCGTGGACGCTGACCCCGAGGGCCCGCATCAAGGCGAAAGCATTGTCCTTGGTACCGCCTGAGGTCGCGAACCCCGGCATCGTGTAGGCGAGGATGTCCGTGCGTGGCCGCCCCGCCCGGTCCATGGCGCGCGCGGCGACGATGAGGGCATGGGTCGAGTCGAGCCCGCCGGAGACCCCGATCACGATCTTGGGTTCGCCGATGGCGGACAGGCGCTGCCGGAGCCCGGCGACCTGAATGTTGTAGGCCTCGTAGCAGTCCTGGTTCAGGCGTTCGACGTCAGCCGGTACAAATGGAAACCGCTCCACGACACGGCGCAGACCGAGGTCCGTGTCCGGCGGGTCCAGCGTGATCTCGACGCGGCGGAAGTCGCCGGTCCGCGCGGCGTGGGTGCGGCGGTTGTCGTCGAAGGTGCCCATCCGCTGCCGCTCCTGCCGCAGCAGGTCCAGGTCGAGGTCCGCGACCGAGCGCCGGTCACCGTCCGGGAACCGCTCGGTCGCGGCGAGCAGGACCCCGTTCTCGTAGATCATCGTCTGGCCGTCCCAGGACAGGTCGGTCGAGGACTCGCCGAGGCCGGCCGCGGCGTAGAGGTACGCGGCCAGGCAGCGCGACGACGCCGAGCGGCACAGCAGCTTGCGGTCCTCGGCCCGGCCGACGGTGATCGGGCTGCCGGAGAGGTTGGCGAGCACGGTCGCGCCGGCGAGGGCGGCCTCGGCGCTGGGCGGGACCGGCACCCACATGTCCTCGCAGATCTCCACGTGCAGCACGAACCCGGGCAGGTCGGCCGCCGCGAACAGCAGGTCGTTGCCGAACGGCACGTCCGCCCGGCCGACCCGGATCGTCCCGCCGCGCTCCAGGTCGCCCGGGGTCAGCTGGCGGGCCTCGTAGAACTCGCGGTAGTTGGGCAGGTAGGACTTCGGCGCCACCCCGAGGACCCGGCCCCGGTGGATGACGACGGCGCAGTTGAAGACCCGGCCGCGGTGGCGCAGCGGCGCCCCGACCACGAGGACCGGCAGCAGCTCGGCCGACCCGGCGACGACCCGCGCCAGCCCGTCCTCGACCCCGTCGAGGACCGCGTCCTGCAGCAGCAGGTCCTCGATGCTGTAGCCGCTGAGGCCCAGCTCCGGGAAGACCGCGAGGACGGCACCGTCCCCGGCGCACTGCGCGGCCTGGGCCAGGATCGCGGCCGCGTTGGCGAGCGGGTCGGCGATGGCGGTCCGCCCGGTGCAGGCGGCCACCCGGGCAAAGCCGTGTGCGTAGATCGACCGGAAGTTCACCACTCCATCATGGTCCACGCCGCCGCGTCCGGTGCGCACGGCGTGGACCAGGACGGCGAGGTCCTTACTTGCGGATGACCGGCCCGCGCTCGATGGCGAGGGTGAGGTGGCCGGCGAACGCGCGGAAATCGGCGCTCGGGGGGACGATGTTGCCGTCCGGGTCGATCGCCTGGCGCAGGATCGACAGGCAGGACGTGCCGGCCGGGATCTCCTGCGACCAGCGCTGCCCGGACTGGATCGCCACCAGGCCGCCGTTGGTGCCGGGGAACGGTGCGAAGCCCCCGTTGCCGGTGGAGAACCAGATCCGCAGCGCGTAGACCTGACCGGTGTCGTTGCAGAAGTTCAGCCACGCCGCACGGGGGTCGGCCGCACCGGCCTGCACCGGCGGGATGGTCAGCGAGGTGAGGCCCTCGCGCTCGATGGGGATCGGACCGAACGAAGCACCCATGTCGTCGTCATCCTCCTCGCCGGCGACGTTCGCGCCGATGGTCTGCCAGGGTTGTTCGCCGTCGGCCCGGCTGTCGCCGACGACGGAGAGGTGGCCGTGCGTGAAGTGCTTGTCACCGTTCTTCGGGTTGTAGGGCCGCCAGTCCCAGGCCCCGTATCCACTCACGCCGTAGCTGGAGTAGATCTGGCCGTTGGAGATCCCGTACTTCACCCGCGGGTCCCGGGAGCGCCGGATGTCGTCGAGCACCCGGTGGGCGTCGAGCCCCAGGTCGGGCCGGTTGGGGAAGTCGGCCGCGGTGACGATCTGGTCGCCCCAGCCGGGGAAGTTGTGCGGGGTGTGGTCGGAGGTCGGGTCGTGCGCCGCGTCCCCGATCAGGCCCCACTCGTCCGCCCCGGTCCCCGGTGGCCGGGTCGCCGGCGCGCCGGCCTGTAACTGTCGGTGGAGGACCAGCAACGAGCGTGCGGCTCTCCATGCCATCGCTACCTCCTGTTGTAGGTATCGATGCCGACGCTAGCGGGCCGCGCGGAGATCGACGACCGCGGCCACTCGTCCGGATGGCCACACCCGCGTGAACGCCCGGCTGGGTCGGCGGCCGGTTACCGAGCGTCATGATCCGGCGAGCATTTGCATCGACGCTCATCGTTGACTTAACCGGATAAGCTCCCTAGCCTTTCGGGCGTTCACCAGTCCCCGGACGACCCGTCGGCAAGGAGCGTGGGATGCGAATGCGCAGACGACTCGGACTCGGCCTGGCCGTCGCCACGCTCGCCGCGCTGATCCTCGCGCCGGTGGGCGGCCCGGCCGCCGCGCACGCCCCGGCGAATACCGGCCTGGCCGCGGTACCCCCGATGGGCTTCAACAATTGGAACGCGTTCGGCTGTGAGGTGGACGCCGCCCTCATCGAGCAGACGGCCGACATCATCGTCTCGTCCGGTCTGCGGGCGGCCGGCTACAACTACGTCAACATCGACGACTGCTGGTCGCAGAAGGAGCGCGACGCGGACGGCCGGCTCGTCCCCGACCCGGTGAAATTTCCGGCCGGAATCCGGGGCGTCGCCGACTACGTGCACGGCAAGGGGCTGAAGCTCGGCATCTACGGCGACGCGGGGACGAAGACCTGCGCCGGGTACCCCGGAAGCCTCGGCCATGAGACGACCGACGCGCGGACGTGGGCCGGCTGGGGTGTCGACTATCTGAAGTACGACAACTGCAACAACCAGTCCGACGGGTCCCAGGCCGACTACATCCGTCGATACACCGCCATGCGCGACGCGCTCGCGGCGGCCGGGCGGCCGATCGTCTACTCGATCTGCGAGTGGGGCGCGTCACAGCCGTGGACCTGGGCCGGCGGTGTCGGGCAGCTGTGGCGGACCACCGGCGACATCAGCGACAGCTGGCCGAGCCTGCGCTCGATCATCGCGCAGAACGCGCCCCTGTACCCGTACGCCGGCCCCGGGCACTGGAACGACCCCGACATGCTGGAGATCGGCAACGGGGAGATGACCGCGACCGAGTACCGGACCCACATGAGCATGTGGGCGGTGATGGCGGCGCCGCTGATCATCGGTACCGACCTGCGCACCGCCTCCGCGGAGACGCTCTCGATCCTCGGCAACCGCGAACTGATCGCCGTCGACCAGGACCGGCTCGGCGTCCAGGGCAAGGTCGTCGCCGACAGCGGCGGCCTGATGGTGCTGGACAAGCCCCTGGCCAACGGCGACCACGCGATCGCGCTGTACAACTCCACCGACACCCTGGCCACGGTCGGTGTGCCGGCGGCGGCGACCGGGCTGCACCGGGCCCCCGCCTACCGGCTCCAGGATCTGTGGACCGGCACCGTGCTGCAGGCGAGGACGACGATCGCGGCGGCGGTACCCGCACACGGCACTGTCCTCTATCGAGTCCGCCCGCTGACCGGCCCGGCCGCGGTGGCACCCGCGGTGACGGTCGGCGCGGCCACGGCCACCCTCATCCCGGGCGGGGACGGCGCCACCCTGTCCGCGACCGTCACCAACCGGGGCGCCGGCGACCTCCGCGACGTGACCGTCACCGTGCAGGCTCCGCCCGGCTGGACGCTGACACCGGCGACGGCGTCGTCGGCCCGGCAACTGCGCACCGACAAGTCGCTCGACGTGGCCTGGAAGGTCCAGGTTCCGGTGGGTACCGCCGCCGGCCGCTACCCCATCGCGGTGTCCGCGACCTACGGCTGGGGCCCGCACCGCACCGGCCGCAGCACCAGCGAGCTGGTCGCCACCGTCGTCACCGCGCCCGCCGACGGCAACCGCTACCTGAGCACCATCGCGCCGATCGACAGCAGCGCGCCGTTCCAGGTCGACCAGAGCGTGAGCGGCTCCCTCATCACCCTCGCCGGCCGCGTCTACACCCGCGGCCTCGGCACCACCGCACCCACGCAGATCCGCTACTACGTCGGCGGCCACTGCTCGCGGCTCGCCACCGACGCCGGGGCCTCCGGGACGGGTCCGGCCACGTTCACGATCTACGCCGACGACACGGCCGCCGCGACCAGCGGCCTCCTCCAGCCCGGCGCCGCACCGGTGACCCTGACCGCCGACCTGACCGGCGCGACCTGGCTGCGGCTGGTCACCACGGCCACGACCCCGGCCCCGGCCGACTGGGCCGCCCCGGTCCTCACCTGCGGCGGCGCCACACCCGACGACCCCGTGCAGCCGCAGGAGCGGACGCTGTACACCTTCGAATCCGGCACCGACGGGTGGACCACGGCCAACCCACCGTCCGGCGAGAGCGTCGCGCAGAGCTCCGATTTCCACACCGACGGCGAGCACGGCCTCGCGATCACGACGTCCGCGGGCGGCAACTGGTTCGGCACCAAGCTCGCCACACCCTTGGACCTGTCCGGCCGCACCGCGTTCAAATTCGACATTCGAGCCGGGGGTACCGGCACCGTCGGCGAAATCGCCCTGCAGATCGGCGGCACCGGGTCGTGGTGTCAGGGCGGCTTCTGGACGTGGACGAACCCGGGCACCAGCCGCACGGTGACCCGCCACCTCAACGAGATCAGCTGCCCGCTCGGCGTGGACCTCGATCTGACCCAGGTCACCGGCGTCTGGATCTTCCTCAACACCGGCGGCACCCACTTCGTCGACAACGTGAGGGCCGAATGATGCGCCGCCTCGTGTTCTTCGTCATGCTCGCGGTCTCGCTCCTCGCCCCCGCCCCGGCTTTCGCGGGCACTGCGCCCCGGTCCTGGACCGGCAGCTGGTCGACCAGCCCGCAGCGCGAGACCGGTGTCGCGTTCGCCGACCAGACCCTGCGCATGCTGGTCCACCCGACGCTGGGCGGCACCCCGATCCGCCTGCGCCTGTCCAATGGTTTCGGCGCCGCCCCCGTGACGTTCGGGGCGGTCAACGCGGCCCGCGCGGTCGCGGCCGGCCAGGCCGCCGTGGCCCCCGGCACGAGCCGCCGGGTCACGTTCAACGGCCGCCCGGAGGTGACGATCCCGGCCGGCGCCGCCGTGTTCAGCGACCCGATCGCCCTGAGCGTCGCCCCGGGCCAGGACCTGGCCGTGGACGTGTACGTCACCGCGGGCGGTGACGCGGCCGCGATCACCGGCCACGACGCCGCCCAGGGCACCCAGTTCGTCGCCGCCGGCAACCGGGCCGGCGCGCCCGCCGACGCCTTCACCACCACGGTGAACAGCTGGTTCTGGCTGTCCGGCGTCGACGTCCGCCCGGCCCCGCCCACCCGCGGCAGCGTCGTGGCCCTCGGCGACTCGATCACCGACGGCGCCTACACGACGTGGAACGGCAACGACCGCTGGACCGACGTCCTCGCGGCCCGCCTGCACGGCCGCTACGGCGTGCTGAACCAGGGCATCGGCGGCAACCAGGTCCTGACCGACCGCACCGACTGCTGCGGCAACGGCACCAGCGTCTCGGCCCTGCGCCGCCTGACCGACGACGCCCTGCACCAGACCGGCGCCCGCTACCTGCTGCTGGCCGACGGCATCAACGACATCGGCTACAACGCCACCGCCGACGCCCTGATCGCCGGCCTGGCCACCATCGCCCGCCGCGCCCACGCGCACGGGCTCCGCGTGATCGCCGCGACGATCACCCCGTACGGCTGCGACGGGGGCTGCTTCGGCCCGGCCCAGGAGGCGACCCGCCAGCAGGTGAACACGTTCATCCGAACCTCCGGCGCGTTCGACGGCGTGGCCGACTTCGACGAGGTCCTCCGCGACCCGTCCGACCCGGCCCGGGTCCTCCCCGCCTACCAGGCCGACCCGCTACACCCGAACATCGCCGGCCAGCGAGCCATGGCCGACGCCATCGACCTCACCCTGTTCCGCTGACCGCCGCGCGAGGCGCCGCACACCCCCGACCCCGAGAACGTTGGCCGCGGCCACCCCCGTGAGCAGCGCCGCCGCATGCCGGTGCAGCCCCTGCTCACCGAACGCCAGCCCGACCGCGAGCGGCACGTCGACCAGCACCACGACCCCGGCCAGCGCGAGCACGGACGCCTGGAGCAGCGCGTGCGTCGGCCGGCCCCCGGCCCACCGCCCGGCCGTCACCCCGACCCCGCCCGCCACCAGCAGGAGCACACCGATGACGGCCGTCTGCCGCATGATCGTGTAGCTGGTGCCCCACTCGGCCAGCACAAGCGCCGTCACAATGTGGGCCCCGGCGAGCATGAGCACCACCCACCCGCCGACCACCACCGCCCGCACGAGACGCGACCCCTGGTAGACCCGTCCCAGCAGCGAGGCGATGGGCCCGGACGCGCCGAACCGGGCGACGGCTTCCCGCTCGGCGTCCGCCACCGGCATCCCTTCGGCGACTCGGTCGGCGACGGCCAGCCGCAGGTGCTGCTCGGCCTCCTCGAGCATCCGCCGCCCGGCCGCCCCCTGCCCGGCCAGCCGGTCGAACAGCTCATCCAGGTATCGCTCGACGTCGCTCACGCAAGTCCCTCCGCACCTTGGGGGCCGAGGATGGCCCGCACACCGCGCTCGAAAACCGTCCACTCCCGCTGCTTGACCACGACCGCCGCCGCACCGGCCGCGGTGAGCCGGTAAACCCGCCGCCGCCGAGGCTGCTCAGCGCTCCATTCGCTGTGCACGAGCCCATCCCGCTCCAGCCGGTGCAGCGCCGGATAGACAGTCCCTTCGGGCAGATCGAAGGCCCCGCCGGACTGCTGCCGAAGGCTCGCGATGAGCGCGTAGGCGTGCACCGGCTCGACCCGCCGCAGCGTGGCCAGCAGCAGAAGATCAAGATGACCCCGCAGGTCCATACCTAGGAATCTAGGTATAACGAACAGGCCCGTCAAGCCGGCCGCGTCCGGCTCTGGCGTCGATCTGCGACGCTGCACGTGTGCCCAGGGTGTCGTGGAAGATCGCCGGCCCGCTACCGCCGATGCCGCACCGCTCCTTGGTCGACGGCACCACCGTGACCGACCTGACCAGGCTTCCGCTGCCGTACTCCGGCCTCGAACCGAACGGCATCCACGTCCCCCTGGACGCCGCCAGCCGCCCCCGCTTCCTGCGCCACGCCCGCCGCACCCGCGACGTCCCGTGGTCGATCCCCATCTGCTGCGGCACGCTGGCCCTATGGCTGATCTGGCAGCGCCACCTGGCCGTCCACGACACCTACGGCCTGCCCACCGCCCTGCTCCTCGGCCCGCCGCTGTGGCTCGTCATCCTCCACCGCCTCGGCCCGCCGCAGTACCCGTACGTGCGCGGCAGCCACCTGGTGTTCAGTAACGTCCACGCGGCAACCGCCGACGAGTGGCAACGCCTGGCGGGTATTACTTGTTGCCTCCGATAGCGCCGCACAGTCCGATCACGACGTATTCGCCACCAGGTTGACTGCCTTGGCGAGCGATTGCCGTCCTCGGCGGTCGACTGTGCTACCCCCGCGCAAGCCGGTGAGCATGACCTCGGTGAAGACCGACGGCCGCGGCGGGCTCGCGCCTTCGACGCCTCCATGTGGCTGCTCGACTGGAGCATGAACGTGC
Source organism: Dactylosporangium sp. NPDC051541 (assembly GCF_044454505.1). NCBI lineage: Bacteria > Bacillati > Actinomycetota > Actinomycetes > Micromonosporales > Micromonosporaceae > Dactylosporangium > Dactylosporangium sp. NPDC051541. The sequence goes on from NZ_JBITDU010000009.1 coordinate 436,463, forward strand.
CGCGCTCGTGCTTGAGGCGGCGGGCTCTTGGCACCATGTCGACCAAAGCCTGCGCCGGATGTGTCGGCTTCCCGACTTGGATTCGGTTGTCCGGCGTGAGCGGCCGTGTCTTGGCCCGAAGGGCTTGCCGCCGTGCGTGGAAGGCAGGGAGGTACTGTCCGCGGAGTGTTCATCCTGCTGCCGCCCTCCGAAGGCAAAGCCGACGCCCCCCGCCGGGGAGCGGCGGTGGACCTCGCCAAGCTGTCCGTGCCCGAGCTGGCCGAGGCGCGCCGGGCGGTCATGGACGATCTGGTGAAGCTGGCGGCCGACCCGCCGGCGGCGATCGCGGTGCTGGGGCTCGGGGCGGGGCAGACGGCCGAGGTGGAGCGCAACGCGCGGCTGGAGACGGCGCCCGCGCAGGCGGCCGGCAAGGTGTACACGGGCGTGCTCTACGACGCCCTCGACCTGGCCGGTCTCGACGCGAAAGCCAGGGCCCGGGCCGGCCGGGAGTTGCTGATCTTCTCCGGGCTGTGGGGCGTCGTGGGGTTGAAGGACCGGATTCCGCCGTACCGGTGCTCGATCGGGGTGAATCTGGCGGGGGTCGGGACGCTCGCCGCGCATTGGAAGCGAGCGCTCAAAGGGCCCCTCGACGCGCTGGTCGGGGATGCGCTGGTGCTCGATCTGCGGTCGTCGGCGTACGCGGGCATGTGGGCGCCCCGCAACGCGGTCGGCATTCGGGTGCTGCACGGCGGGAAAGTCGTCAGTCACTTCAACAAAGCCACCAAAGGGCGAATCGTGCGAGCACTGCTCACATCGGGGGCGCGGCCGCGGACGGCGGGGAAGCTGACGGAAACGCTGCGGGGATTCGGGTATCGCGTCGAAGAGCCCCGATCGGGTCAAGTGGACATCCACGTGGAGCAGCTTTAGCGAAACGGCTGCGGCGCGGTCCACACATCCGGGAACGTCAGGTTATGTGGACCCCACCCTGACTCGACGTGCCCTGCTCGGTACCGCCGGCGCCGCCCTCACCGCCGGTGCTCTGCCCGCCTCCAGCCCGCCCACCGAAGACTGGTCCGGTGGCGCTGGAAAGACCCAGCCGGTCTCGATGGCGATGCACATCCACGGGCCGTTCAGCGAGGGGTCGGCGAGCTTTTCCGCGCACTTCGAACAGGCCCGCAAGCACGGCGTCGACGTGATCTGGTGGACGGATCACGACTTCCGGATCGCCGCGTTCGAGCACCGGCAGGCGGTGCATTTCGACGGGCCCGTCGAACCCGAGTTCGGACTCGACTGGAAATGGGTCCAGGAGACCGACGGCAAACCCGTGAAGCCGGTCGCCGAGTTCGTGGCCGCACCGCATTCGCCGCAGGACGGCACCGGCAAGGCGCTGCGGCTCAACGGCAAGGGCACGAGCAAGGACATCCTCTGGTACCGCGGGCAGTCGTGGAACAACACCATGAACGCCTGCGTCGCCGATACCGAGCTCACGCTGGACCTGCTGCCGGAGACGCTGCCGAAGGACGGGGCCCTGCTGTTCGAACTGCAGCTGTCGAATCATCCCGGGAAAGGGGTGCTGACACTGCGGTACCAAATCGGGCTCTTCGATGTCACGACGCATGCCGCGTCCGGGCCGGTCGGCACCGTCCAGCTGCCGATCAAGCCGGCGCAATGGCAGGAGTTCACGTTCGTCCTCGTCGATGACATCGCGAAGCTGTGGCCGGATATCGCCGCCGGCGACAATGCGCTGACCGGGCTGCGGATCGGGGTGCGCAACGCCGGTTTCGTCGTCGACCGGCTCACCTTCCGGCGCAAGCGGCGCGCGGGCCAGGCCGGTGAACAGCTGCGGGCCGAGGTCATCGCGGCCGCGGCGGCCAAGCACGGCACGGGCGTGACGCATTTCCGGGCCCTCGAGGTGTCATTGGTGCGGCACTTGAACTGGTTCGGCGGCGATCTGCAGTTCCCGCCGTTTCCGAGCCCGCCGGTCCGGGACAACCGCCCCGATCTGACGGCGTCGATGGTGCGGTACCTGCAATCGCACGGCGGGCTCGTCTGCTGGAACCACCCCCTCGACATCGGCCGGCGCGACGAGCTCGTGCGGTTGATGCTGGACCGCGATTTCCTCGGGGTGGACCTCGTCGAGATCGGCCGCAAACCGTACGACGACCTGTTGTGGGTGTTCGACGTCGCGGCCCGCAACGCGCTGTTCTTCACGGCCGTCGGCAGCAGCGACGACCACGACGCGAAGGATTGGGCGAAGGAGCCGGAGCACGACATCACCTACGTCTGGTCGGCGTCGAAATCGCAGCCCGATCTGCTGGCCGCACTGGCCAAGGGCGCGGCCTGGTTCACGGATCTGGCCCGCTACCGCGGAACGTTGGACCTGCGCGTCGGCGGCGTTTCCCAGATGGGTGCCGTGCTGTTGTCGAAGACCGCGGTGAAAGTCGACGCGATCGCGACCGGCCTGCCCAGCGGCGCGAAGGCGGAAGTGGTGCTCGGGGTGGCCGACGAAGCCGGAACAGTACCCTCGAAAAAAATCGCGAAATCGTCGAGCGTCACGGTGCCGCCGGGCCATTATGTCCGGGTCCAGGTGAAACTCGCCGGGGGCGATGTGGTGGGCGTTTCCAACCCGTTGTGGGTGCTGGCGAAACCGCCGAAACGCCCAATTCCCGCCGCGCGCCTGCGGAATCTGGAGTAAGAAAAGAGCGGACGACCGGATTCGAACCGGCGACCCTCACCTTGGCAAGGTGATGCGCTACCAGCTGCGCTACGTCCGCACTGCGAAGCACTCTAGCGCATCCCCCGCCGACTCCGCTCCCGGCCCCCATCGCTCGTTAGCGTGACGCCTCGCCCGCCCGTCGTCCCCGGCCTCCGCACTCCGAGACCACTCAAGGTCAAAAAAACCGGCAAAGCCGCGTCGGGGGTACTCCACGTCGCGCGCACCCACCGCCCCCGTCCCCCGCCAGAGCAGGCAGAACCGCAGGTGAACCCCCCTCGACGCGCCGAAGCGGGATACCGGTTTGGCATGGGGGATGGCGGTCGGCTAAAGTTTGCATCCGTCACCAGGGAACAGCGGTGACGGTGCGGACGTAGCGCAGCTGGTAGCGCATCACCTTGCCAAGGTGAGGGTCGCCGGTTCGAATCCGGTCGTCCGCTCGGGAAAGTCACCACGGTGGGGTGGCCGAGAGGCGAGGCAACGGCCTGCAAAGCCGTGTACACGGGTTCAAATCCCGTTCCCACCTCGAAGGCCACGCTAACCAGGTGGCACTTTGAAGGGCGATTGGCGCAGTGGGAGCGCGCTTCCTTGACACGGAAGAGGTCACTGGTTCAAACCCAGTATCGCCCACGCAGCTAGGAAGGGCCCGTACCAGGCAACTGGTACGGGCCCTGCGGTTTTGGGGTCTATCAGGGGGTCCAGGGGACGCGGCGGCCCCGGGCGGCCGCTACGCCGTCACCGTCATCGGGTTTTCCGCCAAAGGATGACGCGGTGAACGATCACGCTCACGATGAAGCCGACCAACCCGGCGGCCAGGGCCTTCTGCCAGTCCGGGTAGCCAGACAGCCAGTGGCGTTGCGTCAGGATCAGCGCCAGCACGACGACGACCCCAGCAACCGCACCGACGATACGGGAACGTGGCGGGCTGTCAGTGCTACTCATGGAGTTCGAATACCTTGTTCCTCTCCGGCTGTCCAGACATGACCCGGGGTCCAAGGCGCCGGCGGTAGACCGCATCGGTGACCCGCGTTCCCACGTGCCCGACGAGATCGGCGATCGGCTCCAAGGTCAGCCCGAGCGCCGAGGCGATCGACACGAAGCGGTCCCGCAGTTCCCGCGGCGTCCACCGCTTCGGATCGAGCCCCGCCGCCCGCGCCGCCCGCCGCAGCGCCCGCCGGACGTTGGCGGCGTCGAGCGCCGTCCCGAGCAACGATGTGAAGACATGGACGGCGGCACTGCCGGGTTCGCGTCCGCCCGCCGGCTCACCGCCGCTCGCGGTGGCGCACAGGTTCACCACCGCGAGACGCGGGTCGCCTCCGGTCAGCTCACCGGAGCGTTGTGGCTGCGCGGGAGCGCGGTGACCCGGCCGGCGGCGAGCGGGACCGCGATCGCGGCCGGAGCGCCGGCGCGGGCGCTCAGGCTTGGGGTAGTGCTTCGCCGGCCGGGTGTTGGGTGCGCGGTGGGGCGGGGGTGGCGCGGGGTGGGTGGCGGGCGGTGAGCACTAGGAGGCCGCCGGCCGCGCTGATCAGGGCGCACAGCAGGAGGGCCGCGCGGTAGCCCAGGGTTTGGGCGGTGGCGCCCGCTACCAGGCCGGAGACCAGGGAGGCGGTGATGAAGGCGTTGCTGAACAGGGCGGTGGCCCGGCCCGGGGAATCCGGGAGGAGGTCCTGCATGTAGGTGATGCCCAAGGCGTTGACCGCGGCTATCGCCAGGCCGCGGGCGACCTGGGCGGCCAGGAGCAGCGGCAGGCTGGAGACGGCGGGGACGAGGGTGAAGTAGGCGACGAAGAGGAGCATGCCCAGCAGGATCACGCGCTGCCGGGACACCCGGGCCGGGAGCAGGATCAGGGCCAGCGCGGCCCGGATCTCCGCCACGGCGCACGTGCTGGCCAGCAGGCCCACGTCCTGGTCGGCGCGGGCCAGGGTGCGGGTGATGTACAGCGGTAGCGCCACCGAGCCGGCGCACATCGCGGTGTTGAAGAGCATGAAGCCGGCCGCCACGAGCAGGACCGGGCGGGGTGGGCGGGTCGGGGTTCGCGGGTGGTCGGCGGGTCGGGGTGTGGCCGGTGTGGGGCCCAGGAGCAGCAGCGGGGCGACGACCAGGGCGAAGGCCAGGGCGGTCAGCAGGAGCAGGGCGCTGTAGCCGCGCCAGGCCAGGGCCGCGGCGCCGAGGATCGGGCCGACGGCCCAGGCCAGGGAGAACGCGGAGCGCAGGGCCAGGGTGCCGCGGCTCGACGCGGTGCCGGACGCCTGGTCCAGGTGGGTCCGGGCCAGGGCGAACACCTGCGAGAACGCGGCCAGGCCGGCGCCCAGCAGGGCCGCGCCGATGACGAGCAGCCGGGCGTAGCTGGTGGTCGTGCTCAGCGCCAGGTAGCCGGCGGCCGGGGCCAGGACGGCGACCACCGCGGGCCACCGGCCGGGGCCGCGGTCGTATCGGCGGCCCAGCCACGATGTGACGACCAGTCCGCTGACGGCGATGACGGACATGAAGACACCGACCCGCAGTGGTGACAGGTGCGCCCGGTCCGCGCCGAACAGCACCAGATACGGGCCGATCATGGAGTCGGCCAGGCCCAGCAGCAGGACAGCGGCCAGCAGGTGCGGCAGCTTCGCCCCGACCGTGCGCCCCGCGCCGAAGACCATGTGCATCCACATCCCTGGATCGCGACGGCCGGACGCTATCAGCCCGCCGACGTCAGGGTCATCCCGTCGGTCCGCTCCGCGACCGGCGCCGCTGCCCAGGACGCGCGCGCCGCTGGAAGTTTCAGCCGCCGCCCCGCACAAGGGGCGCGGGGCGTCAGGCGGCGGTCTGCTGGTAGACGCGGATGTAGTCGACCTCCAGCTGGCGGGTCAGGGTCGGGTCGGTGAGGCCCACGTTCCAGCGGCGCTGCCAGTTGTTGTCGACCATCATGTGCAGGATCAGCTGCATCGGGCCCTTTTCGATGACCGACGCGTCGGTGAAGCGGGCGCACTCCACGCCGTCGATGTACCAGGCGATGTGGTCCGGCTCCCAGTCGACGCCCATGCGGACGAAGTCCTTCGAGTAGTCCTTCGCCGCGCACTTGCCGTTATTGTGTTTGCCGCTGTTGCCGGCGAACGATTCTTCGCGGTTGTTGTAGTGGTATGTCATGTACATCGTCGACGGATCGTCGCCCAGTTCTTCCAGGATGTCCAACTCTGTCTTGTAGTTGTACGACGTGTCCGTCGGCAGCATCCAGAAGGCGGTGAAGAAGCCCTGCGTCGCGGGGAACTTGAAGCGGGATTCGACGTATCCGTAGGTGAACGCGTAGAGGTATTTGCTGCCCGCGTTCGCGTTGGGGCGGGCCGTCGACAGCAGGCCCGCCTTGTAGGTGCAGGCGCCGTTCTGGCACGCGCTGGTCTTGTACGCGGGGCTCAGCGGGGCGGCGATCAGCTTCGCGGTGCCGCCGGAGACGACGACCTGGCTGGGCTGGTAGTGCTCGCGGCCGTCGTTGAACGTCGACGTGCAGTCGCCGGTGTTCCAGTCGAAGCACGGGCTGAGCTTCGACGTGTTGAGCGACGTGCCGGTGAACTCCTCGCTGAACGAAGTCTTCCACTGCTTGCCCGCGGCGGCGGCGATCGGCGGGGCGCCGGGGCCGGCGTTGGTGTTGCTGCCGCCCTTGGTGGCGGTGGCGCCGGGTTTGCCCGCGGCGGACGCGGAACCCGACGGCCCGGCGCCGAGGCCGGCCAGCGCCTCGGCGTCAGCGACAGTCCCCTCCGAGGACGAGGCACCGTCCGAAGCGGCCGAGTCGATCGAGACCGGTTTGTCGGATTTGTCGGATCCCATGAACGTCACCGCACCGGCGGCGCCGGCCACGACCAGGACCGCGGCGGCCGCGGCGACGATGACCGCGAGGCGGCGGCCGCCCCGGCGTGGGGCCGGAGTCCGCATATGGTGGTTTTCGCCGTATTCCGGAGTGTCGAATTCCGCCGACTCGAAACGCATTGCCCGCCCAATCGGTGTCGCGTCGCACGCCTGGATAACGTGCCGGACCAATTGCCGCGGCAACCCTAACACCGCCCGGCGGACACAATCGGACGGTGATCTTTAACTCACGATTAGATACGCAGCGTACGGGCCGCCCAAAAATATGGGCGGCCCGCGGGTGCGACCAAAAGAATCAAGCGTTGCGGCCGGACTGGTTGAACGGCATGCCGTGGTGGTTGGTCTGCGCCAGGCGGCTGTTGAGGTTGCCGGCATTGGCGATCTTGTCGTGGTAGGCCTCGCGCCGGCGGGCCACACAGCCCGTGGGTTTGTCGCTGGCCGAGACCAGGTCCGGGTCGAGGTGGGTGTTGAGGCCGTCGCGCAGCAGCATGAGTGCCTCCGCCCGCAACTGGGAGACCCGCGACTCGGTCACGCCGAGCTCGTGGGCGATCTCCATCATCGGTCGCTCCTGAAAGAAGTACCCCTTCACGACCTTCCCCAGGCGCTCCGGCAGCGCCTCCACGGCGTTGTGCAGGTAGCCGATGCGCTCCCGGTGCAGGATCAGGTCCTCGGGCCCGGCCGCCCGCTCCGGGACCATGTCCTCGGCACTGCCGGCGGCGAAGCCCTGCAGCGACAGCACGGCCGCCCGCTGGACGTCGTCGTCGATGGACTGCAGTTCGTCGACGCTGACCCCGAGCGCCTCCGCGAGCTCGGCGTTCGTCGGTGTGCGGCCGAGGGCCGCGGTGAGCTCCTGTTGCATCCCGTCGACCTGCCTGGCCCGGGCCCGCACCGACCGGCTCGCCCAGTCCAGCCCGCGCAGCTCGTCCAGGATCGCGCCCCGGATGCGGGTGGTGGCGAAGCTGCCGAACGGGATCCCGCGGCTCGGGTCGAACGCCTTCGCGGCGCCGGCCAGCGCCGCCATCCCGGCCGAGACCAGGTCCTCGCGGCTGACATGGGCCGGCAGACGGCCGAGCGTCTGGCGCACCAGATGCCCGACGAGCGGCAGATGCTCGCGGATCAGGTCCTCGAGCTCCCGGCCTTCCAAATGGACCTTGAGCGTGGCACCCTCAAGGGTCGTCATCGGTTCCCCCTCGTGTCCCTGGTGAACCCCGTGCAGGCGGTCCACCTGCTGACACGAAGAACTTTCGACTACGAAGGGTGCTTACGCCGTCACTTCCGGGTGCATCTCGGTTGCTGAACGGTGAGAGTCCTCAAGGCACGGCGTGTCGCGTAGCGCGCCGAAGCGTTCGAACACCGGTACAGTCCCGACTCGATGAATCTTGTGCCCGCGACGACCCGCCTGCGCCGTGCCGCCCGCCACGAGTTCGGCTGGGAAACGCTCCGCCCCGGACAGCTCCCGCCCATGCGCGCCCTGCTCAAGCAGCGTGACGCACTGGTGGTGTTACCCACCGGCGGCGGAAAATCCGCGATCTACCAGGTGCCGGCGACCCTGATCGCCGGGCCGGCCATTGTCATCTCACCACTCCTGGCCCTCCAGCAGGACCAGATCGCCGGGCTCAACCGCCGCCGGGCCGGGCAGGCGGTGCGGATCAGCTCCGCCGAGACACCTGCCCAGCAGCGCAAGGCCCTCGAGGCGTTGCGGGCCGGGACGGCGCGGTTCCTGTTCATCACGCCCGAGCAGCTGGGCAACCCGGACCGGCTCGCCGAGGTCCGCGCGCTGCGACCTGGCCTGGTCGCCGTGGACGAGGCGCACTGCGTGTCGGCGTGGGGCTACGACTTCCGACCCGACTATCTGCAGCTGGGCCATCTGATCCGGGAACTGGGCCGGCCGCCGGTCGTCGCGCTGACGGCCACGGCGTCACCGCCCGTCCGGGCCGACATCAGCGCCGCGCTCGGGCTGCGCGACCCGTTCGTCCTCGTCGCCGGGCTCGACCGGGCCAACCTGGAGCTCGGGGCCGTGCACTGCACCAGCGAGGACCAGCGCTGGCAGCGCCTCTACGCACAGATACAACAAGAGCAACATCCCGGCATCGTGTACTCCCCCACGCGCGCGATCGCCGAGCAGTACGCGGAGCGCCTCGCCGAGAAGGGCATCCCGGCCGTCGCCTTCCACGCGGGACTGGCCGCGGGCGAACGCAACCGGCGATACGAGGACTTCATGGCCGACCGCATCCCGGTGATGGTCGCCACGAGCGCGTTCGGCATGGGCGTCGACAAGCCCAACATCCGCTGGGTCCACCACGTCGCCCTGCCCGACTCCCCCGACAGCTACCTGCAGGAGATCGGCCGCGCCGGGCGCGACGGCGGCCCGGCCCGCACGATCCTGTTCTTCCGGCCCGAGGACGTGGCCCTGCAGCGGTTCTTCGCCACCGGCGCGCCTGACGCCAAGGAGCTCACCCAGCTCGCCGCGGCGCTGCGCGAGGGGCCCGCGACCCGCACCGGCCTGGCCACCCGCAGCGGGCTGCCGGCCCGCCGGATCACCGCCCTGCTGAGCCTCCTGGAGCAGGTCGGCGCGGTCGAGGTCGGCGCCGGAAACAAGCTGACCGCCCCGCGCTACGCCCCCACGCCGGCCGAGGCCGCGCGGCTCGCCCTGGCCCAGTACGAGCGGCACCAGACGCTGCGCCGGTCGCGGATCGACATGATGCGGCAGTACGCGGAAAGCGCGAACTGCCGCGGCCGGTCCCTGCTGGCCTACTTCGGTGAGCAGGCCGAGACCGCCTGCGGCCACTGCGACAACTGCGCCAACGGCACCGTCGTGGTCGATCCGGTGGTGCCGCGCCTCAGGTGGTACCAGCGAATCTTGCGCAGGAAGAGCACGCCGCTCGTGGCCGCACCGGAGGTAAAGAACCAGACGGAGCACCACGAGCGGCCGTTCCCGGTGTCGAGCGAGGTGCGGCACACGGCGTGGGGCACCGGGACGGTGATGGCCTACGAGCAGGACCGCGTCGTCGTACTGTTCGAGCAGGTCGGGTACAAGACGCTGAGCGTGCCGATCGTGCAGAAGTCGAAACTCCTCGAACCGGTGTAGGGGGCGTCATGGCGGAGATTCCCGCGGACCTCAACGCGGCCAACGCGAAGCTCATCGAGCAGTTCCGGGCGGCCGGGCGCAGGCTCGAGGGCCGGCCACTGCTGCTGCTGACCACGAAGGGGCGGCGCAGCGGCCGGCACTACACGAACCCGATGATGTACGTCCGCCTCGACGACCGGCTCCTCGTCATCGCCTCCGCGGCCGGGGCCGAGCGCGACCCCGACTGGTTTCGCAACCTCGCCGCCGACCCGGCCGTGACGGTCGAGGTCGACGGGGAGGAGTACCCGGCCACCGCCACCCCGGCGACCGGGCCCGACCGCGACGGGCTGTTCACGCGCATCGCCGCGCAGTATCCGTTCTTCGCCGAGCACCAGGCCGGCACCGAGCGGCGGATCCCGGTCGTCGAGCTCGTCAGGCGGGGCTGATCACGCGCTCGGGCTCGACGAACTCCCGCGCCGTGCCGGCCGGCTCGTCCTTGCGCCACCAGGCGTCGCTCTGATACTCCTCCGGCAGTTCGTCCTCCCACGGGTCGAGGCCGAGCCGGTCCATCTCGTCGAACCAGGCGTCCCGCCGCGACTCCGGCAGGCGGGCACCGCACCACGGGCAGAACCCGATCACGACCATGGACGTGCCACCGTCGCGGATCGGCAGGCCGTACTCGTCGAAGCGCGGCATGTAGACGACCACCACGTCCGGGTCGTCCCACGGGTCGAGGTCGTCGTCCGGGTCTTGTTCCAGTTGCGCGCGCAGTCCGTCGCAGCAGTGTCGTAGCACCGCAGGAGTATGCACCGGCCCCGCCCCCGCGACGAAAACTGGCTGATCAGCTGTCATGTGGGGGATAGTTCCGGCCGCCGGGGCCGGGCTACGCTCCCCGCCAGCAAGCCGAAACAACGCGTCAGGCCGCTGGCACGTTTCCGGGATTCCGAGCCATCGGCCCCCGCCTAACGTGGATCTCGCAAGGCCCGGCACCACATAGACCAGCACATACCACCCCGTGAAAGGGATCCGCGACATGAGCGACTACGAGACCGGCGACACCGGCGCGACGGGCCACGACGTCGACTACGGCCAGTACGAGGCCGGCCAGGAGAGCGCCCAGCTCGACCAGCTCCACCAGGCCAGCGGCTCCGAGGCCGACGCGCAGTCGCAGTTCGGCGTGTACGAGCAGGACCACCACGCCCAGGAGTCGACGGACTTCTCGACCGGCAGCCACACCGAGTACGACCAGCCGGCGGCCGTGCACTACTCGGAGGACAACTTCACCAACTACAGCCACAACCAGTCCGAGGACGACCACGTCTTCGCGGCCGAGGGCTCGGAGTCGTCGCACCAGGCCGAGTTCAACGAGCTCGACGCGCTGGAGCAGAAGTTCGACGCCGCGTTCGCCCGGGGCACCGAGGTGCACGTCGAGGGCGACGGCGGCCAGGCCGAGCTTGGCAGCGCTTCGAACTGACACCTGGTTGACACCGGCCGGCGCCTAGTCTTCTGGGCGTCGGCCGTTGGCGTTGAGGAGGGCTTCGGCGGCCGCCGTCCGGAAGTTCAGGACGCTGCGTCCCGCGCGGTGCGCGCGGACCAGCCCGGCCGCACGGAGGACCGAGAGATGCTGCGAGACGCCACCCGGGGTGAGGCCCGTCCGACCGGCCAGGTCCGTCGTCGAGGCCGGGGCCGCCAGCTCGGTCAGGAGCTTGGCCCGGGCCCGCCCGACCAGCGCGCCGAGTGCGTCGATGTCGGCGCCCGAGGTGGGCTCCCAGAGCGCCCCGATCCCCCGCGCGGGGTAGGCCAGCTGCGCCTCGACGTCGAAGACCGTGAGCACCGTCGGCCAGACGAACACCGACGGGATAAGCACCAGGTCGCCGCCGTTCGCGACGTCGGGGGCCGTGCACCAGCGGTGCAGCACCGACAACGTGCCGTCGGCGAAGGACACGTTGGCGTGCAGGTCGTTGAGCAGCCCGCCCACCCCGTCGGCGGCCAGGGTCCGGGCCCGGGCGTGGACCTCGGCCTCCAGGAGCGCTCGGATACGCGGCCAGTGCGGGGCGACGGCGATCGCGAAATACTCCCGCAGCCCGTCGGCCACGGGCGCCGGCAGCAGCGCCAGCTCCTCGTCGAGCTCCGGAAACGGCCCGGGCGGCTTCGGCGTCAGGTAGTCGGGGATCGCGGCCGGAAACGGCGGCACGTCGATGGGCGGCTTCAGGTGCCGCAGCCGGGCCGCCCACGGGAGATGGATCGCGTGCGCGGCGGGGTTCCGAAGCACGCGCAGGCTCGCGATCGTCTCCCACAGCGGCGACACCGCGAACCGGATGCGCGCGACCGCGGACGCCGACAGGCCGATCGAGACCACGGATACGAATTTAGCCCTCGCTGAAACGTTGGGGCGACCCCTCGAAAGGCGGAAGGATGTCCCGCATGACTGACCGCGCCGCCCGTTTCCATGCCCTGCACACCGCCACCGGACCGCTCGTGCTCGCCAACGCCTGGGACCCCGCCTCCGCCCGCGTCATCGCGGCTGCCGGCGCGCCCGCCGTCGCGACCACCTCCGCCGGTGTGGCGTGGACCCTCGGCGCCCCCGACGGCGACGTCCTCGACCGCGACCGGGCCCTCGAGCACCTGGCCCGGATCGTCCGCGCCGTCCCGGCCGACCTGCCCGTCACCGCCGACATCGAGTCCGGCTTCGGCGCCACCCCGGCCGACGTCGCCGAGACGATCCGCGGTGTCGTCGCGGCCGGCGCCGTCGGCGTCAACATCGAGGACAGCGCCAAGGTCGGCGACGGCGTCGGCCTGCGTGACGTCGCCGGCCAGCAGGAGCGGATCGCCGCCGCCCGGGCCGCCGCCCCGGACCTCTACATCAACGTGCGGATCGACACCTACTTCCGCGGCAAGCCGGAGGAGACCGTGGCCCGGGCGGAGGCCTACCTGGCCGCGGGGGCGTCCGGGATCTTCGTGCCCGGCGTCGCCGACGCCGACACGATCGGGAGCCTGGCCAAGGCGATCCCGGCGCCGCTGAACGTCCTCGCCCAGCCGGGCACGCCGCCGGTGGCCGAGCTCGCCGCCCTCGGCGTGGCCCGGGTCAGCCTCGGGTCGTGGATCGCCGAGGCCGCCTACGCCGTCGCGCGGAAGGCCGCGGCCGAGGTCTACGGGTCGGGGACCTACACGGCCCTGGCCGACTCCTACGACTTCGGGGAGCTCAACTCGCTGATGTCGTAGTCGGTGGAGCGGCTCAGCCGCTCCCACTTCGCCAGATCCTCCCGCAGCCAGGTGTGGTGGGCGCGGATCGCGTCCACCGCATCGGAGCCCAGGGCCAGGCGCAGCGGCGCGTCCGGGGCGTCGAGCAGGGTCAGGATCGCCCGGGCGGCCTTCGCCGGGTCGCCGGGCTGGGCGCCGTCCATCGACTCGACCGCGGCCCGGGTCGCGGCCGTCGTCTCCGCGTAGGCGGGCAGTCGCGGCGAGCGGTGCAGGCCCGCACCGCCGAAGCCGGTCCGGAAGGCGCCCGGCTCGACGATGTGCACGCGCACGCCCAGGGCGGCGACCTCGGCGTACAGCGCCTCGGAGACGGCCTCGAGCGCGAACTTCGCCGCGCAGTACGCTCCGAAGGCCGGCATCGTCAGCTGCCCGCCCATCGACGAGATCTGCACGATCGCGCCGCGGCCCCGGGTCCGCATGTGCGGCAGGACGGCCTGGGTCAGGGCGACCGCGCCGAAGAACATGACGTCCATGAGCGCCCGCAGGTGCTCCGGCTCGATCTCCTCGACCGCGCCGACCGACCCGTGGCCGGCGTTGTTGACGAGCACGTCGATCGACCCGAACTCCTCGACCGTCCTCGCCACCGCGGCGGCGATCGAGCCGGCGTCGGTCACGTCGAGCCGGGCCCGGTCCGGGAACTCGGTCAGCGCCTCGGGGTCGCGCGCGGTCGCCATGACCCGGTCCCCCGCGGCGAGGGCGGCCCGGGCCAGCGCCGCCCCGAACCCGGACGAGCACCCGGTGATCAGCCAGTTTCGCATGCGTCCGAGTCTGGTCCGGGGCCCTGCGCCGCGACCAACACACGCTCCCGGATGCGGTTACAGTCAGAGCCTGTGAGCCCGTCCGTGCCAAGACCAGAACTGCGGCAGCTCCGGTACTTCGTGACCGTCGCCGAGCATTTGAGCTTCACGACCGCGGCGCGGGACCTGCACCTCGCGCAGCAGTCGCTCTCCCAGCAGATCGCCGCCCTCGAGCGGACCGTCGGCGCCCGGCTCCTCGACCGCGACACCCGCGGCACCCGGCTCACCGAACCGGGCCGGCTGTTCCTCGCCGAGGCCCGCGCCGTCCTCGAAGCCGCCGACCGCGCCGTCGCCGTGGCGAGGCGGGCCGCCGCCGGCGAACTCGGCCGGCTGCGGCTGGGCTTCCTCGCCTCCGTCGCCAACTACATGCTGCCGCTGGTCGTCCGGGCCGGCCGCGAACACCTCCCCGACGTCGAGGTCACCACCGCCGACGTGGCCGTCGGCCCGCTCGTCACCGGCCTGCGCGACGGCCGGTTCGACCTGGCCTTCACCCGCCCGCCGCTCGTCGCGGACCTGCGGGTGCGGGTGCTGGCCCGGGAGCCGGTGTGCGCGGTCCTCCCGGCCGGGCACCGCCTCGCCGACCGGCCCGAGCTGGCCCTGGCCGAGCTGGCCGCGGACCCGTGGGTGCTCACCCCGCGCTCGTCGTGGCCGCCGTGGCACGAGCAGTACGACCGGGACTTCGCCGCCGCCGGTTTCGCCCCGGACGTGGTGCAGCGCGCGGCGACGGTACCCAACCTGCTCGGCCTCGTCGCCGCCGGTGTCGGCGTGACCAGGCTGGCCGCGTCGGCCCGGACCCTGCGCGACACCGGCGTCGTGTTCGTCCCCATCACCGGCGCCGAAGCCGAGACGGTGGCCGCCTGGCACACCCTGTCCCCCGCCGCCGAACGCCTGATCGGCCTGCTCGCCGACCTGGCCGGAACGACCGACTTCACCACGGCCGGGTAGCCGCGACGTCCGGTGCGTTCGGGGGTTGGTCGCCCCGGCCGCCCCGGGCGACAATCCGGGGGTGACACTGCCCGTGCCGTACAGCGGAAGCCCGGTCTACAACGGCCCCGACGTCCAGATCGGCGACGTCCGCGCCGACGGGGTGGCGATCTACACCCCGGTGGGCGTGTGGCCCGTCCGCGGCAGCCGCTGGATGGTGGTCGCACAGCCGATCCCGATCTCGACCACCGCCGGCTGGGGCATCGGCCTGGCCGTGACCTGCGCGATCCTGGCCGTGCTGTTCTCGGTCTTCACCTGCGGCCTGAGCCTGTTCCTGCTGTTCGGCCTGTTCTTCCTGACCGCCCGCACCCACACGATGTCCGGCCCGTTCGTCGTCTCGATCCAGTCGGGCCCGTACCACTACCTGGCGCAGGAGGTCGTGTACTCCCCGCTCCACGTGGCCGAGGCCATCCAGCGCGTCAACTTCGCCCAGGCCCTCGCCGCACGGTGACGATCGCGGGTCAGCGGCCGAAGTCGTGGATCTGCGTGGTCCGGGTGACGCGGACCGTGCGGAGGTCGCGGGTGATCGAGGCGGCCATCATGATCAGGAGGACGGCGGCCAGCTGGGCTACCGCCAGCCAGTGGCCCAGCGGGATCGCGGCCAGGACGGCGGCCGCGGCGACGAGGCGGTAGGCGCCGCCGGGCAGGCGCATCAGGCGTAGGAACCAGGCGTGGCCCAGCAGGAAGACGGCCACGCCCGCGCTCAGGCAGACGGCGCTCGACCAGTGCATCGGCTCCAGGGCGTGGGCTACGGACAGTTCGACGCCCACGGCCGTGCCGACGATGCCGGCCAGCAGGATCACGTGGGCGTAGCCGTAGGCGAACACGGCCAGTCTCGCCTTGCGGGCCGGGTCCTGCTCGGCGTGCAGGGCGTGCTCGGCGCGGGACTCGTCGCCGGAGAAGTACGTCCAGTACAGGTAGTACGCGATCGCCAGGCCCAGGATCGCCACCGCCAGGGTGCCCGCGTCGAGTTCGGCCTCGCGGAAGGCCAGGCCGATCGCGACGACCGACTCGCCGATGGCGACGATCACGACGAGGCCGTGGCGCTCCGCGAAGTGGCCGGCCTCGATCGTCCAGGCGCCCATGCGCTGCAGGTAGGGGGCGATGATGATCACGAGGAGGGCGGCGCTCCACAGGAAGATCCGGGCGTTGCCGTCCATGAAGCCGCCGACCAGGACGGCCACCGCGGTGACGCCGTTGAGCGGGGCCAGGTTGGTGATGGCCTTGACGATCGAGACATTGTCGTCGGCGTGCAGGAACAGCACGCTGTGCACGACCGTGACGATGAGGTAGCCCACGCCGAACGCCCAGCCGTTGCCGTCGAACGCCTCCGGGATGGCCAGGGAGATGATCAGGAAGCCGATCATGCCGGTCAGCAGCAGGGTGCGGCGCAGCGTGCTGCTCGGGGCGACGGCGTTGGTGAGCCAGTTGTACCCGGCGTACATCCACCAGATCAGCCCCAGCATCAGGGCGACCTGGCCGGTGTGGGCCCAGTCGACGTGATGCACGAGCACCGACGCCAGCTGGGTCACGGTGAACACGAAGACCAGATCGAAGAAGAGTTCGATCGTCGACACCCTGGGGCCGCGCACCTCGCCAGTCACAAGCGAGCACACTAGCGGTACCCCCCACCGAAAAGTTTTTTTGTCTTGACAAGAGAAGTTGTCCAGCTCTACGGTTGTCGCATGTTCGAAGTGGGAGTCATCGAGGAGCCGGCGGCGGCCGAGGTCGCGCTCGACCCGGTGCGGGCGCGGCTGCTCGGTCTGCTGGCCGAGCCGCACTCGGCGACCAGCCTCGCGGCGCTGCTGGACCTGCCGCGACAGAAGGTCAACTACCACCTCAAGACGCTCGAGGCGCACGGCCTCGTCGAGCTGGTCGAGGAGCGGCGCAAGGGCAACATGACCGAGCGGGTCCTGCGCGCCACCGCCGCGTCGTTCGTCATCTCGCCCGTCGCCCTGGCCGCCGTCCAGCCCGACCCGGCCCGCTCCCCCGACCGGCTCTCCGCCCGCTGGCTGCTCGCCCTCGCCGCCCGGCTGGTCAAGGAGACCGGGCAGCTCATCACCGGCGCGGCCAGGGCCGGCCAGCCGGTCGCCACCTTCGCCCTCGACGGCACCGTCCGGTTCGCCTCCGCGGGCGACCGGGCCGCCTTCGCCCAGGAGCTCACGGCGGCCGTCGCCGCGCTCGTCAGCCGCTACCACGACGACAACGCCCCCGGCGGCCGCGAGCACCGGGTCATCGTCGCCATCCATCCGAGCATCACCAAGAACCAGACCGAGGAGTCCTGACATGTCCGAGACCCACGAGTTCGAGCTGACCCACGACATCGACCTCGCCGCGACGCCCGAGCAGGTGTGGGCGGCCATCGCCACCGGGCCCGGCATCGACTCCTGGTTCATGGGGCGCAACGAGGTCGAGCCCCGCGTCGGCGGCGAGGCCCGCATGGCGATGCCCGGCTTCGACTCCACCGCGACCATCACCGCCTACGAGCCGGGCCGGCACTTCGCCTACCGCGGCCCGGCCGCCGAGGACGGCACGTTCATGGCGTTCGAGTACCTCATCGAGGCCCGCGACGGTGGCTCGACCGCGCTGCGGCTGGTGCACAGCGGCATCCTCGGTGCGGACTGGGAGTCGGAGTACGACGCGCTGCGCAAGGGCAACCCGCTGTATCTGCGCACGCTCGGGGAGTACCTGCGGCATTTCCAGGGTCGTCACGCGGTGCCGGTGGCCGCGTTCGGGCCGCAGCAGCCCGATCAGGACGTGGTGTGGGCCGGCATCACCCGCGCCCTGCACCTCAGCAAGGACGTGCAGGAGGGTGACGAGGTCCGGCTGACGCTGGACGGCCGGGAGATCCGCGGCGTCGTCGACGTCGCGCTGGAGCCGAGCTTCCTCGGGGTCCGCACCGACGACGCGCTGCTGCGCTTCGTCGGCCGCAACGGGTTCATCCTGACCGGCCACCACATCTTCGCCGACGTCGAGCAGGCCCAGGCCGAGCAGGCGTGGGGCGGCTGGCTCGCGGCGGTGTTCCAGTCATGAACCGGCGCAACCCGTGGGTCGGCCTGGCCGTGCTCGCCCTGCCGACCCTGCTGCTCTCGCTCGACGTGTCCGTGCTGTATCTGGCCCTGCCGAAGGTCAGCGCCGATTTGCACGCCGACGCCACCGAGCAGCTGTGGATCCTCGACATCTACTCGTTCATGCTGGCCGGGTTCCTCGTCACGATGGGCGCGCTCGGCGACCGGATCGGCCGGCGCCGGCTGCTGCTCACGGGCGCGGTCGCGTTCGGGGTGGCGTCCGTCGCCGCCGCCTACGCCACCACCCCGGCGACGCTCATCGCGGCCCGGGCCGCCCTCGGGGTCGCCGGCGCCACGCTGATGCCCTCGACGATGGCGCTGATCCGCAACATGTTCCCCGACCCGAAGCGGATGGGCGTCGCGATCGGCGCCTGGTTCGCCTGCTTCATGGGCGGCATGACCCTCGGCCCGATCGTCGGCGGGCTGCTCCTGGAGCACTTCTGGTGGGGCTCCGCGTTCCTGCTCGGCGTGCCGTTCATGGTCCTGCTGCTGATCGCCGGGCCGGCCCTGCTCCCCGAGTACCGCCCGGAGCGGCCCGAGCACCCGATCGACCTGCTCAGCGTCGCCCTGTCCCTGGCCGCGATCCTGCCGGTGATCTGGGGCCTGAAGGCCCTCGCCCGCGACGGCGTGTCCCCGGCGGCACTGGGCGCGGTCGCGGCCGGCGCCGTCTTCGGCGCGCTGTTCGTGCGCCGCCAGCGGTCCCTGCCCGACCCGCTGCTCGACCTGCGCCTCTTCGCCAGCCGGGTGTTCAGCACGGCGCTCGGGATCATGCTGCTGGGCGGGGTCGTGATGGCCGGGCTCTCGCTGGTCGCCAGCCTTTACCTGCAGAACGTGGCCGGGCTTTCACCCCTGGCCGCGGGGGTACTGCTCATTCCCCAGAACATCGCCATGATCCTCGGCTCGCTCGCCGCCCCGGTGCTGGCCCGACGCCTCCCGGCGGCCACGGTGACGGCCATGGGTCTCACCGCCTCCGGCCTCGGCCTGGCGGTCGTGGCCCTGGTCGGCCCGCACAGCACCGGGCTCCTGGTCGTAGGCCTGGTCCTGGCGTCCGTCGGCATCTCGTTCCCGATGGCGCTGACGATGAACCTCATGATGGCCGCGGCGCCCCCGGAGAAGGCCGGGTCGGCGGCGTCCATCTCCGAGACGAGCGGCGAGTTCGGGATCGCTGTGGGGATCGCGACCCTCGGCAGTTTGGCTTCTCTGGTGTACCGCACGACGCTCGACCTGCCGCCCGACGCTCCCGGCGCGGCCCGCGACAGCCTCACCGACGCCCTCGCCACCGGCCTGCCCGAGGTGGCCGCCGCGGCCCGCGCCGCCTTCACCACCGGCCTGAACGCGGTCGGCGTCGTCGGCGCCGTGATCTTCCTCGGCCTGGCGATCACCGCCGCGTCGACCCTGCGGAACCCGGCGAATCCCCCGACCGGCGATCAATCCGAAAAGTCCGATCACGAAGTGCCGGACGGTTCGAAGAGCGCCCCGGAGCTGGCTCCCGCCGAATGATCGCAACTTGCACAACGGTGCGCCGCCGATGTTGATCGGCGGCGTTATCGTGCGCCTGTGAAGCGTCGGGGGATGCGGGATGTGGCGGCTGCGGCTGGGGTGTCGGTGAGCACGGTCGCCAACGTGCTCAACAATCCCGGTGTTGTCGCGGAGGGTACGCGGCGGCGGGTCGAGGGGGCCATGGCCGAGATCGGGTTCGTGCGCAGCGCGGCCGCGCGGCAGTTGCGGGGGCTGCCCAGCCGGCTCGTCGGGTCCGTGACCCTGGACCAGAGCAACCCGTTCTACGCCGAGCTCAACCGCGGCATCGAGGACCATCTCGACGAGGCCGGCTGCATGCTCCTCGCGTGCAGCACCGACCAGCGGGGCGACAAGGAGCTGCGGGTCCTGCAGCTGCTGGAGGAGCACTCGCCGCGCGGGGTCATCATCACGCCGACGGGGGCGAACCCGGGGCGGCTCGCGGCGGTCAGCGGGCGGGGCACGCCGGTGGTGCTGCTCGACGCGCGGCAGGACGGGGCCGACCTGTGCGCGGCCGCCGTCGACCACGTCCTCGGCGGGCGGCTCGCCGGGGAGCACCTGCTCGGGCTCGGGCACCGGCACATCGCGTTCCTCACCGCCGGCGACGACATCGAGCCGGTGCGGGAGCGGCGGGCCGGGCTCGCCGCGGCCCTCGAGGACGCCGGTGCGCCACCTCCGGTCGGGGTGCGGGCGGCGGAGGCGGGCTTCTCAGCCGGTACCGATGCCG
The DNA here is from genome assembly GCF_044454505.1 of Dactylosporangium sp. NPDC051541. Lineage (NCBI taxonomy): Bacteria > Bacillati > Actinomycetota > Actinomycetes > Micromonosporales > Micromonosporaceae > Dactylosporangium > Dactylosporangium sp. NPDC051541. The sequence goes on from NZ_JBITDU010000009.1 coordinate 456,414, forward strand.
CCGTCTCGAAGCTTGTGCACTTCGACCCGAAACCGACGGCCGTCGTGTGCGTCAACGACATCGCGGCCCTGGCCGTGATCCGGGCACTGCAGGCGCGGGGGCTGCGGGTCCCCGGCGACATGTCCGTGGTCGGCTACGACGACCTGCCGTTCGCGGCGCACGTCCGCCCGGCGCTGACGACGATCGCGCGGCCGATCCGCGCGCTGGGCCGGGTCGCCGCCGAGCTCCTCCTCGCCGAGGGCCCGGCCGGGCACCGGCACCGGGAGCTGATGTTCGCGCCGCGGCTGGTCGTGCGGGCCACCACGGGGCGGATAGGGTGAGCCGCATGCCCGTCGCCCAGTCGCTGCCGGACCTGCCCTACGCCGCCTACCTGCGGGCCCACCCGGACGGCGAGGCCCTGGAGCACGACGGGAACTACACCGAGGTGCACTTCGACGCGACGGTGCTCGAGGGTGGCGAGGCGACCAGCGCCAAGTTCATCGAGTCGGCGTTCACCGGGGTCAGCCTGGCCGACGTCGGCCTGGAGCGGGCCCGGTTCAGCGACGTGTGGCTGAGCCGCAACCGGTGGGTCGGTGTCCGCCTCGCCGACGCCGAATGGCTCGACGTGGCCGTCCTCGACAGCGTGCTCGCGGGGGTACAGGCCTACAGCTCGCGGCTGCGCCGGGTCACGTTCCGCGGCTGCAAGATCGACACGCTGAACCTGCGCGGCGCGACCCTCGCCGATGTCGTGTTCGAGGACTGCGAGCTCAACGAGCTCGACTGCGCCGGGGCCAGCCTGACGAACGTCACGTTCACCGGGAGCGCCCTGCGCAATGCCCGGTTCTCCCAGGTCAAGTGCAAGAAGGTGGACTTCCGCGGCGCCCGCGAGCTCGACGTCGCCGACGGGGCCGACTCGCTGCGCGGCGCGACCGTCGACGAGCGGCAGCTCATGGAGCTCGGGCCCGCGCTCGCCGCCGCCCTCGGGATTCAGGTCAAGTAAGCGTCTCGAGCACCTTCGCGACGCGGCGCTCCCGGGTCGCGGCCGTCTTCGCGCCCTCCACCGACAGCACGTGGGCCCGCCGGCCGCTGTACGACAGCGCGTCGAACGCCGCCCGCGCGGCCGGCTCGGCGTCCAGGGCCGCGGCCAGGTCGGCCGGCACCTCCACCGTCCGCGGCGCCGTGTCCAGCTCCACGTCGACGTCGACCTCGTCGCCGGCCGCGATCCCGGCGCCGGCCCGCACCTCCGCCGAGACCGGCAGCATCGACCGGCCACCCATCGAACCGACCGAGCTGCGATAGGTGTACCCGTTGATCGTCACCGCGACCTTGGGCTTCTTCCCGGCCCCGAGCGCGCCCAGCACCTCGTCCGGCACCGGCAGGCCCGTCGCCGTCTTGCCGTTGCGTTCGAGCACCGCGCGGAATCTCATGGTCATCAGCCAAGCAGGCGCAGCGCCTGCCGTACAGGGAAACGTTCGACGGTGTCCTCGAACGACGTCTCCCCGAGGCAGAACCGTTCGAACATCCGCCACCCCGGCGGCGTGCGCAGGATCGTGTGGAACAGCGCCGGGCGGCGGCTGAACGCGGCCAGCAGCCGGGCACCGGCCCGCATCGTCGGGACCAGCGTCGCGTGGACGTCACGCTCATACCGCAGCAGGTCCCCGTCCGCGGCCGCCGCCCCCGCGAGCGCGCCGGAGCGGGTGGCGAAGCTGATCCCCTCCCGGGTCCACGGTTCGAGCAGCCCCGCGGCATCCCCGGCGACGAGGATGTTGCCTTTGCGCAATGGGCTCTGGGGGGTACGGCAACGCGTCAGATGCCCCGAGTCGTGCACGGGCTCGATATCGCGCAGCCGCAGTCGTTCGAGGAACGAGCGGAGGTAGGCCTTGGTCCGCTCGCCGTCGCCCCGGGCCGCGATGACGCCGACGGTCAGCAGATCACCCTTCGGGAACACCCACGCGTAGGAGCCGGGCAGCGGGCCCCAGTCGATGAGCAGCCGCCCCTTCCACCGCGCCTGGAGGTCCGCGTCGATCGGCAGCTCCACCTCCAGGCCGAGGTCGACCTGCCCGTACTCGACGCCGACCAGCCGCGCCGTGATCCCCGACGACCCGTCCGCGCCGATCGCCGCCGACGCCGTGACCTCCTCGCCGCCGGCGAGCCGGATGCGCACCTCGCCGCCGCCCTGCTCGACGGCCTTGACCGCGGTCGCCTGCCGTACCGTCGCGCCCGCCTGTTCGGCCGCACTTCGCAGGGCGTCGTCGAACTCGGGGCGGCGCACCATCGTCAGCAGCGGCCGGTCCTTCGTCGACCGGCTGAACGGGGAGCGCCCGTCGTTGGTGAACTCGGCCCGCTCGATCCGGTCGTCGGCCGGGATGTCGATGCGGCCCTCGACGGCCGCGACGGAGTGCCCGATCAGCCCGCCGCCGCACGTCTTGTACCGCGGGTGCGTCGCCTTCTCCAGGACCAGGGTCCGCGCACCCCGGCGCGCGGACTCGTACGCCGCCGAGAGCCCGGCCGGCCCGCCACCGATGATCGCCACGTCCCACGCCGTCACGGCGACCTACCTTACTGGCTGCCGGACCGGTTACCGGCGATTGACCTCACCCGTCCGGGCCGGGTGACTTTGGCCTCGTGTGACCAAGACATCAGCCGTTCGGGTGACGAATCTGCTTCACTCGGTTCATGTCCGCGATCGACCACCTGATCCACGCCAATGCCCGGTATGCCGAGACGTTCCCGGGTCCCCGGCCCCTGCGGCCCAAGCTGCGCCTGACGGTGATCGCCTGCATGGACTCGCGGCTCGACCTGTTCGGCGCCCTCGGCCTCGAGATCGGCGACGCCCACCTGATCCGCAACGCCGGCGGCCTGCCGACCGAGGAGGTGCTGCGCTCCCTGGCGATCAGCCAGCGCAAGCTCGGCACCCGCGAGGTCGTGCTGATCCACCACACGGAGTGCGGCATGGAGGGCTTCGACGACCCCGACTTCCGGGCCGAGCTCGCGCAGACCGGCGTCAACCCGACGTGGGACGTGCCCGGCTTCACCGACCTGCACGACACGATGCGCCAGTCGATCCGCACCGTTCGCGAGTGCCCGTGGATCCCGCATCGCGAGGACGTGCGCGGCTTCATCTTCGACGTCGCCACCGCCAAGATCGACGAGGTTGTCTGACCACGGACGGTGTTTGACCCCTTACCGCCATTTTCGTAGGACGGGGGTCGGGCCAAGGGATCTGGCGTATCCGGATCGGGTGGGTCATGCGGGACGATCGGACCCATGCGCTACGGGGGCAGACTCAGCCGGGTCGAATTCACGGCCCTCATCGACGAGCAAGCCGGCCGGGTCCGCGCCAGCGCCGGCCGGCTGCCGCTGTATCGGCCGGTGGGCTGGTCCGGCCCCTGCCGCCTGGGCACGTGGGGCTGGGAGAACGACCGGCTCCTGCACGCCGGCCTGCACTTCGGCACCCCGGACGCCTGGATCGAGATCGTCACCACCGCCGGCCCGCCGATGCCGGAGCTGATCAACCTGCGCCTGTCCTCCTCCGACGAGATCTTCGACGACCGGGCCCTCGACGCCCCCGAGCGGATGACGATCGTCGTGGACGGCGCCCCCCGCGACTGCTCGCTGTGGCCGGACCAGCCCCTCGACGAATCCCTGAGCCGCGGCTGGCTGGCCATCCTCGACGAGGTCCCCGGGCTGCTGCTGCGCGCCGCCGGCGTCGACCCGGCCGGGCTCGCCCTGGCCCGCACCGGTGACCTCGAACCCCATCTGACGGGCACCCGCGATCATCTGCTCGCCGGGTACGACGCGTTCGGTACCGGCTGAAGCGCCTCTGTCCATCGACCGGTTGACCCTCGGGCCTCGTTCGCCCGAGAGCATCGACGCATGCGACCGATCGAAGTACACGGCCTGCGCAAGCGGTACGGGGCCCGCACCGCCGTCGACGGCATCGACCTGACCGTCGAGCCCGGTGAGGTGTTCGCCCTGCTCGGGCCCAACGGGGCCGGCAAGACCACCACGGTGGAGATCCTCGAAGGGCACCGCCGCCGCGACGGCGGGGACGTGTCCGTGCTCGGCGCCGACCCGGGGACGGCCGGGCGGCGCTGGCGGGCCCGCATCGGCGTGGTCCTGCAGACCGCGACCGACGCCGCCGAGCTCACCGTCCGCGAGTCCGTCCGGCACTACGCCGGGTACTACCCGCGCCGCCGCGACCCCGACGAGGTCATCGCCGCCGTCGGGCTCGAGGGCCAGGCCGGGCAGCGCGTCGGCACCCTCTCCGGTGGGCAGCGGCGCCGGCTCGACGTGGCCCTGGGCATCGTCGGCCGGCCCGAGCTGGTGTTCCTCGACGAGCCGACGACCGGCTTCGACCCGGAGGCCCGCCGGCAGTTCTGGGACCTGATCCGGTCCCTGGCCGCCGACGGCACCACGGTCCTGCTGACCACGCACTACCTCGACGAGGCCGAGGCCCTCGCGGCCCGCCTGGCCGTGCTCGCCGGCGGGCGGATCGTCGCCGTGGGCACGCCGCAGACCGTCGGCGGCCGCGACCGCGCGCCGGCCGTCGTGAGCTGGCGGGACTCGGACGGGCTGCATGCGGTACACACCGATGAGCCCGACGCCGTCGTGGCCGGCCTCGCCGGGGGCTTCGCCGACCTGCGGGTCACCCGCCCGACCCTGGAGGACACCTACCTGTCATTGATCGGGGAGTCTCGATGACCATGCCGTCCACACTGCGGGTCGGCGCGTCCCGCGGGCTGATCGAGATCCTGCAGATCGTCCGCACCCGCGAGGCCCTGATCTTCACCTTCGCCTTCCCGGCCGTCCTGTCCGTGCTGCTCGGGTACATCTTCGACACCCCGGTCAGCCCGGGGGCGGCCACCACGCACTCCCAGGTGTTCGCGGTGGGCATGATCGCGTACGGGGTGCTGTCGACCGCGTTCATCAGCGTCGGGGTCGGCATCGCGGTCGACCGGGCCGACGGCACCCTGCTGCGGCTGCGGGGCACGCCCGCGACCGCCGGCGCGTACTTCCTCGGCAAGATCCTGCTCGTCCTCTTCGCCGCGCTGTCCGAGACGGCCCTGCTCCTGGCCGTCGCCGTCGGGCTGTTTCACCTGGAGTTGCCGAGCGACCCCGGACGGTGGCTGACGTTCGCCTGGCTCCTGATCCTGTCGGTGATCGCCTGTACCCTCCTGGGCATCGCCGCGAGCTCCCTGGCCAGGTCCGCCCGCAGCGCCCCCGCGGTGCTCAACCTGCCCGTGCTGATCCTGCAGTTCACGTCCGGCATCTTCGTCCACATCGCCGCGCTGCCGAGCGCGATGGTCAACCTCTCGGCGCTGTTCCCCGTCAAGTGGATGGGCCAGGGATTCCGCTCCGTGTTCCTGCCCGACGCACTCGCCGCACAGGAGGTGGCCGGAGCATGGGAACCCGGGAGGACCGCCCTGGTGCTGGGCGCGTGGTGCGTGATCGGCCTGGCGCTGAGCCTGGCGACGTTCCGCTGGACGGATCGCCGCTGAGCCGCCGCCCCTGGGACGTCTTCTACGTCCTCGCCGTCGCCGCCGTGGTCGCGTTCCTGCTGCTCGACCCCGGCGGCCCCGGCACCTGGCATCCGTGGATCTCCTCGGTACTGCTGGTGCTGGGCCTCGGCTGGCATTTCGTGTCCGTCCTGTTCGCCGACCCGCGCCTGTTCGTCCTCGTCCTGGGCGTCCTGCAGCTGGCCGCCGTCTGGATCGACCACACCGCCGCCTTCGCCCTGTTCGCCTGGGGCCCGATGATCTTCCAGGCCCTGCCGCTGCGACCCGCCCTGACCGCCGTGGCCACCCTGGACCTGCTGCCGGTGCCGATAGCGCTGATCCGCGACGGCACCACCGCGAAGGTCCACGGCCTGCTCCCCCTGACCGCGCTCGGCCTGGCGTTCGCGGCGCTGATCGGCACCTACGTCTCCCGCCTGCACGACAGCCGCCTCGAGATCGCCCGCCTCTCCCGCGAGGCCGGCGTCGCCACCGAGCGGGCCCGCCTCGCCGCCGAGATCCACGACACCCTGGCCCAGGGCTTCACCAGCATCATCACCCTCGCCCAGGCCGACTCCCTGCCGGCCGCGCACCGCCTCGACCTGGTGGCCCGCACCGCGCGGGACAACCTCGCCGAGGCCAGAGCCCTGGTCGCCGCCCTGGCCCCGGCCGACCTGCAGGCCACCGGCCTGGCCGCGGCGCTGCGCCGGCAGGTGGACCGGTTCGCCGCCGACACCGGGGTCCGCACGTCCCTGCACCTGCCCGACGGCGCCGACGAAGTCCCGACCGCACTGCAGGTCGTCGTGCTGCGGGCGGCCCAGGAGGCCCTCGCCAACGCCCGCCGCCACGCCGCCCCGACCGCCGTCGGCGTGCGCCTGCGCACCACCCCCGCGGAGGTCGTCCTGACCGTCACCGACGACGGCACCGGCTTCGGCGCGGCCCGGTTCGGCTTCGGCCTGGCCGGCATGCGCTCCCGGGCCGAGCAGATCGGCGGCTCCTGCGACGTGACCAGCGCGGCGGGCGCCGGCACCACCGTGACCCTGTCCCTGCCACTGACCGGAGCGACGTGATGATCAGGGTGCTGCTGGTCGACGACCACCCCGTCGTCCGCGACGGTCTGCGCGGCATGCTGCAGGCCGAGCCGGACCTGGCGGTCGTCGGCGAGGCGGGCGCGGGCGACGAGGCGGTGGTGGCCGCGGCCGCGGCCCGCCCCGACGTGATCCTGATGGACCTGCGGATGCCCGGCCTGGACGGCGCCGGCGCCACCGCCCGCATCCTGGCCACACAGCCGGCGGTCCGCATCGTGGTCCTGACGACATACGAGACGGACGCCGACATCCTGCGCGCCGTCGAGGCCGGCGCCTGCGGCTACCTGCTGAAAGACGCGACCCGCGCCGACCTGGCGGCCGCCGTCCGCGCCGCGTCCCGGGGCGAGACCGTCCTCGCCCCGACCGTCGCCGACCGCCTGGCCCGCGAAACCCGCCGCCGCGCCGCTCCCCCGATCCTGTCCGCGCGGGAGGTCGAGGTCCTGTCGCTGGTCGCGCAGGGCCGCACCAACGCCGACATCGGCCGCGCCCTGCACATCTCGGAGGCCACCGTGAAAACCCACCTCCTGCGCACCTTCACCAAACTCGACGTGGCCGACCGCACCGCCGCCGTGACGACCGCCATGTCTTTGGGCCTCCTGTGAGGTGTCTGCCGCACTGTGTCGTTGTTGCACTTCGCTGAGTAGTTTCGTGAATGTGAAATTGTTTCGGCATGGTAGGGTCTTAGAAGCAAGGAACGCCGCCGAGGCCCGCAACCCGATTGACGTCACAGCCTGCGCATCGACGTCACAAGCACTCCCGTCTACGTCACGGCGCTCCCGTCGACGTCGCGGCTCCCGGACTTTGCAGCTCGCGGTCACGGCTCGTCGTCACGGCTCGGCTCCGGCGATCCGCCGGCCCCGTTGCCCGGATCCGGAGAGCTACCGGGCCCGTTCATGGGCAGGCGGGGTTCATGAGCAGGCGGGTGGTCGGCAGGGTCGTCGCGCCGAGAGCACGACCGCGTCCGGCCCCAGCCGCCCACTGCGCCTGACCGGCTTGGCGCTCGCATCCGGTGGTGCGTCATCCGGGTTGGCAAGGAGATGCTGTCCTGCGCCTCCTTGGTCACCGTGCGCTTGGCGCTGCTGGAGACCGAGGCGATGCTCGACCGGGAACGTCGGGCGAGCCTGTATGCGCGGTCGGGCGGTGGCGGGAGTCGTCGGCCCGGCCCCTGCTCGACTTGAACGGTGGTGGCGACCCGGACCTGGACGGCGGGGCGGGCCGCGGGTGTCGATCCGGGGGTGTCGATCCGGGGGTGCGGGCCGCGGGCGTTGACCCGGGGGGTGCGGGCTGCTGGCGTCGACCCGAGGGGGGTGCGGCCGCGGGCGTCTACCTGGGCGACCTCGTGGGCGTGTTCCTGGTCGGCGGGCGAGCCGGGTGTCGCTGGGCACGCGTCCGCTGCACCACGCGCTCGGCGTCCTGCATCGCACTCCACGTCTGCATCGCATGCTCCGCGCCTGCACCGCGGGTCCGGCGTCGCGCCGGTCGTGATCGAACGGCCCGAACTCGTCGCAGGTCGAGCCGGGTGCCGCCGGGCACGACCCTGCTGCGCCGCGCCCTCCGCGTCTGCGGCCCGCACGTCGCTTGGACTGTCCTGAGTTTGACGTCCTGCGGCCCTTCGACAAGAAGCGGCCGGGGTACAGGCTGTCGTCGATGTGGGGTCGGCGGACCTCAGGGCCGCGATCACGAGGTGGGTCAGGGGGTTGGGCGGCCTCCGTTCGTGAGTAGGCGGGCGATCGGCAGGGTTGCGGCGCCCAGGGCTACCGCGTCCAGGCCTAGCCGGCCCGGTTCGATGCGGGCCTGGGCGAACGGCTGGCGCAGTGCGTGCCGGGCGGCCGACGCGCGGACGCGGGGTAGCAGGCCGGCCAGGGCGACACCGGCCCAGCCGCCCAGCACGACGAGCTCCGGGTTGAACAGGTTGATCAGGTCGGCGACTCCCGCGCCCAGGTAGTCGGCGGTCTCGTCCAGGACGGCCCGGGCCGCCGGCTCGCCCGCCGCGGCCGCGGCCACCAGTGCGGCCAGCCGGGCCTCCTCGTCGCCGTGCCAGCACTCGCCCGACCGGCCATCGCCCAACCCGCCGCCACCCAACCCGCCGTCACCCAACCCGCCGCCACCCAACCCGCCGTCGCCCAACCGGACATCGCCCAACCCGCCGCCACCCAACCGGACATCGCCCAACCCGCCGCCACCCAACCCGCCGCCACCCAACCCGCCGTCGTCCAACCGGACATCGCCCGACCCGCCGTCGCTGGGCTGGACGTCGCCGAGCCGGCGGCAGTCGTAGCGGTCCAGGATTGCGGCGGCGCCCACGTATGCCTCCAGGCAGCCGGACGCGCCGCAGCGGCACGGGCGGCCGTTGTAGATGAGCGTGGTGTGGCCCCACTCGCCGGCGCTGCTGGACGTGCCGCGGTAGGTGGCGCCGTTCGTCACGACCGCGGCGCCCACGCCGGAGCCGACCAGGGCGAACACGGCGTGCCGGCGGCCGCGGCCGGCGCCGAACCACATTTCGGCCTGGCCCAGGGTTTTGGCGCCGTTGTCCAGGTGTAGCGGGATGTCGGTGCCCTGGCGCAGCAGGGACTCGAGGGGGACGGCCTCCCAGCCCAGGGTCTGCGCGTGGACCAGGGCGCCGTCGGGGCTGTCCTGGACGATGCCGGCTACGCCGATGCCGGCGCCCAAGACGTGGTGGCCGGTGGCTACCGCGCGCAGGCCGGTCAGTATCCGGTCGGCGACCGCCGGTGGGGAGGCGCCCGGTTCCAGGGGGAGGTCGGCCTCGGCCAGGCGCCGGCGGCCCAGGTCGAACAGTTCGACCCGGATGCGGGTCTCGCCGACGTCGACGCCGGCGACCGCGCCGTAGGACGGGGCGACGCGCAGCATCGTGCTCGGGCGGCCGCCTTCGGACTCCAGGGCGCCGGCCTCGTCGACGAGTCCGTCGTCGATGAGGTCGTTGACGACGTTGCTCACCGCGGGCTGGCTCAGGCCGGTCCGGCGGGACAGGTCCTGGCGGGTGAGCGGGCCTTCCAGGAACAGGCGGGTGAGTAGCGCGGAGCGGTTGTGCAGTCGTACACCTCGATGACTTGCCCGCTCGACCTGCACGCTTACCCCCGTAAATGTGTGCTGCAACTCTACGGCGCGGGCCTTGACTCGGCATTCCGGGCGCCACTTTAATGGCGACATTAATTAAGTCCCGAACAGAGAGCCCGACAGCAATCCCGACCGAGAAACCGTGGACAGCGTGAACGACATGAGAGCCGGGCCGATGCGACGAGTCACCGCCATGTTCGCCGCATTCGTGCTCCTGGCCGGGTCGGTCACGGGCTGCGGCAGTCCGGACAGCGACCGCAAGACGCTGGTGTACTGGGCCAGCAACCAGGGGCCGAGCCTGGACTTCGACAAGGCCACGCTCCAGCCGCAGCTCGACGAGTTCGAGCAGACCCACGGCATCCACGTCCGGCTCGAGGTCGTCCCCTGGTCCGACCTGCTGGACCGGCTCATGGCCGCGACCAAGGACGACAGCGGGCCCGACGTGGTCAACATCGGCAACACGTGGTCGGCGTCGCTGCAGGCGACCGGCGCGTTCGTCCCGTTCGATGGCCGGACCCTCGACCGGGTCGGCGGGCGGGACCGGTTCGTGCCCAACGCTCTCGCCGCCGCCGGGGCGCCCGGGACGCCGCCGTCGGCGGTGCCGCTGTACTCGCTGTCGTACGCCCTGTACTACAACAAACGCATGTTCGCCGAGGCGGGCATCGCGACACCACCGCGGACGTGGGACGAGCTCGTGGCCGACGGCAAGCGGCTCACCAAACCGGCGAAGGGGCAGTGGGGCCTGGCCCTCGAGGGCGGCAACCCGGCCGAGAACGCGCACCACGCGTTCACGTTCGGCCAGCAGTACCGCGGGCAGTGGTTCGCGGCCGACGGCAGTGCCAGCTTCGACACCGAGGCGAACGTCGCGGCGATCAAACGGTATGTGGGGCTGCTCGCCGACGACCACATCGTCGACCCGGCGAGCGCCGGGTATGCGAAGAACGAGTCGCGGGCCGACTTCGCGAACCGTAAGGCGGCGATGCTGCTGTGGCAGGCGGCCGGGCCGTCGCTGCAGCAGGCCGGGATGCGCCCGGACGAGTACGGTGTCGCCCCGATGCCGTTCCTGGCCGACCCGATCGCCGGCGGTGGCGTGCGGGTCAACAGCATGGTCGCCGGGATCAACATGGCCGTCTACAAGCACACCCGCGACCTGGACGGAGCGCTGGACTTCGTGGAGTTCATGACCAGCGACAAGGAGCAGATCATCCTGAACAAGGCGTACGGGTCGCTGCCGTCGGTGCGCTCCGCGTACTCCGACGCGGCCTTCCGCACGCCGGAGCAGGAGGTGCTGTTCCAGGTGCTCAACTCCACCGCGGCCCCGCTGCCGCAGGTGCCGGAGGAGAGCCGGTTCGAGACGCTCGTCGGCACGGCGATGGCGGAGCTGTTCGCCGACGCGGCGGCCGGCAAGCCGGTGACGCCGGAGTCGATCAAGGCCAAGCTCAACGCCGCCGAAGGCAAGATGTAGACGAGGAGACCGAGTCCCGTGCTGGATCTGTCCGCTCTACCCCCCGGCTTCATCTGGGGTGCCGCCACCGCGGCCTACCAGGTCGAGGGGGCCGTCGCCGAGGACGGCCGGAAACCGTCCATCTGGGACACCTTCGCCCACACGCCGGGCGCCGTGGACAACGGCGACACCGGGGACGTCGCCTGCGACCACTACCACCGCTGGCCCGGGGACGTCGCGCTCATGCGGCGGCTGAACCTCGACGCGTACCGGTTCTCGGTCGCCTGGCCCCGGGTGATGCCCGACGGGGTGGGTTCTGTCAACGCCGCCGGCCTGGACTTCTACGACCGGCTCGTCGATGAGCTGCTGACCAGCGGCATCCGACCCTTCTGCACCCTGTACCACTGGGATCTGCCGCAGGCCCTGCAGGATGCCGGCGGCTGGCCGAGCCGGGCCACCGCGGAGGCGTTCGCCGACTACGCCGCCGTCGTCGCCGCCCGTCTCGGTGACCGGGTCGCCGACTGGAACACCGTCAACGAGCCGCTGTGCGTGTCCTGGATCGGGCACCTCGAGGGCCGGATGGCGCCCGGCGAGCGGGACCTGACCCGGGCCGTGCACACCTCCCACCACGTGCTGCTCGGCCACGGCCTGGCCAATCGGGCGATCCGGGCGTCGGCGCAGGTCGCACCGCGGGTCGGGATCGTGCTCAACCTGAGCCCGATCGAGCCGGGCAGCGACCGGCCCGAGGACGTGGCCGCGGCCGTGCGGGCCGACGGGCACACCAACCGGTGATGGCTCGACCCGGTGTTCGGCCGCGGCTACCCGGCCGACATGGTCGAGTGCTACGGCGTCGAGCCGCCGGTCCGCCCCGGCGACCTGGAGACGATCGCGGCCCCGACCGAGTTCCTCGGCGTCAACTACTACTTCCGGCAGATCGTCGTCGACGACCCGACCGGCATGGCGCCGTTCGCGCGGCAGATCCCGGTGCCGGGCTCGGTCGAGACGGCGATGCCGTGGGAGGTGTACGCGAAGGGCCTCGAGGACATCCTCGTCGCCGTCGCCGAGACGTACCGGCCGGCGAGCATCCTGGTCACCGAGAACGGCTCCGCGTGGGCCGACACCGTCGAGCCGACCGGCGAGGTCCAGGACAAGGAGCGCACCGACTACCTGGAGCAGCACCTCGACGCGGTCCGCGGCGCGGTGCTGCGGGGGCCCCGGTCGACGGGTACTTCGCCTGGTCGCTGCTGGACAACTTCGAATGGGCCTACGGCTACGACAAACGCTTCGGGCTGGTCCGGGTCGACTACGCCACGCAGGAACGCACGATCAAGGCCAGCGGGCACCGGTACGCCGATCTCATCACGGCACACAGACGCTCCCGCGAAAACGGTGATCTAGGCTCGTCGGGAGAACACCGTCTGAGGGGATAGGCACATGACGCAGCAGACCGACAGCTGGGACCCGGACCCGGACGACGAGGGCCAGCTGTCCGCGGAGGACACGCTGTCCGACCGCGGGCTCGACGACTCCCTCGACGAGGGGTACTCGCCGCCGGAGAAGCCGCGTGGGGTGACCGCGTTCGGGGTGACGCAGGCCGAGGCCGAGCAGGGTGAGTCCCTCGACCAGCGGCTGCGCCAGGAGGAGCCGGACACCCTCGAGCAGCTCGACGACGACGACTACGGCCGCACCACCGAGTCCGGCGAGTTCTTCGACGACGGCGAGGTCGGCGACCGCCGGGCCGGCCGGCTCGTCGCCCCCGACGAGGGCAGCGGCGAGGACGACGAGAAGGACGAGGTCGGCTCGGACGTCGGCATCGACGGTGGCGCGGCCTCGGCCGAGGAGGCCGCCATGCACATCGTGAACGACCGCGACCTGTGATGACGCGGTGGCGGCCTCCGCGCGAGGCCGCCACCGCGAACACACCGATCATGGACCTGCACATCACCCTGGACGGGCGCGGCGACCGCACCGACCGGATCTACCGCCAACTGCGTGATGCGATCCTCGACGGGCGGCTGCGGCCCGGCGAGCGGGTTCCGCCGAGCCGCGAGCTGGCCCGTGACCTCGCCGTGGCCCGCAACACCGTCGCCGCCGCGTATGACCGGCTCGTGGGCGACGGATTCCTCGCCGGGCGCGCGGGGGCGGGCACCTTCGTGACGTACCACCAGGAAGCCCCGATCGTCCGCCGAGCCCCGGCGGGGCCACTTCGACCCTCGCAGAAGTTTCTGAGCCTGCCCGCGGAGCCGCCGCCGGCCGCGCCCGCTCGCTACGACCTGCGCATCGGCCACCCCGACGGCACGCTGTTCCCGCGCGCGACGTGGCGACGGCTGCTGTCCCGGGCGGTGGCGGAGTCGGCACACACCCGCGACCCGGCGGGGCTGCCGGCGCTGCGGGCCGCGATCGCCCGGCACGTGGGGCTGTCCCGGTCGGTGCGCGCGGGCGCGCAGGACGTCGTGGTGACCGCCGGTGCGCAGCAGGCGATGGATCTCGTGGCCCGGGTGCTGATCGAACCGGGCACGGTCGTGGCCGTCGAGGAGCCCGGGTACCGGCCGGTCCGGCGCCTCTTCCAGAGCCACGGCGCACAGGTCGTGGGCGTGCCGGTCGACGCCGACGGGCTCGTCGTGGACGCCATTCCGGGAAAAACGCGGCTGGTGTACTGCACGCCGTCGCACCAGCACCCGTTGGGCACGGCGATGACGCTGCCGCGGCGCACCGCCCTGCTCGCCTGGGCCCAGGAGCACCGGGCCGCGATCGTCGAGGACGACTACGACAGCGAGTTCCGCTACTCCGACCGCCCCCTGGAGCCGCTGCAGAGCCTCGACCGGGCCGGCCGGGTCATCTACGTCGGCTCGTTCGCCAAGACGCTGCTGCCGTCGCTGCGCCTCGGGTTCCTGGTCGCGCCCGAGGCGCTGCTCCCGGCGCTGCGCGACGCCCGCCGCATCGCCGACTGGCACGGCGAACCGGCCGCGCAGGCCGCCCTGGCCGCGTTCATCGACGAGGGGCTCCTGCAGCGGCACCTGCGCCGGTGCCGCGGCGTCTACGCGGCCCGCCACGACCTCGTCGTGCGCGCCGCCCAGGGCCCCCTCGCCCCGTGGTTCACGCTGCTGCCGGCCAGCGCCGGGCTGCACGTGGCCCTGCGCGGCCGCGGCCCGGTCGACCTCGCCGCGCTGCGGGCCGCCGGCGTCGCCGCCGACCCCCTCGAACACTTCTACGCCGAGCCGCGCGCCGTGCCCGACCACGGCCTCGTCATCGGCTACGGCGGCATCGCCACCGCCGACCTACCGGAAGCGCTGCACCGGTTGGCCGACACGGCCGCCGCCGGCAGCCGCTAGCGCGCCGTGCCCGACCACGGCCTCGTCATCGGCTACGGCGGCATCGCCACCGCCGACCTGCCGGAAGCGCTGCACCGGTTGGCCGACACGGCCGCCGCCGCCGGCCGGTAAGTTGGAGGGCATGCTCGCCCGCCGCGCCGTCGCCCTCGCCGCGCTCGCGGTCACCCTCGCCGCCCCGCTCGCCGGGTGCTCGTCGAAGCACCGGCCTTCGATCACCGCGCAGACCCCGGCCGCGCCGGACCCGACCACGCTCGTGCTGGGCCCGTCGTCCCCGGGCGCGGAGCCGGCGACGACCCCGCCCGCGGCCCCGGCCGAGGCGGGCCTGACCACGATCACCTACACGCAGGCGGCGACCGGGTTTCCGGCCGACCCCGACCAGGCGTCGACGGCACCGCTGACGGAGGGCCTGCAGCTGCAGGTGAAGAGCCCCGTCTACGACGCCGTCGGCGGGACGGCCCGCGCCTACCTGACCCCGCAGATCAGCGGCGTCGACCTGATCATGCCGGTCGTCGCGAAACAGAACGGCTGGGTGGGGGTACTGCTGCCGTCGATGAACCGCAGCATGGGCTGGCTGCCGCCGGGCGACTGGACCATCACCCCCCTGCACGACCAGATCGTCGTGCACCGGGGCGCGTTCACGCTGACCTGGGTGCATGAGGGTCAGCCGCAGCAGACGTGGACCGTCACCGTCGGCGCGCCGGCGACGGAGACGCCACTGGGGCGCACGTTCGTGCTGGGGCGCTCGTCGCTGCCGAGCAAGGTGTATGCCGGGCTGGACGTGCTCGCGCTGGGGGCGGTGCCGGACGACAAGCAGGCCGTCGCGAGCGGGCTCGCCGACGCGCACACCGGCATCCACGCCTGGTATCGCAACGAGTTCGGCTTCCGCAAGTCCAACGGCTGCGTCCGGATGCCGCCCGCCGCGCAGAAGGTCCTGCTGTCCGCCATCGGCTCCGGCACGAGCGTGGTGGTCCTGCCCTAGCGGCCGGCTCTTACAGCGGCTTGCCGGTTTCGAGCAGTGACTTCAGGCTGGCGATCACCTGGGGCCAGCCGTCGCCGAGGCTCGGCAGGACCAGGCTGTCCGGGTTGAAGCCGTCGTGGACGACCGTCAGCTTGACGTGGTCGCCGTGCGGCTCGATCTCGAACGTGGCCCGCGGGCGCGGCTCGTCCACGATCTTCGCGAGGTGGTCGAGGTCGATGTCGAACGCCTTCGCCCACGCCTGCGAGTAGGTGTGCCAGGTGTAGGACAGCCGCGTGTAGGGCTCGGCCGCCAGCACCACCTGCTCGGGGTCGGCGAGCTCGGTGCCGTCCTTGTCGACCCGCCACGTCATCACCGAGCCCGGCCGCCAGTCGGTGTCGAAGGTGATCCCCCAGTACTGCCGGGTGAACGCCGGCTCGGTGAGCGCCTGCCACAGCCGCTCGGGGGTGGTGCGGATGTAGGTGGTGTAGACGAACTCGGGTTTGCTCATCCGGGGTCCCTCCAGGGCCTTCTTCAGGTCGGCGAGCGCGTCGACCCGCTGCCGGTGGTAGCGGTTGATCCAGCGTTCGGCGATGTCGCTGATCGGGGCGGCGTTGAGGTAGTGCAGCTTCTCCCGCCCCCGGCGCACGGTCGTGACCAGGCCGGCGTCCTCGAGCACGGCGAGGTGCTTGCTGACCGACTGCCGGGTCATGGCCAGGCCCGCGCACAGCTCGCGCAGCGTCTGCCCGCCGGCCTGGTTGAGCCGGTCGAGCAGCACCCGCCGGCTCCCGTCCGCGAGGGCGCGGAACACGCCGTCGTCCCTGTGCTCGCCCACGCCCGCCTCCGATATGCAGCCTTTCGGTTGCCAATATTAGGCAGCCATCTGGTTGCCTGTCAACGCGTTCGAGTGACGGGTCGCACCTTCGCGGCGCCGGTTCCGGTTTGACGAGGAGTCTGGGTTCGGTGGGTCCGGAGGGGGTTCCAGTTGTTCGCGACCGGTGAGGACTCGGCGGCCCGCATGCGCCACGAGCTGCACACGCCGCTGACGTCGATCAAGGCGTACACCCGCCTGCTGCGCGACGACCTGCCCGCGGACGCCACCGCCGACGGCGCCGCCTGCCTGGACGCGATCGACCGCAACGCGGTGCGCCTGGAACGCTACGTCGACACCGTCGTCCTGCCGCTCGCCGCGACCGGCACGCCGGCACCGCGCGAGGCCGCCACCGACCTCGTCGCCGTGGTCCGCGACGCCGTCGACCTGGCCCGCCGCGTGGCCGTGGCCGGTGCCGTGAGCGTCCACGCCGACGTGCCGGACTCGGCCCGCGTCGCCGTGGACGAGATGATCTGCCGCCACCTGGTCGGCCAGCTCGTCCTGTGGCTGACGATCACCGCACCGCCCCGGGCCCACGTGGAGATCGCCCTGCGCCGCGACCCCGCCCTGTCGCTGGAGGCCCGCTTCGTCCCGCCGGGCGAGCTGACCACGGCACCGCAGCGCCGCCCGAGCGACGACCCGCCCCGCCACGCCCCGGACCTGCAGGTGGCCCGGGCCGTGGCCAACCTGTGCGGCGGCGACCTGCGCCTGGACGACACCTCGTTCCGCCTGTCGCTGCCCGCCTCCGCGTTGGCGCCCAGCCCCCGCTGAGGCGGTCGGCCCGGCACCCCCGCCGCATCGCGGTCGGCCCGGCACCCCCGCCGCATCGCGGTCGGCCCGGCACCCCCGCCGCATCGCGGTCGGCCCGGCACCCCCGCCGCATCGCGGTCGGCCCGGCACCCCCGCCGCATCACGGTCGGCCCGGCACCCCCGCCGCATCACGGTCGGCCCGGCACCCCCGCCGCATCACGGGCGGCCCGGCACCCCCGCCGCATCGCGGTCGGCCCGGCACCCCCGCCGCATCGCGGTCGGCCC
>NZ_JBITDU010000010.1:0-376867 GCF_044454505.1 Dactylosporangium sp. NPDC051541
TGCGGTGCGGTGCGGTGCGGTGCGGTGCGGTGCGGTGCGGTGCGGTGCGGTGCGGTGCGGTGCGGTGCGGTGCGGTGCGGTGCGGTGCGGTGCGGCGGTGGCGGGAGTGTGGTGCGGCGGCGGCAGTGCGGTGCGGCGGCAGTGCGGCGGTGGTGCGGCGGTGCGGTTAGGTTGCCGTGTGTGATGCTGGTGTTGCGCGGAAGCATCCGGATGCGTTGAAGGGACCACGACGTTGCCGCATCCTGCGAGGCCGACCGTCACGCTGAAGGACGTGGCCGCGGCGGCCGGGGTGTCGGTCGCGACGGCGTCCCGGGTGCTCGGCGGCAGTGCGCGCACGGTGGCGCCCAGGTTTGCGAGCCGGGTGCTGGAGGCGGCGGCCACGCTGCGATACACGGCGGACGTCTCGGCGCGGGCCATGCGCCGCAAGAGCGACGCCATCGCCCTGATCGCCGACGACCTCACCACTCCGTCGATCGCCCAGGTCGTGGCCGCGATGGAGCGCCAGGCGCGGACCGTCGACGCGTTCGTGACCGTGTCCGCGACCCGCGGTGAGGCCGAGCGGCAGCTGGAGACGATCCGCACCCTGGCCGGCTTCCGACCCCGCGCGCTGGTGCTGACCTCCAGCCGGATCCGGCCCGGAGCTCTTGGCGGCCGCCTGGTCGACGAGCTCGAGGCGTACGAGCGCGACGGCGGCCGGGTGGTCATCTACGGCGGCATCGACATGCCGTTCGACTCGATCCGCGTCGACGACCGCGCCTCGGCCCGCCTGATGGGCGCCCACCTGGCCGCGACCGGTCACCGACGCCCGATCATCCTGGCCGGCACCCGCGACCGCGCGTACGCCGCGGAACGCACCTCCGGCTACATGGAGGGCCTCCTCGGCGGCGGGGTGGACGCCCAGGACGTGCGCATCGTGAACTGCGAGGTCGGCCGCCGGGGCGGCTACGCGGCCACGGCCCGGCTCCTGGCCGACGACACGACCGGCGGCCTGAGCGGCGCCGACGCCCTGGTCGCGGTGAATGACGACGTCGCTGTCGGCGCCCTGGCGGCGTGCCGGGCCGCCGGCGTCGACGTGCCGGGGCGGCTGACGCTGACCGGCTTCGATGACATCCCGCTGGCCGCCGACATGACGCCGCGCCTGACGACGATCGCCCTGCCGTTCGCCGACATCGGGGCCCGCTCGATCCGCCTGGCCCTGACCGCCCGCGACCCTGGACGGGGGCCGGTCCGCGAGACGGTGGTCGGTGCGCTCGTCGAGGGGGCCAGCCTTCGCGTTCGTTGAGCGGCGGGGCGGGAAAGCGCTTTTCCCACGGGGGCCGGTCCGCGAAACGGTGGTCGGCGCGCTCGTCGACGGGGCCAGCCTCCACGTCCGTTGAGCGGCGGGGCGGGAAAGCGCTTTTCTCAGGGGTTTCTGTCTGTCAGGTGTTGACCTGGGCGCGATAAGGCGGCAGCGTCGTATAGAGCACGATGAGCGCGCTCACAACGGGGCAATGGTCGCACAGGGCTCGAGGCCTTGACCGGTTCCGGCGGGGCGTGCACACTGCGGAATACGTTTTCCCACACACCCCTCACCCGCGGGGAAAGCGATAGGAGACTCGACGTTGAGTGCGCTCGGCGAGCTGCGACAGCTCGGCACCTCCACGGGCGGGCCGCCGCGGAAACGCGACAACAAGGCCGCCTTCCTGTTCCTGCTGCCATGGTTCGCCGGGCTGGCGCTGATCACCGCCGGGCCCGTCGTGATCTCGTTCTTTCTCGGCTTCACCGACTACAACCTGATCCAGGACCCGAAGTTCACCGGGCTGCACAACTTCCAGCGGATGCTGCACGACGACCGGCTGCACCAGGCGCTCGGCGTCACGTTCATCTACGTGTTCGTGAGCGTCCCGCTGCAGCTGGCGGCCGCGCTCGGGCTCGCGCTGCTGCTCGATCGGGGGCTGCGCGGGCTCGCCTTCTACCGCTCCGTGTTCTACCTGCCGTCGCTGCTCGGCTCCAGCGTCGCCATCGCCGTGCTGTGGCGGCAGATCTTCGGCGCCGAAGGGCTCGTCAACCAGGCCCTCGAGCTGGTCGGGGTGCACGGCAAGGGCTGGATCTCGGACCCGTCGACGGCGCTCGGGACGCTCATCGTGCTCAACGTGTGGACGTTCGGCGCGCCGATGATCATCTTCCTGGCCGGGCTGCGGCAGATCCCGGTGATGTACTACGAGGCCGCCGCCGTCGACGGCGCGTCCAAAATCAAGCAGCTCAGGAGCATCACGCTGCCGTTGCTGTCGCCGATCATCTTCTTCAACCTCGTGCTCCAGGTGATCCACGCGTTCCAGTCGTTCACCCAGGCGTTCGTCGTCTCCGGTGGCAGCGGCGGGCCGTCGGACTCCACGTTGTTCTACACGCTCTACCTGTACCAGCGCGGCTTCGGCAATTTCGACATGGGCTATGCCTCGGCCCTGGCCTGGCTGCTCCTGCTGATCATCGCCGCCTTCACCGCGGTCAACTTCTGGGCCGCCAAGCACTGGGTCTTCTACGATGACTGATCGCAAAACGCGCCCGCAACTGAAGCGTTTCAACCCGCCCTCAGTAAGGCTCAGGCAGCCGGCGATCGGCCGGACGATGAAGCACCTCGGCCTCATCCTGCTCGCCGCGGTGATGCTGTATCCGGTGCTGTGGATGGTCGTCAGCTCGTTCCGGCCCGGCAACGCGATCTTCCGCGACCCCGGCCTGGTCCTCACCGACCTGGAGACGCACAACTACGGCGAGGGCTGGAACGCGCTGGCCAGCCCGTTCGGCCACTACCTGCTCAACTCCGCGATCGTCGTGCTCGGCTGCATCATCGGCAACCTGGTCAGCTGCTCGATGGCCGCCTACGCGTTCGCCCGGCTCGAGTTCAGCGGCAAGAAGCTGTGGTTCGCCATCATGCTCGGCTCGATCATGCTGCCGGTGCACGTGCTCATCGTGCCGCAGTACATCCTGTTCGCCCAGGTCGGCTGGATCAACACGTTCCTGCCGCTGATCGTGCCGAAGCTGCTCGCCACTGACGCGTTCTTCGTGTTCCTCATGGTCCAGTTCATCCGGGGCCTGCCCCGCGAGCTGGACGAGGCCGCGCGCATCGACGGCGCCGGCCACCCCCGCATCTTCACCAGGATCATCCTCCCGCTGATGCTGCCGGCCCTGGCCACGACCACCATCTTCACGTTCATCTGGACCTGGAACGACTTCTTCAGCCAGCTCATCTACCTGACCGACCCGGACATGTACACGGTGCCGGTCGCACTGCGCTCGTTCGTGGACTCCACGGTCGCCACGTCCTGGGGCTCCATGTTCGCGATGAGCGTTGTTTCGCTCCTCCCGATCTTCCTCGCCTTCCTGCTGGGCCAGCGGTACCTCATCAAAGGCATCGCGACCACCGGAATGAAGTAAAGGACACCCCCATGAATCCTGGTATCTCCCGCCGGACCGCGCTGCGACTGGCGCTCGGCGTCGGGGCCGGAGCGGTCCTCACCGCCTGCGGCACCGGCGGCGACAGCGACGCCTCCGGCGACCTGACCAAGGACAACATCACGCTGCGCTTCACCTGGTGGGGCTCCGACGCCCGGCACAAGCGCACGCAGCAGGTCATCGACCTGTTCACCAAGGCCCACCCCAACATCCAGGTGAAGGGCGAGTTCAAGGACTGGAACGGTTACTGGGACAGCCTCGCCACGACCGTCGCCGCCAACGACGCCCCCGACATCATCCAGATGGACGAGCTGTACCTCGCCTCGTATGCCCAGCGCGGCGCCCTGCTCGACCTCGGCACGGCGTCGAACCACCTGGCCACCGCCGACTTCGACGCCAACGCCCTCGGCACCGGCAAGGTCGACGGCAAGCTCTACGCGCTGCCCGTCGGCCTGACCACCTACTCGATGATCGTCAATACTGACCTGCTGAAGCAGTACAACGTCGAGCTGCCCGACGACAGCAAATGGACGTGGGACGACCTGAAGACGATCGGCGCGAAGGTGTCGGCGGCCGGCGGCGGGAAGGTCACCGGCGTGCAGTCGTGGGGCTTCGACATCGGCGGCGTCAACATCTGGGCGCGGCAGGCCGGCAGTTCGCTGTACGACGACAAGGGCAAGGTCGCCATCGACCCGGCGGTGCTGGCCGCCTACTGGCAGTACCTCCTCGACATCTCGAAGTCCGGGGTCGCCCCGCCCGCGTCGGTCTCCGTCGAGCGGGCCGGTGCGGGCCTCGACCAGTCCGGCACGGCCACGAACAACAGCGCGTTCGGCACCTGGTGGAACACGCAGCTGACGTCGCTCTCGGCGGCCAGCGGCAAGAGCCTGAAACTGCTGAAACTCCCCGGTGAGGCACAGGCCAAGTCGCCCGGCGCCTATTACAAGCCGTCGATGTACTGGTCCGTGTCCTCGCGTTCGAAGCACGCCGCCGAGGCCGCCGCGTTCGTCGACTTCCTCGCCAACAGCCAGGAGGCGGCCGACGTGCTGCAGACCGACCGTGGCGTCCCGGCCAACAGCAAGATCCGCCAGTCGATCGCGGCCAAGCTGAGCGCGACCGACAAGGCGGCCGCCGAGTACCTCGACGCGGTCAAGGTCGGCACCCCGCCCCGCGTCACGCCGAAGGGTGCGAGCAGCGTCGAGACCATCCTGAAGCGGTACACCGAAGACGTGCTGTTCAGCCGCAAGACACCGCAGCAGGCCGCCGCGGCGTTCATCAAGGAACTGCAGGGGGAGATCGATGCCGCATAACCCCGAAACCCGCTACCGGGCCGCGGTGGTGGGTACGGGCGGGATCGCCGTGGCGCACGCGCGGGCCATCCGCGCCCACGGCGACCGGATCGAGCTGGCGGCCGTCGTCGACATCGACGGCGGCCGGGCGGCCGACTTCGCCGAAACCTGGAAAGCGCGTCAGGTGTACCCCGACGTCAGTGCCCTGCTCGCGGGCGGCGACGTCGACCTGGTCCACCTGTGCACGCCCCCGGCCTGGCACGCGCCGCTCGCGCTGCAGTGTCTGGAGGCGGGGGTGCACGTCCTGGTCGAGAAGCCGCCGACGCTGTCCCTGGCCGAGCTCGACCGGCTCATCGCGGTCTCCGAGCGGACCGGGGCCCACCTGGCCACCGTGTTCCAGCACCGCTTCGGCGCCGGCGCGGTGCGGCTGCGGGCGATGGGGGCCGCGGGGGAGCTGGGCGCGCCGATGCTCGCGACGTGCGAGACGCAGTGGTACCGCGATGACGACTATTACAACGTGGCCTGGCGCGGCAAATGGGACACCGAGGGCGGCGGCCCCACCATGGGCCACGGCATCCACCAGTTCGACCTGCTCCTGTCCATCCTCGGCCCGTGGGAGCGGGTGACCGCGGTCGCCGCCCGCCGGGCCCGGCGCGTGGAGACCGAGGACGTGTCGATGGCCCTGGTCACGTTCGCGAGCGGAGCGACGGCGGCGATCGTCAACTCGGTCCTCTCGCCGCGGCAGGAGTCGGCG
Source organism: Dactylosporangium sp. NPDC051541 (assembly GCF_044454505.1). Taxonomy (NCBI): domain Bacteria; kingdom Bacillati; phylum Actinomycetota; class Actinomycetes; order Micromonosporales; family Micromonosporaceae; genus Dactylosporangium; species Dactylosporangium sp. NPDC051541. Next base: position 5,470 of record NZ_JBITDU010000010.1, read on the forward strand.
CTGCGCATCGACTACGCGAACGCGACAATCGAACTGCGGCACTTGTACGGGTACACGGACGACGACTGGACGGTGACGCCCGCACCGGGCCACGATGACGTGGCGCAGCACTGGAGCCGCGACCGGTCCTTTGTGGAGAGTGGCCACGCGCAGCAGCTCGCGGCGGTCCTGGACGCGCTCGACGCCGGGGTCCCGCCGCCGGTCACCGCGGCCGACACCCGCGCGACCATGGAACTCATCGCCGCGCTCTACGCCTCCGCCTTCACCGGCCTGCCCGTCCACAGTGGAGAGATTGGTCCGGGGCACCCCTTCGCCGCCCGGATGAACGGAACTGGAGCCCCATGGGAAGCGGTACTCGCCCGATGAACGTCGACCACGCCCTCGGCCGCTCGGTGACCGTCTCGGCCGGTGGCGTCGCGCTGTTCACCTACGTCTACCGGCCCGACACGCCGACGCTGGAGTCGCCGAAGCCGTACCTCCACCCGATCCGCACCCGGGCCGGCGACGTCGTGTCACTGTTCCGGCCGCACGACCACGTCTGGCACAAGGGCATCGCCTGGTCGCTGCCGCACGTGGGCGAGCACAACTTCTGGGGCGGCCCCACCTACGTCCCCGGCCGGTTCTACGTCCAGCTCGCCAACAACGGCCGTGCTGAACACGTACACCTGGAGGAACTCGAGGCCGACGACGACGCGGCGCGGCTGCGGCACCGGCTCGACTGGACGGCACAGGCCGGTGACCCGGTGATCACCGAGGAGCGGCGGCTGTCGGCCCGGCTCATAGACGACGATACGTGGGTACTGTGCTTCGCCACGGCAATGCGCAATGTTTCCGGGGCCACCCTCGCGTTCGGGTCGCCGACCACGAAGGGCCGCGAGAACGCCGGCTACGGCGGCCTGTTCTGGCGCGGCCCGCGCTCGTTCACCGGGGGCACCCTGCAGTCCCCGGACGGCACCGGCGGCGACGAGCTGCGCGGCACCCGAGCGGAGTGGTTCGCGTTCCGCGGCCGCCACGACGGCACCGACCGGGCCTCCACGATTGTCATGGTCGACGACCGCGACAACCCGCGGCATCCGCCGCAGTGGTTCGCCCGCACCGAGCAGTTCGCCTGCCTGAACCCGGCCCCGTTCTTCAGCGAGGAGCTCGACCTGCCCTACGGCGACACCCTCGCGTTCCGCTACGCCGTCGTGGTCGCGGCCGGTGACCGCGGGGAGGCCGGCACGAAGGCCCTCGCCGAGCACGGCCGGGCAGCGCTGTGAGCGGGCGACACGCGATCGACGGCGGGCCGGCGCGGTGACGCGGCGGTACGCGATCGTCGGGCTCGGGTCCCGGGCCGGCATGTACGTCGAGGCGCTGGCGGGCGCGCACCGGGGCGACGGTGAGCTCGTCGCGTTCTGCGATCCGAACCCGGTCCGCATGCGTTATCACCAGGAGCGCAGCGGCCTGGCCGGGATCGGGTGCTACGGGCCGGACCAGCTGCTGGAACTGTTGCGGGTGCGGCGACCGGACAGCGTCATCGTGACATCGCCGGACGCCACGCACGACCGGTACATCTGCGCCGCCCTCGACCGCGGCGTCGACGCGATCACCGAGAAGCCGATGACGACCGACGCCACCCGGCTGCGCCGCATCACCGAGTCGGCCGCGCGCTCGGCGGCCGGGCTCACGGTGACGTTCAACTACCGCTACTCGCCGCGCAACAGCCTCGTGCGACAGCTCCTGCGCGACGGCGCCATCGGCCGGGTCACGTCGGTGCACTTCGAGTGGCTCCTCGACACCGCGCACGGCGCCGACTACTTCCGCCGGTGGCACCGCGACAAGGCGACGTCGGGCGGGCTGCTGGTGCACAAGTCGACCCACCACTTCGACCTCGTCAACTGGTGGCTGGCCGACACGCCGGTCACCGTCTACGCCACCGGCGGCCTGCGCTTCTACGGCGCCGAGAACGCGGCCGCCCGTGGGCTGCCGGCCCGCCCGGCGCTCGGCCGGGACCTGCCGGTGGACGACCCGTTCCGGCTGGACCTGGCGGCCGACCCGCGGCTGCGGGCGCTGTACCTCGACGCCGAGGCCGAGGACGGCTACCACCGCGACGCCGACGTCTTCGCCCCCGGCATCTCGATCGAGGACAGCCTGTCGCTGGCCGTGACCTACGCGGGCGGCGCCACGATGGCGTACACCCTGACGGCGTTCGCACCCTGGGAGGGCTACCGGGTCGCCTTCAACGGCACCGCCGGCCGCCTGGAACTGGACGTCGTGGAACGTTTCCAGGTCCGGCCCGCGGGGGTGGTCGACCCGACCGGAACGGTAGCCGAGAACGAGTCACGGGAGCGGCTCACCCTGCAACAGCACTGGCAGCCGACGCGGGAGATCCCCATTCCGCACGGCGCGGGTGCGCACGGGGGCGGTGACGCGATGCTGCTGCGTGACGTGTTTCAGGGGGCCGGGGACGATCCGCTCGGGCGCGCGGCCGGGCTGCGCGACGGGGCGAACAGCGTCCTCGTGGGCATCGCCGGCAACGTCAGCCTCGCCGAGCGCCGGGCGGTGACGATCAGCGAACTGTGAGCCCGCTGCCAGGAAGCATCATTACGTTCAAGCCATGCGAAGGGACGGCCGGGGTTCGCGGGGCGGCGGGCGTGGGGGGCGGGGGATCTGCGCGCTCCTCGCCGTGCTGGCGGTGCTCGTGCTGCTGCCGGCCGGCGCGGCGGAGCCGGTGCGGCGGTTCGACAACGGGCTGGCGTTGACGCCGCCGATGGGGTGGAACGATTACAACGCCTTCGGGCTCGAGGTCACCGAGGACCTGATCCGCCGCACCGCCGACCGGATGGTGTCGTCGGGGCTGCGGGACGCCGGATACGTGTACGTCAACGTCGACGACGGGTGGATGGCCGCGACCCGCGACGCGTCGGGCGATCTGCGGGCCGACCCCGACCGGTTCCCGCACGGCATCAAGGCCCTCGCCGACTACGTGCACGGGCTCGGGCTGCGACTCGGCATCTACGAGGATGCGGGAACGCGCACCTGCGGGGGGTACCCCGGAAGCCTCGGGTTTGAAGAACTGGACGCGAGACAGTTCGCATCCTGGGGTGTCGACTACCTGAAGTACGACACCTGCTACGACGGTTCGGTCCCGGCGCGGCAGCGGTACGGGGCGATGCGCGACGCCCTTGCCGCGACCGGGCGGCCGATCGTCTACAGCATCTGCAACTGGGGTGCCGAGCGCGTCTGGGCGTGGGGGAGCGGCTACGGCAACCTGTGGCGCACCACCACCGACATCCAGCCGACCTTCGCGAGCTTCCTGTCCGTGTTCCACGCCACCGTCACGCTGGCCGGATACGCGGGGCCGGGCGGCTGGAACGACCCCGACATGCTCGAGGTCGGCAACGGCATGACGGCGGCCGAGGACCGGGCCGAGCTCAGCCTGTGGGCGATGATGGCGGCCCCGCTCATCGCCGGCAACGACCTCACCACCGCCGGTGACGCCGTGCTGGCCGACCTGGGCAACCGGGACGTCATCGCGGTCGACCAGGACCCGCTCGGCCGGCCCGCCACCCTGGTCTCCGCGCACGACGGCCTGGACGTGCTGACCCGGCCGCTGGCCAACGGTGACGTGGCGGTGCTGCTGTTCAACGAGACAGCCCGGGCCGCGACCATCACCGCAACTGTTCCTGGAACACAGAGCATCCGCGACCTGTGGAACGGCACCACGGTCGCGGCGATGACGGCGCTCGTGCCGGCCCACGGCGTCGCGATGTATCGGGTCGGCACATCCGGGTAAGTGACCCGACATGTGTACACAAGCCGTGCTCGTGTTGGTGCCGTTGGTGCTGGTCGCCGGCGGCTGCGGGAGCGGCGAGAGCACGGCGGCGGCGCCGGCCTCCACCGCACCGACCGCCGCCACCGCGCCGTGCAGATCCGCAGCCCGCAGCCGGGCAACTTCGGCGACACCTGCAAGCCGGTGGAGGTCCGCGGCTACCGCGTGTTCCTGCCCGACGAGACCGCCGCCGACTTCGCCCCGGCACCGCAGACCGTGTGCTCGGCCGACGGCGTGGGGCGCGCCCAGGTCGGCCCGGTGATCTCGGGTCTGTCCCAGTAAAGCTGACGCCCGTACCATCTGGCGGTGAACCTCATGCACCGCGCGGTGCGGGCGCCGGTCCTGTTGTCCTACGCCGGATTCGTGCTCGTCGGGCTCAACTCCGGGGTCAACGGCGTCCTGATCCCGGCCCAGATGGCCGACTACGGCGTCGACGAGGCCACCATCGGCCTCACGTTCTTCACCTCCTCGGCCGGGTTCATGCTGGCCGGCGCGACCACCGGGGCGCTGCTGCACCGCGTCCACGTCCGCCTGGCCCTCGTCATCGGCATCGCCGCGTATGCCCTCGGCGCCGTCGCCATGGCCGCCCGCCCGCCGTTCGCCGTGCTCGTCGCGGTGCAGCTGCTCGTCGGGTACGGCACCGGCGTCCTGGAGAGCGTCCTGAACGTCTACCTCACCGAACTGCCCAACGCGACGACCCTGCTGAACCGGCTGCACGCGTTCTTCGGCGTCGGGGCGCTGCTCGGCCCGCTCCTGGCGGCCTGGCTGCTGCAGTCACTGCAATGGACGTCGGTCTGGGTGGTACTGGCTGTGCTGTGTCTGCCCTTGGGAGCCGGATTCCTGCTGCTGTACCCCCGCAAAGCTCTTGCCGCCGAGGAGGCCGCCGACGTGCCGCGCCCCCGCGGTGTCTTCGCCGACGCCGTGCGCAGCCCGGCGGTGGTCTTCGGGTCGCTGTTCCTCGCCGTGTACGTCGGTCTCGAGCTCGGCGTCGGCACATGGGCGTTCACGTTCCTGGTCGAGGAGCACGGCGAGCCGGGGGTCGTGGCCGGCTACACGGTCAGCGGCTACTGGTTCGGCCTCACGCTGGGCCGGTTCCTGATCAGCCCGATCGCCACCCGGGCCGGCCTGAGCGCGGCCGGGATGGCGACCGTCTGCCTCGTCGGGGTGACGATCGCCTCGGCCCTGCTGTGGGCGGTCCCGACCGCGGCCCTGGCCACCGCCGGGTTCGTGCTGCTCGGCTTCTTCCTCGGCCCGCTGTTCCCGACCGCGATGGCGGTGACGCCGCAGGTCGTGCCGCCGCGGCTGGTGGCGACCGCGATCGGCGTCATGAACGGGCTGTCGCTGGTCGGCGGCTCGACCCTGCCGTGGCTGGCCGGCTGGCTGGCCCAGCACCGGGGGATCTGGACGCTGATGCCGTTCGCGCTGGGGCTGTCCGTGGTCCAGCTGGTGGTGTGGCGGCTCATGGTCGCCCGTTCGGCAACGGTTGCCGATTCCGGCCGCGGGGCCGCCCGGTCGCTACCGTAGTGATCGAGCTGCGGCGCTACGGACGATCCTGGATCCCGGCGTATACGGCACCCGCCAGTCGGCGTCCGCACCCGAGGAGTTCGAAGCCCGCGCCGCCTTCTAGCGCCTGGAGGTCCCGCCGTGGCCCGGCGACGGGATCCGGCCCGGGCTCGACGCTCACCCCGTACGTCCTGCCCTGGCCGAGGACGTCCCGGCCCACCTCCCGGGCTCGCCGCGGCGAGGTGACGGGTCCGTTACTCGCCGTCGACCGCGTGCACATCGAGCAACGACCGACCTGGCGCGAGTAACCCGCCGCATGCACGCCGCGCACCGCGTGGTCTACGGTTTCAGGCGAAATACCGCGAACGCTCGAGCGATTTACGCCGAAAGCCGCAGTTCATCGAGGAGCGCCTATATGACTGTTGGTCTCGCCTACGCGTTGACCGGCTTTCTCGGCATCACCACCTACTTCCTGCTGCCCGAGGACGGGTCCGGCCTCTACTGGCGGGTCGGCGTCTACCTCGCGGTCAGCGCCTCCGCCGCCGCGGCCGTCTGGTGGGGCATCCGGCGCAACCGGCCACGGGTCCGCGGGCCGTGGATCCTGCTCGGCCTGAGCCAGGTCGTCTACGCCGCCGCCGACGCGGTCTTCTACATCTCACATTACGTGCTGCACGCCGCGCGCTTCCCGTCCGTCGCCGACCTGCTGTACCTGTCGCACTACCCGTTGTTACTGGCGGCGGTGGCCCTGCTCCTGCGCCGCCGCGAGCCGCGCAGCGTGCTCGGCCTGCTCGACGGGCTGATCTTCGCCGTGGCCGCGGCCCTGCTGTCGTGGATGTTCCTGATCCACCCGACCGCCGACCGCGGCGACAACGTGCTCGCGCTGTGCGCCGAGATCGGGTACCCGGTCATGGACCTCGCCCTGCTCGCTGTCACCGTGCGGCTGCTCATCGGCTCCGGCGCCCGGTCGGCGTCGTTCGTCCTGCTGGTCGGCAACCTCCTCGGGATCGCCGCGGCCGACACGATCTACAGCTACCAGCAGCTGCACGGCGTCTACGAAGCCGGCAACTTCCTCGACGCCATCTGGCTCACCGCGAACCTCTCGCTCGGCCTGGCCGCGCTGCACCCGAGCATGGCCGGGCTGGCCGACCCGGCGCCGGCCCCGCGCGACGAGTCCCGCCCGTTCCGGTTCGTGCTCCTGGGCGCCGCGGCCGTGCTCGCGCCGGCCGCGCTGCTGGTCCAGTCGGTGCGCGGGATGACCGAGGACGTGCCGGCCGCGGCCCTGGCCTGCTCGGTGCTGTTCCTGCTCACCCTGGGCCGGATGGCCGGGGTCGCCAACCACCAGCGCCGCCTGGCCGTGACCGACCCGCTCACCGGCCTGTCGACGCGCCGCTTCATCGAGGGCCGGCTGCCCGCCGCGGTCGCACAGGCCGGTCGCCGCGGCGGCTCCGTGGCTCTGTTCATCGTCGACGTCGACCACTTCAAGTCCGTCAACGACCGCTTCGGGCACCCGGCCGGCGACCGCGCCCTGATCGAGATCGCCGACCGCCTGCGCCGGGCGGCCCGCCCCGGTGACGTCGTGGCGCGTTACGGCGGCGAGGAGTTCGCCCTGCTCGTGCCCGGTGTCGAGCCGGACGGCCTGGAATCGCTGGCCGAGGCCCTGCGCCGCGGCGTCGGTGACGAGCCGGTGCGGCTCGACGCTGAAACACACATCAAAGTCACGGTTTCCATTGGTACTGCCAGCTACCCGGCCCACAGCGAGTCGCACACGGAGCTGGTGGTGGTGGCCGACCGCGCCCTCTACAGCGCGAAGGTCCAGGGCCGTGACCGGGTCGTCGTCGGCGCCGGCCCGAAGGCGGTGCCCGCGCCCGCCGTCCCGATGCTGGTCGGCCGGTCGGTCCACCTGGAGTACCTGCAGCAGGTCGCGGACGAGGTCGACGCCTGGCTCTCCGACCTGGAGCACAGCGCGGCCATCGCCCGCTGGGCCACCGCGATGGCCGTGTACATGGACTGCTCGGAGTCGGTGACGATGCGGGCCGGGCTGGCCGGCCGGTTCCACGACATCGGCAAGGTCGTCATCCCGCGCGACATCCTGCTCAAGGCCGAGCCGCTGACCGACGAGGAGTGGGCGCTGCTGCGCAAGCACCCGCAGTTCGGGGCGCGGATGGCCCGGATCGTGCCGGAGCTGGATGCGGTGGCCGACATCATCCGCCAGCACCACGAGCGGTTCGACGGCAGCGGCTACCCCGACGGCCTGCGGGGCCTGACGATCCGGCCGGAGGCGCGGCTGATCGCGGTCTGCGACTCGTGGGCCGCGATGCGCTGCGACCGCCCCTACCAGGCCGCGCTCGACGAGGCCCGGGCCCGCGACGAGCTGCTGCGGGGCCGGGGGAGCCAGTTCGACCCGGAGGCGGTCGACGCGTTCCTGGCTCTGCACGAACAGGGGGCGGTGGGGCGGCTGCTCGCAGTACACCAGAAGGCATCGACACCCGCGGGAACGGGCGGCCTTTAGGCATCGGCCACCCGGGGCCGGGTTGACCGGGTCGCGGGCCGGCTCACAGCTCCAGCCGCACCGGGCTGTGCCGCAGCCACAGGTCGAGGGCGAGGACCTGCTCGATCTGGCGGCGGGCCTGGCCGAACCCGTCGTGCTCATAGGGCGCGGCGGCCAGGTCGGCAATGCGGGCCGGGTCGAACAGCGACGCCGCCGGGGAGTCGGCGGTGACGACCAGCAGCGCCTCGCGCAGCGCCTCCTCGTAGCGGGCGTCCTGCGTCGACGGGTACGGGCTCTTCGTCCGGGCCACCACCGAGGCCGGCAGCACATCGGCGGTCGCGGCCCGCAGCAGGCTCTTCTCCCGCCCGTCGAAGGTCTTCAGTGCCCACGGGGTGTTGTAGACGTACTGCACCAGCCGGTGGTCGCAGAACGGCACCCGGACCTCGAGGCCGTGGGCCATGCTCATCCGGTCCTTGCGGTCGAGCAGGATCTGCACGAACCGGGTCAGGTGCAGGTACGACATCTCGCGCATCCGCCGGTTGTGCGGATCCGGATCGTCGCCGTGCTCGACCTCGGCGATCGCGGTGCGGTAGGCCGCTTCGCGGTACTCGGGCAGCCGCAGCGCCTCGTACAGGTCCGGCTCCAGCGCGCTGGTCGTCAGCTCCGACCCACCCGCCGATCCGCTCGACTGCCGGCCGCGGACGCCGGCGATCTCACCCAGGGCCAGCCATGGAAATGTCTCCGCCCGCTGGATCGCCGGGACGTGGAACCAGGCGTAGCCGCCGAAGACCTCGTCCGCCGCCTCGCCCGACAGGGCCACCGTCGAGTGCTCGCGGACCGCCCGGAACAGCAGGTACAGCGAGGTGTAGATGTCGCCGCCGAACGTCGGCTGGTCCATCGCGGCGACGACGGCGGAGCGGGTCAGCGGGTCCATCAGCGTCGCCGAGGACAGCACGATGTCCTCGTGGTCGACCGGCACGTGCTTGACCACGTCGTGGACGAACGGCGCGTCCGGGGTCGCCCGCAGCGGGTCCGGCCGGAAATGTTCCACCTGCCCGACGAAGTCGACGGCGAACGAGCGCAGCGGCCCCTCGCCCCGGGTGCTCAGCGCGTGGTGCGCGAGCGCCGTGATGGCCGAGGAGTCCAGGCCGCCGGAGAGCAGGGCGCACAGCGGCACGTCGGCGACCGTCTGGCGGTCCACGATGTCGTCGAGCAGCGCGCGGACCGTGCGGACCGTGGTCTCCCGGTCGTCGCGGTGCTCCTCGTAGGACGGCCGCCAGTACTGCCGGCGCTGGGTCCCGTCGGCGGAGACCCGCAGGTAGGAGCCGGGGACGACCTCGTGCAGGTCGCGGTAGATCGCGTGGCCGGGGGTCTTCACGAACGCCAGGAGCTCGCGCAGCCCGGCGACGTCGACGACGGCCTCGGCCTGCGGGTGGGCGAAGATCGCCTTCGGTTCGGACGCGAACAGCACCGACCCGCCGACGCCCGTGTAGTAGTACAGCGGCTTGACGCCCATCCGGTCGCGGACGAGCAGCAGCACCTCGCGCCGGGCGTCCCACAGGCCGAAGGCGTACATCCCGTTGAGCCGGTCGACGAAGTCCTCGCCCCACTGCAGATAGGCCCGCAGCACCACCTCGGTGTCGCTCTCGGTCCGGAACACGTGCCCGTGCCCGCGCAGCTCGGTGCGCAGCTCGCGATAGTTGTACAGCTCGCCGCTGTAGGTGATCGCCGCGTGCTCCACCACCATCGGCTGGTCACCGGTGAGCAGGTCGATCACGGCCAGCCGGCGATGGCCGAACGCCACCCGTTCCCGGGCCCAGACCCCCTCGGCATCCGGGCCGCGCAGCGTCATCGTGCCCATCATGGCCCGCACGGCCGCGGTCTCCCGGCGCAGGTCGCGGCCGTCACCACCGAGATCGACCCATCCGACTATCCCGCACATCGCAGCCACCTTCCCCGACGCGGCCGATGTAACCGTCCTGAAACATAATCCAGGCTTTTACGAATGTCGATGGGAAGAGGAAACTGTGGCGGTGACCGAAATCGTCAACGAGATCAATGACGACTACTCGACGAGCCGCGACGGTGTGGTGCCGCTGTCGCAACGCAGGTCGCTCTACCACTTCACCGCCCTGTGGGTGACGATGGCGGCCGGCATCACCTACCTCTTCCTCGGATTCTCCTACCACGACGCCGGCTGGTCACTCGGCCGCGCGATCCTCGCCGGGGTCATCGGGGCCGTCTGCTACCTGGCCTACGCATTGCCGGCCGCCTATCTCGGATCGACCACCGGCCAGACCCACGCCCTACTCACCCGCTCGATCTTCGGCAAGCTCGGCTCGGGCCTGCTGTCGGTCGTGCTCATCCTCATCGCGGCCGGGTGGACCGCATTCGCGTTCAACGTCCTGGCGAATCTCTACGACGGGCTCTTCGGCTGGGGACACATCGTGGCGATCACGATCGTGCTCGCGCTGATCGGGATCGTGAACAACATCTTCGGCTTCACCGGCATCACCGCATTCGCGCGGTATCTGGTGGCCCCGCTGATGATCCTGTGGATCGGGTACCTCGTGATCAAAGGCGCCACCGATATGCCGGGCGCGGTGTGGAGCGGGCCGTCCAGCCCGGATCAGCTGTCCCTGCTGGCCGGGGTCGGGCTCGCGATCGGTTCGGTGATGTGGGGCAACGAGCCGGACATCTGGCGATACGGGCGGCCCCGGTTCTCGTGGCCGCTGCTGCCGTACACCATCGCGCTCTTCGTGGGTCTGGTCTTGTTCGTGGCGGCCGGCTGGATGATGGGCTACCTGTCCGGGACCAGCGCCCTCGACTTCGGCGGCGCGTTCCGTTACACCGTCGAATACTCGCTGTTCGGCGCGCTGTGGCTGGGCGCGATCCTGGCCACCGCACTGCAGGTCGCGATCAACGACGGCAACTACTACGAAATGATCAACGCCGGGCAGAACCTCGCCGGCCACGCGCGCGGCTGGAAACGCTGGTACACGTGCCTGGTCATGGCCGCCCTGACCGCGCTGCTGGCCTGGTGGTTCCCGCACCTGGAGGAGGACTTCTTCACCGTCGCCGGCTGGTCCGCGATCGCCCTGCCCAGCGCCACCGTCGTCATGTGCGTGGACCAGTTCCTCCTGCCGCGTGTTACAGGTGTCCGCCGCAGCGTCGAACGGATCCCGAGCTGGCGCGCGGCCGGCCTCGCGAACTGGCCGGCGATCGTGTCCGTCGTCGTCGCGATGCTGTTCGGCGCCTGGGGCCTGCAGCTGCTGCCGGGCCAGACGTCGGCGCCCGACCTGGGCCTGGTCCCGGTCGAGGCATGGCTCCTGGCCGGCCTGCTCTACCTCGGACTGGCGAGCCTGGCCGCCCGTACCCCCGCCCGCGCCGAGCTCCTCGGCTATTCCGCAACGGAGGGAACCCCCGGATGACCAGCGCCACCGCTCTGCTGGAACGCGCCCGCACCGAGCTCGCCCCCGGCGAGCAGCACAACCGCCTGGTCCCCGCGATCGACGCCGGCACCGCGCCCCTCGCGGCGATCGGTGCGTTCGCGGTCGAGGAGCTGGCGCTGGTGCCCAGTGACCGGCGCTCGTTCCTGACCCTCGCCGCGGCCGCGACCGAGCCGGCCACCGCCGACTTCTTCGCGGACCTGGGCAAGGGCGAGAACATCGTCCTGGGTACCCTGCCCGCCCTCGCCGCCGCCGGTGGCAACGACGCCGAGGCCCGCGCGTCGTACCGCCGCCTCGCCGGCTGTCAGGCCTACCCGTCGTACCTCGCCTGGCTCGCCCTCAACGCCGACCCGGCGGCCGTGGTCCTGGCCGTGACCGCGAACTTCGCCGCGTGGGGCGGCTACTGTGCCACTCTGGCCCAGGCGCTGCGCCGCGAGTACCACTTCCCGGATGAGGCCTGTGGCTTCGTCGACTTCTTCGCCACCCCCGCGCCGGACCTGCAACACCTGGCCGAGCGGGCGATCCAGCAGGCCCTCGACCGCGGCAAGTCCCTGGACGCGGGCCTCGAATACGGCCGGCTGCTGCGGGACTACGAGCTGATGTTCTGGAACACCCTGGCCGATACCCACCTCTGACGCGCGCCACAGCTGGAACAGCAAGCATCTCATCGCTGGTACAGCGGGTGAGGGCGCACCTTCACCCGCGGCACCGGCCCACCGACCGGCGCCACCGGGCCACCGAGCGGCGCTGCCGAACCACCGAGCGACGCTGCCGGGCCATCGAGCGACGCTGCCGGGCCATCGAGCGGCGGCGCCGGGTCACCGAACCACGGCGCGGCCCGGACGGCCCGCATGGCGGCGCGGCGGCGGGCGGCGTCCATGCGGTCGATGAACAGCACGCCGTCCAGGTGATCGGTCTCGTGCTGCAGGCAGCGGGCCAGCTCGCCCGAGCCGACCACCTGGACCGGGTCGCCGCGGTCGGAGCGGCCCCGCGCGACCACGTGCTGCCGGCGGACCGTGTCGAAGTAGAGGCCCGGCATCGACAGGCAGCCCTCGGGTCCGTCCTGCTCCTCGCTGTCCGGGAACTCGAGGACCGGGTTGACCAGGTGCCCGCGCACGCCGTCGACGTGGAACACGAACGCCCGCAGCCCGACGCCGATCTGGACCGCGGCCAGGCCCGAGCCCTGCTGCGATGCCAGGGTGTCGAACAGGTCGCGGACCAGCCGGCGCAGCTCCGCGTCGAACGACGTGACCGGGTCGGCCGCGGTGGTCAGCACGGGGTCGCCGAACGTCCGGACCGGAACGATGCTCATGCGCCCGACCTCCTTTGCAAAGTACCTTGCAAAGGAGGATAGTGTGCAACGTGACGGAAGAACAAGCCGCCCTGGACCACCCGGTGCGGGCCGCGCTGGTGGCCCTGCTGCGCTCGCGGGGGACGGTGACGTCCACGGAAGCCGCGCGGGAGCTGGGCGGCAGCTCCGGGCTGTATTCGTTCCACCTCCGGCAGCTGGCCCGCTACGGCCTGGTCGAGGAGGTGGCCGCCGAGGGGCGGGCGCGGCCGTGGCGGCTCCGGGGCGTACCAGAGACGGAGGCTTTGCAAAGTTCGTTGCACCGCGGTCTCGAGGACGAGAGCTATCAGCACTGGCTGTCGGTGCGTGACCGGGCCCCGCAGCGCTGGCGGCGGGACCAGGCGTTCAGCGAGGTGGTGTACCTGACGCCGCAGGAGCTGACCGAGCTCGGCAACGCCGTGCGGGCCCTGGTCGCCGGTTACAGCGGCCGCGACCAGTCGGGCCGCGGCCCGGTGGCGGCCGTCGCCCGGTTCTTCCCGCTCATCGACTAGTGCCGCGGCGCGGCGGTTGCGTTGTGTTGCAGCCTTCGTGACCGGTCGGCCCAGGGTCGTCAGGCGAGCGGTGGTGTCCTGCAGGCCCGGCGGCATGGTGTCGCCGGCGGTACCGGGGGCGCGGGTTGCGCGGCCCCGGTACCCGTTGCGTCGGGCGGTGCGGATCAGGCGACCACGCGGCGGGTCCACTGCTGGTTGGTGCCGCTGCCGCACGTCCACTGCAGCCCAGCGGCACCGTCGGCGGTCGAGGCGTCGGCCACGTCGAGGCACTTGCCGCTGTGCCGGGCCACGAAGCGGACGTACCCGGAGCCCGCGCTCTGGACCTGCCACTGCTGGTTGGTGCCGCCGCCGCAGGTCCACTGCAGCACCGTCGCCCCGTCGGCGGTCGAGGCGCCGTTCACGTCCAGGCACTTGCCGCTGTGCCGGGCGACCAGCCGGACGTAGCCGTTGCCCAGGTCCTGGACGGTGAAGCGCTGGTTGAGTCCGGTTCCGCAGGTGTACTGCAACGTCCGCGCACTGTCAGCGGCCGAGCCCGAGCTCACGTCCAGGCACTTGCCGCTGTGCCGGGCCACGAGCTGCTCGGCCGGGCCGGCGGTCCCGGCAACGGTTCCAGCCGCCGCGTCGATGCTCAGCTGCGGCGCCCACGTCAGGCTCAGCGACGTGTTGCTCGGGAACGACAGCGGCAGCCACACATACTGCGAGTCGTTCACCGGCCCGCCCCACGCCCCGGCCCACCGGTCGCCCAGGTACAGGTACGCGGTGCCGGCGGTGCCCTGCACCGGCAGCACGTAGGCGGTCTGCGAGCCGAACGCCGTGTTGTCGCCGACGTTCGACAGCCCGCTCCACGTGCCGGTGACGCTTGTCGCGGTGCCGTACTTCTGCTGGTTGGGGCCCCAGCCGGTGGCGGCCGAGGTCAGCAGGAAGTACACCCCGTTGCGTTTGAACATCGCCGGCGCCTCGCGGGACGAGCCCGGCCACAGGCGCTGCACCCGGGCGCTCACCCCGAGGTAGTCGGACGTGAGGCGGTACACGTGCAGGTCGGCGTTCTCGTTGGCGGCCGAGATCATGTATGCGGTGCCGTCGTCGTCGCGGAACAGCGTGATGTCCCGGGACATGTAGTCGAGCGGGCGGAAGCTGCCGCGATACGTGTAAGTTCCATCGACCGTGGACGAGGTCGCGACCGCGGCCCGGGCCTCGCCGTAGTCGCTGCCGTTCTCCTTGTGCATCCACATGACGTACTGCCCGGTCGAGCTGTTGTAGATCACCTTGGGTCGTTCGATCTTCGCCGAGGCCAGCTCCGAGCTCGACGACTGGGTCAGCACGTGGTTGCGGAACTCCCAGGTGCGCAGGTCGGTGGAGCGATACACGTCGACGTAGCGGAACGTGTCGTTGGTGTTGCGGTCCTCGCCGAACCAGTAGTAGTACGACCCCACCTTGATGACCCCGCCGCCGTGGGCGTGCAGGAGATTCCCGGCGGTGTCGCGCATCTGCAGTCCACTGAGGACGTTGACGGCGGCGGCACTGGCCGGGGTGGCAGCGGCGGCCAGCGAAACACAGACAACAGCGAGCAATGCGGCGATTCTTCGGAACATGGCGGTGTCCTCTTCGATCACTCGGCGGCGGAGATCACTTGGCGATGGCGGTACCGTGGCGGCAGCCGGCGCAGGTGACGGCGCTCAGCCCGGTCCAGGAGTTGAGATCGGAGCTCGTCGCGGTCCAGATGCCACCGTTCGTGTATTTATCAACGTAGATACGCCAGCGGCCGTCGTCGAGCTTCACCAGCGACGGGCCTTCGTAACCTGATGTCCACAGGTTGCCGCGGTTGACCCAGCCCTCGGTGAGGTGCGCGGTGGTCGTCCAGTGCTCGATGTACTTCGTCGTCTCGTTCTTCGTGAACGCGTGCCAGGTCGAGCCGGACTTCACCACGAACGTGTCGATGTGGTTCGTGCCCAGGCCCCACATCTGCGCCGGCCCGCTCCACGACGTGAGGGCCGCGTTCTGGGCGGTGTACACGTACGGCCGGAAGCAGCTGGAACAGGTGCTGGCCGCGACGCTGACGATGAGCTTCACGCTGCTGCCCTCGACATAGAATTCCGGGGCCCACGTGTACTTCGTGCTGGCGATCCCGGACTGGACGCTCGCGATGTTCGTCCAGGTCGTCAGGTTCGTGCTCGACGCGATGTTGAAGTAGGTGCTGTTCGTCGTCCACGACTGCACCGTGTAGGCGATGAAGTAGCGGCCGTTGTACTTCAGGATGCTGGGGTCGCGCAGCACGCCGGTCGGGCCCCGGAAGTTGGTGTCGGCGAGCACGCCGTAGCTCGTGCCGCCGTTCGTCGACTGATACAGCCACAGCTCCTCGTCGGCCGCCGCGTCACCTTTGAACGTGGCGTACACCAGAGCAGTTGCGGCACTCGCGGGCTGGGCTCCGACGAGCGCCCCGGCCAGCACGGCCAGCACGACCATCATCGATCTCAATGCCTTCATGCCACCCATGGCAGCGTTTCAGCCGACGCGCGCACCAGGAAGCGAACAGAACCGTTCAGGCTCGAACCCGATCGAACTATGATCATCGGCATGGCGACGCGGTTGGTACAGGTCAACATGAAGGCCCGGGACGACGCGGCCCTCGGCGCGTTCTGGGCGGCGGCGCTCGGCTGGGAGATCTCCAGCGAGGGCCCCGGGGTGACCAACCTCGAGCCCCCGGGCTTCCACTACCCCGATCCGGCCGCCGTCGTCATCGACCTGGTGAAGTCGTCCGAGCCGAAGGTGGGGAAGAACCGGGTCCATCTCGACCTGGCCACCACCTCCACGGCGCATCAGACGGAGCTGGTCGCCCGCCTGCGCGAGCTCGGCGCGGCACCGGTCGACATCGGTCAGGGCGCCGACGTGTCGTGGGTGACCATGGCCGACCCGGAGGGCAACGAGTTCTGCGTCCTCGACTGGCACGACCCGGACCACGACACCGGTCCCATCTCCACGGTGATCGTCGACTGCGCCGACCCTCACGCGATGGCCCGGTTCTACAGCGCGGCCACGGACTGGACCCTGCTCCGGGAGAGCGACAGCAACGCGGTGCTGCGCTCCGCGACGGGAGTCGGCCCATATCTGCAGTTCCTGCGCACGCCCGACGTCAAGACCGGCTGGAACCGCGTCCACCTCGACCTGCGCCCGTACCCCGGCGACGACCTGGAGGCCGAGGCGGACCGGCTGCGGAAGCTCGGCGCCACCCCCGTCGACGTGGGCGACATCCACTGGAAGGTGCTGCGCGACCCGGAAGGCAACGAGTTCTGCCTACTGACACCAGGCTGAAAACCCTCAGTGCGACTCGCGGGGCACCTGGTCACCGCTGGCACCGACCAGGAACGACAGGTCGGCGCCGGTGTCGGCCTGGCGGACGGTGTCGACGTAGAGTCGCTCCCACCCGCGCGTCGGCCGGGCCAGGGCGGCCAGGAACTCCGGTGAGGGCTCGCGGGCGTCCAGGTCGGCCTCCACGTGCAGGGTGCGGGCGGCGACGTCCAGGACGATCACGTCGCCGGTGCGGACCCGGGCCAGGGGGCCACCGGCGGCCGCCTCCGGGGCCACGTGCAGCACGACGGTGCCGTAGGCGGTGCCGCTCATCCGGCCGTCGCAGATCCGCACCATGTCGCGGACGCCCTCGGCCAGGAGCTTGGCCGGGATCGGCGTGTTGGCGACCTCGGGCATGCCCGGATACCCCTTCGGGCCGCAGCCCCGCAGGACGATGACCGAGTCGGCGGTGATGTCCAGCCCCGGGTCGTCGAGCCGGGCGTGCAGGTCCTCGACGGAGTCGAAGACGACCGCGGGCCCGCGGTGGCGCAGCAGGTGCGGGGACGCGGCGGCCGGCTTGATGACGGCGCCGTCCGGGGCCAGGTTGCCGCGCAGGACGGCGATCCCGGCGTGCGGCTGCAGCGGCTCGGCCCGGGTGCGGATCACCTCCGCGTCCCAGATGTGGGTGTCGCTCAGCGGCTCGACCAGCGGGCGGCCGGTCACGGTGATCGCGTCCGGGTCGAGCCGGTCGGCCACCTCGGCCAGGACGGCGTGCAGGCCACCGGCCCGGTGCAGGTCCTCCATGAGGAACCGGCCGGCCGGCTGCAGATCCACCAGCAGCGGCACCCCCGCGCCGATGCGGTCGAAGTCGTCCAGGGTCAGCTCGACGCCCGCGCGGCCGGCGATGGCGAGCAGGTGCACGACCGCGTTGGTGGACCCGCCGAGCGCGGCCAGGGCGACGATCGCGTTGTGGAACGAGGCCTTGCTCAGCACGGCGCTCGGGCGGTGGTCGCGGTTGACCAGGTCGACGGCGAGGACGCCGGTGGCGTGGGACGCGGCCAGCAGGCGGCTGTCCGCGGCCGGAATGCCGGCGATGCCCGGCAACGTCATCCCGAGAACCTCGGCGAGCAGGCCCATCGTGGAGGCGGTACCCATCGTGTTGCAGTGGCCCTTGCTGCGGATCATGGAGGACTCGGAGTCCAGGAACGCGCGCTCGGACAGGGTGCCGGCGCGGACCTCCTCGGAGAGCTTCCAGACGTCGGTGCCGCACCCGAGCGGCACGCCCCGGAACGTCCCGGTCAGCATCGGGCCGCCGGGCACCACGACCGCCGGCAGGTCGACCGAGCAGGCGGCCATGAGCAGCGCCGGGATCGTCTTGTCGCACCCGCCGAGCAGCACCACCCCGTCGATCGGGTTGGCCCGCAGCATCTCCTCGGTCGCCATCGCGGCCATGTTGCGCCACAGCATCGCCGTCGGCCTGACCTGTGTTTCACCGAGCGAGACGACGGGCAGGTCGAGCGGAATCCCGCCGGCCTCGTAGACCCCGTTGGCGACGCTCTTCGCGACCTCGTCGAGGTGCGCGTTGCAGGGGGTCAGGTCACTCGCCGTGTTGGCGATCGCGATGTGCGGCCGCCCGTCGAACGCGTCCGCGGGCAGCCCCCGGCGCATCCAGGCTCGATGGATGTAACTGTTACGGTCGTCCCCGGAGTACCACTGCGCGCTGCGTCGCCCGGCCATGTCCATGAGAGTAGTACTGTCCCCGGTATGCGGTACTCCGCCAGTCCGGCCTCCGAATCCACCTATGCCCTGGGCGAGGGCCCCGTGTGGGACGCGCCCCGAGGCCGGCTGCTGTGGGTCGACATCCTGAACAACACGGTGCATGAGGGGTCACTGACGGAGTCCGGGCCGATCGCCACGAAACGCTCGTGGACGTTCGATGACACCGTCGGGGCGGTCGCCGTGGCCGCGGACGGTGCGCTCCTGGTCGCGGAGCGCCACACGCTGACACTCCTGAACAACGACCAGAGCCGAGAAGCCATCGCCCGGGTACTGCCACCCGACCGCGAGAGCCGCCTGAACGACGGCGCCGTCGACCCGGCCGGGCGGTTCCTGGTCGGCAGCCTGGCGCAGGACGAGCGCACGGGCGAGGAGATCCTGGTCCGGCTCGACGATGCGGGCGTCACCGTCGTCGACGCCGACCTGGACCTGTCCAACGGGCTGGCCTGGAGCCCGGCCGGTGACCTGTTCTACAGCATCGACACGCTGCGCAACCTGGTCCGGGTGCGGGAGTACGACCCGGCGACCGGTGCGATGGGGGAGCGCCGCGACCTGGTCACCATCGCCGACGGCGGCCACCCCGACGGGATGTGCGCCGACGCCGACGGCAACCTGTGGATCGCGGTCTGGGGCGGGGCCCGGGTCGAGTGCCGCAGCCCCGAGGGCGCGCTGCTCGGCGTGGTCGAGGTGGCTGCCCCCAACACCTCCAGCGTCGCGTTCGCCGGTCCGGACCTGGACACCCTCGTCATCACGACCGCCGCCCGGGGCGTGCCCCGGGAGCGGCGCGCCGCCTACCCGGACTCCGGGAAGCTGTTCACCGTCAAGGTCGGGGCCCGTGGGCTGCCGACGGCACCGTGGGTGAAGCCCGCGTGCGCGCCCTCGTCCTGACCGGGCCGCGGGCGGCCGCGGTCCTGGACGTGCCCGACCCTGTCGCCGGGCCCGGCCAGGTCGTCGTCGACGTGGAGCGGGCCGGGGTCTGCGGGACCGACGTCGAGCTGTTCACCGGTGAGCTCAGCTACTTCCACAGCGGCATCACGGCGTATCCGGTGCGGCCCGGGCACGAATGGTGCGGCGTGGTCACCGCCGTCGGGCCCGATGTGGACGAGTCGCTGCTGGGCCGCCGGGTCACCGGCGACACGATGATCGGCTGCGGCCGGTGCGTGCGCTGCCTCTCCGGCCGGCACCACGTGTGCGCGGCCCGCGACGAGGTCGGCATCCGCGGCGCGATCCCGGGTGCCCTCGCCGAGCGCCTCGCCGTCCCCGCCCACACCCTGCACGACCTGCCCGACGACCTCGACGCGGCGGCCGGGGCCATGGTCGAGCCGGGCGGCAACGCGCTGCGGTGCGTGCACGCGGCCGCCCTCGCGCCCGGCGAGCGGCTGCTGGTCCTCGGCACGGGGACGATCGGGCTGCTCACCGCCCTGTTCGCCCGGGCCGCCAAGGCCGAGGTGCACCTCCTGGGCCGCGACCCGGCCCAGCTGGCCCTGGCCCGGGAGCTCGGCTTCCAGGGCGCCTGGACCCGCCCCGACCTGCCGGACCTGGCCTGGGACGCCGTGGTCGACGCCACCAACGACCCGCAGGCCCCGGCGCTCGCCCTCGACCTGGTCGAGCCCGGCCGCCGGCTCGTCTACATCGGCCTGTCCGGCGTCCGCAGCGACGTCGACTCCCGCGAGATCGCGCTGAAGGACGTCACCGCGGTCGGCATCCTGGGCGCGTCCGCGGGCCTGCCCGGCGCCATCGCCGCCTACGCCTGGAACTCCGTCGACCCCCGCCCCCTCGTGGGCGCCACCATCGGCCTGGCCGACGTCCCCGCGGTCCTGGCCGGCCACCGCCCCGCGACGGCCGGCCCGGGCCCCAAACTGCTGGTCGACCCTAACCTTCGATGACCTCGAGGAACGCCAGGGCCAGAGCCGTGTGGCCCTCGATGCCGGGGTGGACGCGGTCCGGGGCCCACGCCGCCGGCGGGCGGTGGGTGAGCAGGCGGTCGAACGTCGCCTGGGTGTCGACCAGCAGAGCGCCGTGGTCCGAAGCCACCTTCCGGACCACGGCCGCATAGCGGTCACTCCGCGTGCGCTGCGGATCGGCCAGGTCCGGCTCGATGAAGTACGGCGTGGCGACGATCAGGCGGCACCCCGTCGCCTCCACCGCCTCGGTCAGCAGCGCCCGCAGTGTGGCTTCGAACTCCGGCGGGGGTACCGCCTCGTGCGGGCGGTCGCCGAACGCGCGCCACACATCGTTGATGCCGATCATCACCGACAGCCAGTCCGGGCGCTCGTCGATCGCGTCGCGCTGCCACCGCTCGCGCAGGTGCCGGACGGTGTTGCCGGAGATCCCCCGGTTGAGCCACGTCAGCGGCACCTCCGGGTGGCGGGCGGTGACCAGGGCGCGGAGCAGGTTGAGATACCCGTCGCCGTAGGGCGGGAGCGGGCCGGTGCGGCCGGCGTCCGTGATGCTGTCGCCGATGAACAGGACGCGCTGGCCGGGTCCGAAGATCATACGGCCCACGGTAGGGGATCACCGGCGTACTTCGCGGCCCGGGCGTCGCCGGAGCGGGCATGGCCCTCGAACAGCTCCACGCGGGCCGCGCGGCCGCACAGCCGCCCGAGCTCGGCGCTGGAGTCGCGGTTGGTGATCTCCTGGTAGGTGACGGTCTTCAGGTACTTGCCGACCCACAGGCCGCCCGTGTAGCGCGCGGCGCCGCGGGTGGGCAGGGTGTGGTTGGTGCCGATGACCTTGTCGCCGTACGACACGCAGGTCTCCTCGCCCAGGAACAGGGCGCCGTAGTCGTGCATCAGCGCCAGGGCCCGCCGCGGCTCGGCCGTCAGGACCTGGACGTGCTCGGCGGCGAAGGTGTTGGCCACCGCGAACGCTTCGTCCGTCGTGTCCGTGACGATGATCTGGCCGTGGTCGCGCCAGGCGGGGCCGGCGTAGTCGTTGGTCGGCATCCCCGGCAGCAGCGCCTCGACGTGCTCGAGGGCCTTGCGGGCCACGGCCTCGGAGGAGCAGATCAGGATGGCGGGGGAGTCGGGGCCGTGCTCGGCCTGGCTGAGCAGGTCCACGGCGACGATGAACGGGTCGGCGGCGCCGTCGGCGACGATCAGGATCTCGGTCGGGCCGGCGAACAGGTCGATGCCGACGCGGCCGAAGAGCTGCCGCTTGGCCTCGGCGACGTAGGCGTTGCCGGGGCCGGCCAGGAGGTCGACCTTCGCGATGGAGCCGGTGCCCACGGCCAGGGCGGCGACCGCCTGGACCCCGCCGAGCAGGTAGATCTCGTCGGCGCCGGCCAGGTGCATCGCCGCGACCGTCGCCGCCGGGATCTCGCCGCGGATCGGGGGCGTGCAGGCGGCGACCCGGGGGACACCGGCGACCTTGGCCGTCACCACCGTCATGTGCGCGGAGGCGACCAGGGGGTAGCGGCCGCCGGGGACGTAGGCGCCCGCCGCGGACACGGGGATGGAGCGCTGCCCGAGGTACACCCCCGGCAGCGTTTCGACCTCGAAGTCCTGCAGCGACTCCAGCTGCCGGCGGGCGAAGTCGCCGACGTTGCGCTGCACGGTCCGGATGTCGTCGATGACCTGCCGGTCGACCCCGCCGACGATCCGCTCGATGTCCTCGGGGGAGAGCCGGAAGCTGGGCGGCGACCACTTGTCGAACTTCTCGGAGTATTCGCGCACGGCCTCGTCGCCGCGGGCCTCGACGTCGGCGATGACGGTCGCGACGGTCTCGGCGACCCCGGACACCGCGGCGGCGGCGCTGCCGGTGGGCGACTTCAGGTGGAACGCCATCAGACCTCCAGCAGGGGGCGCAGCGAGCGCAGGACCTCGCGTGCGGCTTCGAGGGACTGGTCGATCTCCTCAGCGGTGTGTGCGCCGCTGATGTGGTTGCGTTTCAGGGCCATCGGCAGCATGAGGAAGCCGCGCTCGGTCATGCCGCGGTGGAAGGCGATGTAGGCGGCGTCGTTGTTGCGCATGAGGTCGCGGTAGCCCAGGACGGGGGCCTTCGCGAAGTACAGCGCGAACACGCCGCCGAAGCCGGCCACGGTGGCCTCGATGCCGAGCTCGGCGGTGAGGGCGGCGAGGCCGTCGCGCATGCGGGCGCCGAGCTCGTGGGTGCGGGTGTAGAAGTCGGGGTTGGCGGCCAGGTGGTCGATGGTGGCGAGGGCGGCGGCGCAGCCGATCGGGTTGCCGTTGAACGTGCCGGCCAGCAGCACGTCGCCGGTGCGGCCGTTGAAGCGCTCCATCAGGTCCCGGCGGCCGGCGACCCCGCCGACCGGATAGCCGTTGGCCATGCCCTTGCCGAACGTGGTCAGGTCGGGCGTGACCCCGACGACCTCCTGGTAGCCGCCGAGCGCGTGCCGGAAGCCGGTGATGACCTCGTCGAAGATGAGCACGGCGCCGCGGTCGCGGGTCAGGGTGCGCAGGCCCTCGACGAACTCCCGGGTGGGCAGCAGCGCGCCGACGTTGTGCGGGATGGGCTCGAGGATCACCGCGGCGATGCGGTCCGGGTTGGCGTCGAAGTGCGCGATCACCGAGTCGAGGTCGTTGAACTCGGCGATGAGCGTCGCGTCGATGGCCTGGGGCAGGATGCCCTCGGAGAGCGGGTCGCGGCCGTAGGCCTTGTCCGGGGCCGAGATGACGTTGCGGGCGACCGAGTCGGTCCAGCCGTGGAACCCGCCCTGGAACTTGACGAGGAGATCGCGGCCGGTCGCGGCCCGGGACAGCCGGATCGCCTGGGCGGTGGCCTCCGAGCCGCTCATCGTCGCGATCATCGACTCGGCCGACGGGATGAGCTCGACGACCCGCTCCGCCAGCCGGACCTCGCCCTCGGTGACGCCGAGGCCGACGAGGTCGATGCCGTCGAGCGCGGACCGGACGGCGTCGTTGACGACCGGGTGGTTGTGGCCGAGCAGGATCGCGCCGAACGCGGCGTGGTAGTCGAGGTAGCGGCGGCCGTCGGCGTCCGTCACGTAGGCGCCGCCGGCGCCGGTGAAGGAGTACGGCTCGCCGATGTATCGCGTGGAGGAGTTGACGCCGCCGGGGATGACTCGGGCGGCCCGCTCGGCGATCGCCTGTCCGCGCGGGGCCTCCCGCCGTTGTGCAGAGGGCATGCCCGGGACGCTAGGCCACGTGGTAACAACATGGCAAGACGTTCCATGTTGCAATGAGTGGACCTTGACAGGTTCCCCGCGGGACATGAAACTTCGTTCCAAACAACTGGCACACTCATCGTGGAGGAGGGCTGGGTGGCAGCGGACGAGATCGGCATTCTGCTGGTCGGCGCCGGGTTCATCGCCGATGCACACAGTGCTGCGGTCGCCGTGACGCCGGGTGCCCGCATCGCCGGGATCGTCGATGTCGACCCCGGCCGGGCGGCCGCGTTCGCCCGCTCCCAGGGTGGCATCCCGCACGCGAGCGACCTCGCCTCGGCCCTCGCGTGGCCGGACGTGGACGCCGCGATCGTGTGCACGCCGAACTTCACGCACGCCGGCATCGGCGCCGCGGTCGCCGCCGCCGGCAAGCACCTGCTCATCGAGAAACCCCTGACCACCACGGTCGCAGACGCGCGCGCCCTGCAGGCCGCGTTCGCCGGAAAAGACCTGGTCCTGGCGGCCGCGCACACCCACCGGGCCTACGACTACGGCCGCGCCGTCAAGGCCGCGATCGCCGACATCGGCGAGCCGTTCCTGGTCCGCCTGGCCATCCTCGGCGGCTGGATCTGGCCCGACTGGAGCGCCTGGGTCAACGACCCGGCCAAGTCCGGCGGGCACGCCCTGCACAACGGCGTCCACCTGCTCGACCTGGCCACCTGGTGGCTCGGCGCGCGGCCGGTCGCCGTGCGGGCCCGGGGCCGCAAGCAGACCGCCACCGAGCTCGGCATCTACGACTACCTGGAGATGGTGGTGGACTACGCGAACGGGGCCACCGCGGTGTGCGAGATGAGCCGGGCCCACCGGCCGGGCTCGTTCAACCAGCGGGAGCTGTTCGTCGCGGGCAGCGGCGGCGCGGTCCGGCAGGACTGGGACGGCGAGGCCGCGGTGCTCTACGCCGAGGGCGGTCCGGCGCTCGTGCCGGCGGCCGGCGGCAACGGGTTCGCGGTGCAGCTGCGGGCCTGGCTGGACAGCATCGGGGGCGCGCCGCCGCTCATGCCGGTCGACGACGCGGTGCTCGCGGTCGCCATGGGCGTCGCCGCCGAGCGCTCCATCGCGACAGGTGAAACAGTGCCATTGGCCGAGGTGCTCGCATGATCCCGGTGCGGTTGCTCGGCGAGGCCGGGATCGGAACCCAGAACCACCAGCGCGACATGTACAGGCCCGCGTTCGACCGGCACCCCGAGTTCACGATCGTCGACGACGAGGCCGCACCGGTTGTTTCGGTAACCGTCCCGCTGGAACAGCGAGCAGCCACGATCGAGCGCGAGATCCGGGCCGGAAGGCACGTCCTCGCCGACAAGCCCCTGGCCGCGACGGCCGAGGAGTGCGACCGGCTGGCCGAGCTCGCCGAGGAGCACGGCGTGGTTGTTGTTCCGGCCCACCATCAGCGGCTCGGCGGCGCCCTGCGCTCGGCGAAGGCGGCGGTGCGCGCGGGGCGGGTGGGGCTGCCGTGGAACGTCCAGTGCGACTTCATCGTGGCCGGCGGCGACCCCGCACCCGGCGGCGAGCTGCTCAACCTCGGCCTGTACCCCATCGACATCGTCTGTGACCTGCTCGGCCTGGCTGTCACACGCGTCAGTGCCACCGGCGGCCCCCTGGACACGGTGCAGCTCGACCACGATAACGGCGTCACCAGCACCATCGTCTGCGGCCGGGTGCCCGCGGTGCAGGGTGTCGCCCCGTCCGGCCTGCTCCTGCATCGGTACCGCATCAGCGGCTCCCACGGCGTGCTCGTCATCGACGCGACCCGGCCGGCGCTGCGGGTCCACACGGCCACGGCGACGCACCAGGCCTGGACCGGTCCCAGCACCGTCGACACGTTGCTCGACGTGCTCGCCGCCGGCGTGCGCACCGGCCGGGCCGAGCTCGGCCCGCGCGATGCCGCCCGCGCGCAGCGGATCGTCGAGGCGGCCCAGCAGTCCATCAAGGAAAACCGGGGAGTGGCGCTCGATGCGGTTCGTTAGCTACCTGCGGGACGGCGCCGTGCGCCACGGCCGCCTGGAGACCGGCGACACCGTCGTCGAACTGGGCGACGGTGACCTGCAGCGCCTGGTCGAGGCCGGTCTGTCCACAGGGGACGGTCCGGGGGAGAGCGTCGCCCTGGCCGCGGTGACCCTGCTGGCCCCGCTGCAACGGCCCGGCAAGCTGCTGGCCGCGGCGGCCAACTACCAGGACCACGTGACCGAGACCGGTGGGGAGCCCCTCGACAAGTCGCGCCTCTCACCGCGGCTGTTCCTGAAACCGCCGACGTCGATCGTGGGCCCCGGCGCGGTCATCCCGCTGCCCGACATCAGCAAAGAGGTCGACTGGGAGACCGAGCTCGCGGTCGTGATCGGCCGCGCCGGCCGGAACATCCCGCAGGCCGAGGCCCTCGACCACGTGGCCGGCTACATGGCCTCCAACGACGTCTCCGCCCGCAGCGTCGACTACGGCTTCGAGCGCGACACCGACGACAAGGCCGTCTGGTTCTTCGACTGGCTGGCCGGCAAGTGGTGCGACGGCTTCGCGCCCCTCGGCCCGTGGCTGCTCAGCGCCGACGAGGCCGGCGACCCCCAGGCGATCCCGATCCGCATCGACGTCAACGGCGTCACCAAGCAGCTCGGCTCGACCAAGGACATGATCTTCTCGGTGGCCGAGCTGATCGCACACGCCTCACGGCTCATGACGCTGGAACCCGGTGACGTCATCCTCACCGGCACCCCCTCCGGCGTCGGGGCCGCGACCGGTGAGTTCCTCAAGTCCGGCGACGAGATGGTCGTCGAGATGGGCCCGCTGGGAACACTGCGCAACACGGTGGCCTGAGGCCGCGCCCAACCCTCCGCCCATGCCAACCCCCCAGATACAAAGAGGTGCCCATGAAACGGGTGTTCCTTGCCGGCGCCGCGGTCGCGGCATTACTCGCCTCGGCCGCCTGTACCGGCCCGAAGACCGACACGCCGGCCGCGGCCGGCAAGTCTTCGCTGAACGTGTACCTCTACCAGGAGCCGGCCGGCGTGTTCAGCCCCCTCGCTCCGCTCAACGGCGCCGACTCGCAGGTCATGTCCTTCGTCTACGAGGGCCTGCTCGCCGTCGACCCCGACTACAAGCTGCAGCCGCGCCTCGCCGAGACCTACGACGTGTCCGCGGACGCGACGACGTTCACGTTCCACCTGCGCAAGGGCCTCAAGTGGAGTGACGGGCAGCCGTTCACCTCCAAGGACGTGCTGTTCACCTACAGCCTGCTGGCCAACCCGAAGACGACCAGCGCCACGGCCGGCAGCTACGCCGGTGTCGCCGGTGTCGCCGACTTCACCTCCGGCAAGGCCCCGGCGATCAGCGGGTTCTCGGCGCCGGACGACAACACGTTCGTCATCAAGGCCGCCCAGCCGAACTTCGGGCTGCTCGCCGTCATCGGCTACCCGTGGATCCTGCCCGAGCACGTGCTGGGCAAGGACGCCCCGGACGCCGTGGCCAAGGACGAGTTCTTCCGCAAGCCGACGGTCGGGATGGGTCCGTACACCTTCGTGGAGTACAAGACCAATCAGTATGTGCATGTCACGGCCAACCCCAATTACCGCAGTCCCGCGAAGATCAAGGATGTCTACCTCAAGCCGATGACGTCCGATGTCGCGACCGCGCAGCTGGGCAACGGCGGCATCGACATCGCCTCCTACTCGCCGACCGACGCGGCCACCGTCTCCGGATTCAGCGGCGTCGCGACACAGGAGAAGCCGGGCGCCGGGTTCGTGCGCATCGCGCTCAACCAGTCCAAGGACTACTTCAAGGACGCCCGCGTCCGCCAGGCGTTCCTCTACGCCGTGGACCGCCAGCAGATCGTCAAGACGGTCCTGATGAACAAGGCCGAGGTCCGGCTGTCGGACTTCGCGAAGGCCAACTCGCCGTCCGGCCTCAACGACTACGCCAAGAACGTCGACAAGGCCAAGCAGCTGCTCGCCGAGGCCGGGTGGGACCCGAACCGCACGATCAACCTGCAGTGGGTGCACGGCCAGCGGGACCGGGACGCGACCGCCACGATCGTGCAGAGCGAGCTGGCCGCGGTCGGCGTGAAGGTCAACCTGGTCAACATCCAGGCGGCCAACATCGCCGGCACGTACAAGGACAAGTCGTACGACATGACGCTGTACGGCGGCGGCAACTACGCCGTCGACTCCTCCGCGATCAACGTGATCACGGCGTGCGTGCAGCAGCACCCGGCCGGCGGCAACATCAACTTCTTCTGCGACCAGAAGCTCGACCAGCTGATGACGCAGGCGAACCAGACCGTCGACGCGGCCCAGCGCAAGAGCCTCTACGACCAGGCCGCCGTCGAGTCCAACGCGCAGGTCGACCTGATGTGGCTGTACAACCCGTACGGTCTGTGGGGCGTGAGCAAGAAGGTCCAGGGCTTCCGGGCCCCGGGCTCCCAGGACGCGAACTTCTGGGACCCGGCCAGCTGGACGATCAGCGGATAAGGACCGCCGAGGCCGGGCGGGTGCACGCGCACCCGCCCGGCTTCTCACCGTGAGAGGAGGGTGACTTGGGGGCGTACCTCGTCCGCCGACTGCTGGTGAACGTGCTGGTGTTCTTCCTGATCACCGTCGCGATCTTCGGCCTGGTGCACAAGACACCCGGCGACCCGATCGCCATGCAGGTCCCGGCCGATCAGCTCAACGCCGGCAGCGCCGAGTTCATCGCGCAGAAACGCCACGAGCTCGGCCTGGACCAGTCGGTCGTCGTGCAGTACTGGCACTGGCTCGTCAACGCCGTGCAGGGCGACCTCGGCTACTCGCTGCTCAACGGGCGCCCGGTGACCGAGGTGCTCGCCGAGCGCATCGGCCCGACCATCGAGCTGATGGGCGTCGCGCTGCTCATCTCGCTGCTGGTCGCCATCCCGCTCGGCATCGCCGCGGCCCGCCGCCGCAACACCGTCGTGGACTACTCCGCGACCGTGGTGAGCCTCGGCTCCGTGTCGATCCCGGTGTTCTTCGTCGCGCTGATCGCCATCTACTTCTTCACGCTGAAACTGCAATGGCTGCCGTCATCGGGCATCTCCGATCCGACCGCGCCGAGCCTGCTGGACACGATCCGCCATCTCGTCCTGCCGGCGCTCATCCTGGGCTTCGGCAACTCCGGGCCGTTCATGCGGTACGTCCGCAGCTCCATGATCACCGAGCTGCAGGCGGACTACGTGCGCACCGCCGAGGCCAAGGGCGCACCGCCCCGCCGGGTGGTCCTGCGCCACGCCTTCCGCAACTCGCTGATCCCCCTGCTCACGGTCGTCGCCTCCAACGTGCCGCAGCTGCTGGCCGGCGCGGTCGTCATCGAGCAGGTCTTCGCCTGGCCGGGCATGGGCCAGCTCGCGGTGAGCTCCGTCAACCAGCACGACTACTCGGTGATCATCGGCTTCGCGCTGCTGATCGCCATCCTGGTGCTGCTGTCGAACCTGCTCGCCGATGTCCTGTACACGCTCGTCGACCCCCGGGTGAGGCTGCGATGACGATCCCTCAGGTGGCGGACGAGG
The DNA here is from genome assembly GCF_044454505.1 of Dactylosporangium sp. NPDC051541. Taxonomy (NCBI): domain Bacteria; kingdom Bacillati; phylum Actinomycetota; class Actinomycetes; order Micromonosporales; family Micromonosporaceae; genus Dactylosporangium; species Dactylosporangium sp. NPDC051541. The sequence continues at coordinate 34,270 of NZ_JBITDU010000010.1, forward strand.
TGGCCGGCGTCGCCGAGGCCAGCCCGCGGCGCGGGGCGCTGCGGCGGTTCCGGCGCAACCCGGCCGCCCTGGCCAGCCTCGTGTTCCTCTTCCTCGTGATCCTGGCGGCGCTGTTCGCGCGGCCGCTGTCCGGGCACGACCCCAACCAGATCGACCTCCTGGCCGCGCGGGCCGCGCCGGGCGGCGAGCACTGGCTCGGCACCGACTCCACCGGCCGCGACGTGCTCTCCCGGCTGCTGTTCGCCGGGCGGATCTCGCTCGGCGTCGGCATCCTCTCGGCCGGGCTGGCGGTCGTCGTCGGCACCGTCCTCGGTGGCCTCGCCGGGTTGCTCGGCGGCTGGGTCGACGGCCTGGTCATGCGGGCCGCGGACGTGTTCATGTCGTTCCCGTCGCTGGTCGTCATCGTGGTCATCGCCGGCGTCCTCGGGCCGAGCGTGGTCACGATGATCATCGCGATCGGGCTGTTCCAGTGGCCGGTCTGCGGCCGGATCGTGCGCGGCGTGACGCTGTCCCTGCGCGAGCAGGAGTACGTCCTCGCGTCCCGGGCCACCGGCGCCGGCCCGGTGTGGCTGCTGCGCCGGCACATCATCCCGGCCGCGCTGCCGCCGGTGAGCGTGGCCGCCACCCTCGCCGTCGCTCAGGCGATCGCCCTGGAGGCGACGCTGTCGTTCCTCGGCCTCGGCGTGCAGCCGCCGTCGGCCAGCTGGGGCAACATGCTCACCGACGCACAGAGCCTCACCGTCATCCGCTCCGAGCCGTGGCTGTGGCTCTCCCCGGGCGTCGCGGTCGCGCTGACCGTGCTCGCCGTCAACTTCATCGGCGACGGCCTGCGCGACGCCGTGGATCCGAGGCAGTCGTGACGTTATTGAAGATCGAGGGCCTCACCGTCGACTTCCACACCGACGACGCCGTAGTGCACGCCGTCGACGGGGTCGACCTCGAGGTCGACGAGGGCGAGATCGTTGCGGTCGTCGGCGAGTCGGGCTCCGGCAAGACCGTCACCGCGATGTCCATTCTGCGCCTGCTCCGCGAGCCGCCGGCCCGGGTCTCGGCCGGGACCCTGGCCTTCCGCGGCCAGGACCTGCGCGGGCTGTCGCCGCGGGCGCTGCGCGCGATCCGCGGCGGACCGGTCGGCATGATCTTCCAGGACCCGATGACGGCGCTGAACCCGGTGCTGAGCATCGGCGACCAGATCGCCGAAACAGTGCTGCTGCACCAGCGCAAGCAGGACAAGAAGGCGGCCCGGGCCCGCGCGGTGGAGCTCCTCGGCCTCGTCGGGGTCCCCGATGCGGCGCATCGCGTGAAGCAGTACCCCCACGAGTTCTCCGGCGGTATGCGGCAGCGCGCGATGATCGCCATGGCCATCGCCAACGACCCCGACCTGATCATCGCCGACGAGCCGACCACCGCCCTGGACGTCACCATCCAGGCCCAGGTCCTGCAGCTGCTGCAGAAGGCCCAGCGGGAGACCGGGGCCGCGACCATCCTCATCACCCACGACCTCGGCATCGTCGCCGAGCTGGCGGACCGGGTCGTCGTCATGTACGCCGGGCGGGTCGTCGAAACGGCGAGCGTCATCGACCTGTTCGCGAAGCCCCGGCATCCGTACACTCTGGGGCTGCTCGCCAGCCTGCCGCGCATGGACACGGACACGGACCGCCTCGACCCGATCCCCGGCAACCCGCCGAACATGGCCGCACCCCCGCCGGGCTGCCCGTTCCACCCGCGCTGCGCGATGGCCCGGGACATCTGCACGACCGACCGGCCGCCGTTGCTGGAGATTGCCGCGAACCGCCGCAGCGCCTGTCATTTTCATGAGGAGCTCGCATGACGGAGCCACTGCTGAAGGTGGAGGGCCTGTCGAAGCACTTCCCGATCCGCAAGGGGGTGCTGCAGCGGCAGGTCGGTGCGGTCCGCGCGGTCGACGGCGTGGACCTGGAACTGGCGGCCGGTGAAACACTGTCACTGGTCGGCGAGTCGGGCTGCGGCAAGTCGACGACCGGCCGGCTCCTCGTGCGCCTGATCGAGCCGACCGCGGGCCGGATCCTGTTCGAGGGCGCCGACCTGGCCCGGCTGCCCCAGTCGCAGCTGCGGGCCAAGCGCCGCGACATCCAGATCATGTTCCAGGACCCGTACGCGTCGCTGTCGCCGCGCATGACCGTCCACGAGATCGTGGCCGAGCCGCTGCGGGTCCAGGGCCGCTACGGCGACGGCGGCCCGGAGCGGGTCGCGCAGCTGCTCACCCTCGTCGGCCTGCGCCCCGAGCACGCCCGCCGCTACGCCCACGAGTTCTCCGGCGGTCAGCGCCAGCGGGTCGGCCTGGCCCGGGCCCTGGCCCTCAACCCGAAGCTCCTGGTCCTCGACGAGCCGGTCAGCGCCCTGGACGTGTCGGTGCAGGCGCAGGTCATCAACCAGCTGCGGGACCTGCAGGACCGGCTCGGGCTGGCGTACCTGTTCATCAGCCACAACCTGTCCGTCGTCCGGCACATCTCGCACCGGGTCGCGGTGATGTACCTCGGCGGGATCGTCGAGACCGGCACCCGGGCCGACATCTTCACCCGCCCTACCCACCCCTACACGCAGGCGCTGCTCTCGGCCATCCCGGTCCCCACGCCGGTCGGCCGGGAGGAGCGGGACCGCATCACGCTGACCGGGGACGTGCCGAGCCCAACGGTGCAAGACCCTCCGGGGCGGCGGCAGCCGGCCGACCCGCCGTCGGGTTGCCGCTTTCGCACCCGGTGCTGGAAGGCCCAGGATGTCTGTGCACAGGAAGCCCCGGCCCTGATCGACCGGATCGGGGTGGGGCATCCGAGCGCCTGCCACTTCCCCGAACTGCCCGCCACCCTGGAGAACCACCCCGCGAGGAGGCCGTGATGGCCCGTTCCACCCGCACCGTCCGCCCGGTGCCCGTCGACGACAGCAGGCCCGCGTCGGCGAACTACCACGCCAACGCCCTGGCCCGGGGCCTCGCGCTGCTGGAGATGCTGGCCACCGAGCCGGAGCCGCTGACCGTCAACGAGTTCAGCGAGCACACGGCGCTGCCGAAGAGCACCCTCGTGCGGCTCCTCGCGGTGCTGGCGGAGATGGAGTACGTGGTCCGGGTCGACGAGCGGCCCTCATACCGCCTCGGGCACAAGGTGCAGCGCCTGGCCAGCGCCTACGTCTCTTCGCTCGACCTGACCGTGGTCGCCGACGCCTACCTGCGCCCGGTCGCGCTGGGCACGGGGCAGACCGCCAACCTGGGGGTCCTCGACGGCGACCAGGTGCTGCACATCTGCGTCGCCGAGCCGGACCGGCCGCTGCGGTTCACCACCGCGCTCGGGGCCCGCGACCACACGTACTGCACCGGCCTGGGCAAGATGCTGCTGTCGGAGCTGCCGGACGGGGACCTGGCGGCGCTGGTGCCGGCCGAGCCGTTCCCGGCCTTCGCCGAGAACACCCTGACCACCCTGGCCGACCTGCGCAAGGACCTCAAGCGCACGGCCAAGCGCGGCTTCGCCCTCGACGACAACGAGCGCAGCATCGGCCTGCGTTGCTGCGCGGTCGGCGTGCGCATCGGCGGGGAGCTGCTCGCGGCGGTGAGCGTCTCGGGGCCGGCGGGGGAGTTCACGGCGCAGAAGCAGCAGGAGTACGTCGCCGCGCTGGACGAGGTCGCCAAAGCCATGTCCGACGACCCCGACTTCACCGCGGCCCTGCGCATCGTGCACCGCTCGCTGCGCCCCGCCGGCAAGCGCTGATGCCCGCCCTACTCCCCGACGTAGGCGATGCACTCCACTTCGACGCGCACGTCGCCGCGGCCGAACGCGACCACCACGGTCGTGCGGGCCGGCGGGGCGGCGCCGAAGCGGCGGGCGTAGATCTCGTTGAACGGGGCGAAGAGCGTCCCGTTGGACAGGAACGCGTTGACCTTCACGATCTGGTCGGCCCGGGCCCCGGCCGCCTCGAGGACCGCCTCGACGTTGTCCAGGGTCTGGTTGACCTCGGCCGCGAAGTCGCCGATGTAGATCGAGCCGTCGGCGGTCGTGGGGACCTGCCCGGAGACGAAGACGAAGTCACCGGCCTTCGTGGCGTGTGACAGCGGAACGGTGACGGGGGCGAAGGAGGCGGGATGGAAGCGTTCGATCATGACGACATGGAATCACATTCCACGTTGCTCATCCAGGGCGGCACGGTGCTGGACGGCACCGGTACGGCGGGCGCCGCGGCCGATGTGCTGATCCGCGACGGGCACATCGTCGCGATCGAGCCGGGACTGGTCCCCGACGCACCCGCCTTCGACGCGACCGGCCGCGTCGTCTGCCCCGGCTTCGTCGACCTGCACACCCACTCCGACCTGACGCTGCTGTCCGGCCCGGAGGCGCGCAGCAAGGTGCACCAGGGCGTGACCACGGAGGTCGTCGGCAACTGCGGGCTCGGCGTGGCTCCGCTCCCGGCCGGCGCCGACCTCGACGGCATCCGCCAGGCCGTGAGCTACCTGGACCTGGACCCGGCGATCGCCTGGAGCTGGACGGACCTGCCGGGCTACCTCACGGCGGTGACCGCGGCCCGCCCGTCCGTGAACGTCGCCGCGCTCGTCGGGCACATCCCGCTGCACGCCGGGGTCTGCGGGTTCGACGACCGGCCGGCCACCGTCGACGAACTGGATCGCATGTGCGGGCTGCTGTCCGACGCGCTCGGCGCCGGGGCGCTCGGGCTGTCGACCGGCCTCGTCTACCCGCCGCTGACCTACGCCCGCGAGGAGGAGCTCGTCGGCCTCGCCCGGGTGGTGGCCGCGGCCGGTGCGGTGTTCACCTGGCACGTGCGCAGCTACGACGACGGGCTCCTCGACTCCGTCGCCCAGGCCGTGCGGGTCGCCCGGGCCACCGGCAGCCGCACGCAGATCTCCCACCTCGCCGCCGTCGGCCGCCGCAACTGGGGCGCGGTCCGCGGCGCTCTCGACCTCGTCGACGCGGCCAACGCCGACGGCTTCGAGATCGGCGTCGACATCTACCCGTACGTGCACGGCAACGCGCCCCTGTCGCAGCTCCTGCCGGCCTGGGCCCTGGAGGGCGGCGCGGCCGCGTGGGCACCTCGGCTGCGCGACCCCGACGTCCGGGCCCGGGTCAAGGCGGCCTGGGTCGACCGGCCCACCGGCTGGGACGAGCTGACCGTCAGCTGGACCAGCCGGGGCGACGGCGACCCGGTGCTCGGGCGCACCCTGGCGGACCTCGGCGGGGCCGACGCCACCCTCGACCTGCTGGCCGAGCTCGGCGCGGGGGCCATGATGACCGCGGGCGGGCGCAGCGAGGACGACCTGCGCACGGTCCTGGCCCACCCCGCGGCCGTGGTCGCGTCCGACGGGCTGGCCCTCGACCCGGGCGGCATCACCGGCGCCGGCGTGCCCCATCCGCGCAGCTACGGGTGTTTCCCGCGATACCTCAGCCGCTACGCCACCGACCTGCCCGACGCGGTGCGCCGCTGCACCTCCGAGCCGGCCCGCCGCATCGGCCTGCCCAACCTCGGCGTCCTGCGCCCCGGCGCGCCGGCCGACGTCGTCGTCTTCGACCCCGCCACCATCGCCGACACCGCCACCTTCACCGCGCCGCACCAGCTGGCCACCGGCATCGACCTGGTGCTCGTCGGCGGCGTGCCGACCGTCGAGCGCGGGCGGCACACGGGCCGGCGGGCGGGGAGGGTCTTGCACCGCACGAGAGGAACCACCGGATGATCGACGTTCACACCCACTGCCACCTGGCCGAGCACTGGGGCTGCGAGTGGCACCGCAACTGGCAGCCCGTCTACGGCCACGAGTACGCCGACCACACGCCCGAGCAGTACGACGAGGCGATGGCCGCGGGCGGCGTGGACCTCGCGTTCGTCTTCGGCATGCGGGCCACCCGCGCCGGTGTCCTGACCCCCAACGCGTTCGTCGAGGATTTCTGCGCGCGGACGAGTACCGACACGGTGGGTTTCATGGCTTTGGACCTTGCCGACGCGGACGTCATGGAGCAGCTGGCCGACGGGCTCGCCCGCGGCCTGCGCGGGGTCAAGCTCTATCCGGTGCTGGCCCACTTCGACCCGCGCGACGAGGTCCACGACCCGTTCTTCCGGGCCGCGACCGAGGCCGGGCTGATCGTGCTCTGGCACATGGGCACCACGCCCAGCCCGGAGGGCCGTCTCGAACTGTCCGACCCGCTGCTGGTCGACGACGTCGCCCGGCGGCACCCGGAGCTGAAACAGATCATCGCCCACCTCGGGCACCCGTGGCAGCGGGAGACGATCGTCGTGCTGCGCAAGAACCGCAACGTGTTCGGCGACGTGTCGGCGTCGTGGGCCCGGCCCCTGGACGGGTTCATGGCCCTGGTCCGGGCGCAGGAGTGGGGCGTGGTGCCGAAGCTGCTGTTCGGCTCCGACTATCCGATGTGGACACCCGCCGCGGCCCGGGACGGGCTGCACCAGCTGGCGAAGATGCGCCCGGGCGGACTGCCCGCGATCGAGCCGGCGACCGTCGAGTGGCTCATCGACGGCGACCCGCGATCGGCGCTGGGGCTGTCCGCATGACTGCTGTCTCGCGCATCTCTGATCTGCCCACGCCGGCCCTGCTCGTGGACCTCGACCGGCTGGAGCGCAACATCGACCGGATGGCGTCCGCGTTCGCCAAGGCCGGGGTGGGTCTGCGCCCGCACACGAAGACCTCCAAGTGCCTCGAGGTGGTCCGCCGGCAGGTCGCCGCCGGCGCCCTCGGGATGACGTGTTCCACGCCGGCCGAGGTGGCCTGGCTCCAGGCGGCGGGCGTGTCCGACCTGCTCTGGGCGCATGCTCCGGTCGGGCCGCCGAAAGTCGCGTTCGTCATCGACGCGGCACGTCAGGGTGGTCTGACCGTCGCCCTCGACTCCTACGAGGCGGCGGCGCCGCTGTCGGCGGCCGCGGTTGCGGCCGGGGTGACCGTGCCGTTCGTCCTCGAGATCAACACCGGGCACGCCCGGCTCGGCGTGGACCCTGAGCATGTTCCGGCCGTCGCGGCGAAACTGGCAGCCCTGCCCGGGCTACGGCTGCGCGGGCTGCTCACCCACGAGGGGCACCTGGCGGCCCAGCCCGACCGGCCGACCCTCGAAGCGGCCGGGCACACGGCCGGCGCGCTGATGGCGAGCCTCGCCGACGGGCTGCGGGCGGACGGGCACGCGATGGAGGTCGTGTCGGTCGGCTCCACCCCCGGGGCCACCTCGGCGCCGTTCGCGGCCGGCGTCACCGAGGGGCGGCCCGGCACCTACGTGTACTACGACGCCAACCAGTTCCGGCTCGGCTCCTGCACGCTCGACGACTGCGCGCTGACCGTCCTGGCCCGGGTCGTGTCGGTGCAGCGGGCCGGGCGGCCGATCATCGACGCGGGTATCAAGGCGATGAGCTCCGACACGATCGCCGCGGCCGGCTCGGTCGGGCTGGTCGACCGGCCCGGTGTCGCGTTCGTGGACGCCAACGAGGAGCACGGCTTCCTGGCCGACACGGGCGAGCGGCCCCTGGTCGTCGGCGATCTGGTCAGGATCATTCCCAACCACGCCTGCGGTACCACCAACATGTGGAGCCACCTGTACGCCGTCCGCGGTGACCAGGTCGTCGACCGCTGGGAGATCGCCGCCCGCTACTAGTTGACATGGAACGACGTTTCACGTGACATGGCCGCATGAAGGTCATGACCATCTACGCCCACCCGGCGGACACCATCACCAATTGCGGCGGAACCCTGGCCCGCCACGCCGACGCCGGCGACGAGATCGTCGCGCTGATCCTCACCCACGGCGGGCGGATCCACGCGAACCGCTACGCGGAGGAGTGGCGCAAGGACGCACCCGACTCGGCCATCGCGAGCGCCGGCCTCGACGAGATCATCGCGTTCAAGAAGGGCGAGCTCGAGCGGGCGGCCGAGATCGTCGGCATCTCCCGGCTCATCACCCTCGACCGCGACGACCGCGAGGCCGGCCTGCACGAGGCCCTCGTCGAGACGGTCGCCGAGCAGATCGCGGCCGAGCGGCCCGACGTCATCATCTGCGACTACCCGCAGAACCCGGTCATGGCGGCCAACACGCACACCGTGGCCACGACGACCGTCCTGGCCGCGCTCGGCCGGGCCGGGGCCTACCTGCGCAACCTCGACGGCCAGGCCGAGTACCACGTCAAGCAGGTCTTCCTCACCTCCCTCCCGGTGTTCCCGATCGACGGGCTGAGCCTGTTCGGTGTGCGCAATGACGTGTTCGTCGACATCACGCCGGTCGTCGGGCGCAAGGTCGCGGCGATGGACTGCTTCGACAGCCAGGGCTACTCGGGCCTGTTCGCCCGCAAGCTCATCGAGTCCGCGAACGGCGAGGCCGGCCGGGCCGCCGGGGTCAACTTCGCCGAGGGCTACTACCGCCTCTACAACGAGACCCACGCGACCCTGCCGCTGACCGACGCGGCGAAGGCGGCCGACCCCCTGGTCCGCCACGTCGAGTACAGCCGCATCGACCTGCGCGCGGAGTACCCCCTGCCGGGCGCCTCGAGGAACACTGCCTGATCGGCAACCAGCCGCCCGGCGACCGACGGGGCCCTGGAGGTGGTCGGCCGCACGAGCCCGGCTCTGCTTTGATTACGCGGTGGAACTCGGGATCGATCTCGGCACTTCCAACACGGTCGCCTACCTCCGCCGTGACGACGGCACCACGGAGCCCGTCCTCTTCGACGGCATGCCGCTGCTGCCGTCGGCCGTCTACGCCGACGAGTCCGGCCGGCTCCTGGCCGGCCGCGACGCGGTCCACTCGGCCCGCGCCCACCCCGAGCGTTTCGAGGCCGCCCCGAAGCGCCGCATCGACGAGGGCCGGGTCTTCCTCGGCGCCGACGTTCCGGTCGAGTCCCTGCTCGGCGCGCTGCTGCAGCGGGCCGCGACGGAAGCCGCCCGGATCGCCGGCGCCCCCGTCGCCGCGGTCACCGTCTGCCACCCGGCGGCCTGGGGCGCGGCCCGCCGGGCGGTGCTGCAGCGGGCCGCGGCCGCCGTCGGCCCGCACCGGGTCCGGCTCGTCCCGGAGCCGGTCGCGGCGGCCGCGTTCCACGTCCGCCGGCACGCCACCGGCCCGTCCGACCTGCTCGTCTACGACCTCGGCGCGGGCACGTTCGACGTGGCGATCGTCCGCTTCGCCCCGCCCGGGCACCTGACCGTGCTCTGCTGCGCCGGCCTCGACGACGCCGGCGGCCTGGACGTCGACGCGTCGATCGTGGCCCGGCTGCGCCTGCGGTGCGGCGGGCCGGAGCAGTGGGCGCGGCTGGACAATCCGGTCACCGCCGCCGACCGGGCGGCCCGGCGGCAGCTCTGGGACGACGTGCGCACCGCGAAGGAGATGCTGTCCCGGACCGACACCACCACGCTGTTCGTGCCGCTCGTCGAGCAGGAGCTGGTGCTGACCCGGTCCGAGCTCGAGCAGCTGGCCCTGCCGCTGATCCAGCGGACGCTGCACACCGTCTCGATGACCATCCAGGCCTGCCCGGTGCCGCTCATGCCCCTCGGCGGGGTGGTCCTGGTCGGCGGGGCCAGCCGGATGCCGCTCGTGGGTGCGATGCTGCTGCGGGCGCTGAACACCCCGATCACCGTCATCGACCAGCCGGAGCTGGTGGTGGCCGCGGGGAGCCTCGATCCGATGCTGACCGGGGCTCCCGTCCCGGCCTCAGCCCCGGCCCCGGCCCCTGCTCCCGGTCCGGTCTTCGTGGCCCCAGCGCCGGCTTTCGCCCCTCCGCCGCCGCCGGTGCCGCCGCCCGGGTTCGCGCCGCCGGGGTTCGCGCCGCCGGTTCCGCCGCCGGCTGGGTTCCAAGCGCCCGGGTTCACTTCGTTCGCGCCGCCCGGGTTCGTCCCGCCGGTTCCGCCGCCGATGCCGCTGTACGGGACGCCCCCGCCGGTGGTGGTGCAGCCGACGCCCGCGCCGGCCCAGCCGCCGGCGGTGATCACGATCGTCGAGCTGATCTCGGTGAGCACGCCGCGGTTCACGGGCGTGACGCTGCGTGGTCAGCTGCACGCGGCCTACGGGGTGGTCGAGCACATCTTCCCGACCGACGCCGACGGCAACCTGCTGCTGTTCTCCGACCCGAACGCCCTGGCCCGCTACTCGGCCGCACACGGCGCACACGACCCGCTGCTCTGCGTGCCCGGCGCCCGGGTTCGCGCCGACGGTGCCGACGAGCTGCGGTTCGACCTCGACCTGCTGCCCGAGCACCTCAGCGGCGCACCGGAGACGTGGCTGCCCGGCTACGTCTGCCGCTGCCGCGACCTCGCCGCCCAGCTCGTGATCTTCCTCGACCTGGACGGCGTCGACGACCTGGTCGGCCAGCACTCGACGATCGACCAGGCCGACGACATCCTGCGCCGGCACCGCACCGAGCCGTCGGCCCGGTCCGCCCGCCGGAAACTCGCCCGCCTCGACCGGGCCCAGCTGATCGAGGACTGGGTCGAGCTGATCGGCCTGATCGACGCGGCGACGGTACAGCCGAGTTAGTTGACGGCGAGCTCGCCCAGCTCCGACCAGCCGGTCTGGTCGACCGTGGTGCTCACGATGCGCGGGGTCTCCCGCAGGTACTGCGGCAACGTCCGCTGCGCCTGCTTGAAGTGCGCGGAGTTGACGTGCGCCCCGCCCGCGTCGCCGTCGCGGAAGGCCTCGACCAGCACGTACTCGTTCGGGTCGTCGAGGCTGCGGGACCAGTCGAACCACAGGCAGCCGTCCTCGGCGCGGGTGGCGTTCGTGAAGTCCGCCGCGATCGAAGGCCACGCCTCGGCGTGCTCCGGCCGGACGCGGAACTTGGCGGTAATGAAGATCATGAGCTGTCTCCTGTCGGTCTGTGCCCAGTCTGGTTCCGCTGGGCTCCGCGGGGGCGGACCCGGACCGGGCATCCTCAGCAGAACCCTAGGCGGACCCGGCGGAAAGATGTGGTTGCGGCTCTCGGGTGGGGAAGCGTGCCAGAATGGTCGGCATTGCCGGTGGGGGGAGACATCGATGGACGAGGCGCTCGCCCGCAGCGGGATCATGCAGGGGATCGACGCCGAGGCGGCGGAGGAGCTCACGCGCGGGCTCGACTACGTCGACGTGCGGCGGGGGGACGTGCTGTTCAACGAGGGCGAGCCCGGCGACAGCCTGTACATCGTGCTGCAGGGGAAGATCAAGCTCGGCCGGCGGGCGCACGACGGGCGGCAGAACCTGCTCGCCATCATGGGGCCGGGGGACATGGTGGGGGAGCTGGCGCTGTTCGACCCGGGCGCGCGCACGGCCACCGCGACCGCCGTCGTCGACTCGCGGGCCGCGAAGCTGACGAAGACGTCGCTGCGGTCCTGGCTGATCAAGCGGCCGGAGATCGCCGAGCAGCTGCTGCGGGTGCTCGCGCGGCGGCTGCGGCGCACGAACGACGCGCTCGCCGACCTCATCTTCACCGACGTGCCGGGGCGGGTCGCGAAGAAGTTGCTGCAGCTGGCCGGGCCGTTCGGGATCCGGGACGGCGGTGTACTGCGGGTCACCCACGACCTCACCCAGGAGGAGCTCGCCCAGCTGGTGGGGGCGTCCCGTGAGACGGTCAACAAGGCCCTCGCCGACTTCAGCTCCCGCGGCTGGATCCGCCTGGAGGGCAAGAGCGTGGTCATCGCCGACCCGGAGCGCCTCGCCCGCCGCGCCCGCGTGTAACATAGCGCAGCGTGTCACACACGCAGCGCCCACCAGCGCCGAGCGGTGTGACACACCTCAGCGGCGACGCTTGTGCTGGGCGCGCCGGGCCAGGGGAGCGTCGTCCAGGATGACGATGCACTTGTTCTCGAGGCGCAGCCAGCCGCGGGACGCGTAGTGCGCGAGGACCTTGTTCACCGACTCCCGCGAAGCCCCCACGAACTGGGCCAGCTCCGTCTGCGTGAGGTCGTGCTCGACCCGCATGGTGCCGTCCTCGACGACGCCGAACTGGTAGGCGAGCTGGATCAGCTGACCGGCGACCCGCCCGGGCACGTCGCTGAAGAGCCGGTCGTGGACGGTCGCCCGGTTGCCCCGGATCCGGCGCGCGACGGCCTGCAGCAGCTGTTCGGCCACTTCGGGATGCCGGCCCATCCAGCGGTACAGCGACGTCTTCGACAATTGCGCCAGCCGGGCGTCGGCCACGATCGTCGCCGTCGTGGTGCGCGGGCCGCCGTCGAGCAGCTCGACCTCGCCGAACGGCTCACCCGGCCCGACCAGGGCGAGGAGCCCTTCGCGGCCGTCGCTGGAGCGGCGGGACAGTTTCACCTTGCCGGAGCGCAACACGTAGAGGCGGTCGCCGGGCTCGCCCTCGCGGAAGAGCACGGTGCGACGGCTCGCGTCGACGGTCTCGAACTCGGCGGCGAGGTCGTCGGCCGCCGCCGCCCCGACGTGGTCGAGCAGGGCGGCGCCCAGCACGCGGCTGTCCAGCGGAGTCGCGCGGCTCTCCAAAACAGTCAGGCTCATAACGGCTCCCCTGTCAGGCGACGCGAGCCTCGTCGGCGGAGGCGCAGTCGGCCGGTCGGTACTCGGTGGGCGGTACGGAGTACCACCCGAACGGTACTTGATACCATGGACCAAGGCAACGGCCGGTGAACCGAGGTGCGCGAGGATGGCACAGTGAGCGCAACCCCCTCCAAGCAGCGCCTGGTCGACGCGGCCCTCGACCTGTTCGACGAGCGCGGCTACGAGCAGACCACCGCCGACGAGATCGCCGACCGGGCCGGGGTCGGGCGGACCACGCTGTTCCGGCACTACCGGTCCAAGGAGGACGTGATCTTCCCGGATCACGACCGGCTCATCGCCGCGGTCCGGGAGCGCCTGGCGACATCGAGCGCCGACACGGCGCTCGTGGCGGTGACCGACGCGGTGCGGCTGGTCCTGCTCAGCTACGTCGAGGAGGGCGACCGGGCCCGCCGCCGCTACTCGATCACCAGCAAGGTGGCCGCCCTGCGCGACCGCGAGATCGCCAGCGTCGCCCGCTACCAGCGGCTGTTCCGGGAGTTCATCGCCGGCTGGATGGGCCCGGCCCCGGCCGACGCGCTGCGGGCCGAGCTCATGGCGGCCGCTGTCGTCTCCGCGCACAACCACGTCCTGCGCCGCTGGCTGCGCCGGGAGGCCGCGGACCCGGCGGCCGAGCTGGACGCGGCGATGGCCCGGGTGGTCCAGCTGTTCGCCGTCGAACCGCACGACGCGAACGGCTCGATGGTGATCGTCCTGCGCGACGCCCGCGACCCCGAGCAGGTCGCCACGGCCGTCCGCCAGGCCCTCAAGCGGTAGTCACAAGGCGTCGAGCAGCAAAGATATACAGTTGCGAACACGCCGCTGAAACAGGTCGTTCCTAGCGTCAGTGCATGGCCGACACGCTGGAAACACCGCAGCATCAGGATCTCGTCGAGGCCGCCGGCATGCCCGTCGGCAGCGGGGACGTCAAGCCCGGGTATGACCCGCGGCTCACCAACGAGGACCTCGCGCCCCTGCGCCGGCAGACGTGGGGGGCGTACAACATCTTCGCCTTCTGGATGTCCGACGTGCACAGCGTCGGCGGGTATGTGACCGCGGGCAGTCTCTTCGCGCTCGGGCTGTCGAGCTGGCAGGTGCTGGTCGCCCTGGTCGTCGGCATCGGCATCGTGTACTTCTTCTGCAACCTGGTCGCGAAGCCGAGCCAGGCGACGGGGGTACCGTACCCCGTCATCAACCGCGTGGCGTTCGGCGTGCTCGGGGCGAATGTGCCGGCCATCATCCGCGGCTCGATCGCGGTCGCCTGGTACGGCATCCAGACCTACCTGGCCTCGGCCGCGCTGGACGTGGTCGTGCTGAAGCTGTGGCCGGACCTGGCGCCCTACGCCGACGTCGACAAGTGGGGCTTCGCGGGCCTGCCGCTGCTCGGCTGGTGCTCGTACGCGCTGCTGTGGGTGCTGCAGGCGGCGGTCTTCTGGACCGGCATGGAGACCATCCGCCGGTTCATCGACTTCTGCGGCCCGGCCGTCTACGTCGTCATGGCGGTGCTGTCCGGCTACCTGATCTACAAAGCGGGCTGGGGCGCGATTGATCTCAGCCTCGGCGAGGTGAAGTACCACGGCTTCGACGCACTGCCCGTCATGCTGGGCGCCATCGCGCTGGTGGTGTCGTACTTCTCCGGCCCGATGCTGAACTTCGGGGACTTCTCCCGCTACGGCCGGTCGTTCAAGTCGGTGCGCACCGGCAACCTCCTCGGCCTGCCGGTCAACTTCCTGGCCTTCTCCATCCTGGTCGTCGTCACGTCCTCGCTGACGATCCCGATCTTCGGCGAGCTCATCACCGACCCGGTGCAGACCGTGGCCCGCATCGACAGCACCTTCGCCATCGTCCTCGGCGCGCTGACGTTCACGATCGCCACCATCGGCATCAACATCGTCGCCAACTTCATCTCGCCCGCGTTCGACTTCTCCAACGTCAGCCCGCAGCGGATCAGCTGGCGCGCGGGCGGCATGATCGCTGCGGTCGGCTCGGTCCTCATCACCCCGTGGAACCTGTACAACAACCCCGACGTCATCCACTACACCCTGGAGATCCTCGGCGCCGCGATCGGGCCCCTGTTCGGCGTCCTCATCGCCGACTACTACCTGATCCGCAAGCAGAAGGTCGACGTGGACGCGATGTTCACGATGGCCCCGGACGGCAAATACTTCTACCGCAAGGGCTACAACCCGCCGGCGCTCATCGCCACGGCCGTCGGCGCCGTTGTCGCGGTGGTGCCGGTGCTGTGGTCGGGCGGCCCGGGCATGCACACCACGGCCCAGTACAGCTGGTTCATCGGCATGGGCCTGGGGCTGCTCACCTACCTGGCCCTGGCGTACCGGCCGCAGGCACCGGCCGCGGTGAGCGCCGAATAGTGCGCATCCGCGTCGTCAACCCGAACACCACCGCGGCGATGACCGCGCTGATCGGGGCGAGCGCCCGGGCCGTGGCCGGCCCGGGCGTCCACGTCGAGGCGGTCACGTCCGCGATGGGGCCGGCGTCGATCGAGAGCCACTACGACGAGGCGCTGAGCGTCCCCGGGCTCCTGGCCGCGGTCGCCGAGGGTGAAACACGCGGCATCGACGCGTACGTCGTCGCCTGCTTCGGCGACCCCGGTCTGGACGCGGCCCGGGAGCTGGCCCGTGGCCCGGTCGTCGGGATCGCCGAGGCGGCCATGCACGCCGCCGCACTGCTCGGGCGCGGCTTCAGCGTCGTCACCACCCTCGACCGGACGATAGGGCGGGCGTGGGACCTCGCCGCCCGGTACACCGCGCCCGGCGCCTGCCGCGGCGTGCACGCCTGCGAGATCGCGGTGCTGGACCTGGAGGCCGACCCGCACCTGGCCGACCGGGTCGCGGCCCGCGCCGGCCGCGCGCTGGAGCGGGACGGCTCCGACGTCATCGTGCTCGGCTGCGCCGGGATGGCGGGGCTGTGCGCGGCCGTCTCCGAGCGGCTCGGCGGCGTGCCGGTGATCGACGGCGTCTCGGCCGCGACACTGGCGGCGCAGTCGCTCGTGACGCTCGGACTGCGCACGTCGGAGCGCTCGGAGTTCGCGCGGCCGCGGCCCAAGCAGTACACCGGCGGCCTGGAAGCGTTTCAAATGGAAACGCTGCCGCCGGAGTCGGCGAACAGGCCGGTGTCGCGGGGGAGCAGGGCGATGTAGGACTGCAGGCGGCGGTGGTGGGCGGTGCAGGCGGCGATCAGGGCGTCGGCGTCGCGGGCGGTGAACGCGGCCAGCATGGCGGCGTGGTCGCGGTGCAGCAGCTCCCGGTCGGCCGGGCCGAGGTGGGTCATCGGCTGCAGCGGCTCGGTCATGTTCCAGGCCGTGCCCAGCATGTGCAGCAGCCGGCGCATCCGGCACGGGCGGATCAGGGCGAGGTGAAACCGGCGGCTCTCGCGGTGGTAGGCCCGGCCGTCGCCGGCCCGCACCGCGGCCTCCAGCACGGCGTGGGCGGCCGCGGCCCGCTCGTCGTCCTCGCCGCCGGCCTGCCCGATCGCCACGCGCATCGCCGCCGTCTCCAGCGCCTCGCGGACGAGATAGATCTCGCCGAACTCCTCGGCTGTAAGTTTCGCGACCCGGTAGCCGAGATTCGGGCGGTGATCGACGAGGCCCTCGCCGATGAGCGTCATGAGCGCCTCGCGCACGGGGATGCGGGAGACGCCGAACGCGGCCGCCACGGCGTCGACCGGGATCGGCGAGCCGGGCGGGGCGTCGCCGTCCAGGATGCAGGTCCGCAGGTCATCGAGGATGGCGGCCTGGGACCGGCCGGCCCGCGGGCCGGTGAGCCGCGCGACCAGCGCCGAGCGCCGCCGGGGACCGGGCATCGCTCACCTCCCGCGAGCGAGGGTAACGGCACCGCGTTATCGGCGTGTTTCCGGCGAATTCACGAAACCTACTAAACCGATCTGGGAGCGCTTCCATTGACAGCAAACGATGCTGCGATCAAGCTCGCCGTCGTCACTGTTCTCAACACGGGAGGATTGCAGCGATGGCCCAAACGCTCGGTCGCATCGCGGACCGCGTCATGCAGCGTCTCGCCCCCTCGGCGGACGCCGGCTGTACCTACGACTGGTACATCTGCTACTGCAAGGGCGGCCTGATGTACAAGAAGAAGTGCATGTACGGCTGCTCGGGCGTGCCGAACCACTGCTACTCCTGCGGTGTCACCGGCACCTGCTGACACCCCACCGCGACGGCGTCCGCCCCCACCCCGGGCGGGCGCCGTCGCCTTATCCCCCAGGAGGAAACCCATGACCACCGCACTGCTGGTCGCCGTCATGCTGCTCGCCGCGCTGACCCTGTTCAACCTCATCGTCGTGCTCGGCGTGGTGCGCCGGGTCCGCTCCTACGAGACCCGGCTGGGCGGCGTGGCCGAGGCCGCGCCGGTGCTCTCCACGCCCGTGGGTGCGCGGGTGGCCGAGTTCGTCACGTCCACTGTGGACGACCGGAAGGTGTCCCGGGACACGCTGAGCGGCACCACGCTGTTCGGCTTCTTCTCACCCGACTGCTCGGCCTGCCACGAGCGCCTCGGCGACTTCAAGGCGACCGCGGCCCGCTTCCCGGGCGACGCCTACGCGGTCGTGATCCGCGACGGCGGCGACCTCGAGCCGGTCCTGCGCGGCCTCGGCGGCACCCCGGTCGTGCTCGAGGACCCCGAGGGCCCGCTGTCGCAGGCATTCGGCGTGCGCGGCTTCCCGGCGTTCGTCATGGTGCGCGAGGAGGGCGTCGTCGAGTCGACCGGCTACCTGGTGCCCGCCCTGACCTGAACGCATGGAGAAGCCCGGCCCCGGCGCCACAGGGAAGGAAGTGACGCCGGGACCGGGCTCACCGGGGGTGCCGAGTGGGGATCAGGAGGACGGTTCGCCGGACGGTACGGCGAGGGCCGTGCTCAGCGATGCGGGAACTCCGAGGTTCGGCGTGCCGTCGGCGTTCCAGGTGATCTTCTGGGCCCGCGTGCTGCGGTTCATGTCGCAGTTGCCGGCCGAGTTCGTCGTGGCGTGATAGACGATCCAGTCCTCGGTGCCGTCGGGCGACTTGAAGAAGCCGTTGTGGCCGGGGCCGTAGACCGCGCCCGCGTTGTTGCGCTGGAACACCGGCGTCGAGGTCTTCACCCACGACGACGAGCTCAGCGGGTCACCGCCGTTCCAGGTCAGCATCCCGAGCTTGTAGTCGGGCGTGGAGCAGTGGCTGGCCGAGAAGACGATGAACGCCTTGCCGCCGTGCTGGATGACCTCCGGGGCCTCGTTCACCGCGCCGCCGACCGTCTCCCAGCTGTACGTGGGGGAGGACAGCAGCCGCCGGGTGCCGCTCGCGGTCCAGGGGTTGGACAGCGGGCGGATGAACATCGGCTGCGAGCCGGTGTAGTACGTGCCGAGCAGGTACAGCTGGCCGTTGAGCTGCAGGATCGTGGGGTCCAGCTCCCACGTGTTGTCCTGGCTCGGGTCGAGCAGGTCGGCCTTGAACGTGTAGGGGCCCATCGGGTCCAGCCCGGAGCTCTCGAGCACGTGGATGCGCTGCGTGCCGAGGTTGTACGGCTCGACGCCGGCCACGTAGTAGAGGTACCACCGCTGCCCGTTGGGGCCGTTGAGCAGGTGGAACTCGGGCGCCCACATGGTGCCCGCGCCGTTGGAGCGGGTCAGGTTGAAGATGACGGTCTCCGGGGCGGTGGCCAGGCCGCCCAGCGTCGCCGACTTCCGCATGGTGATCGTGCGGTTCCACGTCGTCGCCGCGAGGTAGTAGTAGCCGTTGTAGTACGTCAGCCACGGGTCCGGGCCCTGCGTGTCCAGGGGGTTCTTGAAGGTGCCGCCGGTGCCGCCGCCGGTTCCGGGGTTGTACCCGGCCAGCCGCCACACCCGCGTGGTCGCGCTCGTGCACGGTAGCTGCACCAGTTTCGCGTTCACGGCGGTGCTGTCGGCGGCCGGCGTGACGCACTTGCCGGACTGCACGCCGACCAGGTTGAACGTGTTGGTGACCCCGGAGATCGCGACCGCCTGCAGCCGGAACCGCTGGTTGTTCTGGCTGTTGCAGGGGTACTGGATGACCAGGCCGTTGTCCGCAGTGGACTGTCCGGAGATGTCCACACAGGACCCGGCGGTCAGGGTGCCGATGGTGTACTGGTCGGTCGTGCCCGACACCGGCGTGAACGTGTAACTCTGGCGCGTGGAACTGTTGCAGGCGGCGTTCTGCAGCTGCAGCGCGGCCGTCGAGGCGCCGCCGGGCACCTCGGCGCAGTTGCCGCCGGACTGCAGCACGACGGTGCTGGTGAAGGTCACCGGCGCGGCGGACGCCGGGGCGGCCTGGAGAGCGGCGATCGGGATCATGACGGCCGCGAGCAGGACGGCTTTTCTGATCATGTCTCAACTCCTTCGGGTTCCGAAAACCCTTTCGGAGATGGTGGACCGGCGAAGTCATGCAGGTCAATGTTGTGACAAATTGTTAAGGGGGCCGAAAAGTTTTCGGCCCCCTGTCGTGCGGTTGGTCAGACGGCGGTGCAGGTGGCGGTCGGCACCGAGTTGGTGCTGCCGGACGCGCCGAGGAAGCCGAACGAGGTGCTCTGCCCGGCCCCGACGGTGCCGTTGTAGCCGACGTTGGTCGCGGTGACGTTCGCGCCGCTACTGGTGATGTTGGCGCTCCAGAAGGAGCTGACGGTCTGGCCGTTGGCGTAGGTCCACTTCACGGTCCAGCCGGAGATGGCCTGGCCGCCGGCGGTGACGGTGACCTGGCCCTGGAAGCCGCCCGGCCACTGGCCCACGATGCTGTAGGCCGCGGTGCACGACTTCGACCCGCCCTGCGACGCGCTGCTGGAGACGCTGCGGCTCGGCGAGGCCGAACTGCGCGACGGCGACGCGCTCGTGGACGCGCTGCGGCTCGGCGACGCGCTCACCGACGAGCGCGACGGCGACGGGCTGGTGACCCCGCTGTAGATCGAGGCCTCCTTGGCGGTGGCCTTGATGCCGTGGGCGCCGTTGAAGATGCGCTGGCCCCACGTGGTCAGCTGGTTGGGGTTGAAGTTCGTCGCCATGTCGAGGACCGGGTCGGTGTTGCCGCTCCACGACCAGCCGATGTACCCCAGCCCGCGGGCGTCGGCCTGCGCGAGGAGCGTCTCGTGGTCGACCTCGCCGGACTGGAACTGCCAGCCGAACTCACCGATCACCAGCGGCCAGTTGTTGTTCTGGAACCGGTCGAGGTAGTCGATGATGGTCTGCGCGTTGGCGTAGACGGCGTACATGTGGATCGACAGCACGGTGTTCTTCAGCGTGTCCGCGTCGTACACCTGCTGCGCGTTGTCGCGCATCACGTTCTGCCAGTCCTGGCCCCAGTTCGGGGCGTCCACCATGAGCAGGTGCTGGAAGCCGTTGCTGCGCATCTTCTGGATCGCGGCGACGGTGGCGGCCGTCCACTGCGACGGGTTGTTGTTGCCGATCGGCTCGTTGCCGATGTTGATGGAGATGTAGCTCTCCTGGCCGACGAGCACGCTCTTCTGGCTGATCCAGTAGTTCACGGCCTCGTCGAGCGTGGCGGCGGCGCCGTCCTCGCCGTAACCGGTGGTGTCGTGCACTTCCAGCACACAGATGAGCTTGTTCGCCTTGCACAGCGAGATGACGTTGGCGACGTCGTTGGACGGCCCCCAGCGCTTGCCGGAGCCGAGCACCACCCGCACCGTGTTGGCGCCGAGTGCTTTCACGTCCGCGAACGCCTGCGTGTTGCCGGTGTACCAGACGTGCGGGTGGTTGACCCCCCGCATGATGAACTGCTGGCCGTTGGCCTCCACGATGTTGCGCCCGCTCGTGTGGAGGCCGACGGCGGCGGACGCCTCCTGGGCGTACACCACGAACGACGCGGCGACCATCAGGACCGCCGCGCCGAAGATCGTGAGTCGTCTCTTCATGAGGTATGTGACTACGCCGCGATATTTCGAAACTCAATCGAAGCGCTTCGAGGTGCTCGCTGACATGCGTGAAGCGAGCTTAAGCGCCTGAAAGATACAGCCGGACTACAGCCGCACTGCAGCGCGACGACCGCCGGGACTCCAGCGCTCGATCCGAACCTATTCGTGTTCGCAGCAAACGAAGCAGGCAACGAACGGATCGGAGCATCCCATGAACACGAACATCTTCAAGCGGGCCGCGCGGATGACGTCGGCGCTGGGCCTGGCCGGGGCCGCGATGCTGGCGGCCACGGCGTTCACGGCCACGCCGGCCGCGGCCTCGCCGGCCTCGGACATCCGGGCCCACATCGTGGACGTGGCCCAGAGCCAGCTCGGCAAGGGCCCGTGCGACCCCGGCTACTACAGCTCCTGCACGGTCGAGTGGTGTGCCGAGTTCGCCCGCTGGACCTGGGGCCAGGGCGGCGTGAGCGAACGCGACGGGCTCAACGCCTACGCGCAGTCGTTCAAGGACTACGGCGAGGCCAACGGCACGTTCCACTCGCGCACCAGCGGCTACACCCCGCAGCCGGGCGACGCGGTCGTCTTCGACTGGGACCATGACGGCGGCGACCCCCATCCGATGGACCACGTCGCGCTCGTCGAGTCCTTCAGCGGCAGCACGATCCACATCATCGGCGGCAACCAGGGCGGCGGGGACGGCCACGTGACCCGCAACGACTACTCGATGAGCAACGGCGACGTCATCGGCTTCACCGCGCCCGTCCTGCCGGCCACGCCGCGCAAGGTCGTCAACGACTTCGACGCCGACGGCAGGAGCGACCTGGCGCTGTTCCGGCCGTCCGCGGGGCAGTGGAACATCAAGTCGGCCGCGCGGGGCGTGCAGCTGTACGGCTCGTACCCGTACGGCGGCGGCGACGACATCCAGCTCACCGGTGACTTCGACGCCGACGGCACCGCCGACATCGCGCTGTTCCGGCCCACCACGGGCCAGTGGAACATCAAGAGTGTCAAGCGCGGCGTGCAGATCGCGGCGTCCTACCAGTACGGCGGCGGCAACGACATCCCGCTCACCGGTGACTTCGACAACGACGGCTACACCGACATCGCCCTGTTCCGCCAGACCACGGGGCAGTGGAACATCATGTCGCTGCACCGGGGCGTGCAGATCCTCGCGTCGCACCAGTACGGCGGCGGCGACGACATCCCGCTCGCGGGTGACTTCGACGGTGACGGCTACGACGACATCGCGCTGTTCCGCAAGACGACCGGGCAGTGGAACATCTACAGCATCAAGCGGGGCGTGCAGATCGTGGCGTCGTACCCCTACGGCGGCGGCGACGACATCCCGATGGCCGGCGACTTCGACGCCGACGGCAAGGACGACATCGTGCTGTTCCGCAAGACCACCGGCCAGTGGAACATCAAGTCCGTCGCCCGCGGTGTGCAGCTCTACGCGTCCCACCCCTACGGCGGCGGCAACGACATCCCGCTCGTCGGCGACTACGACGGTGACGGCTACAGCGACATCGCCCTGTTCCGCGTGACCACCGGCCAGTGGAACATCGAGTCCCTCCACCGCGACGTGCAGCTGCTCGCCTCGCACCAGTACGGCGGCGGCAACGACCTGCCCGCCACCACCATCCCGACCGCGAAGTACTAGTCCCCATCCCGATCTGCCGGGCCGCCCAATCCCCCCGGGCGGCCCGGCCCTCGCCATGCCTGGAGCACACGTCATGAGAAAGCTCGCCATGGTCGCGGCGCTGGCCGCGTGCCTCGCCGCCGCCGTGCCCACCGGGGACGCGCTGGCCGCCCCGGCCGACTTCAGCGTCCGCGGTATCGACATCTCCCACCACCAGGGCGTCATCGACTGGGGTGCGGTCGCCGGCAACAGCCAGCAGTTCGCCTACATGAAGGCCACCGAGGGCGTCGACTACACCGACGAGACCTTCACGACCAACTACGCCGGGGCCCGCGGCAACGGCCTCTACGCCGGTGCGTACCACTTCGCGCTGCCGGACAAGAGCGGCGGCGCGGCCCAGGCCGACTACTTCCTCGACCGCGCGAACTTCCGCCACGACGGCCGGACGCTGCCGCCGATGGTCGACATCGAGTGGCCCGACGGCCCGTCCGGCAGCCCCTCGCCGTGCTACGGGATGACCCCGTCGGCCCTGGTGAACTGGCTGCACGACTTCATCGACCGGGTGCGGGAGCGCACCGGCGGCCCGACCGTCATCTACACGAACACCACCTGGTGGAACCCGTGCACGGGCAGCAACACCTCGTTCGGGAGCTCGCCGCTGTCCATCGCCGACTACAACTCGAACACCGCGGCCAACCCGACGCCGCTGCCGGCCGGCTGGAGCACGTGGACGTTCTGGCAGCACACCGACGCCGGCACGGTCGCCGGGGTGAAGACCGGCGTGGACAAGGACGTGTTCAACGGCTCGGCCGTGGCCCTGGCCGCCTTCGCCGGTGGCCGCCGGCCGGTCAACGACTTCGACGCCGACGGCAAGAGCGACATCGCGCTGTTCCGGCCGTCCGCGGGGCAGTGGAACATCAAGTCGGCCGCGCGGGGCGTGCAGCTGTACGGCTCGTACCCGTACGGCGGCGGTGACGACGTCGCGCTCACCGGTGACTTCGACAACGACGGGTACACCGATATCGCGTTGTTCCGCAAGACGACCGGGCAGTGGAACATCAAGAGCGTCAAGCGCGGTGTGCAGCTGTACGCGTCCTACCCGTACGGCGGCGGGGACGACACGCCGCTCACCGGAGACTTCGACGGTGACGGGTACACCGACATCGCGCTGTTCCGCCGGACCACGGGGCAGTGGAACATCCTCAGCCTGCACCGTGGGGTGCAGATCGTCGCGTCCTACCCGTACGGCGGCGGCAACGACACGCCGCTCGCCGGCGACTTCGACGGGGACGGCTACGACGACCTGGCGCTGTTCCGCAAGACGACCGGGCAGTGGAACATTCTGTCGCTGCACCGGGGCGTGCAGATCGTGGCGTCGTACCCGTACGGCGGCGGCGACGACATTCCGATGGCCGGTGACTTCGACAACGACGGCAAGGACGACATCGCGCTGTTCCGGACCACGACCGGGCAGTGGAACGTCAAGTCCGTGGCCCGCGGGGTGCAGCTGTTCGCCTCCTACCAGTACGGCGGCGGCGATGACATTGCGTTGACCGGCGACTACGACGGGGACGGATACGCCGACTTCGGCCTGTTCCGGGTCACCACCGGCCAGTGGAACATTCTCAGCCCGCACCGGGGCGTGCAGCTGCTCGCCTCGCACCAGTACGGCGGCGGGAACGACCTTCCCGCCACCGTCATCCCGACCGGCTGACGCTCAGGAGTTCTCGAGGTCCCGCTCGAGGTCCCGCGCGATCACCAGGCGCACCAGCCCGGGCATGCGGTACCCGAGCCCGTGGTGTTCGAGCAGGCGGGCGTCGGCCAGCCGGTCGGCGACGCGTTCGGCGTCGCCGACCGGCGCCCGCAGCAGCCCGGCGATCCGGTCCCGGGTCAGCTCGGCCGGCTGCCCCGCGGCCGCCCCGGCCAGCTGCGCCGACACGGCCAGCTGGGCGAGAGTGGCCCGGTCCTCGGCGTCGAGCTGCAGCAGGCTGCCCTCGATCCGCTCGCGCACGTCGAGGTCCCCGGCGGCCAGCTGTTCGAGGCGGTCGGCCGGGTCGCCGAGCCGGTCGGCGAACGCGGCCAGGGCCAGCCCGGGCCGGGCGACGAGCCGGGCGGCCGCGGCCCGCATCGCGAGGGGCAGGCCCTCGCAGGCGGCGGCGATGGCGGCGGCGGCCGCGGGCTCGGCCGCGACCCGGCGGGCGCCGACGGCCTGGCCGAGCAGCTCCACCGCCTGGGCCCGGGGCAGCGGGGCGAGGGACAGGCGCAGGTCGGCATCGAGGTCGGCGAGCGTGCGCCGGCAGGTCACGAGGACCGCGCACCCCGGGTGGGCGGCGAGGAAGGGGCGGACATGGGCGGCCAGCCAGACGTCGTCGAGCAGGAGGAGGAACCGCCGGTCGGTGAGGGTCGAGCGCAGCAGCGCGGCCCGCTCGTCGGCGGACGGCGGCAGCGCCGTGCGCGGGCCACCGAACGAGCGCAGCAGCATCGCCAGGGCGCTGTCGATCGGGGTCGGCTCGGGGCGGGTCGCGTGGAAGGGTACGAACAGCTGCCCGTCCGGGAAGCGGTCGCGGACCCGGTGGGCGGCCGCGAGGGCGAGGGCGGTCTTGCCGACCCCGGCCGCACCGTCGATGGTGACCAGCACCGGCCGGCTCGCCGCGGCCGCGTCGGCGAGGGTGTCGGCCAGAGCCCGCTCGTCGGCGGCCCGGCCGACCAGCCGCGCCGGCGGGGGCGGCAGCTGGTACGGGTGGCCGGCCGGCGGCTGCGGGTGCGGGCCGGCGGCCGGCTTGGCCGGCAGCGGCTCCCGGGGCGGGTCGGCGGCTGGGGCGCCGGCCTCGCCGTCGAGGATGGACTTGTGGGCCTGCCGGAGCCGGGGCCCCGGCTCCACGCCGAGCTCCTCGCGCAGCACGGCGTAGCCCTGCTGATACACGCGCAGCGCGTCGGCCTGGCGGCCCAGCCGATACAGCACCAGCATGAGCAGCGCCCGCATGCCCTCGCGCAGCGGGTGCTCGGCCACGAAGGAGGTCAGCTCCGGCACCATCCACGCCGGGTCGCCGAGGTGGCTGGCGGACTCGAAGCGCCGCTCGGTGGCCAGCAGCCGCAGCTCCTCGAGCCGGGTCGCCGCGGCCCGGAACAGCGGCGAGTCCAGCCCGGCCAGCGCCGGGCCGCGCCAGCGGGCCAGGGCGTCGCCCAGCAGCCGCGTCGCGCCCTCGTGGTCGCCCGCGGCCGCGGCCTGCTCCGCCTCGGCGGTCAGCCGCTCGAACTCGTGCAGGTCCAGGGCGCCGCGCTCCACCTTCACCAGGTAGCCGGGCGGCCGGGTGACGATGCAGCCGGCGCCGGGGCGGCCGATGGAGCGCCGTAGGGTGGAGACGTACGTCTGGACCAGGTCGGGTGCGGTGTTCGGCGGCTCGTCGCCCCAGATCGCGTCGACCAGCCGGGCCGTCGGTACAACGGCGTTGGCCTGCAGTAATGCCGCGCCGAGCAGGGCCTGCTGCTTGGCCGAGGTGACGGCGACCCGCCGGTCGCCGGCCCGGATCTCGACCGGTCCCAGAATGCCGAAGGTGAGCGCCGGTATAATGACGTCGGTCACGACGTACCCCCTATCGGGCCGCCCTCTGCGGGCGACCGCCACGCGGAGCGTGGCGGAGTCGCGTTGTAAATCCGTTAAAGGTCCGTTGAGACGTTGTCGATGGCGAATATCGAGGATGCCCAAACGGTCGTTCCGGGTCGTATGATCCGTCCCAGTCAGGACCTTATTGGGGGGCTAGATGCGAAGGTTAGTGCTCGCGTTACTGACCGCCGGAGCCGTGGCCGCCGGCGGGATCGTCGCGGTGGCACCCGCGCAGGCCATACAGATGCCGTGCTTCACCGATGCCGGGGAATGGCGCTGCCCGGGCCCGACGCCGACCGTGACGCCGACGTCGAACCGGACGCCCTGACCCGTGCGGATCGGCCTGCTCGGGCCGCTGGAGGTCATCGACGACGACGGCGTGCCGGTCGAGCTGCCCGGAGGCAAGCCACGGACCCTGCTGGCCGTGCTCGCCACCCACGCCGGGCGGCCCGTCTCGGCCGAGGTCCTGGTCGAGTCGCTCTGGGGGTCCGCGCCGCCCGCGAGGGCTGACGCCAACGTCCGGGTCTACGTGCACCACCTGCGTAAGGCCCTCGGCGGCGACCGCATCGGCCGCCGCCCGGAGGGCTACGTGCTGTGGCTGGAGCCGGGTGAGCTCGACGCCGCCCGGTTCCGGTCCCTGCTCGCCACGGCCCGCGCCGAGCCCGAGCCGGACCGCGCGCTGGAGTCCCTGGAGGCGGCCCTGGCCCTGTGGCGCGGCCCGGCCCTGGCCGGCCTGGAGTCGGTGCCGGCGCTGGCCGCCGACGCCACCGGCCTCGAGGAGCTGCGGCTGCAGGCCCTGGAGCAGCGCTTCGAGATCGAGCTGACCCGCGGCCGGCATGAGGGCATCATCGCCGAGCTGCGGGCGCTGACCGGGCAGTACCCCCTCCGGGAGACCTTCCGAGGGCAGCTCATGCGGGCCCTGGTCGGCGTCGGGCGGGGGGCCGAGGCGGCCGCCGTCTTCGAGTCGGCCCGCCAGGTCCTGGCCGACGAGCTCGGCCTCGACCCCAGCCCGCAGCTGCGCGACCTGCACCTGGCCGTCCTGCGCAACGACGCCCCGCCGGCCCGGCCCGCCGAGCCGGCCCCGTTCGCCGCGGTCGTCCCCCGCCAGCTCCCGGCCCGCGTCGCCGGGTTCGCCGGCCGCACCGAGTGGCTCGCCCGGATGGACGAGCTGCTGCCGGCCGACGACGCCGACCGTGACGTGCAGGTCGTGACCATCAGCGGCGCCGGCGGCATCGGCAAGACCACCCTCGCGGTGCACTGGGCCCACAGCGTCGCCGACCGCTTCCCCGACGGCCAGCTGTACCTCAACCTGCACGGCTTCGACCCGGTGCGGACCCCGCTGGAGCCGGCCGCGGCGCTGAGCCTGCTGCTGACCGCCCTCGGCGTCCGCCCCCGCGACATCCCGCCCGACCCGGCGGAGCGCGAGAGCCTCTACCGCAGCGTCGTCGCGGCCCGCCGGGTCCTGGTCGTGCTCGACAACGCCCACGACGCCGCCCAGGTCCGCCCCCTGCTGCCCGGCGGTGCCGGCTGCCTGGCCCTGGTCACCAGCCGCGACCCGCTCACCGGCCTGGCCGCCGCCGGGGCCCGGCCCATGATGCTCGACCTGTTCGACACCATCGAGGCCGCCGACCTGCTGGAACGCCGCCTCGGCCGGTGGCGGGTGGTGGCCGACCCGGCGTCGGTCGCGGCCGTCATCGCCCGCTGCGGCGGCCTGCCCCTGGCCCTCAGCGTCGTCGCCGCCCGCGCCGCCGTCACCTCCACCCCGTCCCTGGCCGCCCTCGCGGGGGAGCTGGCCCGGGCCCGGCGGGCACTGGACGGCTTCGCCGGTGTCGACGCGGCCACCGACCCGCGGACGGTCTTCTCCTGGTCCTACCGCGTGCTCGACGACGACACCGCCCGCATGTTCCGGCTCCTGTCGGTCCACCCGGGCCCCGAGGTGACGGTGGGGGCGGCGGCGAGCCTGGCCGGGGTGGCACCGGACGCGGCCGGGGAGGCGCTGCGCCGCCTCTGTGCCGCGAGCCTGCTCAACGAGTCGGGCCCAGGGCGGTACACCTCCCACGATCTGATCCGGGCCTATGCCGTGGAACTGGCCGACGCGACCGACCCCGACGGCGACCGGGACGCCGCCCTGGGGCGGCTCCTCGATCACCTCGTGCACTCCGCGTATGCGGCGACCCTGCTGCTGGACCCCAACCAGACCCCGACGCCGATCGACCCGGCCGCCGACGCGGTCGTCTTCGACCCGGTCGCCGACCGGCCGGACGCCATGGCCTGGTTCGAGGCCGAACGCCCGGTCCTGCTGGCCGCGGTGGAGCGGGCCGGCGCCGACCACCCGTCCCACGCCTGGCAGCTGGCCTGCGCCTGCGTCGTGTATCTGGAGCGCACGGGTCGCTGGCAAGACAAACTCGCCGTCCTGGGTACCGCCCTGGAAGCGGTCCGCCGCACCGCCGACCGCCCCGTGGAGGCCCGCATCCTGCGCAGCCTCGGCCGCACCCTGGGCCGCCTGCACCAGCACGACGAGGCCACCGAGCACCTGCGCGCGGCGGTCGCCCTCTACCGCGAGATCGGCGACGCCAACGGCCTGGCCCACGCCACCGGCACGCTGGGCGAGCTGCTCGAGGGCGCCGGCCGCTACGAGGAGGCGATGACCTACACCCGCCTCGCCTGCGACCTGTACCGCCGCAACGGCAACACCCTGGGCGAGGCCCGCTCCCTCGGCGGTGTCGCCACCCTGCAGACCATGACCGGCCGCTACGTGGATGCCATCGCCACGTGCGAGCGGGCCCTGGACCTGTTCACCGCGGCCGGCGCCCAGGGCGAGCTGGCCCTCGCCGGGGTCTACGACACCCTGGGCGTGGCCAACCACCACCTGGGCGCGCACGCCAAGGCGATCGAGTGCTTCGACCGCTCGCTGAAGGGCCTGAGCTCCGGCGCCCGCTTCTACGCCGGCCTGGTCCTGACCCACCGGGCCGACACCCGGCGGGCCGCGGGCGACCGGGAACGGGCCCGGCAGGACTACCGCGAGGCGCTGACCATCTTCACCGGCCTCGGTGCCCGGGAAGCCGAGACGGTCCGCAACCAGCTCGCGGCGCTGTCCGCCGAGCTCACGCCCCGCCGCTCGCCGTGACCGTCAGCCGGTCTCGGGCTTGTAGGTGAACTCGTTGACCCGTGGGTAGAGCCCGGACGGGTCGATCGGGATGACACCGTCCGCGCAGAAGGCGCCGAACCCGACCACGGCCGGGGTGACCGGCGCGACGGTGACCTTCTGGCTGAGCGGGGCCGTCGTCGAGGACGTCAGCGCGATCGCCACCGTGAGGGTGTCGGCGCGCAGGGTCAGGCTGACGCTGTAGGACTTCCCGGCCCCGAACGGGAACTGCCCGTCGGTGACCGCCGCGCCGACCGCCGCCCCCTTCGAGCCCAGCCCCGCGACCTTGGCCACGTGCCAGTCGCCGGTGTTGCAGATGTACGCGAAGTACGCGCTCTGCCCGTCGCCGTCGGCCACGCCGAGGCAGCGCTTGTGGTACAGCGGCTCCGGCAGGCTCCCGCTCACCGACACGGTGTTGGCCGGTGCGATCGACGGCAGGCCCGGCAGCTGCTCGACGGTGGCGAAGCCGAAGGTGCCGTTCGGGACGGTGACCGGCGTCTGCCCGGGGGAGCAGGCGTTCGGGCTCTTCGACTCGAGGCCCCCGAGGCTCCACTCGGCCCCGTTGGGATCGCACAGCGGGAACGGCGCCGTCGTCGTGTAGCCGCCGGGCTTCTTGGTGGCCGGGGGCTTGGTCGTCGGCGGGGCCGCCACGGCCGTCCGGGAATCGTCCGCCCGGCCGCCGATCGGCACGAACAGCAGCACGGCGATCAGGGCGACCAGCAGGACGGCCACCACCCCGAGCCCGGCGACCAGCAGACCGGTCCGCCGCTGGGGTGGGGGCGCGGGGGCCGGCGGCGGAGCCGGTGGGGTCGTCTGGGTGGGGGTGTCGGTGAGCGCGGCGAGCCAGAGGGCGAGTGGGGCCGGTCGATGCTGTGGCGGCAACTGCAGCGCCCCGATCAGGGCCTGCCCGAGCAGCGGGCGCCGCGCGGCCGCGGGGGTGTGCAGCAGCCGGACCGCGATCGCGCTCAGGTCCGGGCCGTAGTCGCCGGCGGTCGGTGGCGCGTCGCCCAGCACCGCGTGCACCGCGGTGGCGCAGAACGCGAACCGGTCCGCCTCCGGTGTCGGCACCGCGCCCGCCGCGAACAGCTCCGGGGCCGCGTACGGGCGGCTCCGCCCCGGCCGCCCGGGCGCGTCGGTGACCCGGGCCAGGCCCAGGTCGACCAGCACGCTGGAGCCGTCCTCGCGGATGACGATGTTGCCGGGCTTGACGTCGCCGTGCGCGACCGGCACCCCGGTGGCCCGCCCGGAGTGCATCTCGTCGAGCGCCCCGGCGACCGTGGTGAGCGGCCGCAGCCGCTGCGCGACCGACGCGTCGGGGTGCTCGTCGAGCCACTCCCGGAAGGTGACGCCCTCCACGAGGCGCATCACGATGTACCGGTGCTGCCCGTCCGCCGCGGCGGCGCCCCGCCGGTGCATCGGCGGGCCGGTGAACGCGTCGACCAGCCGCACCAGGCCCGGATGGTCGAGGCTGCGCAGCAGGTGTGTGTACTGCTCCCACCCGTCCCGCTCGGACGCGTCCGGCGCCGGCGGCAGGATCTTGACGGCCACGAGGCTGCGCCCGCTGCCGGACAGCGGCACGACCGCCCGCCAGACCTGGCCTTCGGCGCCGCCCCCGAGCTGACTGATGAGCTGATACGAGTCCGGCGACGCCGCCGGCCCCACCCAGTAACGATCGTCGTCATCCATGCCGCTGCCCTTCGTAGCGGTGCCGGTGCGGCAACCGTACGAGGGGGCGCACCCGGCATGGCTACACCGATCGGCCCGAGCCTGTCATCGATGGGTGGACGCACTCCGGGTGGCAGTGGTGAACGTGTATGTGCCCGGGCCGTTGAGCTGGTTCTCGTGCCAGTACAACAAAACCCACACCGGAATGGTCAGCGTGACCGACCGCGTCTCGCCCGGAGCCATGGTGATGCGGTCGAAGGCGACCAGGCGCCGGTCCGGGGCCGGGACCGGCCAGTCGTTGGGCGTGGCGAACACCAGCACGACCTCGTCGCCCTCGCGGTCGCCGGTGTTGCTCACCTCGACCGTCGCCGTCCACGACCGCGCACCGGGGACGACGGTGACCGGGCCGTGGTCGAACATGGTGTACGACAGGCCGTGGCCGAACGGGAACAGCGGATCGCCGCGGTGGTACTGATACGTCCAGCCGGAGCCGATCACGTCGTAGTCCACAGGGGACGGCAGCCGCTCGTCGGCGCGGTACCAGGTCTGCGGGAGGCGGCCGCCCGGACTGTACGCGCCCAGCAGCGCGTCGGCCACGGCGTTGCCCTGCTCTTGGCCGCCGTGCGCGGTCCACAGGATGGCCGGCACGTGCTCCGCGGCCCAGTCGATCGCGTACGGGTAGCTGGAGACGAGGACCAGGGCCGTCGCCGGGTTCGCGGCGACCACCGCCCGCAGCAGCGCCTCCTGCTCCGGCGGCAGGGCCAGACCGTCGCGGTCGACGGTCTCGCGGCCGTTGATGTGCGGGTCGTTGCCGAGCACGACGATCACCCGCTCGGCGGCCTTCGCGGCGGCGACCGCCTCGGCCACGCCGGACGCGACCCGCTCGAACCGGAACACGAGGTCGGGCCGGTCCGCCGGCGCGGCCTGGTTGCGCAGCGCGTATCCGTCGCCGGCCGGGTGCAGCTCCCACAGCTCCCGCACCACCCAGCCGTCCGGCGTCGCCGCCGTCGCCGACACCACACCGCCGTCGTCGACGGTGAGGTAGCCGGTCGCGGCGCGCAGCGTGTGGACCGGGACCGGGCACTGGACGCTCGTGCCCCAGTCCTGGTGGGTGAAGACCGTGCCGGGGCCGTCGGCCAGGGTGAGCGCGCCGGCCGGGTCGACGTGCACGTGCCGGCCGTCGGGGGCGACCAGGCGGAGCTGGTCCAGGCCCTCGGCGGCGAGGACGCGGTCGGGGCCGAGCCGGTCGCGCAGGGCGGACTCGACGGAGACGGCGTAGGGGAGGCTGCCGCTGTACCAGTCGCGCAGCACCCGGCCCCCCAGCGGGCCGATCACCGCGACCGTCGCCGGAGACCGCAGCGGCAGCGCCTGTGCCTCGTTCTTCAGCAGCACGAGCGCTGATCGGGCGGCCTGTGCGGCCAGGCGGGCGTGGTCGGTGCAGGCGATCACGTCCCGGGTGGTGCCGGCGTACGGGTCGCTCGCCGGGTCGAACTCGCCGGTGCTCGCGCGCAGCGCCAGGACCCGGCCCACGGCGGCGTCGATGTCGGCCTCCGTGATCAGGCCGCGCTCGAGGGCCTCCGTGAAACGTTCGATCGTCGGAGCGCGGTTGGTGTCGTTGTCGGTGTAACTGTCGACACCGGCGCGCAGTGCCGCCGCGTGGGACTCCGCATGGGTGGGGAAGAACCGTTCGCTCTCGACGAGGTTGGTCGGGGCGTAGGCGTCCGAGCAGATCACGACGTCGGCGCGGGCGGACCGCAGTACCGTCGCCAGCAGTGGATGCACGTGATTGGGCACGCCGTTGACCAGGTTGTAGGCGGGCATGACGCCGGCCACAACGCCTGCGCGCAGCGGCTCCACGAAGACCGGCAGCTCGTATTCGCGCAGGACCCGCTCCGGCACGTGCACGTCGATCACGTCGCGGGACGTC
The DNA here is from genome assembly GCF_044454505.1 of Dactylosporangium sp. NPDC051541. Lineage (NCBI taxonomy): Bacteria > Bacillati > Actinomycetota > Actinomycetes > Micromonosporales > Micromonosporaceae > Dactylosporangium > Dactylosporangium sp. NPDC051541. The sequence goes on from NZ_JBITDU010000010.1 coordinate 66,618, forward strand.
TCCACGTTGTAGGCCAGGAAGTGTTTCAGCACCGGCGCGGTCCGCCACACCACGGGGTCGGGCCCGCGCAGGCCGGTGCAGTAGGCGATCGCGAGCTCGGCCGTGGCCAGGGGGTCCTCGCTGTAGCCCTCCTCGTTGCGGCCCCAGCGGGGGTCGCGCAGCGGGTTGACGACCGGCGCCCACACGTTCAGTGACGCCCGCGGGGAGCCCAGCGGCGGGTCGTGGTGGAAGGCCCGGACCTCGGTCGCGGCGGCCGTGCCCACCGCGGTCAGCAGTGCGCGGGAGAAGGTCGCGCCCAGGCCCACGGCCTGCGGGAACACCGTGGCCCGGCCCATCCACGCGGCACCGTGCACGGCCTCGCAGCCGGTATGGAACTCGTCCAGGCCCAGGCGCGGTACCGCCGGCTGGGTCTGATGCAGCATGGCGATCTTCTCGGCGAGCGTGAGGCGGCTGAGCAGGTCGTCGACCACGGGGAACCCTTCTGGAGTCGAAGCGCTTCGATGATGATTGGCGGCCGCGAGCATGTCAACTGCGCGCAACTTTCATGCGATCGGCCCGTGATTGCCCAGTGCGGCGGCGATCGTCCTCGATGTCCTTGTCGCACTCCGATCGATGTCCTAGGGTCTGTGATTCGAAGCGCTTCGACACCCCTTTCGAAACTCCCGGAGCGCCGACTTCGTCCGCGTGCACGATCCCATCCCCCTGAAGGGTGGTCCATCCCATGGCAAGCCTGAGCCGGCGCGGCCTGCTCGCGTCCGTCGCCATCGTCGCCGCCGCGCCCTTACTGGACGCCTGCGGCAGCCCCAAGGCGAAGAACGAGGGCACGACCAACCAGGACGAGCTGACCAAGGCGCTGCCGGCCTACGTGCCGAGCAACGCGGTCAAGCCGGACATCCCGGTGGTCAACGGCGTCAACGGCGCCACCACCGACCCGGCCTTCCTGACCTACCCGGCCAACCCGCCGAAGTCCGTCACCGGCGCCGTCGGCTCCGGTGGTTCTTACACGACCATGACCCCGCTCTGGGGCTCGATCCCGCCCTCCAGCGGCAACGTCTACTACGACACGGTCAACAAGGCGCTCGGCACCACGCTGAAGCTGCAGCCGGCCGACGGCGTCACCTACGCTGACAAGCTGCCGCCGCTGTTCGCCGCGGACAAGCTGCCGGACTGGATCAACATCCCGGTCTGGGTCACCGGCAACCTCAGCTTCGGCGACGCGGTCGCGAACAAGTTCGCCGACCTGACGCCCTACCTGGCCGGGGACAAGGTCAAGCAGTACCCCAACCTGGCCGCGCTGTCGCCCAACGCCTGGGTCTCCGGCGTGTGGAACGGCAAGCTCTACGGGCTGCCGATCTACTCGTCGAACGCGGTCGTCGCCGGCGCCTACTACTACCGCAAGGACCTCTTCGACAAGGCCGGCGCCTCGGCCGACATCAAGAGCATCGCCGACCTCGAGGCCCTCGGCAAGCAGCTGACCAACGCCTCGGCCGGCGTGTGGGCGTTCGACGACCTGTTCGGCAACGACGCGGCCTACATCAACCAGCTGTTCGAGTTCGGCAGCGGCAGCTACCCGTGGCAGGACCAGGGCGGCAAGCTGGTGCACCGCTACGAGACCGAGAACATCGTCGAGGCGCTGAACTGGCACGCCAAGATGGTGAAGGCCGGCTACGTGCACCCCGACGTCATCGCCAACAACACCCAGAACGGCAAGCAGCGGTTCTGGAGCGGCAAGGTCCTGATCTGCGCGGACGGCACCGGCGCCTGGGCCGGTGACGACAACAAGTCCGGCAGCGCGGCCAACCCCACCTACAACCGGCAGGCCTTCAAGCTGTTCAACGCCAAGGGGGCCGACCCGAAGATCGAGCTGGGCAACGGCGCCGGGATGTTCGCGTACCTGAACAAGAAGCTCAGCGACGCCCAGATCAAGGAGCTGCTGAACGTCGCGAACTACCTGGCCGCGCCCTACGGCTCGGCCGAGTGGCTGACCGTCAACTTCGGCCAGCCCGGCACCGACTACAACATGAAGGACGGCAACCCGCTGCTGACCGAGCAGGGCAGCAAGGAGGTCGCGACCACGTTCCAGTTCCTGGCCTGCCCGGCCTCGGCGGTCACGGTCCAGTCCGGCGCCACCCAGGTCGTCAAGGACTACGCCGCGTGGCAGGCCGAGATGGTCAAGCACGTCTACAAGCCGCTGTTCTACGGCATGAACGTGAGCGAGCCGTCCCGGTTCGGGTCGCTCGGCAAGCCGATGATCGACACGATCACCGACGTCAAGCTCGGCCGCAAGCCGATCTCGGCGTGGACCGACGCGGTCGAGCAGTGGCGCAAGACCGGCGGCGACGACCTGCGCAAGTTCTACGAGGACATCCGCACCAAGTACGGCACCGGCAAGTGAGCCCTCAAGGGAAACCAGGCGCACGGTGACCGCGACCACCCCCGCGAAAACGGCGCCGCCGGCCGAGGAGGCCGGCGGCGCCGCCGCGCCCCGCCCCAAGCGCTGGAAGCTCAACCTGCGCCGGGACCGCTCGCTGCTGATCATGACGCTGCCGGCCGTGGTGCTGCTCGCCGTCTTCGCCTACGCCCCCATGCTCGGGCTGATCACGGCGTTCCAGGAATACGACATCTACAACGGTTTCTGGTACAGCCCATACGTCGGACTGGATCAGTTCCAGCGGCTGCTGAGCGACACGATCTTCTGGCACGCGCTCGAGAACACCCTGGTGCTCAGCGCCGTGCAGCTGGCGCTGTACTTCCCGGTCCCGATCGCCCTCGCCCTGCTGTTCAACGAGGTGGCGAACGGGCGCGTCCGCTCGTTCGTGCAGTCGATCGTGTACCTGCCGCACTTCTTCTCCTGGGTCCTGGTCGTCACCGTGTTCCAGGAGATGCTCGGCGGGGCCGGGGCTCTCAACGCCCTCCTGCGCCGGCACGGCTGGGAGACGTGGGACATCATGACGAACGCCGACGCGTTCAAGTACCTCGTCACGGCGCAGGCGGTGTGGAAGGAGGCCGGCTGGGGGATCATCGTGTTCCTGGCCGCGCTCGCCGCCATCGACCAGTCGCTGTATGAGGCCGCGGCCGCCGACGGGGCCGGCAAGTGGCGCCGGATGTGGCACATCACGCTGCCGGGGATGCGCAGCGTCATCGTGCTCATGCTGGTGCTGCGGCTCGGCAACGCCCTCACCGTGGGCTTCGAGCAGATGCTCATCCAGCGCGACGCCGTCGGCCGGGACGCCGCCGAGGTGCTCGACACGTTCGCCTACTACTACGGCGTCGTCAACAACAACTTCAGTTACGGCGCGGCCGCCGGCCTGTTCAAGGGCATATTGTCCCTGCTGCTGATCCTGGCCGCGAACAAGCTTGCGCACGCCTTCGGCGAGGACGGGTTGTACCGTAGAGATGACCGTTGATACTTCACTCGCGCCGCCGCGACCGCGCCGCAAGCACGACGGCCCGGTCTGGGAAGAGCGCTCCGGCCCGGTCGGGCAGGGGCTCAAGGGGATCACGCTCGTCGTCGTGGTCCTGCTCATCGTGTTTCCGCTGTGGTCGATCGTGCTCACCAGCTTCTCCACCCAGGGCGCGATCAACAAGGCCGGCGGCCTGGTGACCGTCCCCGGCGAGCTGACGGTCGAGGCCTACCACCAGATCTTCACCAACCAGCTCGTCACCCACTCGCTGCTGGTCAGCCTGGCGATCGCCGTCATCGGCACGTTCATCTCGATGGTGGTGACCGTCCTGTGCGCCTACGGGCTGTCCCGGCACGGCTCGTTCGGGCACCGGTTCATCCTGATGTTCCTGGTCGTCACGATGTTCTTCAGCGGCGGCCTGATCCCGACGTTCCTCGTGGTCAGCGAGCTGGGTGGCTACGGCGCCTACTGGTCGCTGATCCTGCCGAGCGCGGTGTCGGTGTTCAACATCCTGGTGATGCGCAGCTTCTTCAGCAGTACCGCCCCGGAGCTGCTCGACGCCGCCCGCGTCGACGGGGCGGGGGAGTGGCGCATCCTGTGGTCGGTGGTCCTGCCGACCTCGCGCGCGGTGCTGGCCGTCATCACGCTCTTCTACGCCGTGGGCTACTGGAACAGTTTCTTCAACGCGCTGCTGTACCTGCCCGACAACGGCAAGTGGCCGCTGCAGGTCGTCATGTACCTCTACACGCTGCAGGGCGCCAGCATGCCCGGCTCCGGCGTCACCGGCACGGGCCAGTACGCCGGCCATCAGGAGATCGCCACGCTCTCGCTGCAGATGGCCGTCGTGACCCTGACGCTGATCCCGATCGTCCTCGTCTATCCGTTCGTCCAGCGCCACTTCACCAAGGGCATGCTGGTCGGCGCGATCAAGGGCTGAGGCCGTGCCCGACCTCGGTGACGCGACCCGCGGGCGGCTGCTGTTCGGCGGCGACTACAACCCCGAGCAGTGGCCGCCGGAGGTGTGGCCGCAGGACGTGCGGCTCATGCGGCAGGCCGGCGTCAACCTGGCGACGGTCGGCGTCTTCGCGTGGGCGGCCCTCGAACCGGTACCGGGCGAGTACGACTTCGGCTGGCTCGACACCGTCCTGGAACTGTTGCACGGGGCCGGGATCGGGGTCGCGCTGGCCACGCCGACCGCGTCCCCGCCGCCGTGGCTCGGCCACCGGCACCCCGAGACCCTCCCGCAGGGCCCGGACGGAGTCCGCCGCCACTACGGCTCCCGCATGCACTACTGCCCGAGCGCCCCCGCCTACCGCGCCGCCGCCCTGGCCGTCACCGCGGCCCTGGCCGGTCGGTACGCCCACCACCCGGCCCTGCGGATGTGGCACATCGGCAACGAGTTCGGCACCGTCTGCCACTGCGGCCTGTGCGCGGAACGCTTCCGCGGCTGGCTGCGGACCCGCTACGGGGACCTGGAGGGGCTCAACGCCGCTTGGGGAACAAACGTCTGGTCGCAGCGGTACTCCCAGTGGCCGGAGATATCGCCGCCAGTGACCGTGCAGTACATCGGCAACCCGTTACAGGACCTCGATTTTCAGCGGTTCTCCTCCGACCTGCTCCTGGAGTGTTACATCGCCGAACGCGACGCGGTCCGCGCCGCCGGTGCCGACGTGCCGGTCACCACGAACTTCATGGACTTCTACCGCCCCGTCGACGGCTGGCGCTGGGCGGCCGAGGAGGACTTCGTCAGCCTCGACACCTATCCGGACCCGAACGACCCCCGGGCCCCGATGCTCGGCGCGATGTCCAAGGACGTCATGCGATCCCTCGGCGGCGGACCGTGGCTGCTCATGGAGCAGTCACCGGGCGCGGCCAGCTGGCGCCCGGTCGCCACGCCGAAGCGGCCCGGCCTCAACCGGCTGTGGTCGCTGCAGGCCCTGGCCCGCGGCGCCGACGGCGTCCTGCACTTCCAGTGGCGGGCGTCGCGGCAGGGCCTGGAGCGTGCGCACGGTGCGATGCTGCCGCACGCCGGCCCCGGCTCCCGCGTGTTCCGGGAGATCTGCGACCTCGGGGCCGAGCTCGGCGCGTTGTCCGATGTGGACGGTCTGCTGGGCGCGGACGTCCACGCCGACGTGGCGATCGTGCTGGACTGGGACGCGTGGCGGGCGGTCGAGCTGCCGCACCAGCCGCATCACGAGTTCCGCTACGTCGACCGGCTCACCGAGTACTACGAGCCGCTCTGGAACGCGAACATCACCTGCGACTTCGCTCCTGCCACCGGGAATCTGGGGCGGTATCGGCTCGTGCTGGTGCCCAACCTGTATCAGGTGTCGGCGGTCGCCGCGGCCTCGTTGGCCGAGTACGTGTCCCGTGGGGGCACCCTTGTGCTCGGTCCGTTCAGCGGTGTTGCCGACCCCGATGAGCGGATCTACACCGGGGGGTGGCCCGGGCCGCTGCGTGAGGTCTTCGGTGTGCGGGTCGAGGAGCACTGGCCGCTGGCCGACGGTGCTTCGCTGGTCGTCGAGTCGGAGGAGCTCGGGCCGTTCACGGCCGGCACATGGGCCGAGTGGGTCGAGGTTGACGCCGGTGCCGGTGCCGGTGCCGACGCCGGCGGTGCGTCGGTCGTCGCGGCGGTGGGTGGTGGGGCCGGGTCGGGGTCCGGTGGGCCGCTCGCCGGGCGGCCGCTGATATTCCGCAACCGGTACGGGGCGGGGACGGCCTGGTACGTCGGCACCCTGCCGTCAGCGGACGGGCTCGGTCGACTGCTGGCCCGGGTCTGCGCCGACGCTGGGGTCGGGCCGGTGCTGGACGGGCTCGCGCCGGGTGTGGAAGCCGTGCGGCGGGGCCCAGTCGTGTTCCTGCTCGACCATGACGCGGGCACGGTCGAGGTGCGGCATGACGTGTTACCGCATTGAGGTTGGCATGACGCGTTACGGCATTGAGGTTTGGCATGACGCGCTACCGCATTGACGTCACGGCGCCGGCCGCCGAGTTCGAGGAGGGCTTCCCGATCGGCAACGGCCGGCTCGGGGCGATGCTCCACGGCCGGCCCGGCGTCGAGCTCGCCGATCTGAACGCCGACACGTTCTGGTCCGGCGGCCCCATTGTCTCCCCGGCCGGCCCGGCCCCGGCCCACCTCCTGCCGGCCGTGCGCGCGGCCGTGGCCGCCGGCGACCATGCGCGCGCCGAATCCCTGGCCCGGCAGCTGCAGGGCACGGCGTACACCCAGTCGTATCAACCGCTCGGGCAACTGGAGTGGCGCCACGGCGACCAGCGGGACATCACCGGCTATCACCGGCACCTGGATCTGTTACACGCTGAAACGGTGACAGCGTATTCGGCGGTGTCCGGCCCGGTCCGCGTGACCGCGTTCGTGTCCGCCCCCGACGGCATCCTCGTCCTGACCGCGGCCGGCGCGGGTGTCGTACCGGCCGCCGTCGCCCCCCGACTGCACAGCCCCCATCCCGGTGTCACGGCGTCTCGGATCGTCGACCCGGCCGCCGGCCCGTGCCTGGTCTGGACCGGCCGGGCCCCCGCGCACGTCCTGCCGAACTATGTCGTCGACCGCCGACCGGCCGTCGTCTACGCCACCGACGCACCCGACGCGGACGGCACCGTCGCGGCCGGGATGGGTTTCGCGGTGGCCACTGCCGTCCGCCGCACCACCGACGGCCTGCGCCTGCTGGTGGCCGTGGAGACCGGCTTCCGCGGCCACGACCGCCGCCCGATCGCCGACGGTACGACCCTCACCAACGCCGCCGTGGCCCGCCTGGCCGCCGCCCTGGCCCGCGCCCCGCAGGACCTGCGCACCCGCCACGTCTCGGACCATCGCCACCTGTTCGACCGCGCCGACCTCGACCTCTCGGCGTCGGCGGCGCTCGCGGGCACTTCGTCCGCCGCTGAGCTGTTGTTCCACTACGGCCGCTATCTACTCATCGCCTCCTCCCGCCCCGGCAGCCAGCCCGCCAACCTGCAGGGCATCTGGAACGCCGACGTGCGCCCGGGCTGGAGCAGCAACTGGACCCTGAACATCAACACCGAGATGAACTACTGGGCGGCCGAGAGCACCGCGCTGGAACAGTTGCACGAGCCGCTCCTCGCCCTGACCCGCGATCTGGCCGTCACCGGCGAGCGAACCGCCGCCCGCCACTACGCGGCCCGCGGCGCCGCCGTGCACCACAACAGCGACCTGTGGCGGTTCACGGCCCCCGTCCCCGGCGATCCGCAGTGGGCGAACTGGCCGTCGGCCCTGCTGTGGCTGGCCGCGCACGTCTGGGACCACCTGGCGTACGGCGCCGGCCCGGACTTCGGCCGGGCCACGGCCCTGCCCGTCCTGCGCGCGGCCACCCGCTGCCTCCTCGACCTGCTGGTCCCCGACGCCGAGGGTGCCCTGGTCGTCAGCCCGTCGACGTCACCGGAGCACCACTTCCGGTTCGGCGCGCACGATTTCGCCGCCACATCCTGGGGCTGCGCCCTGGACCAGGAGCTCGCCCGGGAGGTACTGACCAGGTTCGTGGCCCTGTCCGCCCGCTGGCCGGCCCCACCGGACGCCGCCCTGGCCCGGGACGCCGCCACCGCACTGCGGACCCTGCGCCCGGTCCCGACCGGCCCGGACGGCGCGCTGCTGGAGTGGTACGACGACCGCCCGCCCCGCGAGCCGGGCCACCGCCACCTGTCCCATCTGTACGGCCTCTACCCGGGCACCCGCATCACCGAGACGGGCACACCCGCCGACTTCACCGCCGCCCGCCGGGCCCTGTCGATCCGGCTGGAACACGGCTCAGGCCACACCGGCTGGAGCCGCGCCTGGATCCTGGCCCTGGCCGCCCGCCTCCGCGACCCCGACCTGGCCGCGGAGACCATCACCGCCATGCTGCACGAGCTCTGCTCGGTGTCGCTGCTGACGCTGCACCCGGATGCCGGCCGCCCGAGCGGCCAGATCTTCCAGATCGACGGCAACCTCGGCGTCGTGGCCGGCCTGACCGAACTGCTGATCCAGAGCCACGACGGCGCGATCGCGTTCCTGCGTGCCCTGCCACCCGACTGGCCCGCCGGAACGGTGACCGGCATCCGCTGCCGCGGCGGCCACACCGCTTCGGTGACCTGGGACGCCGGCCGCCTGTGGTCGGCGTCGGTGGTGGCGGGCGCGATCGGCCCGCTGACCATCGAACTGACCGGCCCGGCCACGGTACGCACAGCCGACGGCCGGCCGGTACCCACGATCGAAGTGGCCGGCGCCCCACCGGGCCGCCACCGCCTGTGCTGGGCCGCCCGCAACGGCACCGGGTACCTGATCAACTAGCTGGAACAGCGCACCGCCAGGAACCGCGGCAGGCCCCGCCAGTCACCCCGCCCGAGCGGCTCGACCAGGCGCTCGATCCGAAACCCGCACCCGGCCAGTGCGTTGATCCACGTGGCGAGCGTCCGATGGTGCCAGCCGATGTTGTGGACGGCCTTGACCGGCCCGCCGGTGGAGGTGGACCAGAAGCGCTCGTCGGTGTACCGCCCGACAACCCGCCGCCCGTCCACCCAGCCGGCGCCCGGATGGTCGAGCACCGGATGCGGCACCACGGCGACGAGCGCCCCACCGGCCCGCAACACCCGCCGCACCTCCCCGAGCGCGGCGTCGAGCGGATCGGTGTGATGCAGCACCAGCACGGCACAGACCGCCGCGAACGTCCCGTCGCCGAACCCGTCCAGCCGCTCGGCCCGCCCGAGCTCGTACCGGATGCCGAGCGGCTCCGCGGCCTCCGCCCCCCGCGCCAGCTCGACCAGCCGCGCGGTGGGATCAACCCCGACGACCCGCGCCCCGGCCCGGGCCAGCCGCCGGCTCACGTGCCCTTCCCCGCATCCGAGGTCGAGCACGCCCCGGCCCCGGACATCGCCCAGGAGCTCGAGCGCGGTGGAGGCGGCCAGGTCGTTGAAGCCTCTCGCGGGATCGGCGACCATCCCCGCATACCAGTCCGCCGCCTCATCCCACCCCGGCACGTGCGCCACCCCCACCTCTCGCCTACCGTTCGGCCCGCAGGCCGGAGCCATCGGGTGATTGTCGCAGCGTGCGAGCCACTGATTCGATCCACGCGACGACGTCCGGGTTACTCGCAGTGATCGTTCCGCCGACCGCGGCGGCCATCGCCACAAGTGGTGGTGAGACTCGCCCGGTGAAGAACAGCACCGGACCGGCGAACCCGGCTTCACGCAACGCTCGCAGGTCGTCGAAGCCGACTTCCTCTCCGCCGCGTTCCACGTCGGAGATGACAGCATCGGGCAGAAACACCGAGTACGTCCGGCGAGCGCTCGTTCCGTCCAGGGCTGTACGAATCTGGGCACCACGGTGCATGAACGCGTTGATCAGCGTTTCATTTCCCTCCGGGTGGTCGTCGATCCACAGCAGCCTCAGCCCACTCAGGTCTTTCCGCGGTCCGATGTCCTGCTCCCAGGCCGTCGGCATTGTCCGCAGAGGTCGCAGCCGCAGCCGCTCCTGCAGCCGGAGGCGCTCGGCCGCGTCGCCGAACTCGCGTAGCAGGTCGAGGAAATCGTCATTGTCGACGAGCATGCGCAGTCCGCGGGGTATCCGCTCGTCCAGTTGCGCCAGGCAGCCTTGCCACGCCGCTTGGTCAGGGTCCGCCGGACGAGGCACCTTCCATCGATGCAGGACCTCCAACGTCACGTGAATCGGCTCCGACGACTGCCCGCCCTCACGTAGCCAGTCGCGGGCCTGCCGATAGCTCAGGACGTCGAGCACCACGTCGCCGGTGGTGTGCACGATTTCTTGATAGAACTCCGGGTAGAAGTGCTGCAGGACAACGGCCTTCATCAGATCGTCGGTTGCCGAGTCACGCCATTGCGGGTCGACTTGATACTCGGTGACGAAACTGTTGATCAGACGTTTGACCCGGCGAGGGTTGCCCAGGGATTGGCGGCCGACCAGCCGCACCAGCGGCTCCGTGAACAACTCGGAGGTGCCGGACCGCTGTGCGTATCCCTCGATCATTCCCCGCGTCGTCGCCTCGGCCGGTGCGGGAATCTGGTAGCTGACCTGGATGATCTTCTCGAGATAGTGCCGGACGTGAGCCGGACGGTCCGCTCCAGCCAGCGTCACACGCTCCAGCACAGCGATGTCGAATCCGAGCACGAATGCCACCCCGGGTACATCGAGGTATAACTTGATGACTTCACAGATCTCGACGACGGTCAGATCGTCGCACCGGTCGAGGTCGTCGACGAACACGACAATCGTCCGGCTCGGTGCACCGGCCTTACCGGCCCAGCCGGTGATCGCCTCCGCGATGATCCGCCGGGCGTCATCAGGTGCCGACGCATCGACCGACATGCGCTCCCAGAGTTGGTCCAGCGCGCGGTCCGCTCGAAAGAATCCAGCCACAACGGTCAGACCAAGCCGTAGCGAGTCGGTCAAAATGCCATTGTGTCGCAGGCGGTTGAAGGATCGTCGCACGATGCTCCGGTCCACCTGCTCCAAGACAAGTTTGAGGACGCCTTTGAGGGCGCTGACGCCACTGGCCGTCCAGGCGTTGAACCAGGCGACCCGCACCTCGTTGCGGGCTCGCAGATCGGCTGCGAGCTGGCGCATGAGCGTGCTCTTGCCGGTACCCCAGCCACCCTGGATCGCCAGCACGAACGGCGTGTTTCCTCTTGAGTCGTGCACCAGATCGGCCAGCCTGCTCGCCACCTGCGACGTGCCGAGCAGGTCTGGAAATCTGTCGTCGATCGGCAGATCGTTCAACAGGTGAAAACCGCCATCGCCCGAGGCGTACATGAGGCTCAGCGTAAATCGCGTAGCCGGTCATCACGAGGGCATTGTCTCGCACGGTCGGCCGGTCGGCTGACGCGAGTACAGGAAAACGGTCATCCGGCCTGGGCCGAATGCCTATGGCGGTCCGCAGGTGGTTGTCGGCGCGGATCTGTTCGGTGCGGTCCGGCGGGAAACGGTGGAACTGCGGATACGGGTGGCCCATCCCCGGTCAGGCGACTTCATTGCCGTTTCTTCGGCGGCGTCGGCACCGTTTGACACCGCGCTGGCCGCGCTCGTCCCGGCGCTGGCCGGCAAGGACCAATTGACGGTCGCCAACTCCGCTCGCGCGGGAGTCGCAGAGGTGAGCGCCATGCTCGGCCCGCTGGTGTTCGCGATCGGATACGGCCGCCGGCCCGATGCCGGGCCGTTCCTGCTGAACGCCGCGAGCTTCCTGATCTCGGCGATCATTCTGGTCCGGTTGCCGCGAATCGCAGTACCCCCGGATGATTGTCTTGAAGGATCGCGCCGATCGCTGCTGCGCGATGTGTCCGTCGGCTGGCAGGCCATGAAGGGTCGTCCGGCAATATGGCGACTGGTCGGCGCCGATATCCTCGAAAGCGCCGTCTTCGGCGCCTGACGGTGCTGCTGCTCCTGCTGAGTCACCGCGTTACCGGTCGACGGGAGCTACGGCACGCTCATGGCGGCGACCGGCATCGGCGGTGGCGTGGCGGCGTTCGGCACCGCGTGGCTCGGCCGCCGGCTCCGGCCCCTGCCGCTGGTGCGCATGGCCCTGCTCGGCACCGCCGGCTCGCTGCTGCTGCTCGGCATCCTCGCCGATCAGCTGACCGTCGTCGTCGCCGCGATCCTCGGCGGCACCAACGTCGTCACGGAGATCCAGTGCGACTCGGCCGTGCAGGCGCAGCTCGACGACGACGTGCTGGGGCGCGCCTTCGGGCTGGTCCTGCCCGCCTGCAGGCTGGCGACCGTCGCCGGAACGGCCGCGGCCCAGGTGCTGGCCGATGCCCTCTCGTTGCGTGGGGTCTGCGTGCTGCTCGGCGTCCTGGTCCTCGAGTACGTGCCGATCGCCACGCTCGGCCGGGGATGCCGGTCGGCGCGGCGCCCGGGCCGACCCGGGAATGACGACTCGCGCCGGCCCGTCTACGGGGCCGGTCAGGTGATGGTGGTGGCGGGGGTCGGCGCCCGGGCGGGTGAGCAGGTTCGGGACCTCGTGGTCGGGCTGGCCGTGCAGCAGCAGGGCGGTTGTTCCCTGCTCGAACGCGGTGAGGATCGAACGGCCGAAGCCGAGGGCCGAGTAGAAGGCGGCGGCGAAGATCGTGGCGGACCGGTCGCTGATCGGGCGGCGCATGCCGACGACGTGGTCGATGTGCTGGCTGATCGCCTGGGCCTGGATGTCGGAGTAGCAGGCGTTGAGGACGACCACGCGGACCTCGTCGCGCATGGTGCGGAACATCGCGGCGAGCGCGGCCGGCGGGACCGGGCGGCGGTCGCCGTCGCCGTCCGAGAGCGTGATCATGCCGGTCGGGTCGCCGTGGCCGCTGAAATGCACGATGCGCGGGCGGTGCTCGTTGCAGTGCTGCAGCAGGTCGGCGGGGCGGACGGCCCAGCGGGTGACGAGTTCGAAGACGTCGCGGTCGCCGGCCAGGCGGAGCCGTTCGCCGACCTCGCGGGCCTCCTCGTCGAGCGCGAGCCGGGGTGTGCCGAGCGGGTTGGCGGCGAGCCACAGGATGCGGATCCGTGGCCGCGCCGGCGACGCCTCCGGGCGGGCGGGCTGGAACGCGGTGGCGTTGGTGCCGAACGCGGCCGGGCCGTGCATGGTGGTGGGGCCGTTGAAGACGATGCCGTCGCCGCCGCCGTTCGCCGTCATGCCGATGCTCCCGTCGGCTGCGGTGCGGCCTGGAAAGCGGACGCGTTGGTGCCGAACGCGGCCGGGCCGTGCATGGTGGTCGCTCCGTTGAAGACGGTTGTCGTCTGGACGCTGGTCATCTGCATGCGGAACTCGGAGGTGTCCACGCCCGAACGCTCGAGGTAGTCCAGCACCGTCGACAGGACCGTGCGCTCGACCAGCTTGAGGTACTTGTTCGCGTCGAGGGACTGCAGGAACGTCTGTACCTCGCCGGCCGCGGCGAGTTCCCGGGCGCACAGCCGCGCACCGTGCTCGTACGAGCGGAACAGCTTCGCGTCCTCGCGCGCCTCCCGCACCCGGTAGTTGTGCAGGGCGATCTGACGCAGGTGCCGGGTGAGGCGCACGGGCGCGGCGACGGAGTTCAGCCAGTCCGACAGGAGGCTGGGCAGCGACCGCGCGATGAGATACCCCATCGCCGGTCGCAGCCGGTCGACGAGCCGGTACTCGTCCGCAACCGGCGGCAGCACGCTGCGGATGAACTCGATGTAGAGCTTGCCGCCCTCGACCGCGACGTGGATGAACGCGGAGATGACGACGTCCTGGGCCTGCGCCGGCAGCGCGACGCTCCCGTCGCGCAGCCGCACGTCGCGGCCTTCGACGGCGACGAGGACGTGCAGGTAGTGCCGGATGCCGCCCTGCGGCTGCTCGGTGATCGCGGCGATCACCTCCGGGGTGGCGCCCTGCAGCGGCGTGTGGTGGAGCGGGTCGATGAGCGGGTCGCCGTGGCCGCGCTCACCGCCGGCGACGATCCGGTCGAGGAGGCGGACACCGGGGACGCGCTGGTGCGGCGGGAGCGCCGGGTCCTGCAGCCGCATGAGCGAGTCGCGGATCAGCTGCTGCAGCCGCACCGCGGAGATGGCGCGCGGGTCGAACGTCTCCCGGGTGAACCGCTCGTTGCCGTGCCGGGCACCGTCGCGCACCGCGGCGCCCTGCAGCAGCACGGCCATCGACCATTGCAGTTCGCTGCGGCCGGCGCCGATGAACGGGTCGCGGGAGTGCAGCGAGACATTGCCGCGCTGGGCGGCCGCGAGCCAGGCCACCCGCTGCTCGATCCGGGCGTTCGGCAGTGTCGGCAGCGGCGCCCGGGTGCCGGGCGCGAGCGTGCGGGTCAGCGTGTGCAGGCTGCGCACCCGGCCGATGAGGGCGACCACCAGCGTCGCCAGGGCGAGGATCAGCGGCAGCGCCACAACCAGCACGACCAGCGACGTGTTGTACAGCTCCGAGATCCGGCCCGGCAGGTCGCCGGCCGGGCTCGTGGTGTCGTACCGGCCGGTTGCCGACGCGTCCGGCCGGTCCGGCGACGCGAGCAAGAACAGCGGGCTGAACCAGCCGACGCAGCAGTAGAGCACCGGTGAGAGCGCGATCAGCGCCCAGCCGGCCCGGGTCCGCAGGGAGTCGCCGCGCCACCCGCGCCGCAGCGTGCGGATGCCGGCGGCGAGGGCCAGCCAGGCAAGGGTGGCGCCCGGTACGAGCACCAGCCCGGTGACGATGACGGAGGTGAGCATGGCTTCGCGGACGACGAGCATCCGCCGGGCCCGGAACGCGTGGCGGATCACCGGCTCGATGTCGAAGCCGAGGGACAGCGGCACCGAGCGCTGGTCGTCCCCGGTGGTCTCGCCGATGATCTTGTACGCGAAGTCGTCGTTGAGGTAGGCGGCCGCGCACAGCTGGCGCGTGGTGTCGTTGAGCGGCAGCCGCTGTGTCGCGGCCGGGTGCCCGAACGACGTCCGCCGGCCGTTGACCGGCCCCGGCTGGCCGGGAACGACCGGGTGACCCGCGGGGGCCGCCGTCACCGCGGCGGCCGGGCCGGAGAAGCACTCATGACCCTTACTTGTACCGATCCGCGAACCGGACTCCACCGGGCGTTCGCCCGAGTTCGGCGGCCGATGGGTTGGCCACGACGGGGGTACGCCGAAAGGGCGGCTTCGGCCCGCTTGACAGCGGCCGGTTCCGACAGGATTTAATAGTTGTCTATATTTGGAGGTAGCTATGCGTCGGGCCCGGGCTCTGCTGGTGTCCGCCGCCGTTCTGGCCGTGCTCGTCCCGGCCACCGCGGCCGAGGCGGCACCGGGCGTGACGGCGTTCGAGCGCACGGCCGGGACCGCGTGGTGGCACGACCCGGCCGACGGGCGGCTGACGGTGAGCCTGGACGACACCGTCTCGTCGGCGACCCTCGTGCGGGCGGTGCGGCGCTCCGGCGGGGTCGTCATCCGGGAGCCGGGGGTACTGCGCCGGCACATCGCCGGCGCCGACCCGTTCTTCGGCGCGAGCAGCGGGCGGTGCCTGATCGGGTTCAACGCGCGGTCGCTGCCGGACTACTACTTCCTGACGTCGGCCCACTGCGTCGGTGCGGTCGGCTCGGCGGTGTACGGGGATAGCGCCCACACCGTCGTCCTCGGCGCGGTCGCGACGAAGAACGTCACCTACGACTACGCGCTCGTGCACTACACGAACACGGCGATCGCCAAGCCCAGCGCCGTCCACCTGCCGAACGGGACCCTCAGCCCGATCACCGGCTTCGGCCCGGGCACCGTGGGGCAGGCGGTGACGCGGACCGGTACCAGCGGCATCCACACGGGCCGGATCACCGCACTGAACGCGACGGTCAACTACGCCGACGGTACGGTCGTGGGCCTGATCCGCACCTCCGTGTGCAGCGAGCCCGGCGACAGCGGCGGGCCCCTGTTCGCCGGCACCGTCGGGCTGGGCCTGACGTCGGGCGGCAGCGGCAACTGCACCAGCGGGGGCACGACCTACTTCGCCTCGGCCGCCCGCGCCGCCACCGGCTACGGCGTGGCGCCCTATTAGCGTTCATGCGCTAGCGTGCGCTGCGTGTCGAATTCGCTGGACGCCGCCATCGTCGCGGTCACCGTGTACCCCACGCAGGCACGCGTCACCCGGCGCGGGCGGATCGAGCTGGCCGCCGGGGAGCAGAGCGTCGAGGTCGGGCCACTGCCGCTGACCTTCGACGGGGACTCGATCCGGGTCAGCGGCAAGGGGCCGGCGACCGTGCTCGGCGTCGACGTCGTCCTGCGGCGGCGGGACAAGCCGGCTGACGCGACCGTCGGGGCCGTGACCGAAGAGCGGCGCCGGCTCGAGACCGAGTCGGGCGAGATCGATGACGCTGAGATGGTACTGCGCCAGCGTCAGGCCTTCCTCATCGCGCTGGGCGAGCGGGCCACCGGGGCCTACGCGCGGGCGCTGGCCGGCGGGGACACGGCGGCCGAGGCGGTCACCGCGTTCAGCGCCACCATGGGCGGCGAGCTGGCCGCGGTCCTGGCCGGGGTGCGCGAGCTGGAGCGGCGGCGCAAGGACATCGCCGACCGGATCGCTGCCCTGGACCGGCAGCTGCGCGACCTGTCCGGCAAGCGTCAGCCGGACGCCCGGTTCGCCGTCGTCGTCCTGGCCGTGTCGGAGCCGGGCCGGGTCGAGCTCGACGTGTCCTACCAGGTGCCGGAGGCGGGCTGGCGGTCCACCTACGACGTGCGGCTGACCGGTGACACGCTGCAGCTGAGCTGGTTCGGCCTGGTCGAGCAGCGCACCGGCGAGGACTGGCCGGAGTGCGAGCTGGCCCTGTCGACCGCCCGGACGTCGGGGACGGCGACGATTCCGGAGCTGTCGCCGTGGTACCTCGACCCGTTCGTCCCGGCACCGCCGATCTACGCGTCCCGGGCGTACGGCGGCGCACCCGGGGGCCCGCCGCCCGCACCGATGGCGGCGGCCGCGCCCATGACCCAGCCGATGGCCGAGATGGCCCTGGACCTCGCCCCGCCGATGCGGCAGAGCCAGGCCCGGGTGGAGGAGGGCGCGACCGCGGCCACCTACCGGCCCGCGCGCGCCGTGGCCGTCCCCGCCGACGGCTCCACCGCCCGCGCGACGATCGCCGTGCTGGACCTGGCGGCGCACCTCGATCACGTCACGGCGCCGGCGAACGCACTGGATGTACACCTGCGGGCTCTTGCGACGAACTCGTCCGCGCACACGTTTCCGCCGGGCCCCGCCGCGGTGTTCCACGAGGCGGACTTCGTGAGCCGCACGGCCCTGTCGACCTGGGCCCCGGGCGAGGAGCTCGAGCTCGCCCTCGGCCTCGACGACCGGGTCCGGGTGGAGCGGGAGCTGGTCCGCCGCACGGCGACGAAGGCGACGCTGGGCTCGACCCGCCGCCGTGAGGTCGAATACCGCACGACGGTCACCAACTACACGGGCCGCGCGATCCGCCTGACGGTCCTGGACCAGCTGCCGGTCAGCCGCCACGAGGGCATCACGGTCAAGGAGCACGTGGTCGAGCCGCCGCCGGCCGAGCGCACCGACCTGGGCGTGCTCACGTGGCGCGCCACCCTGCCGGAGGGCCAGGTGTACTCCCTGCGGCTGGGCTACCGCGTGGAGACCTCGAAGGGCATCGAGCTGTCCGGCTGGCGCGAATGATGATATGAGCCGGCTGACATCTATCGATATTGATTAATGCGTTCTAGCGTGGGGGGTCTAGGAGGTACCCCCATGCTCAGACGCAGATTGGCCGCCGTCCTGCTGGCGCTGGCCACCCTGGCCGGCGTCCAGGTCGTCACCACCGCCCCCGCCTTCGCCGCCGTCCGCACCCTGTACTACGACTCCAGCCAGGCCCAGGAGTTCGTCCCCGTCGTCGACCAGGCCGCGAGCCTGTGGAACACGAAGGTGACGAGCGTCCGATTCGTGAAGGTCGGCGCCGGCCAGAGCGCGAACGTGCGCGTGTACGCCGACAACGGCTGGCCCCGCACCTACACGTCGTCGCTCGGCAACGGCTACTGGTACATGGGCCGGGAGGCGGTCAACGACGGCTACTACCGCCTGCGCATCGCCACCCACGAGTTCGGCCACATCCTGGGCCTGCCGGACAACCGCACGGGCCTGTGCAGTGACCTGATGTCGGGCAGCAGCGCCCCGGTCTCCTGCACCAACGCCAACCCGAGCACCGCCGAGGCGGCCCGCGTCCAGCGCAACTTCGCCGGCGGCTTCGCCCCGGCCACGGACGGCGCCGAGGTCGTCTACATCGGCTGACCCGCCCCGGGGCCGCGCCCACCCGGCGCGGCCCCGCTCGGCCTGCGGTCCCGGCCGCCCGGCGTTACGTTGAGGTCGCGACGTCACGACGGCAGGGAGGTGCGCCGGTGGCCGACGACACGGTCCGCGCGATGACGTGGAATGTGTGGTGGCGGTTCGGCCCGCACTGGCGTGACCGGCAGCCGGGCATCCGCGCGACCCTGGAGCGGGTCCGCCCGGACGTCGTGGCGCTGCAGGAAACCTGGGCCGGTGGCGGCACGAGCCAGGCGGACGAACTCGCCGGCGCGCTCGGGATGCACGCGGTGTTCGCCGCGCCGTCGTACCCGCCCGCGCCACCGGCCGGCGACGAGGCGGACTGGGTCGGGATCGAGCTGGGCATCGCCGTGCTGAGCCGGTGGCCGATCCGCGACCACGCCACGAAGGTGCTGCCGGCCCGGCACCGCGCCTGGGACCCGGTCGCGTTGACCGTCCGCGTCGAACACCCGGCCGGGCCGCTGCCGATCGTCGCCGCCTGCCTCGACTACGGCGTCCCGTACACCGACGACCGCATCGCCCAGGGCGCGTGCATAGCCGACGCGGCGACCGACCCGGCGTTCGACGGCCCGTGCCCGGTGCTGCTGATGGGCGACCTCAACGCGGCCGTCGACTCTCCGGTGCTGCGGCCGGTGCGCGACGTGCTGACCGACGCCTGGAGCGCCGGCGGCGGACCGGCCGACGCGGTCACCTTGCCGTCGACGCATCCGTCCGCGCCGCTGGAGGCCGGCCCGCAGCTGATCGACCAGCGCATCGACCACATCTTCTTCCGCCCCGGCCGGGAGGACCAGCACGTGCTGGTGGACGGGGTACGGCTGGCCGGCGAACCGGTCGGCGGCACCTACCCGTCCGACCACCTGGCCGTCGTCGCCGACCTGCGCTGGCGCGAGTGAGGGCGTGCTCCTCAGCCGCGGGCCGGGCGGTAGGCGACCGTGGTCAGCAGCAGCATGCACGCCAGCCAGGCCGACGGGAGTGCCAGTGTCGCCGGCCAGTGGGGCAGTGGCAGGTCGGGCCGTTCGGTCGCGGCGCCGAAGACCGGGAGCGACCAACCCGTCAGGCGCCACACCGCCAGGGACGCGCCCAGGCCGAGGATGCCACCGATCAGGACCAGGCCGGGGTACACCCACCCGACCGACCGCAGCCGCACGCCCTGGGTCCGCAGGGCGGTGTGGTCCGCGGTCCGCGCCGACCGGTCCACCGCCGCGATCATCAGCAGCCCCCCGGCCGCGAGCAGCACCGCGAGGGCGCCGGTGAACAGGTGGAACCACAGTGCCAGCGCCGGGCCCTCGCGGTCGAGGCGGGCGCGGACCGTGGCGGTGTCGCGGTCGGCGGTGATCTGCAGGCCCTGGTCGGTCAGGCGTTGTACCGCGTCGGGCGGGGCGGCGGCGGTGAGCCAGACCTCCGGTGCGCGGGCCGCGCCGCCGTCGGCGGAGACGCGGTCGGCGTACTCCAGGTCGACCAGTGCGCCCGTCGAGCCGACCCGCGGGAGGGCGGCGGCGCGACCCGCGGTGCGGACGTCCGTCGGGAGGCCGTCCAGACCGGCAAGACGATTCGGCAGCGGTACCGTCGCCACGACCGGCAAGGGATAGGGCGCGTCGGCGGGCTGGAGCCAGGCGCCGTCGGTCAGCACGCCCTTGACCGTGAAGCGCAGGCCGTCGCCGGTGGCGGTCAGGGTGCCGCCGGTCGCGCGCCAGCGGTCGGCGTCGGCCAGGTCCGCGGCGGGCGCCGAGAGGCCGCGCAGCGTGATGACGGCGTCGATCGCGGCCCCGCCGATGCGGTCGGAGCTCAGCTTCAGGGCGGCCAGGCGGCAGCCGTCGGTGCAGACCGCGTCCGTGCGGGTCAGCGTGTAGGGGCCGGCGGCGACCGTGCCCAGGTCGAGGACGGCGGAGCCGCGGCCGGTCACGGACTCCAGGACGGCCTTGATCCGGACCGGCTCGTTGCCGGTGCTGGTCACGTCCACGTCGAAGCGGGCCGCCTTGCCCTCCAGGACGACCGGGTCGCGGGCCGGCGGGTGCAGGAGGGCGGGGAGCCGGGCCGGGTCGAGGTCGCCGTACTGCCGCAGCCACGGCACCACGGCCGGGAGTCGCGGCGTGTCCACGGCCAGCTTGGCCGGCTCGCCGGGGGCGCCGGGCGGGAGCTGCGCGACGGCCATCGCCCAGCGGCCGGCCGGGTCCGCGGTCCGCACGGCGTGCAGGAGCTGCTGGCGGGTGGCCGGGCCGATCGCGAGGACCCGGGTGCCGCCGGTGCCGATGCGGGCGGCCAGGTCGCGGTCCTGTGCGGCCACGTCGGTGGCGCTGACGGCGTAGCCGAGCACGGCCACGGCGGTGATGAGCAGGAGCAGCATCCGCTGGGCGGCCGGGCGGCGACCGGCCTGCAGGGCGGCCAGGGCGAGGCCCAGGTGGCCGCGGCGCAGCGCCGAGCGGCCCAAGGCGCGGGCGGCCGGAGCGAGCAGGCGGGCGCCGGCCACGGCGAGGGCGGCGATGCACAGGGCCGGGGCGAGCAGGCCCACGCCGTCGAGGCGGCCGCCGGTGGTGAACAGCTGGACCAGGGCGGCCGCGGCCAGGACGGCGACGACGACGGCGGAGCGCCAGCCCAGCCGGGGGCGCCGGCGGACCCGCTGCAGCAGCTCGGTGACCGGGCCGGCCAGGTGGCGGCGCTGAGCGAGGAGGGCGACGGCGACGGCACCCAGGGCGGTGAGGGCGGCCAGGCCGGTACCGTCCGCATTCCCGAGCCCGGCCGCGACCGGGACGCCGGGCAGGCGCCAGCCGACCAGCGCGGCCACCGCGAGGCGGCCCGCGATCAGGCCGGCGACGGACCCGGCCAGGATCGCGGCGACCGGCTCGCCGATCGCCAGGAGGAGCCGGTGCCACCAGCGGGCCCCGCGCAGCGCGACGACAGCGAGCTCGGGGCGGCGGCCCTCGGCGCCGTAGTCGACGGCCAGGTACAGGGCCAGGTAGGCGAGCAGCAGCAGTGGCACGGCCCCGGCGGGGACGCTGCGGCGGGCCAGGTCGCGGCTCTGCTCGACCCGGTCGGCCAGGGCGGGCAGGTTCGTCGTCACCTGGTAGGCCCCGCCGACGGCCTTGGCCCGCTGCTGCAGCTGGGCCAGGCGGGCGCGCAGGGCCGGGAGGTCGTCGAAGACCGCGGGGTCGGCGGTGGCGTCGAGGGCGACGGCGGCCTGCTGCGGCTGGAGCCGCTCGATGGTGGCGGCGTTGGTGAGGACCGGGCCGGTGCCGGTGACGACGCCGACGATCACGACCTCGCTGAACGGGCCGTCGGGGGTGAAGAAGGACACGCCGCTGAGCGAGTTGGACACGATCCGGGCGTAGGCGATCGTGGCCCGGTCGCCGGCCTCGAGCTCGAGCCGGTCGGCCGTCTCGGCGTTGATCAGGATCTCGCCGGCGCCGAGCAGGCAGCGGCCGGAGCGCAGTGTCACATGGGCGCAGGCGTCCTGGCGGTACTCGAGGTGGGAGCCGCCGTCGCCGCCCGGCTCCAGGCCGACGACCGGGAACCGCACCGAGTAGGTGTGGGTGAAGCCGGGCTGGTCGAGCAGGGCCCCGGCGACGCTGTCGAAGTCGATGCTGTAGGCGGTGCCGCGCACGTCGGCCTCGGCGGTGACGGTGATGGCCCGCTCGTCGGGGCGGGCCGCGGCGACCTCGCCCTGGGTGACGGCGACGTCGACGGCGGCCAGGTAGGCGGGCACGGCCACGGTCGCGCCGACCGCGAACAGGCTCAGCAGCACCAGGGCGACGGCCTGGCCGCGGCGGGTCCGCAGCATCGCCAGGACGAGCGCGATCATCGGACCCCCTGCACGCGCAGCGCCCGGGTCTCGGCCGCGCGGACGCGGCGCTCGACCGAGCCGGCGGCGGCGACGGCGACCGCGGCCAGCAGCAGCCCGGCGACGGCGGTGGCGAGCCGGAACCGGTCGGCCAGGGCGCTGCCCCGCTCGGCCAGGCGGGCCCGGTGCTGTGCCGCGGTCTCGGAGCCGGTGACCTCGACACCGGCCGCGGCGAGCCGGTCGATCAGCGCGGCCGCGCGGGCCGCGGACACGCCCGCGGACAGCCACACCTGCAGGGTGCCCGGGTTGCCGGGGGCGGGCACGGCCCGGTGGAACGCGTCGAGGTCGACGATCAGCCCGGCCCGGCCCAGGACCGGCAGGACGGCGGCCCGGGCGACGATGCGCAGCGGCTGGACCGGGGCGCCGAACGGGCCCGCGGACGGCTCGGCCGACGCCCAGTCCCGCGGTGGCTCCCCGGCCAGGACGGCGGGGATCGGCAGCGCCCCGTCGACGACGTACGCCTGGCTGTCGGGCCGGGTGTCGGCGTCCGGGACGGCGAGGGTCAGGACGCCGCGCGCGGGGGCGACGACGATGCCGGGGCCGGACAGGGCCGCTCTCCAGCGGGCCGGGTCGCCGAGCGCGGCCGCGTCCAGGACGAGCGCGCTGGGGCCGGTCTGGCGCGCGGACAGTACCGACAACGATGCTGTGGGTGGAGGGGCTTCGGGCTTGCCGTCGCGGTCGCCGGGGCCGACCAGGGTGAGCCCGGCGATCCGGCAGCCGCGTTCGCGGCCTGAACCTCCCGGCGCCGGCCCGGGGGCGTCGCGGCAGCCGGTGACGGGCGCGGTCGCGGTCCGCTCGCCGGGCGGGAACGGGCCGAGGACCACCGAGCCGTTGACGCCGGTGGTCTGGTTGGTGAGCTGGACGACGAGGCGCAGCGGGCCGCCGGAGTCGTTGCGGGCGGCCACGGTCAGGGCGGTCCCGTCGATCGCGGCGAGGTCGGGCCGGCGGCTCGGGGTGAGGGTGGCGGCGATGGCGGGGGAGAGGGCGCCGGCGCCGTGGGTGACGGCCGTGAGCCGGGCCGCGTCCACGGCCAGGACCGGTGGCGAGGACGCGTCGTCGCGGGCGACCGCCATGGCGTCCTGGCCTTGGGGATCCGCCAGGTGTACCGCATGCAGCAGCGCCGTCTGGTTGGCCGCCCGCACCGTCAGGACCCGCTCGGCGCCCAGCTCCAGCTCGGTCTGCTCGGCCCGCGCGGTGCGCCCGGCGAGCAGGTCGCTCCCGGCCAGCCCGAGCAGCGCGACGGCGACGGTGACGAGGGCGAAGATCCGGTCCGTGCCCGGCCGCCGGTGGTAGTGCAGGGCGGCCAGGGTGAGCCGGACCCGCCCGGCCCGCAGCGCCGCCCGCCCGGTCCAGCCGGCGAGGGCCGTGACCAGGCGGGCCAGGACGGTCGCGGCGGCCAGGGTCAGCAGGACCGGGGCGATCACGCCGAGGCCCGTTGACGTGGGGGAGGACCGCAGCTGGATCAGCGCCACGGCGGCGCCCGCCAGGAGCACCACGTCGAACACCGCCGCTCCGCGCTTTCCG
The DNA here is from genome assembly GCF_044454505.1 of Dactylosporangium sp. NPDC051541. Taxonomy (NCBI): domain Bacteria; kingdom Bacillati; phylum Actinomycetota; class Actinomycetes; order Micromonosporales; family Micromonosporaceae; genus Dactylosporangium; species Dactylosporangium sp. NPDC051541. The sequence goes on from NZ_JBITDU010000010.1 coordinate 90,125, forward strand.
GTCGCGCGGGAGCGGCGCAGGAGCTCGGCGACCGGGGTGCGCAGCAGCGGCAGGTCGGCCAGGACGAGCAGGGCCAGCCCGGCGGCGACGGCGACGGCCGCGGCGATCCCGGCCGGGGGCAGCGCGCGGGCGGGGACAGCCGCTCCGGCGGCGAGGCGGGCCGCGGCCCCGCCGAGCGCCAGGCCGAACGGCAGTGCCGCCAGCATCGGCAGGAGCTGCTGCCAGACGGTCAGCCGGGCGGTCCGCAGGCGGGTCGTGCCGCGCAGCTTCAGCAGGGCGTAGTCGGGGCGGCGGTCCTGCGCGGTGTACCGGCCGACGATCCCGAGCGCGAGGGCGCACAGCACGAGGGCCTGCACCCAGCCCGCGAGGACGCCGCGGCGGATGGCCGCGCGGTCGCCGGCGACCCGGGTGAGCAGCTCGTCCGGCGGGCCGGTGTAGGCGAACCCGGCCGACTTGAGCGCGTAGCCGGTCGCGTCCAGGCCGTCCTCGAGCAGCGTCCGCGGTGTCTCGGTGGTGTAGACGGCCGTCGGCGCGGCGAGCACGCCGGTGAACGCGCCGACGGGGACGAACACCGGGTCGACGGTCTCCTCGCCGGCGGCGATGCGGCCGGACGGGAACGCGGGGTCGCTCCACCACTCGCCGCTGGGGTCGGTGCGCTCGTAGAGGCCGATGACCGTCACCGTGAGCGGCGGCGCCGACCCGGCCTGCTGGGCGCGCAGCTCGAGGCGGTCGCCGGGCTTGACGTGCAGTACCCCGGCGGCGGCCCGGCTCACGACGGCCTCCCCGACCGCGGCCGGGCAGGCGCCGTCGATGCGCATCCGCGCGCAGGCGCCGTCGCGGTAGGCGAGGGGCACCAGCTTGCCGATCCCGTCGGCCCGGGCGACAAGCGTCTGGGTCAGGCCGAGCGTGACCGGGCCGTGCGGTGGCGGCATGAGGGCCGCGGCCGCGCGTGCGAACCCGTCGAGCGCCGCGGCCGGGTCCGCGCCCGTCCCCACCGGGCGGCGCACCGACAGCAGCCGGTCCGCGGCCGTGGTCCCGGCGAGGTCGGCGGCGGTGGTGCGGTCGGCGGCGGCCGCGTCGAACAACGGCCCGGCCGCGGCGACGGCGACGAACAGCGTGGCGAGGGCGAACCCGGCGAGACTCTGCGCACCCCGGCGGCGCAGCGCGCCCAAGACCAACCGCAGCATCGCGCGAGACTATCCGGTTTGCTCAGAGAGCGCTCTCCCGAAAAACGGCTTGAGCATCGGCAGTACCGTCGCCGCCTGCATTGTCTGCATGTGATCGAGGTTGTCGAGGACGTGGACCTCCCAGCCCAGCCTCTCCAGTTCGGCCTGGTGCACGCGGACCGGTGTGGCCAGGTCGATCGTGGTGCCGCCCCAGGGTTCGACGTAGTCGATCGTGTCGGCGCCGCCCATGAGGCACAGCCGCGGGCAGCCGATCCGGGCCAGGGCGGCGCGTTCGTCGAAGTCCTGCAGCCCCTGGTACAGGTGCATGAACTGCCGGGTCTGCGGCTCCGACATGGTGAACTCGGCGTCGGCCCACGCGTTGCCGGTCTGCGCGCGGGTGGCCGGCGGGTCGGCGGCCATCGCGTGGGTGGCCGTCGTGACCTGCAGCATGCCTTGGTACGGCGCGCCGAGCGGCGGCCAGCCACCCATGGCCAGGGCCGTGATCCGGTCCGTGCGGGCGGCCAGCTGCAGGCCGCTGAGGGCGGTCCAGCTGTACCCGTAGAAGGCGAACCGGTCCGCGCCGGCCGCGTCGGCGACGGCGAGGACGTCGGCGCAGATGGTGTCGGCCGTGAGCGTGTCCGGCTTCGGGTCGGCCAGGACGTGGCCCTCGTAGTCGAAGGCGACGACGGTGCAGCGGTCCGCGAGGCCGTCGACGAGGGTGCGCCCATGCGCCGGGTCGCCACCCCAGCGGCGCAGCTCGTCGGCCGCGGGACCTTCGATCGGCGTCGGGTTGACGGGCAGGAGGACGACCGGGCCGCGGCCGTGGATCTCGGCGTCGATGGTCGCGCCGTCGTGGAGTCGTACCAGCATGACCTCTACCGTATCGTTGCACCACCGTGTGAAGCTTTCGCACGAGCCCGCCCGGAGGAATGCCTGTGAAGTCTCAAAGGCCGGTTGACCTGGCGCGGGAGCACGGGATCTCGGCGCAGTCGGTGCGCAACTACGAGCGCGACGGTGTGCTGCCGCCGGCCGAGCGGACCGCGAGCGGCTATCGGCGCTACACGCCCGTGCACGCGGCCGCGCTGCGGGCGTTCCTGGCGCTGGTGCCCGCGCACGGGTATGCGGTGGCCGGGGAGGTGCTGCGGGCCGTGGGGGCGGATGACGTCGACGGGGCGCTGCGGGCCGTCGACGCCAGCCACGCGCAGCTGCTGCGGGACCGGGAGACGTTGGACGGGGTGGCGGCGGCGGTGGCGGTCCTGGCCGGGCCACTGCCGCCGCCGGTCGCGGGCCCGCTGCCGATCGGGGCCGTGGCGCACCGGCTGGGGGTGCGGCCGGCGACGCTGCGCAAGTGGGAGCGGGCCGGGATTCTGACCCCGGAGCGGGACCGGGCCTCGCGGCAGCGGGTGTACGGCCCGGCGGATGTGCGGGACGCGGAGCTGGCGCATCTGCTGCGGCGGGGCGGATACCTCTTGGCGCACATCGCGGCGGTGGTGCGCCAGGTGCGCGACGCCGGCGGCCCGGAGGCCCTGGCGGATTCGCTGAGTGCCTGGCGGGCCCGGCTGACGGCGCGGGGCCGGGCGATGCTGTTCGCGGCCGGCCGCCTGGACGCATACCTGCGGACCCGCGCGGAAACGTAAGGAGTCCGGCATCCACGGGGGAAGATGCCGGACTCATCGATCATGTTAGCTGTGATGCGGGGTTCGCGCCAGCCGTGCGGGCCGAGTCATCTTTTTGTCATCTACCGGCCCTGCAACTGGCGGACGAGGTCGACGTAGTGCTGCTGGGCCTCGTCCTGCGGGGTGCCGGCGACGGCCTTCCAGGCGTCGTACTTGGCCCGGCCGGTCAGGTCGAACATGCCGGGGCGGCTGCCGGTGGCGTCGCCCTGGGTGCCCTGCTTGAACAGGGCGTAAAGCTTCAGGAGCACATCGTTGGCGGGGCGGGCCCCGAGCTTCTTCACATCGATCTGGGCCTGCTGGAACTCGTCGCTCACCGACATGCTCCGACCCTATCCCGTGTTCGCCCGGGCTTCTCGGGGGCATTGCCGGGGCGTTGGTCACGTAGGGCAGGATGGGGCGCATGACCGCAGCGGAACGCGCCGGCGACCGGCTGACCGGGTGGGTGGACCGCCTGCCGCCGCGGTTGCGGCGGTATCTGCCGCGGGAGCTGGCCGGGTTCGCGATGCTCGGCGCGTTCACGTTCTCGGTCGACCTGGTGCTGCTGACGCTGCTGCGGCACTTCACGCACCTGCGGTTCCCGGTCGCGGTGTCGATCGCCTACCTGACGGCGTTCGCGCTCAACTTCGTGCTCAACCGGACGGTGAACTTCCGCTCGCACGCGCCGGTCGGCCGGCAGGCGTTGCGCTACGCGCTCGTCGCCGTCGGTGACTACCTCATCACCGTCGGCGTCACGTCGGGGCTGTTCCACCTCGGGCTGGACGGCCGGGTGGCGCGGCTCGTCGCGGCCGGGTTCGTGGCCGGCTTCACCTACTCGGCGTCGCGCTGGTGGGTGTTCCGTGACGCCCCCGCGAAGTCGGCGACCGTCGCCGCCGCCGACGCCACGGTCTCACCGGCCGCTCCAGTCGCCGCCCGGGACTGAGACCGGACCCAGGCTTCGCGTCACGCACCGCCGCCCGCCCCGCGATGAAGACTGGGCCGAGGCTCCCCGCCGCGCACCGCCGTCCGCCCGCCCGCGCCGCTGCCGTCGCGCTTTGCCGCGGCGCACACCGCCGCCGGGCCGGGGTGCTCGGCCGCGGCGCGTTCAATGCCCGCGGAATGCCTCCTCGAGCCACCAGGCGCCGCGGTCGGCGGTCACCTTGGCGTCGATCAGCAGCGGGCGGTCGCGCGGGCCGGTCAGCCAGGCGCGGGCCGCGGTCAGGTCGGCCGGTGCGCGGACGGTGACGCCCTCGCAGCCGAAGCCGCGGGCGATCGCGGCCAGGTCGGTGTCCGGGAACCTCACCGTGTCCAAGGGGTGGCCGCCGGGGCCGAAGTGGTGGACCTCCGCGCCGTAGGCGGCGTCGTTGTAGACCACGATCACCATCGGCAGGCCGAGGCGGACGACGGTCTCCAGTTCGGCGATGCCCATCAGGAACCCGCCGTCGCCGAGGGCCGCGACCGGGAGCCGGTCCGGTCTGGCCACGGCCGCGCCGATCGCGGTGGCCAGGCCCAGGCCGATCGACTGGAACGCCTGGGTGAAGCCGAAGCCGGGGGCGTCGGGCACGGAGAGGTACATCGACGGGTAGCCCATGAAGTTGCCGGAGTCGACGCTGACCGTGCGCTCGGCCGGGAGCAGGTCGTCGAGGCCGATCGACAGGGTGCGGGGATCGATGCGGCCGCCGCCCGTCGTGTCGTCGAACGGGACGTCGCGCCAGCGGACGCTCGGCAGCGGCTCGGCCCGGTAGCCGGTCCTCGCGGGGCCGCGGGCGGTCAGGTCGGCCAGGACGGCGCCGGCGGTCGCGGCCGCGTCGCCGAGCACACCCAGGCCGGTGTGCAGGGCGTCGGCGTCGACGTCGACCTGGGCCACCCGGGCGCCGGGGCCGATGAGGCGGCCGTGCCGGGTGGTCCACATGTTCAGCGCGCAGCCCCACGCCACGACCGCGTCCGCGCCCGCGATGCGCTCGGCCGCCGCGGGCGACGCGAAACCGCCGGAGACGTCGAGGTACCACGGACTGCCGTTGAAGAGTCCCTTGGCGACGGCCGACGTGGCGAGCAGCGCCCCGCATCGCTCCGCCAGGCGCGCGATCGCCTCGGCGGCACCGGGCCGGCGGGCACCCCGGCCGGCGATGAAGACAGGGCGGTGCGCGGCTTCGAGGAGATCGGCGAGGGCCCGCACCGACTCTGGATTCGGCATCGGTACCGGCGGCAGCGGCTCTGCCCGCAGTACCGAATCCGGCGCTTCGGCACTTTGCACGTCCAACGGCAGGCTCACGAGCACGGTCCGCCGCTCGATGCGGGCCCGGCGCACGGCCCGCAGCACGTCCTCGACGGCCGAGGCGGGCGTGGCCACCCGCTCGTACGCGGCCCCGATCCCGGCCGCGAGGGCCGCCTGATCGAGCCGGAAGTTGGAGCGGGCCCCGGCGGCCCCGGTGTCGGCCGCGAGCACCACCATCGGCGTCCGGCTCTTGGCCGCCTCGGCCACCCCGGTCAGCGCGTTGGTGACGCCGGGACCCTGGTGGAGGGTGACGACGCCGAGCTCGCCGGACGTGCGGGCGTAGGCGTCGGCCATGACCGCCGCCCCGCCCTCGTGCCGGGCCGCGACGAACCGCACGCCGTTGGCGATCAGCGCGTTGGTGAGGTGGAAGTTGCCGCTGCCGACGACACCGAACGCGCACCTGACGGCCGGCGCGAGGGCTTCGGCGATGCGCGCGCTGACGGTCAACGTTCGACCAGGGCCAGCACGCGCGCCGGGCTGCCGGAGCCGCGGACGATCGGCAGCGGGCCGGCGATGACGACCGCGCCGGTGACCGGGAGGCGGTCGAGGTTGCGCAGCTGCGTCAGACCGTACTTGCCGGCGCCGAGCAGGAACGAGTGGCACGGGAACGGCGGGTCGAACGAGTGCGCGGCCCCGGCGTCGGTGCCGACCGTCTCCACGCCCAGGCCCGCGATCGGCGTCTCGGTCGCCAGCCACTTCGCGCACTCGGGGGAGATGCCGGGGGTGTTGCCGGCGTTGAGGTAGGCGTCGTCGTCGTCACCGCGGGCGTCCCAGCCGGTGCGGTACAGCAGCCACCCGCCCGCCGGCAGCGGGCCGTGCTCGGCCTCCCACGCCTTCACGTCGTCGATCTCGAGCAGGTATCCGGGGTTGTCGACGGTCTGCGCGGACCGGTCGAGGACCACGGCCGGCGCGATCAGCTTGCGCGCCGGCACCTGCGCGACGTCCTCGCCGTCGCGCCCCGTCACCCAGTGGATCGGGGCGTCGAAGTGGGTGCCGGTGTGCTCGCCGGACCGGAAGTTGTTCCAGTACCAGCCCGGCCCGCGCTCGTCGTAGCGGCTGATCTCCTCCGTCTGGAACCGCCACGTGTTCCCGAACGGCTCCGGCAGCCGCAGAATCGGCGTGTCCCCGGACAGCGGCGCGGTGAGATCGACAACTTCGACGGACCCGGCCGCGACGGCCTCGACGAGATCGTGCAAGAGCGACATGCGGCGACGGTACGCCGTTTTCATTGCCGCCGCAGCCACGCCTCGCCGCCGCCGATCAGCGCAGCTGCCACACGTAGGTGCCCCCCGTGCCGCCGAGGACCAGCAGGCCCGCGGGGCCCCACGCGCAGCTTCGCAGCGGTCCGTCGACGCGGGTCATCGTCAGGCACTCGCCGTCCGGCACGCTCCAGATCCGCGCGACCCCGTCGCCGCTCACCGTGGCCAGGAGGTCCGAGTCCCGGGCGACCGCGCAGCCGAGCACCGGGGCCTCGTGGCCGGTGAGCACCGAACGCGTGGATCCGCCGGCCACATCCCACACGCGCACCCGCGCGTCGCGGCCGACGCCGGCCAGCCACTCGCCGCCGGTCGAGACCGCGCAGGCCTGGACCGGCCCCCGGTGCCCGTCGAGGATCGTGGTGGCCGGCCCGCCCCGCGGGTTCCACAGGCGCGCGGTGCCGTCCGCGCCGGCGGTCGCCAGCCACTCCCCGCCGGGCGCGATCGCGCAGCCGAGCACCGGCCCGGTGTGCCCGGCGAGCACGGTGCGCGCCTTGCCGTTGCCCGGCAGGAAGATCCTGGCGAGTCCATCGCTGCACGTGGTGACGAGCCAGGTGCCGTCGGGGGCGATCGCGCACCCGGTCACCGTCCGGGCCCGCGGGTGCCCCGGGTGGCGCAGCACCGTGCCCGCGGCCCTGGTGCGGCGCGGTCGCCGGGGCGTCGTGGACCGGCCGTCGGCCGAGAAGCGGTCATCGGCCGGGGCGGCCCAGATCCGGGCCGTGGATCGCCGCCATGGCATCGGGCGTGTGCCGGCCGCGCAGATATTGCAGTACCACATCGTGCAGTTGCAACGACTGCACGTCGGGCTTGTAGCGCATGGCCAGCGACAGCTGCGCGAACTCGTCGGCCAGCGCGTCGGCGGAGGTCGCCGACAGGCCGCCGGTAGCGTTCCAGAGCAGGTGCAGCGCGGCCGCCGGGATCTCGGTGTCCTCGGGGAAGATGGCCAGTTCGCGGTACCGCTGCCGCTTCCATTCCGCCAGCACCGAGAGGCTCGCGTCGATGGTCGCGGCGACCGCCAGGCTCCGGTCGTTCTCGCTCACGACGTCGAGGCGTCGGCGGCGTCCATCGCGTCGACCTGTACCTGCGCGGCGTCCGGGGGCAGGACCCACGGCATCCGGGTGGTCACCAGCCGCACGGTGTGGCCGCCGCCGGACAGGAACGGCCGCAGTTGTGCCGCGCCCCCGGCATCGACATCCGCGACGGCGAACTGTACGTGCGCACGGCCGCGCAGGCCTCGTTCTACTGGGACGACCCGGCCGAGACCGCGGACGTCTTCCAGGACGGCTGGGTCCGCACCCGCGACCTGGCCACGCTCGACACCCGCGGCTACCTGCACCTGTCCGGCCGCGCCCGCGACGTCATCATCGTCCAGGCCAACCTGGTGTACGCCGGCCCGATCGAACGCGTCCTGGCCTCCGACCCCGCAGTGGCCGAGGCGTACGTCGTAGGCCGCCCCGACGACCACACCGGCGAGGCGGTACACGCCTTCGTGGTCCCGGCGAGCGGCGCTGTCCCCGACATCGCGCACCTGTCGGACCTGGTGCGCTCGTCACTGGGCGACGCCTCGGTCCCGGCCAGCCTGCGGGTGATCACGGAGGTGCCGCTCGCACCGAGCGGCAAGCCCGACAAGCGCGCCCTCCTACCGGGATGATCAGAGCCTCGCCGGCGCCGTGTTGCGGGCCGACGACGTCGAGCTTCCGGGCGTCGTCGCAGTGCGCCGGTGTCAGGGCCGGGCGCAACCTTCACAGGGCCGCCTTGACCTCGAGGAGCACCCGGCGGAACAGTTCGGGTTCGTCGAAGTGTGGCGTGTGCGCCGAGTTCTCGAACCACACCAGGCGCTTGCTCGGCGCGGTCAACGACTCGTACAACCGCTCGGCGGCCTCACCGGGGGCCACCCGGTCGAGCCTGCCCTGCACGAACACGACCGGCACGTCCAGCGCGGGCAGGGTGGCGACGAGGTCCGTGCCGGCGAGCCCGGGCAGCAAAGCGTCCTGTGACGCGGTGATGCCGCGCACCGCCCGGATGACCGCCGCGGGCGGGTAGTCGCGCGAGCGGACCAGGCCGACAAGCACCGACCGGAGGATGTCGTTGGCGGACTTGCCGACCGTGACGCCGCCGAAGTTCATCGCCCAACGCGCCCGCTTCGTGAACTGCCTGGCCCCCGTGTGCGGCGGTGGACCGATGCGCTCCAGTTGCCGTACCGCACGTCGGTTACCCCGCTCGCGCGCGGTGCGCAGCACGAAGTCGTACGTGTAGGACTCGGCGGCCGGAACGTCGATGTCCATGCCGGTCGCCACCAACGTCGCCACCAGGTCGGGGCGGCGAACGGCAGCCTGCGCCCCGTACGTCGCGCCGAACGAGAACCCGGCCACGACCGCCTTGCCGCCGAACCGGGCGTGCAACAGTTCCAGGAGTTCGACGGTGTCCTCGACCATACGGGCCGGGGCGATCTCGAACCGGTCGCGGCCTCGCCGGGCGGACCGCCCGGTGCCCCGCTGGTCCCAGTACACGACCGTGAAGTCGTCCTCCAGGTGCAGCAGCCGCTCGAAGACACGGACCTCGTTGATGATCGGCAGCCCCGGACCTTGCTGCATGAGCAGCAGCACCGGGTTCGACCGGTTCGTGCCCCGGACCCGGATCGACTGTGGGATGCCGCCGAGGTTGAGCTCTTCCAGTTCGTCGATGATCATCGGGACCGGCCCCGCCACGACGCCGCGCGGCTCTGCCCGGTGGCGAACCGGACGGGGTCATCGTGAGGCTCCGCGGCCGGCGAGCCGGTGGACCGCACGTGCTGGGGCCGGATGCCGACGGTCCCCGTAAGGACCACCGGCAGGGCCCGGATCGGGCCGGACAGTCCCATTTCAGACCCCTTCCGCGGCGAGCCGGGTCACCGTCGCGCCGGTGGCCTCCCGAAACAAGCCGGCCCCGAACAGCCGGCCCGGGGTCCACGCCCCGTGCGGTGCCCCGGCCAGCACCCGCCGGGCCACCTCGGCCGCGACCGCGGCGCCCGCCGCGACCCCGTCGCCCACCCGCGCCTGCGCGGCCAGCCGGCGGCCCGACGCGGCGATCACCTCGGCGTAGGAGTACGAGCATCCGTCGCCGTCGACCCGTTGTGCGGGATCGGCGAAGTAGGCGTTGACGTTGGGGGCGCCGCTGACCACCCGGGCCGCCTCCAGGTCGCCGACCGGGCCGGGCAACATCGAGCGGCGCGCGCCGCCAAAGGTCAACACCGTTGCGCCGGTACCGAAGGGGCCACCGTGCAGAACACCGTCCACATACGTCGTCGCGCCCTCCGGCAGCAACGCCGCGATCGTGTCGCGCACCCCCTGGCTCACACGGGTGTTCGCCGGTACCGTCGCGACCTGGACCAGTGCCGGGGTCTCCGCCAGTGCATCGACGAGTTCCAGCAGGAGCGACTCGGAGCCGGCCGGTCCGAACCCCGCCCCGGTGACCGCGGTGATCCCGCGGTCCTTGGCCTCGGCGTCCCGATCGAGGACCCCACGCACGGCCGTCGACTCATTGGCGATGTCCACATAGCACACCGCCGTGGCCAGGCAGGCGTCCAGCACCGCCGGGGCGTACCGGACGAACGGCCCCACCGTGTTGACCACGACGCGGACCTGTTCCACGGCGGCGCGCACCGCCGCCGGGTCGGTCACGTCGAGCGCCAGGCCGGCCACCGCGACGCCGGTGCCGGCGATTTCCCCGGCCAACGCGGCCACCGGTGCCGGCCGCCGGCCGGCGAGATGCAGCGATGCCCCTCGGCGGGCCAACTCCCACGCGACCTGGTGGCCGCTGCTGCCGGCGGCGCCGAGCAGGAGCACGTCGGCCGCGGTCACCGGGACCGCCGCCCCAGGGGTTGCCACACATCGATGTTCACGCGATCCTCCGTTTCGGGCACTGGCCAAGCGTGCCGGGCGTGACCACGACCGGGTCCGGCGGCGGGCTTCAGAGGGTGCGGTCCGTGAAGGACCGGCCGGTCGCGCGTCACATCGACCGGTGCTCCGGCGCGCGATGGCCCGTCACAGGTTGCCGTCCACGCACGATCGCGTCAGTAACTTCAGTCCCGCGCTCGTCGACTCAAGTCACAGGCCGGTCCGGCCGCCGGATTCCGCGTACAGCCGCGCGGCGTCGAGGATCACGATGTGGTCGGACTCGGTCGCCACGATTCCGGCGTTGCGCAGGTCTCGCAGCGACCGGGCGACCACCTCACGGACGGAACCGGTCGCGTCGGCCAACTCCTGCTGCGAGACGTGGGCGACCAGGCCGCCCTGCGGTCCTTGCCGGTCCGACGCCAAGTCGAGCAGGTGGACGGCGACGCGCTGGCGCACCGATCCGAACGCGTTGACGGCGGTCTGCTCCAGCACCGCGTAGAGCCTGCGGTTCAATTCCTCGGCGAGGGCCCACCCGACCCGCGGGTCGTGCCGGGCGGCGCCGGTCAGCGTCCGCATGCTGATCCGGTACACGCTGGACGGCTCCAGCGTCTGGACGTTCGTATGGGCCGGGCCGCCGACCAGCACTGCGATGCCGAGCACGTCGCCCTCCCGGGCGTAGCGCACGGTGACCTGGCGACCACCGGGCGAGCTCAGGTATACGCGGAGCATGCCTCGGATGACGAGGGCCGCCGCCCGCGGTTGCGACCCGGCCCGGTAGATGGTCGTACCAGCCGGGTAGTCGATCCGTTCGCCATCCTCGCGCAGCCGGCCGACCAGGTCCACGGGCAACCGCGCCAGAAAGCTCCGCCCCAGCGCATCGTCCAGATCCCGGCCGGTCACGCCCATGACGGTAGTCGACCGTCCGGAACAGAGTCCAGGTCCCGGGGACCGCACCGGCTCCGGCGACCCCCGCCGGACGGGTCGCCGCGCACGACGCCGGCATGACCTCCCAGGGCCCGCGCTGCGCCCGATCATCCGAACAACGACCACAGTGGACGGATCGCCGGAGTTGGGCCGGGAAGGGTTCATCGGAGCTCGACCAACGACCGGGCTCCCGCCGTCACGTGTCGGTGCGCAACCCAGGGTGCCATCATTGCGCGCAGGCCCGCACCGCCCGGCGGTCCGAAGTGGACGGTGCGGGGCGGGCCCTGCGCACCCGGTCAGCGTTCGTCCGGCATCGTCCGCAGGTCGCGGCGGGCCTGGTGGCGGTCGCGGCGGCGGTCCTGGCGGCGCATGTGGGCCCATTCGCGGTAGCCGTGGCTCTCGCAGCGGCGCATGTTGTGCGCGGCGGTGCCGGCCCAGCGGCAGCCGCTGCGGGCGGTGCCACCGAACGCGCCTGGCGCCGGCCGGCCTCGATGTCGGCGGGCCGCTGCCCGCCGCGGGTGCTCGAGCCGCTGGAGGTGCCGGTCAGCTGACGGTGCGTATCGGCGGCCGGGCCGGGTGGTCAGGCCGAGACGACCCCGTGGCGGTAGGCGTACACGACCGCCTGGACACGGTCGCGCAGGCCCAGCTTGGCCAGGATCCGCGAGACGTAGGTCTTCACCGTCTCCTGGCTGATGACGAGCCGGTCGGCGATCTCCCGGTTGGACAAGCCCTCGGCGATGAGCCGCAGCACCTCCAGCTCGCGCGGGGTCAGGGCACCGCCGGCGGGCGACGGGCCGGCCGGGCGGATCCGGGCGGCGTAGCGGCCCACCAGCTGGCGGGTCACGTCCGGGTCGAGCAGGGCGGCGCCCGCGGCGACCGTGCGGATGCCCTGCAGCAGGTGCGTCGCCGGGGCGTCCTTGAGCAGGAAGCCGCTCGCGCCCGCGCGCAGCGCCTCGTAGACGTACTCGTCGAGGTTGAACGTCGTCACCACGAGCACCTTCACCGGGTCCGGCACCGCGGCCCCGGCCAGCCGGCGGGTCGCCTCGATGCCGTCCAGCACCGGCATGCGCACGTCCATCACCACCACGTCCGGGCGCAGGGCCAGGGCCAGGTCGACGGCGGCCCGCCCGTCCTCGCACTCGCCGACGACCTCCAGGTCGGGCTGGGCGTCGATGATGGTGACGAAGCCGGTGCGGATCAGGACCTGGTCGTCGCAGACCAGGACGCGGATCGGGGCGGTCATGACGGGATGCGGGCGCGGACCGCGAAGCCGCCGCCGGACGTCGGTGCGGCGGTGAACTCGCCGCCCCGCTCGGTGACGCGCTCCCGCAGACCGGCCAGGCCGTGGCCGCCGCCCTCCAGGACGGTCGCCGCAGTCGCCGGGCCGTCGGTGGTGACCTCCACAAAGGACTCCCGGTTGGTACGGCGCACGCGCACGACGGTAGGCCGGCCGTGCGCGTGTTTCAGGGCGTTGGTGAGGGCCTCGCGCACGATCCGGTGCACGATGACCTCGGCCGGGCCGGGCGGGCCCGACTCGGTGAACTCGACCGGCTGGCCGGCCCGCCGGGCCTGCTCCACCAGCGGCGGCAGGTCGGTGTAGGCCGGGTTGAGCACGTCGAGCAGCGTGCGCAGGTCCGCGATCGCGCGGCGGCCGGTGTCGGTGACCGCGGTCAGGGTCTGGTCGAGGCGGTCGGGAGCGGCGGTGAGGTAACGGGCCGACTCCGCCTGCACCACCATCGCCGTCACGTGGTGCGTCACGACGTCGTGCAGTTCCCGGGCGATGCGGGTGCGTTCGGCGGTGCGGGTCGTCTCGGCGATGTGGTGGCGGCGCTCGGCCTCGGCGGCCCTGGACAGGCGCAGCCAGGAGCCGGTGCCCCAGGCCAGGGCCATGCCGAAGTAGAACGTGGCGAAGCCGGCCAGGCCCTCGTCGGAGCCCTGGTGTCGCAGGAGCACGGTCAGTACCAGAAAAATTGCGGTTGTCAATGCAATGGTGAGCCGGCGGTTGCGCTCCAGGTATGCGCCCGCGCTGAGCAGCGCGATCGGCAGTGCACTGCCCGCGACCGTGTGGTATCCCCGCAGCTGATCGATCGCGAAACCGAGACCCACCAGGGCGAGGCCGAGCGCGGGCCGCCGGCGGCGGATGGCGAGCGGGAGGGCCTCGAGGGCGATCACGGCCAAGGCCCAGGCGTCCAGAGGCCGGGTCGCCACCCCGCCGAACTGCGTGCCGTGGCTGTTGACGGCCGGTATGAGCGACAGCGCGGCCAGCAGCAGCCCGAACGGCAGGTCGCGGACGGTGACGTCGAGGCGGCGCCACCGTTCGATCATCGGGAAAGCGTAGCGTTGGCCTGGGCCGGGCGGCGGCCGCGGCGGGGCAGAATACGGCCGCGGCGGTGGGCCAGCCCCAGGAAGACGAGCGTGGCGAGGACCCCGGCGGCCACGGCGTAGAGGCTCAGCTCGGGCCCGAACCCGCCACCGGTGAGCGGGGCCGGCCCGGACAGCGTCGCCCGCAGCAGCCCGTCGGGCCCGTCGGTGCCGGACACGTCGGTGCCGAAGATCCCACCTTCGGCGAAGTTCCAGCCCAGATGCAGCCCGATCGGCACCCAGAGCGTGCGGGTGGCGGCGTACGCGGCGCCGAGCATGCCACCGGCCTCCACCGCGACGGCCAGGGTGCTCCACACCGTGGCGTGCGGGTTGAAGGCGTGCGACAGCCCGAAGAGGGCGGCCGACGCGACCAGCGCGACCCAGGTCCCGGCCCAGTCCTCGAAGATCCGGAACAACACGCCGCGGAACAGCAACTCCTCGGTGACGGCCGCGGCGACCGCGAACCCGAACAACGCCACCGCCCCGCTCACCGACCCACGCCCGATGACGTGATACCCGTCCAGGAACGCGATGTTCACGATGACGGCCGCGAACAGCGCGACCCCGAGCAGCAGCCCACGCCCGAGCCCCGACACCGCGGCCCGCGGGGCGACCTCGTCGACCGCCCGCCGCTCGGTGCGCCGCACGATCCAGGCGTACGCGAGGATCAGCAACACCCCGGTCGCCACCCCGAACCCGAGCGTCAGCGGCATGTTCCAGTTGGCCGCCTGAACGGCCGCGCTGCCGGCCATGGCGACGGCGGCGACGACGAGCAGTTGTAGTACGAGACGCATCTCAGCTCCTCCATGAGTTCTGGACGTACGAACGCTATGAAGAAGCCGGTCCGGCGTCGTCACCACACAGTGGACAGTTGCGGTAGCTCGCACGGGGGATGCCGTTAGTCGCGATTGGCTCAGGTGGAGGGCGTTGCGGCAGCCCGGTTGGAGGGGCACCGCGGTGTGAGCTCGGCCGATGGTAACTACCGGAGTAGCTTTGGTTGCGACCGTTCTTTGGTTGCCCGATCGGTGGCTGAGGTTCGTGGTTTGCCGGCGGGTTCGTCGTGGTCGCTATTCGGTGGGAACGGGGCGGGGGCCGCCTGCGGCGAAAAGGGCAGATCTTGGTTCGTTGTTGGCTGGTTTTTCGGGCGCCTTTGGCGCCTTTAGGTCGGGGGCTATGAATTTAACCCACGACGAATCGCAATCCTTTTTCGCCGCAGGCGCCGCGAATCGTTACCACCGAATGGTGACCACGGCGGACCCGGCAGTGACAGGCGGACCGCAACCAAACAAACCGCGACCAAACCACGGTCGCGCCCACGCTTACTCGGTAGTTCCCATCGGCCGTGCTCACGTCGCGGTGCCCCGCCAAGCGGGGAGTCGACAGCGGGTACCGACAGCGGGGTGCCGACGGCGGGCGACTGGCGGGTCGCCCGCCGCCGTCAAGGGGTGGGGTCAGTACACGAACGGCCAGCCCGCGGAGTCGTAGGCGATCAGGTTGATGCCCAGGTAGGAGGCGCCGCTGTTCGCGTAGTAGTGGTAGAACAGCACCTCGCCGTCGTTGTCGGACAGGACGGCCTGGTGGCCGGGGCCGTGGATGTTGCCGTGGGTGGCGAGGACCTGGGTGCCGCCGCCCTTGGTCATGGCTACGCCGCTGCGGTCCACGTACGGGCCGGTGATCGACGTGGAGCGGCCCACCATCACGCGGTAGGTGCTCGAGGCGCCGCGGCAGCAGAAGTCGAAGGATGCCCACAGGTAGTAGTACGAGCCGTGGCGGAAGATGTACGGGGCCTCGATCGAGCCCGAGTTGACCGTGCGCTGGGCGATCGACGCGAGGGACGAATCGGCGCGGAGGCCGGTGGACGGGTTGAGCTTGATGAGCTTGATGCCGGTCCAGAACGAGCCGAACGTCAGCCACCAGCCGCCGGACGCGTCGACGACCAGGTTGGGGTCGATCGCGTTGTAATTGTTGGACGTCTGGGTTTCGATGACCAGGCCGCGGTTGGTCCACGAGCCGGACGCGCCGGTCGAGCTGGTGGCCAGGAAGATCGCCGAGTGGTTCGAGCCGAACGTCGACGCCGAGTAGTACATGTAGTAGGTGCCGTTGCGGTACGAGATGTCGGGGGCCCACAGCTGGTTGCTGCCGCCCGTGTACGGCAGCGTCCACGACGCGCCGTTGGGGAACGCGGCACCGGCGTTGCGCCACGCGGTGCGGTCGGTCGAGGTTTTCAGCTGGATGTTCGTTCCGGTGTACGCCACGATGTAGCCGCCCGCGGGAGTCTTCACGGCCGACGGGTCGTGCGCGCCGGTGTTGCCGGTGACGACACCCGGGTTCGGGTAGCTCGCGGGTGGGCTGGTGGGTGCGGCGGCGACGGCGGGCGAGACGGTGGCCGCGTTGCTGGACGGAATCACGGCGACGAATCCGGCGACCGCGACGGCGGCGGCCGGAATCCACAAGCGCAGGGACATGGCAGTATCTCCTCGAATGTGAGCGCTAACATCATTCGAGGGTAGACATCGATGGTTGTCAAGTTCGTCTGAAACTTACCAGTGCTGTGCCGTAGCGCCCGAGTTGCGCGTGATGCGCTCCGAGCTGGTGTGGTGGAACACCGAAGAAACCGCGACGCGGCCCGGCCCGATGAGGCGCAGCCACACGTTGCGCTGGCTGAATGAGGAGCGCCAGCTGACAGTCCCCCCGCCGCGTGGGTATTCCAGATGGAGGTGCGTCTGGACCGAAAGGTCGCGGTAGAGCAGCGCTCCGGGCTGCACGAGGATCGTCTCCCCGGGGGCCAGGTCGCGCAGGAACGTGTTGCCCGGCGAGTGCAGCAGCAGCAGGCCCGGGCTCTGCTGCGCGGAGAACAGGTCACCGAACTGCCCGAGCGGATAGTGCGTCTCGCGGTCGTCGCCGGTGCCGGTGTCGTACCAGACGCCGGTCGGCTGCCAGGTGTATGTAACGTTTCCGGTGGCCGTGAGGAAGCGGTGCTCGCGCGTCCACATGGTGCGGCCCGGCAACAATGGGAGCGCGATCAGATCGCCCGGCCGGTCACCGGACAGCGCGATCCGCCCCGGCCCGCGCGCCTCCGTCATGATGAGCGGCAGCCCGGACAGCATTCGGTTCCAGCCGCCGGACAACGACGAATTTCCCAGGTGTACCGCCGGCTCCGTCCACAGCAGCGAATGGTGCGCGAAGTAGATCCATTCGGGGCCGGCCAGGGTGAAGTCGGCGACGGGGACGTACTTGCCTTCGATCTGGACCCGCGACTGCCCGAACTGGATACGGGCCATGTCCTTGATCGGGGGCTGCTCGATCCAGCCCGAGCGGGTGACGACCTGGCGCACGTCCAGCGCCGCACCGCAGCTCGGGCAGGACGGGCCGGCCGGTGGGTGGGCCATCCGGCAGTACCGGCAGACGGTGTAGCCCTCGGGGACGGCGCTCATCGTCACTCCGCGTGGTGGTGGACGTACATCGACTGGATGCCGACGCGGCCGGGCCCGGTCATCTCGGCGAGGTACATGCCGCGCCGCATCAGCCCGGTCTTGACCGGCATCTGGACCGCCTGCATGCCGACGGACGCGTCCTTGTAGAGGAAGCCGCCCGGTTCGACGAGGATCTTCTCGCCGGGGCGCAGGAACCGTTCGAAGACGTTGCCGTACCCGTGCAGCACCAGCAGCCCCGGTGCGGCCGTGGTCACGAAGCGGTCGAGGTACATCCCGTTGCCGCCGTGCAGCACGTTGGCCAGGCCCTGGATGCGGATGAAGTCGTAGCCGATGGTGTGCGTGGCGAGCAGGAACGCGTGGCCGCGCACGTCGAGCTCCATGCCGGGGTGCAGCGGCAGGACCACCAGCTCGCCGGGGGAGTCGCGGGAGAAGGCGACCCGGCCGGGGCCGTGTGCGAGGGTCAGCACGAACGGCATGCCCCCGAAGACCCGGCGCATCCCGCCGCCGGTCGGCATCGCCGCGATCGGCGTCGCCTCGTCCTTCCAGAGCAGGACGTGATGCTCGAAGTACACGGCGTCACCGGGCGCGAGGGCCATGTCGATGACGGGGACGAGCTCGCCCTCGACCTGCGCGACCGAGTTGGAGAACCGGAACTCGGTCATGTCGCGCAGCCGGGGTGCCTCGCGCCAGCCCGAGTCGCTCACCATGTTGGCGACGTCGAGCGGCGCGCCGCACGTCAGGCAGGAGGTGGCACCGGGCGCATTCTGCAGCCGGCACCACTGGCATTCGATCCGCTCCACACGGCGGACGCTAATGGTCTTTCCTGAGAAAACGCCGAACCGCTCCTACTCGGCGGCCTGCGCCTCCCGCTCGTCCTCGTGCGAGGTGCGCTGGGCCGGGAGCAGTTCGCCGGCGACGGCCGCGCTCTCGTAGTCCTGCCCGGCGTCGACCTGGGGCTGCCCGACCCACAGGGCCCGCATCTGCTGCTGCATGAACGAGGTCAGCCGCGAGCGGTACTCCTGGTCGAAGCGCTCCAGGGCCTCGATCTGCTGCTGCAGCGCCTGCCGCTTCGACGTGAGGCCGCCGACGACGTCCTCGTAGATCTGCTCGGCCCGCTGCTTGATGTTGTAGGCGTTGTCCTCGGCCTCGCGCACGATGTCCTCGGCCCGGGCCTGCGCGTCGGCGAGCACCTCGCCGGCGTTGCGCTCGGTCTCCCCGGCGTAGGACTCGGCCTCGCGGGCGATCTTCTCGGCGGCCGCGCGGGCCCGCCCGAGGATCTTCTCGGCCTCGTCGCGCAGCGCGCCCGCCTGGGCCTGCGCCTCGGAGACGATCTGGCCGGCGCTGGCGTGCGCCTGGGCCTGGATCTGCTCGGCCTCGGAGATCGCCGTGTTGATGTGCTCCTCGGCGGTGCGCTGGGCCATGGTGAGCACGGCGAGGGCCTTCGCCTGGTCGTCGCCGCCGCCCTGCTGGTGCATGACGCCGGGCGCCATGCGGTCGTCGTACTGGCGCATCGCGTTCTGCGTCATGTCCCTCGTCCTCTCGCCGAATGCCTCGCGCACAGTACCTGAGATCGGTCGGCCCGCGGTACCGCCGAATCGCCGTAACCAGGACCAAAGCCTCGCGCTTTGTCGGATTTTCGAAAGTCGGCACATACGGCCGGTCGATGGCGATCAGTACCCCCGGTCCGGATGATCGATGCGTGCAGGTGATCCCCGTCGCCTTCCGTGGCGAACGCGCCGTCTCCGCCCCGCTCACCGTCGGACAGCTCAACGTCGCGAAGTGGCTGGTCGCCATTCCGCACTCGCCCGCCGCCCTGCTCGACCAGCGGCTCCCGGTCCCGCCCGGCACGCCGCTGCGGGTGGTGGTCGCCGCCCTCGGCGCGCTGCTCAGCCGCCACGAGGGCCTGCGCAGCCGCTACACCCTGGGCGGCCCCGGCGAGCAGCGCGTCCTCGAGTCGGGTGAGGTGCCGCTGCGCCTCCTGCCTCCGGCCGAAAAAGACCGTCTGGCCGACCACGGCCGCGCCGAGCCGCTCGATGTGGCATTGGATCCGCCGGTACGTTTTGTCGCCGCCGGCACCGAGGAGTCGATCACGGACCTGGTGGCCGTCTACTCCCACCTGGCCGTGGACTTCCAGGCGCTCCTGGTCCTGCACCGGGAGTTCGCGGCCCTGGTGCGCGACCCCGCGGCCCGCCTCGGCGAGGTCGCCCAGCAGCCGGTGGACCGCGCGGACGCCGAGCGCCAGCCCGCCCGCCGGCGCCGTCAGGAGCAGGCGATGCGCCACTGGTCCCGGCACCTGCGGGCGGCCCCCGCGCACCTCTACGCCCGACCGCGGGTCACGCCGGACACCGGCTCGGGGGCGTACGGCATCTCCTCCGAGGCCGCGGCCCAGGCCCTCGACCGGATCGCGGCCCGGACCCGGGTCAGCCGCCCGACGATCGTGCTCGCCGCGTGGTGCGCGCTGCTGTATCGGCGCACCGGGTACGACACCTGCCGTTTCGTGATGCTCTCCGCGAACCGCTTCGAATCCGATTTACGGGACTTCGTGGGCACGCTAGCCCAGTCCACGTTCGTGTCGGTGGAGGTCGCCGGGGCCGGCTTCGACGAGCTGGTCCGCCGGGCCTTCGGGGCCGTGCTGCAGGCCGGGGTGAACGGCGCCTATCACGTGGATCGCCAGAACGAGGGCACCCTGGCGGTGACGGCCGAGCGCGGCGTCGCGCCGAGCTTCGAGCCGCTGTTCAACAGCTCGGTCGTGGACACCCGCGGCTTCGACCCGCCGCTCCCGCCCGGCCCGCCCGCCCCGACCGACCTGGCCTGGGCCGACCTGCCCCCGACGAAGATCCTGCTGCGCTTCGACCTGGGCCAGATCGACGACACGATGGTGGCCCGGGTGTGGACCGGCGACACCGGCCGCGTGACCCCGGCCGAGACCCGCGAGCTCGTCCTGGCGCTGGAGCGCCTCCTGGTCGCCGCGGCCGTCGGGGACCTGGACGCGGCGGCCGTCGCCGCGGCCCTGGACCTGGAGCCGATCGAGCGCCCGCCCGGCTGGCACCTGATCGACGGCTGCTGGGTCGACCTGGCCGAGGTTCAGCGCCTCCTGGACGACGCCTTCGGCCCCGGCACGGCCCGCCTGTCCGGCCCCGACCTGACCGCACACATCTCGGACCCGACCGTGGACCCGGAAACGGCACACGAACGCTGCCTGGCCCTGTTACCCGGCCGCCACGCCGCCATCGCGCCCCGCCAATACGTTTGCGGGGGATAGGAAGATCCGCCCCGGTACTGTGCACGGCATGATCACTCCGGAGCCGGCCGCGTCGACGTTCATCGCTGGGCCCGACCCGGCCTGGCCGGAGCAGGCCGCGGCGCTGATCCGGCGGCTGCGGGCCGCGCTGGGCCCGGCGGCGCGGCGGGTGGAGCACATCGGCAGCACCGCAATCCCCGGCATGGCCGCCAAGCCGCTGCTGGACCTGCAAGTCAGCGTCGCCGACCTCGACGCCGCCGCGGCCGCGTTCGACGTGCCACTGGCCGCCCTCGGCTTCACTCGGCGGCCGTTCGAGCAGGACCACGTGCCGGCCGGCCACGACGACCCGCCGCACCGGTGGGCCAAGCGCTACTGGAACCGGCGCGTCCCCGGCGAGCAGCAGGTCAACCTGCACTGCCGGCTCGTCGGCAGCCCGAACGAGCGGCTCGCCCTGCTGTTCCGGGACTGGTTCCGCGCCCACCCGGAGGCGGTGCCGGCGTACGC
Organism: Dactylosporangium sp. NPDC051541; assembly: GCF_044454505.1. Taxonomy (NCBI): domain Bacteria; kingdom Bacillati; phylum Actinomycetota; class Actinomycetes; order Micromonosporales; family Micromonosporaceae; genus Dactylosporangium; species Dactylosporangium sp. NPDC051541. Next base: position 110,813 of record NZ_JBITDU010000010.1, read on the forward strand.
CCGGTTCAAGGAGGTCCTGGCCGCCGCCGTCGGCGACCCGGTCGTCTACACGGAGGTGAAAGATCCCGTGGTCGACCTCGTCGTCGCCGTCGCGGAGGAGTGGGCCACCGCCACCGGCTGGTCCCCTGACCGCGTCTGACGGTGAACGCCCGGCCGCCCGGTAGAGTTGCACACATCGTGACGGCGATGAATCCACGGAGGTGATGGCGATGCACCCGATCTAGTGACGGCCCCGGACCGGGGCCGCACGGAGCCGGAAGGTGCCCGTCGCATGAGCCGAACCGACAAGACCCGCCCCTGGTGGGTGCAGATCGCCGACACGCCCGGAGCGACCTGTGTCCCGGTGCACGACCACCGCTGGACCGCCTGCACCCTGCCCCTCGACACCACCCCGGTGCGCACGCTGCCCGGCGCCCGCCGCAGCGGCTGCCACTGGTCCGCCACCGCGGCCCACAACATGCGCCGCCGCGAGAGCCACGGCCATCGCGAATGGGCGTTCCTGCGCCGCCAGGACCGCCGCCGCGACCGCCATCAGGCCCGCCGCGACCTGCGGACGCTACGCGCGGACGGCTGACAGGGCCCGCAGCACCGGCCGCGCACCGTCCTCTTCGGACAGACGGACGGCCAGCGCCTCCGCGCGGTGCCGGTACACCGGGTCCCGCACGGCCGCGGCGATGGCCTCGGCGAGCCGGTCGGCGGTCAGCCGGCGGCGCGGGATCGGGCCTGGCGTGACCCCCAGATCGGTCAGGCGCCGGGCCCAGAACGGCTGATCCACGGCGTGAGGGACCGGCACCGCGGGCACCCCCGCGCGCAGCCCGGCGCCGGTCGTGCCCGCACCCGCATGGTGGACGACCGCGGCCACCTGCGGGAAGAGCCACTCGTGCGGCACGTCGGCCACGGTGCAGACGTCATCGGCGGTGACGTCGAGCGCGGCCCAACCCCCGGACACCACCGCGCGGACGCCGGCCCGGCGGATCGCCCGCAGCAGCAGGGCGGAGAGGGCGGCGGGGTCGCGGGACGGCATGCTGCCGAAGCCGATGTACACCGGCGGCGGACCGTTCGACAGGAAGTGCTCCAGAGCCTCCGGCGGCTTGAACGCCGGGTCGGTCGGCGGCCACCAGTAGCCCGTGGCGCGGTGCGCGGGGTCCCAGTCCGGCGGCGGCGGGACGACGATCGGGCTGTACCCGTAGAAGATCGGCCAGTGTCGCTCCTCGGCCCGGGCCAGAAACTCCCGCGCCGTGATCGGCGGCAGCCCCAGCTCGGCCCGCAGCTTGCCCACGGCGTCGCGGTATGGGCGCTGGCCGGCCTCCAGCAGGAACCGGGCCGCGCGGTCGTTGCCCCACGCGCCGAGCGAGCGCGTCGTGAGGGCCGGGGGCGGGAACTCGCGGGTGGGGGTCATCGGCTGGAGGTACGTGCCCATGCTGGGAATGTTCAGGCCCTCGGCGATGTGGGCGCCCAGCCAGCTCGCGGGGGTGAGGAGCAGGACGTCGGCGGTGCGAGCGGCCGCCAGCATGGCGGCGGCGATCGGGGTGGCGTGCTCGGCCAGGACACGGTTCCACGCCAGCGCGGCCCGGGCCGGGCTACCGGCGGGCAGGCGGGCGGCCAGCTGCTCCTGGGTGTCCAGGGGCAGCGGGTGGAAGCCCAGGCCGTGGCGGCGCACGTGCTCCTCGAACACCCCGTGCGTGGCGATCGTGACCCGGTGCCCGGACTCCTGCAGCCGCACGCCCAGCCCGGCGTAGGGCGCGACGTCACCACGGCTCCCAACCGCCATGATCGCCACTCGCACCATGGGACGAGCATCACGGATCGGCCTGTGATCACCTTGAGAGGAGGGCGCGTTTGTCGGGCTTGCCGCTCGGTGCCAGGGGGACCTCGGCGATCACCTGGAGGCTGGCTGGGACCGAGGCGTCGCCGAGCGCTGAGCGCACCAGGTCCGACAAATGCGAAATGTCGGGAAGTGACCCGCGGGACGGGACGATGAAGGCGTGGACCGCCTCGCCGGTGTGGTCGTCGGGGCGGCCCACGACGTACGCCTCGGCCACTGCGGGGTCGGAGGCCAGGACGCGTTCGATCGGGCCGGCGTACACCAGGTTGGCCTGGACGATGATGACGTCGCGGGCTCGGCCGGACAGGTGCAGGTAGCCGCGGGTGTCGAGCGTGGCCAGGTCGCGGGTGCGGACCCAGCCGTCCTGGAAGACGTCCGCGGTCTCGGCCGGGTCGTCCCAGTAGAACGAGGCCTGCGCGGCCGTGCGCACGTACAGTTCGCCGTCGCGGATGTCGATGCCGTGGACCGCGGGCGGGCGGCCGACGGAGGACAGGACGCGCGGGTCGGCTCGCATCTCGGCCGGTGTGGCCATGGCGATCATGCCGGTCTCGGTCTGGCCGTAGCCGTGGAACACGACCGGGCCGAGGACGTCGAGGGTCTCCGCGAGGCGGGCCGGCTCCAGGGGCGAGCCCGACACCATCAGCGCCCGCAGCGTCGACAGGTCGGCCGGGGTCGAGCGCTGGGAACGTACCAGCTGATGCAGTTTGCCGACGGTGATGACGCTGCCGGTGGCGCGGTGGCGGGTGATCATCTCGGGGAAGCCGGGCGGGCGCGCGGCGACGAGGGTGCCGCCGGCGGCGAGGGTCAGGATGCCGTACTCGAGCATGACCTGACTGGACAGCGAGCCGAACACGAGGTATCGCCGCAGCCGCGGGGCGAGCTCGGCGATCGCCGGCGGCCACCGGTCCGGGTACGGGGCCCAGGCCGCGCTCATCGCCGCGTACGTCTGCGCGCAGCCCTTCGGCCGGCCCGTGCTGCCGCTGGTCCAGATCAGCCGGGCCACGTCGGCCGGGCGGCCGGCGGCGCGCAGCGGGCCCCCGTCGTCGGGCGTGTCCAGCAGGGCCTTGACTCGTGTTGCGTCGAGTACCAGTTCCAGGGGGTGGAAGGAGCGGCCGGAGACGATGGCGCCGACGGTGAACGCGGCCAGGTTGGCCGCGAACGCCTCCGCGGTGACGCCCAGCGGCAGCGCCACGGGTGTGCCGGGCCCCGCGCCGGCCGCCCGTAACCCGGCCGTGAGCCGCCGCACCAGGCCGGCCATCTCGAAAGCGGTCACGACCCGCTCGCCGTCCTCGAACACCGGCCGGTCATCGCCGGTGGCGAGCAGGTCCAGCACCGGCTGCGGCCAGATCTCAGCCGGCATCGGCGAGCACACCTTTGACAAACAGAGCAAGCGGCTCCTGGTGTACTGCCGGCAGGTCCCAGTGGTTCTCGAGGTTCTCGGCCAGGTGGTGCTCCGCGACGACCGCCGAGTCTCGATACACGCGCACGACCGGGTGCAGGTAGCTGGCGTCGTGCGCGGCCGCGGCGTCGTTCTCGGCGATGCGCGGGATCGTGATGTCGAACGGGTCGACGGTGTCGTGGTCGGGGCCGTACTCGAGGGTCGTCACGAACGCGAGGGGGATGTCGCCGAGGCCGCCGTCGCGCAGGAACGCGACCGGCACCTCGGGCAGGTAGGACGCGGTTGTTCCAGTCACGAGCACGACATCGGCGAGGACGGCGAACTGCTGCCACAGCGCCGACGTGACGTTGATCCGGGCGATGATCGCGTCCGCGATCGCGTCGGGGGCCGCCTCCACCGGGGTCGAGGGCCACGGCGTGTCGTGGTGGCGGACGCCGAGGATGTGGTGCAGCGCCCGCACGCCGTAGCGGAAGCCGTGGATGAACCCGTTGGTCGACTTCTTGAAGTCCCGCTGCTGGGTCAGGGTCCCGGCGAAGTAGAGGCCGGGGACGTTGACCGACTCGAACGCCGGGGACTGCTCCGGGAACCGGTCGTCGATGACCAGCCGCGGCCGCGCCGAGCCGGCGAAGACGGACGCGTCGAAGCGGAACCCGGTGGCCAGGATGATCCGGTCGTAGTCCAGCTGTCGCAGCTTCTCCACCGTGCGCGCGTAGCGGAAGTCGATGCGCAGCCCGCCGTCGGCGCGCCGCTCGATGCGCTCGACCGTGCCGTCCAGCACCGCGTTCTGGCTCTTGAGCTGATACGTGTCGAGGAAGTTGTTGTTCACCGCGCGCAGATGCCCGACGTAGTGCGTCTGCCAGGCCAGCCTGACCGAGTGCGGGCCGGCGACGTGGATGACGGCGGCCGTCTCGACCAGCGCGTCGGCCGTCTCGAACGCCGAGTTGCCCTTGCCGATGATGAGGACCCGCTGGTTGGTGAATTCGTCGGGGTCGACGCTGACGGTGTCGTAGCGCTCGGCGAGCTCGGCCCCGGGGATCGGCGGGACGTAGAGTTGTGAGACACCGGTCGCCACGATGACGCGCCGGGCCGTGAATGTTTCACCGCCCGCGTCAACCGTAAATGTCGCACCGGCCCGGTCGACCCGGGTGACCCGGGTGTCGAAGGCGATCCTGAGCTTCAGGCGGTCGGCGAAGTCGGCCAGGTACCGCACGAGGTCGGGGGCCGGCGGGAAGTACCGCCGGCTGTAGTGCTTGAACAGCAGCTCCGGGTCGTCGCTGAGCAGCGAGTTCCAGTCGGAGCGCAGGTTGAACTCGGCGTCCTCGGAGCCGGTCCAGATCTTGTTGATGGAGATCAGGGTCCGGTGCCGCGGATAGGTGCCGAAGAACGTTCCCGGCGCCGCGCCGGCCTCGAGCACCAGGTAGTCGCGGCCGTCGCGCTCCAGCAGGGCGGCGAGCTGCAGCCCGGCCGGTCCGGCTCCGATGATGAGGTAGTCCAGCGTCATGCGGCGGACCGTAACGAGACGATTTCAGAGGCTTCTGAGAATCGCGCTCTAGCGTCCCGACCCATGAACGACATCGACCTCGCCGCATCGCTGCGGATCGCGGACCTCCTCGCGGCCCGCGAACCGATCCGGGTCACGGCCGCCGACGCGGTGCGCGAACGGGTCGCGGCGGGCCGGGTCTTCCTGACCAAGGTGCTCGGCGACGACCGCGCGGTGTACGGCAGTACCACCGGGTTCGGCGCCCTGGTCGGCTACGCGGGCCGGGCGGACCTGCGCGACCAGGCCGACAACACCCTGGCCCACCTCGGCGCCGGTCACGGCCCCGACATCGACCCGGCGGTCGCCCGGGCCACGCTGCTGGTGCGGGCCTGGTCCCTGGCGCGGGGCGCGTCCGGGGTGTCGCCGCACGTCATCGACGCGCTCGCGGACGCCCTCGGGACCACGTTCGTCCCGGCGATGCCCCGCTACGGCTCGGTCGGCGCCAGCGGCGACCTGATCCCGCTCGGCGCGGCCGCCCAGGCGCTGCGCGGGCGCGGCCACGCGTACGTCGGCGGCGAGCGGCTCCCGGCGGCGGAGGCGTTGCGGCGGGCCGGGCTGGAGCCGCTGCCGCTCGACGGCCGCGACGCCCTCGCCCTCGTCAACGGCACCTCGCTGACCACCGCCGCGGCCGCCCTGGCCCTGGCCGAGACCCGCACCGCGCACCGGGCCGTGCAGCGGCTCACCTGCCTGCTCGCCGACCTGCTCGGCAGCGACCCGCAGTTCCTCGACGCGCGGCTGCTCGGCGCCTACGGCCACCCGGGTGTCGCCGCCGTCGGGGCCGCGATGCGCGGATTCGCCGAAGGCCTCACGCCGTCGGGGCAGCGGCCGCTGCAGGAGCCCTACAGCCTGCGCTGCTCGCCGCAGCTGCTCGGGGCGGCCGAGGACGCGCTGCGCTACGTCGACGGGGTCGTCGCCGCCGACCTCGGCGCGGTCAGTGACAACCCGCTGTTCTTCCCCGGCGACGACGCGGTCGTGCACGGCGGCAACTTCTTCGGCCAGCCGGCCGCGTTCGCCGCCGACCTGCTGTCGATGGTCGTGGCCCAGGTCGCCAACCTCGCCGAGCGCCAGCTCGACCTGCTCGTCGACCCGCACCGCAACACCGGCCTGCCGCCGATGCTGGCGGCCGGGCCCGGGCAGCAGCACGGCCTGCAGGGCGTGCAGCTGGCCTCGACCGCGCTCGTCGCCGAGATCCGCCGCGACGCCATGCCGGCCAGCATGCAGAGCCTGCCGACGAACCTGCACAACCAGGACGTCGTGCCGCTGGGCACCCAGGCCGCGCTGCGGGCCCTGGACCAGGCCCGGCTGCTGCGGATCATCGTCGGCTCCCTGGCGCTGGGGCTGCGCCAGGCGGTGCACGTCGGCGCCCGTACCCCGACCGCCCCCGCGTGCGCCGAGCTGCTGGACGCGCTCGCCGCCGCGATACCCCCGATCGACCCGGACCGGCCGTTGGAGGACGACGTGCGGCGCGCCGCCGACGTCGTCGAGGAGCTCGAAAGGTGACCGTCGTGACGCTCGACTACCTGATCATCGGGGCCGGCCCGGCCGGGCTGCAGCTCGCCGCGCACCTGGAACGCGAGGGGCGCCGCGACTACCTGGTCCTCGAGGGCGCGGACCGTCCGGGCGCGTTCTTCAGCCGGTTTCCGCGGCACCGGACGCTGATCTCGATCAACAAGCCGCACACCGGCACCGCCGACGCGGAGCTGAACCTGCGCGTCGACTGGAACTCGATCCTCAGCGACGACCCGGAGCTGCTCTTCACGCGCTACACCGAGCGGTACTTCCCGTCCGCCGACGTGATGGTGCAGTACCTGGCCGACTTCGCCGAGCGCACCAAGGTCAAGGTTCGCTACAACGCCCGCGTCACCAGCGTCGCCCGGGCCGGTGAAACATTTACCGTTGCCGCGGGCGGTGAAACGTACAGCGCCAACCGCGTCATCGTGGCGACCGGAGTGTCGAAGGCCTACGAGCCGCCGATCGACGGCTACGAGCTCGCCGACAACTACGCCGACATGGCCGTCGACCCGCGCGACTTCCTCGACCAGCGGGTCCTCATCATCGGCAAGGGCAACTCGGCGTTCGAGACCGCGGACGCGCTCATGGAGACGACCGCCGTCATCCACGTCGCCGGCCCGAGCTCGGTCAAGATGGCCTGGCGCACGCACTATGCCGGGCACCTGCGGGCCGTGAACAACAACTTCCTGGACACGTACCAGCTGAAGTCCTCCAACGCCATCCTCGACGGCAACGTCAGACGCATCGAGCGCGACGGCGACCGCTTCAAGGTGACGTTCAGCTTCTCGCGCGTCAACGAGGTCGAGAAGGAGCTGTACTACGACCGCGTCCTGGCGTGCACGGGCTTCCGGTTCGACGCGTCCATCTTCGACGCGTCCGCCCGGCCGGAGCTGGTCATCAAGGACCGGTTCCCGGCTCAGACCCCGGCGTTCGAGTCGGTGAACGTGCCCGGGCTGTACTTCGCCGGCACCCTCACCCAGCAGCGCGACTTCAAGAAGTCGACGAACGGGTTCATCCACGGCTTCCGCTACGGGGTGCGGGCGCTGCACCGGATCCTCGAGTCGCGCCACCACGACACGCCCTGGCCCGCGACGACGTTGAAGGCCACGCCGGAGGCGATCGCCGACGCGATCATCGCCCGGATCAACCGCACGTCGGCACTGTGGCAGCAGTTCGCGGTCATGGCCGACGTGGTGACGGTCGACGGCGAGCAGGTGACCTACCTGGAGGAGGTGCCCGTCGACTACTTCAAGGACACCGCCGAGGCGCCCCTCGCGTTCGTGACGACCCTGGAATACGGGCCCGACCACGACGCCGTCGACCCGTTCGACATCAGCGTGAGCCGGATCGCGCAGGACACGGTGGGGCAGGCGCACGACGCGGCCTACCTGCACCCCGTCGTGCGCGTGTACCGCGACCGGGAGGTCGTGGCGGTACACCATCTGGCCGAGAACCTCGAGAACGAGTGGAACCGACCGGCAGTACACGTGCGGCCGCTTGTCGCGTTTCTCAGCCGGCAGCTCGATGTTCGCTGATCTGCGGGCCCGGGCCCGCGAGGTGCTGGAGCCCGCGCACTGGGACTACTTCGAGGGCGGCGCGGGGGACGAGCGGACCCTGCGCGCCAACGAGGAGGCGTTCGAACGGCTGCGGCTTGTTCCACGTGTCCTGCGTTCCACCGGCCCGCGGTACCTCGGCACCACCCTGTTCGGCACCGGGCTGCGCACGCCGATCCTGGTGGCGCCGACCGCGTTCCACCGCCTCGCCCACCCGGACGGCGAGCTGGCCACGGCCCGCGGCGCCGCGGCCGCCGGCACCGTCTACGTGGTCAGCATGGCCGCGACCACGCCGGTCGAGGCGATCGCGGCGGTCGCCGGACCGTGGTGGCTGCAGCTGTACCCGCAGCCCGACCGCGACTTCACCGCCGCCCTCGTGCGCCGGGCCGAGGCCGCGGGGTGCGGCGCGCTGGTGGTGACCGCCGACTCGCCGGTGTTCGGCCGGCGCGAACGCGACCACCGCAACGCGTTTCACGACCTGCCGCCCGGCCTGTGCTGCGAGAACCTGCGCGACGCGACCGGTGCCGTGCGCGACATCGTGATGGACGCCGGCCTCGGCTGGGCCGGGATCGACTGGCTGCGCGGGGTCACCGGGCTGCCGATCGTGCTCAAGGGCGTGCTCCACCCGGCCGACGCCGAGCTCGCGGTCGAGCACGGGGTGTCCGGCCTGATCGTCTCCAACCACGGCGGCCGCCAGCTCGACGGGGCCGTCGCCACCGCCGACGCGCTGCCCGCGGTGGCCAAGGCCGTCGGCGGGCGGCTGCCGGTCCTGGTCGACGGCGGCATCCGGCGCGGCGCCGACGTCCTGGCCGCGCTGGCCCTGGGCGCCGACGCCGTCCTCGTCGGGCGGCCGGTCCTGTGGGGGCTCGCGGCCGGCGGGGCGGACGGCGTGCGGCTCGTCCTGGACTCGCTGAGCGAGGACCTCGACCGGGTCCTGGCGCTGGCCGGTTTCCGCACCCCGGCCGAAGTCACCCCGGACGCGGTGGCGACCCGATGACGTGGATCGCTGGAACAGTTGCGGTTGCGCTGTGTTGCACGGTCCCGTGGTGGCTCCCGGCCGGCGTCGTCGGCCTCCGCGAGTGGATCTTCCGGCGGGTCAACGGCGAGGAGGGCATCGCGATCCCGGGGCCCCTGGTCGGCGCCGAGCACTTCGAGCGGGTCTACGCCGACCCCGCCGCCGACGGCCGCAGCCGCGGCGCCGGGCTCTCCGACCTGTTCTGGTACTGGCTCGCCCCCGGCCCGCAGATGCACCAGGAGCACCTCGAGCCGGGGGAGCGGTACCGCCTCGTCGCCCGCACCACCCGCCAGGTCCTCGCCGTCCCGCACGCCCGCTCCGACGAGCTCGCCACCCTCGCCACCCGACGCCGCCTGGACACGCTCCCGCCCGCCCGCACCAGCCACGTGCGGCTGCGCGACCTCATGATGCCGATCTGGGCCGAGGTGTACCACGAGCTCGTCTTCGGGGAGCCGCCGGAGCCGAACGCCGTCGACCTGATCGTCGGCAACGCGAACGACGTCGTCACCGCGCTGAAAGGCAACGCATTGCGGCACATGGACCGCCGCGACGCGCTCACCCGCTACCTGCTCGGCCGCATCGAGGCCGGCACCTGCCCGGTGGTGCTGCCGGCCGAGTTCACCGCCCAGGAGACGGCCTGGTATCTGCAGGGCGCATTCTTCAACACCGCCGTCGTGCAGATGTCCGAGGCGATGGCCCACATCCTGCTCAGCCTCGCTCAGCATCCGGACCAGGCCCCGGACCCCGACGACGACGCCGCCCTGGACCGGGCGATCGACGAGACCCTGCGGGTGCATCCGCTGTTCGGCGTCGCCCACCGGATCACCTCGGCCCCGATCGTCGTCGACGAGCGCGTGACCCTCCCGACCGGCTCGGTCCTGCTCTTCAACTACCTCGCGTTCCAGCGCACCGGCCCCGCCGCCGACGACGCCTTCGACCCGGACCGCTGGCTGCGCGTGGCCCGGCGCGACGCGCACTTCATCCCCTACGGCGTCGTGGCCAACCGCGCCTGCCCGGCCCGCGGAGCCGCCCCCGTGATGCTCCGTGCGACAACCCGAGAAGTGCTGCGGCGGTACTGCCTGAGCTCCGCCGCCGTCCACACCCGCTCACTGCCCAGTCGCGGCCCCGCCTACCTGACCCCCGCCGGTGCGCCCGCCCCGGGCCGGCTCCGGCTGGCCGCCCAGGCGCTGCGCGACCGGTGGGCCGGGGCCGGGCGGTCCGTCGTCCAGCTCGTGCTCGGCACCTACATGGTGGTCGATGCCCGCCGGGCTCGCCTGTGCTCCACCTTCTTCGAGGAGGTACGACCGTGAAACCCACCGAGCTCGCACCGGCGTTCTTCATCGCCGTGGCCGTCATCCTGATCTTCTCCAAGGGCGTCTCCTGGCTGCTGGGCAAGGCCGGGCAGCCACCCGTGGTCAGCGAGATGCTCGCCGGCGTGCTGCTCGGCCCGTCGCTGCTGGGGCTGCTGCTGCCGGACGTCGAGCACTGGCTGTTCCCGGCGCCACTGCTGCCGGTGCTGTACGTCGTCGGTCAGATCGGCCTGGTGCTGTTCATGTTCCAGGCCGGGTACTCCTTCGCCGGGCACCGCCCGACCCGCCTGGCCGGGACCGCCGGTGCGGTGTCCATAGCCGGGGTGAGCGCGCCCCTCGCGCTCGGCGCGCTGCTGGTGTTTTGCACCGACGGCCTTGCCCCGGTGCGCAAGGAGGGCACGTCGGTCGCGATCACGGCCGCGTTCGTCGGCGTCGCCCTGGCCATCACCGCGTTCCCGATGCTGGCCCGGATCATCACCGAGCGCGGCATCGACGGGACCCGGCACGGCTCGCTCTCCCTGGCCGCCGGCGCCATCGACGACATGGCCGCCTGGATCATGCTGGCGGTCGTGCTGGCGGTCTCCTCCGGCAAGCCGGGCGGGGCGATCATCACCGTCGGCGGGGCGATCCTCTTCATCGCCGTCCTCTGGCTCGGTGGCCGCCGCGCCGCCAACACGCTGATGAACAACGACCGCATCGGCGACCGTGGCCGGCTCCTGGGCCTGGTCGCGCTGCTGTTCGTGGTCGCCTGGTACACCGACGAGATCGGCCTCTACGCCGTCTTCGGCGCCTTCGCGGCCGGCGTGGTCATGCCGCACAACGAGCGCACCGACAAGGTCGTCGACACCCTGACCCCGATCGCGTCCATCGTGTTCCTTCCACTGTTTTTCACGTTCTCCGGGCTGCGCACCGAGTTCGGTCTGCTCTCCGACCCGGCCGTGCTGCTGTTCGCGGTCGCCTGCGTGGTCCTCGCGATCGCCGGGAAGTTCGGCGCCTGCTGGGCCGCGGCCCGGGTTCGCGGCGAGCCGAACGTCGTGGCCCTGCGCGTCGGCGCGCTCATGAACGCCCGCGGGTTGATGCAGCTCATCGCCCTCAACGTGGGCCTGGAGGCCGGGATCGTCGGCCCGGCGCTGTTCACCGTCCTGGTGCTCGTCGCGCTGGTCACCACGATCATGACGACGCCGCTGCTGACGTGGATCGATCGCCGGGAGACGAAGAGCGTCGATTCCGCAAGCGTTCAACATAGAGACATCGATCACTCTCCCGTTGCCCCATAACAGTGCCATTGTCATGGTGTGCGTGAGGTGGAAGCCCCGCGGCTCCTGGTCGTCGAGGACGACGAGGAGCTCAGCGAGATGGTGACCGAGACGCTGGTCGACGAGGGCTACGTCGTCGACCGGGCGCACGACGGTCAGCGGGGCCTCCACCTCGGCCTGACCCGGCGCTACGACGTCATGGTGATCGACCGCCTGCTGCCCGCCCTCGACGGCCTCGCCCTGGTCATGCGGCTGCGGTCGTGCTCGGTGCCGGCCCGCGCGCTCATGCTCACGGCCCTGGGCACCGTCGGCGACCGCATCGCCGGGCTCGACGCCGGCGCCGACGACTACCTGGTCAAGCCCTTCGACCTGGACGAGTTCACGGCCCGCGTCCGGGCCCTGGTCCGGCGCGTCCCGGCCCCGAACGAGGCGCTGCGGGTCGGCGCCGGGCGGCTCGACCTCGTCGCCCGCGACGCCGTGCGGCCCGACGGCACCCGGGTCGCCCTGTCGGCCCGCGAGTTCGAACTGCTGCGCGTCCTCGCCGCCCGCCCGAGCGCGGTGCACTCCCGCTCGCAGCTGCGCCGGCTGGTCTTCGACGAGGCCGCGGCCGCCTCCATCGTCGACACCTACGTCTACTACCTGCGCCGCAAGCTCGGCCGCCCGATCGTGCGCACCGTCCACGGCCTCGGCTACCGGCTCGGGGTGCTGTGAACACCCCCGAGGAGGCCCTCGTCCGCCGGGCCCGCCGGCACCTCGGCGTCGGCGTCGGGCTGGTCATCACCGCACTGCTGGCCCTGGCCGGCGGCATCTCCTACGCGGTCCTGGTCCGCGGGCAGGAAGCCCAGATCAAGAGCGAACTGGCATGGGGCGCGGCCAACGGCACCGTGCCCGGGCCGCCCGCGTGTTCCTGGGTCTTCTGGTACTCCCACGGCTCCTTCCTCGGCTCGAACACTCCGCCGCCACCCGGCCTGCCGGTGCGCGCCGACGCCGAACTGGTCGCCGCCACCGGCCACCCCCACGACTCCCGCCTGACCCGCGACGGCACCCGCTACTACGTCCACACCGAACGCCGCGGCGACACCGTCGTGCAGGTCGTGTTCGACGCCCGCTTCCAGCTCTCCGACCGCCGGCACCTGCTGTACGCGTTCACCCTGGCCGCTCTCGTCGGCCTCCTCGCCGCCGTCCTGACCGGCGTCCTGGTCGGCCGGCACGCCGTCGCCCCGCTTGTCGAGGCCCTGGCCCGCCAGCGCCGCTTCGTCGCCGACGCCAGCCACGAGCTGCGCACCCCGATCGCCCAGGTCCACACCCGGGCCCAGCTCCTGGCCCGCCGCGGCACCGGCGGGCGCGACCTGGCCCGGCTCGTCGCCTCCACCCGCCGCCTCGGTGAGATCGTCGACGAGCTGCTCCTCTCGGCCCGCCTGGCCGCCGACGCCCGCCCCGAGGTCGAACCGGTCGACCTGGTCGCCCTGGCCACCGACGCCGTCGCCGCCGAGTCCGACCTGGCCGCCGAGCGCGGCCGCACGATCACCCTGACCACGCCCGGCGGCCCGCTGCTGGTCGCCGGCATCGAGTCGGCCCTGCGCCGGGTCTTCAGCGAGCTCCTGGCCAACGCCCTGACCCACCTGCCGCCCGGCGGCCGCATCGCGGTGACCGTCGCCCGCCGCGGCGACCAGGCCGAGGTCGTCGTCCAGGACACCGGCGCCGGCTTCGACCCGGCCGACGCCGGCCGCATCTTCGACCGCTTCCACCGCGGCCCGGGCGCCGGCGACCGCCGCCACGGCCTCGGCCTGGCCCTCCTCCAGGAGGTCGTGACCGGCCACGGCGGCACGATCACGGCCCGAAGCCCCCACGGCTCCGGAGCCGTCTTCACCTTCTGCATCCCATTGCTGACACTGCGTGAGGAGGTGCGCATCGCGCGTCCCCGCTGGCACCGCCGGGGTGACCCCGCCCCGGCTGGCCGGGGGACTTGACCAATGGCGCGCACGCGCTAACGTCCCGGGGCATGGGTTCAGTAGCGTTGGCCGAGGAATTGCTCCTGCTCGCCTACGACAACGAGTCGGGGCGGGCCTCCGGGTCGCACATCGGGCTCGACCTCGGCATGGTCGCCGCCGTGCTGGTCGAGCTGGCGCTGGCCGGGCGGATCGCCTACGTCGGGGGTTCGCTGGTGGTGACCAAGGCCGACCCGACCGGTGAGCCGATCGAGGACGAGGTCCTGGGCCGGATGGCGGCCGACAGCCCGCACACGCCCGACTCGTGGCTGCAGCGGCTCCGGCACGGCCTGCGCGACCGGGTCCTGGCCGACCTGTGCGCCCGCAACATCATCTGTGACGTGGACGAGACGACCGCCGACGGCTTCATCCACCTGCACCGGTATCCGACGATCGACCCCTCCGTCGAGGCCGACGTCCGCGAGCGGCTGCGCCGGGCCCTGATCGGCGACGACCAGCTCGACGAGCGCACCGCGGCCCTGGCGACGCTGGTCGCCGCGGTCCGGATGGAGCCGGCCCTGGGCCTGTCCGGGGCCGAGGCGGCCACCGCCCACGAGCAGCTGCGGAAGATCAGCGACCACGCCGGCTTCACCGGCACGGTCAGCATGGAGGAGTCCTCGATCCGCCCGTCCGTCGCCCTGGTCGTCGCGGTGCTGGTCAAGGCCATCCAGACGGCGCTGGGCAACGCCCGGGCCTGAGGCCCGCCGGCCGCCGCCATCGCTGTCCGTCAGTACAGGGCGGGCAGCGACGGCGGGAGGCACGGTTGACACGCGCAGGGGACCGACTCGATCCGGACGTGCGCCGGCGGCTGCTGCACCTGTTCTGTGCCGAGCTCATCGCCGCCCGGGCCGCCGCCCTCGCGGCCGGGGCCACCCCGGACGAGGTCCGGGCGATCGTGCGGGACCGCCTGGGCGCGCTGCGCCGGGACGATCGCTGAGCCGCGGCCCGCGCCGAAAAGGTAAGACATCGGCGTCGGTGAAATCATTCACGGAATTCGGCCGTGAATGGCTGCCGCCGGATGTCCGATCAGCCGGGCCGCCCGCCGAGCGGTGGAGCGCGGAAAGCCGATCGCCTCTGCTTGCCTTCCCGAGGTGGGATCTTTGCCCGGGTGGCCTTTTCCGTCGCGGGTGTGCTGGGGCACGCTGAGCGTCACATCCCGTGCGGAAGGAACGACCGGTGACCGGTTCGGCGGATCTGGTGCGCGACCTGGCCCGGCACGGCGATCTGGCGGTCCGGGCCTATGACATTGACGTCGGTCAGCGGGCCCGGCTCACCGCCGGCGCCTATGACATCGTGTGGCCGGTCGTCTTCGAGCGGCACACCCGCGGCCTGGAACTGCGCCGCCGCCACCCTGCGTGCGCGGCCTCGGTGCGGGGCCTGCGCCCGGAGTGCCTGGACCGCTTCCAGGACGACGTCGAGGCCGTCCTGGACGACCTGCTCCACAACGCCAAGGTGCCGATTCGCAACCTGGAGGGCTGGATCGCCCGGCGGATCACCGCCGCCACCGTCGACGCCCACCGCCGCCGCCGGGGCGCCCGCGGCGCGCTGCAGCGGCCGCGGCTGCCGCAGTGGCTGGGCCGGGCCCTCGGCGACGACCCCTGGCTCACCCGCCTCGCCGTCGAGCTGCTCGTCTGGGTCGGGGTCCCCGCGACCGCCGGGGCCGGGCTGTGGCCCCTCGCCGCGTGGACCGGCCTGCGGCTGGCGGTCACCGGCGACCGCACGGCCGGCGAGGCGCTCGTCGGCCGGGACGTGGAGACCGTGCTGCGGGCGATGCGGCAGAGCGCGGTCTGGTACGCGAACTTCGTCGAGCGGCCGCTCGGCAGGAAGCAGGCCCCCGTGACAGCAGCGCAGCACCCGGCCGCCGGCATCGAGGACGACGCCCTGCCCCTGGCCGACGCGCACGAGCGCGACGACGCCCACCTGCGGGCCCTGGCCGGCGAGGCGGTCCGCGCGATCGAGGGCCGCCTGGGCCGGGGGGAGAGCCCCGCCGACGCCGTGCGGACCGTGGTCGGGCGGGTCTTCGCGGGTGGTACGGGTACCGAAGCCATCGATCGCATCCCGGGCCGCGGGCCCGCACCGGACGAGCAGGTCACCGCCCTGCTGGCCGACGCGGCCGTCATCGCGCGCATCGCCGGTGCCGTCCTGGACATCCTCGGCCCGCCCGCGGAGTAGCCTGCATGGCACATGACGAACGAGCTGTCGCCGGAGCAGCGCGAACACCTGGCCCGGCTGATCGAGTCGGAGCTGCGCGCGCTGCGGGACGCGGCTCTCGCCGCCGGGGCCACCCCCGAGACGGTGACCGCCATCCTGCGCGACCGTGTGCGCGCCCTGCGGGCCGAGACGGCGCCGCCGGACCCCGCGCCGGAGCCCGAGGGCGGCCGGGACGGACCGGCCGGCGAGCCCGAGGCCCAGGAGCCGTAGGCGGCCCACCGCGTTACGGGCGCGGCGGGAAGATGCCGGTCAGGGCGACGATGAAGGTCAGCGTCAGGTACGGCGGCAGGTTGTCGTGCGGCTGGCCGCCGCCGGCGCTCGCCACGCACACCGCGGCCAGGGTCGT
Source organism: Dactylosporangium sp. NPDC051541 (assembly GCF_044454505.1). NCBI lineage: Bacteria > Bacillati > Actinomycetota > Actinomycetes > Micromonosporales > Micromonosporaceae > Dactylosporangium > Dactylosporangium sp. NPDC051541. Next base: position 126,768 of record NZ_JBITDU010000010.1, read on the forward strand.
GTCGGCGCTCGCCGCGTAGCCGCCGGTGAGCGGGGCCCACACGTTGCCGGTCGGGGCGTTCTGGGTGCCGGTGGCGGCGGCCCGCGGTACGTGCGTGTGGGCCGGCATCTGCGCGGCGGTCAGGGTCACCGTCTCGGTGCCGCCGCGCTGCCCGGACACATAGGACTGTCCGAAGTGGACCGGCAGGCGGCAGCGCAGGTCCGGCAGGGCGAAGGTGGTCACACCGTCGCCGCCGTACGTGGTGCCGAGGATCGCGAACAGGGCCTGGTTCTGGGCGATGGCCAGCAGCTGGCCGTTGCACAGCGCCCAGCCGTTGGGCGCGTAGTTGGCGGTGAGCAGGCGGATCTCGCCCAGGTAGGCGTCACTCATGCGGTGCTCCTAGGGCGGCGGCGGGGGATAGATGCCGTTCAGCGCCATGATGAACCGCACGGCGAGGAACGGCGGGCGGTTCTCGTGCGTCTGGCTGCCACCGGCCGGGGACAGCGCGGCGCCGTGCATCGGCACCCGGCTCACCGGACTCGCCGCGTAGGGCGCGTCGGGCATCGCGGCCCAGACGGCGCCGGCCGGGCTGTCGGCGGTGCCGGCCCACTCGCCGCGGCCGGCTGGTGGGTGTGCGCCGGGAGGCCGCTGACCGTGAGCGTGACCGTCTCCGCGCCGCCGGCCTGCCCGATCGTGCGTGGGGTGAGGCCGGGCCCGGTGTCCATGTGCATGGGGGTGCGGCCGCGCAGGTGGGGGACGCCGAACGTGCTCTGCCCGTCGCTGCCGTAGGTGGTGCCGACCAGATTGAACAGCGCCTCGTTGCCGGAGATGGGCGGCAGCCGCCCGGCCACGAACCTGACCCTCGTCACCGACCAGGGCCCGATCAGCACGATCGCGATCGGCCAGCGGCTGACCATCTCCGGCACCGGCTTCGCGCCCTACTCGACGGTCGCCATCACCGTGTACTCGGCCCCGGCCGTCCTGACCACGGTGACGGCCGACGGCAACGGCGAGTTCTCGGTGCCGGTCACGGTCCCGGCCGACCTGCCGGTGGGGGAGCACTCGTTCGTGGCCCTCGGCACCGACCCCGGCGGCGCCACCCACGCCCTCAAGCTGGAGCTCACGGTCGCTCCGGCGGCCGCGCCGGCCACGCCGTCCGGTCCGGCGACGACGCTCCCGGTGACCGGTTCGGCGCTCACCCGGATGATCCTCGTCGGTCTGGCCCTCGTGATCGCCGGCGCGGCCGCGCGATCGGTAAGGCAGGAGCCATGACAAACGTTTGCAGCAACTCCGCTCCGGTAGTGAAATTTACATGCTGAAAATGCCGCAAATCACCCTGACACCTTGCTTCGCGATCGACTGACTCCTATGCTCCGGCGAAGGAAAGCGCTTTCCTCGATCCGCTGCCGCCAACAGCCGGAGCCGGGGTCACCCCAAGCGTTTGCAGACGAAGGTGAGGCGAGATGAGGCGAGCAGTCGCATGGCGGCTTCTGCCGGTGCTGACCGCGGGCGCGGTCGGTGTCGGGTTCGTCGCGTTGCAGGCGATGCCCGAGGCGGCCGCCGCGACCGGCGGGGTCACCGGCTACGCAACGCAGAACGGCGGTACCACGGGCGGTGCCGGCGGGGCGGTGGTCACGGCAAGCACGGGCACCGCCATCCACCAGGCCATTTGCAGCCGGGCCACCGACACCACCCCGCTCACGATCCAGGTGTCGGGCACCATCACGGTCGGGAACACGGCCAAGGTCTCCGGCAGCTGCAACACCGCGGCCGGGGTGATCGAGCTCAAGCAGATCAGCAACATCACGATCATCGGCGTGGGCAGCGGGGCCATCTTCGACCAGATCGGGATCCACATCCGCGAGGCGAAGAACATCATCATCCAGAACGTCACGGTCCGGAACGTGAAGAAGTCCGGCTCGCCGACCTCCAACGGCGGCGACGCCATCGGCATGGAGAGCGACGTCAGCAACGTGTGGGTCGACCACAACACGCTGTACGCGTCGGGCGGCGAGGATGAGGGCTACGACTCGCTGATCGATATGAAGGCCGGCACGAAGTACGTCACGGTCTCCTACAACACGCTGCGCAACTCCGGCCGCGGCGGGCTCATCGGCTCCAGCGACAGCGACACGGGCAACGGCCCGGTCACGTTCCACCACAACATCTACGAGAACATCGACTCCCGCACGCCGCTGCTGCGGGCGGCCACGGCCCACATCTACAACAACTACTACCTGGGCCTGACCAAGTCCGGCATCAACCCTCGCGACGGCGGCAAGGCCAAGGTCGACAACAACTACTTCAAGAACTCCGCCGACGTCCTCGGCACGTTCTACACCGACCTGATGGGCTCCTGGCAGGTCAGCGGCAACATCTTCGACAACGTCACCTGGACCGCACCGGGCACCGAGAACCACCCGGCCGGCCCGAACGTCACGTCGAACACGACCATCAGCGTGCCCTACTCCTACTCCCTCGACCCGGCCAGCTGCGTCCCCAGCGTCCTGGCCAGCACCGCCGGCGCCGGGAAGGGCCTGCAGGTCTCCAACGGCAGCTGCACCCCGACCAGCCCGACCGGCGGCCCGACCACCTCCTCGCCCCGGCCGACCTCCGCCAGCCCGACGCCGAGCCGGACCGCCAGCCCGACCCCGACCCAGGGCAGCGGCACCAACCTGAGCATCGGCGCCGGCGCGGACGGCTCCAGCAAGGCCAGCGGCACCAGCTACGGCAACGTCATCGACGGCAGCACGAGCACCTACTGGTCGCCGAACGGCACCACCGGCTCGATCTCCGTCAAGTGGAGCGCCGCCACCTCGATCTCGCGGATCACCATCCGGGAGTCCTCGGGTGCGACCGGCCGCATCGGCAGCTACCGGGTCCTCAACGCCGACACCGGCGCGGTCCTGGCCTCCGGCTCCGGCGCGGGCACGATCTCGTTCACGAAGACCTCGCTGAAGAAGGTCACGTTCGAGATCACCGGCGCGAGCGGCACCCCGCAGATCGCGGAGTTCGAAACCTACGCCTGACCCCCACACCCCGCCCAGCCGCCCGGTGGCCGATCAAGGCCACCGGGCGGTCGTGTGTAGGCTCGCCGCCTGTGAGTCTGGATCGGGTGGGAGCCGCCGGCCGCGCGCTCGTCGGCAAGTCGTGGTTCAACGCGGCATCGTTCACCGTCATCGTGCTCAACGCGATGACGCTGGGCCTGGAGACGTACCACGGCGTCGTCGACTCGGCCGGCTCCGCGTTCCATGTGCTCGAGTACGTGTTCCTGACCTGCTTCTCGGTCGAGTTGCTGGTGCGTTTCTGCGCGTATCTGCCGTACCCCCGCGGCTTTTTCAAGGATGGCTGGAACCTCTTCGATCTCGCCATCATCCTGGCCCCGCTGGTCCCCGGCGTGCGCGAGAACGTGACCCTGCTCCGGCTGCTGCGCCTGGCCCGGATCGTGCGCGCGTTCCGGCTGTTCCCGAGCCTGCGCGTCATCCTCGTCGGGATCCGGCGCAGCCTGCCCGGTCTGGGTAGTTTCCTGCTCATCACGCTGCTGGTCCTGTACGGGTACGCGATGGTCGGCTGGATGATGTTCGGGGCCGCCTACCCGGAGCAGTACGGCACGGTCGGGCAGGCGATGCTGACGCTGTTTCTGCTGCTGTCGCTGGACGGGATCACCGACACGCTGCAGGCCGGCCGGGAGGTCACCGAGTGGGGCATCCTCTTCTACCTGTCCTACATGATCACCGCGTCGTACCTGCTCACCAACCTGCTCGTCGGTGTCGTGCTCAACGCCCTGCAGGAGGCGCACGAGGCCGAGAAGGAGCCCGCACCGCCGGCCCGCGCCGGTCTCGAGCAGCGGCTGGCGGCGCTGCGCAAGGCCCTCGACGACCTCGAACAGGAAGTGCTGGAGGCGGCGCCGCATCGGGGACCGGCCCTAAGTGAGCAACCCGATGTCGCGGCGGTGTCACGATGAGTGGGTGACAAGAGCCAAGACGATTCGGTTGTACCTCGGGGAGCGCTCGCGGGCCGCGACGACGCACACGAACCTCTCGGCGGTCCGCGCCGACGGACGGGTCCTGTGGGTCGCCGGTGACGAGACCGCGACCATCGAGCGCCTCGTGAGCGACGACGAGCGCGACCCCGGGCGTTACACCGACGAGACCACCTTCCGGCTCGCCGACTTCGTGCCGCTGCCCGGCGCCGACGCCGACGAGGAGGCCGACATCGAGGGCCTGGCCCGGTCCGGGGCGTTCCTGTGGGCGGTCGGCTCGCACAGCCTGCGCCGCAAGCAGATCAAACCGCACCACGCCGGCCCCAAGCCCCTCAAGCGCCTGGCGCGGGTCGAGGGCCAGGACAACCGGCAGGTGCTCGTCCGCCTGCCGATCGCCGAGGTCGATGGGTTTCCTTCGCCGGTACCGTCGGTGCGGCACAACGGCCGCACCGAGCACGCGGCGGTGCTCAGCGGCGCCGGCAACCTCCGCGCGCTGCTGGCGGACGACCCGCACCTGGCCCCGTTCCTGGCCATCCCCGGCAAGGACAACGGCCTCGATGTCGAGGGCATCGCCGTGCACGGCGACCGCGTGTACCTCGGCCTGCGCGGCCCGGTCCTGCGTGGCTGGGCATTCGTCCTGGAGCTGCGCCCCTACACGGACCCCGACGACCCGCAGCGTCTACGCCTGCGGCCGTTCGACGACGGGTTGCAGTACCGCAAACACGTCCTGGCCCTTGATGGCCTGGGCATCCGGGACATGTGTCCGGACGGCGACGACCTGCTCCTGCTGGCCGGCCCGTCGATGAGCCTGGACGGGCCGGTCCGGCTGTACCGCTGGCACCACGCCGCGCACGCCGCCGCCCCGCAGGTGATCCGGGCCGGCGACCTGAGCCGCGAGCTCGACCTGCCGTTCGGCGACGGCGACGACCACGCGGAGGGCATCACGCTCGTCGGCCCGCCCGGCAGCCACCGCCTCCTGGTCGTCTACGACAGCCCGGCCCCGTCCCGCCTCACCGACGACGGCGCCGTGCTCGCCGATCTGATCAAGATGCCGTGAGCGGGATGTCGACCGAGATGCTGTTCGGCCCCTTGAGGCTGCCCTGCACGTGCGCGAACGAGAGCGTGGCCTTGGTCGCGCCGGCCGGGAGGGCGCCGTCGAACGTGACGGTGCCGCTCGCCTGACCTTTCGCGGCGACGGTGCCGCTGAACGTGCTCGACGCCGGGTCGGCGTTGAGCGTGTCCGCCCCGACCACGTTGAGCTGGGCGTTGTTGAAGACCGGCAGGTTGAGCGAGTCGGCGCCGGTGTTCTTGGCGGTGATCGTCACCATCACGACCTCGGTGTTGACCCGCACCGACGTGACGGTGACGGTCAGCGCGCCCTCGGTCCGGGATGCGGCCTTGGCGATGCGCTCCCGCCCCGGGTCCTCGGTCTTCTTCTCCCAGTCCGGCTTGCCCTGCTCGTCGAGCCACCGGATGGCCCGCTGCCCGGCGGCCTGCGCCCCGTACGCGACCGCGAACCCGCCGCCACCGCAGAACACCAGCACGAGCGCGAGCACCCCGGCGACGCTCGCGGTGCCACGCCGCGGCCGCCGGGCCACCGGCTGGTAGGTGCCGCCTTGATACGTCTGCCCGTCGTGATGCGGCTGACCGTGCTGATACGGCCGATACGGTTCGTAGTAGGGCTGCGGATAGCCGGCGGTGGCCGGGACCCGCTCCTGCTCGCCCTCCTTGCCCGCGTCGACGAGCACACCGGCGACGACCAGCACCAGCCCGACCGCGGTGGCCAGGACCGAGCCCAGCAGCGGGCTGATGTCCAGCTTCGTCAGGTAGTCGGTCAGCAGCGTCCCGAGCGTGGTGACCAGGTAGCCGACCGCGCCCCACACCACTTTGCGCGTCGTCGAGCTCCGCTTCTTCGGCCCAGCCATACCGTGAACCTAGAACCGCCGCGGGGTCCCGGTGCGCGACCGGACGAGCTACCGACAGTTATGTATTTTCCGCCGCCCTCGTGAATCGGATCCGGTTATGCGCAGGTGGGACACGTGGGCCGGGACGGGATCGGGCCGCCGGTCTCCGGCCGCCAGTGGACCTGGCCGGGGTACAGGTCGAAGGGCTCCGGCGCGGTCCGGTCCAGCCGCAGGCCGATCAGGGCCCAGTCGCGCCGCAAGACGTGCTCGTAGTGGCCGGCCTCCTCCAGCAGCGTCGCCACGGCCGTCTTGGCCGCGAACTCGCCGACCAGCGCCAGGTCGGAGCCGACGGCGGTCATCGGCCGGTGCGAGTCGCCGCGGCCGTAGCCGGCGTCGAGGGCCGGCTCCGGGTCGACGGCGCCGTGCTCGACGAGCATGGCCCGCACGCACAGCAGGCACCCGGCGCCGGGCCAGGGCCGGGTGCGCAGCACCTCACCGACGGCACCGTCGCGCAGGACGCACGCGAACACGGCGGTGCGCCCGGCCCGGCGGGCGAGATGGTTGACGGTGCGGCGGGCGGCGACACCGTCGGCGGCGCACAGCACGAGGGCGGCCCCGCCGAACAGCGGACGCATGTCGTCGGCGGCGGCGATCACGTCCCGGCGCAGCGCCTCGACCCGCAGGCCCGGCCAGCGCCGCACGAGCGCGTCGCGGACGGCGTCGACCTTGTGCCGGCCGATGTCCTCGCGACCGCACTGGTGCCGCACGACGTTGTGCGAGCGGAGCCGGTCGGAGTCGACCAGGACCAGGTCGCGGACGCCGTAGCGGGCCAGGGCGTGCGCGGCGGCGCTGCCGATGCTGCCGGCCCCGACGAGCACGACCCGCCGGTCGAGGTCGCCGACCGGCCAGTGGGCGCCGAGGTCCCGGATCGGGTCGGCATCGGCCGGCGCGAGCCGCTCGAAGTCCACCGGCGCCGCGAACCCGCCCTCCAGCCGCCACACGGCCCACTCGAGGGTGGCCTGCGGGGCCCGGGTGACCACGACGCAGCCGTCGGAGCGGAGCTGGTCGTCGGGGACCGCGGGGATGCACCGCCGCTGGAAACCCTCGATCGGGACGCGGCCCTGGATGCGGGCCAGGCGCTTGTGGAGCACCTCGTGCACGTCGGCGTGGGTGACGGCCCACACCCCGGGCCGGCGCTCGGCCGCGGACGCGATCGGGTGCTGCTCGGCGGCGGGCTCGTCGAATACCATCGGCCCGTGCGCGTTGGACGTCCCGACCACGCCGATGATGCCGCCCGGCCCGTCGGTGGCCACGGTGGTGCGGCCCCACAGCTGCTCGGACGCGGTGATCCGGGCGGCCGACCCGCTCGTGATGAGGACGATCGCGGAGTCGGTCAACGGGCGGGCTCCCGGGCCCGGTCGATGAGGGCGTCGAGCCCGTCGTCGCGGTCGACGCCGCGGGCCGGCATCTCGTCCAGGAGCCCGGCCATCATGAGCTGGAACTCGATGTACCAGCCGCTGATCTTCGGCACCAGGCTCGCGATCAGCCGCTGCGGATCCCACCAGGCGGTGCCCCGCACGAGGCACAGCGCGCCGCTGGGCAGCAGGTGCCAGCTGGCGTAGCCGAGCGCCCGGGTCGGCGGCGTGACCGAATAGGGCACGACGATCGGCGGGACCATCGGGTGCGGCGGCCGGCACAGGACGGCCACCTCGAGCGGGCGGCCGCCGACGAGGGCCGGCAGCCCCTCTGGCTGCGGCCGGTCGAAGGGCCACAGCGGCACCGCGCCCCGCCAGTAGCCTGGCCCCTTCGGCTCCCAGCGCAGGTCGGGCGCGGCCGCGGCGAGCGCGACACACTCGGCCAGGAGCCGCTGCTCGTCGTCCTGCCACCAGGTGATCGGCGCCGCGGTCATCCGGCCGGGTCCTCGGCCCGGGGCGCCGCCGGGGCGGCCACGAACGCGGCCGGCAGGGCGGCCCGGTGCCCGTCGGGGTTGCGCAGCGAGACCCCACCGGCCGCCGCCGCCCGGGGCCGTGGCCCGGCGTCGCCGCCGACGCCGACGTCGCTCCAGTCCCGGGCCGGCTTCGGGAACTGCGGGCCGACCATCAGACGCAGGAAGTGCACGGCGATGTCGGGCCCGTCCGGGTGCCCCGACCGCGCCCAGGCCTCGGCGGTGGCGGCCAGGTCGGCCTGGACCCGGAACCGGTCGCGGACACCCGGCTCGACCTCGCCCGTGGCGGCGGCCGCGGTGAAGAACCGCTTGAGGGCCGCGGTCCGGCTCGCGTGCACCGGCAGGCACCGCCGGGCGAGGAGCTCCATGGTGAGCGGGGCGACGCTGTCGCGGCCCCAGTACCGCAGCAGCCGTACCATCGCCGGGTAGTGCTCCCACTCCCCGGCCCGCCGCTCCTGCGGATCGATGTCTCGCCACCCGTCGCCACGCCGGCCGGGCACCCGCAGCCGCGACCCGTCCCGGACCGCGGGCATCACGTCGACCGAGAACCCCTTCGCCGCACCCGCGCTGTCGATCGAACACCGCACGACCCCGTCCCGCAACGTCGTCGTCCAGCCCGGCGACCGCCCGAAGTGTGCTTCGAGCTGCTCCGCGACCGCGTTGCGAACCTGCCGCAGCGCCGCCGCCGACCCCCGCCCCGGCGCCGCCTCCGCCGGGTAGACGACGATGAACCCGGCGTCCGAGCTCAGCACCTCGACACCGTGCCCAAGCGCCTCGAGCATCGCGGTGAACCGCGCGACCCGCCCCGCCGCGACCCGCCGCTGCGCGGCCGACGGCGTGATGACCGAGTCGAACCGGTCGAACGCGGTGTCAACGTCCACACGTCACCTCGGGGAGGACCGAACTCCAGCGGCGGACCCCCAGCCTAGAGGCTTCCCCAACCCGTGGCACGTTTTGGATCACCCGCGCCCGCACCGGCCTGGGGTGCAACAAATTCCCAACGTTTCCACAACGCCGCCCGGCGAAGCTGTGCTCGGCCGGGACTCGGGCGGCTGCGGTCCCGAGAGAGTCCGAGTTCCGGCATCCAGCGCGGCCCCCGGCCGACCAGCGGCCGGGGACCGGCCCGCGCGGCCGAATCCGCGGCCCGCGTCAGGCGAGGCTGATGTCCGGTGGGTCGAGGGGGTCGTCGGTCGGGCGGCCCGGGTGTGGGCGGGTGCGGCGGTGGCGGGCGGCGCGCCAGGCCAGGCGGCCCAGATAGGCCAGGACGGCGGCCAGGATCAGGATGCCGACGATGCCGAGCAGGGAGCCCCAGCGTTCGGCGACGCCGCCGCCCGTGTCCGGGAGGGGCAGGACGCGCACGCGGCCCGCGGCCGGGGCCGGGGCGCCGGAGGCCGACGGGGCGGGGAGGGCGGGGCCGAGGACGGTCAGGGCGCCGAACGGGTCGACGATGCCGGCGCCGACGCGGTCGTCGTGGGCGGCGCCCAGGGGGACGGCGGTGGCGGTCAGGCGTTTGACGACGTCGGCGGCGGGCATGGCCGGGTAACGGGAGCGGACCAGGGCGGCCACGCCGGAGACCAGGGCGGTGGCGAAGCTGGTGCCGCTCACGCCGGCGTAGCCGCCGCCGGAGACGGGGGCGGTGAGGCCCTCGCCCGGCGCGGCGATGCCGACCCAGTCGCCGCGGTTGGACTGGGCCAGGGGGGTGCCGTCCTGCTTCAGGGCGGCGACGGCCAGGACGCCCGGGTAGGCGGCGGGGTAGAACTTCTCGTCGCCGCCGGACGACTCGTTGCCGGCCGCGGCGACCACGACGACGTTGCGGCTCAGCGCGTATTGCACGGCGTCGCGGATCACCGGGCGGTCGACCGGGACCGCGAACGACAGGTTGAGGACCTGGCCCAGCTCGGCGCCGGTGCGGATGGCGTTGGCGATCATCTCCGGGGCCGCGTTGTCGATGCCGTCGACGAAACGGACGGGGGCGACGGTGGCGCCGGGGGCCACGCCGACGACACGGTCGTCGTCGTTGGCCCGGGCGGCGATGAGCGCGGCTACGGCGGTACCGTGCGATGCTCCGTTGTCACCACAGTCGCCCAGGCCACCGGCGACCCGTTGCCAGCCCGGCGGGGTCTGGGAGGCCACGAAGTCGAAGCCGGCCGCGAGGGCGCCGCGCAGCTTCGGCTGGTTGCCGTCCACGCCGGAGTCCACGACCGCCACGGTGATCCCGGCGCCGGTGGCGAGCTCCCAGGCGCGTTCGAGGCCGAGCCGGGCGATCATCGGGTCGCGGGGGGCGCCGTCGGGCAGCGGCTGGCCCGGAGCCGGCGGGTTGCGGCACGGTGCCGGGGCCCGGGCCGCGGGGGCCTGCGCCGGGACCGGGCCGAGCAGCGCGGCCGTCAGCAGGCCGATGAGGAGCTTCACGCCCGCAGGTCCATCAGCGTCCGGTAGACGTCCCACACCGCCAGCGCCAGGGGCACGACGGACAGCATGAGGGTCGTCTCGAGCACGTCCAGTCCGCGGGCCAGGCGCGGGGTGGCCCGCCGCCGCCCCGACAGGCCGCCGATGACCGCGGCCAGCACCGCGATCGCGGCGAGCGCGGGGGCGAGGATGCCGACGAGGACCACGGCGTGGCCGCTGAACTTGACGACGAGGATGCCCGCGCCGGCCAGGAGCATGAAGGCGACGGCCAGGACGGAGGCCGCGACCTGTTCGCGCTCGCGGAACAGCCGGCCGCGCAGCAGCGCCAGCAGGGCGAGGACCCCGGCCAGCAGACGCGACCACAGCGACGGGTCGGCGGCCAGGACGAGCGCACCGGCGGCGATGACCGCCTGACAGCCGGCCAGCAGGCCGGACAGCAGCTGCCGGGCCCGCGCCACCTGCTGCGTGGTGCGTTCGAGGTCGAGGCGGCCCGGGACCTGGCTGAGGTCCTCGGCGGTGCGGGGGAGGGGCTGGCGGGGCAGCCGGGCCGAGCGCAGGGCAAGGGTCGGCAGCATCGTGATGGCGGCCAGGGCGAGGGGGGCGACGACGGCCGCGGCGGCCGCGGCGCGGGTCCCGGCCAGGATGGCGATGACGGCGCCCAGGGCCGCGGACACCCCGATGATGCCGAGGGCGGCGAACACGTGGTCGCCACCGCCGGCCACGGCCGGGGAGACGGCCGCCACGAGCAGGACGGCGGCGCCGGCGATGAGCAGGTGGCCGCGGCCCCAGCCGCCGCCGAGGAGCTCGGCCGCGCAGAGGGCGGCGGCGGGCGCGGCCAGCGCGGCGGCGAGGGTGGCGGCGGGCTGGTCGTCGGCGGCCCGCGACATCGCCCAGGCGATCGCCAGCAGCAGCGCCGCGACCCCGCCGGCGAGGGCGCCCGGCAGGACGCCACCGGCCGCGGCCAGGGCCCCGAGGCTGCCGAGCAGGGCCACGGTGACCAGGGCCGCGCAGGCCAGGCGCAGCTCGCGGGTGGCCCACGGGCGGCGGACCCCGCCCTCGGCGATGAGCTCGACCACGTCGTCGTAGACGGGTGGCGCGGTGCGCTCGGCCGCGCGGTGCAGGACCAGCAGGCCGCCCTCGGGGACCCCGGCGTCGGACAGCGTGGTGTGCGGGTCGAGGCGCTGGGCGTCGGCCGTGGACAGGACCCAGCCGGCGGCGTCGTGCTCGGCCTGGCCGGCCTGGCGCAGCAGCATCGGCAGCAGCCGGGCCAGGGTGACCGCGGACGGCACGGCCAGGTCGACCTGCACGCCGGGCGCGGCCAGCCGGATGCGGCAGAACGCGCCGCCGTGACCCGTGTCCGCCTTCGGCGGCACGGCAATACTCCGAGTCATCGCTCCCCCGCCGGCGATCGCGGCCTGCTCGAATGCCGTGTGGCAATCGACCGTAGGGTAGCTTCATCGATCGAAGCTTGCCAGCGGACCGTATCGACGGTCACTGTACGTGACACGGGGGTGTCAAGTTGCCCACGACCGCTTTCCGGCGCCCGCCCCGGGTACCGCGGCCGAGCGTGCCCGAGGGGGAGGTCCTCCTCCAGCCGCCGCCGGAGCTGACCAAGGCGGACACCGGCAACGTGTGGCTCACCGCCCTGCCCGCGCTGTCCGGGCTCGGCTCGGTCGCGTACCTCTTCGCCGCCCCCGGCAACCCGATCACCTACGTGGCCGGCTCGTTCTTCCTGTTCTCGTCCCTGGCGATGGTGGCCGGCTCGCTGCTGCGGGCCCGGGCCACCCAGCGCGCCGACGCCGAGAACAACCGCCGCGACTACCTGCGCTACCTGGACCGGATGCGGGAACGCGTGCGGCGCACCGTCGACGCGCAGCGGGAGGCCGCCGAGTGGGTGGCGCCGGCACCTGACCAGCTGTGGACGGCCGCGGCCGGGGCCCGGCTGTGGGAGCGGCGGGCGACCGACGGCGACTACGGGTGGCTGCGCCTCGGCGTCGGCACCCAGTATCTCGCCACCCGGCTCGTCCCCGGCGAGTCCGGGCCGGTGGAGGACCTCGACCCGCTGTGCGCCCTGGCACTGCGGCGGTTCATCGCGAGCCACTCGGCCGTCCCCGAGCTGCCGGTGCAGCTGTCGCTGCGGCGCTACGCCGCGATCGCCCTGTCCGGTGACCGCGACGAGGCCCGCGCCCTGGCCCGCGGGCTGGTCGCGCAGGCCGTGACCTGGCACGCCCCCGGCGACCTGCGGGTCGTCGTGTGCACCGGTGACGCCGAGGCGTCCGGCTGGTCCTGGGTGAAGTGGCTGCCGCACGCCCAGCACCGCACCGAGGTCGACCACGCCGGTCCGGTCCGGCTGGTCAACCCGTCCCTGGCCGCCCTGGAGGAGTGGCTCGACGACGACCTCGCCAACCGGGCCGGGTTCAACCGGCACGCGGCCGTCGACCCCGACCTGCCGCACCTGCTGGTCATCCTGGACGGCGGCCTGACCACCGGCCAGGAGCTGCTGCTCAACCCCGACGGCCTGCAGGCCGCGACCGTCATCGACCTCGACGGTCGCACGGCCGAGCTGGTCCGCGGGCACGGCGTGGAGCTGGTCGTCGCCGACGGGCGGGTCGACACCCGGGTCGGCGCGACGCTGACCGCGCTGGGCCGGCCGGACGCGCTGCACCCGGCGGTGGCCGCGGCCCTGGCCGAGCAGATCGCCGAGTTCCGCCTCGACGTGGTCACCGCGCAGGCCGAGGACCTGGCGACGGTCGACCAGACGCTGCCCGGGCTGCTCGGCGTGACCGACCCCGGCGAGCTCGACCTGGCCGCGCTGTGGGCGCCGCGACCGCTGCGGGACCGGCTGCGCGCCCCGCTCGGCATCGCCGCCGACGGCGGGGTCCTGGAGCTGGACATCAAGGAGTCGGCCTACGACGGCATGGGCCCGCACGGCCTGGTCATCGGGGCCACCGGCTCGGGCAAGTCGGAGCTGCTGCGCACGCTGGTGCTGGCACTGGCCTCGACGCACCCGCCCGACCAGCTCAACCTGGTGCTGGTCGACTTCAAGGGCGGTGCGACGTTCGCCGGCATGTCCGGGCTGCCGCACGTCGCCGCCGTCATCACCAACCTGCAGGACGACCTCACGATGGTCGACCGCATGCAGGAGGCGCTGTCCGGCGAGATGAACCGGCGCCAGGAGATCCTGCGCGCGGCCGGCAACCTGGTCTCGATCCGCGACTACGACCGGGCCCGCCAGCGCGGCGCCGACCTGCCGCCGCTGCCGAGCCTGTTCATCGTCGTCGACGAGTTCTCCGAGCTGCTGTCGCAGAAACCGGACTTCGCCGACCTGTTCGCCCAGATCGGCCGGCTCGGCCGTTCCCTCGGTCTGCATCTGCTGCTGGCCTCGCAGCGCCTGGACGAGGGCCGCCTGCGAGGCCTCGAAGCCAATTTGTCGTACCGTGTGTGCCTGCGCACGTTCACCGAGCAGGAGAGCCGCACGGTCCTGGGCGTGCCCGACGCCTACAGCCTGCCCAGCGCCCCCGGCCACGGCTACATGCGGGGCGAGAGCGCCAGCCTGCGCCGGTTCCGGGCGGCCTACGTGTCCGGCCCCTACGGCACCCAGGAGCAGGTCGGTGACCAGCTGCTGGGCGGCGGGCTGGAGGTGCGGCCGTTCCGGGCCGAGTACCAGGCGGCCCCGGAGTCCCCGGCCGAGCCGGGCTCGGCCTGGCCCGCCCCGGACCCGGACGACACGACGCAGACGGTCAACCTGGCCGAGGTGGAGAGCGGCGGCCCGACGATCCTCTCGACGATGGTCGGCCAGCTGACCGGCCAGGGCACCCCCGCCCACCGTGTCTGGCTGCCGCCGCTGGCCAGCCCCGACACCCTCGACATGCTGCTGCCGCAGCTGCGGGTCCGGCCCGGCCGCGGGTTCGGCGCCGACCCGCTGACCGAGCCGCTGCGGGTCCCGGTCGGCATCGTCGACCGGCCGTTCCACCAGCGCCGCGACCCGCTGTGGGTGGACCTGGCCGGTGCCGGCGGGCACGTCGGCATCGCCGGTGGCCCGCGCTCGGGCAAGTCGACGCTGCTGCGCACGCTGATCTGTGCCCTGTCGCTGCGGCACACCCCGGGCGAGGTGCAGTTCTACGCCCTGGACTTCTCCGGGACGCTGTTCGGCCTGTCCGGCCTGCCGCACATGGGCGGGGTCGCCGGCCGCCAGGACGCCGAGACCGTCCGCCGGATCGTCGCCGAGGTCACCTCGGTCATCGAGGACCGCGAGCGGCGCTTCCGCGAGCTCGGCGTGGACACGATGGCCGACTACCGGCGGCTGCGCGAGTCCGGCGGTGGCGGCGAGGACCGCTACGGCGACGTCTTCCTCATCGTCGACAACTGGTCGGTGCTGCGGCAGGACTACGAGGACCTGGAGACGGCCCTGGTCAGCCTGGCCGCCCGGTCGCTGACCTACGGCGTGCACCTGATCATGACCGCCAACCGCTGGCTCGACCTGCGCTTCGGCCTGCGCGACCTGATCGGCACCAAACTGGAGCTCAAGCTCGGCGACGCCCTCGACTCCGAGATCGACCGCAAGGCCCAGCTGGCCGTGCCCGGCGACCGCCCGGGCCGCGGCGTGAGCGCCGACAAGATGCAGTTTCTGGCGGCGGTACCGCGGATCGACCGTCGTCGCCAGGTCGACGACCTGTCCACCGGCGTGGGCGGGCTGGTGCAGGCCGTCACCGACTACTGGGACGGGCCGGCCGCGCCCCGGGTCCGGCTGCTGCCGTCGCTGGTCGAGTTCGCCGACCTGCCGAAGGAGTCCCGGGAGCAGGGCATCGTGCTGGGGCTGGAGGGGCGGCGGCTGCGCCCGGTCGAGTTCGACTGGCGCGAGCCCGGCCTGGTCCTGCTCGGCGACGCCGAGTGCGGCAAGACCTCCACGCTGCGGGCGGTCGGCCGGCAGGTCGTGGAGGCGTTCCCGGCGCAGCAGGCCAAGGTCATCCTGTTCGACTACCGCCGCGGCATGCTCGGCGAGTTCGACGGTGAGTCGATGCTCGGCTACGCGGCCAACCAGGCCCAGGCCGAGGACCTCGTCGCCGGGCTGGTCACCGGGTTCACCCGGCGGCTGCCGGGGCCCGACGTGACGCCGCAGCAGCTGCGCAACCGCAGCTGGTGGACCGGGCCCGACATCTACCTGCTCATCGACGACTACGAGCTGATCACCTCGGGCCCCAACCCGTTCGTGCCGCTGCTGCCGTTCCTGTCCCAGGCCCGCGACATCGGCATGTACCCGTACGTCGCGCGCCGCGCCGGTGGTGCCTCCCGGGCCCTGATGGACCCGTTCCTGGGTGCGATGCGCGAGCTCAGCTTCCCGGCCGTCGTGATGAGCGCGCCGCGCGACGAGGCGCCGATGTTCGGCGTCCGGCCCGCGACGTTGCCTCCGGGCCGGGGGACCCTGGTGCATCGCAAGTTCGGGACAGTACCGGTGCAAATGGCGCGTTTGGACGCTCGCCCGGAAACGGTTTGATCAAAGTTTCCTCAGGTAAATCTTTAGATGGCCCCAAGCGGTTGCCCAGGGCCGATATATTGACAGAGGTGTCTGACGGGGGTGCCGGTTTGTTCAAGGTCTTGACTATTCTGCGGGCGGCGGGCGCGGCGGGGACGGTCCTCGCACTCGCCGCCGCGTGCTCGGACGCGTCCGAACCGCAGACGGCGCCGAGCGTCGGCCTGACCTCGACGCCGGCCGCTCCAGCGGTCTCCGCGACCACGCCCGCCGCCTCGGCGGCACCCTCGGCGACGTACACCAAACCGCCGTCGCGCAATCTCACCCGGCCGGCCGGCGTCGCGCCGATCTCCGGCTCGACCTGCACCTATGCCCAGGGCGACATCCACATCTTCGCCGCCTCGTGGGCTTCCAACCAGGTCAAGTGGGTGCAGCGAGGGCAGAAGGTGCCGGACGACACGTGGGCCGAGACGGCGAGCGTGACGGAGGGCTATCACGGGGGTATCGCGATGACCCGGTCCCGGCTGAAGGACGCGAAGGTGCCGGAGAGCTTCGTCATCTACAGCGACCTCGCGGACGCCGACGCGGCCATCTCCGCGGCCGTCGCGGCGGCCAAGGCCAAGGACGACTCCACGGTGCTGGCCGTCTACGCGAAGGCCCGCACCGCGGAGGACCACCTGACGGAGTCGTGCTCGGCCCTGCAGTGACCGACTGGCAAGGAACCAACCCTGAGGAGGGTACGAAGTGTCCGGTGCAAAGATCGATCTGGCCGCCGTGCAGGCCGCCGAGAGCGTCGTGAGCAGCGCCATCCAGGAGATGGAAGGCGTGACCCAGAAGATCCTCGCCCAGGCGGGGCTCAGCGAGGCGGCCATGCGCGCGCCGGCGGGGCAGATCACCTCGTCGACGTTCTCCGGCCTCGGCGGCGGCGGCAAGGCCCTGTCCGAGACGCTGGGCCAGCTGCAGGCCGACCTGGCCGCACTGCGGGCGACCGCGGAGGCCGGCTCCGACCAGGCCACCCAGGCCGCCCGTGCCGGTGCCGGCGCGTCCGTCGCGTCGGGTATGTGAGAGAGGGCTCATCGCCATGACCAGCAGCTACATCGAGTTCAAGAACGAGGACATCGCGAACATCGCGAACATCACCGGCAACTCGCAGGCCGACTGGGACCGGATCTGGGAGGGTGTGCGCACCCGCCTCAGCGGCGTGGTCTCCGAGGCGCTCGACGCGCTGACCGGCTCCTCGCTCGACGAGCGCTCCGCGCAGTACCACCAGAAGACCCAGCAGTACACCGCCGACCTCAACCAGCAGAAGCAGGCGGTGCACAACGTCGGCAACATCTCGGTCGACACCAACCAGCAGATGAGCCGGGTCATCGCCGGCTGAACACACGGGGAACGGGCCGGGGATCACCCGGCCCGTAAGGTCAGGTCGCCTGGAGGGAAGACGTGGGCGAGTCGTACGGATGGACCGACAACGGCCGGCAGGTCTTCGACCCGCTCCGGCTGGAGCAGGCCGCGGAGGAGATCCGCAAGAACCAGAAGCCGGCCGATCTGCAGGCGCAGCTGCTGAGCAACCTGATCCCGGAGGCCGCCTTCGGGGACATCGGCGGCGGCCCGGCCGCATACGCCCGGCTGTCGGCGGCCTACAAGTCGATGGCCGCGGAGCTGGAGAAGGTCGGGATCGACATGACCGACCTGGCCAGCCGCACGCTCGCGGCGGCGCAGCTGGCGCACGCCGTCGACCCGGCCACCCAGGCGGCGGCCCGGCACGGCCGCGTGCCCGAGTAGACCGGAGCGAACATGGGTTACGACTACTGGACGGCCAAGGAAAAGATCGAGAGCGGTGAGCCCTACTCGCTCGAGTCCGTGGCCACCACCTGGCGCAACTTCGCCGAGGCGCTGCGCACGGCCTCGGGCCACCTGCGCGGCACCGCGGACAAGGTCACCGCGCAGTACGGCGAGCCGTACCAGAACTTCGGCGACCGGGCCGTCCCGGTGGCCGGCTGGATGAACAACGTCAGCGGCTACGCCACCGAAGTCGCCGAGGGCCTCTCCAAGGCGTCGACCACCGGCAGCCAGGCCCAGATGACGATGTACGAGGAGAGCTACGCGTTCAGCTCGGACGTCGACCGGATCGTCGGGCCCGAGGGCGCGCTCTCGGTCGGCCGCGCGCAGGCCATCGAGCGCCGCGAGAACCAGGCCGCCCAGGTGCTCAACGCCGAGCTCACCAAGTGGACGGCGGCCTACAACGCCTTCCAGCCCGGTGCGCTCGACTCGGCACCGACCCGGGCCGGCAGCGGCTCGGCCGACAACGGGGCCGGCGGCAGCGGCGGCAACGGCGGTGGCGGCGGCGCTCAGCCGGTGTCGAACGACGGCAACGGCAACGGCAATGGCAACGGCAACGGCGCGGCGGCCGCCATCGTCGGCGTCGGTACCGTCGGCGCGGGGACGACGACGACCGGCAACGGCACACAGGTCGGCAACGGGCAGTTCCCGGGCTCGTCCGTGGTCGCGCCGGGCGACGGTGACTTCGCCGGCTGGGTCAAGGACCCGCGCACCGGCTACCTCATCGACCCGACCACCGGCCAGGAGTTCGACCCGACCACCGGCCGCTGGATCGACCCGGTCACCGGCAAGCCGTTCGGCGACGTCGAGCAGTACGCCAACCGCCTCGAGGGCCTCGACGGCGGCAACCCCGCGACCGGCCTGCTCGGCGGCGCACCCGGCCTCACCCCGGCGCTCGCCGGCGGCGGAGGCGGTGGCGGCGGCGGGCTGACCGGCCTCTACGGCGGTCTCCAGCCGCCGAGCCTGGCCCCCGGCAACCCGGCCGCGCTGCAGCTGCAGCAGCAGGCCGCGGACCGCATGGCGGCCAAGGCCTACGCGGCCGAGCAGCTCGCGCTCAAGGAGGCCAGCCAGGGCGGCCGGCCGTTCGTGCCGCCGATGCAGGGCGGCATGGCCGGCGGGCTCGACGGCGGCCGCGGCGCCAACCGGCGCCGGTCGCTGATCACCGAGCCGGAGTCGACCTGGACCAACCGGGGCCTGGCCCGGACCCTCGGCCGCGGTGGCGGCGGTGGCGGCCGCGGTTTCAGCGGCGGCGTCGCCGAGGAGCCGATGCTGGGTGCCGGGTCCGGTGCCGCGGCCCGGGCCAACGCGACGTCCCGGGGCCGGGCCGGTCGCCTGCCCGGCGAGCCGATGGAGCCGGTCGCCGGCCGGGGCACGTCCGGTCAGGCCGGCGGCCGCAACTCCTACCTGCCGCCCACCCAGGCCGGTGCCGCCGACGAGCGGCGGGAGAAGCGGCGCAAGCGGCCCGACTGGCTGGTCGAGGACGATGTATGGTCGTCGGGCCAGCAGGCGGCGCCGTCCGTGCTGGGCGAGGACTAGGGGAGGGGCGCCGGCGTGGCGGACATGCAGTACGACACCGAGCAGCTGCGGCAGGGCGGCCGGATCAGCCGGCAGGCCAGCCAGACGGCCGAGACGGCCGGGCAGACCGTCAACGGGACCCTCGTCTCGGCCGGTGCGTTCGGCGACGTCGGCCCGGCCGGCGCGCTCGCCAACGTGCTCGACCAGGCCAAGGCCGAGCACGCCAAGGGCGCCACGACGGCATCGGTCAACACCGACGTCTCGGGGCAGCGGGCCGACGTCACCGCCGACGCCGGCGACACCCTCACCCAGGTGACCACCGTGGCCGCGCAGAACGGCGTCTCGCAGTCGGTGGCCGACGGCATGGTCTAGACAGTGCTTGGTTTGTAGCAAGGGGGGCCGCTCGCGCGGCCCCCCTTTCGCCTATCCGGCCGCCGGCACCGACGGGTCGGTGGTCTTCGTGTCGCCCTTGTTGTCCGGCACCTGCTTGTCCACGTAGGCGCCGTCCCACTGGGTCGGCTCGTGATACTGGAAGCGGGTCTCGTCGCCGTAGTAGATGCGGTACTGGTCGTCGGTGTTGGACCAGTTGCCGCCCGCGTCGCCGACCGAGCCGACCTGCAGCGGCCCCGACCCCGACGCCGACTGGGAGAACTGGCTGTTGGAGCCGCCGCCGTGGGAGTCCTTGTCCGACGCCCCGCCGCCGATGAGCTGGTCGATCGTGTGCCCGCCGAGCTGCTGGGTGTAGGGCTGCTGGCTGTTGTAGATGTCCTGGACCACCGACTCCGGATACTGCCCGTCGGAGTCCTGCTGGACGGCGACCACGTTGCCCGAGGCGTCGGTGTAGGTGATCGGGTGGCCGGCCTTCGTGTTGGCGTCGATCGTCATCGCGACCATGTTGTCCGTGGCCCGGGCATGTGCGGCCGCATCCGCTGTCTGTGCGTTGGCGAGGTCCCCGATGTACCCCTGCAGGTTGGTGATGTATGTGTTCTGGTCCGGTGCCTCGGGCTCCTGGATGGCGGCGTCGGTGATCATGCCGAACGCGGTCGAGCCGACGTCCAGGGCCACCCCGGCCCCGGTCGGCAGCGAGATCAGGCCGGCCAGGTCGAACAGCGTGCTCACGCCCTCGACGTAGCCCTGCTTCACCTTGTAGTCCGACATCGCCTGCGCGTAGGCCAGGTCCTCGGCCATCTTCTTCTGCTGGTCCGCGCTCGCGCCGTCACGGGCCGCGTCGAGCAGCACCGCGGCCGCCGCGCCGTCGGTCATGCCGTTGAGCCGCACGGCGTTGTTCATCGCCTTGATGTACTCGGGGTCGTGCGGGTCGGTGTGCCCGGCCGCCATCGCCATCTGCAGATACTCGCTGCCGCGGGTCAGCGTGCCCTCGCGGAAGTGCTGGTAGATGGCGGGATCGCTGGCCGCGACGAACTTCAGGAAGTTGCCGCGGGTGGCGTCGGTCATCGTGAAACCGGAGACCTTCGAGCCGTCCGGCAGCGTGATCGTGGTGACCCCGTCCGGGCCGGTGTCGTAGTTGGAGAACGAGTCGACGTAGACCAGGCCCACGTCCGCGATCGCGCCCTTGACTTTCGTGTTGGCCATCTTCGCCAGGCCGTCGTAGTCGGTCGACGCGTCCTGCACGATGGCCAGACCGGCCTGCGCCGCCCGGTTGTCGTCGAGCCCGTGCCCGCGCATCGTCGCCGACAGGATCACGTCGGCCGCGCCCTGCCCGGACTGCCAGTTCATGCCCATGACCTCGCGGCGCTCGGCCGCGTTGTGCACGATCCAGTCGTTGGTGAAGTCCCGGTTGCGGGCCACCACGCCGAGCCCGTCCGAGGCCAGCTCGTCCGGCATCAGCTTGTTGAACTCGGCCTCGGTCAGCTCCTTGCCGGCGTACCCGTAGGCGTGCGCGATCGGGTAGTCGGCTTTGTAGTTCGCGTACATGACGTTGATCTGCTGCTTCCAGCGCAGCGACGCGTCCTTCATGTGCGAGGCCAGGTCGTTGCTCGGCTTCACGCTGTCGCTGGAGTAGTCGTTGAGCAGCCCCGTGAACCCGGCCGCGGCCAGCAGCGCGGGGTCGGTCTTCGGCGGCCAGGAGTCGCCGAGGTGCCGCTCGCCCGGGGTGGCGAAGAAGCCGACCTGATTCGCCGGGTCGGTGACGCCGAGGTTGCTGGCGATGATGTCCCGCGCCGACTTCGGCAGCTCGTCATAGGGCACGTTCTGCGACAGGTTGAGGAAGCCGTCGCCGACCCGGCTGACCATCTGGACGAACGGGTCCTTCTGGTCCGGCTTCGCACCGGGCTTGACCCCGGCGGTCTTGTCGGCCCAGTCCTTGATCTCGCCGAAGTGCGGGGTCAGGGTCTCGTAGTACCCCTTCAGCCAGTTCTTCTCCGCCTCCGTGAGCGCGACGCCGGCCTTCTGCTTCTTGTTCAGCAGGTCCAGATACTGGGTGCTCTGGTCGAAGGCGGCCTTGGCGGCGTTCGGGTCGCCGAGCTTCGTCGCCGCGACGGTGCCGTTGGCGGCGGCCGTCGGGTCGGGCACGTCGACGTCGCCGGGGCCCTCGTCGAGCGCGTTCGGCGGGATGTACCCGAGGTCGGCCATCGCCTTGAGGTGATCGGCCAGATACTTCTCGTATTCGGCGATGGACGTCTTCAGCGGCCCGCCGGTGGCCTTGACCTTCGCCACCGCGCGGTCCAGGTACGGCTTCATGAACGACTGCCGGTCCTGCTGGAACTCCGGCAGGTTGTGCATCCGCCGGACTTCCGCGTTCCACTCGCCGATGATCCCGTTGACGTCGCTGACCAGCGTCTGCACCTGTGTGTTGGCGGTGGTGGTGCGGGTGGCGAGGTCACTGGCGGTCTCGGACAGCAGCCGCGCGATCTTCCCGAGGTTTTCGCCCTTGTTGCCCAGCGACTTCGACGCCTCGCTGACCTGCGCGTTCACATCGATCGGGGTCGCATTGTCGACCTTGTAGCCGTCACCGGCGGTTTCGAGCCCCTTGGTGGCCAGGGTGACCGCGTCGCCCTGCTGGGACGCGGCCTGGTTGAACCCCTTCGCCATCGCGTAGATCTCTTCGGGATCCCCGGCCGCGAACTGGGCCTGCAGCTTCCAGGGGTCCACCCCGGCGGCCGCCACCAACGACTCCTGCGAAAAATCGCCCATCGACGCTCCCCGTGTCGGTATGCACCCCGTGATCCCCGTATTCTGCCATGCACGTCGATAGTTGCAGGTCGTGTGGTTTGGGGGAGCGCATGCAGGCAGCGGCACGGGCGGTGGACCATCTCCGTCGATTGCAGCATCCGCGGGGGAGCTGGAGCGACTTCATGGTGGCCGTCGGGACCTCCGACGCCTGGGTCACCGGCTACGCCGGCACCGCACTGGCCGCCGCCGCGCGGTCCGGGCACCTCCCTCCGGCCGTACGCGCGGCCGCCGCCGAGGGCGCCGACGCCGCCGCGGACTGGCTGCTCGGCGCGGCCGGCGCGCGCGGCGTCTGGGGCTACCACGGCAACGTCGCCCCCGACGCCGACTCGACAGCGTGGGCCGTGCGCCTCCTGGCCGCCCGCGGCCGCCCCGTGCCACAGTCGGCCCTGACCTTCCTGGCCGAACACGAGAGCGACACGGGGTACCGCACATACGCCGACGTGTACCGGGCCGGCCACTGGTCCGAGCCGACCCCCGACGTCAGCGCCGCCGCGCTGCTGGCCCGGTATGAGGCCGGCACCCTCGACCGGGCCGAGCTGGCCGCGGGCTGGACGAAGTTGATCGCCGGCTGGCTGCGGCCGCCGGGGCGGTGGACGAGCATCTGGTGGGCGGAGGACGGCTACCCGACGGTCCTGGCCCTGGAGGCGTGGGCGGTCGCGGGCCGGCCGGGCCTGGCCCCGGTACCCGCCCCCGTCCGCCCGCCCACCACGGCGTTCGGCCACGCGGTGTGGCTGCACGCCTACGCGCTGACCGACGGCCCGGCCGACGCGCACCCGCTGCTGTCGGCCGAACGCCCGACCGGCGGCTGGGGCGGCGACGCCGAACTCCTCGTCCCCGACCCGAGCGGCGGCGGCATCAACGAACGCAGCCTCGACGCCCGCGGCGTCTTCACGACGGCCACAGCGTTGCGCGCGCTGCTGGCCGCGGGCCCCGACCTGCCCGCCGGTGACTTCGCCGGGCCGCCGCAGCGCTCCGAGGCCGGCCTGCTGTACGACCGGGTGATCGCCACGGTGGCCGCCGACATCGGCCTGGACCCCGACCGCGCCGCCGCCGTTTTCGCCGAACTGACACGGGAGACGTTCACCGCACCGGCGCCGTGGCCGAGCGCGCAGCTGTCCGGCCTGGCCGGCGGTCTCCCACTGGAACTGTCCGCCACCGACGGGCCGCCCGCGCTGCGGTACACCGTCGAGATCGGCAACCCCGTCCTGCCGGCCTACGCCAGGGCGCTCAGCGGCCTCGAGGCGCTCGGGCGGACCGCGGCGCTGCTCGACTGCACCGCCGCGTGGACCGCCGCCCGCCCGGCCGTCGAGGCCATGGTGCACCCGGCCCTCCCCGTGCCGGAGGGCTGCCGCTTCTGGGTCTGGGCCGGCGCGGACGCGTCCCCGGCCGGCGGCGAGGTACTGAAGGTGTACCTCTCCAGCCTGCACCACGACCTGGCCGACGGCCGCGCCCTGGAACGGGTGGCCGCGGCCCTGCAACGGCTCGGCCTGCCCCCGTCGGCGCCGGCCTTCTCGTTGCTCAACCGCTTGGAAGGCTACGGGTTCTGCCAGGAACTGGGCCTCGGCCTGGCTCCCGACGGCCGCCTAGGCGTGAAGGTGTACTACGAGGTCGCGGGCTGGCAGCCGGACCTGGTCGCCGCCGTGCTCGCGGACGCCGGCCTCCCCGCCGACCCGGCGCTCGTCGCCCCGGTCATCCCGGGCGTGATGAACGAGGAGGTTGCCGCCACCCGCCGGGCCGGCATCGCCCTGCGGATCAGCCCGACCACCGGCGCGGTGACAGAGGTGACGACGGCGGCCGCCTTCATGCGCCCGATGATCGGCAACAACGAACTCGCCCGCCGCGTCAGCGCCTGGCTCACCACCACGGGCGACGCCCGCACCTTCAACACGATGGCCGCCCGCGTCCGTCCAGGTTGGACGGAGTGGTCCCCCCGCATGCACGGCCTCTTCACCCGCACCCTCTCCGCGGCCGGCACCCGCAACACCGTCTACCTCCGCCCACCTCTGCAACCCTGATCCGCGCTCAATCGGCGAGCGATGCGCGGTCGAGCATCGCGACGAGGTTGTCGTACGACTCGCCATCGAGCACAGCCTTGGCCGCATCGGCGAATGCGGCTCTCCCGATCTCATCGCGGATCTGGACGAGTCGGCCGATGTCGTAGGCGACCTGCGGCACGCCGACGGCGAGTCTGATGGCGAGCGCTTCGATGTGCAGGGGTACAGCTGAGTCGTTGTGGCCGCTCACGACACGCAGGTTCGCGAGCTGACTCAGGCTGGTGGCGATGCCGACCTGATTGCCGAGCTGCCGTTCGATGCTGAGCGACTGCTGGCAGCGGTGTTCGGCCTCTGCGTAGTCGCCTCGCCTCTGGGCCAGCAGGCCGAGTTGGTGGTAGGCGATGGCGATGCCGGCCTGGTCGCCGAGCTGTTGATGAATGCTGAGCGCTTGCTGATAGCGCGCTTCAGTCTCGGCGTAGTCACCCCTGTTGTGAGCAAGGTTGCCGAGCTGTCCGAGGTTGTAGGCCAGACCAGCCCGGTTGCCGATCCGCTGGTTGATGCTGAGCGCCCGCTCGTAGTGCTGTTCTGCCATGCCGTAGTCGCCTTGGTCGTGGGCCAGCAGGCCGAGTTGGTGATAGCTGCGGGCGAGGCCAATTAGGTCGTCGAGTTGCTCTTTAATGCTGATGCATTGCCGGTATCGGTGTTCGGCCCCGGCATAGTCGCCCTGGCGGTGGGCGAGCATGCCCAGTTGGTGATGGCCGAAGGCGATGCCGTTCTGGTCGCCGAGCTGTTGAGCGATGCTGAGCGCCTGCTGATAGCGGCGTTCGGCCTCCGCGTCGTCACCCCGGCTGTAGGCAAGATTGCCAAGTTCTCCATAGCTGTCGGCGAGCCGCGCTTGGTTGCCCAGCTGCTCGTTGATGGCGATGGATTGCTGAAAGCGGCGTTCGGCCTCTGCAAGGTCACCGCGACGGTGCGCAAGAACACCAAGCGTGTGAATGTAAACAGGGCGGCGGGCGGAGGCGGTGGGCAGCCAGCGTAGGGTCTCGTCGATGAGGCTGGCGGCCTGGTCCCAGGCTCCGGTGTCTTGCAGGCGGGCGCAGATCGATTCGGTGACGGCACCGGCCGCGTCGAGGTCGCCGGCGGCGAGAAGGTGGTGGCGGGCTTCGAATCGGTCGTGCAGGTTGGCGTCGCGGTTCTGCGGCCAGAACTGCACGTGCCACTGCCAGTATTCGGCGGCGGTGTGATGCGCACGGCGCAACGGGCCTTTTCCCGGGTCGAGCGTGGCTGTGGGGCGCCACCGGTCGTGCAATTCGGTAGCGGTCCATCGATGCATGAACACCAGGTCATGGTCGGTGTCGTGATGGACGAGACTGGTGCCGACCAGGTTCTGCAACAACGCGGCGA
Organism: Dactylosporangium sp. NPDC051541; assembly: GCF_044454505.1. Lineage (NCBI taxonomy): Bacteria > Bacillati > Actinomycetota > Actinomycetes > Micromonosporales > Micromonosporaceae > Dactylosporangium > Dactylosporangium sp. NPDC051541. Next base: position 152,401 of record NZ_JBITDU010000010.1, read on the forward strand.
GCGCTGCTGGCTCGGTGTAAGGCGGCCGCGGCGGTTGGAGGAACTCGCTCAACAGGTGCTGCAGCGTGTCGCGCTCGCCGGCCTTGAGTGGGGAGTCCTCGGCCAAGGCAATGTCCAATTGGTCGATCGTGAGCTGGTTGCGGGCCAGCAATGTCGTGATGTTGTCGGCGGTCGTTTCCTGCTGGGGAGTTTCGTCCTCGGGGCGGGGGACGCCGACGTGGAACGACAAGGCCATGGCCGGGATCGGTTCGCGGTACACGCTGATCGCCATCAGCACCTCCATCGCGCCCGGGATCGTGGCGAGGCGGTTGAGGTGTTCGGTGAGCAGGATGTCGTCGGCGGCCAGGGTGACCGTGTCGGCGACCGCGGCGTCCAGGGTGCGGTCCTGTGCCAGCCACGCCGCTGAACGGTCCGTCCCCAGCCGGGCCGAAGCGGCGTCGATGAGCCGGTCGGTGATGTCGTCGAAGCGGCCCTGGCCCTGGCCGAGTAGCGCGTCGAGGTACTCCAGCGACCGCGGATGCCCGCCGACCGCCCGCCAGATCCGTTCGCCGACCGTGTCCGTCTCCACGCAGCGGTCGATGTGCGGGAGTGACCACAGCAGCTTCCCGGTCTCCGCGGCGGTCAGCGGCCCGACCGGCACGGCCAGCAGCCCGCCGAGCGGCACCGGATGCCGGCACGTGATCAGCAGCCGGCTGCGGGCAGGTGCGGAAGCCCAGGCGGCCAGGAGTTCGGCCAGGCCCGCGTCGATGATCTCGCCGGCGGTCAGGTTGTCCTCGAAATTGTCCAGCACCAGCAGGACCGGCACCTCGTCCAGCAGGTGCTCGCGCAGCAGCGCGAACCGGTCGGCGAGGGGCAGGTCGACCCGCGTGGCGGCGCGGACGGCGACGGTCGCCGGGCCCGCTACGGTCTCGCGCACGACCAGCTCCCGGCGGGCCACCGCCGCGACCTCGGCCAGGACCTGGTCGGCGGTGATGGCGCCGAACAGCGTCGCCACCCGCCACTGCGGGTCGGCCTCGACGGTGCGGCGCAGGATCTCCGCGGCCAGGGTGGTCTTGCCGACCCCGCCGATGCCGTGCAGGACCAGCCCCGCGTATTCGTCGCCGCCGAGCACGGAGGGCAGCCGCCGCTGCAGCGACCGGCGGCCGACGAACTGGCCGACCGGCCGGGCGGCCACCGGGCCCCACTGGGCCGTGCGCGGGGCGGACACGACCACCGGCGGCGCGCGATGGTCGATCACCGGCAGGGCGGGCGCGTTGGCCAGGAGGGTGACGACACCCCACTCGTCCATGCCGGCCAGGGCCCGCGCGGCCGGGCTCGGTGCCTGCAGCAGTTCGCGCTGGACCAGCCGCCGGGCGTCGGTCAGTGCCCGCACCACGTCGGGGTCCCGGGAAGCCGCGAGCTCCGCGTACACCTTGGCGAACAGCAGTGTCGCGTACCGGTCCGTGACGCTGGTCTGGGTGCCGATGACCGCGCAGGCCCCGCGGGCGGCCAGGCGCGCCGCGAACGACGAACCCTGCTCCTCGCCGGCGACGTCCGTGTAGCACGCGGCGAGGGCGAGGACCGGCGGCATCCGGCCGGGCGGGATCGCCTCCTCGACGAGTTCGTCGGCGGTGACCTCGCGGGCCGCGCCGTCCTCGTCCTCGAGCAGCAGGGCGCCGGGCTTGCCGTGTGCCGAGATGTGCAGCACGTGCACCCCGCCGGGCCCGTCCAGCGCGGCCCGGATGGCCCGGGTCGTCGCGAACGGTACGACCTCGACCTGGGCCTGGCTGCGCCGCGCCGGGCGGACCGCGGCCAGGACCGCCCGCAGCTCCTGCTCGTAGTCCAGCAAGGGGCCGCCGCCCGTCTCCGGTGAGGCGATTGCCACCACGATCCGCAGCGGCCCCGGTAGCCGCGCCGGCTCGCTCGACGCCGACCGCCGCAAGACCGTTACCTGCGGATGCAGCGCCAAGGGCAGACCCGACACCGGCTCCGGCAGCGCCTCCCACGGCAGCCCGGCCAGATCCGGCGCGTCGATCCCGATCCGCAGCGCGGCGTGGCCGGCGACGGCCCGCTCCACCAGGCTCCGCAGTGCCTGCGAGACGGGGGCGGGCAGGAAGGACTCCGCCAGGAGCTGCCCGGCCCGGCGCAGCGACACCAGCCCGGGCCGGTCGCTCACCTCCGGTGACAGGTCGCGGACGGCCGCCCCACTATCGCGCGGGCGCGACGGCAGGCCGGTCTGCCGGGTCCGCTCGAGCCGGACGTCGTGCAGCGCGTTGCGCAGCCCCGGCCGCACCCCGCCGTGGTCCGCCGTCACGTCCACACCCGCGCCCGCCAGCCGTACCGCCGAGTCCGAAACGGACAGCGTCACGTCCAGCGGTTCGCCGCGAGTGGTCATACCGGTACCTGACGGACAGCTGCGAGCGCCTGGTCGCGGGCTTACTCGGCGGCGCGCTTGCGGCGGATGGTGGACTTCAGCCAGGTCGCCCATACCGGTATGTAGGCCGGGGGGAACTGGAGGCCCCGGTGGTGCCAGCGGCCGGTTGACCAGGACGTTGTCGACATTGAGCGGTAGCTGCCGCCGCCTGAGGAGCTGGTGTGCCAGCCGCCGTTCGTGTAGCCCAGGGTTGTCAGGGGGCGGAGGTGGGTCGGTGGGGGTGGGCCCTGCAGCACCTGCTCCTGCCAGTCCTCCGTGGTGTCGGTGTGTGTGGTCGGGCCGTAGCCCCACGACGTCGACACGCTGTGGGTGACGCGCTCGCGGACCAGCGTGTAGGACTGGTAGACGCCCAGCGTGAACGCCAGGACCGCCGCCCACAGCGGCCAGACCACGACGCCGACGAGCACGGCGAGGGCGCCGTCGGTCAGGCCGATGAGCCGGTCCGGCACCCAGAACACCGTGAGCGCCAGCGCCTGGCCGACGTATCGGCCGGCGATCGCCAGCGCCAGCCACGGCGCGATCAGGGCCCGCCACGGGACTTTGCCGTACCACACGGCGCGGGCGGCCAGCATCGCCACGGCCAGCGCCAGGAGTACTACGTCGAGGCGTAGCGGGGCCCGGCCGTAGTACACGGCGCCGCCGCTCAGGATCAGGCCGGTCGCGAGGCGGCCCAGCCGCACCCGCCACCCGACGCCGGTGAACGCGGAGCGCAGCAGCCACCAGGTGAGCAGCGCACCGCCGAGCACGAGCGCCGGGCCGGCGGCGGAGCGGCCCTCGAACTGCTCGTGCAGCACCCAGAACAGTGCGATGGTCGCCGTGAGCCCGGCTAGTCGTGCGAGCGGTCCCCGTACCCCCATGCATTGATTGTCGTCGAAAATTCCCGACGTGACCACTGGGTGGTGCTGGCTCTAAATAAACCTTACTATTTGCCCAAGGTATCGACGAGAGTGCATCAGCTGCGGGAGGTTTCGGTATGGTTCGCATCCGGCGGTCCGGGGTGGCCGCGCTCCTGCTGGCCGGGGCGCTCGCGCTGGTGCCCGTCGTGGTGGCCGCACCGTCGGCCAGCGCCGGGGCCACCGCGCTCGGCGGGGCCGACCCCAGCGTCATCAAGGTCAACGGGGTCTACGTCGCGGCCAAGTCGGTCGACGGCGGGGTGGCCATCCGCACCGCGTCCACATTGGACGGTATCGCGAGCGCGCCCAGGAAGCAGGTCTGGAAGGACACCGGGCTCGGGGAGGTGTGGGCGCCGGAGATCGTGTTCCAGGACGGGCGGTATCACGTGTACTTCTCGGCCGGGACCGGGGCGGCGCACCGGATGTACCACATCGACTCGGCCACCGCGGACTCCGGCTACGGCGCGGCGGTCAAGGTCGCGCTGCCCGACGATCGGTGGGCCATCGACGGGGTGCCGTTCACGTTCCAGGGGCAGCGGTGGTTCGTCTGGTCCGGGTGGGCGGGGACCACGAACGTCGAGCAGAACCTGTACATCGCGCGGATGGCGAGCCCGACGGCGGCGACCGGGGCGCGGTACGTCATCTCGCAGCCGCGGGAGGCGTGGGAGCGGGTCGTCGGCAACCCGTACATCAACGAGGCGCCGGAGCCGATCCTGGACCCGCGCGGGCAGCTGCACGTCGTGTACTCCGCCAACGGCAGCTGGAGCAGCAAGTACTGCCTCGCCGAACTGCGCCTGCGGGCCGGCGGGGACCCGACCTACGTGTGGGACTGGTACAAGAGCAACGGCTGCCTGTTCGGGTCGTACGCGCCGAGCATGATGGCCGGGTGGGACACCACGCTCAACGTCGACGGGCCGGGGCATCACACGTTCGTGCTGGAGCGTGGCGACATCGCCGCGAGCCCGCCGTCGGGGAACCGATTCCCGACGATGTTCCACGCGGTCGCCAAAGGTACGCCGTATTCGTGGTCGGCCCGCTACTGGTACATCGGCTCGGCGGTCTGGTGGGGCAGCGTGACGTACCGCCGATCGAATGTGCCCGGCGCCACGACGGACACCGGCTTCGGGCTCAAATTCTTTGAATAGGGGCTAACCCACATACTCCTGCGCGGCCGCCGTCGGGTCCAACGTCGGGCCCGACGGCAGCAGCGCCACGAACGGCAGCGGTACTCGTGCGGCGGCGCCCGCGTTCAGCTGCAGACGGGCCACCGCCTCCGCGGACACGATCGGGAAGCGCTGCCCGGCCTCGGTGACCAGGTTGTAGCCGCCGTCCTGGCCGGCCGTCGTCGTCGCCTGGGCCAGGACGCCGGTGCCGGGGACGATCGCCACCGACGTGGCCAGGAAGCTGTCGGTGCCGAGCTTCGTGGCGATCGGCGGGGCCGACGCGACCGACGGCATCGCCGCGGGCATGCTCACGGTCGCGGCCCACGCGGCGTCGCCCGGTGGCGTGCCGGGCGTGGTGCTGACGCACAGCGGCTGGCCGCGGACCGGGTCGACGGCCTGCGGCACCTCCTTCGGCCAGCCGGGCCGGCCCGGGACCGCGCCCTTGGAGCCGACCGCGTCGACGGCCGCCGTGCTCTTCACGAGCTTGCTGCCGGCCGCGGTCAGCAGCGTCGCCGTCAGCGGCGTGATCGGGGTCAGCCCGTCCGCCTGGACCAGCGAGTAGCTGGGGCGCTGCCCGGCCAGCTCGGTCTGGATGACGTCGCCGATGTTGGCCTTCACCGAGAGCGCCGTCGCCGGCGCGCCGCCGTGCTGGACGGTCGGCCCGGCGATCTCCGGGCCCTCCGGCAGGGTGTCGAGGACCCGGGCCGGCACCGCCATCGAGCGGGCGTCCTGCAGGCCGAGCACGGCGCGGGTGTTGCCGGTGAGCCGGTATCGCCGGCCCTGCGTGATGAGCCAGGTCGTCCCCGCGTCCTCGGCCAGGACCGCGGCGTTGCCGCCGAGCTCGCCCTCCGCCGGCGCGGCCGGCCCGGCCAGGACCAGGATCTCGGGGCGGACGACCTGCGAACCGGACGGCAGCACGCACACCGTCCATGGCCCGGTCGTCAGCCGCTGCGGCAGGCCGTCGGGCGCGCCCGGGATGCCGACGGGCAGGCCGCGGCGCTTGCCGTCGAGGGCGGAGGCGCGGACCTCGATCGGCTTGTTGCCGCCGACGAGCATCGCCGAGCTGAGGTTGAGGGCGGGGTGCAGGACGCCGTCGACCAGGACGTATCGGTCGCCGCTGCCCTTGACCAGGACGGCGCCGGAGTCCGGCAGGCTCGGTCCGCTGCCGCCGCCGAGCAGCCCGGCGATGCCGAACCCGGCCATGACCAGGACCGCGATGACCGCACTGCCCACGAGCGTCCGGTTGAGCCGGCGCTGCGGGTCCTGGCCGGCCTCGTCCTCGCCGCGCACCAGGCTCGTCACCCGCCGCCGGCTCTCGTAGTCGTAGGCTGCGACGTGGTCGCGGGTGGTCGCCATCGCGTCGGTTGCTTCCTCGCCGTCGATATGTCCGTCGGGTTTTGCGACTTCATAGTACGTGCACCAAAATCGATCCGATGACCGGAACGGGGGCGACGTCACGGTGACGGCACAACTACAGGAGCGGGTCAGGCCGGGGCGGCGCACCCGGATCGGCCGCGGCCGGCTCCTCGCGATCGAGGCGGCCGCGGGTGCGGCCATCGCCGGCGGCGCGCTGCTCGGGATCGGCGGCTACGTGCTGCTCGGCGTGGCGGTCCTCGTCCTCGCCGTCGCCCTGGGCCGGCGCGACGGCCGCTGGGCCACCGACCTGCTGGCGGCCCGGTTCCGGGTCGCCTCCCTGGCCCCGGCCGAGCCGTCCACCGGCGGCCCCGCCCGCGACCTCGGCGCGGTGGCCGCGATCGCGCCCCGGCTCGAGGTCGCCGAGTGCGCCGACGAGCGCAACGCCGACGCGGTCGGGGTGGCCTGGGACGGCCAGGGCTTCGCCGCCGCCCTCGAGCTCGACACCCAGACGCCGCTGCGGCTGGACCTGGGCCGGCTGGCCGCCTACGCGGCCGAGGACGACGTCGCCCTGGCCGGCGTGCAGCTGCTCATCGAGCAGCTCGGCGGCGCCCGCGCCAACGGCAACAGCCCGGGCCCGTCGCGCGACCCGTGGCCGGGGGCGGAGGTACCGCTGATGCGCCGGGCCTGGGTCGCCCTGCGCTACGAGCCCATCTGGGCCCCCGAGGCCGCCCGCCGCCGCGGCGAGGGCGGAGCCGACGGCGCCCGCCGGGCCGTGGCCGCGGCCCTGGCCCGCCTCCGCGTCCGCCTGCTCCGCCACGGCCTGGCCGCCGTCCCCCTGGACGCCGCCGAGCTGACCCGCACCCTGCGCACGGTCGGCGATCCGGCCCCGAAGGCGACCCTGCACCGCGACGGCTGGAGCGCCGGCCCGGCCCAGCACCACTGCCTGGGCGCCACGATCGCCTCGGCCGCCGACTGGCAGAAGCTCCTGCAGGCCGCCGCCCACTCGCCCGCCGAGCGCGCCGTGCTCTCGCTGGCCGTCGAGCTGGACGGCCCCTCGACCCGGACCCGGTCCGCGGTCCGCCTGGTCAGCACCGACCAGGCCCGCGCCCGCCAGGCCCGCCAGCAGGTCCTCGACACCGGCCTGGCCGTTCCCCTGCCCGGCGCGCAGGCCGCGGGCGTCCTGGCCACCCTGCCCCTGGGCGGCGGCCCACGCCCGCTGACCGGCGCGATCGGATGGACACCGCGATGACCCAGAGCTCCGGCGACGTCGACCTGGCCGCGCTGCCGGCCGTGCGGTGGTCCGGCCCGCGCGAGGTCGACCTGACCCTCGACATCCCACCGGGCGGCGTCGTGCTCGGCACCGACCGCGACGGGCGCCCCGTGGCCGTCGCCGCGATCCAGCCCCGGCCCGTGCGGATCGGGCTGCTCGGCCATCCGGCCTGGGCGACCGCGCTGGCCTACCGGCTGCTCGGCGTCGGGTGCCAGGTCGCCGTGCTGACGGGCGGGTCGCAGTACTGGGAGGCGCTGCGGGCCAAAGTCAGTGGGCCGGCCCTGACCTGGCTGGACGCCCCGACGAGCTGGCCCGCGGCCCCGGGCACCCCGCCGACGTCGGCACCGGGCCCGCAGGTGCTCATCGTGGACTACCCGACGGCCCCGCCGCTGTGGGTCGGCGAACTGCCGTGGTGCACGGTGATGCACGTGAGCAGCGACGCCCCGGAAGGCTCCGACTTCTGGGCCAACGTGGACACGATGCTGATCACGGCCCAGGGCTACGCCACGGTCGTCGCCCAACGCTGGGGCCACGCCGACGCGGCCTCGGCCGACGACCTCCGCCCGGGCGAGATCGCCCTCGCCGACCGCCACGGCATCGTCCCCATCGTCTTCCCGCCCACCCCGTGACCCCGGCCTGACGCGCCCGGCCGGTGCCGGGTCAGGCCGGGTCCAGGCGGGCTCGGACGGCGGTGGCGTCCGGGGTGCCCAGCGCGTCGTACAGGGCCAGCGCCTCCGCCCACACCGGCCGGGCGGCGGCCGGGCCGGTGGTGGCCTCGAGGGTTTCGGCGATGCCGCACAGGGCGCGCGGGTGCTCGATCCGGTTGCCGCTGGCCACCGCCAGCTCGATGGCGCGGCGGTGGTGGGTCAGGGCCTCCGCGTGGTGGCCGGTCGCGCGCAGGGCCTCGGCCAGGCCGTTGAGGACCTTCGGCGCACGGCGGCGGTCGCCGATCTCGTCGATGATGGTGCGGGCCTGGCGGTGGCATCGGACGGCTTCGGGGAGCCGGCCGCGGTGGCGTAGCGCCACGCCCAGGTTGTCCAGGGCGTCCGCGGTGCCGGCCCGGTCGCCGATCTCCTCGTAGCTGGCGAGGGCCTCGCGGTGCAGGGTCACCGCCTCCTCGTAGCGGCCGGTCGCGGTGCGCAGGGAGCCGAGGCCGGTCAGGGCGTTGGCCTCGGTCAGGCGGTCGCCGACGCGGCGGGTCAGGGTGCGCGACTCCGTGAGGCAGCGTTCGGCTTCGGGGTATCGGGCCAGGCGTAGATGTACCCCCGCCATCTCTTCCAGCACGTTGGCCAGGCCGCTGTCGTCGCCGACGGTGCGCAGTTCGGCGGCGGCCTCGTGCAGGTAGCGGTCCGCGTCGGCGTAGCGGCCCAGCTGCACGCAGACGAGGCCCAGGTTGCCGACGCACGCGGCGGCGCCCGGGCGGTTGCCGGTCGCCCGGTGGAGGGTCACCGCCCGGTGGATGTGCTCGAAGAAGGCGTCGTACTCGCCGCGCTGGACGTACACGCCGCCGAGGTTGTTGTGGGCGGTGGCCTGGCCGGCCCGGTCGCCGGTCTCGCGGCGGATCGCCAGGGTGTTGTGGAACGCGTGCAGCGCGTCGTCGAGCTGGCCCAGGCGCCAGTGCAGGACGCCGAGCATGTGCATGGCGTCGGCCTCGCCGGGGCGGTCGCCGTCGCGGCGGCTCGCGGCCAGGACCCGCGAGTGCAGGGTCAGGGCCTCGGCCCAGTAGCCGGCCAGGTCCAGGTAGCGGCGCAGGGTCGTGGCCAGGCCGGCCGCGTGGCCGGTCCAGCCCCCGGCGGCCGCGGCGGCCCCGGCCGCCATCAGGTTCGGCACTTCGGCGGCGAGCCAGGCCCGGGCCTGTTCGGCGTCCTCGATCCGCGGCGGGGTGACGCCGTCGGGGCGGGCGGGGCGGCGGTCGCGCTCGTGGGGATACAGGGCGTCCATCGCCGCGGCCGCGCCGGCCAGGTAGTGGTCGAGGAGGCGGGTCAGGGCGGCCCGGCGGATCGGCTCCGGGAGGGCGGCGGCGCGCTCGGCCGCGTAGACGCGCAGCAGGTCGTGCGCGCCGTAGCGGCCGGCGCCGGGCCGGGTCAGCAACTGGGCGCGGGCCAGCTCGGCCAGGGCCGCGCGGGCCGCGGGGACGGCCGTGGCGCACAGCGCGGCCGCGGCCTCCGGCTCGGTGTCGCGCCCGGGGTGCAGGCCGAGCAGGTCGAACAGTTCGATGGCGGCGGCCGGCAGCTCGCGGAACGACCAGGAGAACACGGCCCGGACCGCCGAGCGCGGATCGCCGGCGTCGAGCAGGTCGAGCAGGCGGCGCTCGTCGGCCAGCTCGTCGGCGAGGGACCGCAGCGACGCGCCCGGCGCGGCCGCGGCGCGCTCGGCGGCGATGCGCAGGGCCAGGGGGAGGCGGGCGCAGCGCTCGGCCAGGAGGGTGACCGCCGCCCCGTCGGTGTCGGCGCGGGGGCCGATGGTCGCGCGGAGCAGGCCCGCGGCCTCCTCGTCGGTGAACTCGGCCAGCGTGACCCGGGCGGCGCCGTCCCGGGCGACCAGGCCGGCGAGGCTGTCGCGGCTGGTGACGAGGACGAAGCAGGAGCGGCCGCCGGGCAGCAGGGGGCGGACCTGCTCCACGGCCCGGGCGTTGTCGAGCAGGATCAGCATCCGCCGGCCGGCCAGGAGGGTGCGGTAGCGGGCGCTGGTCAGGTCGCGGGGCTCGGCGTTGAGCGCGCGCAGGAGCTCGGCCAGGGCCTCGGCCGGCTCCACCGGGCGCTCCAGGTCATACCCGTGCAGGTCGAGATGGAGCTGCCCGTCGGGGAAGCGGTGGGCGACCCGGTGCGCCCAGTGCACGGCCAGGGCGGTCTTGCCGACGCCGGGGGCGCCGGTCAGCACGACGACCCGCGGCTGGGTGCCGGGGTCGGCGACGGCCCGGGCGAGCCGGTCGTCGAGGTCGCGCAGCTCGCCGGCCCGGCCGGTGAACGCGCTGACGTCCAGGGGCAACTGGGCCGGCACGGGACCGGGGGCGGCGGTCGCGGCGGCGGTGCCGGGGGGCGGCTGGGCCCGGTCCAGCGCGGCGGTGATCTGCCGGCGCGTGGCCGGCCGGGGCGCGCCCCCATGGCCGGACTCCAGCCGGTGCACCGTGCGGATGCTGACCCCGGCCCGCTCGGCCAGCTCCTCCTGGGTCAGCAGCAGGCCGGTCCGGGTCTCGCGCACCCATTGCCCGAAATCCCCCATCGACCCAGCGTACCGGGAGCGCTCCCACCCGCTGGCCCGCCGATCGGGCCGCAGTTGCGGCCGAGTTGCCGGTCCGTGACGTGTCGACGTCCGTCGAACCTTCCTACCGTTACCCGCAGTCACCGAACGAAGGGAGATCGGCATGGGATTCGTCCGCGGTCTGGCGGGGGCACTGATCAGGCAGCTGGCACCGGAGGTGGAGGCGCACGCGGCCGCCTGCCAGGCGAAGTACAAGTGCGTGTACCGCGGCGGCGGCTACTACGACCGCTGGCAGTGGTGCAACGTCTGCGCGTACCCCGGCTACTGCGAGTGGAAATGGGTATACGTCGGCTCGGTCTACGGCGACTGCAAAGCGTAAGCGGAGGAGGAGACCGTGACCACCGTCGCCTGGAGCGCGCTCGCACTGACTGCCGTGATCGCCACCGCCGCCCTCGCGCTCGGGCTGCGGCTGGCCGCCCGGGTCCGGGAGCTGCGCGACTCCGGGCGCGGTGGCCCACCGCGGCCGTCGCCGGGCACGCCGGTGCTGCGGTTCGCCACGGCCGACACGACGGGGGCGGCCCTCGACGAAACCGCGCTGGCCGGCCCGGACGTGCTGGTCGCGCTGCTGCTCGAGGGCTGCGGGCCGTGCCGGGCCCAGCTGCCGGCGATCCGGCGGCTGATGGCCGACGCGCCGCCGGGGGAGCCCCGGCCGATCGCGGTCGTCGTGGGGGCGCCGGCCGGCCGGGCCGAGTATGTCCGGGCGCTCGGCCCGGTCGCGCGGGTCGTCGAGCAGGACGACGCGGGCGCCGGGCTGGCCGCCGCGCTCGGCGTCGGCGCGTTCCCGTGCCTGGTCGTCGCCGGCGGCGGGGTGGTCCGGCAGGTCGCGGACGCCCCGGGCGACCTGGTCCCGGGCGCGGTGCGCTGACGTGGGCGTCCTCGCCCGGCGGGCCCGGTTCGCGCTCGCCCTGGGCTGGCGGGCGGCGCCCGGTCCGTTCGCCGCGACCGTGGTCCTCGCCGTCCTCGGCGCGGTCACGCCGGTGACGGCCGCGTGGGGGATGAAGGCCGTCATCGACGGCCTCACCGCCCCCGACCCGGCGGCCCGGGTGTGGCCGGCGGCGGCGCTGCTGGCCGGGGCCGGGCTGCTGGGCGCGGCCGTGCTGATCGCGGCCCAGTGCAACGACCTGATCCTGGGCCGCCGGCTGGTGGCGGCCGCGCAGGAGCGGCTGTTCCGGCGGGTCAACGCCGAGACCGGGATCGGGCCGTTCGAGGACCCGGCGTTCCTGGACCGGCTGCGGGTCGCCGACGAGTCCGGCGACCAGGCCCCGGCGGAGATCCTGCACGGGCTCGTCACCATCGCCCGCTGCGCGCTGACCACGGCCGGGTTCGCCGCCACGATGCTGCTCATCTGGCCGCCGATGCTGCTGGTCGCGCTGGTCGTGGCCGTGCCGTCGGTGATGCTGCGGGCCGGGGTGAGCCGGCGGCGGGCCCGGCTGCGGCTGGACCTGGCGGCCACGATGCGCCGGCAGTTCCTCTACAAGAGCCTGCTCACCGACGCCCGGGCGGCCAAGGAGGTCCGGCTGTTCGGGCTCGGCCGCTACTTCGAGGACCGCATGCTGCGCGAGCTGCGCGCGGCCAACCGGGCCGAGACCGCGCTCGGGCTGCGGGTGGCCGCCGTCGACCTGGTGCTGGAGCTGCTGATCGCCCTCGGCGGCGCGGCCGGGGTGGTGGTCGCGGTCGGGCTGGCGGTCCGGGGGCGGCTGTCGGCCGGGGACGTGTCGATGTTCATCGCCGCCGGGACCGGCATCCTGGCCGGGGCCGGGGCGATCGCCACCGCGGTGGCCCTGGTGTACCAGTCGCTGCTGCTCTTCGCGGCCTACCACGACATCGTCACCGAGCCGGTCCCGCCGCCCGCCGCGACCGGTTCGGGGCCGCCGCCGCCGCTCGAGCGCGGCATCGAACTGCAGAACGTCTGGTTCCGGTACCGCGACGACGGCCCATGGATCCTGCGCGGCCTCGACCTGCGGATCCCGGCCGGGCGGTCCGTCGGGCTCGTCGGGCTCAACGGTGCCGGGAAGAGCACGCTGGTGAAGCTGCTGGGCCGGCTGTACGAACCGCAGCGGGGCCGCATCCTCTGGGACGGCGTCGACCTGCGGGACCTGCCCGTCGCGGCGGTCCGGGCCCGGATCGCCACCGTGTTCCAGGATTTCATGCAGTACGACCTGCCGGCCGCCACGAACATCGGCCTCGGCCGGCTCGACGCGGTCGAGGACGTCGCGGCGGTGCGGCGAGCCGGCGCGGCCGCGGGCATCGACGGCTACCTGTCCAAGCTTCCATGGGGGTACCGCACGATGCTCAGCCGTCACTACGTGCCCGACGACGAGGACGCCGGGGCCGCGCTGCCCTCCGGCGGGCAGTGGCAGCGCATCGCCGTCGCCCGCGCGTTCATGCGGGCCGACGCCGACCTGCTGATCCTCGACGAGCCGAGCTCGGGGCTGGACGCCGAGGCCGAGCACGCCCTGCACGAGCGCCTGCGGGCGCTGCGCCGCGGCCGGACCAGCCTGCTCGTCTCGCACCGGCTCAGCACGCTGCGCGAGGCCGACGTCCTGGTCGTCCTGGCCCGGGGCCGGGTCGCGGAGCTGGGCGGCCACCACGAGCTGCTGGCCCGCGACGGCGAGTACGCGCGCCTGTTCCGGCTGCAGGCGGCCGGGTATGCCGACCTCGCCCTGACCGAGCGCGGCACCTCGTGACGGCGCTGCTCATCGCCGCGTCCGCCGCGGTCGCCGCCCTGGCCGTCGTCCGGCTCGGCTTCCTGCGGGTGCGGGTGGCCGGCCCGAGCATGCTGCCGACATACCGCCCGGGCGCGCGGGTCCTGGCCCTGCGCCGGGGTCTGGGCCGCCCCATCCGCACCGGCGACGTGGTGGTGTGCCGGCCCCCCGCGGGCTATGACCGGCGGTTCACGCCGCTGCTGGTGAAACGGGTCGCCGCGATGGCCGGCGAGACCGGACCGGCGGGCCGGACAGTACCCCCGCGGCATGTGTTTCTGCTCGGCGACGGTCCGGTGAGTGTCGACTCCCGGCAGTTCGGGCCGCTGCCGCTCGGGTTGGTGGTCGCGCGGGTCGTCTCACCGGGGGCGGCGGACTGACCGGGCCGGCTCTGGACATCGGCGGCGCGGCCTGGTTCGTTGTGGGGATGCCGTACGACGTCGCCGCCCTGCGCAGCCAGTTTCCCGCCCTCGACACCGGGATCGCCTACTTCGACGGGCCCGGGGGCACGCAGACGCCCCGGGCCGTCGGGGCGGCGGTGGCGGCCACGCTGACCGGGCCGCTGTCCAACCGCGGGGTCACCGGGCTGTCGCAGCGCAACGCCGACGGGGCGGTGGGCGCGTTCCGGGCGGCGTACGCGGACCTGCTCGGGGTGCCCGCCGCCGGGATCGTCTACGGGCGCAGTGCGACGCAGCTGACGTACGACTTCTCGCGGGCCCTGGGCCGGACCTGGGCCGCCGGGGACGAGGTGGTCGTCAGCCGGCTCGACCACGACTGCAACGTGCGGCCGTGGGTGCAGGCGGCCGAGCGGGCCGGGGCCGTCGTGCGGTGGATCGACTTCGACCCGGCGACGTCGGAGGTGGACCCGGCGTCGGTCGCCGCGGCCGTCACCGCGCGGACCCGCCTCGTCGCCGTCACCGGGGCCTCGAACCTCATCGGCACCCGGCCGGCGATCCCGGCCATCGCCGCGGCCGCGCACGCCGTGGGGGCGCTGGTGTACGTCGACGGCGTGCACCTGGCCGCGCACGCCTTCATCGACGTGCCGGCGATGGGGGCGGACCTGTTCGTGTGCTCGCCGTACAAGCTGCTGGGGCCGCACTGCGGGGTCCTGGCGGCGGCGCCCTCGCTGCTGGAGACGCTGCACCCGGACAAGCTGCGGCCGGCGACGGACGCGGTGCCGGAGCGCTTCGAGCTCGGGACGCTGCCGTATGAGGTGATGGCCGGGGCCACCGCCGCCGTGGACTTCATCGCCGCCATCGCGCCCGGCTCGGCGACCGATCGGCGGGAGCGCCTGCGGTTGTCGTGGGACGCGGTTGAGGTACACGAGACACGGCTGCTGTCGCTTCTGGAAGCGGGACTCGAGGAACTGGACGTGGTCGTGCACTCGCGGGCGGCCGTGCGGACACCCACGCTGCTGGTCACGCTACCGGGGCGGCGGACGTGGGACGCGTTCGAGTTCCTGGCCGCGCGGGACGTGCTCGCGCCGGCCGGGTCATTCTACGCGTATGAGCCGTGGCGGCGGCTGGCCGTGCCCGGCGACGAGCACGGCCTGCGCCTCGGTCTGGCGCCCTACACCGACGGGTCCGACATAGACCGCGTCCTCACCGGGCTGCGGGCGTTCATGGCCTGAGCAGGACCTTCGCCCGCAGGTCGCCCCGCTCCAGCTCGGCGTGGACCGGCGCCGCGTCGGCCAGCGGGCGTTCGACGTGCGGCCGGAGCGTCACCGTGCCGTCGGCCAGGGCGGTCATCGCCCGCCCGAGCCGCTCGGTGAGGTGCGCCGGGTCCGGGCCGGACAGGGTGACGCCCAGCTGGGGGCCGCGGTGGTCGGAGAGCGTGACGACCCGGTGGGTACCGCCGGCGAGGGCCACGGCCGCCGCGAGATCGCTGCGGCCAGTGGCGTCCAGGACCGCGTCGACGGTCGCCGTGACCGCGCGGACGGCGTCGGTCAGCGGCTCCGCGTAGTCGACCGGTGTCGCGCCGAGCTCCTCGACCGCGCCGAAGTCGCCGCGCCGGACGGCCGCGACGACCCGCACACCGGCGGCCACCGCCAGCCGGGTGGCGATCCTCCCGACCGCGCCCGCGCCGCCCAGGACCAGCAGCGTCTCGCCGGCCTTCGGCTCGAGCAGGTCCAGGACCCGGGCCGCGGCCTCACCGGACGCCGGCAGCGCGGCCGCGTCCGCCCACGACACGTTCGCCGGCTTCGGCACCCAGAACTCGGCCAGCGCCGACTCCGCGTAGCCGCCCAGCTTCGGCAGGAACACGGCGACCTCGTCACCGACGGTCACATCGTCGACGCCGGGCCCGACGGCGCCGACGGTGCCGGCCGCCTCGAACCCGAGCACCCCGCCCGGTTCGAGGGGGAACGCCGCCCGCAGATGCCCGGCGCGGATGGCGAGATCGGTCGGCCCGACCCCCGCGTAGCGGACGTCGACCCGGATCTGCCCCGCCCCCGGCTCCGGCACGGGAAGCTCACCGGCCTCGAGAACGTCCGGCGTTCCGTACCGCGTTGTCCGTATCGCTCGCATCGACATGCCCCTTCTCAGATCTGGCTCGCGCCGCCGTCGACATACAGCTCCGCGCCGGTCATGAACGAGCTCGCGGGCGAGGCGAGGAACGCCACGACGTCAGCGATCTCCTCGGGACGGCCGAGACGCCGCATCGGTACCCCCGCCGCCAGTCCTTGCAGCAGCTGCTCGGCCGCCTCCGGGCCCTCGGCCAGCCCACGCAGGCCGGGTGTGCCGACCGGCCCCGGCGCGATGGCGTTCACCCGGATCTCGCGCCCGACGAGCTCGGCCGCCCAGCTGCGGGCGAAGGAGCGCACGGCCGCCTTCGTCGCCGCGTAGACGCTGAACGCGGCCGCGCCTTTGACGTCGATGTTGGACCCGGTGAGGATCACCGAGGCGCCGCGGTTGAGCAGCGGCAGCATGGCCTGCACGGTGAACAACGTACCGCCGACGTTGGTGTTGAACGTGGTGGCGTAGTGCTCCCACGTGATGTCACCGAGCGCGGCGAACTCGCCACCGCCCGCGTTGGCGAACAGGACGTCGAGCCCCTGCCCGCGCTCCCGGACGGCGGCGGCGACCCGCTCCAGGTCCGGCAGATTCGCGACGTCGGCCCGGATGCCGGCCGCGTTCGGCCCGATCTCCCGCACGGCCGCGTCGAGCGCGTCCTGGCGCCGCCCGGTGAGGAAGACGAAGGTGCCGTCGGCGGCGAGGCGCTCGGCCGCGGCGAGCCCGATGCCGGAGGTGGCTCCGGTGATGAGGGCGGTTCGTGTAGTCATGATCTACTCCTTCGGGTTCTGTACTAATCGGTACGTTATCATTTCTGTACCGATCGGTTAAGATGAGGAGCGTCACCTGGAGCAGGAGGAATAGATGGCCGGCCGCCCCCGCGGGTTCGACGCCGACGCCGCTTTGGACCGCGCCGTGGAGGTGTTCTGGCGGCAGGGCTACGAAGGCGCCTCACTGACCGACCTGACCGAGGCGATGGGCATCAACCGCCCGAGCCTGTACGCCGCGTACGGCAACAAGGACGAACTGTTCCGCCGGGCCGTGGCCCGCTACGCCGAGTTCGACATGGCCTATGCCCGCGCCGCGCTGACGCAACCCTCGGCCTACGCCGTCATCGAACACTTCCTGCGCGCCAACGCCGACGCCCTCACCCGCCCCGACCGCCCACCCGGCTGCCTGTCCATCCAGGGCGGCCTGGCCGGCGGCAGCGACTCCGGCCAGGCCGCGCAGTTCCTGGCCGCGAGCCGCCGCACCGGCGAACAGGCCCTGGCCGCCCGGCTGGCGCGCGCGGTCGACGAGGGCGACCTGCCACCCGGCACCGACGCCGTCGCCCTGGCCCGCTACGTGATGGTGGTCAGCGAGGGCAACGCCGTCCACGCCGCCGCCGGCGCGGACCGCCCCTCCCTCCACGCCACCGTCGACCTCGCCCTCCGCGCCGTCCCCCACCCCTGAACCCGCTCGGCGCCCGGAGCGGTCCCACCGGTCGTCACAGGTCTTCGAGGGCGACCAGGCCGTCCTGCAGGGCGCGGGCGACCAGCGAGGCCTTCGTCGGGGCCGGGCGGCCGGCGCGGGCGTAGCGGACGCGGACCCGGTCGATGTAGCCCTCGACCGTGCGCGGCGACAGGTTGCACCGGGCCGCCACCAGGTGTTTCGACTCGCACTGGAACCAGGCCAGCAGCACTTCGCGCTCCCGGTCCGTGAGGCGCGGGCGGTCCGGGGTCTCGTCGGCCGACATCGCCCCGGCCAGGGCCGGCGGCACGTACGGCCGGTCCCGCGCGGCCGCCAGCACGGCGGCCACCAGGTGCTCCTCGCCCTCGGCCTTCGTCAGGAACGTGGCGCAGCCGGCCTCCAGGCACCGCAGCGCCGTCTCCCGGTCGTCGCGCATCGTGTACACGACGACCCGGCGGCCGGCGGCGACCAGGGCGGCGATGTCGTCCCACGCGCCCGCGCCGGCGGTGGGGCGCCGGTCGGCCAGGTGGAGGTCGATGACGACGACGTCGGCCGAGCGGCCCGGCGGGGTCCAGGCGACGGCCGGGTCCGGGCCGGCGGCGGCGACGGTGATGCCGGCGGCCGTGAACCAGGCGCGGACGCCGGCCAGGACCACCGGGTGGTCGTCGATGACGGTGACGCTCACAGCGGACACGCCAGCTCCACCAGGGACGCGGCGCCGGCGACGGTCGTGCGGACCGTCAGCGGTGCGGGGACGGGCGGGACGGGTGCGGGCGGGCCCGTGGCGGCGATCCCGACGCGGGCCTGGCCGGCGGTGACCAGGACCGTGACCCGCAGCCGGGTGACCGGGGCCCGGGTCAGGGCGCAGACGACCCGGCACGCGGCCGCGCTCAGCGGGGCGGGCAGAGCGATGTCGGGGTGGACGGCCGGCGCGGCGACGTGGACGTGCACCCCGGCCGCCTGCACCCGGTCGAGGCACGACGCGAGCGCGGCGCCGAGCGGGTCGGGGCCGTCGCGGTACCACTCGGCGAGCAGCCGCCGCACCTGCGCCGCCGCCATGGCACAGCGGGTCCGCAGCGCCGCCGGGTCGGTGTCCGGTGATGCCAGGCCGGCCAGGACCGGCTCGGCGACGGCGGCGACGGCCCGGGAGCGGCGCAGCCGGTCGTCGTGGACGGTGTCGGCGACGACCCGCGCGGTGTGGATCGCGTCGCGTTGCAGGCGCAGCAGATTGGCGGTCCGGGCGATGCGTTCGAGGGCCTCCGCGGCCAGCGCGACCGGCACCTGCAGGCCGAGGATGCCGGCCGTCCGGGACAGGATCAGGACCATTTCGGGGGTACCGCCCGTGCCCGCGACGACAACCGCGCCGCCGACGGGGGCCAGGAGCAGGGGCACGACGATCCGGTGCCGCCGGCCCGAGGTGATCGCCAGCAGCAGCCAGCCGTTGGCGGCCGCGGCCCAGCTGGTTGACGTGTGCTGCTGGGCCGCGGGCACGGTGACGGTGGCGACGGCGGTGCCGGCCAGCGTGGCGGCGACCAGCGTCCACGTCGCGGCCCGGCGGGCCCGGGGGAGGGCCGGCAGCAGGGCGGTCAGGAGCCACACGGCGACGCTGGCGCAGTACGCGGCCCGCTGCGCCCCCGGGTGCCCGTAGCCGGTGGCCGTGTGCAGGGCCGGCGTGCGGTAGAAGACCAGCAGCGTCACGCCGGCGAAGACCCAGGCCCCCCAGCGCAGCGCGGCCCGCACGTCGCTCAGCCGTTCCATGCGCCGCCCCGGTCCGGCCACTGCAGCGAGACGCGGGTGCCGCGGCCCGGTGCGCTGTCCACGGTGGCGCGGCCGCCGGCCCGGCGCATCCGCGCGCCGATCGACACGCGGACGCCGAACCGGTCCGGGTCGACGGTGGCCGGGTCGAAGCCGGGGCCCTCGTCGACGATGTCGATCCGCAGGCCGCCGCCCGGCGGGCGGTGCAGCTCGACGACGGCGGCGCCGGTGCCGGCGTGGCGCTCGACGTTGCGCAGCGCCTCGTCGCGGGCGGCGGCCAGGGCCGCGGCCGCCTCGGCGGGGACCGCGCCCATCGCCTCGGCCCACGCGCCGGGGCCGCCCGGGCCGTCGAGGACGGTCGTGACGCGCAGGGTGAGGCCGGCCGGTACCGCCGTCAGGTCGGCCCCGGGCCACGTCTGCACCGACAGCCGGGCCAGGTCCGCGCGGGCCCGGTCGCGCAGGCCGGTGCCGCCGACGCCGGGGGAGCAGGCCGCGGTCAGGGTCGCGGCGACGGTGTCGTGCAGCTGCGCCATGTGCACCTCGACGTCGGCCCGGCGGGCCGCGGCGACCTGGGCCTCGCGCCGGCCGGCGGTGACGGCGGCGGCGAGCTCGTCGACGCGGCGGCCGCCCCGGGCCACGAGCCAGGCCAGGCACCGGGACAGGGCGCCCTGCCACAGCATGACGATCGCGTGGTCGGCGCCGAGGTTCCAGTCCGGCGCTGGCAGGTTCAGGCCGCCGAGGCGGTCGTCGCCGGTCACGAGCAGGGCTCCGGCGACGACGGCCGCGGCGAGCCCGAGGGTGGTGGCGGCCCCGCCGAGCGGCCGCGTGTACCACTGCACGGTCACCCCGACGATCGACGTCACCTGCCGCGCCCAGTCGTCGAGGTCGAGGTACCCGTGCGGCAGCGACCACACCGGCAGCAGCACGCACAGCGCCCCGAGCAGCACCCCGTCGGCCGCCGTGACGAGCGCCGCCGGCCGCCGCCCGAGCCGGGTCGCGGCCAGGAACGCGGCCTGCCAGGCGACGGCCGCGGCGACGATCGCCAGTGACGTTGCCAGCGGCGCGCCGAGCGGCAGCAGGGCGGTGCACCAGCCGGCGACGACCACCCGCAGGGCGATCGTGAGCCGGGCCGCGCCCGCCGTCACCGACGTCTCGACCGGTCCGATGTCCACCCTCCCGTCCGCGCGCCGCGCCCGACCGATCCGCGGCCACGCTAACCGAGCCGCGCAAGCGATTGAGGGTCGTTCGACGCTCATACGAGCCCCCGCCCGCCCGCTACGGTCCTTCCCGTCCGGTCATGTTGATGTCGCGAGGGGGGAATCAGGTTGTACAGACGCATGCTGCTGGCGGCGGCCGCGATGCTGGCGGGGGCGGTCGGCTTCGCCGCGGGGACGACGGGCGGCCCGGTCAACCCGTGCTCGGTGGGCCGGGACTGCGGCTCGGGCTACATCGTCCAGCACGGCGGCGGGACGGGCGCGCCGGCGGTCTGAGATCGGGGGGAGGCCGGGCCCGGCCGCCGCATCGACGGGCGGCCGGGCCCGCATCCGGACGCCGGCCCGGTTCCACGGCCGCGCGGGCGTCGTTCTCCCTCGCCCGCGTAGCACCGGGCTCAGCAGTGCCAGATCGCCGGTCCGTTGCCGCCGTTGCCGATGATCGTGCGGCCGTCGGCACTGACGTCCACGAGCTCGCCGCCGTTGCCGCCGCCCGGGCCGGTCAGGGTGGCGACGCCGTTGTGCCACAGGGCCGGGCCGCCGGGCAGGTCGGAGGTCACACCGACGGCCACCCCGGTCGCGCTGATCTCGTGCGCGAGGAGCCCGGGCATCGCCTCGACGGCGCCGGTGCGGCGGTTCCAGCGGACGGGCTGCGGCTGGGTGCCGGTGCGCCCGGCCCAGCCGACGATCCAGTCGCCGCTGACGTCCCAGGCCTTGCCGCCCGGGTCGGGTGCGGCCGGCTGGGGCAGTGCGTGGCCGGTCCCGGACGGGTCCCACGTGTACGGCTGCCCGCCGTCGTCGAGGGTGCCCACGACCGTGCCGTCGTCGGCGATGCCGTTCGCGGTCGCCCACTGGCTGCCCCCGGCCAGGACCACCGGGGTCGAGGCGCCCGCCCGCCACAGGACGGCCTTGATCCGGTCGCCGGGGAAGTCGGCGTCGCCGACAACGTCGCCGCGGGCGTTGATGCCGACGGCGTTGCTGGCGGTGGCCCCGGCCGGCAGCGGCAGCCGGGTCAGCTTGCCGTTGCTGAACACCGCGGCCCGGCTCTTCCCGCCGTCGGCCAGCTCGGCCCCGGCGATCACCCCGGTGGCGTTGACGTCGTGCGGTGAGAAGTTACGGCCGCCGCCGGGGGTGGCGGGCGTGCCGTCGGTCCAGACGACCAGCCGCTGCTCGGCCCCGGCTTCGACCAGGCCGACCACATACCGGCCGCCCGGGTCGATCGCGTCCACGGTCAGCGGGCCCGCGGTGGCCGGCGCGGCCAGGGCCGCGGAGGTGCAGTTCGGCGGGGCGACGGTGGCCGGCGGCGGGCCCGGGGGGCTGGCCTCGGTCGAGCCGCCCTTGGAGGGATGGCCCGAGGTGGCCGGGCCGGCGACCACCGGGGGGCCGGCGCCGTCACCCGCCGACACGGCGACCGCGGTCCCGGTCAGCGCGACGGCGCTGAGCGCACCGGCGGCCATCACGGCGACCAGGCGCCGGCGGCGGGCACTGGACCGGGCGACCGCGAGGACCCCCTCGGCCTGCAGCCGCGACGGCGGCACCGCCTGCTCGGCGAGGACCCGCATCGCTTCGTCGGTCATGGAAGGCTCCCTTTCGGTACGGCGGCCGGCCCCTCGATGACCTGCCGGAGCGCCTGCAGCGCATACGCGGTGCGGCTCTTGATCGTTCCCTCGGCCAGGCCGAGGATCTGGGCGACCTCGGCCACGGGCAGGTCGCACAGGTAACGCAGGGTGACGACGATCCGCTGCCGTTCGGGCAGCCGGTGCAGGGCCTGGCGGACCAGCAGCGCGTCGTCGACGCGGCGGCCGTGGTCGCCGGCCCCGGTCTCCGGCGGGCGGTCCACCAGCACGACCCGCGACCAGGGCCGGCGCCGGTCGGCCAGGCAGGCCCGCACGACCATGGTGTGCACGTACGCGTCGAGGTGCTCGACCTCGGCGATCCGCGGCCACCGCCGGTAGAGCACGGTCAGCGCGTTCTGGACCGCGTCGTCGGCCGCGTCGGCGTCCCCGAGCACCAGGTACGCGACCCGGTGCAGGCGGGGTAGCCGGGACCGCACATACTCCACGTAGTCGTGCTCGAGCTCGGCACGCACGCGTTGTCTCCCTCCGTCGGGTGTCCGTATGAGGAATGCGCGGTACACCGGGCCGGGTTCAAAAAATGCAGTGGGAGTTTGGCCGGAGTTCGGGTGCACCCGGCAGGGTGATCGCATGCTGACTCGACGGCAAGTCCTCGGCGGGGCGGCGGTGACGGCCGGCGCGGTGCTGCTGCCGGCCACCGCGGCGTCCGCGCACACCGGCCACGACGATCACGCACACCCCGGCAACCCGGCCACACCGTTCGCGCTCGGCGTGGCCAGCGGCGATCCGCTGCCCGACGGTGTCATCCTCTGGACCCGCCTGCTGCGCGCCGACCGGCCGGACCGGCCGGTCGAGGTGGAGTGGCAGGTCGCGCTCGACGACCGGTTCCGCAAGGTGGTCCGCTCCGGCAAGGTCGGCGCGCGGCCCGAGCTGGCCTATTCGGTGCACGTCGACGCCCGGGGCCTGCAGCCGGCCCGGGAGTACTTCTACCGGTTCCGGGCGCTGGGCGCGATCAGCCCGACCGGGCGTACCAAGACTGCGCCGGCGCCGTGGCAGGACAACGGCCGGCTGCGCTTCGCGATCGTCAACTGCCAGGACTTCCAGAACGGCTACTGGCCGGCCTACGCGGGCGTTACTGCCGAAGACCTGGATGTGGTACTCCACCTCGGCGACTACATCTACGAGTACGACCCGTCGAGCCGCTTCGCCGACCGCAACCACACGACACCGGTGACACCCGGCCTGGATCAGCTCGTCACGCTCGCCGACTATCGGGCCAGGCACGCGCAGTACAAGAGCGACCCCGTGCTGCAAATGGCGCACGCGGCCTTCCCGTGGATCGTCACGTGGGACGACCACGAGACCGAGAACAACTACGCGTCCCTGGTCGACGAGGTCGACGACACGGGCGCGAAGCACCAGTCGCCGGCCGACTTCGCCCGCCAGCGCGCCGCGGCCTACCAGGCGTATTACGAGCACATGCCGATCCGCGCCAACCTGAAGCCGGGCAGTGCGGACCTGCGGATCTTCCGCCGCTTCGACTTCGGCCGGCTGGCCCGGGTCAACGTGCTCGACACCCGGCAGTATCGCACCGACCAGCCCGGCGGCTTCCCCGGCGACTTCGGCCTCGCCCAGGCCGGCACCGCCAACGTCACCGGCACCCTGACCGGCGAGGACCAGGAGCGCTGGCTGGCCGACGGGCTCAACCACTCGCCGGCCCGCTGGAACGTCATCGCGCAGCAGGTGATGATGAGCCGGATCAAGTTCCCCAACCCGACCGGCGGCGTGCCCCCGATCATCGCCAACCTGGACCAGTGGGACGGCTACGCCCCGCAGCGGGCCCGGCTGCTGCAACACCTCGTCGACGCGAAGGTCCGCAACCCGGTGATCCTGGCCGGTGACATCCACTCGACCTGGATGAGCGAGCTGCGGGTCGACTTCGACCGGCCCGAGCAGGCCCCGGTGGCGGTCGAGTTCACGGCCACGTCGATCAGCTCCGACTTCCCGATCGCGTTCGACGCCCCGCTGAAGGCGCTCAACCCGACCCTCAACCCGCACGTGCGCTACTTCGACGGCTCCCGCCGCGGCTATCTGCGCTGCACCGTCGACCGGCACGAGTGGCGGACCGACGCCCGCACCGTCGACACGATCGACGTCCGCCAGACGCCGGTGACCACGACCGCGTCCTACGCCGTGGCGGCCGGCACCTCGGCCCTGCACGCCGCCTGATCGACGCACCGGCACCGGGCGGCTGCGCTCCGCAGCCGCCCGGATTTTTCGTGGCCGCGGAAGGAACCAGGCGTCTCGATCGAAACGTCATGAGAGTGTGCGAACTCGGATGGCGGCGGCGTTGCTCGGCGCGGCAGTGGTGCTGGGCGCGGCGGTCGACCTGGTCTCGGCGGCCGCGGGCCGGCCACAGCCCGCGGTGATCCGCACGGACTACACCACGCCCTCGTGCCCGAGCCGCTCGGCCGCCCGGTCACCGGCGCCGTCGCACCGGGCCCTGCCGCCCGGCCGCCGCTCGACCTGGCACTGCCACCGCCCCAAGGGCCACCCGATGCACCCGGTGCGCCCCGACCGGCCCGGCCCCCGGACCCTGGCCCGATGAAGCGGCCCCTGGACTGGTCGCTGCTGCACGGACCGGTGCCGTTCGCGGTGTCCGCGGCCGCGATCGTCGCGCTCGGCCTGCTGCTGCACGGCGTCGCCCGCCGCCGCCCCGGCCGCGCCCTGGTCACCTGCGGTGTCGCCGCGACCCTGGCCCTGACCGCCGGCTACCTCGTCGACCGGGTCTGGCGGCCGTTCCCCGACCGGCTGCCCACGATGGTGCTGGTGTGGGCCGGGCTGGGCCTGGCCGCGGTCGGGCTGGCCGCCCTGTGGTGGCCCGGCTCCCGCACGCTGCGGCGGCTGCTCAGCGTGGTCGTGGCCGGGGTCGCGGTGCTCGGCTGCGCCTCCGAGATCAACGCCATGTTCGGGCAGTACGACAGCCTCCGGGCCGCGCTCGGGCTGCGCCCGTCCAACGCCATCAGCGTCGCCGACGCCACCGTGGCCGCGCCCCGGCTGGTCACGCCCGCCCCCGGGCGCGGCCTCGCGCCGGTGTGGCGGCGCCCGGCCGAGCTCGGCCTGCACGGGCGGCTGATGAACACGCCGATCCCGGGGACCCGGTCCGGGTTCACGGCCCGCCCGGCCTGGGTCTACCTGCCCCCGGCCTACCTGTCGACGCCCCGGGCCCAGCTGCCGGTGCTCGTGCTGATCTCCGGGCAGCCGGGGACGCCGCGGGACTGGCTCGACGGCGGGCACGTCGAGACGCTCATGAACGACTTCGCCCGCCACCACGACGGGCTCGCCCCGATCGTCGTCATGCCCGACGGCCTCGGCTCGGTGATGGCCAACCCGCTGTGCATGGACTCGAAGCTCGGCAACGCCGAGACCTACCTCGCCGATGACGTCCCGGCCTGGCTGCGCGAGCACCTCGACGTCGACCCGGACCCGCGGCACTGGGCCGTCGGCGGCTACTCCTACGGCGGGACCTGCGCCCTGCAGCTCGGCGTCCGGCGGCCCGACCGATACCCGACGTTCCTGGACATCTCCGGCCAGGACGAGCCGACCCTGAACGACCGCAAGAGCACCGTCGCGGCCGCGTTCGGCGGCGACGCGGCCGCCTTCGCCCGGGCCAACCCGCGCGACATCCTGGCCGCCCGGCAGTTCCCCGACAGCCTGGCGCTGCTGGTCTCCGGGCGGGACGACACCGACTACGGGCCGCAGCAGAAGCGGATGCGGCTGGCCTGCGAAGGCGCCGCGATGCGGGTCGAGTGGTGGGAGCTGCCGGGCCCGCACAGCTGGGCCGTCTGGGGCCAGGGCCTGGTCGTGGCGCTGCCCGTGCTCACCGCCCGGCTGGGCCTCACCGCCGGGGAGCCGCGATGATCGCCGCGCTCGTGACCACGGCCGCCGTGTTCGGGCTGGCGGTGCCGTTCGCCCGGCGGATCGGCCGGCTGCGCACGGCCGCCGTGCTCGCCGGGCTGGAGCTCGTCGTCGTGCCCGCCGCGCTGGCGCTGCTGGCGGTGCTGGACCGCATCCCCGGCTGGTGGGTGCCGCCGCCCGCCCCGGCCCCGCTGGTGCGCACCCTGCTGACGATCGGGGCACTGCCGGCGGTGCTCGGGCTGACGCTCGCCGGCAGTGCCGTCCTGGCCCCGCTGTGGCGGCGGCGGACCCGGCTGCTGCTGGTGCCCGCGTGCATGATGCTGCTCTACGCCGGCCGGCCCGCCGACTTCGCGCTGCTCGTGTGCGCCGGGGCCGGGCTGGCGGTAGGGCCGCTGCTGCGACGGCGGGGCAGTGGCGGGGTGCCGGTTGCTCCCAGTACCCCCGAAATCCGCACGTTATTGGCGCTCGTCGTCGCCGCCGGTGCCGTCGGGCCCCTGATCGCCGTGCTCGCGGCCGAGCCCCAAGGACCCCTCGCGGTGCTCCGGTTCGTGGTCCTGGCCACGCCGCCGGACGTCACGGAACTGCAGGCCGCGTGCACCGACCCGGAGCTGCGCGCCCAGTGCCGGTCCCTGGTCGCGCAATTGCGGGCCGACGGGCTCGGGCCGCTGCTGCTGTCCGTGCTGCCGGTCGGGCTGCTGCTGCTCGCGGCCGAGGGGCTGCGGCGGGGCCGGCGGCTCGGGCTGTGGCTGGCCGTGGCCGCCAACGTGGTGCTGGCCCTGGCCGGGGCGCTCGCGTTCGACCTGGTGCCGCGGCTGCGCGCGCCCGGTGCGCCGTTCGACGACCCGGCCGAGGCGGTGGCCGTCGTCGCGTCCGTGGCCCTGCCGCTCCTCGTCGCCGCCCTGCTCGCCGCCCACCGGCGCTACTTCCCGGCCCGTTCCGACCCGGCGCGGGTGCGGGCCGCGTGGGCGTTCGGGGCCGGCGGGCCGCTGCTGGCGTGCGGGGTGTACCTCGCCGGCGGCTGGCTGCTGCGCCACGAGCTCGAGCCCGTCCCGACCTTCACCGGTCTCCTGCTGGACCTGCCGACACGGCTGCTGCCGGTCGGCTACCTCGACGCCGTCCCGCCCGCGTTCGTCGCCCGCTCCCCGGCCGCCACGGTCCTGCTCGGCTGGGCCGGGACCGCGGCCTGGCTGGCGGTGCTCACCGGCATCGCCCGCACCTACGCCGGCGACCGCGCCCCGGCCGCCGCCGACGACGCCGCCCGCGCCCGCGACCTGCTCGTCCAGCACGGCGGCGACGCCCTGTCCTACATGCTGACCTGGCCCGGCAACACCTACTGGTTCAGCGCCGACGGCCGCACCGCCATCGCCTACCGCGTCCACTCGTCGGTGGCCCTCACCCTCGGCGGCCCCGTCGGCGACCCGGCCGGCCGCGCCGCCGCGATGGAGGCGTTCAGCCGCGACTGCCTGGCCCGCGGCTGGCGCCCGTGCTTCTACAGCATCGACGAGGAGACCGCGCGATCCCTGGCCGCGGCCGGGTGGAGCCTGGTCCAGGTCGCCGAGGAGACCCGCGTCGGCCTGCCCGCCCTGACGTTCCGGGGCCGGCAGTGGCAGGATGTGCGCACCGCCCTCAACCGGGCCGCCCGCGACGGCCTCACCGCCGAATGGCACCGCTTCCGCGAAGCCCCACCGGCGATCGCCGCCCAGATCCGGGCTGTCTCCGACGAGTGGACGGACGCCAAGGGCCTGCCGGAGATGCGCTTCACCCTCGGCGGCGTCAACGAGCTCAACGACGACGCGGTGCGCTGCCTGATCGCTGTGGACGCGGCCGGCCAGGTTCACGGCATCACGAGCTGGCTTCCGGTGTACTGCGAGGGCGCCGTCAAGGCCTGGACGCTGGACGTGATGCGCCGCCTCCCGGGCAGCGCCAACGGCGTCATGGAGTTCCTGATCGCCACCGCCGCCCAGCAGTTCCGCGACGAAGGCGCCGAATACGTGAGCCTCTCCGGCGTTCCCCTGGCCCTGCGCGAACCACCCCCACCAACCGGCCTGCCCCACCTCCTGCACCACGCCGCGACCCGCCTCGAGCCGGTGTACGGTTTCCGGGCCCTCCTGGCCTTCAAATCCAAGTTCCAACCCCAGTACCGCCCCCTGTACCTGGCCTACACCGACCCGGCCGCCCTACCCGCGATCGGCACCGCCGTCCTGCGCGCCTACCTACCCGAACTGACCGCTACCCAGAGCGTCCGCCTGGCCCGCCGCCTACTGCGCTCCTAACCCGACCCACCTCGCACGCCCACGACCGCGCTCACGACTTGGGCGCGGCTTCCCCACGACGGCCGCCCCACTGGCCGGCCTGCTTCGTGCTCGTGTCTGCGTCCGCGCGTTGCTTCACGTCCGCGCATCGCTTCGTGCTCGCGTCCGCGTTCGCGCATCGCTTCGTGCTCGCATCCGCGTTCGCGCATCGCTTCGTGCTCGCGTCCGCGTCCGCGCATCGCTTCGTGCTCGCGTCCGCGTCCGCGCATCGCTTCGTGCTCGCGTCCGCGTTCGCGCATCGCTTCGTGCTCGCGTCCGCGTTCGCGCATCGCTTCGTGCTCGCGTCCGCGTTCGCGCATCGCTTCGTGCTCGCATCCGCGTTCGCGCGTTGCTTCCTGTCCGCGTCCGTGCGTTGCTTCGTGCGCGCGTCCGCGCGCTGTTTCGTGCGCGCGTCCGTGCGCTGTTTCGTGCGCGTGTGCGTTTGCGTGCGTTGGTTCGTGTGCGCGTCCGCGCGCTGCCGCTGTGTGCCTGTGTGCGGTGTGGTCGGCGGCCGGGTCGTTGGGGGCTTGGGCGGGAAGGGTCCGGTTTGGGAGGCCACCTCCTGCGCGTCGCCTTCGAACTCGCCGCGCAGCGTTGGGCTGACACGTTCCAAAACAAGATCCTCGTGCGCACCATCCGAGTGGTTGACACGTTTCAGAATGGGATTCAGGATGGGGTGGTGACGCTACTCATACCGCCGCACGCACCCCGGGCGTGCGCATGACTGACGTTGGCTCGCGTCCGACTGTGGCCCTGGTGGGGACGCTTGATACCAAAGGTGCTGAGTACGAGTGGGTGGCTGAGCGGCTCGCTCGGCACGGGGTTGGGGTGCTGGTTGTCGACGTCGGGATTCGGCCGGGTGTTGGGTTTCCGGCGCCCCTGACGCCCGTGGCGCCCTCGTCCGTGATCGGGCAGGAAGACGTCGCGGCCGCGGCTGGGACCAGCATTGCCGCGCTTCGGGACGGGAACGATCGTGGGGTTGCGGTCACGGCCATGGGGGAAGGGGCCGCCGCTGTGCTCGCGCCGCTCGTCGCCCGGGGGGCTGTGCACGGTGTGCTCGCGCTCGGGGGGAGCGGTGGGTCGTCCATCGCGGCCCGGGCGGTCCGGGATCTGCCCATCGGGCTGCCGAAGCTGATCGTGTCCACGATGGCGGCGGGAGACGTTTCGCCGTACGTGGGGGCGGCGGATGTGACCATGATGTACAGCGTGGTCGACATTTCGGGCATCAACCAGCTCTCCCGGGCCATCCTCGGCAACGCCGCGGCCGGGATCGCGGGGATGGCGGCCGCCTACTCGCGGCGGGAGGCCGTCGCCGACGATCGGCCCCTGGTGGCCGCGTCCATGTTCGGGGTCACCACGCCGGCCGTCGACGCCGCCCGGGGGCGGCTGGAGGAGCTCGGCTACGAGGTGCTCGTCTTCCACGCCACCGGGTCCGGTGGGCGGGCCCTGGAGGGGCTGGCCCGCTCCGGGCTCCTCGCCGGCGTGCTCGACCTGACGACGACCGAGCTCGCCGATGACCTCGTCGGGGGTGTGCTGTCGGCGGGGCCGGACCGGCTCACCGCGGCCGGAATCGCCGGCGTTGCGCAGGTGGTCAGCCTCGGGGCGCTCGACATGGTGAACTTCGGGCCCCGGGAGACGGTACCGCCGGCCTTCGCGCATCGGCAGTTCTTCGTGCACAACCCGACCGTCACCTTGATGCGGACCACCCCTGAGGAGAACGCGGAGCTCGGGCGCCGGATCGGGCGGAAGCTCGCGGCCGCCACCGGGCCGACCGTCCTCGCGGTGCCCCGGGGCGGGGTGTCCGCGCTCGACGCCCCCGGGATGCCGTTCGAGGACCCCGACGCGTCCAAGGCGCTGTTCGACGCGGTACTCCACGAGGCCGGCGCGGTCGAAGTGGTCGACTCGCCCCTGCACATCAACGATCCCGAGTTCGCGGTCGCCGCGGCCGAGCGGCTGCATGCGCTCATCGCGGCCCAGCGCTCGACGGCGGTGGTGTGAGCATGGATCGGACTTCCGCGCTGGAGCGGCTGCGGGCCACCGTCGCGGCCGGGCGGCCGGTCATCGGGGCCGGGGCCGGGACCGGGATCTCGGCGAAAGCGGCCGAGGCCGGTGGCGCCGACCTGATCATCATCTACAACTCGGGGCGTTACCGGATGGCGGGGCGGGGGTCGCTCAGTGGGCTGCTCGCCTACGGCGACGCGAACCAGATCGTCGTGGACATGAGCCGGGAGGTACTGCCCATCGTCCGCGACACCCCCGTGCTCGCGGGTGTCAACGGTACCGATCCGTTCCGGGTCATGGGGCGGTTCCTCGACGAGCTGGCCGGGCTCGGGTTCGCCGGGGTGCAGAACTTCCCGACCGTCGGGCTCATCGACGGCGTGTTCCGGCAGAACCTGGAAGAGACCGGCATGAGCTTCCAGCTCGAGATCGACATGGTCCGGCTGGCGCGCGAGCGGGAGCTGCTCACCGCGCCCTACGTGTTCGACGTCGAGCAGGCCGCGGCCATGGCCGACGCCGGGGCCGACGTTCTGGTGCCGCACATGGGGCTGACGACCAGCGGCTCGATCGGCGCGCGGACGGCGCTGAGCCTGGAGGAGTCGGCGCGGCGGGTGCAGGCGATGCGCGACGCGGCCGTGGCCGTCAACCCGGACATCATCGTGCTCTGCCACGGCGGGCCCATCGCCGAGCCCGACGACGCCCGCTACATCCTGGCCAACACGACGGGGGTGGTCGGCTTCTTCGGCGCCTCCTCGGTCGAGCGCCTCCCCACCGAACGGGCCATCGAGGCCCAGCTGACCGCGTTCAAAGCCATCAAGGAGTCCGCATGACGACCTTCCGCCGCCCCGACGACAACCCGACCCGGGTGTTCGACTGGGGCACCATCAAGTGGCTGGTCACTCCGCACCTCGACGAGGGCGCCGGGCTGACCACCGGCGAGGTGATCGTCTACCCGGCGCAGGGCCACGCGCCGCACGTGCACCCCAACGAGGAGGAGGTCATCTACGTGATCTCCGGCGAGGGCGAGCAGACGATCGGCGACGGGCCGGCGTTCCCGATCCGGGAGGGCGACGCCGTGTACATCCCGGCCAACACCCTGCACTCCACCTACAACACCACGTGGCGGCCGCTGCGCCTGGTCGTCGTCTACACCCCGGGCGGCGCCGAGACGGGCCTCGACGGGCTGCCCGACGCCCGCATCATCGACCCCGGGGTGGCGCCGGCCTGGAGCCAGGTCCGCTGATGCCGGTGTTCCCGCCCGGCCGCTGGCTCAATCCGGCGGACCGGCCCGAGTGGTGCGAGGTCGCCGGGGCCGGCCGGTTCGCGGTGCCGGTGGCCGGCGGCCGGTTCGAGCGGCACCACCACGACGACCACGAGCTGTGGTTCATCGCGGGCGGGAAGGCCCGGGTCCTGGTCGACGGGGACGAGCATTACGTGCAGACCGGCGACATGGTACTGACCCAGGCCGGCGACACCCACGACGTCCTCGCGGTCTACGAGGACCTGCACGGCTTCTTCGTGCAGACGGGGTTCCCGACCGGCGGCCGCTTCGGCCACCTGTACCGCGACCCGGCCGACGCGGAAGGCCACGCCGTGCCCGCCGGCCCGGTGCCGGAGGACTTCCCGAACCGGTAACGAACACAAGCGTTGCACCGAGTGGGGTAAAGGGGGCCGGTCCCGCGTAGGCGGCGCGGGGCCGGCTCGGGGTGGATGGTGGGAGTTGGCGAGGATCGGCATCCGGGACGTGGCGAACGCGGCCGGCGTCTCCCTGGGCACGGTGTCGCACTACCTCAACCACCCGGACCGGGTGTCGGCGGAGAAGGCGAAGCGCATCCAGGACGCCATCGAGCGGCTCGGCTTCGTGCGCAACAACGCGGGCCGGCAGCTGCGGCTCGGGCACTCGACCACCATCGCGTACATCGTCCCGGACGTGAGCAACCCGTTCTTCGCCACCATCGCCGAGGGGGCGGAGCGCCGCGCGGCCGCGGCCGGCCTGTCGATGTTCATCGCCAACTCCGGCGGCGACCCGGCCCGCGAGGACTCCTACCTCGAGCTGTTCGAGGAGCACGGGGTCCGGGGAATGCTGGTCGCCTCGCCCCGCCCGATCGAGCACCGCCTGGCCGCGATCCGGGACCGGGGGACGCCGTCGGTCCTCGTCGGCCGGGCGGCGGAGGGCGCGGCCCAGCCGTCGGTGTCGATCGACGACGTCTCCGGCGGGTACCTCGCCGTCCAGCACCTCATCGAGGCCGGCTGCGGGCACATCGCGTTCGTCGGCGGGCCGCTCGGCATCCGCCAGGTCGCGGACCGGCTCCAGGGGGCCAGCAACGCGGTCCGGGCGGCCGGCACCGTGACCCTGGAGGTCATCGACGTCGAGCCGCGGGTCATCGCCACCGGGCACCGGATCGCCGCGCAGCTGCTCGAGCGGCCCGCCGAGCGCCGCCCGGACGGCATCTTCGCGGTCAACGACCTGCTCGGCATCGGCCTGATCCAGACCCTGGCGACCGGCGGGGTCCGGGTCCCCGAGGACATCGCGGTCGTCGGCTACGACGACATCGAGTACGCGGAGAACTCCCTGGTGCCGCTCACCTCCGTGCGGGCGCCGCACGAGGAGTTCGGTATCGCCGCCCTCGACCTGCTGCTGGCCGTCCTCGAGGGTGCCGCGGCGAGCCACCGGGTGTTCGCCCCGGACCTGGTCGTCCGCCGCAGCACCCGACGCGCTAACTGACCGTCAGGCTGTCGATGTTCGCACCGTTGGCGCCGGTGGTCGTGGCCCGGACGGTGATCGAGCCGCTGGCCGGCAGGGTGGTCGTGAACGAGGTGGTGGCCCAGGTGTCCCAGGAGCCGGTCGGGTTGAAGGCCAGGGCGCCGTTGACGACCGTGCCGTTGACCGAGATGGACAGTGGCCGGTTGGCGGTGCCGGCGTTGGCGTAGCGGAACGTCAGGGTCCGGGCGCCGGCGGTGGTGTTGGCGACCGTCCACTGCACATAGGCCCCGGTCGCGTCGGAGAAGTCGACGAAACCCGTGCCCGTGTAGTCGGGGTGGCGGGTGTCGATGACGGCGCCGCTGAGCACGGCCCGCTCCGCCGGGTAGGCGGTGCCGCCGGTGGCCGCGGGGAACGCGGCTCCGCTCGGCTCGACGGTGACCGCGGTCGTGGTGGGGATCGACGAGGTGACGACGGTCAGTATCTTCCGGGTGCCGTCCCAGACAGTACCCCCGCCGCTTGTCATGGCCGTTGCTTCGGTGTTGTAGGCCGGCAGGGTGGCACCGCCGTTGACCCGCATGCCGACCGGAGCGGTCAGCCCGTGGATCCGCACGACGTAGCGGCGCGCGGCCGGTGCCCCGGTGTAGGTGCCCTGCGGTGTGCCGACGGTGGCCCG
Source organism: Dactylosporangium sp. NPDC051541 (assembly GCF_044454505.1). Taxonomy (NCBI): domain Bacteria; kingdom Bacillati; phylum Actinomycetota; class Actinomycetes; order Micromonosporales; family Micromonosporaceae; genus Dactylosporangium; species Dactylosporangium sp. NPDC051541. Next base: position 185,542 of record NZ_JBITDU010000010.1, read on the forward strand.
GGTCGCGGCGTCGGTCCACGTGAGCGTGGTGGTGCTCTTCGCGCCGGACACCCGGTAGGCCTCGGTGACGCCGTCGTCCTCGACCAGGTTGAACGAGCCGTCGGCGCCGGCCCAGATCTCCAGCTCCAGCTGCCGCTTGTTCAGGTACGCGGTGCTCTGCGCGTACTGGTACTTCGGCAGGATCGCGCCGGCCTTGACGAACAGGACGATCTCGCCGGTGTGGGTGACGTAGGGCAGGTCGGCGGCGTCGGTGCCGACATGCTTGACGTCGGCCCAGAAGTTGTACCAGGTGGAGCCGGCCGGCAGCCAGACGTTCTGGGTGGCTCCGCCGTCCGACGTGACCGGGGCGACGAGGATCGACGGGCCCCACAGGTACTGCAGGTCGTGCGTGTAGGCGTTGGGGCGGCTCTGGTAGTCGATGACCATCGCCCGCGCCATCGGCAGGCCCGTGGCCGCGGCCTCGTGGGCGATGCTGTAGATGTAGGGCAGCAGCGTGTACCGCAGCTCGCCGTACTTGCGGAAGTCGGCCTGGATCGCCGCGCTCTGATCGAGGGGCCAGCGGGACGCGACCGCGCCCTGCGAGGTGGTGCTGGCCCCGCTGTGCGGCCGCCAGATCGGCGACAGGCTCGACCACGCGGCCGTCCAGTTGCGGTAGAACGGCTCGGAGATCAGGCCGCCGGTGCCGCCCTGGAAGCCGCCGCCGTCGATGTTGGAGTAGGGGAACCCGCCCATCCCGCCGTTGAGCATGCCGCGGATCTGCTGCTGCATCTCGTCGTAGGTGGAGGCGATGTCACCGGTCCAGTAGTGCCCGTAGCGCTGCTGCCCGGCCGACGCGCCCCGGCTCCAGGTCCACGGCCGCCTCGCGAGGGCGCGGTCCCAGCCTTCCTCCCCGACGCCCTTGTGGAGGTAGAAGAAGTAGGCGTTGCGCAGCTCCGACCATTTCTTGCCACCGGCGCTGTCGGCGTTGTAGGGGATCGGGCCGAGCTCGTCGGGCTCGTCGAGCCAGAGGCCGTCCCCCGGGTACCCCAGCGACGGGTTCAAAGCCTTTGACCAGAACACGCTCCACACCCAGGCGCGGGTGGCCGGGTTGCTCCAGTCGGGGACCGAGCCGTTGTCGGCGACGCCGGTGAGGTCGGCGGCCTTGAAGCTGTAGCCGGGGGGCGGTCCGCCGACCCAGCCGGCCATGAGGTTGGAGTTGTTGCGGTTGTAGTCCAGCGTCATCGTCACGCCGTTGTCGGCCGCCCAGGTCTGGTAGCCGGCCGGGTCGGGCCAGCGCACGGGGCTGAACTCGAACCACGAGCCGCCCCACGCGCCCGTCCCGGCCCGCCAGCGGTTGTCGTTGACGTGGTGGTCGAACGGGAAGCCCGCGTTGCGGTGCTGGGTGATCTTCGTGCGCCACCAGGTCTGGTCGCTGACGTCGGGGAAGTTCTTGTCGGTCATGTGCAGGCCGAAGATGGCCAGCCGGGGCAGGCGCGGGCGGCCGGTCAGCTGCGTGTAGCGGTCGAGCAGCTTCGCGAACTCGGGCCCGTTGATGAGGAAGTAGTCCAGCTGCGGCCGCACGCCGGCGGTGTTGTGCTCGTCGGTGGCGAACGAGTAGTCGCGGGCGGTGCCGGCGGCGAAGGAGTAGGTGACGTCGAACGTCGTGTTGCAGAACACCCCGTAGCCCTTGGTGGACAAATACAGCGGCACGATCGCCGGGGCCTGGTCGTTGCGGACGGTGCCGTAGTTGTGGGCCACGACGTCGCCGGTGCGGTCGACGCGCGGGGAGCGCCCGAAGAAGCCGTGACCGCCCTTGACGAAGTGCTCGTCGGCCGGCGGCGGGACGAACGCCTCCGTGACAATGCTGTTGTTGGTACCGCCCCACGTGATGCTGCGGGTGGCGTCCTCCTTGGCCAGGAGCGCGCCGGTACCCCGATGGTAGAACTCCAGCCGCAGCGGGTTCTTCGACAGCACGATCCGGACGCCGTCGGCGGCACCGGTGACGATCGTCAGCGCGGCCCCGGCGTCGGTGACGGTCAGCGTGCCGCCCATGCCGGCGTGGTTGGCGGGCACGACCATCTCGTAGCGCGAGTCGGCGAAGAACGTCTCGCCGCTGCGGATCGCGCGGACGCGGACGATCTGGTTGCCGTAGGCGGTGATGCGCAGCCGCTGGCCGGACGCGCTGGTGACGGTGACGCTGCGGGCGTCGGTGACGTGGCTCGCGTAGTTGCCGAGCTGCTCACCGACGGCGGCGACGGCCCGGCCCGGTGCGGCGGCGACCGCGCCGATCGACAGCCCGGCGGCCGCGCCGAGCAGGTTCCTTCTCTTCATGTGTCGGCTCTCCTCGGTCTCCGGGCTGGTTGGCGGACGAGCTCTCCGGAAACGGTTCCACCCTGGTCCCGTAGCTCGATACTTGTCAATACATCGATCACCACCGTATTTTGCCGTCAGGAACTGACACATTCTGGAACCGGTTCGAGCGGGCGTCGGGAGGTCTCGCATGGCGGCGACGATCAAGGACGTGGCCCGGCTGGCCGGGGTCTCCCAGTCGTCGGTGTCCCGGGCCCTGGCGACACCGGACCAGGTCCGGCCGGCCACCCGGGAGCGGGTCGAGCGGGCCGTCGCCCGGCTCGGGTATCGGCCCAGCGGGATCGCGCGCGGCCTGAGCACCGGGCGCACCGGCACCATCGGCCTGGTGGTGCCCGACATCGCCAACCCGTTCTTCCCGGGCATCGTGAAGGCGGCCCAGCGCCGGTCACGGGAGTTCGGACTGGCCGTCCTGCTCGCCGACTCCGACGAGGACCCCGCCACCGAGGTCGAGGTCATCCGCACGCTCACGAAACAGGTCGACGGCTTCGTCCTGTGCGCGCCCCGAGCTCCCGACGACGAGCTGCGCTCCGTCTGTGGCGACATCCCGGTCGTCCTGCTCAACCGCCGGGTCGGCCCGCTGCCGTCGATCATCTTCGACAACGCCGACGGCGTCCGCCAGGCCCTCGCCCACCTCGCCGCCCTCGGCCACCGGCGGGTCGCCTACGTGGCCGGCCCGCGGGCCTCCTGGGTCAACCGCGAACGCGCCCGCGCGGTGCGCGCCGTCGCCGCCGCCCTCGGCCTCGAGGTGGCCGAGACGGGCCCGGTGTCGCCCGACTTCGAGGGTGGTGTCGCCGCCGCCGACCTCGTCCTGGCCGCGTCGGTCACGGCGGTCATCGCGTACAACGACATGATCGGCCTGGGCCTCATGAGCCGCTTCGCCATCCGCGGCGTGCGGGTCCCGGCCGACGTCAGCATCGTGGGCTTCGACGACATTCCGGCCGCCGCCCTGGTCAGCCCGGCCCTCACGACCGTCGCCCAGCCGAAGGACCAGTGCGGCCGGGCCGGCGTCGACCTCCTCAACGACCTGATCGAGGACCGGGACCGCCCCGCCGCCGCCCGCCTCTCGCTGCCGACCCGGCTGATCGTGCGCGGCTCGACGGGCCCAGAGCATTGATGGCGGGGGTACTGCGGCCGCCGCAGTACCCCCGCCGAATGTTCGTGGTTCTAGGCCAGGGTGCAGGTGGACAGGGACTCGGCCAGGCCCTCCGGGCGGGGCGCGTGCCGGCCGATCGCGGTCGCGATCCGGTTGATGGTGGCGAACCGCTTGTCCTGCAGCGGTCCGAGGATCGCGTTGTTGACGAAGTTGGGGCCGCCCTGGCCCACGCTCGTGGCCAGGCGCTGCTCGGCCTCGGCGATCTGGGTCTGCAGCAGCGTCAGGTTGCGGTCGACCTCTTCCTGCGCCGGTGCCGGGATCGCGGGCAGCTTGTCGGCGACGGACGGGCAGGCGATGGTGCGGCCGGCCTGGTTGCCGCCCGTCTGGTTGCCGCCGGTCTGGTTGCCGGCCGGTGGCGCGGTCGTCCTCGTCGCCGTGGTCGTCTTCGTCACCACCGGCGCGGGCACGACGGCCGTCGCCGGGGGCTGACCCTTCACGAGCTGGCAGCCGGCCAGGGACTCCAGGCCGGTCGGCTTGGCCGCGTGCCGGCCGATGGCGATGGCGATCCGGTCGATGGTCGAGGCCCGCTTGTCCTTGAGCGGTCCGAGGATCGCGTTGTTGACGAAGTTGGCGCCGCCCTGGCCGACGCTGCTCACCAGACGCTGATTGGCCTCGGCGACCTGGGTGTTGAGCAGCTGCAGGTTGCGCTCGACCTCGGCCCGGGCCTCGACGGGGACCGCCGGCAGCTTGTCCGACACCGTCGGGCAGACGATGTTGCCGGGCGAGGCGTTCGCGCCGGAGCTGGTCTGTGCGCCCGCGACGCCGAGCCCGAGCCCGACGCTGGCCACCGCGGCCACGCCGGCGCCGAGGAGCAGCCACTTCCGCCGTCGAAAGATAGATGTCTTGGTGTCGATTGTGGACATGCGAGTGCCGACCCTTCAGAGCAGCTATGGGTTGGTTCCGTGAGGCCCCGCGGCGGTCTCGTCGCGTGGTACGGCAACCTGTGCGGCCAGGGTTCAATCGATCTCTCGCATGCGGCCTGAGCTGGTGTTTCGCGCTGAAATTTTCAGAGCACGGCTCTCAACTTGTTTTCAGGAAGCCCGGGTATGGTCGGGGGAGGTCGTCACCTACAATATGTAAGAGGTCGCCCGCGCCATGCATTTCCTGGATCCGCAGTACCTCATCTCGACGTTCGGCCTGATCGGCATTCTCGCGATCGTGTTCGCCGAGTCCGGCCTGCTGATCGGGTTCTTCCTGCCCGGCGACTCGCTGCTGTTCACCACCGGCCTGCTGGTCGCCTCCGGCACCTACCTGCACCAGCCGCTGTGGCTCGTCTGCCTGCTCATCTCGATCGCCGCCATCGCCGGGGACCAGGTCGGCTACCTCTTCGGCCGCCGCGTCGGCCCGTCGCTGTTCCGCCGCCCCGACGCCCGGCTGTTCAAACAGTCCAACCTGACGAAGGCCCAGGAGTTCTTCGACCGCTACGGCGCCCGCTCCATCGTCCTGGCCCGCTTCGTGCCGATCGTGCGCACCTTCACCCCGATCGTCGCGGGCGCGAGCCACATGCACTACCGCACCTTCGTCCTCTACAACATCATCGGCGGCGTCATCTGGTCCTGCGGCGTCACGACCCTCGGCTACTTCCTCGGCCGGATCGCGTTCGTCCGCGACAACATCGAGCTCATCCTCATCGGCATCGTCGTGCTCTCCGTCGTCCCCATCGCCGTCGAACTGCTCCGCGCCCGCACCCGCGCCCGGTCCCGATAGTGGCCGGTCGTTCCGCGTCCGGCCGCCCGCTCGGTACTGTTGCCCGGTGAGTACCGACCGCCGCGCCTGGGGCTCCCTCGAGTCGGACGTCATGGCCGCGCTGTGGGCCGCCGACGGCCCGCTGAGCCCGGCCCAGGTCCAGCAGCGCCTCGGCGGCGACCGGGCCTACAACACCGTCCTGACGATCCTGACCCGGCTCCTCGAGAAGGGCCGGGTGCGGCGGCGCGCCAGCCTCGGCGGCGGCCGCGGCTACGAATACTTCCCGGCCGAGGACCAGGCCACCGCGGCCGCCCGCCGGATGCGCGCCGCCCTCGACGGCCCCGGCGACCGCTCCGCCGTCCTGCGCCAGTTCACGGCCGACCTGGAGCCCGCCGACGCCGCCCTCCTGCGCGCACTGCTCCAAGACCCGGACGCCGGATGACCTGGCTCGTGCCCGCTCCAGCGCCGGCTCCGTCGTTGGCCTCGTCGCCGGGTCTGGTGTCGGCGCCTTTGCCCGGTTTGGCGTTGGCCTCGTCGCCCGGTTTGGCGTTGGCTTCTTCGCCCGGTTTGGCGTTGGCTTGTTCGTCCGGTCTGGACGCCGGATGACGTGGCTCGTGCACGCTCCGGCCGCGATGCTGATGCTGCTGCTGCCGGCGCTGCTGTGGCCGTTGGCTCGGTTGGCCGCGCGCGTCGGACGGCCCGAGCGGGCGGCCCGGGCCCTCGCCGCGGGTTCACTCGCCACGGGGGTCTCCGGTTTGGTGTGCCTCCTGCTCGTCGCGGCCACGCTGGTGGATGACCTGCCGGCCGTCGAGCGGTACGCGCACCTCTCCACCGCCGACGGCCGCCACCTGCCCGAACCCGTCCCCGACCCCCTGGCCATCACTGCGGCCCTGCTGCTGCTCTGGATCGGCGCCCGCCTCGCGACCGGCCTCCACCGCCGCCGCACCGTCACCCGCACGCTGCACGGCACCGGGCGGACCGAGGACGCGTCGCACATAGCAGGGCGGGGCGGGGATGCTTTGTACGTCGCGGGGCCGGCCGGGGATGCTTTGCACGTCGCGGGGCCGGCCGGGGATGCTTTGCACGTCGCGGGGCCGGCCGGGGATGCTTTGCACGTCGCGGGGCCGGCTGAGGATGCTTTGCACGTCGCGGGGCGGGCCGAGGATGCTTTGCACAACACGGGGCCGGCCGAGGATGCGCCGCACAACGCGGGACCGGCTGAGGACGTGCGGCACGGCGCGTGGCCGGGCGATGTCGGGGAGCACAGTGTCGGGCCGGGCGAGGGCGGGTTGCGCGGCATGAGGCGGGGCGATGCGGGGTGGGGTGATGACGGGCTGGTGGTCGCCGACTGGGACAGCCCGCGCGCGGTCGCGGTGCCACCCGGACGCGGTCGTCGGGGACATGTGCTCGTGACGAGCGGTCTGCTGCGGCTGCTCGACGCCCGGGAGCGGGCCGCCGTCCTCGCGCACGAGCGGGCCCATCTGCGCTACAACCATCACCGCACGACCGCCGTCGCCGCGGTCGCGACGGCCATCAACCCGCTGCTGCGCCCGGTCGAGTCCGCCGTCTGCCTGCTGGTCGAACGCAGCGCCGACGAGGACGCCGCCCGCACCGTCGCCGACCGGCGGCTCGTCGCGCACACCATCGCGAAGGTCGCGCTCGCCGCCCACGGCTCGGAGTTCGCGTCCAGCTCCGAGTTCGCGCGCGGCTCGCATGTAGCGCGTGGGCCGGATGTCGCGCACAGCATCGCGAAGGTCGCGCTCGCCGCCCACGGCTCCGAGTGCGCGTCCAGCTCCGATCTCGCGCGTGGCTCGGATGTAGCGCATGGGCCGGATGTCGCGCACAGCATCGCGAAGGTCGCGCTCGCCGCCCACGGCTCCGAGTGCGCGTCCAGCTCCGACTTCGCGCGCGGTTCCGATCTCGCGCGCGGCTCCGATGGCTTGCCCGCCTCGGATGTCGCGTGCGGCTCGGAGGGCGGGCGTGGGGCGGGCGGTGTGCATGGCGGGCCGGAGGGTGTGCCGGGTTCGCCGGACGTGCTCGGGTTTGGCGGGTCCAGTACTGTGCGGCGGGTCGAGGCGTTGGTCCGGCCGGATCGGGGGCGGGCGCGGGACTTCACGGTGTCGGGGGCTGCCGGGGTGGGTGTGCTCTCGGTCACGGTGGCCGGGCTGGCGGTCCTCGAGTTCGTGGCGCTGTTGCAGGCCTGGCTGCCGGCGGGCTGAGCGGGGGCGTCGGCGGGCGGCGTTCTCTCACGTAATTCTTATGCGGGGGGCGGGCTCGTTCTTACTGTGGCTGCCGAAGATTGAGTCCGTGAAGCTGAGGTACTGGCGGACCGGACTCCTCGTCGTCGGCGTGGTCGTGGGCGGGCTGGAACTGCGTGGGCACCTGCCGTCGCCGGGGGCCACCTGGGCGACGCTGCGTACGGCCGGGACCGGGTGGCTGGCCGCGGCGGCCGCACTGTCGATCGTGGCCATGGTCGCGTTCTCGGAGCAGCAGCGGCAGCTCCTGGCCGCGTTCGGCTCGCGGATGGGGGCCGGGGCCTCCCTCGGCCTCACCTACACCCGCTCGGCGATGGCGGCCGCGCTGCCGGCAGGGTCCGCGGTCTCGGCCGGCTACGCGTTCAGCCGCTTCCGCGCCAACGGTGCCACCCGCGCGGTCGCGGCCGCGGTGATGCTCCTGTCCGGCGCGGCGTCGCTCGTCGGGCTGGCGCTGCTCTACGCCGGCAACGTCCTCGTCCTCGCCCGCCCCTCGGCCGCCGCCCTCGGCATCATCGGCGCCGTGTCCGTCGCCGGTGTCCTCGGCGTGGTGCATGCCCGGGCGGTACGGCGCGCGGGCGCGACCACCGACGCCAACCGAGGCGTGGTCGGGCCTTCGCGCGCGCCGGCGACGGCCATCGACGTGGACCGAGGCGTGGCTGGGCCTTTGCGCGCGCCGGCGACGGCGATCGACGCGGACCGAGGCGGGGCTGGGCCTTCGCGCGCGCCGGCGACGGCCATCGACGTGGACCGAGGCGTGGTCGGGCCTTCGCGCGCGTCGGCGACGGCCATCGACGCGGACCGAGGCGTGGGCAGGTTTTCGAGTGCGCCGGCGAACGGGGTCGACGCGCCGCGGCAGGAGCATCGCCGGAGCGTGGCCGAGCCCGAGCTCGCCGCCGACGCCGGTCGGGTCGCGAAGGTCAAGGCCATCCTCCGGCACACGCTGTCCTTGGCGTTCACCGTGTCGGCGGGCCGCTGGCTGGCGGTACTGTCGATAGCGGTCCTCAACTGGCTGGCCGACCTCGCCTGCCTCATCTGTGCCGTCCGCGCCGCCGGGCTCGACGTGCCGGCCACGACCATCGCGACCGGCTACCTCATCGCCCAGCTGCTCCGCCAGATCCCCGCGACCCCCGGCGGCATCGGCGTGATCGAGGCGAGCCTCCTCGTCGCCCTGACCACCGCGGGCGCCCCCGCCGCCCCGGCCGCGGCCGCAGTGCTGCTGTACCGCATCCTCTCGTGCTGGATCGACCTCCCCGTCGGCCTGCTGTCCTGGCGCGCCACCAAAGCGAACACCCCGGCCCCGGCCCCCGCCACCGAGAACGTTCCGCTCCAGCCGAGCACGGCGCCGGCACCGCTCAAGCCCCGCACGGCGGGCACACCGCTCCAGCCGAGCCTGGCATCGGCACCGCTCCAGCCCAGCACGGCGCCGACACCGCTCAAGTCGGGCACGGCGGGGTCACCGCTCCGGGTCAGTGCGGCGGAAGGGCTCCGCGCTCAGGCGGCGGCGCCGGTCGGGTGAAGGGAGCCGCGCCGGTCGGGTGAACGGCGCCGCGCCGGTGAGGGGAGCGGTCACTCGATGACGATGTTGCCCATCATGGACATGTCCTCGTGTTCGAGGTTGTGGCAGTGGAAGACGTACCGGCCGGGGTCGTCGCCGAAGCGGACCGCGATCGTCGCCTGCTCGGCCGGGCGCAGGTCGAGGGTGTCGCGCCAGCCGGCGTCGTAGGGGCCCGGGCCGCCGTTGCCGCGGGTCAGGACCTGGAACGTGGCGCCGTGCAGGTGGATCGGGTGGTGGAAGTCGCCGGCCAGGCGCCACACCTCGACCCCGCCGCGGCGCACCCGCGCGTGGACGGCGTCGGGTGCGAACGGCCGGCCGTTGACGGCCCAGCCGGGCATGCCGCCGACCTCGGCGTGGCGGAACTCCATCGTCCGCACCGGCGTGCGGGCGTCGGTGGCCGGACCGGGCTCGCCGGGCAGTGTCGCTGGGATCGCGGTGTCGTCCGGGGCCGCGCGCACGACCCGGAACCGCAGGACGTTCTCGGTGCCGCCGGTGCCGAAGGTGTTGAGGATCGTGACTTCCTGCCCGATCCGGTATCCGCTGAAGTCCACGACAACGTCGAGCCGCTGCGCCGGGGCCAGTTCCACCGCGTCGTGGTGCACGGGCCGGTCCAGGAGGCCGCCGTCCGCGCCGATCTGGGTGAAGCCGCCCCGGGGCGGGTCGAGGGCCAGCCGGAAGCGGCGGGCGTTGGACGCGTTGAGCAGCCGCAGCCGGTAGCGGGCGGCGTCGACGTCGGCGACCGGCCACGGCGCGCCGTTGACGAGGATCACGTCGCCGAGCACGCCCGCACCGAACCCGCCGGTGACGCCGGGGGTGACCAGGGCCGGGTCGGCGCTGGGATACAGCAGTTCGCCGTCGGGGCCGAACGAGCGGTCCATGAGCATCAGCGGCAGGTCGCGCGGGCCGCGGGGGAGGGGAAGGTTGTCCTCGGCGGTGTCGCTGACGAGGTGGAAGCCGGCGAGGCCGCGCCACACGCCGGGGCCGGTGAAGTCCATGCGGTGGTCGTGATACCAGAGTGTGCCGGCGGGCTGTCGGAGCGGGTAGCGGTACCCCCGCGAACCGGTCTTGATGACGGCCCGCGCGTCGAACATCGCCGGCATGTGGGCGGCGTGGTCGCTGGAGCCGGCCGGCAGCAGCAGGTCGGTGGGGTAGCCGTCGGACTCGGCCGGTGTCCGCCCGCCGTGCAGGTGCGCGACGGTCGGCACCGGCAGTTCGTTGCGGTGCACGACCACCGCGGGGCGGCCGGAGCGGGAGAGGATCGTCGGCCCGGGGAAGCTTCCGCCGTACCCCCAGATCTCCGTCGACACCCCGGGCAGGATCTCCACCCGGGCGACCCGCTGCACGATCTCGTAGTGCTCGCCCTCGTCATCGTGGCGGACCGGCCGCAGCACCGCCGGCACCGGCAGCGGCACCCGGAACGGCACCGGCCGCGGGCGGCGGCTCGGCAGCAGCAGCCCGGTGGACGTCGAACCCCGCCAGCCTCCGGCGAGGGGCACCCCGACGCCGGCCGCGGCCGCGAGCAGCCCCAGCAGCTCCCGCCGTCTCACGCGGCGACCCGGTCCGGCCGCCACGACCAGACGGCCAGCCCGGCGGCGAGGCCGATGATCGCCACCCCGAGCGGGACGTGCACGGTGAGGAGCCGCTGAAACCCGAGGACGATCTGCAGCGCGATGAGCCCGAACAGCCCGAGGCACGCGAGCACCGGCCACAGCGGCCCCCGCCCCGGCCACCGCAGCGGCACGGCGGCCGCGGCCGCGACCAGGACCGCGATCCCGCTGTAGGTCGCGTTGGCGCGGTGCGTGTGCAGCGCCCCGAACGTCCCGGCGAGGAACTGCCCGGCGAAGACGGCCTGGTCGAAGAGCATCACCGCCGTGGTGCTCATGGCGATCCGGAACGGCCAGCGCATAGTGTTCCTCCCCGTTGAGATGTTCTCATGTGAGAAGGTATCACCTGCGACTAGGATGGCCGGCATGGAGTACAACCTCGGGCCGCTGCTGCGGCTGGCCGGCCGGCGGGCGGCGGACGCGTTCGCGGCCGGGCTGGCCCCGCTCGACATCGAGGGCCGCCACTTCGGCGTGCTGCTCAACCTGCACCGCGGCGGCCCGGCCAACCAGCGGGAGCTGTCCGGGCGGACCGGCAGCGACAAGTCGACGATGACCAGGACCATCGACGAGCTGGCGGCCCGCGGGCTGGTCGTGCGGCGCGCGGCCGCGGGCGACCGCCGGGTCAACGTCGTGGAGCTCACCGACGCCGGCCGGGAACGCTTCGCCGCGGCCGAGCGGGTGGCGGCCAGGGTCAACGACGAGCTCCTGGCGCACATGACCGCGGACGAGCGCGAAGGCCTCCGCCACCACCTCCGCCGCTTCCTGGCGGCCGAAACCCGTTGAGGCCTGGCATTCCGGCCACTGTTCGGGGGCGCCGGCGCGGCCGAGGATCAAGGGCATGTTGGTGCAGATCGTGTTGTTCGACGGGTTCGACCCGCTCGATGTCGTCGCGCCGTTCGAGGTCCTCGCGGCCGGCGGGGACGCGGCCGGAGGCGGGCTCGACGTCGAGCTCGTGGCGGCCGAGGGGCCCCGGGAGGTGGTCAGCGGCACGCGCGGACTGACGCTGCGGGCGACCGCGGCGCTGCGGCCTGACCGCCCAGGCTATGTGGTGGTACCGGGTGCCAGCGGCCCGATCGCCGGTGACCCCGACGACGGCGTGGAGACGATCCCCGTGCTGCTGGCCCGGTTCGCCCAGTCGGCGGCGGTGCCGCTGCTGCGGGCCGCCCTCGAGCACCCCGAGGTGACGGTCGCCACCGTCTGCGGCGGGTCACTGGCCCTGGCCATGGCCGGGCTGCTCGAGGGCCGGCCGGCCGTGACCCACCACGTGGGCCTGGACGTGCTGGAGGCGACCGGCGTCGACGTCGTCCGGGCCCGGGTCGTCGACGACGGCGACCTCATCAGCGCCGGCGGCGTCACCTCCGGGCTGGACCTCGGTCTGCACATCGTGGAGCGCGAGTTCGGGCCGCGGGTCGCGCACGCGGTCGAGACGCTCTTCGAGTATGAGCGGCGCGGCATCGTCTGGCGCAACACCGGCCGCACGCCCGTCACGGTCTGAACGGCGGACCCGCGATGGCATCGATCCTCGGCACCTGGGACGTCCGGATGAAGACCCCGATCGGCACGATCCAGGCCGTATACGCGTTCACGGACACCGGCGGCGGGCTCACGGGCACCGCGGCGACGAAGTCCGAGACCGTCGAGCTCACCGACATCCGGTCCGACGGGCCGCGGGTGACCTGGCGGCAGTCCGTCACCCGGCCGATGCGCCTCAACCTCGAGTTCGACGTGGTCGTGGACGGCGAGACGCTCACCGGGCACTCCCGCGCCGGCCGCCTGCCCGGCACCGCGGTCAGCGGCACCCGGCGCTCAGCGGCGTGACCCGCGGGCCGGCGGCCTGGTCCGCCGGCGCCGGACCCGCGGCCGGAGCCGGCGGCGACCAGTCGGACGGGCGTGGGACGGGCGGGCGTGGGACGGGCGGGCGTGGGACGGGCGGGCCGGGGGTGGTGCGGGGCGGCAGTTGCGGACGCGGGCGAGCAGCAGCACCGCCGCGGCGACGGCGGCGCACGTCAGCACGGAGGTCATGCCGACACGCTACGGAGGCGAACCTGTGGCGACCTTGAGACAATGGCGCGATGCCGGAGCCGGACCTCGTCGAAGCGCTTTGTGATGTGACAGGCGCCACCGTCGCCTACGACCTGCGTGACGACCAGGGGCGGGCGATGGACACCCTGAAGGTCATCGCCGACCCGGCCGGCGGCTACCTGGCCGTCTACCACTGCGGCGTCGGCCGGGGGCGGTTCGACGTGCACGTGGCGACCTCCCCGGACCTGGCCCGCTGGGCGTGGCGGGCGCGGCTGGACGAGCTCGCGTCCCAGCCGCACATCGTGGCCATGCCCGACGGCGGGTTCCTCGTCGCCCTCGAGGCGGGCGGGGCGGGCACGCCGCCGTGGGTGCGGGTCCTCGACTACGCCGGCCGGGACGACCTGCTCGCCGGCGCCGCGGCCCGGCGGTTCGACGCGCCGCACACGCTCGTCCCGCGGCGCAAGCACGCGGAAGGCACCCCGAACATCTACGCCGCCACCCCGGACCGCTCGCGCATCGACATCGGGTTCCACTACTGGCGGCGTGGGCGGGTCGACCGGCAGGCGCGCGGGGTGCTGACCGGGTTCGCGGACTGGTCCACCCGGCGGGAGCCGCGGATCGACGCCGCCCTGGAGCACTGGGGCGTGCGCGGCAACATCGGCGGGCGTGACGCGTTCACCTGGAAAGGGCGGGAGTACCTGCTCATCGAGGGGCAGACCGAGCCCGGCGGCTGGCACACCTGGCGGACCTACCTGTACGACGTCGCGGCGCAGACAGCCTGGCCGTTGCCCATCCGCACGCACGGCGGGAGCGCCGCGATCGCCAACCCGGCGGTCACCCTGCTCGAAGGTCCGCGGCCGACGCTGGTGGTCACCGCCTACCTGTTCCACGCCGGGGCGGCCGACGGCGAGGGCGGCCCCATGCTGTACCACCGGCCCCTCAGCTGATCGGCAGCCGGGCGGTGACCACGGTCCCGCCCCCGGCCGCGGTGCGCACGTCGGCGCCGCCACCGGTCCCGGATCGAGCGCAGCCCCACCCCGGCCCGGCACACCGCGGGCGGGCCGCCGCGCCGTGGCCGGCGTCGACGGTGATGGCGACCGGCCCGCCGAGTCGGGCCGCCTGCTCGCGCACGGCCGCGGCCAGGCACCGGATCATCGACCACTTCGCGGCGGCGCGCCCGCGCGACGGCCTCGCCGACCTGACGCCGCGCGAGCGGGAGATCCTGCAGCTGCTCGCCGACGGGTGCACCAACGCGGCGATCGCGGTGCGGCTGCATCTGAGCCCGAAGACGGTGCGCAACCACGTCTCCAGCATCTTCGCCAAGCTGCACCTGACCGGGCGGGCCGAGGCGATGCTCCACGCCCGCCGGGCCGGCCTGGGGCGGCCTTGACGGCCCGTAGCGCAGCTCCCGTCAACCGGCTCGGCATCGCCGGCCTTGTCGAAGCGACTGTATACTGGGTATGATACTCGGCATGTCGATCCGGTATGCGCTGCTGGCGCTGCTCAACGAGGGGCCCAAGTACGGGCTGCAACTGCGTGAGGAGTTCGAGGCGCGCACCGGTGAGGTGTGGCCGCTCAACGTCGGGCAGGTGTACACGACCCTGCAGCGGCTCGAGCGCGACGGCCTGGTCGAGTCCGACGACGAGGGTGAGCCCGGGCCGCAGAAAGGCTTCCAGATCACCGCGGACGGGGCCGAGGCGCTGGCCGTGTGGCTGCGGACGCCGCCGGACCTGGCCTCGCCCCCGCGCGACGAGCTCGTCATCAAGATTCTCATCGCGGTACGGCTGCCCGGTGTGGACGTCCACGGGATCATTCAGGAGCATCGGCGGTACCTCCTGGAGCTGATGCAGCAATGGACGCACCTCAAGGAGGAGGAGGGCGACCTCGACCTCGGGCTCGCCCTGGTCGTCGACGCCGAGCTGTTCCGCCTCGACTCCGTCGTGCGCTGGCTCGACACCGCCGACGGCCGGCTCAAGCGGGCCGCGCTCGAACCGGCGCCACCGGCCCGGGCGGCCGGGCCGCAGCTGCGCCGCCGGGCGGGGGTGCGGCGATGACCGGGGTCCTCGAGCTGCGGCAGGTGTCGAAGTCCTATCTGGACGGCGCCGACGAGGTCCACGCCCTGCGCGATGTCGACCTGAGCGTCGAGGCCGGCAAGCTGGTCGCCGTCATGGGGCCGAGCGGGTCCGGCAAGAGCACGCTGCTGACCATCGCCGGCACCCTCGAGGAGCCGACCGCCGGCGAGGTGCTGATCGCCGGGCAGCCGCTGTCGGCACTGTCCCGCGACGAGCGGGCCGGGCTACGGCGGCGCGCCATCGGCTACGTCTTCCAGGACTTCAACCTCCTGCCCGGCCTCACCGCGGCCGAGAACGTGGCCCTGCCCCTGGAGCTCGACGGGCTCAAGGCCGCCAAGGCGCGGGCGGCCGGCCTGCGGGCCCTGGACGAGCTCGGCCTGGCCGATCGCGCGGGCCGCTTCCCGGACCAGCTCTCCGGCGGCGAGCGGCAGCGGGTCGCGATCGCCCGGGCGGTGGTGGGGGAGCGGCGGCTGCTGCTGGCCGACGAGCCGACCGGAGCCCTCGACTCCGCCAACGGCGAGGCGGTCATGCGGATGATGCTCACGGCCTGCAAACGGGGGCTGGCCGCGGTGATGGTCACCCATGACGCGCAGCTGGCGTCGTGGGCGGACCGGGTCGTCTTCATCCGCGACGGCCGCCTGGTCGACCGGACCGGCCCGCGCCCCGGCCCGGAGTCGCTGCTGACCGGCGAGGTGAACGCGTGAGCGCCACGGCGCGCGGCGGAGCGGGGGCGACGGCGTGAGCGGCACGCGGCAAGGCGTGAGCGGCCCGCGGCGAGGCAGGAGCTCGCCGGCGGCGCGGCGGGCGGTGGCGCGATGGGCGTGGCGGCTGTTCCGCCGGGAGTGGCGCCAGCAGCTGCTCGTGCTGGCCATGCTCGGGCTCGCGGTGGCCGCCACGACGGTCGGCCTGGCGATCGCCGCCAACGCGCCGTCCCAGGCCGGCGTCTTCGGCACCGCCGATCACCTCGTGACGCTCGACCCGGGCGGCGCCGACGCCGGCGTGGCGACGCTGCGCGGCTCGTTCGGCCCCGTCGACGTCGTCGAGCACGGCCGGAAGGTCGCGCTGCCGGGCTCGGCCAACGGGATCGACGTGCGCGCCCAGGACCCGGCCGGACCGTACGGCCGCTCGATGCTGCACCTGCGGGAGGGCCGCTGGCCGCAGGGTCCCGCCGAGATCGCCGTCACCGAGCGGGTCGCGACCGCGCTCGGACTGCGCGTCGGTGGCGCCTGGGATCGCGACGGGCGGGCCCGGACCGTGGTCGGCGTGGTCGAGAACCCGATGGACCTGCGTGACGTGTTCGTCCTCGTCGCGCCCGGGCAGGCGGCCGCGCTGAGCCGGGTCGACGTGCTGCTGCGGGTCTCTGACGAGCAGTACCGCGGCAGACCGCGCCCGGACGGCGCCACGACCCAGGTCCGCTCGGACGGCGAGACCGGCACCGCGAAGATTCTGGTCCTGGTCCTCGGCACCGTCGGTCTGGTCTTCGTCGGCCTGCTCGCCGTCGCCGGCTTCACGGTGATGGCCCAGCGGCGGCTGCGGGCGCTGGGGATGCTCGCCGCGATCGGGGCCGGGCACCGGCACATCCGCCTCGTCCTGCTCGCCAACGGCGCGGTCGTCGGCGCGGCCGGTGCGCTCGCCGGGGCGGCCGCCGGGGCCGTCGGCTGGATCGGGCTCAGCCCGCTGCTGGAGTCGCCGCTGGGGCATCGGATCGACCGGCTCTCGGTACCGTGGGGGACCGTGCTCGTCGCCGTCGTGCTGGCGATCGTCACCGCCGTCGCCGCCGCGTGGTGGCCGGCCCGGGCGGTCGCGCGCATCCCGGTGGTCGCGGCCCTGTCGGCGCGCCCGGCCCCGCCCCGCCCCGCGCACCGGTTCGCCGCCCTGGGCGCGGTACTGCTGGTCGCCGGACTCCTGCTGCTGTACCTGGCGCAGCAGGCGAAGGCGCCGTACATCATCGGCGGCGTGCTCACCACGGCCGTCGCGCTGCTGCTGCTCGCCCCGGCCGGCATCGCCACCCTCGGCCGCCTGGCCCGCCACGCCCCGCTCGCGCCCCGGCTGGCCCTGCGCGACCTGGCCCGCTACCGGTCCCGCTCCGGCGCCGCCCTGGCCGCGATCGCGCTGGCCGTCGGCATCGCCGCCGTCGTCACCCTGGCCGCCGCCGTCACCGCCGCCAAGGCCGCCGCCCCCACCGGCGGCAATCTGCCGGCCGACCAGGTCATGGTCTGGCTGTCCCCGGGCGGCATGACCGGCACCGTCTCGGTCGTTGCGCCGGCGCCGCTGGACGCGCTGCAGCGGCAGGTCACCGGCATCGCCGCCGACGTGCCGGACGCGGCACTGGTACCGCTGACCGGCGCCTACGACCCCACATGGCCCATTGATCGCGATGGCGGCCGCCCGGTGGCCGCCCTGGGCAAGCCGCACGACCCCGGCCCCGGCGAACCGGGCAACGTGGTGTACAGCGACACTGACATGCTCGGCGTGTTCGTCGCGACCCCGGAGCTCCTGGCCCACTACGGCATCGACCCGGCGAGCATCAACCCCGGCACCGACCTGCTGACCTCGCTGCCGAGCGTCGACGGCTACGACCTGATCCCCGGCCGCAACAGCGGCTGGCGGCCGGTCCTGCAGCGGGTGGTCCTGCCCGCCTACACCTCCCTGCCCACCGTCCTCATCACCGAACACGGCCTGGCCGCGCGAAACCTGACCCCGCGCCCGGTCGGCTGGCTGCTGGACGCCCCGGCCGCCCTGACCCCGGCCCAGGTCACCCGGGCCGAACAGGCCGCCCTCGCCGCCGGCGTGAGCATCGAGTCCCGCCCGACCGGCACCGGCGAGGCCCGGCTGGCCTCGCAGTTCACGGCGGCCGGCATCACCGTCGCCCTGGGCGTCCTGGCCATGACCGTCGGCCTCATCCGCAGCGAGACGGCCCGCGACCTGCGCACCCTGGCCGCCGCCGGCGCCCGCCGCCGCACCCGCCGCGCACTCACGGCGGCGACGGCGGGCTCGCTGGCACTGACGGGCGCGGTGATCGGCACGGCCGGCGCGTACCTGGCGATGCTGGCCTGGTTCCACCGCGAGCCGCACTGGCTGTACCACCCGCCGCTGCTCAACCTGGCCGCGATCCTGGCCGGCCTCCCGGTCGTCGCATACCTGGGCGGCTGGCTCCTCACCGGCCGCGAGGCCCGCGCGATCGCCCGGCCGCCCCTGGAGTGACCGGCCACCGGGGCGGCGCGCCCGGCCCGCGACAGTGCCGCGCCGCCGGTGGGGCCCGCGACCGTGCACGGGCCCCACCGGCGGTCTCCTGTGCGGCGCGATGGCAGCCGGGCCGCTCAGTACTGGCGGCGGCGACGGAGCAGCAGCAGCCCCAGGCCGATCATGATCAGGCCGACGAGGGCGATGCCGGTCGTCTGCACCCCCGTGACCGGCAGGGCGCCCGCGCCCGTGGAGCCACCGGCGGCGGCCGTTGTGAGGTCGACGACGGTGACGGTGCCGGCTCCAGTTGCGACACCGGTCCCAGTGCCCGCGCCGGTCCCGGCCCCGGCTCCGGTTCCATCGCCGGCTCCAGTGCCCGGGCCGGGGTTGGTGACCGTTCCCTCGCCGTTGCCGTTGCCCGGTGTGGTACCGGGGCCCGTGGCCGGGTCGGTGCCGGAGCCCGTGCTTTCGGAGGTGGCAAGCGGCAGGAGGGCCACGTCGAGCGACAGGCCCGGGTCCGTGGTGCCGAGGCCGGCGTCCAGGTCGACGGAGGCGATGCCGCCCACCTCGAGGGTCGCGTCGGCGGCGATGCCGTCGGCGAGGTCGAGCGTCGCGTCGGCGGACACGTCGTCGCCCAGGTCGGCCGCGAGGTCGAGGGACGGGTCGGTGAGGTCGATGGTCAGGTCGACGTCGACCATGTCGTCAACGGTGACGCCGGCCGTCGTGCCGGTGGTGCCGGCGTCGACGACCACGCTGATCGGAGCGGTCGCGGGTGCGGTGCCGCCGAGGTCGATGGTCGCCTGGATGCCCGAGTTGTCCAGGTTCGCGTCGACGTTCGCGATGGTGCCGACGGTGACCCCGGCCTGCACCCCGCCGCCACCAGAGCCGCCGTTGGAGCCACCGCCGCCGTTGGAGCCGCCGCCGGACGCGGGAGCACCGCCGACGGTGACGCCGACCTGCACGCCGCCACCGCCCGAGGCGCCGCCCGTGCCGCCTGTGCCGCCCGTGCCGGTGGTTCCGGTGGCTCCGGACCCGACAGTGACGCCGGCCTGGACGCCGTTGGTCGTGCCCAGGTCGACGGTCGCCAGCCCGCCGCCCACGTTGACCGACGCGCCCGAGCCGCCCACGGTGATCGACGCGACGCCCGGAATGGTGAGCCCCAGGCCGCCGGGCGCGTCGGAGGCCTGTGCGGCCCCCGCGCTCAGCAACCACACCCCACCGGCGAACCCCGCGGTCACGAGACCACGCAACACCCATTTGTGCATGACGTACCTCCGAACAGCGAACTGTGGGTCACCGAGCAACTTCGAAGAGTGATCAGCTCGGTGGAGTCACTGTGCGGGAGCGGTTCGGTTGCTCACAAGGACTCGGAGGGTTGCCGGACCGGCCGGAGCGGCGATCTGCCCGATCACCCGACAAGGACGACCTCGGCCGGCGGCAACGGGCCGCTCAGCGGGTCGCGCGGAGGCGGCGCCGGCGGGTGAACAGCCGGCGCCGGCACCGCCCGCGGGAAACGGCCGGTCAGCGGGTCG
Organism: Dactylosporangium sp. NPDC051541; assembly: GCF_044454505.1. Taxonomy (NCBI): domain Bacteria; kingdom Bacillati; phylum Actinomycetota; class Actinomycetes; order Micromonosporales; family Micromonosporaceae; genus Dactylosporangium; species Dactylosporangium sp. NPDC051541. Next base: position 204,953 of record NZ_JBITDU010000010.1, read on the forward strand.
CGGCGAGGTGGCGCTGGCGCATGAGGAACTTGCGGACCTTGCCCGTCGGGCCGAGGACGATGTCGTCCTCGCTCACCACGACGGCGCGGCGGACGGTGGCGCCGGCCGGGCCGCCGATCGCGGCGCGGATCCGCTCGGTGCGGTCGGCCGCCGGGTCGGCGCCGGAGGCGAGGATCAGCAGGACGTCGGTGTCGACCTCGGTGCCCTCGCGGCGGGCCACGACCGTGCAGTCGCGCACGTCCGGGCAGCGGGCCAGGATGCGCTCCTCGGCCAGGGCGGTGTAGAGCCACTGGCCCTCGCCCAGCTCGACGGCGTCGACGGCGCGGTCGACGTGGTGGTAGCAGCCGGCCTCGGTGCGGTACATCAGGTCGCCGGTCAGGTAGTAGCCGCCGAGCCGGTTGCGGTAGGTGTTGACGTGGTCGTTCCAGTAGCCGGGGGCGAGGGTCGGGGACTTCAGGCCGACGTGGCCGACCTCGCCGTCCGCGACCGGCTCGCCGGTGTCGAGGTCCAGCAGGACGACGTCGGCGAACGGGTACGGCTTGCCGACGCAGCGGTCGTAGTGGTCGGTGCCCTCGCGGTGGGTCACGTGGAACGCCGAGTGGCCCATCTCGGTCGAGCCGATGCCGTCGGTGAAGCGCGACCCGGGGACGGTGACCAGGCCCTGCCGGGTCCACGTCGGGTGGCTGCCGGCGGCGATGAGGCGGCGCACGTGGGTCTCGTGCGCGCAGTCGCCGGTGTTGAACCACACCCGCACCGAGGCCAGGTCCCGCGCACTGAGGTCGAGGGCGGCGATCTCGGCCCAGGTCACCGCGAACCCGAACACGCCGGTCGGGCGCCAGCGTTCGATCGCGTCGACGACGGCCGCGCCGTTGTGGCCGAACGGCCCGCCCTGCGCCGACAGGCACAGCAGCTCGTAGCGGTTGCACAGGGCCTGGTTGAGGGTGATGATCCCGGCCGCGTGGGCGGCGGGCAGGGCCGACATGTGCCGCACCGGCTCGTGCGAGCGCGGCTCCGCCAGGCGGATCGCGCGGACGGCGGCGAAGAGGCTGCTGTGGGAGTGCACGACGGGCGCCGGCACGCGCGTGGTACCCGAAGAATGTGTGATGGCGATCGGATCGTCCGCATGGTGGTGGAAATGCGCGGGTGCGCGGGCCGGATCGCCGGTGCCGGTGTCGGCGGCCGCGAAGACGGTGTCCGCGCTGCCGACGAAGTCCCGGTGCGCGGCCGCGGTGATCACCGCGGCCGCGCCCAGCCGCTGGATGTAGCCGGCCGCGACGTCGCCGGGCATGTTGCCGTTCATCAGTGCCGGGATCGCGCCCAGCCAGGTGAGCGCGAGGTAGTTGAGGAACACGTCGGCGGCCGAGGTGACGTAGACGGCGACCGGGTCGCGCCGGCCGATGCCGTGCCCCTCCAGCCAGGCCGCCCGGGCCGCGACCCGGCTCTCCAGCTCGCCCAGGGTCAGGGCGGTCCAGGCCGGGTGGCCGTCGACCTCGACGTCGAAGGTGATCGTCGGTTCATCGGGCGAGACGCCGTGCTCCCGCAGCTTCGCCAGGACATTGCCGGCGCCGAGGTCGGTATCGGCGACCAGTTTGGTGCGAAGGCTGGGTAAGCCCACGGTCATCTCCCTCATTCGCGGCGGACTTCGGGGCAGGGCGCGGCTACTTGATACCACCGGCCTTCCGCGAATGTAAATATTGAACTGTCCCGCACTCGGCGGTCATACTGCGCAGGCGACACAGGCCTCGTCGGCACACACGCAGTCGGCCAGCGGCGGCTTCGCGGCATCGACATCCAGCGAGGAGACCGGCCTTGGAGAGCGCGTTACGCCGGATCGTCGTGCCGTTCCACGCCTCGACCTCGGGCGCCGGGGAGCTGACGTGGGGCCAGCGCGAAATCTGGAACGCGATGGTCAGCCAGCGGTCCTGGCTGCCGATCTTCTTCACCGAGCCGCTTGAATCTTTCACCACGCTCGACGACGTCGTGGAAATGCTGCGGTCCCGAATACTGCGATTTGACGCAATGCGCACCAGGCTGGAGTTCGGGCCGGACGGCGAGCCGCGCCAGGTCGTGGCCGCGGCCGGTGCGATCGGCCTGGAGGTCTTCGAGGCCGGCGACGGTGACCCGGCCGCGCTCGCCGCCGAGATCAGCCGGCGCTACTCGGCCACGCCCCACGACCACGCCGAGGACTGGCCGGTCCGCCCGGCCGTCGTGCTGCGCCACAGCACGCCCGTCCTGCTGGTGAGCGTGTACTGCCATCTGGTGCTCGACGCCCTGGCCCGGCAGGTGCGGGGCGAGGGCCCGCAGCCCCTGCGGCTCGCGGAGTGGGAGCGCGGCGCGGAGGCCCGCCGGTTGAGCGCGGCCTCGATGGCGTACTGGGAGAAGCAGCTCCGGGCGATCCCGGCCCGCCGGTTCGCGCCGCCGACCGATCCGCGCACCCCGCGCTGGTGGCAGGCGGAGTTCCGGTCGCGAGCGCTGTACCTGGCGCTGCAGGCGATCGCGCCGGGCGCGGGCGCGGCGACCGCGCCGCTCCTCGCGGTGTTCGCGCTCGCCCTCAACCGGGTGACCGGCGCCGACCCGGTCGTGCTGCAGCTGGTGGTCGGCAACCGGTTCCACTCGCACCTGGCCGACGTGTTCGCCCCGGTCAACCAGGCCGGCCTCTGGGTACTGGACGTCAATACAGCGTCGATCGACGATCTCGTAAAAGGCAGCCGCCGCCGGAGCATGAGCGTCTACAAGCACGCGTACTACGACCCGCGGGCCCGGGCCGGCCTGATCGCCCGGATCGAGGCGGAACGCGGCGAGGCGCTCGACCTCGGCTGCCTGTTCAACGACCGGCGGATCGACCGCACGACCGGCGCCACGCCCGGCGCGGCCGACGTCAAGGCGGCGCTGGGCACGAGCACCTTCACCTGGCAGAGCAGGACCGACCACCCCAGAGAGCCGCTGTTCGTCAACGCCGAGGACGCCGCCGACGTCGTCGAGCTCACCGCGTGGACCGACACCCACTACCTCGCGCCGGACGACCTCGAGGCGGTGCTGCGGGAGATGGAGGCCATCGCCGTCGAAGCGGCGGTGCGGCGATGACCGCGATCGAGGCGGTCGCCACCTACGTGCCGCGGCGCCGGGTCCCCGTTGCCGCGCTGGCCGGCGAGCTGGGCCTGTCGTCGATCCAGGTCGCGATGTTCGAGCGGTTCCACAAGCTGACCGAGGTCCGCCGGGCCGACGAGTCCCTGCGGGACCTGCTCCTCGCGGCCGTCGACCGACTCGAAGCACTGCGCGGCAACGAACACCGGGTCCGGTTCGTGCTGCACGCCCGCGCCTTTCCGGTGGTGACGCCGTATCCGGTCAACCCGCTGCACGAGCTGTGCGCATTGCGGGGGCTGGGCCATGCGGAGGCGTTCACCGTGACCCAGCAGTCGTGCGCGACCGGCCTGCTCGCGATCGACCTCGCGGGCCGGCTCCTCGCGGACTGTGCGGAGCCGGCCGCCCTCGCGCTCGTCGTCGCCGGGGAGAAGGCGTTCACCCGCGACTCGCGGATGCTGGACGGCACCTCCATCTTCTCCGAGGGCTCGGCCGCGTGCCTGGTCAGCCGGGACGGTCCGCGCGACCGGGTGCTCGCCTACGCCAGCCTGGAGCGCGGCGACTTCGACGGCGAGCCGGACGAGGTGGCGCCGCTGTTCCAGCGTGGCTACACGCCGAGCATGGCGGCCGCCATCCGGGCCGCGCTCGAGGATGCGGGCGTCACACTCGACGAGCTCAGTGTGATCCTGCCGCACAACGTGAATCTCGGGTCCTGGCGGCGGGTGTGCAAGGCTCTGGCAGTACCCCCGGAGCAAGTGCTTCTGGACAATGTCCTCAAAGCCGGGCACATGTTCTGCGCCGACATGTTCCTCAACTATGAGACCGCGCGCGAGCGGGGCCGGTTACGGGCGGGGGAGCGATATCTCGTCGCCGCCGCCGGGGCCGGGCTCGGCGCGACGTTCTCCGCGCTGGTCATCGAGCATTAGGGGCCGTGTTGTACATCAACCGGGTCGAGCGGCGCACCTTCGACGGGGATTGCGAGTTCCTGCGCACCCCGCGGCACCGCGCGGAGATCGGGACGTATGTGGCGGACCTGCTGCGCCCGCACGGCCTGGCCCTGGACGAGGAGCTCCTCGCGACCGGCGCCGGGCAGTCCTACGGCGAGATGGGGGCCGAGCTGATCGCCGCCGTCGTCGGCCCGGACGAGCCCGTCGACCTGCTGGTCCTGGCGTTCGACGTGCCCGACGTGCGGCCCGGCCGGGCCACGGCGACGTACCTGAGCCACGTCTGCCCCGGCAACCCGCGCTCGTTCGCCATCTGCGACCAGGGCGTCGCGGCGCCGTTCACCGCGCTGCGGCTGATCCGCTCCTATGTCGACTCGGGCACCTGCCGGCGGGCCCTGCTGCTGATCCTCGAACAGTCCACATTGCACTATCCGGCCCCGGTGACGGCGCGCAATGCCGGCGTGGCCCTGCTGTGCGGTGCGGACCCCGGCCCCGTCCGGCTCGGCGAGATCCGGGTGCGCACCGACTCCGCGGGCCGCGCCGACCCGCAGCCGCTCACCGCCGGTTGGTGGGACCTGCCCGCGACCGTCGAGCGCTACGACCCGGCGCTGCGCTACCGGTGCACCGCGACCTTCGAAACTACTGGGGCGTCGCGTGGGCCGTGATGAAGTCGGCCAGCTCGCCGACGGTCGCCAGCTCCTCCTGCTCGAGGTCCTCGACATCGATCATGATGGCCAGGTCCCGCTCGAGGTCGAGGATCAGCTGCACGCCCTGGGACGAACTCATCCCGAGCTCCTCCTCCAGCTTCGACCCCTCGGTCACCGGCCGCTCGAGCCGCAGCATCCGCACGAGCAGATCCGACATCGACGCGACAACCTGCTCCCTGAGCTCCGCCATGCCGACATGACAACAGCGCCGCCGATGGATGTCAAATGACTCGCTTCCTGTTTGTGGTACTCCCATTGGCCGGACACATCAACGCCCCGCTCGCGGTGGCGGAGGCGCTGCGCCGGGCCGGGCACGACGTCGCCTGGTGCGGCCCGGAGTCCTATCTGCGCCCGCTGGTCGGCCCGGACGCCGCCGTCCATCCGACGGGCTCGCGCTACTACCCCGAGCAGGACGGCCACGGACCGGAGGCGCTGCGCTTCGTCTGGGAGTCCTATCTGGTACCGATGGCCCGTTTCACCCTGGCCAAGGTCGAGCGGGCCGTGGCCGCGTACCAGCCCGACGTCATCGTGGCCGACCAGCACGCCTTCGCCGGCGCCCTGGTCGCGCTCCGGCACGGCCGGCCCTGGGCGACCCTGGCCCCGAGCGCCCTCGAGCTGACCCGCGGACCCGACGCCGACGACCTGGCCAAGCCGCACCTCGACCGGCTCCGGGAGAAGGCCGGCCTGCCGCCGGGCCCGGTCGCCGAGATCCTCTTCTCGCCGCACCTGGTCCTGGCCTTCACCACGAAGGCACTCCTCGGCTCGACCCGCCTCCCGCAGTCCTGCGTCCCGGTCGGCCCCGCGCACGGCCGCGGCCCCGCCTACGACGGCTTCGACTGGGACTGGTTCGATCCGGACCGGCAGCACGTCCTGATCACCGTCGGCACCTTGGCCGACGGCGTTGACCGAGCCTTCTTCGGTACTGCGGTGCGCGCCCTCGCGGACCTCGGTGACCGGCTCCAGGCGGTGCTCATCGCCCCGGCCGCCGCCGTGCCCGACCCGCCCCCGCACATCCTGGTCACCGGCCGGGTCCCGACCCTGCGGATGATGCCGCAGCTGCACGCCGTCGTCGCCCACGGCGGCATGGGCATCGTCGGTGAGGCCCTCGCCAACGGGGTACCGCTCGTCATCGCCCCCATCCGCTACGACCAGCCCGCCGTGGCCGACCTGGTCGCGGCGGCCGGGGCCGGCGTCCGCGTGCCGTTCCTCGGCCTGACCGCGGACGAGCTGCGCACCGCCGTCACCACTGTGCTCGACGACCCCGCCTACCGCACCGGCGCCCGCCGCGTCGGCGACTCCTTCCCGGCCGCCGGCGGTGCCGCCGCGGCGGTCCGGCACCTGGAACAGCTCCCGAGAGGAACGGTGCGCCGATGACTATCCGCCTGAGCGTGATCATCCCCGCCTACGACAACGCCTCCCAGCTGGACGTCACCCTGGCCGCGCTGGCCCGGCAGACGTTCCCGGCGGCCGAGTTCGAGGTCATCGTGTGCGACGACGGCTCGCGGGAGCCGCTCGGCCCGGTGGCCGACAAGTACGCCGACCGCCTGAACATCGGCTGCGTCCGCGCCGAGAAGAACCGGGGCCGGTCGGCGAACCGCAACGCCGGCGCGGCCGAGGCCCGCGCCGGCGTCCTGGTCTTCCTGGACTCCGACACCGTGCCCCACCCGGAGCTGCTCGGCCACCACGCCGCCTTCCACGCGGACCGGGCGGGGCGCCCGGGTGTGCTGCTCGGGCGCCGGTTCGACATCGACTGGGCCGGCGTCGACGCCCTGCGCCGGGGCGAGCCGCCGACGGCGGCGATGCTGGACGGATACCGCGGCGACCCCCGCGACGCCAACGTCGTGCTGCCCCAGCACCGGGCCGACCTGCACCGCGCGCCGTGGCTGCTCGGCTTCAGCCACAACGTCTCCGTGGACCGGGCCACGTTCACCGCGGTCGGCGGCTTCGACGAGGCCATCGTCCGCTGGGGCCTGGAGGACACCGAGCTGTTCTACCGGGTCTTCCACCACCACGGCGGCGCGCCGGACGTGTTCGCGCTGAGCGACGACGCGGTCGCGTACCACCTGCCGCACTACCGCCCGACCCGCGCCCTCCTCGCGACCCTGGACAACATCAACTACGTGGCCCGCAAGCACCGCCGCTGGGACTTCGAGGCCATGCACAGCCCCGGCGCCCTGGGCGACATCCTGGGCCGGGTCCGGCTGTACGGCGACTCCATCGACACCTGCCGCCGCCTCGGCCTCGGCCGCCCCGGTGCCTTCGACGATTCCGGTCCGGCCCGCACCCTGGCCATCGGGTTCGGGGTCGCGAAGCTGGCGCTGGGGGAGGGCTCACACACGTTCGACCACGACGCCCCGCCCAGCGACACCAACTGGCATCTGCTCGGCCTGATGCTGCAACACTTCAAGACCGGCCAGTTCGACCGCATCGTCAACATCGACCTGTGGCGCTTCCTCATGCCCGAGGACCTGAACCTCTTCGTGACCAAGGGCCTCATGAAGGCGGACCGCATCGACCTCGTCGCCACGGCCGGCGCCCCCGCCCCGGAGAGCCTGCTGCCGCTGCCGTTCGTCGGCGACGTCGGCTACGTCGCCGATCTGCTCGGCGCCCACTTCAAAGTGGCAACGACAACCCATGGCGGGGGTACCGTCCTCACGGTCCGCTGAGGAAGGCGCCCGCTCTGCGCCGGGCCCGGCACCGCCTGGTCGAGCGCGCCGGCCGCGACGGGCAGTGGATCCGCATCGACCTCGGCGCCACCTACAGCCTCACCCGGGTCGACCTGTACTGGGGCGCGGCCCACGCCCTCGCGTACGAGCTGCAGCTCTCGGTCGACGGGGTGCACTGGAGCACCCCCTACATGACGACCGGCAACGACGGCCCCGGCCTGAAGACCCCGCTCGCCACGGGCGACCAGGACGCCGGCTTCGCGGCCCGCTACGTGCGGGTCAACTGCCTGGTCGCCGCGGCCGGGTCCGGCTTCTCCCTGACCGAGATCCAGGTGTCCGGCCTGCCCTACATCGCCGAGCCGCCCGGCAGCCTGGCCCGCGGCAGGCCGGCCACCGCCTCGTCGGTCGAGAGCGCCCACTTCCCCGCCGCGGCGGCGTTCGACGGCAACCCCGCCACCCGCTGGTCGAGCGCGTTCGCCGACAATCAGTGGCTGCAGGTCGACCTCGGCGGGCTGTACACCGTCACCTCCTACAAACTGCTGTGGGAGGCCGCCTACGCGGTCGAGTACGCCATCCGCACCTCGGCCGACGGCGTCACCTGGCAGCCGCAGTTCAGCACGACGACCGGCTACGGCGGCGACGTGATCGGCGGCAGCTCCGGCTACCCGCCGGCGCGGTACGTCCGCCTCGACGCCGCGAAGCGGGGCACCCACTACGGCTTCTCGCTCTGGGAGTTCGCCGTCTACGGCGGCTGAACGCACGCCGGGCCGCTGTCGCCTCTGCGGCCGGTGGCCCCATGAGCTGCTATCATCACCCTGAGTAATCATATCGTCTCACGGGGTGAGAGCTGATGGCGCGCAGGTTCGGTGTTGTGGCAGCGGTCGTGGCCGCGGTGGTCGGCGGGGCCGGCTCGGCCGCGAGCGCGGCACCGGGCGAGGGAACCGTCTACGGCGACCCCAATGCGGTGTACTCCGGCTACGTCGTCCAGCTCCAGGACGCCCCCGGGGCGCAGGACGCGGCGGCCGCCGCCGATTTCGTCGCATCGCGGGCCGATGATCTCGCCCAACGCTTCGGGGGGACGGTCAGCGCGCAGTACAGCAGCGCCATCAGCGGCTTCGCGATCACCGGTATCGACGAGACGCGGGCCCGTCAGCTCGCGGCCGCGCCCGGTGTGGCCGTGGTCGAGCGCAACGCCCTGATGAAGCGTTCGCCGCAGCCGCCGCCGATCACGGCCAATGGTGGCACGCAGAGCGGGCCGACGTGGGGGCTGGACCGCATCGACCACCACGAACGGAGCATCGACGGCGCGTTCGACTATCCGAACACGGCTCCCGGCGTCACCGCCTACCTGCTCGACGGCGGCATCCGGATCAGCCACAACGACTTCGCCGGGCGGGCCACCTACGGGCGCAACTTCGTCGACCGGGTCCTGAACCCGATCCCCGACCCGGCCAACGTCAACAACAGCAACGACCCGGCCAACGCCAACGACTGCGACGGCTACGGCACCCACTCGGCCGGCACCGTCGGCGGCACCACCTACGGTGTGGCGAAGCAGATCGCGCTGGTCGCGGTCCGGGTGCTGGACTGCCTCAGCGCCGGGTTCGTCTCCGAGGCGGTCGGCGGCATCGACTGGGTCACCGCGCACGCCCAGCACCCGGCCGTGGCCGAGCTCGACAACTGGTACCGCCGGACCATCCTCATCGACGCCGCCGTCCAGCGCTCGATCGGCTCCGGGATCACCTGGATCGTCCCGGCCGGCGACTGGTACCAGGGCGGGGACAACGCCTGCTACTTCTCGCCGACCGGCGGCGCCGACACGCTCGTCGTCGGGGCGTCGAGCTACTACGACAGCCCGGCCTACTACTCGAACTGGGGCAGCTGCCTGGACCTGTGGGCGCCCGGCGACAGCATCCCGGGCGACGGGATCGCGTCGGACGTGGACACGGTGACGATGAGCGGCTCGTCGATGGCGGCCGCCTACGCGACCGGCGCGGCCGCGCTGATCCTGCAGGCGCACCAGGACTACACCCCGGCCCAGGTCCGCGGCGCCCTCATCCAGGGTTCGACGGTCGGCGCGCTGGACATGACCGCCATCCCGCCGTACGCGTCGCAGGCGAGCCAGAACCGGCTGCTCTACGTCCGCCAGGCCGAGCCGGCCCGCCCGGTCGGCAAGACCCGGACCCTGTTCAACCCGAAGTACGGCACCACCGAGGTCTACGCCCGCTCCGACAACGCCGACCACCTGATCTACGCCTACTGGTCCCGGGACTGGTCGGCCTGGATGGACCTCGGCGGCCCGATCGTCGGCGACCCGGCGGTGCTGTACAACCCCAACTACGGCACCACCGAGGTCTACGCGCGGCTGTCGAACAACCACCTCGGCTACCGGTACTTCTCCGGCGGGTGGTCCCCGTGGATCGATCTCGGCGGGAGTCTCGCGGGGAACCCGGCGGTCATCTTCAACCCGAAGTCGGGCACGACCGAGGTCTACGTGCGCACCGCGGCGAACTCCCTCGCCTACGTCTACTACGCCGGTGGCTGGTCCGGGTGGACGGACCTCGGCGGCACGCTGAGCGGTGACCCGGGCGTCCTGTACAACCCGAAGTACGGGACCACCGAGGCCTACACGGTCACCGGGACCGGCCTGCAGTACCAGTACTACCTCGGCGGCTGGTCCGGCTGGATCAACCTCGGCGGGACGGTCCAGGGGGCGCCGGCGGTGCTGTACAACCCGAAGTACGGCACGACCGAGGTCTACCTGCGCACGGCCACGAACGAGCTCGCGTACGTGTACTACCTGGGCGGCTGGTCGGGCTGGACCGGGCTCGGCGGGACCCTCGACCAGGACCCGGGCGTCATCTACAACCGCGGTTCCGGGACGACGGAGGTGTACGTCCACACGCCCGCCGACACCCTGCAGTACGTGTACTACCTGGGTGGGTGGTCCGGCTGGAACAACCTCGGCGGCACGACCGCGGGCAGCCCGTCGGTGCTGTACAACCCGCGGTTCGGGACGACCGAGGCCTACACCCTGGCGCAGGACGGCCACGCGTACTACAAGTACTACGCCGGCGGCTGGTCGAACTACATCGACATCACTCCGTGAGCAGGGCCAGGAGCTGGATGGCGGCCAGGGCATACTGGGCGGCGTCGTTCGTGGAGACGAAGGCGGCCTCGTCGACCGGGGTCAGGACCTGCGGGCCGGTCACCGCGGTGGTCCGCCACACCGGCTCGGCCTGCAGCGGGTTGGTGTTGAGCTGGTCGCCGGGGCCGTCGGTGAACGCGCGCCAGGCCAGGGCGGCCAGGTCCCGGTCGCCGGTCCGCGCCGCGGCGTAGGCGGCCAGGCGGCTGTGGGCCTGGATGAGCGAGACCCCCGGGAGGGGCGAGGTCAGATAGCGGCGGCAGTACCGCAGCCAGGCCGCCTCGAACGCCGGGCCGACCGCGGTGGCGGCGGTGAGGGCGATCAGCTCCGAGCAGATCTCGACCAGGCCGAACACCGCCGACAGGTGGGAGATCGCGGGACCTTCGCCGAGCGGGGTCAGGTGGCCGGTCCGCGGGTCCAGGACGGCCTCGGCGGTGAAGAAGCCGTCGGGCATGGCCGCGATGTCGGCCATCGACGTCAGCAGCTTGTCCCGGGCCCGCTCGTCGCCGGTGCGCTCCCACTCGGTCAGCCACGCCGCGGCCAGGGCACCCCAGTCGGTGCCGAGGCCGATCGTGACGGCGCCGGGGTGCGGGTCGCGGCGGATCTTGCGGAGTGGGTCGAGGCCGGGGAGTTCGGCGGTGGCCACCTCGCGGAGCAGGTCGCCGGTGCGCTCGTCGGCGGTGAGGTAGTAGTGGAACCGGCGGTAGACGGCGCTGGAGATGCGCAGCTGTTTGCAGCTGCAGCCCCAGTGCTGGACGTTGTGCCGGCTGCCGAGGCCGGCCCACGGGCCGGTGTGGTAGACGTCGACCTCGCCGGTGTGGCGGGTCATCGCCTCGGCGAACCGGAAGACGTCGGCGCGGCCGGTGCGCAGAAACTGGTACCACAGCCACAGGTCCGGTGACAGCTCCGAGTTGGCCCAGGCGTAGCCGCCGACGTCGTAGCGCCACTGGTGCCGGTCCGGGTCGTAGGTGTGCATCACGTCGCCGTAGTCCCAGAACCCGTACCAGCGGCGCTGCTCGCGCTGCCCGGCGTAGAAGTCGAACAGGAAGTCCAGACGGTCCTCGATCGCGGCCCGCCGTGGTGTCGAGCGGTCCACTGTGGACCAATCGCCGAAGACGTCGGCTTCCAAGAGCCGATGCGGCGGGGGTACGAGCTGAGGCGGGTCGTTCAGCGCGGCGGCGTCGGCGGCCAGGACGTCGCCGCCCGGGGTGGCCGCATAGGGGCGCAGGACGAGCTCGTGGGTGCGGGCGATACCGCGGGCGTCGGCGAAGCCGGGCTCGTAGTCCTCGTAGGTGATCTCCAGGCCTTCGAGCTGCTCGGCGTGCGTGTCCTGGCCGAGCCCGTCGTGGTAGCCGCGGAGGTCCATGGCGGGCGCGGACGGCGACCACAGCCAGACGGTGGCGGTCGCGGTGCCGGTGGCGGCGGCGCGGACGTCGAGGCGGGTCGGGTACAGCCGCCAGAAGTCCCGCAGCCCGAACCCCAGGCCGCCGCTGACCCCGCCGACATAGCCGTAGCCGGCCGCCCGGGTCGCGCCGGGGATCGTGACCCAGGCGTGGCCGGGCCGGGTGCGCTTGGCGAGGGTGAAGCCGTCGGGGCTGAGCTGGTCGAGGGTCCAGTCGCCGAAGGTGGGGACGAGATGGATCCGCTTCGACACCGTCTCCGGCCAGGCGGTGACCGGGCCGCACGGCTGCCCGGCGACCTGGGCCGCGCGATGGGCGGCACCGGGGTCGCGGCGCAGGCCGGTGATGCCCCTGACCGCCTCGGTGAGGAAGCCGGGGCGGCCGTCCTGCCCTTCCGGACCGGCGAGCCGGACGTGCCGGTCGTGGAGCTCGTCACGCATGGGGACGTCCACCCGCAACCCGAACCCGGTGACCGGGGCATCGGTGTCCCAGACGACGGTGTGCAGCAGTCGGGCCTCGGCGGCGCCGGCGTAGAAGTACAGCCGGACGGTGAACGGCCGCCGGGACCGGCCGGTCAGCTTCACCACGGCCCGGATCGGCCCCGCCTGCTCGACCGTCACCGTCTCGACCAGCCCGGGATCGGTGGTGCGCACGTCCCGGGCCACCTCCCGGCGGCCGCGGCTGACCGAGCGGACCAGGACCGGGCCGCCGCGGGGCAGCACCCAGGTCGCGGCCCCGGTGTCCACGACGATCGCGTCCTCGGACTCGGTCACCTCGATCGGCTCCGCGACCGGCGCGGGCTCCTCGCCCGGGACGAGGGTGTAGGCCGGGGCGGGCGCGGACTGCGGCGCGAACGCGTGGGCCGACCACTTCACCGAGCCGTCCGGCCACGTCGCGGTGACCCAGCTCTGCACGGGCACCGATGCCGCGAACGGACTGCCGGCCGGGACGGTGCCCCGCGGCCAGGGCACGCCGCACGTCACCCCGGCGGTGTGGGGGACGGTGAGCCAGCGCAGCGTCGTCACCCCTTGACCGAGCCGATCAGCATGCCCTTGGCGAAGTGCTTCTGCAGGAACGGGTACATCAGCAGGATCGGCAGCGTCGCGACGACGATGACGGCGAACTTCAGGCCCTGCTCCGGCGGCTGGATGTTGGGGTCGCCGACGCCGAGCGTCGAGTTGACGTCGGGGGAGACGGTCACCTGCCGGACGAACATCTGCAGGGTCCACATGCTCGGGTCGGAGATGTACAGCAGCGGCGACATGAAGTCGTTCCAGATCCCGACCGCGAAGAACAGCGCCATCGTCGCCAGGATCGGCTTGGACAGCGGCAGGACGATCCGCCAGAACACGCCGAGCTCCGTGCACCCGTCGATCTCGGCCGCCTCCTGCAGCTCCACCGGCAGCTCCTGCAGGAAGTTCTTCACGATGATGAGGTAGAACGGGCTGATCGCGGCGGGCAGGATCAGCGCCCAGTAGGAGTTGAGCAGGCCCACGTTGCGCACGACGAGGTACAGCGGGATCAGGCCGCCGCTGAAGACCATCGTGAACACGACCAGGCTCAGCAGCAGGTTGCGGCCGGGCAGCCGGCGCTTGGCGAGCGGGTAGGCCATCGTGAACGTCAGCGCCAGGTGCACCAGGGTGCCGACTGCGGTGACGGCGATCGTGACGATGAGGCTGCGGACGAAGGCGCCGTTGGTCGCGAAGATGTAGCGGTAGGTGCCGGTGACGACCTCGCGCGGCCAGAGGAAGAAGGAGCGCTCGCCGATCTCGGCCTCGCTCGCCAGCGAACCGGCGAGGACGTAGACGAAGGGCAGTACCGTCGAAATCGCAATGGCCGTCAGCACGAGCACATTGAGGACGTCGAAGACGCTCGGCCTGGTCCGCATCAGAACAGCCCGGCCTCGTCCTTGCGCCTGGCCAGCCAGTTGGCGCCGACCACCAGGATGACGCCGACCACCCCCTTGAACAGCCCGATCGCCGTGGAGTAGCTGAACGCGCCCTGCGTGATGCCGATGGTGTAGACGAACGTGTCGAACACGTCCGCGACCGAGCGGTTCAGGGCGTTGGTCATCAGGAAGATCTGGTCGAAGCCGGTGTCCAGCACGTGCCCGAGGGTCAGGATCAGCATGATGACGACCGTCGAGCGGATCGCCGGCAGGGTCACGTGCCGCACCTGCTGCCACCGGTTCGCGCCGTCCATCCGCGCTGCCTCGTACAGCGTCGGGTCGACCCCGGCCAGGGCGGCCAGGTAGATGATGGTGCCCCAGCCGGTGTCCTTCCACAGCGACTGGAGCACGATCAGCGGCCGGAACCAGTCCGGGTCGGCGAGGAAGTCGAACTCGGTGCCGAATACGGCGTTGGCGAGGTGGGTGACGGCGCCGCTGTCCACCGCGAACAGCAGGTAGGTCAGTGACGCCACGATCGTCCAGGACAGGAAGTGCGGGATGTAGATGGCGGTCTGGACGCAGCGCTTGACGACCGCCACCCGCACCTCGTTGAGCAGCAGCGCCACGACGATCGGGGCCGGGAACGCGAACACCAGCTTCAGCGCGGCCAGGATCAGCGTGTTGGTCAGGATGCGCACGAAGTCGGGGCCGGCGAAGAGCTGCTGGAAGTACTTGAGCCCGACCCACGGACTGTTGTTGATGCCCAGGAACGGCACGTAGTCCTTGAACGCGATGACGACGCCGTACATGGGCCCGTACTTGAAGATCGCGAAGTAGGCGATGCCGGGCACGAGCATGAGGTACAGCCACCGGTATCGCAGCATTGCGTTTATTTTCCACCGGCCTTCGCGTAGAGCTCGTTCATCTCGCTCGCGACCTTGTCCCCGCCCTCGCTGTGCCAGCGCTGCGTCTCTTTCTTGAGCCCGGCCTCGTCGAGCTGGCCGGCGAAGTACTTCACCTGCGCGTCGCCGACGATCAGGTCCAGCTGCGCGCCCTGCGACGTGTAGGTGGCGGAGACGAACGGCGCGGCCGGGTTGTAGACGGCCGTCTCCAGGTCCTTGGCGTGGAACACCGCCCGCTTGTCGACGATCTCCTGCTCCGGCGCCCCGGCCGGCACCGGCTGGTAGAAGTCGTTGCCCAGCGAGCCGATCTGGCCGAAGGACTGCAGGTCGTTCTTCAGCGTCACGATCGCCGGGTCGGTGCTCGTCACCGGCTTCGCCCCGCCGCCGGAGAGGGTGAAGTTGCGCCCCTCCAGGCCGTTGTTGAGCAGGATCTGCCCCTCCTTGGCGGCGAGCTTGTCCAGCACCCCGAGGACGTCGCCCAGCTCGGCCTCCGTCGGCACGCTCTGCTTGGACACGGCCAGGAAGCCCGAGTAGCCGGTGGTCGGCAGCGAATGCTTGGCGCCGTCCGGCCCGGCCAGGTTGCCGACCACTGTCACATACTTGCCGTAGTTCGCGGCGTCCTTCTGCTTGAACGTGCTCAGGATGTTCAGCGACCGCGAGCTCGTGTCGATGATGATGCCGCCCTTGCCGTTGGTGAACGCGTCCTCCCACGGCTTGCCGGAGTCGAGCGTCGCGAAGTCCGGGTTGACAAGTTTCTCGTCGAAGAGCCGGCGGATGTACCGCGCGCCGTCGAGGAACTGCGCCGTGTCGAACCCGGGGACCAGCTTCCCGTCCCGCGGCCCCCACCCGTTGGGCGCGCCGAACCAGGTCTCGATCACGTCATAGGGGCTGCCCGAGGCGTACCCGCTCGGCCACTTCGGGAACAGCACGCCGTACGTGTCCCGCTTGCCGTTGCCGTCCGGGTCGTTCTCGGTGAACGCCTTCGCCACCGCGTAGAGGTCCTGGACCGTCGCCGGCTCCGCCAGGCCGAGCTTCGCCAGCCAGTCCTTGCGGATCGTCACCGCCACCCGCATCAGCTGCCGCTCCCGGGGCAGCCCGTAGAGGTGCCCGTCGACGGACGCGCTCTGCCGGGTCTGCTTGTTGGCCTTGGCCAGGTTCGGATACTTGTCGATCCGGTCCGTGAGATCCCAGAACGCGCCCGCCTTCGCGTTCTGCACGAACGCCGGGATCTTCCCCTGGACCACCATGACCTCGGGGATCGTGCCGGACGCGAGGGTGATGTTCGTCTTGTCGTTGTAGCTGGAGTTGGGTACCCACGTGATGTTCAGCTTCTTGCCGGTGAGCTGCTCGACGGCCTTCTGCATCTCACCCGTCGCGGCCGGGGCCTGGGTGCTGATGACCGGGGCCATCATGTCGAGCGTGGCGAGATCCGCGGGGTCGGCCGGGCCGCTCTCCGGCGCGGACGTGCACGCGGCGAGCACGGCGACGGCGAGCACGGCCGGCACGATCGAGGCGTTCCATCTCACGGTTGTCTGCCCTCTCACAGGATGCGAAGCGGTTCGGCGGGGAGGCCGGCGCCGTCGTGATCGCCGAGGTCGTCGCCGGCGGCCAGCCGGCGCTGGTTCTCGGTGAAGAAGCGCACGCCGAGCCACGTGCTGGTGTGCAGCCAGGCGCCCACGCTCACGGTGAGCGGCAGGATCGGCTGGGCCGCGCTCGCGAAGGCGAAGGCGGCGAAGACGAGCAGCAGCAGGACCGTCGCGTGCGGGCGGCGCAGCGCGAACCGCAGCGCCATCGGCCCGTACCGCCACAGCGGCAGCTCGTAGTGCGCGTACATGGGCCCGGCGTAGATGAGCGCGGCCAGGGTCAGCCCGAACGCCACGAGCGTCGCGACCCGGCCCGGCCCGGTGCCCGGCAGCGCCGAGAAGGTCGCGTAGTTGGACCACAGCACCGCCGCCACGGCCAGGATCGGCAGCACGACGACGCTCCCGCGGACGAACTCCCGCCGCCACGTCCGCGCGAAGTCCCGCACGCCGACCGCCTCACCGCGGGCGTGCCGGCGGGCCAGGACGCAGGCGGTGACGGTGGCCGGCCCGACGCCGAACACCACGCCGCCGAGCAGGGTGAACGCCAGCCACATCGCGTTGAGCGCACAACACCAGGCCACGACGGAGGCCGCGGCGTGCACGCGCACGGTCCAGTGGTGCGACGTCATGGTCCATCACCGCCGATCGAACGTTTCAATTGGGTGTGTGTGAGCGCTCACAGCCGCGCGATTCGCCAGATAGTGCACGATCGATGTCATACTTGTCAATCGACAGCGCTCAAAGTCCCCGCCGCCGCCCCGCCGGGCTGAAAGTTTCCCGCGCAGCGACTACGCCTTCATCGGGGTGCCTGGTGCACGACGGGCGCTTCGAGGACGCCGACAGCGGCGGCGTCGGCGGCGGCCACGGCGACTGCGGCGGTTGCGGCGGCGGCGGTCACGGCGGTTGCGGCGGTTGCGGCGGCGGCGGTCACGGCGATTGCGGCGGTTGCGGCGGCGGTCACGGCGACTGCGGCGATTGCGGCGGCGACGACAGTGACAGCGGCGACGACAACGACAGCGGCGGCGGCAACAAACGACAGCGGCGGCGACAGCAAACGACAGCGGCGGCGACAGCAAACGACGGCGGCGACGGCAAACGACAGCGGCGGCGGCGGCAAACGACAGCGGCGGCACCGGCTCCGCCCAGAACGCTGCGCGGAGCCGGGAGCGCGTCACCGGCCGGCTCGCCTGATCCTGATGCGGCGCAGGACCGACGGCGGCAGGACGGCGGCGCGGAGGCGGGTTCGGTGGGTGGCGTGGGCGGCCAGGCCGGCCCGGACCGCGAGGACCGCGGCCCGCAGGTCCTCCGGCGGCCGCGGCCGGGCCGCATACCGGGCGTGCTCCTCCGCCGTCTGCAGCACCCGCCCGCCCGCCTCGGCCGCTTCGCCCAGGCCGGCGAGGCGCCCGGCCACCGTCCGCGGTGTCTCCGCCCCGCTCGCCCCCACGCGGTAGTCGGTCAGCGAGTCGAGCAGCTCGGCCCACGCGTCGTGGACCGCGGCGCCGCCGGACGCCCGGGCGCGGAGCCGGCGGCGGCGGGTGCGGGCCCGGGTCAGTGCGGGCAGGGCCAGCAGCGCGACCAGCAGCCCGCCGAGCGCCCACCCGGCCGGTGGCCCACCCGGCGTCGAGCTCGATCCGGACAGCGGCGCGGCGGGGGCGGCCGAAGCGGTCGGCGCTGCGGGCGCGGGGGTGGCGGACGGCGGGGTGGTCGCGGCCGGGGCGGGTGCGCCGGTGGCGGCGGGCGGGGTGGCGTCGAACGGGAGCCAGCCGTGGCCGGGGAAGTACACCTCGGTCCAGGCGTGCAGGTCGTGGTTGGTCAGCGTCGTCGTGCGCCCGCGGCCGCCGTGGGTGGCGAAGCCGATGGCGACGCGGGCCGGAATGCCGGCCGCGCGCAGGAGCCAGGCGAAGGCGGCGGCATACTGCGTGCAGAAGCCACGTTTATTCTGCAAGAAATCGATGATGGCGGTACCGCTCGTCGCCGGCCCGGTCGCCGTGTCGTAGACGAAGCCGTTCGCCGGTGCGAAGTACTCCCGGACGGCGGTGACCTGGTCGTACTCGTTGGTCCGGCCCGCCACCAGCTGTGGCACGAGGGAGCGCACGACCAGGTTGGCCGGCGCCGCCAGGACATCGCGCAGCGCCGGGTCGGCGGCGTCCACCGCGGCCGCGCGCCGCAGCTGCTCGGGGACGGGCTCGGGGCGCAGATAGTCGACCGTGTACCGCTGGCTCGCGGTTGTGCGGCGCTCGGAGTACACCTGCTGCGTCCGGGTGTCGAACCGCCAGCTCGGATCGACACCTTCGATGCCGGTCGGCGTTGCGTAGACAGGCAGCTGCTGGGCGTGGAACCGGTCGCTGACGCGCACCTCGGCCCGGTGGGCCCCGGCCCGCGTCTCCGGTCCCCAGCCGGGCCGCGGCAGGCCGGCGGCGACGGGGACCGAGGGCCCGGGCGGCAGCGGCTCGAACCCGCGGTTGGTGAGCCCTTCGAGGACCGCCATCCGCAGGTTGCCGGGCGCGGTGTCGTCGACGTCCGTGACCTCGAGCAGGTCGACCTTGTCGGGCCGGTTGAGCTCACCGGACAGCATCGCGAGCAGGTCCACGTCGCCGGGGTCGGCGCGCCCGGGAGCACCGGCGCCGGCCTCCCACGGCCGGACGGCGGGCAGCGCGGCCGGCACCAGGAACGGCAGCACGACCGCGAGGGCGACCCCGGCCAGCCCGAGCCCCCGCCCGGCCGCCGCGAGCGAGGCCGTGACCCGCCGCCCGTCACCGCCGACGTTGCGCCCGAACCCGCGCACCCGCCCGATCCAGTCCGCGCCGAGCAGCCACACGAACCCGAGCGCCCCGAGTGCGAACGGCAACCACCCGGTGCTATCCGGCAGCACCGCCACCGGCACGGTGTAGACGAGGAGCATCGGCAGCCCGGCGAGCGCCGCCCGCCGCAGCTCCACCACGAGCACGTCAACGACGAGCCCGAGGGCCGCGACCCCGGCGACGGCCAGAAACCGCAGCCCGTCATACTCGTCGACCGGCGCCGCGAACCGCCGCAGCTGCGCCACCGCCTCCCCGACGAGCACGCCGGGCGAACTGCCGCGAAACATCCAGCCGACCACGACCAAGGCCACCCCCGCCATCGCCGCACTCGCGAACCAGGCGGGCGCGGGCAGCCGCCGCACGAACCCCCCGGCCAAGCCCATGGCGACCAGCACGAGCGCCGACTCCCAAACCCACGTGTATCCGGTGAACAGATTCACCAGCGGCAAAGCAGCCAGCCCAGCCGCACCGAGAGCGACGGGCGTAAGCCGCACACGTTCGTTCATATCGATAGAACGCCCGACGCCCCCCCAAGGTTGCCGACCGCCCATGACCCCTTCGAGGCAGCCCGAAACCGAAGACGAGACGAGCCGCGCACGGCAGCCACCCGAAGCGCCACACAAAACGACATCAACGCCGACGAGGGAATCCGTCACCCCGAAAGACCACGAACCAATTCATGACTCCAACAGAAGCCGCCACAAATAGCAACCAAGACCCAAAATCTTTGCCCTGGCCGAAGCCACCACAAATCGCGCCCACGATGAAGTAACTCCCTAGCCGAAGCCGCCACAAATCGCGGTCACGAATAGAAGTAATTCCCTCGGCCGAAGCCGCCACGAATCGCGCCCACGAGTGAAAGTAATTCCCCTCGCCGAAGGCGCCACGAATCGCGCCCACCGAAAAGTGGCCACGACGGACCGCGCACCGACAGACGAACCGCAACCAAACAAACCGCACCCAAACTACGGTCCGGACCACGCTACCCGGTAGTTCCCATCGGCCGAGCCCACAACGCGGTGCCCCTCCAACCGGCACATGGTGAACCGGGCCCCCCACGAGCGCAACACCCGCCGACCAGCCGGACGCCCCGACCGCGACGGTCCATAACTCACCGGGCAAGTCCGCTCAAGCTCTCCAACCTCCTCCCACGACTCGACGACCCGCGACTCGATGGCCTCCTCCCGGGACGCAACAACCTGTGGCTCGACAACCTGCTCCGGCGACTCAACGACCTGCGGTTCGACGACCTGCGGTTCGACGACCTGTGGCTCAACGACCAGCGGCTCGACGATCTGCTCCGACGGCTCGACGACCTGTGCAAGCCGAGCAGCCCGGGCCTGCAGCCACTCCTCCTTGGTCACCGGCACGTTGTCGCCATAGATCCGGCGGAGCTTGGCGGCGTGGCGTTGTTCGAGGCCCCAGTCGCGCTGTTCCTGGTGCACGCGGCGAAACTCTTCCACCATCGGGCTGTATTTCCGCGACCGGGTCCGATCGCGCATTGTCGCCTGTTCGCTCTTGCTGAAGAAGCTCATCTGCCCCCGCATGTATTGATTATCGCAAACCTAAAGATCATTCGCACTACCCATTTTACGGCCGGTTCGAGGGGCACCGCGATGTGAGCTCGGCCGATGGTAACTACCGGGTAGCGTGGTCCGGACCGTGGGTTGGTTGCGGTTTGTTGGTTGCGGTCCGTGAAGAATCCGGCGGGTCCGTCGTGGTCGTCTTTCGGTGGTAACGGGCCGGGGGGCCTTCGGCCACAGAATAGGCGGGAGTCGGTGGGTGGGTCGCGCATCGCGGCCAGGAGCATGGCGGGGGCCTTCGGCTACGGAATATGCGGGAGTCGGTGGGCTGGGTCGCGCATTGCGGCCAGGAGCGTGACGGTCGCGGCGGCCAGGACGGCGGACCAGCGCAGGTGCGCTGTCGTCCACTGTGGACCTGTGCTCACCAGCATCGGCGCGCGGGACATCGACGCTGCCAGGAGTAGCGCCGCGAGCAGGGCCGGGCTGGTGATGAGGCCGGGGTGGTCGACGCCGCGGCGGCGGGCCCAAGCCGCGACCGCCCAGACGACTCCGAGGGCCGCGGCCAGCTCGATGGTGGTGCCGAGGCCGAGGTCCCAGCGGTCGGCCGCCGGGGCCGAGGGCAGCAGGTAGGCCAGCATCAGCGTCCACAGTGGAGCGGTGACGGCCGTGGCGCAGCCCATGCGCAGCGTGAGGCGGCGGGCCAGGCTCCAGGGGCTGGCCTGCAGCAAGCCGGCTGCGCTGTCGTCGAGCACGTAGCCGCACCCGAGCGCCAGCAGCAACGCCAGCAACCGCAGGTCGCCCAAGGCGTCCGGGGTGCCGTCGCGGCGGGTCACCAGCAGTACGGCGGCGGTGGCGACGGCGGGGAGGAGCGGGGCCAGGCGCACGCTGCGCACCAGGTGCCCGGCCCGGACGAGTTCCCAGGTGACCGTCACCGCAGCTGCAGCCAGCCGACGATCAGCGTCGCGGCCAGGATCGGCGCGCCGGTGAGCAGGAGGCGGCGGCGGTCACGGTGGACGGCGGCCACGGCGGCGCAGGTGCAGAGGCCGGCCAGGTAGGCCGCGTGCAGCCACGGCCGGCCCGGCGGCGGGGCGGTGCCCTCGGGGGGCTGGGCGGTCGTCCACCACATCCACCAGAGGCCGGCGTCGAAGCGGCGGAAGAGCACGAGGGCGCCGATGGTGGCGGCGACGAACATGATCAGGACGCCGCCCGTGAACGGCAGCCGGCGGGCCGCGAGGAGGCCGAGGAGGCCGGCGCCGGGCAGGATGAGCGGGAGTTGTGCGAGTTCGCCGGGGCTCAGTGCCACGTCGGGCGGGAGGTCGTAGCCGGTGTCGAGGAGGGCCATGGCGCCCACGCCGATCAGGCCGGCGGCGAGCAGGGGCAGGGCGATCCCCAGGGCCATCGCCCAGGTCCGGGCCGGGTCGGAGGCGGGTGTGGCCTGGAGCATCTCCTCGGCGCGGCTGCGGCGGGCGCTGCCGGCGACGAGGTTGGCCGCGAAGAGGGTGAAGATCGGGCCGAAGAACGTGAGGGCGATGAAGATCGTGTCGTACCAGTAGGCGGGGCCGCGGCCGTTGGTGGCGCCGTCCAGGGCGGAGGCGGTGAGGACGATGACCGGGATCAGCCAGATGACGGGGTGGCGGGCCAGGCGGTACGACTCGCGGAGGGTCAGCGCGGTCATGACGGCGCCGCCATCAGCAGCAGGTACGCGTCCTCGAGCGTGGGCGGGGTCAGGGCCGCGCCGGGTGGAGGGTCGCCGATGTTGCGGTAGGTGCCGTCGCCGGTGCCCCAGGCCGCGAGGGCGGCGGGGGAGCGGCGGCCCTCGGTCCAGACGCGGCCGGCGGCCTGCGCGGTCAGCTCGGCCGGGGTGCCGGTGAAGCGGGCGCGGCCCTGATGGATCACGGCGATCCGGGTGCACAGGGCGGTGATGTCCTCGGTCTGGTGGCTGGACATGACCACGGTGCGGCCCTCGCCCGCGGCGGAGATCATCTCGCGGAAGCGCAGGCGCTGCTCGGGGTCGAGGCCGACCGTCGGCTCGTCGAGGACCAGCAGGTCGGGCCGGCCGAGCAGGGCCTGGGCGAGGCCGACCCGGCGGCGCATCCCGCCGGAGAGCGAGCGGATCCGTTTGGCGCTGACGGACTCGAGGCCGGTCTCGGCGATGACCCGGCGGACCTCGTCGTGGCGGGGGCGGCGGTCGGTCTGTTCCTTCAGGATCGCCACGTAGTCGATGAACTCGAAGACCGTGAAGCCGCGGTGGAAGCCGGGGTCCTGCGGCAGGTAGCCGAGGCGTTCCCGGATGCCGGTGCGCTCGCCGGGGCGGGCCGGGTCGCGCCCGAGCAGGGTCACCGTTCCCGCGTCGGGGGCCAGCACCGTGGCGATGATCCGCAGCAGTGTCGTCTTGCCGGCGCCGTTCGGCCCGAGCAGCCCGGTCACGCCCGGGCCGGCCTCGAAGCCGACGCCGTCGAGGGCCGCCGTGCGGCCGAAGGACTTCGTCGCGCCCCGCACGACAACGGTGCTCATGCGATGCTCCTCAGCTTGAACAGGGCGGCGGCGGCCAGGGCGAGCCAGAAGACCTGGGCGGCCGCGCCGAACGCCAGGTCGAGCCGGCCGGCGGCGGTGATCGGCACGGTGACGAGCAGCCAGGCCGCGGCCACGACGGCGGCCGCGGCGAGCGGGGTCAGGCGGCCGGTGAGCGCCAGTGCGGCCCCGGTGAGCCCGGCCGTCGGCAGGAGCCAGGCGGCGGCCGCCCAGTGCGGACCCGGGAGCGCGAGCCCGGCGACGGCGACAATCGGTACGGTCACGGCCAGGACCGTGGCCGTGCGGATCAGCAGCAGCCGCAGGCCCGAGTACGGCGCGGCCAGCCCGATCTCCCGGGTCGGGTCGAGCCCGCCGGCGAAGGCGACCGCGACCCCGGCGAGGGGCCCGAGCGGCGCGGCGACCGGGAACAGGGGCAGGAGGCGCTGGTCGAGCTGGGCCGCCCAGACCGCGAACGCGAGGACCGCGGCGATCGCGAGGAGCCACGGCCCGCGCAGCGTCGGGGTCGCGGCGACCAGGCGGGCCGTCTCCGCCCGGACGCCGAGCCGGATCAGCAGCCGCTCGGGCCAGGCCGGCCGGGGCGCGTCGATGCGGTCGGCCACCTCGGCCCAGATCGCCGCGGCCCGCCCGGCGTCGACGTGCGGCGCGAGCACGGCCCGGCACTGCCCGCACCGCAGCAGATGCGCCTCCACCGACGCCGTCTGCTCAAGAGCCAGGGCGTTTCGGGTGTACTGCCCGATCGTCGCCGGTTCCAGGTGCCATTCGGTCATCGCCGTCCCCCCGTCATGTCAGCCGCTCCCGGAGCTGGGCCCGGGCCCGCATCATCCGCGTCTTGACGGTCCCGGGCGGGATGCCCAGCAGCCGGGCCGCCTCCCGCGTGGTCAGCCCGTCGAGGACGGTCGCCTGCACCACGGCCCGCAGCTCCGGCGACAGGCTGGCCAGGGCCGCGCCGACGTCGCCGTACTGGACGGCGAGCAGCACGTGCTCCTCCGCGGACGTCTCGACGCCGGGGAACTCGATCAGCTCGCCGGCCGGTGGGTGGCTGCGGCGCAGCGTGTCGACGAGGCGGCGGATGCCGATGCCCCAGATCCACGCGGCCGGCTCGCCCCGGCCGTCCCACTTCCCGGCCGAGCGCCAGATCGCCACGAACGTGTCCTGGACGACCTCGTCGACCAGCTCCGGCGAGGCGCAGCGCCGGCTCAGCCGGGCGAGCAGCCACGGCAGGTGGCGCCGGTACAGCTCGCCGAACGCCGCCCGGTCACCGTCGGCGGTCGCCGCGAGGAGCCGGGCGTCGTCGCGGGGGTCTGGGTCCACACCCCTACTGTCGTACCTCGAGGGGCGAGCGGTTCAGTATCCGGCGGTCCGGTCCACCACGGAGGCGAGGGGCGCCCCGGCCGCGAACCGGCGCAGGTTGGCGGCGACGGTGTCGAAGGACCGGCGGCGGGACTGCCGCGAGGTCGACCCGTTGTGCGGGGTGACGAGCACGTTGGGCCGGTCCCAGAGCGGGCTGCCGGGCGGGAGCGGCTCGACGTGGTGGGCGTCGAGGCCGGCGCCGGCGATCCACCCCTCGTCCAGCGCCCGGTCGAGCGCGTCGGCGTCGGCGACCTCGCCCCGGGAGACGTTCACGTAGTAGGCGGTCGGCTTCATCGCGCGGAACTCGGCCTCGCCCAGCAGCCCGCGGGTCTGCGGGGTGAGCGGGGCGGTGACGACGACGGCGTCGCACTCCGGGAGCATCCGCGTGAGCCGGTCCGGCGGATACATGGCGTCCACGGCCGGGTCGTCGCCGGCGGTGCGGCGGGTCGCGAGGACGCGCATGCCCATGCCCCGGGCGATCCCGGCGAGGTGCCGGCCCGCGTTGCCGAACCCGACGAGGCCGATGGTCCGGCCGGCCAGCTCGCCGTGCGTCGCCGGGTCCCAGCGGTGCTCCCGCTGCGCCCGGGCCCAGTGCCAGCCGCCCCGGTCGAGGAGCAGGAGCAGCAGGATCGCGTGCTCCGCGAGGCCGACCGCCCCGTTGCCGGCGGACGCGCTCAAGGTGATCTCGGGCCGGGCCAGCAGGCCGGGGGTGAAGGCGTGGTCGGCGCCGGCCGTCCACAGGTGGATCCAGCGCAGCGCCGGGGCCGCGGCCAGTTCGGCGTCGCCGACCCGGCCGACCGCGGCGACGACGTCGGTGAAGTCCACGTCCGCGCCGTCGGCCGGGAAGCGCAGGTCGAGGCCGGGCCCGGCGGCGTCGCGCAGCTCCTGCCGCTCCGCGTCGTCCAGGCCGAGGCCGCGCACGACGACGGGAAGTCCGGTCACGCGGCGGTCCGGTGGTGATGGTGGTGGCGGCCCGGGCCGAGCGGCCGCGGCGGCAGTCCCTCCAGGTCGAGGACGGCCGTGGTGCCGGTCGGCACCGTCACGTCGACCTCCAGGCCGTCGGGCGTGCGGTGCCAGGCGATGGAGGCCTCGCCGTAGGGGGTGATGTGCCGCGCGGACGCGTGGGTGAGGCCGCCGCCGGGCCGGGGGCGGAACAGGATCTCCCGGTAGCCGGGGGCGGCGGGGGCCAGGCCGGCGACGACGCGGTGCATCCAGTCCGCGACCGCGCCCAGGGCGTAGTGGTTGAACGACGTCATCTGGCCCGGGTTGACCGTGCCGTCGGGGAGCAGGGCGTCCCAGCGCTCCCAGATGGTGGTCGCGCCCTGCGTGACGGGGTAGAGCCAGGACGGGCACCCGCGCTCGAGGAGCAGGTCGTAGGCGGTGGCCAGGCGGCCGTTGGCGGACAGCGCGTCGGAGACGAGGGGGGTGCCGACGAAGCCGGTCGCGATGCGGTTGCCGGCCTCCGCGACGAGCTCGGCCAGCCTGGTCGCCGCGGCCGCGCGCTCGGCCGGGTCGGGGATCAGGTCGAAGGCCAGGGCCAGGGAGTAGGCGGTCTGGGCATCGCTGGTCATCCGGCCGCCCGGGAGGACGTACTCGGCGGCGAAGGCCTTGCGGACCGCGTCGGCCAGGTGCGTGTAGTGGGCCCGGTCGTCGGGGCGGCCGAGGAGGTCGGCCATCCGGGCCACGGCGCGGGCGGAGGCGGCGAAGTAGGCGGTGGCGACCAGGTAGCGGTCGGTGGTGGCGTCGGCCGGGTCTTCCGGCGGCGCGGCCGGGTCGAGCCAGTCGCCGAGCTGGAAGCCCTCGTTCCACAGATGGTCGGGGCCGGCCAGGCGGTCGATGAGGTCGACCCAGCGGCGGGCGCTGTCGAACTGCCGCGCGACGACCGCCACGTCGCCGTAGCGGTCGAACAGGGTCAGCGGGGTCAGCGTGCCGGCGTCGCCCCAGGCCGCGCCGGGCCGGATCGGGGTCCACATGTGCTTCGACGGGATCACCGGGACATACCAGGGGATCGTGCCGTCGGAGAGCTGCTCGCGGGCCACGTCCCGCAGCCAGCCGGCCAGCATGCCGGACACGTCGTAGAGGAACGTCGCCGTCGGGGCGAAGACCTGCAGGTCGCCGGTCCAGCCGACGCGCTCGTCGCGCTGCGGGCAGTCGGTCGGGATGTCGAGGAAGTTGCCGCGCATGCCCCAGACGACGTTGCTGTGCAGCTGTTCCAGCATCGGGTCGGAGCAGCCGAACCAGCCGGTGCGCTCCAGGTCGGTGTGGTAGACCCGGGCCACGACGTCACCGGCGGCGACGGCCGCGTCGAGGTCGCCGGGCCAGCCGGTGACCTCGGCGTAGCGGAAGCCGTGGAACGTGAACCGCGGCTCCCACTCCTCGGTCTCGCGGCCGGCGAGGGTGTAGTGGTCGGTGGAGCGCGCCGAGCGCAGCGGGCGGGTGTACAGCTCCCCGTCCTGCAGCACCTCGGCGGTCCGGATGCGCACGGTCGCGCCGCGCGGGCCGTGCACCCGGATCCGGGGGCGGCCGACGAGGTTCTGGCCGAAGTCGAGGATGCGGGCGCCGCTCGGTGCGGTGAGCACCGCGACCGGGACGACCTCCTCCGTGCAGCGCACCGGCGGGCCGCTCGGCGCACGCAGTACCCCCGGATCCTGCTCGTGCACCGCAACGGTCGTCCAGGCGGTGTCGTCGAAACCGGGGGACGACCACCCGGGCTGCTCCGCGCGGGCGTCGTAGTCCTCGCCGTCGTAGTTGCCGGTCCGGATGATCGGGCTCGGCGCGGCCCGCCAGGACGCGTCGGTGGCGACGGTCTCGATCCGGCCGTCGTCGTAGTGCAGCTCCAGCTGGGCGAGCAGCGACAGGTCCGCGCCGAAGACGTTGCGGAACCCGCCGCGCCAGCCCAGGCGCCCGCGGTACCAGCCGTCGCCGAGCCACGAGCCGATGGCGTTGCCGCCCTCGCGCAGCAGTGGGGTCACGTCGTAGGTGTAGTAGCGCAGGTGCTGGCCGTAGACGGTCCAGCCGGGCGACATGGCGTCGTCGCCGACCCTTGTTCCGTTGAGCTCGACCTCGTAGAGGCCGTGCGCGGTCGCGTAGAGGCGGGCCGCGACCAGGCCGGCCCCGACCGTGAACTCCCGGCGGACCAGGGACGGGCGGCGGTCGTCGGACTCAGGGTCCTCCTCCCAGGCCGCGCCGACCGGTGCGGCCACCCAGTCGCCCGCCTCCAGCAGCCCGGCCTCCAGCTCCGTGGGCTCCGACCAGGGGCCGAACGCCCCGTCGCCCCCGGCCACCCGGACGCGGACGGTCGCCCGCTCCCGGGAGAGGAGTGGCTCCGACGGCCAAGGGACCAGGACCTGCTCGGTCGTTTCGACCCGGACCACTTCGGTTGTACCGCGGCGCGCGAGCTCGAGCTCATACGCGTACTGGCGCCAGTCCGGTTCCGCCGTCGTCGTCCACGAAACACGCGGGGCGGGCTCGCCGATGCCCCGGGGCTCGCGGTGATGTTCAATCCGCGGCGCGGAGGGCGTGCCCGGCATTTCGTTGGCCTTTCCTCGAAACGGTTTGGCGGACCGCACTGTAACAACAGTTCTTGACACGTTTCAACCAGCGAAACAAGATGGACCCCAGCCGGAGCTACACCCCGCCCGGCGCCACCCGACGATCTTCCGGCTCGTTACCGGTCCGGGGGATTGCAGGAGGGAACGACATGAGGATCGCGGTCACCGGCAGCTCCGGGAAGCTGGGCCGGGCTACCCTGGCTCACCTGCGCAAAGACGGGCACGAGGTGCTTGGGCTGGACCTTTCGGGCGAGGCCGGATTCGGCTTCACGAGGGTCGACCTGACCGACTACGGCCAGGTGCTGGACTCGCTGCTCGGCGTCACCGCGCGGCACGCGGGCCTGGACGCGCTGGTCCACCTGGCCGCCATCCCGGTCAACGGTCTGGTACCGGATGTGACAACGTTTCATAACAACATGGTCGCGGCGTTCAACGTGCACTTCGCCGCGCTGCGGGCCGGCATCCGGCGGATCGTCCTCGCCTCCAGCATCACGGCGATGGGCTTCCCGTTCGACCTACCGCCGCCCGCGCTGCCGGTCACCGAGGACCACCGGGCCGCCCGCAACACCTACGGGCTGGGCAAGGTCCTCGAGGAGACGATGGCCGAGCAGCTCATCACCTGGCAGCCGGAGCTGTCGGTGACGGCGCTGCGCTTCACCAACGTCGTCGGCGAAGGGGAGTACGGCGGGTTCGCCCGGGCGTCGGACCCCGGCTACCGCCGGGACCTGCTCGGGTCCTACGTCGACGCCCGCGACGGCGCCCGCGCGGTGGCCCTCGCCCTGGCCCGGGGCGAGCCGGGGTTCGCCGTCTACAACGTCGCGGCCCCCGACACCGGCCTGGACATCCCGTCGGCCGACCTGGCCGCCCGGTGGTTCCCGGGCGTGCCCGTCGCCGCCGACCTGGGCGAGTTCGAGTCGCTGATGTCCACCCGCAAGGCCCGCGACGAGCTGGGCTTCACCGCGCGGCACCGGTGGCGGGACGAGTACAAGGAGAGCGTGTGGGACAGCTAGAGGGCCGGCGGGCGATCGTCACCGGGGCCGCGGGCGCGCTGGGCGCGGTCATCTGCGAGGTCTTCGCGCGGGAGGGCGCGGACGTCGGCGGGCTCGACCTCAACGCCGGTGGCCTCGGCGGCACCGGCGACCGGGTGCGGGCCGCGGGCCGCGAGTGGGCCTCCGCGGCCGTGGACCTGACCGACTTCGACGCGGTCCAGGCCGCGACGGCCGGGCTCATCGGCCGCCTCGGCGGGGTCGACATCCTGGTCAACGGCGCCGGCGGCGGGGCCGTGAGCTTCTTCCACGAGATGAGCGCGGAGACCTGGCGGACCCAGCTGGCCCGCAACCTCGACCAGGTGTTCAACGTGACCCGGGCGGTGCTGCCGGCCATGCTGGCCGCGCGGTCGGGCCGGATCGTCAACATCGCCTCGATCGCCGCGGTGTCGGGCGGCCGGCTCGTGCGCGGGGCGACCGCATACGCCGCGGCCAAGGCCGGGGTCGTCGGGCTCACCAAGGCCCTCGCCATCGAGGTCGCCGAGCAGGGCGTCACCGTCAACGCGATCGCGCCGGGGGCCCAGGCGACCCCGGGCCGGGACCGGGACACCCCGCAGCGGCGCGAGGCACTGCTCGACCAGATCCCGACCCGGCTGCTCGGTGACCCCGAGCATCTGGCCGCGGCGATCGTGTTCCTGGCCGGCCCGGCCGGTGTCAACGTCACCGGCGTCGTCCTGCCGCTCGACGGCGGCCACTCCATCTAACGAGAAGGTCACCTTGAAACGGTTCGAAAAAGGCGCGCACTGGTTCGAAGCGGTCTACGGCGAAGGCAAGGCCGACGGCCTGGTCGAGATGCAGACCGGCCTCGCGCAGGACCTGGCCCGGTTCGGCGTCGAGTTCAACTTCGGCGACATCTACTCGCGCCCGGGCCTGACCCTCGCCCAGCGGGAGCTGCTCTCCCTGGCCTCGCTGGTGACCATCGGCGGCCTCGAGCCGCAGCTGCGGGGCCACACGCGGGGCGCGATCCGGGTCGGCTGCACCCCGACCGAGATCCTCGAGACGGTGATCCACGTGGTGCAGTACTGCGGCTTCCCGAAGGCCCTCAACGCCATCCGGGTCGTCACCGACCAGCTCATCGAGCTGGGCGTGGAGATTCCGGCGGCCCTCGGCCCGGGGGAGGAGTAGGCATGGCCCCGCTCATCGGGATCCAGGTCGGCGCCATCTCGTTCGCCGACGAGGGCGTCGAGAAGGTGCTCGACACGGTCGTGGAGAAGGCCGCGGTCAACGCGGTGTTCGTCGCGACCCAGGCCTTCGACCGCGGGCTGGCCGGCCGGCAGACCTATTACCGGCCGTGGCCGGGCCACGGCCCGCAGGAGAAGGACGACGTCCACCTCGGCGGGTCGTTCGTCACCCAGCACCCGGAGTTCTACGGCGGGACCGTGCTCGGGCCGCACCGGGCCCGCGACGCCGAGGTCGACGGGTTCGACGCCCTCGGCGACGTCATCCCGGCGGCCCGGGAGCGCGGCCTCGCCGTCTACTCCTTCCTGCTCGAGAACACCCACTCGGGCCTCACGAAACACGTGCCGAACTGGCCGAAGGTCCTGCAGGTCGACGCCTGGGGCCGGGCCGACGCCTACGCGTGCCTGCGCAACCCCGACTATCAGCACTGGTGGCTCTCGCTGGTCGAGGATCAGGTCAAGAGCTACCACCTCGATGGCATCATGTGGGGCTCCGAGCGCAACGGCCCCCTGGACAACGCGCTCGGCGACGGCGGGTTCGCCCGCAACGGCAACCCGTACTGCTTCTGCCGCTGGTGCGTCGAGGCCGGCGAGCGCGAGGGCGTCGACGTGCGCCGGGCCCGCCAGGGCTACCTGGAGCTGGACCGGCTGCTCAACGACCAGGCCCCCGACGAGCCGGTCGGGGACTCCTCCTTCATCCGCTTCCTGCGGCTCCTGGGCACCTACCCGGAGATCATCGCCTGGGACCGGCTGTGGCACCGGGCGTACGAGGAGTTCCAGGCCCGGCTCTATGGGACCGTCAAGTTCCTCGACCCCGAGGTCCGGGTCGGCTGGCACATCTGGCACCACAACTCGTTCTCCCCCTGGTACCGGTCCCAGCTGGACTTCGGGAAGATGTCGTCCTACTCGGACTTCATCAAGCCGGTGCTGTACAACAACTGCGCCGGCTACCGGCTGCATCACTACATCCGCACGGTCGCGGGCCGAGTGTTCCGCGGCGTGCCGGAGCAGACGGTGTTCGACCTGTTCCGCACCTCGCTCGGCTACGACGAGGCCATCGCGTTCGACGACCTGCCGGCCGTCGGGCTCTCCCCGGACTACGTGCTGCGCGAGACGCGGCGCGCGGTCGCGGCCACCGCCGACACGGTGGCCGTGTATCCGGGGCTCGATATCAACATCCCCACGCCGGATCACGTCATCCAGACGACGCCGGACGAGGTACGCAAGTCGGTGCGGGCCGCGCTGGACGGCGGCGCCGACGGCATGCTGTTGTCCCGGAAGTACTCAGAGATGACCTTCGCGAATCTCGAGGCCGCGGGCGACGAAGTGCGGTCCCGCGACACCTGATTACGTTTCAGTACAGGTTGTTGACCGGGCTGAAATCAGCTTGTAACGTTTCATCACCCCAACGCGCCGGAGCTGGGAGTCCCGCTCAGGGTGCGAATCTTGAAGGAGCCTGAACGTGGATATTCGCATGATGCCCCGCCGTGCGAGCGTTCCCATCGCGATCGCAGCGCTGACGAGCCTTCTCCTGGCGGGATGCTCGGGCAAGGACGACCCCGCCGCCGCGGGCGGCGCGAAGGAGTTCTCCGTGCTGGTCACGACGGAGAACACCCAGACCGGCGCGATGTTCGACGACCTGAAGGCCAACCAGTGTTCGGACGCGCAGAAGGCGCTGCCCTACACCCTGTCGCAGACGCCGAGCTCCGAGATGCAGGCGAAGGTCCAGCTGCTCGGCGGCCAGAACGCGCTGCCCGTGCTCTACGCCGGCACCCAGTCGCTGATCGCCCCGAAGGGCGACCTGCAGGCCTCCGGCCAGGTCCTCGACCTGAAGGAAACGTTTCAAAAGCTCGGCGTGCTGGACCAGGTGACCCCGGCCGCGCAGTCGGTCATCGAGCAGCTCTACGCCGGCAGCTTCCCGACGGTGCCGCTGCAGTTCAACATCGAGGGCATCTTCTACAACAAGAAGATCTTCGCCGACCACAACATCGCGATCCCGACGACGCTGGACGAGCTCCAGGCCGCCGCGGTGAAGCTCAAGGCCGAGGGCGTCACCCCGTTCGTCGCCTCCGGCAAGACCGGCTGGACGATCAGCCGCTGGCTCGGCGCGATCCTCTACAGCCAGCTCGGGCCGGACGCGCTGCAGAAGGTCAAGGACAAGAAGGCCAAGCTCACCGACCCGCAGTACGTCGCGGCCGCGCAGAAGCTGCAGGAGCTGGGCAAGTACTTCATCGACGGCATCACCAACCTCGACTACGACACCATGAACGCGCAGATGCTCAACGGCAGCGCGGCCATGATGTACATGGGCACCTGGTTCCTCGCCGCGGTCAACGACCCCAAGCAGAACAAGGTCGGCGACAACATCGGCTTCTTCGGCGTCCCCGGCATCAAGGGCTACCCGGCCAACGTCGGCTCCCCCAACGCCATCAACGCGAAGCTGTACAACGACGGCGTCGGCTCCTGGCTGACCTGCATCGCGAAGAACTGGGGCTCGGAGTCGCTGAAGAAGCAGGGCACGTTCTCCGGCTTCAAGGTCAACACCCCGGTCGACACCCTGCCCCCGCTCACTTCCGACATCCAGAAGAAGATCGACTCGGCGCCGGCGTCGGTGCTGTGGTTCGAGGGCCTCTTCACCCCCAAGGCCAACAACGACTCCAGCGCCAACGCGGCGCCGCTGCTCACCGGCGCGATGTCGGCCAAGGACTTCATGACGCTCATCCAGTCGGACCTCGACGCCGAGTCCTGAATCGGCGCGGTCTGATCCACCCTTCGATCGGGGCGGCGGCGCCCCACCCGGCGCCGCCGCCCGCCCTCAACGGAGAGGTCCTCCCGTGAAGCACGTCTTCGGAAGCAAGAAGGCCATCGCGACCTTCCTGCTGCCCGCGCTGCTGATCTACCTGGGAGTCATGGTCGTCCCGGCGATCTGGTCCCTCTTCCTGGCCTTCATGCACGGCAACCCGGTCCGCGGGTTCGAGTTCACCGGCATGAAGAACATCGACCGGCTCTTCAACGACCCCCAGGCGGGGCACGCGCTGTGGTTCACGCTCAAGTACGCCCTCGTCATCAGCGTCGGGCAGATCGTCCTCGGCTACGCCCTGGCCCTGCTCTACGTCTTCGTCCTGCGCAAGGCCTCGACGTTCGTGCGCACCCTGGTGTTCTTCCCGGTCGTGGTGCCGACCGTCGCCGTCGCCCTGCTGTTCAACCGCATGTTCGCCTCCTCGCCGACCGAGGGCCCGGTCAACGCGCTGCTAGGGTTCGTCGGGCTCGGTGACATCGACTGGTTCGCCGACGGCGGCAAGGCGTTCATCGTCATCGTCGTCATGGACCTGTGGCGGACCATGGGCTTCTTCGCGATCCTGCTCTACGCCGGGCTCATCGAGATCCCGGAGGAGATCATGGAGTCGGCCCGCCTCGACGGCGCCGGCAACTGGCGGCTGATCCGGCACATCGTGCTGCCGCTGTCGATGCCCGTGCTCCTCGCCACCGTCATCTTCAGCCTCAACGCGTCGCTCAAGGTGTTCGACTCGATCGTGGCGCTCAACAACGGCGGCCCGGGATACCAGACGACGCCGCTGAACCTGCTGATGTTCAAGACGGCCTTCAGCTTCGGCGACTTCGGCTACGGCAGCACGCTCGCGCTCGTCATCACGATGCTGTGCCTGACCGTGACCCTGTTCGTCTTCCGCTCCTCCCGCCGCGACCTCACGAAGGGCTGAACCGTGACCGCGACCAACGTCGAAGCACCCCCGCTCGCGCGGAAGGGGTCCCCGCGCCGGGAGTCCGGCTCGCTCGCCGGCCGGCTCACCGGCGGCCTGCTGGTGAAGCTGCTCATCGCGGTGATCGTCATCGCCGAGATCTACCCGATGTTCTGGCTGCTGACCAACTCGCTCAAGACGAAGAGCGAGATCGTCGACGAGCCCCTGTGGTCGCTGCCCAGCGGGATGCAGTGGCACAACTACGTCGACGCGTGGACGACCGGCAGCCTGGGCCACTACGCCCTCAACAGCCTCATCGTGACGGTACCGTCGCTGATCCTGATCCTCCTGCTGGGGGCCGCGGCCGGCTTCGCCCTTGAGGTGATGGTGTGGAAGGGCCGCAACGCCGTGCTCTTCCTCATCGTCGGCGGCATGATGGTCCCGCTGCAGATGGTGCTGCTGCCGCTGTTCACCATCTACTTCAACCTCAACCTCTCCGACAGCTACCTGCCGCTGATCATCACGTACGTCGGGCACGGCCTCCCGCTCACCGTCTTCATGATGGCCACGTACTTCCGCGCGGTACCCCGGGAGCTGTTCGAGGCCGTCGCCATCGAGGGCGGCGGCCCGTTCCGCTGCTTCTTCTCGATCGGCCTGCCGCTGATCCGCAACGGCCTGTTCACGATCGGCCTGCTGCAGTTCTTCTCCGTCTGGAACGACCTGCTCATCGCGCTGACGTTCAACGTGGACTCGAAGCTCTCCACGGTCCAGGTCGGCCTGCTGCACTTCAGCGACGAGTACGGCTCCGTCGACTACGGCCCCCTCTTCGCCGCCATCAGCATCACCGTGTTCGGCACCCTCGCCGTCTACCTGATCCTCAACCAGCAGGTCATGCGCGGCCTCACCGCCGGGTCGGTGAAGGGTTGATCGTCGACGCCCACACCCATGTCTGGCCCCGCTGGCCCTACCGGCCCGACGTCCCCGACACCGATTCCCGCGGGCGGGCCGAGAACCTGCTCCTCGACATGGACCGGGCCGGCGTCGACGCCGCGCTGGTGGTCAACGCCCGGATCGAGCACGCCGAGGACAACAACGACTACGGTGCCGAGGTCGCGGCGGCCCACCCGGGGCGGCTGCTCCAGGTCGCCGACATCGACAGCCGCTTCGGCCCCGACTACCACCGGCCGGGCGCCGCGGACCGCCTCCGGGCGACCGTCGAGCGGTACCGGCCGGTCGGCATCTCCCACTACCTGGCCCCCGACAACGACGGCTGGCTGCACTCCGACGAGGGCCTGGAGTTCTTCCGGGTCGCGCGGGACGCCCGGCTCCTGGTCACCCTCGCGGCCCCGCCGAACTGGTACGACGACCTGCGTGACGTCGCCCGCCGGTACCCCGACCTGCCGATCATGGTCAACCACCTGGCCGTCGTGATGCTGCACCCGGACGGCATCGATGCCGCCCTGCGGCTCGTCCTGGACCGCGAGGACATCCCGAACCTGCTGGTGAAGGTGTCCGGGTACTACTACGGGCACGACCGGCCGTGGGACTACCCGTATCTCGACCGGCTGCCGATCGTCAAGGCGTTCGCCGAGTCCTGGGGCGCCGGCCGGATGGTCTGGTCGTCGGACTGGCCGTCGCTGCTGCCCCACCACAGCTACCGCCAGGCGCTGCAGGTCCTGCGCGACCACGCCGGCTTCCTGAGCGAGGACGACGTCGCCCGCATCCAGGGCGGCACCCTCGAAGCACTCCTACGCGAACGGGGACACCTGCGATGAGCGCGGCACGGCCGAAGGTCGGGATCGTCGTCACGAGCGCGGGCCGGCGACGGTACTTCTTCGCCAAGGACGTCGAGCGGATGGAGCGCTACGCCGAGGTCGCCTGGCTCGAGCTCGACGGCCCCGACCGGGTGTTCGGCCCGCCGGCCGACGACCCGGCGCTGACCGCCCGCGTCACCGAGTTCGTCCGGGACCTCGACGCGCTCGTCGTGAGCTACGGCGCCCCGCGGATCACCGACGAGGTCATGGCGGCCGCCCCGCGGCTGCGGATGATCGGCGACACCCACGGCGACCGCTTCGGGTTCAAGGTCGACGTCGAGGCCGCGCACCGCCGCGGGATCGTCGTGTCCGACACCACCAACGGCTCCTCCGACCCGGTCGCCGAGTGGGCCCTGGCCCTGGCCATGATCGGCCTGCGCAACGCGGGCGCCCTGTTCCGCCGGATCGTCGCCGGGGAGCTGCTCTGGCCCGACCGGACCGTGTTCCTCGACGACCCCGGCTACCTGCGCGGCGAGCTCACCGGCAAGACCGTCGGCCTCATCGCGCTGGGCAACATCGGCCGCCGGCTCCTGGAACTGCTCCGGCCGTTCCACGTGCGCGTCCTGGCCAGCGACCCCGGCGCCCCGGACGTGCTCGCCAACGCCTACGACATCGACCTGACCAGCCTCGACGTGGTGCTGGAGCGTTCCGACGTCGTCATCTGCCTCGTCCCGCTGACCCAGGCGACGACCGGCCTGATCGGGGCCGAGCAGATCGCCCGGATGCGGCCCGGGACGGTGTTCGTGAACGTTTCCCGCGGCGCCGTCGTCGACACCGGGGCGCTGATCGAGCGGCTGCGCCGCGACGACCTCATCGCCTGCCTCGATGTCGTCGAGCCCGAGCCCTTGCCGATCGACTCGCCGCTGCGCACAATGCCTAACGTGTTCCTCAGCCCGCACATCGCCGGGGTGACGGACGCCGCCGAGCCGCGGTTCTTCGAATACATGGTGGACGATGTCGAGCGGGTCCTGGCCGGTGTGCGTCCGCGCTACCGGCTCGTGCCGCGTGAGTCCGGTACCACCGTGAGAGGTTTGGGTAGTTGAGCGAACGAGTTGGCGGCGCGGTGAACAAGGTCGGCATTCGCGAGGTGGCGAAGCATGCCGGGGTCGCGCTGGGCACGGTGTCGCACTATCTCAACCATCCGGAGCGGGTGTCGGAGCAGAAGGCCGAGCGGATTCGCCTGGCCATCAAGGAGCTCGGGTTCGTCCCGAACATCGTCGGCCGGCAGCTGCGGCTCGGGGAGAGCAACGCGATCGCCTACATCGCCCCCGACTTCGCCAACCCGTTCTTCTTCACCCTCGTCGAGGGCGTCGAGACCCGCGCCGCCGAGCACGGCCTCGCCGTGTTCGTCGTCAACGCCCACGGCAACCGGGAGCGGGAGGACCAGTACATCGGGCTGTTCGAGCGCTACCGGGTGCGCGGCATGCTGGTGGCGTCGTTCGAGCGGCTCGAGGACCGCCTCGCCGAGGTCCGCCGCCGCGGCACCCCCAACGTGCTCATCGGCGGCCGGGCGGTCTCCGACAAGCAGCCGTCGGTGTCGGTCGACGAGGTCGTCGGCGGCCGGCTCGCCGCCGAGCACCTGCTGACCCTCGGCCGTCGCCGGATCGCGTTCGTCGGCGGGCCGCTGTCGATCCAGCAGGTCGCCGGCCGGCTGCAAGGGGCCAGCCTCGCGGTCCGGGAGGCCGGCACGGCCACCCTCGAGGTCGTCGACATCGCCGAGCGCACCATCCGGGCCGGCCGGGCCGTCGGGCACCGCATCGTCGCCCGCGACCCGGCGCTGCGGCCCGACGCCGTCTTCGCCGTCAACGACCTCCTCGCGATCGGCATCATGCACGCGTTCGTCACGGCCGGGGTGCGCATCCCGGAGGACATCGCCGTCATCGGCTACGACGACATCGAATACGCCGAGTCGTCGATCGTGCCGCTGTCCTCCATCCGCACGCCGCACGAGGACTTCGGCTCCGTCGCCGTGGACCTGCTGCTGAAGAACATCGAGTCCGGTGCGGTCCACCATGAGGTGTTCACACCGGAGCTCGTCGTGCGGGCCAGCACCAAACCCGAAAGTTAGTGCCGGCTGATCTCGCGCAGGTGCAGCATCCGGGCCAGCACCAGGTCCAGCTCGTCGTCCTTGAAGACCTTCTTCCAGTCGTCGCGCAGGATCGACTCGCGGCCGTAGTCCATCGCGATGAGGCAGGCGTCGCTGAACGGGTTGTCGCCCTTGAGCGTGTTGGCCAGGGCGACCTGGGTGTGGCCGAGCAGGATGGCCCGGGCCGCCGGCTCCGGCACGCCGCCGGCCACGGTCTCGTCCAGGGCCTCCTTGAGCAGCGAGCCGACCATGCAGGCGATGGTCTCGACCAGCGTCGGCTCCAGCTGGGCCAGCTGCTTCACCGTCACCCAGTGCACGTCGCCGACGGGGGCGAAGATGGCCCGCACGACCGCCTCCACCCGCGCCTTGACGGCCGGGTCGTCGGACTCGACGGCCGCGATCGCGTCCTGCAGCGCGGCGATGCCGCCGAACGTGTCCGCGTACTCCTCCGGCGTGTGCCGCTCCACGAAGACCGACGGGTGGCAGGGGTGCGTGACCGCCTGGATGACCTCGTCGCGCCGGGTGAGCAGGCCCGCGTAGGCGGCGGCCGGGTCGAGGGTCAGCACGACGCTGCCGGGCTTCATCCGCGCGACCAGGTCGGCCGAGACCGCCTGCAGGGCCAGGTCGGGCACGGCCAGGATGACCACGTCGGCGTCGGCCACGGCGGTGGGGGAGTCGGTGAGGGTGCGGCCGGTGGCGGTCACGCGCTCCTGGCCGGCGGGGGAGTTCTCGCTGTACCACACCTGGTGGTCGGTCTTGACGAGGTTGTCGGAGACCCGCATCCCCATCTTCCCGCCGGCCCCGATCACCGCGATCTTCAATGTCTCGCTGTCACGCATGGTCGTGCTCCTTCTGGTAGTCGCGGAGGTATTCGACGGCGACGGCCGTCCAGCGCCGCTCCTCGGCCGCGGTCGCCGCCGGGTCGCCCTGCCAGGGCAGCCAGTGCTCGACGATCTGGGAGAGGCCGTGACGCTCCGGTTCGACGGCGCGCTCGAGGTGGCCGTAGTCGAGCAGGCCGGTGCCGAGCGGGGCCCCGGTGTACTGGAACCCGACCCAGCCCTCGCCGCGGGTGAACGCGAAGTCCTTGACGTGGACGTCCTTGACGTACGGCGCACACCGGTCGATGGTCTCGGCGGGCAGATCGAGCGCGGCCACGCCGTTGCCGGGGTCCAGGCACACGCCGAGCCGTTCGGACCCGACCGTTTCGACGAGCCTCACAAGCGTTTTCGTGGGTACTCGCTCATAGGTCTCGAGCGCGATCGTGACCCCGGCCCGGTCGTAGTCCGGCAGCACCTTGCGCAGCCGTTCCTCCGACTCCTGCGGCGTGGCGTCGTCGCCGACCGGATTGAGCATGGTGCGGAGGATTTTGGCCTGGAGCACCTCGGCGAGGCGGAGATATTGCTGGAGGTGCTCGACGGTGGTGCCGCGGGTACCGAGTTCGAGCGTGAGACCGAGGTCGTCCGCGCGCTGCCGCAGGTCCCGCAGTGCGTTTGCATCGAAGTCCATGATCTTGGGGTAGTCGCAGATCTGGAAAACTTGCAGGCCTTGCGCCGCGGTCTGGTCCAGGGCGTCACCTAGGGTCAGCGGTTGGGGCATGCGGTCGGACAGCTGCCAGAAGAACGAGTAGGTACCCAGGCCGATCATCGGTGTGCCCCTTCGTCCAGGACCTTGATCAGGTTCGCGGGATCGTGGGCGAAGCGGCCGAGGAACAGGCCGTCGACACTGTCCCCGAGCTCGCCGAACAGGCCCGGGCCGGCGCTGCCGCCGTAGAGGACGGCGCCGTCGGCGGTGTACTCGGCGAGGACTTCGCGCAGGCGCCGGGTCACGGGCGTGATCTCGTGCGTCGGGGCCGGCTTCGGGGCACCGATGTACGCGAGGGGCTCGTAGGCCACCCACACCGGCCCCGGCGGGTTGCCGCTGAGGGCCGCACGGAGCTCGGCCTCCGGGTCGGCGCCGACACAGATGAGCGGGGTGATGCCGTGCCGGGCCGCGACGGTGACCTTCGCGGCCACGATCTCGTCGGTCTCCCCGAACCGGGCGCGCCGCTCGGCGTGGCCGATCTCGACGACGCGGACGCCGGCCTCGGCCAGCTCGGCCGCGCTCACCTCGCCCGTGTAGGCCCCGCGCTCGGCGGCCGCGACGTCCTGGGCGGCGATCCGGACAGGGGTGCCCGCGAACGCTTCGGCCGCGCCGGGGATGGCGACGTGACTCGGGGCGACGAACAGCACGGTGCGGCCGTCCGCGAGCTCCGGCCTGTGCGCGGCCAGCTCCGCGACCGCGCGGCACCAGTCATGGGCCTGGCGCAGGCCGAAGTACATCTTGAGGCTCACGCCGACGATCACGACGCTTCCTTCAGCTCGTACCGGCCGAGGACGGCCAGCTTGTCGGCGCTGGCGCTGGCCGGGTCGAAGCGGTACCCGAGCCACTCGCGGACCAGGCGCCGGGCCAGCTCGATCCCGATGACCCGCTGGCCCAGGCACAGCACCTGGGCGTCGTTGCTCAGCACGGACCGCTCGACGGAGAAGCTGTCGTGCGCGGTCACGGCCCGGATGCCGGGGACCTTGTTGGCCGCGATGGCCACGCCGAGGCCGGTGCCGCAGACCAGCAGGGCCCGGTCGGCCTCACCCCGGGCGACCAGCTCGGCCGCCTCGATCGCGACCGCCGGGTAGGGCGTGTGCCCGTCCGCGTCCACCCCCACGTCGATGACCTCGGCGACGAGGTCGCTGGCCGCCAGATCGGCCTTGAGAATCTCCTTGTATCGGAACCCGGCGTCGTCACCACCGACGACGATCCTGAGGCGGTCGGTCACGATGTCTCCTCGACTTGGTCTTGGCGTTGCGTCTGGTATCGGGCGGCGGCGGTCATTGCCGTTCGGTCTTCGCGTCGCCGCGGACACTGGTCGCCGGCGGTCATGGCGACGGCGCGGGCGCCCGGGTTTGGGGTACGGAGGTTGTGTTCGGTCACGATGCTGCTTCGTTTTGTCGCAGCCGCTGGGCGGCGGCGGTCATCGCCAGGGCGAAGGATCGGGCGCCCGGGTCGGGGGTGCCGAGGCTGCGTCCGGCGTGGGGGCGGGCGCGGCCGAGGCGGGGGAGCAGGTCGGCGGTGGCGTCGGCGGCGGCGGTGGCGACCTGGGCGGCCGCTTGCCAGGCGGTGGCGAGGGGGTCCCCGGCCGCGACCCGGCCGGTCAGCTCCTCGGCGAAGGGGGCGAAGGCGTCGACGAGGGTCTTGTCGCCCGGGGCCGCTCCGCCCTGACGCCGGACGGCCGCGAGGGCTTGCGCAACCGCCGCGGCGACCGTTTCCGGTGTCGGTGCGTCCTGGTCGCCGAGGTGGCGGCCGAGCGTGCGCAGCGTCGTGCCCCACAGGGCTCCGGAGGTGCCGCCGCCCTTGTCCGCCCAGGCGTCACCGGCGTCCGTCAGGACCTGGCCGCAGCCCCGGCCGTGGCCCCGCCGGGCCGCTTCGGCCGCCGCCAGGGAGCCCCGGCGCATGCCGATGCCGTGGTCACCGTCGCCGGCCACCGCGTCGAGGCGGCCCAGCTCGTCGGCGGCCGCATCGAGGGTTTCGGCGATCGCGTCGAGCACCGAGCGGACCGTGACCGCCGCCCGCTGGGACGCTTCGGAGCCGGGGGCGCGCCGCTGTTCCTCGGCCGGAGCCTCACCGCTGGACTCCACGACTGTCCTCGTTACGGCGCTCGGGGACTTGCGGTAGGCGGGGGTGTCGGCCGGGGCCCGCCAGAGCTCCTCGAGCTCCTCGTCGAGCCAGACCAGCGTGAGCGACGCGCCGGCCATGTCGAAGCTGGTGCAGAACTCGCCGACGTCCGGTTCGACCGCGGTCAGACCGGCTTCGGCGAGTCGTCGGGCGATCGAGCGGTACACGACGAACAGCTCTTCGTATTTGACCGACCCGAGCCCGTTGAGGATCACGGCGACGCGTCCACCCGCGGGTGTGGCGACGTCGTCGGGGAGCTCTTCGATGAGGCGGTCGACGAACAGGGCGGCCAGGTCGTCGGCGGTGGGCAGGTCGTCGTCGGAGATGCCGGGCTCGCCGTGGATGCCCATCCCGACCGCCATCCGGCCCGCGGGCACGCGGAACAGCGGCTGATCGGCGCCGGGCAGCGTGCAGCCGGAGAAGGCGACGCCGAGGGTACGGGTGCGGTCGTTGGCCCGCCGCGCGATCCGCTCGACCGCGTCGAGGTCGTCCCCGCGGGCCGCGGCCGCGCCGGCCAGCTTGAACACGGCCAGGTCCCCGGCGATGCCGCGGCGGCGCCCCCGGGCCTCGGGCGGCGCGCTGGACACGTCGTCGGTGACCAGGACGGTCCGCACGTCGACGCCGGCGGCCCGCAGCCGCTCCTGGGCCTCGGTGAAGTTGAGGACGTCGCCGGCGTAGTTGCCGTAGCAGAACAGGACACCGGCGCCACCGTCGGCGGCCCGCGCCACCGACTCGGCCCGCGCGGCGGACGGCGACGCGAACAGGTCACCCATGGCGGCGCCGTGCGCGACACCGGGGCCGACGAGGCCGGCGAACGCGGGGTAGTGGCCGGAGCCGCCCCCGATCACGACGGCCACCTCGCCGGGGGCGGCGCCTTCCGCGCGGACGACGCCACCGGGGACGCGGCGCACGTACCGGGCGTAGGCGGCGGCGAACCCGTCGGTCATCTCGTCAGCGAAGGCAACGGGGTCGTTGAACAGCCGGGTCATGCATGGACCCTTCAATCAGGCGACACAGGCCTCGTCGGTGGGGACGCGGTCGGCCGGCGGCAGCTTCTGCGGGGGTGATGCCGCCATCATAACAACCGGTTGACCGGTTTTGGGAATGGCTTGGTTGTGCCATTTCGCGCTCGGCTATCGTGATGGCATGCCTGCGTACCGCGATGACCGCTCGGCGGAGATCGGTGCCGCGCTCGGCACACTGCCGTCGGGGAGCGCGGTGTCGGCGGTCGCGACGAGCCTGCTCGACCTGTTCACCAGCGGCCGCCTGGAGCCCGGCACCCGCCTGCCACCCGAACGGCAGCTCGCGACGACACTGGGCGTCGGCCGCTCAGCCGTCCGCGAGGCCCTGGCCGCACTGGAGATCCTGGGCATCGTCGAGGTACGCGCCGGTGCGGGCACCTTCCTGCGCGGCAGCACCAGCGAACTCCTGCCGCAGAGCCTCGGCTGGGGCATGCTGATCGGCAAGCGCCGCACCGAGGACCTGGTCGAGCTCCGCGGCGCCCTCGAGATCTACGCGGCCCGCCTGGCCGCCGAGCGGATGAGCCCCGAGAGCGTCGCCCGGCTCGGCGAACACCTGCGGCGGATGCGCTCCGCGGGCGACGACATCCCCGCGTTCGTGGAGGCCGACCAGCGCTTCCACCAGGAACTCGCCGACGCCACCGGCAACGGCACCCTGGTCGACCTGCTGCGGATCATCCGGTCGCTGCTGCGGGTCTGGGTGGACCGGGCAGTACACGATCCGGCCCAGATCAGCCTGGCCATCGCCGAGCACGACGCCGTCCACGCCGCGATCGTCAGCGGCAACGGCGACGCGGCCGCCTCAGCGATGGCCGTCCACATGGTCACCGCCGGCCAACGCCTCCTGGCCGACGCCACCACCGCCGGCGACCTCTCCCGCTGACCACCCGCCCGTCCGCACGTTCGCACGTCCACTTGTCTGCCCGTCCGCACGTTCAGATGTCCGCGCGTTCGCACGTTCGTTTGTCTGCACGTTCGCGTGTCTGCCTGTTCGCACTTTCGCTTGTTCGCACCTTCGCACCTTCGCCCGTTCGTGCGTTCGTGCGTTCGCATGTCTGCCCGTTCGCCCGTTCACCCGTCTGCGCGTTCGTCGTGCGCTGTGCGATGCGAGCGTTGCGCGACCCGTGCACTGCGCGATGCGGGCGTTGCGCGACCCGTGCACTGGGCGAGGCGTGCGGGTGTGCGGTGCTTGCGGCCGGGATGCGTTCGGTGCGGGCGGTGCTTCGTGGGGACGGTGGCGGCTTTGCCTGGTTGTGGGGCGGCGCGTGGGGTGGTCGGTGCGGGCGCTGGCGGTACCCCCAAAATGAAACGTGTCAAAATGTTGGGGCGGGTGGCTTTTAAAACGTATCAACGGCCTGTACGTTGGCGTTCGTGACGGACCTTTTCCCGCCAGATGCGGTCCTTGAGCACCTCTTCACCGGGACGACGTGGGGCGAGGGGCCGGTGTGGCTTCCGCGGTCGCGCCGCCTGCGCTGGAGCGACATCCCGGCCAACCGCATCCTCGAGTACGACGAAGCGACCGGCGCCACCAGCGTCTTCCGCGCCGAGGCCGAGTATCCGAACGGCCGCACCCTCGACCGGCAGGGGCGCGTCGTGCAGTGCAGCCACGGCCGCCGCGCCGTCGAGCGCGAGGGGGACGACGGCCCGCACACCCTGGTCGACCGCTGGACTGAGGGCCGGTTCAACTCGCCCAACGACCTGGTCGTCGCCCGCGACGGCGCGATCTGGTTCACCGACCCGCCGTACGGCATCCACGAGAGCGGCCGCGAGGGTCACCCCGG
Organism: Dactylosporangium sp. NPDC051541; assembly: GCF_044454505.1. Lineage (NCBI taxonomy): Bacteria > Bacillati > Actinomycetota > Actinomycetes > Micromonosporales > Micromonosporaceae > Dactylosporangium > Dactylosporangium sp. NPDC051541. The sequence goes on from NZ_JBITDU010000010.1 coordinate 249,353, forward strand.
CGAGCCGGAGTACGGCGGCTGCTACGTCTTCCGCTTCGACGAACGCTCGGGCGAGGTCACCCCGGTCGTCACCGACATGGTGCATCCGAACGGCCTGGCCTTCGCCCCGGACGAGTCGATCCTGTACGTGGCGGACACCGGCTACCTGCAAGTCACCGGCGCACCGGGCGGCATCCGCGCATACAACGTCGTGGACGGTGCGCGCTGCGACAACGGCCGCGACCTGGTGACCGTACGCCCGGGCGCCACCGACGGCCTGCGGGTCGACGTCGAGGGCCGCATCTGGAGTTCGAGCGCCGACTCGGTCCAGGTGTTCACCCCGGCCGGCGACCGCCTGGCCACGATCCCGGTCCCGGAGAAGATCGCCAACCTGTGCTTCGGCGGCGACGACGGCCGGACCCTGTACATCACCGCGTCGACGAGCCTTTACCGAATCCGAACGACCACCACGGACGCGGCCTTCTGACCACCGCAAGACCGCGCGCCCGACATGTCAGGCACGAACGCGCCCGACATGTCAGGCACCAACGCGCCCGACACATCGGACTTATCGCGATAATTACGGATACGAACGCGCGCCCGCGGCGGCGGGGTGGCAAAGGGGAGAGCTACATGGCGGACGTGCAGTTCACGGCCAGCGACGTGGTGGAAAGCGCCGCGATCCTGACCCCCGAAGCCCTCGACTTCGTCGCCGGGCTGCACCAGACCTTCGGCGAGCGGCGCACCGGCCTGCTGGCCGAGCGCCCAGCCAGGCGGCAACGCATCGCGGAGGCCGGCAGGGACGGGGCGCGGTGGCGGCCGGACACCCGGGCCATCCGCGAGGACCCGACCTGGAAGGTCGCACCCGTCCCGCCCGCCCTGCGGAGAAGGCATGTGGAGATCACCGGCCCGACCGAGCGCAAGATGGCGATCAACGCGCTCAACTCCGGCGCGAACGTGTGGCTGGCCGACCTCGAGGACGCCAACACACCGCACTGGGACAACGTCGTCAGCGGGCAGGTCAACCTCAAGGACGCGGTCGAGGGCACCATCAGCTTCCGCTCGCCGGAGGGCCGCGAATACACCCTGCGGGACGGCGACCGGCCGGTCATCGTGGTCCGGCCGCGCGGCTGGCACCTGGACGAACGGCACATTCAGGTCGACGGGGCACCCGTCGCCGGCGCGCTGGCCGACTTCGGCCTGTTCTTCTTCCACAACGCGCATCTCCTGGCCGGGCCGGGCCGCGGGCCGTTCTTCTACCTGCCGAAGCTGGAGAGCGCCGACGAGGCCCGCCTGTGGGCCGACGTCTTCCGCCACGCCGAGGCGGCGCGCGGCATAGCCACCGGGACGGTCCGGGCGACCGTGCTCATCGAAACGCTGCCGGCGGCGTTCGAGATGGAGGAGATCCTGTACGAGCTGCGGGAGTACATCGCCGGGTTGAACGCCGGGCGGTGGGACTACCTGTTCAGCCTGATCAAGGTGTTCCGCAACTCCGGCGCCGAGTACGTGCTGCCGGACCGCAACGCGGTCACGATGACGGCGCCGTTCATGCGGGCCTACACGGAGCTGCTGGTGTCGACCTGTCACCGGCGCGGGGCGATGGCGATCGGGGGCATGGCCGCGTTCATCCCGAGCCGCCGCGACGAGGCCGTCAACGCGACCGCGCTCACGAAGGTCCGCGACGACAAGCGGCGGGAAGCGACCGACGGGTTCGACGGGTCGTGGGTCGCGCACCCGGACCTGGTGCCGCTGTGCGCGGCCGAGTTCGCGGCGGTGCTCGGCGACCGGGACAACCAGCTCGACCGGCAGCGTGACGGCGTGGACGTCAAGCCGGCCGACCTGGTGACCATCACCGACACCACGAATACCACCGAGGCGGGCCTGCGCAACGACCTCGCGGTCGCGCTGCGCTACCTCGCGACCTGGCTGTCCGGCAACGGCGCGGTCGCCATCTACAACCTCATGGAGGACGCCGCGACCGCCGAGATCGCCCGGTCCCAGGTCTGGCAGTGGCGGCGCAACAACGTCGTGCTCAGCGACGGCCAGCCCGTCACGGCCGACCTCGTGCGGCGGTGCATCGCCGAGGAGGCCGCGTCCGCGCGGGCCGAGCTGGCCGGGAGCAGCGCCGGGCACGTCGACCGCGCGGTCGCGATCGTCGAGCGGCTCGTCCTCGACGACGAGCTCGCCGACTTCCTGACCGTCGCGGCGTCCGAGCTGATCTGATCCACAGTGGACACCACCGGCTTAGGGGCCCTCATCGCGGCACTGCCCGACGGGGCCGTCGTCGTCGACCGGGACGTGATGGAGCGGTACCGCCAGGACTGGGCCCGGGACCGCGCCGCCGGTCGGCCCCTCGCCGTCGTGCGCCCGGCCGGGACCGCCGACGTGCAGACGGTCCTGCGCTGGGCCGCGGCCGCGCGCGTGCCGGTCGTGCCGCGCGGGGCCGCCACCGGCCTGTCCGGCGGCGCCACAGCGGTCGACGGCGGCCTGGTGCTGTCGCTGGAGCGCATGCGGGCCGTGGACATCGATCCGGTCGCGCGGGTGGCGGTGGTACAACCGGGCGCTCTGAATGTCGAAGTCAAACGGGCGGCGGCCGCAGCCGGGCTCTGGTACCCACCCGACCCCTCCTCCTTCGAGTCCTGCTCGATCGGCGGCAACGCCGCGACCAACGCCGGCGGCCTGTGCTGCGTCAAATACGGCGTCACCACCGACTACGTGCTCGGCATGGAGGTCGTGCTGGCCGACGGCGCGGCGGTGCGGCTCGGCGGCCCGCGGCTGAAGGACTCGGCCGGCCTGTCGCTGACGAAGCTGTTCGTCGGCTCGGAGGGCATCCTCGGCGTGATGACGGAGCTGACGCTGCGGCTGCTGCCGGCCCCGCCGCCCGCGTCGACGCTCGTCGCGACGTTCCCGACGATGGAGGCGGCGGCCGCGGCCGTCCTGGCCATCACCGCGCGGCTGCGCCCGGCCCTGCTGGAGCTCATGGACCGGACCACGATCAACGCCGTCGAGGACCACACGGCCATGGGCCTGGACCGGGGTGCCCGCGCGCTGCTCCTCGCGCAGAGCGACGCCCCCGGCCGCGCCGCCGCCGAGGAGATCGCGGCGATGGAGGCCGCCGGCCGGGAGCACGCGGCGACGGAGGTCTTCACGACCGACGACCCGGCCGAGGGTGAGGCCTTCACCGCCGCCCGCCGGCTCGCGTTCCCGGCCCTGGAGCGCCGGGGTGAGCTGCTGATGGAGGACGTCGGCGTTGCCCTGCCGAAGCTGCCGCGGCTGGTCACCGGCGTCGAGGCGATCGCGGCCGCGCACGACGTGACGATCGGGCTGGTCGCGCACGCGGGCGACGGCAACACCCACCCGGTGATCGTCTACGACGCCCGCGACCCCGGCCACACGGCCCGGGCCGAGCGGGCGTTCGCGGCGGTGATGGAGCTCGCGCTGTCCCTGGGCGGCACCATCACCGGCGAGCACGGCGTGGGCCGGCTGAAGCAGCCGTGGCTCCCGGCCTACCTCGGCGCCGACGCGCTCGCGCTGACCCGGCGGGTGAAGCAGGCCCTCGACCCGCTCGGCATCCTCAACCCCGGTGCGATGCTCACGATGGAAGGAACAGCATGACCGACCGTTACGCATCGCTGCTGAGCGCGCACATCCTCGCGAAGAGCCAGGAGATGACGCGGGAGCCGGTGGGCATCATCCAGCACCCGTTCCTGGTGCCGAGCAGCCCCGACTCGCCGTACTACAGCGGCCACCTCTGGGACTGGGACTCCTGGCTGGCCAGCGTCGTGCTGGCCCAGGTCGAGGCCGAGACCGGCCAGACGGGCCGCTTCGCGCAGTACCAGGAGGGCTGCATCCTCAACTTCCTCGACCACGCGCGCGACGGCTTCATCCCGATCCAGCTCAACCCCGAGGGCACCCTCCGCCACGGCGACTTCGGCACCGAAGCGGAATACGCGAAGAACCAAAACACCCATAAGCCCGTGTTGGTACAGCACGCGGCGCTGCTGTCCCGCCGGCGCGGCGACGCCGAGTGGCTGCGCCCCCACCGGCCGAAGCTCGAGGCGTTCCTCAACGGCTACCTCACCCGCCACTTCCACGCGGAGACCGGCCTCGTCCACTGGCAGACCGACTTCGCCGTCGGCGTCGACAACGACCCGTCGGTCTACTACCGCCCGGCCCGCAGCACCGCCGCCATCTACCTCAACAGCCTGATGTACCGCGAACTCCTGGCCTACGGCGAACTGCTGGAGCAGCTCGGTGAGGTCAAGGACTCGGTGCGGTGGCGGCGCCGCGCCCAGGACCTCGCCGACGCGATCCACGCGCACTGCTGGGACGAGCGCGACGGCACCTTCTACAGCGCCGACCTCGCGCTGCGCCCCGTCGACGACGGCGACTGGCTGCACAGCGGCGCGCCGCGGGCGTGGTCGTCGCTGCTGCTGCGGGTCGACAACTGGTCGAGCTTCCTGCCGATGTGGGCCGGCCTCGCGACCCAGGAGCAGGCCGAGCGGATGGTGCGGCGGGTCCGCGACCAGCGCACGTTCGCCGCCAACTACGGCATCCGGTCGCTGTCCCGGCTGGAGAAGATGTACGACCTGCGCGCCTCCAACAACCCGTCCAACTGGCTCGGCCCGATCTGGGGCATCACGAACTACCTGGTGTTCCGCGGGCTGGTGAAGTACGGCTTCGACGACGACGCCCGCGACCTGGCCGGCAAGACGGTCCGGCTGTTCGGCCGCGACCTGGAGACCACCGGCTGCCTGCACGAGTTCTACCACCCCGACAGCGGCGAACCGATCATGACCAGGAACTTCCAGAACTGGAACTTCCTCGTCCTGCAGATGATCGCCTGGCTCGACGACCGCCCGATGGTGACCGAGTTCTGAGCCGTGGACGGAGGGCCCCCGCCCGCGCGGGAGCCCTCCGCCGGTTCACGTCTGCCGGATGGTCACGTTGTCGACGCCGGCCTCGACGAGGCTGGCGGTCGCGGTGTCCGCGGCCTCTATGAGAATCTGCACGTTCTGCCCCGCGTACGGGGTGAGGCTGACGCTGCCGGTGGACCAGGCGGCGTCGCGGTCGGTGGCGGCGCCGGCCGCCGTGAACAGCACGGTGGTGCCGCTGCTCGTGACCACGCTGACCCGGAAGAAGTCGGCCGCCGTGGCGTTGTTGCCGTGGCCGAGGTACCACGAATAGCTCAATGTCAACGTGCCGCTCGCCGGCAGCGCGATGCTCGGTGAGCGGACGCTGGTCGTGCCGCCGTCGACGTCGTTGGCGCCCGCGCTGGAGCCGGCCAGCCGGGCTGTCACCAGGTCGTTGCTGCCGCTGACCGTGGTGCCGAGCTGCTTCGGGCCGCTGGAGTCGGTGGCCTCGGGGTCACCGCGCTCCCACGCGCCGCTGACCGCGGTGTCGGTGCCGTTCGGGTTCGTCACCCAGCCGAGGCCCGTCTCGAAGTCGTCGGACCAGACGGTGGTGCCCGTCCCGGCGCCGCAGTACTGGGCCTCCTTGCCGATGACGCGGTAGGGGCAGTCGGCGTACTCGGCGATCTGCAGGCTCGCCTCCCGGTTGAGCGAGGTCTGCGCGGCGATCACCTCGTCGGGCGGGTAGAAGCCGCCGCCGCTGCTGCCGGCCGGGTACATCTCGAACGTGTAGGACCAGACGCCCTGGCTCGCCCACAGCCAGTCGTCGATGGAGCCGTCGGTGATGTACAGGTCGCTGGCCTGCTCGGGCGTGTAGCCGTTGGTGCCGGCCAGCTGCACGCCGAGGGTGCGGAACGTCGCCTCCTGGTCGGCGTCCAGCCCCGGCGCGGTGTTGGCCGTCGTGTAGCCGAACGGCCAGAGCACGAGCTTGCCGTACGTGTGGAAATCGATGTGGGTCTTGATCTGCTGCACCCCGCCGACCCGGCGGCCCAGGACGAAGTCGCGGACGCGCTGCGTCTCCGGCGCCGAGAAGGCCGAGGGCCCGCGGTACGTCTCGGAGCTGGTCGTCCCCGACGACCCGCCGCAGCAGCCCCAGTTGAAGCCCCAGTTGCGGTTCAGGTCGGTGCCGACGTTGCTGCTGCCGGTGTTGGGCTGGCGGTTCTTCCGCCACGACCGGTAGGCCCCGGTCGCGATGTCGTACTCGCCGCCGTCCGGGTTCATGTCCGGCACGATCCAGATCTCGCGCGAGTCGACCACGCCGGTGATCCGCGCGTCGGTGCCGTAGCCGTCCGTGAGCTGCTTGATCAGGTACAGCGCCATCTCGACGGTCAGGTGCTCCCGCGCGTGCTGGTGCGCCGTGTACAGGACCTCGGGCTCGTTCTCGTCGGTCGCGACGTTGTCCGAGATCTTGATGACCGGGATGTCCCGCCCCTCGTACGACAGGCCGAGGCTGGACTTGCGCAGGATCGCCGGGTGGTCGGCGACCGCCTGGTTGAGCTCGGCGGTCATCTCCGCGTAGTTGTGGTACTGCGAGTCGGCCGACGGGAAGTCCTGGACCTTGGACCGGCCGGGGGTGACCGGCCGCGGGACCTTGGTGACGGTGAAGCCGAGCTGGCGCAGGAGTGTGACCTCGGACGGCGTCGCGGTGATGTCCGCGACGCCGTGCTCGATCCCGTCGATCGCCGCCCCGCTGGCGGCGATCCGGTTGCGCTGCTCGAGGGTGTTGACCGAGTCGACCAGATACGGCGACGCGGTCTCGGCGACGTCAGCGGCGGCCGGTCCTGCGCCGCCGGCGACGACGAGGGCGCCACCACTCACGAGGACGAGTGCCAGCAGGGTGCAGAGCCTCCGGGTCCGGCTCATCAAGCCTCCTTGGGTGTGGAGGTACACGAGCATCCAGAGGACCACCCAAGTCATGGTCGAATCAACATACGTCTTGCGGCATAACGTCTTGATGCGAGAAGCGGATCAGGGGGTACGCGTACAGGCCACCGCCGGACCGGAGTTGCTGGCGGTCCAGGAGCCCAGCAGCCCGAACGACGCGCTGCCACCGGCCGGGATCGCGTTGTTGTACGCCTCGTTCGTCACCGTGTAGGGGCTGGCCGCCGACGCGGTCCGCCCGTTCCAGACCTGGGTGACACGCTGCCCGTTCGCGAACGTCAGCGTCACCGCCCACCCCGTCGTGGTGCTCGACCCGGTGTTGGTGACCTTGACGTCGGCCTGGAACCCGCCGGTCCACTCGCCCGTCTTCGTGTAGGTGGCCGTGCAGCCCCCGGCCCCCGCGGATGCCGACGCCGACGCCGACGGCGTCGTGCGGGAGGGGCTCGGGGAGGACGGGGCCGTCGGCGTCCGGCTGGCCGTCGACGTCGCCGGGGTGGCGCCGCCCTCGGGCGCCACGGCGCGGCCCGTCACCGTCGAGATCATCCCCGCGCACAGTCCACGGCTCGCCAAACCGGCCACGATCCGCGGTACCGCCGCGATGGTGTTCGGAAACCCGTCGTGCATGAGGATCACCTGACCGTTCGTCAACGTGCTCGCGGCCTGCACGATCGCGTCCGTGGTGGCGTTGTTCCAGTCCTGCGTGTCGACGTCCCAGAGCACCTCCGTGAGCCCGTACTGCGCCTCGACCGCCTTGAGCGCGGCACTCGTCGAGCCGTACGGGGGCCGGAACAACTTCGGCGCGGTCCCCGTCAACTGCGCGATGACGTCCTGCGTCCGCTGCAGCTCGGACTGGATGTAGGCGGTAGCTTTGTCGCTGACGTTGTCGTGGTCCCAGGTGTGGTTGCCGATCCACATCCCGGCCGCCTGCTCGGCCTGCACGAGCGCCGGGTCGGCCTGCGCGTTCCAGCCCGGCCGCAATCCCGCGCCCACACCCCCGCAGCGTGCCGCCCCGGAGGTTTCGAAAGTTACAGCCCGGAGGTGGGGAGGCCGGCCAGGGTGAAGTGCTCCTGAAGCCAGGGGAGGAGCTGCTGGTAGGCGGTGATGGTGTTCGGCTGGCCGTTGTCGTGGGACAGGACGATCGAGCCCGGGCGGGTGTGGGACTTCACCTCGCTCACCACGCGGGAGATGTGGGCGGCGGCGCCGTTGTCGTGGGTGTGTTCCCAGTCGCGGGGGTCGACGTCCCAGTAGATCGAGTCCATGCCCAGGGAGCGGGCCTTGGCCACGAGGGCGGGGGTGAAGTTGCCGCCGGGGGCGCGGAAGTAGCGGATCGGGGCGTCGGCGCCGACGGCGGCCCGGATCATGTCGTTGGTGTGTTTGAGGTCCCAGTCGATGTAGGCGTCGTCGCGCTGGGCCAGGTTCAGCAGGTGTTGCCAGGAGTGGTTGCACAGGGTGTGGCCGTCGGCGTAGATGGCGCGGACGAGGTCGGGGCGGTCGCGGACCCGGAAGCCGACCATGCAGAACGTGGCGTGGATGTGCCGTTCCCGCAGCAGCGCCAGGAGTTTCGGGGTGTTGATCGGGTCCGGGCCGTCGTCGAAGGTCAGCGCGACCGCCTGGCTCTTCGTGGTGAGGAACGAGCCGACGGGGCCGTCGCCGTCGTGGAACGTCGGGCTCGGGGACGCCGACGGCATCGCGCCGGGTGTGGGTGCGGCGGCGACCGGGACGGCGGCGGGGGCCGGGGGCGGTGGCAGGGGAGGGTGCACCGGGGAACCGTCGCGGGTCATGGTGGCCAGCAGGAGCAGTACCACCGCGGTCAGCGGTCCGGAGGTCGCGAAACGCACACCTACCAGACGGTCGAGGCCCGAGCCGTGGTTGCAGTCCCGCGGCCACCATGTCAGTACAGTGGTTGCTTTATTCAGCATCTGCTGTACCGTTCGGTGGGTGGAGACGCTGACGCCCGGCCAGGTGCTCGCCCGTTTCGGCCATGCGCTGTCCGACCCGGTGCGGGCCCGGCTGCTGCTGGCCCTGCGGGAGGCCCCTGGCTACCCGGCCGAGCTGGCCGACACGCTCGGCACCAGCCGCCAGAACCTCTCCAACCACCTCGCCTGCCTGCGCGGCTGCGGCCTCGTCGCCGCCGTCCCCGAGGGCCGCCGGGTCCGCTACGAGCTGGCCGATCCCCGCCTGGCCCACGCCCTCGGCGACCTCCTCGGCCTCGTCCTGGCCGTGGACCCGGCCGCCTGCCCGGCCGCCGAGCGGGACGGCTGCTGCTGATGCTGCTGACCACCGACCGGCGCGTGCTGCTCACCCGCCGCATCCGATGGTTCGTGACCGCCACCATCGCCTACAACGTGGTCGAGGCGGTCGTCGCGCTCGCCGCCGGCGCTTCGGCCTCGTCGGCCGCGCTCATCGGCTTCGGGCTGGACTCGGTGATCGAGGTGGCGTCGGCCGCCGCGGTCGCCTGGCAGTTCGCCGGGCCCGACCACGAGCGCCGGGAACGGGTCGCGCTGCGGATCATCGCCGGGTCGTTCTTCGCCCTCGCCGCGTACGTGACCGTGGAGTCGGGCCGGGCGCTCCTTGGCGCAGACCGGGCCGAGCACTCCACCGTGGGTCTCGTGCTGGCCGCGGTGTCCCTGGCCGTGATGCCGCTGCTGTCGGCCGCGCAGCGCCGCGCGGGCCGGGAGCTCGGGTCGGCCTCGGCGGTCGCGGACTCCAAGCAGACGCTGCTGTGCACCTACCTGTCCGCGGTCCTGCTCGCCGGCCTCGCCGTCAACTCGCTGCTCGGCTGGTGGTGGGCCGACCCGATCGCCGCCCTCGCCATCGCCGCCGTCGCGGTGCGGGAAGGCCGCGACGCCTGGCGCGGCGACACCTGCTGCGCCGGTGGGTGCGACGATGGGCTTGCAAATGTATGACGATCGTACAATGCTCAGAGCATGGATCTCATCGCCGTCGTGACCGGGGCCGCTCGCGGGATCGGGCGCAGCACGGTCGTGCGGTTGCGCGGAGCGGGGTATCGGGTGGTGGCGGTCGACGTGTCGGCCGCGGTCGCCGAGCTGGCCGAGGACGGGTGGGTGGTGCCCGTCGCCGCCGACGTGACCGGCGACGGGGTGCCGGCGGCCGTGGTCGGGCGGGCGGTGGCCGAGTTCGGGCGGCTCGACCTGCTCGTCAACAACGCGGCCCGGTTTCTGCGGCGGCCGATCCTCGACACCACCGATGACGACTTCGACGCGCTGTTCGCCGTCAACGTGCGGCCGGTGTTCCGGTTCAGCCGGGCCGCGCTGCCGTCGTTGGTCGAGTCCCGGGGTGGCATCGTCAACACCGCCTCCATCTCCGGGCTGATCGGCGTGGCCGACCAGAGTGTCTACGCGATGACGAAGGGTGCCATCGTGCAGCTGACCCGGCAGCTCGCGATCGAGTTCGCGGGGCGGGGCGTGCGGGTCAACGCCGTGGCCCCCGGCGCGGTCGACACCGAGTTCATGGCCGCAGCCCGGGCGGCTGATCCGGACCCGGCGGCGAGCCTGGCCGTCACCCTCGCCAACCATCCGATCGGGCGGATGTCGACCCCCGACGAGGTGGCCCGGGCGATCGTGTTCCTGGCCGCACCGGAGTCGGGCGGCATCACCGGCGCAATTTTGAGTGTGGACGGTGGCTATGTCGCACGCTAAATACCAGGTGACGATCGTCAAGTACGGGACCCGGCAGACGGTGCGCAGCGACGTGTACCTCAACTACCACCTCTACGGTGAGCCGGACGGCCCGATCGGGATGGACTACTTCTTCTGGATCGTCCGCAACGCCGAGCGCACGATCATCGTGGACACCGGGTTCTCGGCGGCCGGTGGTGCTCGCCGCGGCCGCACCACGCTGATCGAGCCCGCCGCCGCGTTCGACGCGCTCGGCGTGGACCGCGCGGCCGGCCCGCCGGTCGTCGTCACGCACGCGCACTACGATCACATCGGCAACCTGGACCTGTTCCCGGCCTCACCGGTGATCCTGGCCGCGGCCGAGTACGACTTCTGGACCGGCCCGTACGCGAACCGGATGTTGCTGCACCATTCGGTGGAGGACGAGGAGCTCGCATACCTGCGGCAGGCCGAGCGGGAGGGGCGGGTGCGGACCTTCGCCGGCTCCCTCGACCTGGCGCCGGGGGTGCGGGTGCTCCAGGTCGGCGGCCACACCCCGGGGCAGAGCGTCGTGCTGGTCGACACCGACGCCGGCACCGTGCTCCTCGCATCGGACTCGGTGCACTACTACGAGGAGCTCGAGCGCAGCATGCCGTTCACCCAGGTGGCCAGCCTCGTCGACATGTACGCGGCCTTCGAGCGGATCCGGGCGATGCGCGAGGTCCGGCACCTGGTGCCCGGCCACGACCCGGACACCCTCGGCCGGTTCGCCCCGGCCGGTCTGAACGGCCTGGCCGCTACGATCGGCTAGCCCGCAGTTCCTCCACCAGGATCGGCACGGTCGCGGTCACGGCGTGGATGCCCAGGACCGAGGCGATCTCCATGACCTCCAGGATCTCCTCCGCGGTGGCGCCGTAGCCGATCGCGTTCTCGATGTGCAGCTTGAGGCCCTCGACGTACAGGTGCGTCGCCGCGGTGTCGAAGGCGATGTAGATGAACTCCTTCACCTTCGGCTCGAGCGGGCCGGAGCGCCACGGCACCGACGAGAACTCGGTGTAGGCGGCGAACATCTCCGGGTCGAGCTCCAGCATCTCGTCCCAGAACGCGTGCCAGTAGCCGCGGGTCTTCGTGAACTCGGCCTTGATCCGCTCCTGGCGCTCGGTGAGCGGCGCCGGCCCGGTCCGCAGGCCCCGCTCCCGCAGCACCTCGACCAGGACGGGGACGCCGATGTTCATCGCGTGGATGCCCAGCGTCGCCGCCAGCTCGAGCACCTCCATGATCTCCTGTGGGGTGGCGCCCAGCTCGAGCGCGGCCTGGATGTGCTGGCGTACCCCCGGCAGGTACATGTGGGTGGCGTTGGCGTCGATCGCGATGTAGATGAACTCCTTCACTTTCGGCTCGAGCGGGCCGAATCGCCACGGTACCGCCGAGAGCCGCAAATAGCTTTGCAGGAACTCCGGGTCGAGCCGGAGCACCCCCTCCCACGTGTCGCTCCACACCCCGCGAACGCGGATGAACTCGGCTTTGATGGCTTCCTGCCGTGCGGGGAGCGTCATCGCGGTCCGTCCTGTCGCAGCCAGTTGACGATCTCGGTGTGGTCGGCGGTGGGTTCGAGTGCCGCGGCGGCCTGCGACCACAGCTCGGCGGCCGCCCGGCCGAGCGGATCGGCCGCGCCCACCTGGTCGGCGAGCCCGACGGCGATGCGGATGTCCTTGAGCATGAGCCGAAGCCCGAAGCCGGAGTCGTACTGCCCGGTCAGCACGAAATTCGGCCACTTGTGCTCGGTCGATCCGCTGCGGCCGCTGGAGCTGTTGAAGATGGACAGCATGGTGGCCGGGTCGAGGCCGAACCGTTCGCCGGCCAGGATCGCCTCGCTGGTGACCAGGAGGTGGGTGGCGGACAGCAGGTTGTTGAGCGCTTTGACGGCGTGGCCGCAGCCGACGCCGCCGGCCCGCGTCGCCGTGCCGAAGCAGGCCAGGACGGGGGCGACCCGCTCGAGGTCGGCCGGCTCGCCGCCGGTCATGATGGTGAGCTCGCCGGTGCGGGCCCGGCCGACGCCGCCGGAGACGGGGGCGTCGATCAGGGTGATGCCCCGCGCGGCCAGCTCGGCGGCGAGCGCCCGGGTGCGCAGCGGCTCCGAGGAGCTCATGTCGATGACAGTCACGCCCGGCCCGACGGCAAACTGTCCATCATGGACGGTGGCCGCGACGGCGTCGGAGCCGGGCAGCATGAGCACGATCACGGCGGCCCCGCGGACGGCCGCGGCCAGGTCGGCGGCCGCGACCCCGCCGGCGTCGGCGAGGGCCCGGCGGGCCGGCTCGGCGACGTCGAAGCCCTGGACCCGGTAGCCGGCCCGGACGAGCCGGGCCGACATCGGGCCGCCCATGTTGCCGAGCCCGATGCAGGCGACGGTGTCAGGCATCGGCCGCACCCGGGTAGTCGGTGACGGCCTCGGCCCACCGGGTCACGCCGAGCGAGATCGCGGTGTGCGTCATGGACGATCCGGGGGCGGCGCCGTGCCAGTGCCGCTCGCCGGCCGGCACCCACACGGTGTCCCCGGCGCGGATCGTCCGCGGCGGTTCGCCGTCGGTGCGGATCAGGCCCTGCCCGGCGAGCACCTGCAGGATCTGGCCGTGTTCGTGGGTGTGCCAGTACGTGTGGGCGCCGGGGGTGAAGAACACCGTGGTGATGGTGGTGCCGTCGGCGGTGGGCAGGATCGGGTCGAACCAGGCCTCGCCGGTGACCGTGGCGGGGCGCTGCTCGGACCGGGTGTCCGCGGCTCGGCCGGGCACGATTCTCATGCGGCCGGCTCCTCGGTGTGCAGCCGGACGCCGCCGGAGAGGTCCCCGATGGCGTCGACGACGGTGTTGCTGATCCGGTCGGCGTAGCCGAGCGCGCGGGCCAGGCCGAAGCTGGCGACCGGGCCGGCGGCGTTGAGGCTGGCCACGCCGAGCCGGGCGGCCAGCTCGACGTAGAGGTTCACGTCCTTGAGCATCAGCGTGTTGGTGAGCCCGCCCCGCAGGTAGTCGCCGTGGATGATCTTCGGGAACCGGTTCAGGGTGGCGAAGTTGACGCCCGAGCTCGCGTTGAGCACGGCGAGCAGCACCTCCAGGTCCAGGCCGGCCTTCTTCCCGGCCACCATCACCTCGGCGGTCGCCGACAGCGCGATCGCGTTGAGGAAGTTGTTCAGCAGCTTCACCGTGTGCCCCGCACCACTCGGTCCACAGTGGAAGATATCGGCCGCGAACAGCTCCAGCACCGGCCGGGCCCGCTCGAGGACCGCGGGGTCGCCGCCGACCATCATGGTCAGCGCGGCCCGCTCGGCCGCGGCCGCACCGCCGGAGATGCCGGCGTCGAGGTAGGCCGCGCCCCGCTCGCCGAGCAGCCGGTGGATGCGCGTGGTCGAGTCGGGCGCGGCGGTGGACAGGTCCACGATGATCTGACCCGGCCGCGCGTGTGCGAGGAGGCCGTCGTCGCCGAGCACCACCGCCTCGACGACGTGGCTGTCCGGCAGCGACAGCAGCACGATGTCGCTGCCGTCGCTCAGCTCGCCGGCCGAGCCCGCGGGCGTCGCGCCGGCCGCGGTGACGAGCTCGGGCCGCACGTCGTAGCCGAGCACCTCCCGGCCGCCGCGCACGATGGCCGCGCACATGCGCCCGCCCATGTTGCCCAGGCCCGCGAAGCCGATCCTGGTCGCCGTCATCGCAGCAGCAGCCCGCCGGCGTTCGCCCCGACCAGCTGCCGGATGTCGGCCTCCGGCAGGCCGGCGTCGAGCAGGCCGCGCACGGCCCGGCGGTAGAGGGTCACCGGCAGCGGGTTGGTCTTCTGGCCGGAGTCGGAGGAGATGATGGTCCGCTCCACGCCGACCGCCTTGATGAACGCCAGCAGCTCGTCGAGGTCGCGGCGGCGGTCGGGGTGGCCGTAGTACATGATCGCGCAGTGCTCGATGTGGACGCCCTGCCGGGCCCAGGCGGCGGCCTGCTCGACCGAGGCGCCGACGACGAAGACGGGGTGGTTGACGACGATGCGGCGCACGCCGGCCGCCAGCGCGGCGTCGATCAGCGCCTGCGACTCCGTGATGCCGAGGTGCCCGCAGGTCAGCACGGCGTCCTCGGCCGCGATCACCGACAGGATGTCGCGGACCTCGGGCAGCACCTTGCCGTCGTCGCCGAGGATCGAGATGATCTCGTTCGGCCGCAGGTCCACCTCCGGCGTCGGGAAGCCGGTGTCGTGGTGCTCGTGGTGCTGGACGTGGGCGGCGGAGGACAGCGTGGGGAACCACACCATCCGGCCGCCCATCCGCAGCGCCAGCTCGACGGCGTAGGGGTTGAGGCCGCCGACGGTGCGGTTGAGGGCGATCCCGCCGTACACCTCGATCGGCAGTTCGCCGAGGCCGGCCGAGCGCAGCGCCAGGATGTCGGTGACCATGCTGTGGTGGTGCGACTTGGCCACGATCGCGCGGAACCCGGCGCCGGCCGCGTCGCGGGCCGCGTCCAGGATGCTCATCCGCCGGGGGAACGGGCTCGGGCCCGGGTGCTGGTGCAGGTCGACGGCGCCGACGAGGAGGGCGTCGGCCTCCGGGTCGGGCACCTGGCGGTCCTCGTCGGCCTCGGGGTTGAACGGGTAGTCGGCAGTACTCACGCTGATGTCCTTACCGTCGCGGGGGAGAGGGGTCATTCGGCGACCAGGACCTGGTCCTCGGGCCGCCAGTGGGCGATGACCCGGGCGCCCGGGCCGACGGCCGAGGACGCGCCGACGGGCAGCACGGCGCAGCCGACCGAGTCGTCGCCGAAGGCGAGCTCGACCCGGTGGTAGGTGCCGTAGAACGACACGTCGGTGACGACCGCCGGGGCAGTGTTGGATCCGGGGGGTACCGCCGTTTCGTCGACGGCCACGGCCAGGCGCTCCGGCCGCACGATCAGCACGTGCCGGTCGTCGTCGGGGGTCTGCCCGCCGACCGCCCACTTGCGGTCGTGCCACGCGTAGACGTCGGCCGCCAGGTGCCGGCCGGCGAAGACGTTGGACTCGCCGAGGAAGCGGGCCACGAACTGGTTCGGCGGCCGGTGGTAGAGCTCGGTCGGCGGGCCGAGGGCGACGATGCGGCCGCGGTCGAAGATCGCGATCCGGTCCGAGAGGGTCATGGCCTCGTCCTGGTCGTGCGTGACGAAGACGAAGGTGAGGCCCAGCTCGCTGTGCAGGCGCTTGATCTCGCGCTGCAGGGCCTGGCGCAGCTTGCGGTCCAGGGCGCTGAGCGGCTCGTCGAGCAGCAGCACGCTGGGGGAGAAGACGACGGCCCGGGCCAGGGCGACGCGCTGCTGCTGCCCGCCGGAGAGCTCGTGCGGGCGGCGGCCGTCCATGCCGGCCAGGTCGACCAGGTCGAGGGCGGCGCCGACCAGGCGGGCCGACTCGGGCGCGGGCACCTTGCGCTCGCGCAGCGGGAAGGCGACGTTCTGCGCGACGGTGAGGTGCGGGAACAGCGCGTAGTTCTGGAAGACCATGCCGAGGTTGCGCTTGTGCGGCGGCGTGCGGGAGACGTCGCGGCCGTTGAGCCGGATGCTGCCCGCGGTCGGCTCGGTGAACCCGACGATCATGTTGAGCGTCGTGGTCTTGCCGGAGCCGCTGGGCCCGAGCAGGGTGATGAACTCGCCCGGCTCGATGTCGAGGTCGATGTGGTCGACGGCGGGCGGCTCGGCCGCGCCGTAGCGCTTGCTGAGGCCGGTCAGCTCGACCCGGGCACCGGTGGCGCTGATTGCCGCGGAGTTCATCTGGGGCCTCTTCTCGAACCGGCGATCTGTGCGAGCAGGATGGGGACGCTGACCAGGACGACCATCAGGCTCGACGCGGCCGAGATCGTCGGGTCGATCTGGACGGTGACGCTGTTGAACATCTTGACCGGCAGCGTGATCGCCCCCGGTGCCTGCAGGAACAGGGCGATCACGACCTCGTCGAGCGAGGTGACGAAGGCCAGCACGGTCCCGGACAGGATGCCGGGCCGGACCAGCGGCAGGGTCACCCGCCGGAAGGCCGAGACCGGGCTCGCGCCGAGGCTGGCGGCCACCCCGGCCAGGCGGCCGTCCATGCCCTGCAGCCGCGCGGTCACCGCGATCACGACGAACGGGATGGCCAGCGCGGTGTGGGCCAGGATGATGCCGATGAGGGTGCCGTTGAGGCCGAGGCGCAGGAAGGCGGAGAAGACCACCAGCGCGACCAGGATGTGCGGGACGATCATCGGCGAGAGCAGGAAGCCGTTGACGGCGCCGCGCCAGGGCGGGCGCAGCCGGGTCAGGCCGAAGGCGGCCGTGGTGCCCAGCAGCGTGGCGAACAGCGCGGTGAAGACGCCGACCTGCAGGGAGTTGAGGATCGCCGCGGTCCACTCCGGCGACGTGAACAGCTCCTGATACCAGCGCAGCGACCAGCCGTCGGGCGGGAACCGGAAGGTCCGGGCGGCGGAGAAGCTCATCGGGATGACCACCAGCGTCGGCGCCACGAGCAGGATCGCGACGATCGTCGTGTGGGCCCGCAGCCATGGCCGCACCGCCGAGGTCCGCTCGCCGCCGGCCCGGCCCCGCGCCGGCCGGCCGCCGGCGCTGGCGGCGGTGGCCAGCTTGGGCCCGGCCAGGCGGCGGCTGAGGCCGAGGACGGCGAGGGTGACGAGGAGCAGGAACATGCCCATGGCGCCGGCCCCGCCGAAGTCCAGCAGCTCCTTGGTGCGCACGTTGATGACCTGGGCGATCATCGCGTTGCGGGTGGAGCCGAGCAGGGCCGGTGTCACGTAGAAGCCGAGCGCCAGCACGAAGACCAGCGACATGCCGGCCACGACACCGGGCGTGGACAGCGGCAGGTAGACCCGGCGGAAGGCGCGGTGCCGGGGCGCGCCGAGGCTCTGCCCGGCCGGGACCAGGCGCCCGTCGACCTGCTCCATCGCCGTGTACATCGGCAGGACCAGGAACGGCAGCAGCACCTGGGTCATCGAGATGCCGACGGCCAGGGTCGTGCCCACCAGCGTGATGTCGCCCAGCCCGAACAGCCCGAAGAATTTCTGGATCACGCCGCCGTCCTGCATCAGCACCAGCCAGGCGAAGTTGCGGGCCAGCATGCTCGTCCAGAACGGCACGAGCACGATCGTCACCAGCACCGCCCGCATCGTCGGGCCGGCCAGGGTCATCGCATACGCGTAGGGGTACGCCAGCAGCGCGCCCACGACCGCGACGACCAGCGCGACGAGCAGGGTGCGGCCCAGCACGCGCAGGGTGTAGCCGTCGGTGAACAGCGAGGCGTAGTTGCCCAGGCCGGTCTCGGGCTCCGTGAAGCTGTCCACGACGATGTTCACCAGCGGCAGCACGAAGAGGACCACCAGGGCGACCAGCGCCGGCAGCAGGAGCAGCCAGCCGGACACGCGGGCCCGGGCGATGCGGGCCGGCCCGCATCGCCCGGCGGGGGGCGCCTCGGTCGTGGCTGTCGGCACGCTCATCCGGCTCAGCCGACCTTCCAGCTCGTCCAGCGCTTGGTCAGCGCGTCGGTGTTGTCGATCCACCACTGCTTGTCCTGCTCGATGGTGGTGCCGCGGTTGGGCAGGAACGCGTTGAACTGCTTCTGCTGATCGCTGTAGCCGACCGTGTTGAGGTCGATGTCGGGCCGGGCCGGGGCGGTGCCGGTCAGCTTGGCGTAGGCGACGGCCTGCGCGGGCTCGGTGACGAAGGCGAGCATGTCCTGCGCCAGCTGCTTGTGCGGGGAGCCCTTCGGGATGACCAGCACCCCGATGTCGGTGGTGTTGAAGTCCCACACCGGCACCAGGTTGGCCCCGCTGGACGCCGACACGATCGTCCGCGCGGTCACCGTGAGCACCATGCCGGCCTGCTTGTCGACGAGCATCTGCTGGATCGCGCCGTAGCTGGGCGCGAAGACCAGGGAGCTCTTGATCGTGTCGATCTTCTTGAAGGCCCGGTCGAGGTCCAGGGGGTAGACCTTGTCGGGGGCGACGCCGTCGGCGACCAGGGCGGCCTCGAACAGCCCGGCCTTCGGGTAGTCGTAGACGACCCGCTTGCCCGGGAACTTCTTCACGTCGAAGAAGTCCTGGATCTTCGTCGGCTTCTCGCCCGGGTACAGGTCGGCGTTGTAGCTGAAGATGTTGGCGTAGCGGTAGGTCGGCACGAAGCAGTCGCCGGTGGTGCCCTTCGGGAACTTGCCGCGCTCCAGCCGGGGATCGTCGAGCTTCTCGAACAGCTCGCCGCAGTAGGCCCCGGCGTAGATCCAGCTCATGTTGGCCAGGTCCCAGATGGTCTTGCCGGCCGCCACCATGGTGCGGACCTGGGCCTGCTCGGCCGGGCTGATGTTGGTGAACTTCGTGCCGGTCTTGGCGGTGAACGGCACCTGCAGGGCGGTCTTCTCGTCCTCCTGGAACTGCCCGCCGGTGCTGGCCCACGTCAGCGTGTTGCCCGACGAGGAGCCGCCGCCGGGGTCGCCGCCCACGCCGCAGGCCGACAACGTCAGGGCACCGACGGTGAACAAGGTGAGTAAGCGGAAGGTCCTCATGACTGTCGCCTCTTCTCGATCGGGAACCCGTCGCTCGTTCCCGCTCACGGTTATCCCGGGCCGGCACCGTCCGTGGGTGCCGCCCCGCTTCGCCCCGGCCGCGCCGGGGCGTTCCGGTGCCGGTGTCAGTCCGCTGCGCTGTCCAGCGGATTGGCCATGCGCCGGCTGATCGTGTCGGCGCCCGACAACAGGGCGCGCGCCACCGGGCTGTCGATCTCCTCGGGGACGAACTGGGCGATGCCGACCACGGCGAGCGTCGCGACGACCTGGCCGGCCGCGTCCCGGACCGGGGTCGCGACGGCGCTGACGCCGTTCTCGTGGCTCACGCGCACGGCGACGCCGGTGCGGCGGACCTCCGCCAGCTCCGCCGCGGTCGCGTTCGCGGGTGGTGCGCCCTCGCGGAACCGGTGGTAGGACTGGTTCCGGAAGGCCCAGAAGATGAGGGTCTGGGCGGCGTCGGGGCCGAGGTGGCTGCCGACCGCTATGGACACGCGGGCGGTCCGGCTGCTGTCCTCGCGGACCTGCGCCACCACGGGGCGGTGGCCGTTCCACACGCTGAGCACGACCGTGTGGCGGACGCGCTCGCTGATCTCCTCCATGACCGGGCCGGCCAGGTCGAGGACGCCGAGCCGGGACAGGGCCATGGTGCCGAGCTCGGCCAGGAGCACGCCGAACTCGTAGCGGTTGCGGTCGCGGCGCTGCAGGAGACCGTGGTTCTCCATGGACGCCAGGTATCGGTGGGCGGTCGACTTGCCGACGCCGAGCTCCTCGGCGGCCGACACCAGGTCGATGGTCTCGCTGGCCGCGAGCAGCCGGAGCAGCTGGACGACCCGGGCCACGACCTGGAGGTCCCCGCTGGCGATCTCCATGCGATGCCTCCCAATGAGCGTCGGGGTGTCGTCCCGCAATGCGGGGTGCTCATCCGGCTATCCGGTACAGAGGAATGTAGGTGATCCATCCCGACGACTGTCAAGGGCCGGACGAGATTTCGGCGCGATTTCCGAGCGATGCGGCCCGCGGGGGTGCCGGCGACCCGGCCCCGGTGGCATGATTGTATGATCGGCAGACAATCTTTGACGGGATGGCGGCGGATGCGCGGACTGGCCGGCAAGATCGCGGTAGTGACCGGTGCGGCCGGGGGCATCGGTGCGGCCACCGCCCGCCGGCTCGCGGAGGAGGGCGTGCACGTCGTCGCCGTCGACCTCGACGAGGACCGGCTGCGGCAGGTGGTGCGAGCACTGCCGACCGAGGGGGCGTGGGTCCGCGCCGACGTGTCGGCGGAGGGCGACGTGGCCGCCTACGCGGACGCCGCCGTCGACCGGTTCGGCCGGATCGACCTGCACCACCTCAATGCCGGCATCCCGGGCTCCAACGCCACCCTGCCCGAGCTGAGCGTGGCCGAGCTCGACCGGGTGATGGCCGTCAACGTGCGCGGCGTGTTCCTGGGCGTGCGGGCCGCCTTCCGCCGCTACGCCGAGCAGGGTGGCGGCGGCAGCATCGTGATCACCGGCTCGATCGGCAGCCTGCGCGGCAGCGCGGACCTCCTCGCCTACCAGACCTCCAAGCACGCGGTGCTCGGCATCCTGCGCGGCGCCGCCATGTACGGCGGCCCGCTGGGCGTGCGGGTGAACGCGGTCGCCCCCGGGATCGTGCCCACCGACCTGTTCGGCGCGTCCGGCCGGGACGACATGACGCACCGTGCCTCCAGTACCCCTCTGCGCCGGGCCGGCACCGGCGAGGACATCGCGGGCGTGGTTGCGTTCCTGCTCAGCGCCGACGCCGCCTACATGACCGGCGAGGTGGTCTCGGTCGACGGCGGCGCCAGCGTCGTGAGCACGGTCCGGCCGTCGGGCGGCGCCGGCGCCTGGGACTTCGCCGCCCACGACCGTTCGCTCTACGGCTCCTGACTCACCGGCAGCGGCGCGATGGCGTCGATGTCGGTGTGCACGTCCAACACCACCGGCCGGTCCGCATCGAGGGCCCGCTCCAGGGCCTTCGCCAGGTCGCCGGGCCGGTCCACCCGGATGCCGAGCGCACCCATCTCCTCGGCGATCCGGGCGAAGTCCACCTCGTGATACGTCCACAGCTCGCGGGACTGCGCCGTGGCCTGCCCGCCGTAGGCCCGGTCGAAGCCCCGCTTGCTCTGGTTGCCGCCATGGTTGTTGTTCACCACGGTGACCAGGTTGATCCGGCGGCGCACGGCCGTCTCGACCTCGCCGAGGTGGTAGTACAGCCCGGCATCGCCGGTGAAGACCACCACCGGCCGGTCGGGTGCGCCGCACTTGGCGCCGATGCCGGCCGAGAACGCCCAGCCGAGGTGGCCGGCACTGCGCAGGTAGTCCTGCTCCGGCGCGGTCGTGTCGTGGTACTGGGCCATCCACATGCCGGCGTGGCCGGTGTCGACCACGACGACGGCGTCGCCGGGCAGGCCGGCGGTCAGCTCGGCGCAGATGCGTTCGGGCCGGATCGGCACCGCGTCGCTGGTGAGCACGTCGCGGTGGCGGGCCCGCCAGGCCGCCTTGGCCGCGTCCACCTCGGCCAGCCAGGCCGTTCTGTCCGGCCGGGCGTGGTGGGGCGCGAGGGCCAGCATCCGGGCCAGGGTGAGCTTGGCGTCGGCGGCGACGGCGGCCTGGAGGGGATAGTTGCGCCCGAGGTGCGACGGTTCGACGTCGATCTGGATCGCCGGGGTGCCGATCGGGGGTACCGCCCAGAAGTGCGTGGTCATGCCGCCCGTCTGCGTGCCGATGAAGCAGACCAGGTCGGCCCGGTTGACGACCTGGTTGGCGCACTCCCGCGAGTAGGAGCCGACCACGCCGGCCGAGAGCGGATGCGTGCCCGGGATGGTGTCCTTGCCGTTCGCCGACGTCGCCACCGGGATGCCCAGCGCCTCGGCGAGGGCGACGAGGTCGGCGCCGGCGCGGGAGGCGCGCACGCCACCGCCGGCCACGATCACGGGGCGGCGGGCCTCGCCCAGCAGCCGCAGGACCGCCGCGACGCTCGCCTCGTCCGGGGCCGGGCGCAGCGGCGGCACCCGGGCGAAGCCGGGCTCCACGAGCGGCTCGGCGTCGGTCCCGTCGGCGTCGAGCTGGCCCTCGTTGCCCTGGATCTGCAGGTGGACGGGGCCGGGGGCGCCCGTGGTGGCGACCCGGAACGCGTGGCGCAGCATGTCGGGGAACCGGTCGGCGTCCTCGACCGTCGCGTTGAACTTCGTCACCGGCGCGAACGCGGGCAGGTCGTCGATCTCCTGGTAGACCTGCCGATACTTGGTCGCGGGGGAGCGGCCGCCGGTGAGGGCGAGCACCGGCGAGCCGGCCAGGAACGGCTCGCGCAGGCCGGCGGCGAGGTTGAGCGCCCCGACGACCTGGGCCATCGCGACGCCGGGGCGCCCGGACACGCGGGCGTAGCCGTCGGCCATGTAGGCGGCCGCCTTCTCGCCGTGCGTGACGACCCGGTGGATGTGCGGGTGGTGCCGTTCGAGCTCGGCCAGGGTGCGGCGCAGGATCGCCGGGACGAGGAACACGTGCGTCACGCCGTAGCCGTCGAGCATGTCGGCGACGACCCGGGCGCCGGTGCGGCGCGTCATCCGGCGACTGTCCCGGCCGTGGTCGCGGCGCTGGTCCCGGCCGTGGTCGCGGCCGCCTGCTCCTGCTGGACCTCGAGGATGACGCGCTCGGCGAGCCGGAACGACTCCAGGGCGGCCGGGGCGCCGCAGTAGGCCGCGGTCTGCAGCAGGACCTCCTGGATCTCGGCCACGGTGCAGCCGTTGCGCAGCGCGCCGCGCACGTGCACGGAGAACTCGTGCGGCCGGTTGAGCGCGGTCAGCATGGCCAGGTTGAGCAGGCTGCGGGTGCGCCGGTCGAGCCCGGGCCGGGACCAGACGTCGCCCCAGCAGCTGGCCGTCACGTACTCCTGCACGACCCGGGTGAAGTCGGTGGCCTGCGCGCGGGACCGGTGGACGTGGGCGTCGCCGAGCACCTCCCGCCGGACCCGGTCGCCGCGCTCGAGCCGGCTGATGTCGTCACTCATGGACCGCTCCTGTCTCTGGCCGATGGGCAGGGACAGCGTACGACGATCATACAATCTTGCGGAACCGTGAGCGGCGCGGAAAGTTCCCGCCGGGCGGTGGGCCTAGGCCTCGGGCTGGTCGACGAGGGCAATGAGGCCGGCCTTCCCGGCCTCCTCGACGTGCCGGGCGCAGGCGGCCGCGGCGGCGTCGGCGTCGCCCGCCTGGACGGCGTCGACGATCGCGCGCAGCTCCGCGAGGCTGTGCTCGAGGCGGCCGGGGACCGACATCGACAGCGAGCGCAGGACGCTCACCCGCGCGTGCAGGCTGCCGACGACGGCGGCCAGGGCGGTGTTGCCGCCGCCGTCGAAGAGCACGTCGTAGAAGGCGTCCTTGGCGGCCAGGATCGGCGCGCCCTTCGCGGCCTGCCGCTCGACCCGTTCGAGGGCGCGGACCAGGGCCTTGCGCTGGGCGGGGCCGGCGTGCTCGGCGAAGAGCCGGCCGGCCAGGCCCTCGAGCACGGAGCGCACCTGGTAGAGCTGGCGGGCCTCGTCGGCGCTGACGCTGGTGACGACCATGCCCTTGTTGGGCACCGCGGTGACGAGGCCCTCGGCCGCGAGCTCGCGCAGCGCCTCCCGGACGCTGGTGCGCGAGACGCCGGTGAGCTCCACCAGCTCCCGCTCGATCAGCCGCTGCCCGGGCGCGAGCCGGCGGTCGAGGATCGCCTGCCGCAGGTTTTCCAGGACCTGGGAGCGAATGAGCGCCGGGGCCCGTTCAACGCGCAACTCGGGGGCTCGCGTCACCGCCGACCTCCCTTTCCACACTCACCCGGCGTGTCGTGCCTGTCATGGTACCCAGTGCGGTCGGGGCCGTGCCGAGCCGGAACGGTGCGCCGCACGGTTGTTTCAGATCGTATGACGATGCTACATTTCCGAAGCCTAAAACCCCTCGTGAGGAGCGTCATGGCGCGATTGGGTTTCGCTCGCCGGTTGGCCTCGGCCGACCGTTGTCTGGTCGGCACCTGGGTGAAGATCCCGGCTCTGGAGCCGATCGAGATCCTGGCCGACGCCGGATTCGACTACATCGTGCTCGACCAGGAGCACGCACCGCTGACGTTCGACTTCGTCTATCAGGCCACGGTCGTCGCGCAGGGCGCCGGCCTGTCGGTCGTCGTCCGGGTCCCCGACCGCAGCGGCAGCCACCTGCAGCGGCTGCTCGACGCCGGCGTCGACGGCATCCTCGTGCCGCGGGTCACCTCCGTCGCCGAGGCGGACGCGGCCGTGCGGCAGATGCTCTTCTCGCCCGGCGGTGACCGCGGGATGGGCATCACGTCGCGGGCCGGACGGTGGGGCGGCCTGCCGCGCCCCGAGTATCTGCGCTTCGGCGACGAGGAGGTCATGCGGGCCGTGCAGCTGGAGGAGCGGGCCGCGATCGAGGCGGTCGACGACATCCTCGACGTCGCCGGGCTCAACGGCGTGTTCCTCGGGCTGGGCGACCTGCAGCTGTCCTCCGGGTTGCCGGAGCCCGACCCGGTGCTGCAGAAGCTCGTCGACCGGCTGCTCAGCGCCGCGCACCGGCGGGGCGTGCCGGCCGGCACGGCGGTGCGGAGCGCGGCGCAGGCCCGGGCCGCGGCCGACCGCGGCTACCGGTTCGTGATGCTCAGCAACGACACCAGCCTGCTGCGGGGCGCCGCTGCGGCCGCCGTCGACGCATTCAAGGGAGGCCCCAATGGCGTATGACGCCACCGACCTGCGCTCCACCCTGCCGGCGAGCCGGCCGCCGGGCGCCGCCGCGGCGCCCGAGCGGTTCTCCGGCTCCGAGCACGTCACGTTTCGCGACCTGGCCCCGGCCGACAAATCCACGGACGTCTCGACCTGGTACGCCCGCGGCCAGAACTTCGTCGTCGGCTACTCCGAGCTCGACGGCACGGCCACGTTCACCCGGGCCGGGCAGCCGGACGAGTACGTGGTGCTGCTGGCCGACGACACCCTCGCGGCCACCGTCCGCACGCCCGGCGAGGACGTCTCCGCCAGCGGGCGGACGATGCTGGTCGTGCCGCCCGGGGACAGCACGGTGACGGTCACCGGGCGGGGCCGGGTGCTGCGGCTGCTGACGACGAGGTCGGACGACGTCGCCGCGCTCGCCGCCAACGCCGGCTCCTACACCGAGCCGCACGAGAACATCCCGCCGTTCGCGCCGTGGCCGCAGCCGGTCGGCGGCTACCGGGTCCGCAGCTACGACCTGACGGTGCCGCCGCTGTCCAACCCGCCGTTCCGGCTGTACCGCTGCACCACCTTCATGGTGAACTTCATCGACCCGAAGCAGGGCCCGCGCGACCCCGCGAAGCTCTCCCCGCACCACCACGACGACTTCGAGCAGTGCTCGATCGTCCTGGCCGGGCAGTACGTGCACCACATCCGCTGGCCCTGGACGACGAACAAGGCCAACTGGCGCGCCGACGAGCACGAGACCGTCCTGGCCCCGGCCGTCACCGTGATCCCGCCGCCGTCGCAGCACACCAGCGAGGCGATCGGGCCGGACCTCAACCACCTCATCGACGTGTTCTCCCCGCCGCGCTTCGACTTCTCGGCCCAGGACGGCTGGGTGTTCAACGCCGCGGACTACCCGGCGCCGGCCGGCCGCTGATGGGCCGGCGGGCACCGGTCCGGGTCGCGATCATCGGCGCCGGCCTGGGCGGTATCGCGGCCGCGGTCAAGCTGCGGAAGCGGGCCACGGCCAGCGTCGTGATCTACGAGCAGTCGGCCGGCGTCGGCGGGACCTGGTTCGACAACCGGTACCCGGGCTGCGAGGTCGACGTGCACTCGCACGCCTACTCGTTCTCGTTCCTCAAGTACGACTGGCCGCGCACCCACGCGACCCAGCCGGAGCTGCTGGCCTACGCCGAGCACGTCGTCGAGCGCTTCGGGCTGGCCCCGCTGCTGCGGCTGAACACCCGGGTCACGGGCCTGGTGTGGGAGGAGTCGACCGGCACCTACACGCTGTCCACCGAGCACGGCGACCGCGCCGAGTTCGACGTCGTCATCTCCGCGCTGGGCCTGCTCAACGTGCCGCGCTACCCGGAGTGGCCGGGTTTGGAGACGTTCGCCGGCCCGTGCTTCCACACCTCGCGCTGGGAGGAGCACGACCTCACCGGCAAGTCGGTCGCGGTGGTCGGCACCGGGTCGACGGCCGTGCAGATCGTGCCGGCGATCGCCCCGGCGGCCGCGCGGGTGCGGGTCTTCCAGCGCGAGCCCGGCTGGATCGAGCCGAAGCACGAGCGGGAGTTCACCGCCCGCGAACGCTGGGTTTTCCGCAACGTGCCCCTCGCGCAGCGGCTGAACCGGGCCCGGATCTTCCACCAGGGCAACCGCCGGTTCAAGGGCTACGACGTCACGTCCGGCCGGCAGCGGCGGATGCGCGCGGTCTGCGAGGGGTTCATCGGCGCCGCCATCGCCGATCCGGCGACGCGGGCCGCGGTGACCCCGCAGTATCCGTGGGGCTGCAAACGACCGGTGATCTCCTCGACGTTCTACCCGGCACTGAACCGCGACAACGTCGAGCTCGTGGCGCACGCGGTGGACCACGTCACCCCGACCGGCGTCGTCGACGCGACGGGCCGGTCCCACGACGTCGACGTCCTCATCCTCAGCACCGGCTTCCAGCCGACCCGGTTCCTCGCGAGCATCGACGTGAAGGGCCGCGACGGGCGCAGCATCCACGACGCCTGGCGGGAGCGGGCCAGCGCCTTCATGGGCATCACGGTGCCGGGCTTCCCCAACTTCTTCATCCTCTACGGCCCCAACACCAACGGCGGCGTCTCCATCATCGCCCAGCTGGAGCGGCAGGCCGAGGTCGTCGTCGGCGCGGTGCGGCGCCTGGCCCGGGCCGGGAAGCGCGCCAGCATCGACACGTCACCGTCGGCGGCGCGGCGCTTCGTCGCCTGGATCGACCGGCGGATGGGGCGCGACGCCTCGGCGATGAACGCCGGCTGCCACAACTACTACCACGACCCGGCCGGGCACAACGTCACCCAGTGGCCCGGCGGCCACCTCGCCTACGCCCTGGCCACCCGCCTGCTGGCCCGCTTCGGGCTGCGGACGAGAACCTGAAGCCTGCGGACAAGAACCTGAAGCCTGCGGACGAGAACCTGAAGCCTGCGGACAAGAACCTGAGCCTCAGCCGCCGGCCCGGGACACCTCGGCGACGTGCAGGCCGTCGGCGTAGGTGACCGTCGGGAAGCGGTCCCACACGGCCGCCTCGTGGAACGGCAGGACCCGCCGGGTGTCCCCGCCGACGCTCGCCAGCATCGCGTCGGCGAGGTCGAGCCAGGCGGTGGCGCTGCCGGTGCTCATCGCGATCGGCGCGAGGACCCCGTCGCCGCGGATGCCCTCGAGATTCTCGTAGCTGTACACGTTGTCGCCGGCGAACACCCAGTCGCCGTCGGCCTCGTTGGTGACGGCCACGAGCTGCGAGCCGGCGGTGTGGGTGTCGTACGCGGGCCGCAGCTCAATCCCGGGCGCGACCGTGACCGCCCCGTCGGCGAGGGTGGCCGGGCGGGTGGCGAGGTGCTGCGGCAGGTCGGCCTGGCAGGACCGGGTCAGGAACTCGAACCGGCCGGGCCGATCGGCGGCGGCGAGGTACCGCTCGATCTCGCGCCGCTGAATCCACACGTGCGCGGCCGGGAACGCCTCGACGCACCCGGCGTGGTCGAAGTGGTTGTGGGTGAGCAGGACGGTGTCGACGTCGTCGGGCCGCACGCCGACCCGCGCGAGGGCCTCGACCGGGTGGCACCAGCGGGTGTCGCCGTACTTGGCGGTGAGCCGCCGATGGACGGCCGGATCGGCGAAGCCGGTGTCGACGAGCACGCAGCGGCCGGCGGTGCGCAGCAGTCCGAAGCAATAGGGCATGCGGCGGTACCCCTCGTTCGGCTGGGCGGCGAACAGATTGCTGGCCGGGAACTTCTCGACGTAGCCGTACTCGACGATCCAGATGGACCAGTTCACGACGGCGGCCGCACGTCGAAGACCGCGAGTTGCCAGGCGACCATGTTGTAGTACCCGACGATCGTGACCAGTTCGAGGAGTCCGGCCTCAGTCAGTACCCCCGCGGCGTCTGCGAAATCGGTGTCGTCGAGGGTGCCGTGCTCGAGGACCCGCCGGGTCACCCGGAAGCAGCAGACCTCCACATCGGACAGTCCGGCCGGCTCCCGGTTCTCGGCCAGGGCGGTCAGGTCGGCGTCGGTCAGGCCGGCGGCGGCACCGGCCCGGCGGTGGGCGTAGAGTTCGAAGGCGCTGTCGTGGTGGTGCCCGACGAGCAGGATCGCGATCTCCCGGGCCCGGGCGGGCAGCCGCGAGCCGAACCGGACCGCGCCGCCGATCTGCTGCAGCGCCTGGCCGAACGGTGGGCTGAGGATCCAGATCGCGGGCGGGCCCTGGAGCCGGCCGTCCGGGCCGACGAGTGCGAACGGGCTGTCCGGGGCGGCGCGGGGGCCGGTGCTGTACCAGTCGTAGAGGGCCCGCTGGGCGTCGGTCATGGCCGCGGGGTCGACGTCGTCAACGCGCATGCGGGCTCTCCTGCTCGAGGAACGTGCGGGGGTTGGCGTGCACCATCGTGGCGATCTGCTCGTCCGTCCAGCCGAGGTAGGCCAGCTGCTCGACGAACATGCGCAGGCATTCCGGCGCGGGCGGCACCCACCGGGAGAACACGTCCGTGGTCAGGATCGCCCGCTGCGGCCCGACCGCGGACAGTGCCTCGTGCACATCCCGAAGACGCAGATGCCCATCCGGGTGTACCAGCGGTGCGTTGCAGAACTCCAGGAAGGCGCCCGTGTCGGCGAACTCCCGCAGCTCGGCCGGGTCCGTCGTGTAATGCATCGGGTGGGTGATGAGCAGCCGCTGCCCGACGTCGGCGCAGTACGCGGCCACGGCCCGGCTCTCCGCGACCGACGCGTGCCCGGTGGCCAGGGCGAGACCGAGCGCGCGGCAGGCGTCGACGACAGCCCGGGCCCGGGCGGTCAGCGCCCCGTCGGGTCCGCGGAGCGCGATGGCGTTGCGGGCGTTGTACTCCGCGAACGACGGCGAGATGTGCTTGAGAAGGTTCGAGATGTAGCCGCCGCGGGCGACGTCGGCGGCCGCACCCCACGTCGGCAGGAACACCACCCGGGCGCCGTGCGCGGCCGCGAGCTCGACGACGCTCGGCTCGAGGCCGCCGACGACGGGGTTGAGCGTGATGCTGCCATACACGGTGAATCCGCTGCCGGCCATCTCGTCCCGGACCGCTCGGGCCCGGTCGGTCGTGGCCCACAGGTGCGACTTGAGGACGAAGCCGGACATGCTGTAGGCGTGCGCGAGCCGGGCCACCTCGACGTCGGCCCCGCGATTGGGCCGCCCGTCGGCGAGGTCGGGCTGACCGTGGACATGCACATCGATCGCCCCGCGCAGCAGACGATCGAACCCCTCGGGCTGAGCGAGCTCCATCGCCAAGATTGTATGACGATATGACCATGCGCGCCAGGTGGTCGGCCCGCGCGATCGAATGGCACGGCCTGGAACGCCTCCCGGTCGACCGGCCGATGCGCGGCCGGCAGGAGGAGGAGCCATGTCCAGCAAGTTGCGTCGCTGGTTCGTGCCGCTCGGCGCGGCCGCCGTGCTCTTCGGGGCGGCGGACCCCGCTGTCGCCGGCGGTGTGCTCGACCCCGTCCCGGTCTCGCCCAACCAGGCGTTCGCCGGCCAGGTCAACGGGGTGGCCGGCCTGTCCCGGATCGCGGTCGTCTGCGACGGCCCGGCCGACATCGTGCCCACCGGCCACCCCCTGGCCGGGCAGACGGTCACCGCCGTCCAGGTCAAGCCGGGCGACACCACACCGGGCCTGGGCTTCACCGGCAGCGCCGGCACCGCGATCGTCGTCGGCATCGGCTCGTCCGTGTCCCCGCTGCCGCCGGTGACGCTACGCTTCTTCCAGGCCAACGCCGCCATCCCGACCAACATCCTGGTGCCCTGCACCGGCACCGGCGTCGTGTCCTTCACGCCCACCCTGACCAGCGCCACCGCCCGCACCGCGACCGTCAAGGTGACATTCGTCCGCGCCGTCTCCACCGGCTGAGGGTTCAGCCGGCCGGCCGATCCACAATGAGCGGCAGCAGGCGATCCGCCGGGCCGTGACATCAGTGCCTCCGCGTCGATCGGAGGGGCCCGGTGGACCCCTCCGATCGGCCGGCGTCAGCGGGAGAAGGCCTGGAACTCGGCGATGCGGACCTGCGCGGCGAACGGGCTCGCCGTCGCGCAGTCGGTGGCCGCGGCCGGGTCGTTGTCCTGCTCGCCGGCGTAGCGTGGGTTGCCGGTGCACTGGCTGGTCAGCACCTGGATGCGCAGGTGGGTGGCCTTGACCGGGTTGAAGTGGAAGGTGCGGAGGTTGAGCTGGGGTGCGGTCGGGCGGAAGGCCTCGGACGGGAAGGCGTCCGAGGCGCTGCGGTACACCTCGCGGTAGCCGGCGTCGGCGGAGCAGTCGGAGGCCGTAGCGTCGCAGGCGAGGATGCGGAACTGGCGCAGGGCCGAGAACCGGTTCTGGCCGAGCGGGTCGACGTCGCCGTCGATCGCCGGGCGCAGCAGCGCGCTCACGTTGACCGTGTTCACCGAGACCGGGCGGTCGCCGGCCAGGTCGACGGTGACCTTCTTGCCGGCCACGCCGTCGAGCGAGGCCCAGTCGGTGACCTCGGTGTCGTCGCCGAGCCGGGCGACGTTGACGCCGTCGCCGGTGAGCACCGCGCCCGCCGACGTCGAGGCCAGGTTGCGGGGCAGGTTCAGCTTCAGGTCCTGGGCCCGGCCGGGCAGGAACAGTGACGTGAACTTCTTGTGCCCGTAGCCGGCCCCGACCGCGGTGAACGAGAACGTCTGCCCGGGCACGATCTGGAACGTGTCGGGGATGGCGGTCTCCGGGTCGGTGTCGGCCACCGGGACGGCCCGGGCCTCGTAGTCACCCACGTAGAGGCGGATGACCGCACCGGCCGAGTCGCCGACCGGCTGCAGGGTCACGGTGGCGTTGTTCGCGTAGGGCGAGGCGAAGCTCGGCGTCGGGTCGGTGTCGGCCGGGTCGCCGGTCGCGTCGATGCCGAGGCCCGACTGGGCGAAGGCGTTCCAGATCAGGTCCTGGTTCGCCCCGCCGAAGCGGACCAGGTCGGCGGCGAGCATGTTGTCCCGCATGTCGGTCATGCTGACCTGGCTGTCGCCCTGCAGCAGGAACGAGTCGAAGGTGAGCTGGGCCCAGCGCCGGTTGCCCGGGCACGCGTCGACCGTCACCTGCCCGTCGGCGCAGCGCTGCTGCAGCGACGGCGTGCCGGCCCCGTAGCGCTGCACGAACGCCGCCCGGACGCGCAGGTTGGTGGCGACCCAGATCTCCCCGTCGGCGTGGACCTCCGGCCCCGGGATGTCGAAGCCGATGTCGGAGTAGTTCAGCGGGCTCTTGCTGCCGTCGTAGTCGCGGATGCCGGTCGTGTTGTTCCCGGTGACGTACGCGCCGGTGACGAACGGCGTGTCACCCGGCGCCCGCAGGCCGTTCTCGAACAGGTACTCGCCGGCGAGCAGGTCGCCCCACGCCTCGCCCATCGAGCCGCCCTGGAACGAGCCGATCCCGGTGTCGGGGCCGGCGATCATGCGGTTGGTGATCGCGTGGGTGTACTCGTGCCCGATCACGGTCATGTCGTAGTCGCCGTCGACGCAGGGCGGGTACGCCGCGCCCGCGACCGGCTGCCAGAGGAACATGTTCGACGTCGGGGGCAGACCGTCGCGGGGAGTGCCCTGGTTGGCGTTGTTGCGGCTGCCGCCGAGCGCGTTGGACTGGGCCCGGCCCTGCTCCGGGTCGCCACCGAGCCCGTCCGGCGAGAGGTTGACGACCTGCATGTTCCAAGCCGATTCCGTGAAGCCGAGGGTGTACGCCCAGTCGTGCATCCGGTTGTGCATGGCGAACAGGTTCGTCACCGCCGCGTCGGCGTCATTGCGCTGCGCCGAGGTGAACCCGGCCGGGTTGCACCGGGCGGCGCGCCACTGGTCGGTGAACGGGTAGACGTAGTTGCGGTCCGGCTTCGCCGTCGCCGGCGCCGGCGCGGTCCCGCCACCCCACTGCACCACGTTATTGGCCGCGTTGCCGCTGGAGGTGAACGTCGGCTGCCCGGTGCTCAGGTTGACGTCCCAGGCCTGGCCGCTGTTGGGGTCACGGACCGTGCGCACGCAGGCCGGCATCGGGCTGAAGCACCAGCGCACCCGCGAGTCCAGGCCGACGACGTTCGTCGGCGCGGCCGGGAACACCGCCCAGCTCGGGTTGTCCGCGTCGTAGTCGACGAGGTCCTCGCGGACCAGCACGCCACCGGTGCGGGCGTCGACGTAGGTGGTGAACGCGACCGGCCGGGTCAGGTCGGTGCCGCTCAGCGTCACCGCGTAGGCGGCCCGCGGCCCGTCGGCGGGCGTTGGCACGGCGACGGTGTCGACCTTGACCGGCCCGACCTGGGCCGCGGTCAGCCCGGCGTCGCGGGCGGCGGCGGCGATCGCGTCGTCGGCCGACACGGTGGCCGGCTGCGGCTCCCGGGTGTCACGGGACAGCGACGACGTCACCCGCACGACGGCGCCGTTGCTCACGAGGATCGAGGCGAGGCCGTCGTGCCCGGCCGGCAGTCCGCCGAAGCGCTGCCGCAGCGTCACCACCGTCGCGCTGCCGATCGGCCGGACCAGGACCGCGTCCATCGCGGCCACCGACTGCTCGTCGATGCCGAACAGCGCCTGGTTCTGCACGAGGAACTGGCGGGCGGCCGTCTCCGGGTCGGCCGCCAGCCCCGCGGCCAGGGACGTCCGGCCCCGCGCGGCCGGCCCGAGCGCCCGTGGCGTGCCGAACGCGTTGAACCGCACCGCGCCGAACTTGCCGGCGAGGGAGCGCTGCTGCCCGCTGGGGGCGACGGTACCTTTGCGGTTGTCCACGTCCCGGGCGCCCTTGCCCTCGCCGAGGAAGTCGCTTGCGCCGCGCGTGGCGACCGGCTCCCGCGGCGGCGGTGCCGACCAGGCCGGTGCCGCGGTCGCCGTGAGGCCGGCGATCACCGCGACGGCGATCAGCCCCGCGGCTGTCCGTTTGGATGTGCCCACGATCGTTTCCCCCTCTGCGTCGTTGCAGCACGTGCATAGATCTGAATGTGTAAATACTCTGATCGGATGACGTGGGCAAGAGCGGATACGCCGATGAAGGGTTGGAACCGGGCCGTGGGGGTGGCCCGTCCAAGTGCCATGAGGAAACGGTTCTGGCTGGTACTGCTCGCGCTGACGGTCACGGGTTGTGGCGGACCGGCGGCCACGCCCGCGCCGGTCGCGGGGCCGTCGTCCCCCGTGCCGTCACCGTCCGTGCCCGCGCCGTCGCCGTCCCCGTCGCGGGTCTCGCCGCCGGCGCCCCCGCCCTCGTCGGCGGCGCCCGTGTCGCCCAAGCCGACGGCTGCGGTGCTGGTCCAGTTCGGCCGCGTCCGCGACGGCGGCACCGGCGGCGCGACCGAGACGACCGGCCCCGGCGCGGACCCGCGGATCTTCGAGTTCGTGCTCGCCGGCTGCCAGAACGACGGCGCGGCCCTCACGATCACGGCCACGCGCGTCACGGCGAAGCTCACCGGCGGTGAAGGGACCGCCTGCTACGTGCCGGAGTGGTACAAGGCCGTGTTCGCGGTGCCGGCCGGCCAGGTCCCGCCGGGTGCCCGCCTCGGGTGACGCCGCGCCGACCTCCACCCGCAGGCCGCCGCGTCCCAGCGGGGCGACGCCTGACGGCCGGCGCGTTGCCCGCTGTGGCGGGGCTCATACCCCGCGCCCCGCCACTGTGCGTCCTTCTAGGCGGACTGCTTCACCGTGGCGGTCGCGCTGTCGGCCGCGCCCGTGGTCGGCGCGGCGGTCACGTTGACCGTTGACGTCGACTCGCCGGTCGACCGGGGCGGCGCGGCCGTCGAGGTCGACCTGCCGGCGAGCTTCGCCTGGGCCGCCGTACCCGACGGGATGCGGGCGGCCGGCGCCGGGCCGGCGACGCCGTACGGGCCGACGGCCCGCACGGTGGGGCGGCGGGACCTGCGGGCCGGTGCGCACCTGCGCATCAGCGGCACGGTCCGGGCCACCACGGCCGGTCCGGCCGAGATCACGGCGGCGGTGCGGGCGGTATCGCCCACCGGCGCGGCCGAGCACGGTGCCGCCACGGTGCCGGTGACGGCCGGCGCCGACAGTGCGGGCGCCCGGCTGGCCATCGTCGCACCGGTCGACGCGCTCGGTGAGGCGCTGCCGGGCGACGCCCGCCCGGCCGTCGTCGCGCGGTCGACCGGGCCCGCGCCGGGCCCCGCGCCCGGGCCGGGCGCGTCGGCCGCGGCCGACCTGACCGGCCAGACGGCCTGCGTCACCGGCTCCGTGCTGTTCGAGGACGCGATCGGCCGGCTCCTGCCGGGCGAGCAGGCCACGGTCCGGGTCTACGACCGGGGCGTCTTCAGCGACACCCTGCTGGCGACCGTGGTGAGCAAGCTGGACGGCAGCTACTCGGCCTGCTTCGGCAACGACGACACGGGCGTCGGCGGCATGGACGTGTACGTCATCATCGCCACCGAGAACACGCGCTGGAAGGTGCACGACGCCGCCGGCAAGGCCTATACGGTGCGGGTGGAGGGCCCCGAGGACGTCGTCGACGGCAGCACGACGAAGCTCGGCGCGGTCCAGCCGCCGGCGGCCGTGCACCGGGCGTGGCACGCGTTCGAGGAGATCGCCGAGGCCTGGAATGTTCCTGCCGCACGGCAATGCCAACTGCTGGGACGCGCTGGACTCGGTCTGCCACCCGCAGATCCTGGTCCGGTGGACGGCGGACTCGGCGGACGGCGACTTCTTCTGCCCGAGTGTCGGCGCCGGTGGCGCGAAGTGCCCGGTGGCCAACCAGATCCACCTGACGTTCAACGCGCCGGACGGTTCCACGCCGGTGCACGAGCTGGGTCACGCCGTGATGTGGGACGCGTACGAGCACGACACGCCGTTCGACGCCGACTGCACGGCGCACCAGCTGGGTGTGCCGCTGAGCGCGGAGTGCGCCTGGAGCGAGGGGTGGGCCGACCGGTTCGCGATCCTGGGCACCCAGAACAAGGTCCTGACGTTCCCCAACGGCGTGACCGTGGACTTCGAGGACACGCACATGCAGGCCTGGGACGCGGGCGAGGCGGTGCAGGGCCGGGTCACGGCGGCGCTGCAGGACCTCGCCGACGGTGCCAACGGCCGCTGACCAACGGTGTCCCGCTGTGGCGGCCCAAGCCCCTCGTCCCGACCCGCTACACCTTCGCCACCACCGCGCCGTTCTGGTCGGTCGTGGCGATCACGCCCGACTCGCACGACTTCGACCTGCGGGTCGAGGACCCGGCGACGGGCGCGCAGCTGGCCACGAGCACGGCCTCGTTCGACCCGCTGAAGCCGGCGGTCGACTTCGTCGCCGTCGACAGCAACCGGCGGCCGTTCGGCGGCTACGTCGCCGCCGTCGACCGGTTCAACAATCCGACCGCGGAGGAGTCGGACTACCGGGTGAGCTTCGTCGAGGGCAACCACGTGCTGAGCAACGGCACGGAGACGGTGCACCTCGGCGCCGGGCAGCCGGTCGCGGTGTTCGATCTCTTCGTCAACCTCGGTGACACCGTGACGATCACGGTCGCGCCGCAGACGCCCGGCACGGTGCCGGCGGTCTTCCTGATGCAGAGCCGGCCGGACAACCCGAACCTGTGGGTGCAGGGGCGGGTGGACGCGGCCCGGGCGGCGGTGACGACGAAGCTGCAGCAGACGGTGGCGACGTCGTCCTTCACGGCCGGCACCCAGGGGTACTACGGCGTGGTGCTCGCCAACGAGAGCCCGCTCGTCGCCGGCGACTACCGCATCACCGTGACCCGTACCGCCAAGACACCCTGACCGGCGCGGCCCCACCGCTGATCCGTCAGCGGTGGGGCGTCGTCGCCGGCCAGGACGGCTGCGGTGCCGGGCCGGGCTGGGCCTGCTCGAGGTCGGCGAACGCGACGATGTTGTCGCGGTAGTGCCCGGTCGCGGCGTCGAACTCGCCGCCGCAGGTGATGAGGCGGAGGGCGGCGTGGTCGACCGGGCCGTAGACGTCCTGGGTCGGGAACGCGTCCTTCGGGTACCGGCCGACCTTGTGCACGGCGAAGACCGCGCGGCTGCCGTCGAGGCGGGTCACGCTGACCTCGTCGCCGGGGGCGAGGGTGGCCAGGTGGTAGAAGGCGCCCTTGGTGCCTTTCCAGTCGACGTGGCCGGCGAGGACGGCCGGCCCCAGCGCGCCCGGGGTGGGCGCGCCGGTGAACCAGCCGACGGTGCTCGCGTCGTCGGGCACCTGCATGGTGCCGTCGGGCTCGGTGGCCAGGTCGATCAGGTCGCTGGTCACGCCGAGCCGGGGAATGCTCACGGTGACCGGCGGCGAGGACGCCATCAGCGGGCCGGAGGTCAGCTCGCCGGTGCGGCTCGCCGCGGCCGACCGGCCCGCCGTGGGTGCCGGGCTCGACGCCGGCTCCGGCACCGTGGGCGGGGCTGATGGCCGGGCCGAGCACCCGGCCAGCAGCAGGGCCGCGCCGACCGCGACGGTCACGACCCGGCGGTTCATGCCCGCGCTGCCCGGCGGCGGCGGTAGAAGGCCAGCCCGAGGGTGCCGGCGACCGCGGCCCCGCCGACCGAGTAGATCAGCGCCGGTTCCGGGCCGGGCTGCGGAAGCGACGAGCCGTCACCGGTGTCGACGCCGCCCGCGGGGACGGAGCCGGCGGCCGCGCCGGCCACCATGCCGCAGGTGGCGACGTCCGTCGCCTCCTCGGGGATGTTCGGCACGCCGAGGGACTTGGC
Organism: Dactylosporangium sp. NPDC051541; assembly: GCF_044454505.1. NCBI lineage: Bacteria > Bacillati > Actinomycetota > Actinomycetes > Micromonosporales > Micromonosporaceae > Dactylosporangium > Dactylosporangium sp. NPDC051541. The sequence continues at coordinate 286,140 of NZ_JBITDU010000010.1, forward strand.
GAACGTCGACTCGCCGAGCGCGCCGAGGTCGTATGTGCCGTTGTGGTTGGCGTCGATGCCGTGCTGCACGATGTGCAAGTCCTTGATGTGCTCGATCGTGCCGGCCGGCAGCTGCGCGGCCGGGATCGTGCGCTCGTAGGCGAGGTTGCCCTGGGCGTCGGCGGTCGGGAAGCGGTCGACCGCGAGCCCGCTGGCCTTGGTGGTGTCGCCGGCGGTGGTCAGGGAGACGAAGATGTCGCCGTACATCGGCAGCCCCTCCTCGACGCTGATGTACCCGTTGTGGTTCTGGTCGTCGGCCATCGAGGGGCAGTGGAAGTCCATGCCGCCGGCGGAGCCGTGCAGGTGTTGGGCGTGCGGCGAGTTGGGCGTCATTCCCGTCGACCGGATGGCGATCTTCAGGTCGCCGTTGGCCATCGGGGTGAGCGTCGCGCTGCCCTTGGCGCCGGTGGTGCCCATCTCCTGCAGGTCCACCGAGACCGACTCGGCCGCGAATGCGGGCGCGGGGGCCAGCAGCGGCACGGTCAGCGCGACCGCCGCGAGGGGCAGGACCGCGAGGGCGGCTCGGGTGAGGTTCATGAGGGGTCTCCGTTCGGATAGGGCCGGGGGTCAGGCACGGGACTCGAAGCCGTCGAGGACCGTGTGGAGGCCGTCGAGCGCGGCGTCCCAGCCGGCGTCGGGCGCCGTCCAGGAGACGACGAAGCCGTGGCCGGCGGCGGTGGCGAAGGTGCGGCGCAGGGTGTGCCAGCGGGTGCCGTTCTCGTCGAAGGTGTACTCCCAGTCAGCCGCTCCCCGCTGGTAGAGCGCGACACTGATGGCGATGCGCCGGTAGCCCGCGGGCGCGGCCGGGCCGGCCAGCAGCTGCCGTTCGCGCTGCGTCCAGTACGCCACCCGGTCGTCGTCGAGCGGCGGGGTCGGATCGACCGTGAACCCCTGCCGCCCGGCCGGATCGCGGAAGCAGGTGACCGGACCCTCGGACGCGGCCGTGAACGCGCCGGGCGCCGGCGTGCCGAACTCGTCGAGGTCGTACCGCACCCACCCGGCCGGCAGCCCCGCGGCCGCCCGCCCGGACACCTGGAGGGTGCCGGAGCACCGCAGCGGGGCCGGGAAGACGACGGCCGGCACCGCGGACGCCGACGCCGGGGCCGGCGATGCGGTCCGGTCGCCGCCGCCGCCGGCCGGGCGGGTCGCGGCCCACGCTCCCACGCTGCCCGCACCGAGGATCGCCGCGGCCGCCGCGGCCACGATCAGCTTCCGGGCCGGCGCCGGTGTCGCGGGTCGCGGTGGCGGCGCTCCGGTCAGCGCCGTCTCCAGCAGCGTGCGGGCCTTCGCCGCGCTCAGCCGGTTCTTCGGGTCGCGGCGCAGCAGCCCCAGGATGACCGGCTCGAGGGGGCCGGCGTGCAGCATGACGTCGGGCGGCTCCCGCATCAGCGCGGTCAGCTGCTCGACCGGGGTCGGCCGGGTGAAGGGCGGCCGGCCCTCGACGGCCAGGTACAGCGTCGCCCCGAGCGACCACAGGTCCGTCGCCGGGCTCGACTCGCCGGCCGTCACCCGCTCGGGCGCGACGTAGGCGGGCGCGGCGAGCAGGACGTCCTCGCGGGTCGCGCTGGCCCGGAAGCTCTCCTCCGCGAACACCGCCACGCCGAAGTCGCCCAGCAGCACCTGCCCGTCCGGCGCGACCAGCACGTTGCGCGGCGTCACGTCACGGTGCAGGACACCGGCCGCGTGCGCCGCGGCCAGCCCGTCGAGCAGGGCCAGGCCGGCCTTCGCCACGGCCGCGACCGCGAGGGGCCCGTCGTCGCGCACGGTCGCGTGCAGCGAGCGGCCCTCGACGTACTCCATGACGATCCACGGCCGCCCGTCGGCGAACTGCACGTCGTAGACCCGCACCAGGCTCGGATGCCGCAGCCGCGCGGCGGTGCGCGCCTCGCGGATCGTGCGTTCCCAGATGTCGGTCCGCCCGGGCGCCACCCCGGCGATCGGCAGGATCTCCTTGACCGCGACCGCCCGGTCGAGGACCTCGTCGCGCGCCTGCCAGACCCGGCCCATGCCGCCGCGGCCGACCACCCGCAGGAGCCGGTACCGGCCGGCGACGACCGCTTCCTCCACTCCGCCGTCGACTGCCATGCACGGTATTCGGAGCCGGCCCGCGGTCGGATTGGTGACAGTTCGGCGAGCCCATGACGGCTCCCGCCGGAGGCCTACGCGATCGTGACCGCTATCTCCTTGTAGCCGTGGAAGGTCAGCAGGTCCAGGGTGCGCGGCCGGTCGGCCAGGGCCAGCTTCGGGAACCGGCGCAGCAGCATCGGCAGGGCCAGCTGGAGCTCCAGGCGGCTCAGCGCCGCGCCCAGGCAGTAGTGCGGGCCGACCGCGAACGTCATCGTGGCGACGTCGGGCCGGTTGGGGTCGAAGACGTCCGGGTCGCGGAACCGGCGCGGGTCCCGGTTGGCCGCGCCGAGCAGGACGAGCGCCTCGCTGCCGGCCGGCACCGGCACGCCCATGATCTCGGTGTCCTCCGGCGCCCAGCGGACGCTGAACTGGACCGGCGTGTTGAAGCGGAGCGTCTCCTCGACGTAGGCGGGCGCCAGCTCGGGCCGCTCCAGCAGCTCAGCCCGGGCGTCGGGCCGGTCGAGGAGCAGGACGAGGCCGTTGCCGAGCGAGTGGACGCTGGTGAGGAAGCCCGCGTTGTAGAGCCCGACGAGGTTGTTCACCAGCTCGGCGTCGCTGAAGTCGGCCGCACCGGAGGCCTGGGCCTGGACGAGCGCGCTGGCCATGTCGTCGCGCGGCGCGGCCCGGCGGGCCGCGATCAGGCGCTCGAAGTAGGCGGTCAGCTCGGCCGCCGCCTTGTCGCCCGCCTGCAGGTATCGCCACTGCTGCGGCCCCGGCTCGAGCACCAGCGAGAACGGCTCGGACTGGGACGGGAACCAGGCCCGGTCCTCCTCGGGCACGCCGACCAGCTCGCCGATGACGTCGCTCGGCAGCGGATAGGCGAAGGTGGCCATGAAGTCCACCGGCTTCCCGCCGGCGCCCAGCTCCTCGATCAGGTCGAGGCGGCGCTCGATGTGCCGGACGATCGCGGGCTCCAGCTGCGCGACCCGCCGCGCCGAGAACGCCTGGGCCAGGGGCCGGCGCATCCGCGCGTGGTCCGGCGGGTTGAGGAAGAAGACGGACTGCTTCAGCACCCGCAGCGACAGCCGCCGGCGCCACAGCGGCTCGGCGCGGCGCTCCAGCTGGTCCAGGTAGGCGGCGTCGATGATGCGGAACGCCGGTTCGCGCATCACCCGCTCGACGGCCTCCCACCCGTGCACGACGACCGAGTATCGGTCGACGGCCGGGTCGAGCGGCGCGACCTGGCCCTGCCGGTGCAGATCGGCATAGAAGGGGTACGGGTCCCGCCGCCCCTCGGCCGAGAAGAGCTCCTTCAGCGCAACCACCGTCCGCATCGGCCGATGATAGCCGTACAAATGATCAACATCGATAGGTGATGACATGGTTGCCGGGATCGGCTACACGCAGTGTGGGAATGCGGGCGCCGGTCGGGCCGGCGCTGCTGGCGGCCGGCGGGGTCACCCCTCGGGGTCGTCGGCCTGACGCTCAAGGCCGAGGACGGCTCGCGAGCGCCGCCGCTTCGGCCAGGACCGGCACGACGGGGCCCAGCAGAACCTCGCGGTCGCCGCCGCGTATCTGCGCCAGGCCGTCGGGCGGCTCGACGGGACCGCCGACGCGACCGCGCTGGAGGCGTTGCGCCGCAGCGACCTGGCCCTCGTCGACGTGACCCGGGAGCTGCGCGAGATCGCGCACGGCCTGCGCCCGGCCGCGCTCACCGAGCTCGGGATCGCTCCGGCCCTCGAGGCCCTCGCGCGGCGATGCCGATCCCGGTCGAGATCGGCGCCCCGGCCGTCCCGCGCCTGGCCGCGACCGTCGAGCGGCCGCGGGCCCATCTTCGGTGTTCGCCCCGCGATGTATCAGGACCGGGCCGAGGCGCTCCATTAGCCAGGCAACGTCGTCATGGAGGTCGACACAGTGCAGACCGTACGACTCGGGATCGACTTCGGCACCTCGCACACCGTCGCCGTGCTCGGCCGCCCCGGCGGACGCGCGGACGCGCTGCTGTTCGAGGCCTCGCCGCTCATGCCGTCGGCGGTGTACCTCACCGGCGAGGAGACGATGCTCGTCGGGCGGGACGCCGAGCGCAGCGCCCGGATCGAGCCCGCCGCCTACGAGCCGCACCCCAAGCGCCGCATCGACGAGGGCAGCGTCCTGCTGGGCGGGCACGACGTGCCGGTCGAGCGGCTGATCGAGTCGGTGCTGCGGCGGGTGGCCGAGGAGGCCGGGCGGATCCTCGGCGGGCCACCGGGCAGTACCGTGCTGACCCATCCGGCCGGCTGGGGCGCGGCCCGCCGGGGCCTGCTCACGGCCGCGGCCCGCAACGCCGGCCTGGCCGAGCCCACGCTGGTCGCCGAGCCGGTCGCGGCGGCCATGTACTTCACCGGCGTCCTCGGCCACCGCGTCCCCGACGGCCACGCGGTCGTCGTCTACGACTTCGGCGGCGGCACCTTCGACATCAGCGTCGTGCGGCGGGTCGGCGACGGCTGGCACGTCGCCGCGGCCAGCGGCCTCGACGACGTCGGCGGCATCGACCTCGACGCCGCGGTCGTCGGCTGGACCCGGGCCCTCGTCGCCGCGCGGGCGCCGGAGCTGTGGGAGCGCCTGGAGCGCCCGGCGACCGTGGCCGACCGCCGCCACCGCCGCGTGCTGTGGGACGACGCCCGCTCGACGAAGGAGCTGCTCAGCCGGGCCACCAGCACCGGCCTGGCGATCCCGCTCTACGAGGTCGACCTGCACCTGACCCGGCCCGAGTTCGAGTCCCTGGCCCGCCCGTGGATCGACCGGACGGTGGCGCTGACCACGGCCACGCTCTTCGCCAGCGACGTCACCGCGGGCCGGCTCGCCGGTGTCTTCCTGGTCGGCGGGGCGAGCCGGGTGCCGCTCGTGGCGACGCTGCTGCACCAGGCGCTCGGCATCGCCCCGGTGGTGCTGGAGCAGCCGGAGCTCGTCGTCGCCCACGGCAGCCTCATCACCGACCCGGGGCCGCTGCCGGCCGCGACCGTACCCACCGTCCTGACCGCTCCTGAACCTCCGCCGCCGCCACCTCCACCGCCCGTCGCACCGGAGCCGGAGCCGACGACCGCGCCCGTTCCAGAGCCGCAAGACGAGGCAGTGGTACTGCCCGGAGGCCGCTGGCCGCTCATAGCGTGCACGGTCATCGCCGCCCTCGGGGTGCTCGGCCTGCTGACCGGTGAGTTCGACGACGACTACGGCCCGCCGCTGGTCTCCGGTCTGCTCACGCCGCTGCTGCCCAGGTCGGTGCTCATCCTGCTGACCATGGTCATCGGCGTCGCGGTCGGCGGCGCGCCCGGGCGCCGCGCGGCCCCGGCCCACCGCGCCCTCGGCCCGGCCGTCCTCGCCACCGGCGGCGGCGCCGTCGCGCTGCTCGTGCTCGGCCTGACCCGCGATGACGGCGACGCGTTCTCGTTCTCCGACGGCGACCGCGGCTACGGCGAGCAGTACAGCGCGGCCGGCCTGTGGGTCGTCACCGCGGCCGCGGTCGCCGGCCTCATCCTCGGCCTGTACCGCGCCGTCCGCCCGCCGTCGGCCGACCCGCTCGTCGCGCCCGGCCGGGTGCGGGCCCGGCTCGGCTGGATCGGGGCGTGGGCCACCATGGGCGCGCTGCTGGTGCTCGCGACCGGCAGCCGCCGCCAGTGGGAGTACCGCTCGTTCGGCGACGGCCGCCTCCGCGACGTGCAGCCGCTGGGCGGCCTGATCCACAACGGCGGCGCGGCCGGCTGGTGGGCCGGCTACCTCCTCGGCCTCACCCTCATGCTGGCCGCGGCCCTGCTGCTCGGCGCGGCCCTGCGCACGGCGATCGTCCGCAGCCCGGCCGCCCACGCCGGCCTGCGCCCGCTGGGCTGGTTCGCCGCCGCCGAGTGCGCCGGGCTGCTGCTGCTCGACCAGGTCTGGGAGCAGCCGGTGCCCTACGGCGTCCCGGTCGTGGACGTGCAGGCATGGTACTGGTCCAGGTTCGTCCGCCTCGACGAGTTCTCCGGCCCGTATCCGGCCGTGGCCCTCATCCTGGCCCTGACCGCGATCGCAGCCGTCGCCGTACCGTCCCTGATCCGCACCACCCGCGCCGCCCGCCGCCCCGCGCGGAAGGGGGACTGAACCCGATGCCCGGGCGCCCGGGCCTATCGCCGGGGCGCTCGTGTCGTCGATGATGGATGCGGTGCTCGGTCGTCGGAGGGGAGTCGGCATGGCGCCTCGACGCCGGCGGGTGATCGTCTGGCTGCTGGCGGGCGCCCTCGTCGCGGGTCTGCTCAGCGTGGTCGCGCTGGTGGCCACCCGCGAGGTGAACACCGCGACCAAGTGGGCCGGGATCGTCACCGCGCTGATGGGGTTCGTGGCCGCCGGTCTCGCGGCCGGCGAGCGGGTCGGCAAGTGGCTCGTCGGCGCGCCCCGCACCGCCGGCATCACCCGGGAGGAGCTGGACGCGGCGGCGCAGCGGCTGGCCGAGGCCGTGCGAGGCGAGTGGGAGGAGGAGTTCGAGGTGCGCCGGCTGCGGGAGCGGATGCCGTTCTCCGTGCGCTGGTCCGACCTGTCCGATCACGACGACAAGATCTTCGGGGGTACCGCGCCGGGCCGGGACGCGGTCCTGGATCGCCGGCTCGGGCCGGGCCGGGCCTTCCGCCGCCTGCCGCAGCGACGGCTGGTGATCCTCGGGCCGTCGGGCTCGGGCAAGACCGTGTTCGCGCTGACGCTGCTGCTCGATCTGGTGCGGGCCCGCGAGCCCGGTGACCCCGTGCCGGTGGTGTTCCCGATCGGCACCTGGAACCCCCGCCGCCAGCACCTGCGGGACTGGATGGTCGAGCACCTCGAGGAGGTCTATCAGATCCACCTCCAGGACCATCGGACCCTCAGCCCGCACGAGGAGCTGGTCGACCAGGGCCGCCTGCTGCCGATCCTCGACGGCCTGGACGAGATCGCGGCCGAGTCCCGGCCCGGCATCCTGCGCCACCTCAACGCCGCACTCGGCGCGGGGCCGGTGGTGCTGACCTGCCGCGAGGCCGAATACCGCGAGTGCTTCCAGGCCGACGGCGTCGTCGTGGACCGGGCCGCGGCCCTGCTGCTCGAACCGATCGACATCGAGAGCGTCATCGGCTACCTCACCCGGACCACGGCACCGCCGCGCGTGCGGGACTGGGACGAGGTGTTCGCGCGGCTGCGGGACGAACCCGGCGCACCGCTGGCGGCGATGCTGCGGACCCCGCTGATGACGTGGCTGGCCCGGGCCGTCTACGGGGAGAGCCAGCGGGACCCGGGCGAGCTCCTGCGGGCGGAGTTCGCCGACCCGGACCGGCTGGCCCGGCACCTGATCGAGCAGCTGATCCCGACGCTGTACCCGGACGCCCGGCAGCGGCGGCGGGACCGGGCGCGGCGGTGGCACACCGATGACGTCTCGCGCTGGCTGGCCTTCCTGGCCCGGCACATCAGCGGCCGGGGCGACGAGTTCGCGTGGTGGCAGCTGGACCGGGCCGTCCCGCGGGTCGTGCTCGAGGCGCTCGCGGGCGTGCTCGGCGGCCTGGGCCTGTGGCTCGCGTTCGGCCCCGCCGCCGGCATCGTGTTCGCGGCCGGCTGGACGCTCATCGCGACGCTCGTCGGACGGCGGCGCAAGCGCACGGTCGAGGCGCTCATCACCGCGGGCATCGACCGGCTGCTGGGCCGCCCGGCCGACACCGCGTTCGGCCGGGCGGTGGAGGTCGTCGTGGGAGTCAACGAGCCGTTGCCGCTCGCGCGCCGGCTCGGCCTCGGGACCGGGCGCATCATCGCGCTGTTCGCCGGGCTGGCCCAGGGTCTGCGCTACTTCCCCCACCACGGGCTGTGGCCGGCGATCGCTCAGGGCCTCGGGGCCGCGCTCGCGGTCGGCCTGGTCGTCGGCTTCTTCACCATCTCACCCCGCCAGACGCCCAGCGAGGTCGCCTTCGACGCCCGGCGCAGCCTCGGCGCGTTCGTCCGGCACGTCTTCGTCGGGCTGTTCATCGGCCTCTCGGCCGGCATCACGGTCGCCATCGTGCTCAACACGTCGTTCGGGATCGTCGTGGGCCTGGTGTTCGGCGTCGCGATCGGCCTGATCGACGGGCTCAACCTGTGGCTGGACGTGTCGGCCGACGTCACCCGGGTGCTCAGCCCGCGCATCACGCGGCGGGCCGACGCGCTCGCCGCGATCGCCCGCAGCGCGATGGTCGCCATCGTCGTCGGTGTGCCGACCGGCATCGCCTTCGGGTTCGCCTACGGCCCGCGCGCGGCGGTGCTGCAGGCCCTCGGGTTCGGGCTGGTGTTCGCGCTCGCCGACCGATACACGGGCATCAGCGCGACCGTCTGGGGCCGCTACCTGGTCGCGAAGACCTGGCTGGCGCTGCGGGGCGTCCTGCCGTGGCTGCTCATGCGGTTCCTCGACGACGCCCACCGGCACGGGGTGCTGCGCCGGGCGGGTGCGGTGTACCAGTTCCGGCACAGCTCGCTGCAGGACCACCTGGCCGCCGGGGCGGCGCGGCCCGAGCTCGCGCCGGCCTAGCGTCTAGGGACGCGGTGCGAGGCGGCGGGCGACCGCGGCCGCCAGCCGGACCGTGGCCGCGACGCTGTCGTAGCGGACGTGCTCCGGGCGGTCCGACATCAGGTGGTAGTGGGGCAGCAGCTTGCGCTCGTCGACCGAGACCAGCGTCGCCGCCGGATATCCGGCGCGGGCCGGGATGCAGCCGTCCGTGCTGTTGCGCGAGCGCAGGCCGCGCAGCAGCGGGATGTGCTCGTCCGCGGCGCATTCGGCGATGAGCTCCTTGAACGCCTGATCGTAGTCGCGCATGCGGACCGGGCCTTCGCCTTCGAGCAGTACCAGCCGGCCGGAGCCGACGGTGTCCAGGTTGAGAAACCAGGTGGAGGCCGTCGGCAGCGCCGGGAAGTGCCGCCTGCCGAACGCGATGATGCCCTGCTGCAGCGCCTCCTCGGCGCCCGCCGAGACGATCACGACCCGCAGGCCCGAAACCGGCCGGGCGTGCAGCTCGGCCGCGAGCCCGAGGGCGGCGGCCACCCCGCTGAGGTTGTCGTTCGCTCCCGGCACCGCCGGCCGCCGGGCGATGTCGGCCATCGCGGCGAGCGACCCGGCCGCGAGGACCAGGCCCAGCCGGCGGAGCCGATCCGAACGGGCCAGGCTCCCGGCCCCGATGAGCGCGGGCCCGGCCACGACCGGCCACCACAGCGGCGGATTGGCGGTGGCCGCCTCGACGAGGGCCGGGAAGCGGCGGGCGACCCAGTCCATCGGGCGCGGGTCGAAGACGACGCCCGACGGTGCCGCGTCGTGATGGACGGTGACGCACAGCGTCCGCGGCGCGCTCGCGGGGCCGAGCGTCGCCACCACGTTGTCGGTGAGCCGGCGGCGCTGCAGGGCGCGGCGGGCCAGCATCGGCCCGGCCGAGATGTCGTCGACGATGCCGGCCGCGGCCAGCGCCCCGCCGGCCGCGCCGATCCAGCGCCCGCGCCGGCTCCCGCGCCGCCCGGCGGCCAGGCCGGCGACGAGCCCGGCCGCGAGGAGCAGCCCGATCGGCCGGGCATAGGAGCGGTACACCGGCTCCGGCTCGGTCTCGGCCGCCCAGCCGTGCTCCCGCAGCAGGTCACGGATGCGCACGGCGGCGGCCCGCTCGCCCGGCGACGTCGCCAGCCGGTTCAGCGCCGCGAGCTCCTCGACCACATCGCGCAGCAGACGCTCATCGCCGCTCATGCGGGCCAGCCTACGCACGCCGGCGGGTGCGGTACCGGCCCCTGGTGGGCGTGTCGGCGGTCTGGCACCCTGGCCGGGTGGCCTCATCACGGATAGCCGCCGTCCACGCCGCCGCGGCCCGCAACAATGCCGTCTGGTGCGCCGCGGTGTGCCGCTCCCACGGCATCGCCGGCACCTTCGGCGACTCGGCCTGGTGCAGTGCCCGCCGCCCGCCGCCGTACTTCCCCGATGCCGTCACCCTGCGCCCCGACGCGGTGCCGGCGGACTTCCTGCCCGCGATCGACACGGCGTCGCCGGCGAGCTCGATCAAGGACAGTTTCGCCGCGCTCGACCTCACCGCCGACGGCTACACGGAGCTGTTCAGCGCCCAGTGGATTCACCGTGCCGCGGGGCTCCCCGTCCCGCCGGCGCCGGCCCTGCGGGTCAGTCCTGTCGTCACGGAGAGCCGGCTCGGGGACTGGCAGGCCGCCTGGCACGGCGGTGCCGGGGCCCCGGACGTCTTCCGGCCGGCGCTGCTCGAGGACCCGGCGGTGGTTGTGCTGGCGGTGCGGGACGGCGAAGCGCTCGCCGGGGGTGTGGTGCTGACCCGCGGCGCGGATGTGGTCGGGCTCTCCAACCTCTTCGCGACCGGCCGCGGTGACGTCGCGGCCGTCTGGTCAGCGGCGATCAGCGCGGCCGCCGAACGGTACCCCGGAATGCCCCTCGTCGGGTATGAGCACGGAGCCGATCTCGAACCCGCGATCGCCGCCGGCTTCGTCACCCTCGGCGCGCTGCGCGTCTGGCGGCACGGATGACCGCCGCCCGCCGATCGCCGGGCTAGCTCGGCGGTGGCGCCGGCGTGCAGGTCCAGCGGCCGTCGCGCCAGCCGCAGGTCTGCTCGTAGCCGGAGCGGAACGACCCGAGCCAGGCGATGTCGTCCTCGTAGCGCGCGGGCGGCGGTACCGGTGCGAAGTTCGCCGCGTCGTCGGTGCTGCCGCTCCCGTCGTAGCGGGCGACGGTCGGGTAGGGGTACACCGGCCGGGTCCGCACGACGGTGTCGTCCTGGCGCTTCGCGGCGACCAGCCGGTCGGGGGCGACGCCCTGCTCGACCCAGGCGAGGGCGGGGGTGAGCGCGTCGAACGCGTCCGGCCCCTGACCGGCACCGCAGTGTGCGACGCCGGGCAGCATGAACAGGCGGGCGAAGCGCTGTGTGGCGGCCGGACCGCCCATCCGCTCGGTGAGGGCGTGGTAGTAGGCGATCGTCCCGTACGGCGAGATCGCCTGGTCGGCCCAGCCGTGCCAGAGCAGCAGCTTCCCGCCCGCGGCGCGGAACGCGGTCAGGTCGGGGTCGGTCGCGTCGTAGATGCCGGCCTGCTGGTTGACCTCGGCGAAGGTCGCCGAGTCGTAGTGCAGGTCGCCCAGCGTCATCGACGGCCGCGGAGCCGGGAAGGCGAGGTACCGCAGTGCGTTCGTGGCGTTGCCCGCGGCCACGGCCGGGTCGCCGGCCGCGGTCGGGGTGACCCAGCGGGCCCAGTTCGCCTCCGAGCCCACCGGCTCGCCACCCGGGTACATCCGCCGGCCCCGCTCGTCGCGCGGCCCGTCGTACAGCTTGCGGACGGCGTCGACCTGCGCGTCGGTGAGGCAGCCCGCGCTGTCGCTCCCGGCCGGGCAGCGCAGGACCCGCGGGTCGAACGAGCAGGCCCGCGGGTCGTCGATCTGGCCGTCGGCGAGGCCGTCGCGGGCGTCACACTCGCGCAGGACGGCGGCGTGCAGCGCGGGCAGCTTGGCCGCGGTCAGGATGGGCCGCCCCCGCGCGTCGGTGTTGGCCGTGGCGTGCCAGCCCGCCGACCACACGATGAGCGACGTGAGCAACGACGCCGGGGCGCCGGCGACGATGCCGTCGAAGTCGTGCGGGTACCGCTGCGCCTCGGTCAGCCCCTGGTGGCCGCCCTGGGAGCAGCCGTCGAAGTACGAGTACCGCGGCCCCTGCCCGTAGTAGAGGGTGATGAGCCGCTTGACGACGAGCGCGACGACGTGGTCGGCCCGGTAGCCGAAGTCGACGCGCAGCTGCGGGTCGGTGCCGAACGTGGCGTCGAACCCGGACACGCCGACATGCCCCTCGTTGTTGGTGGCCACGACGAAGTCACCGCGGTCCAGCGGCACGCACCCGTCCGCCGCGTCGGCGAAGAAGTCGAGACTGCCGCAGAACGCCCCGCATCCGGTCTGCAGATACCGCTGCCGCCACGTCGTGGTGGGCAGCAGCACGTCGAACTGGATCTGCGGCGCCGCGATCCCCTTGACCTCGCAGGCCGCCCAGCCCCCCGGCGAGATCGTCGCCGTCGCCGACCCGACCACCGCCGGCGCCCCGGGCGTGTCCGACAGGTCCCGCCCGACGAGGGCCGCACAGTCGACCTTGGGCAGCACCACGGCCGGCCCGCCCGCCGAACCGCCCGCCGCGCCGGGCATCCCGGCCACCGGCGTCAGCGGCGCGCCCGGCCCACCACCGGCCAGCACGAGGACGGCGAGCACAACCGGCAACGCCCGAAACCCCACGGCGCGAACGCCGCGCCCCGGCCTGAACACCCGCAGACGAGCACGCATGCCTGTCCTTCCCGTTCGCGGCGACACGAGCACGGAACGCTCAGTATGGCCGCGAACCGTCCTCATGAACAGGTGTCGATACCGGTGTTACGCGCAGGCGATGTTCGTGATGGCGTAGTTGTCGGTGGCCAGGACCACGAGCTCGTTGCGGACCGGGTAGAACGGCAGCGTCGTGCGGTCGCCGGTCCACGGCTCGCCGTCGCGGTCGTAGGTGACGATCCAGATCTCGCCCGCGGGCGCCTTGAACGGGTTCAGGTGCCGCGACTCGCCCATGTGGCCGTAGTCGTAGGACACCTCGAACGTGTCGCACGGGCCGTCGATGCGGTCCGCGGCGCTCGTGCCCGAGGCCGAACTGTCGCCGGGGCCCTGTTCGCGCTCGGAGCGGATCTCCGAGTAGCCGTCGGCGTCGGTCAGCTTCGTGGGCGGCCACTCGCAGCCCTTGAACACCCAGCTGCCCGTGTCGCCGCCGGTGCTCTGCTTCGCCTTGGTCATCCCGTGCTGCCGCTCGCACGCCGGCACCTTCGTGGCCGCCTCCGCCTGCTGGTCGTCGGTGGGCGCCCCGGGCGTGCCCCGGTTCGGCGTGGGGCTCTGGCCGGGCCCGGTGTCCATCGGCTTCCCCAGCCACGGCTGGGTGATGATCAGGGTCGTCGCCAGCGCGATCACGACGGCCGCGGCGGCGGTCAGCACCCACCGCAGCGGCAAGGCGGCCTGGCGGCTCGGCGGGGCCGGCGGGACGTTCGGCGGGGCCGGCGGGACGCTCGGCGGGACCGACACCGGTGCGACCGGCGGGACGGAGACGGGCAGGGCCGACACCGGGGCCATCGCCATCGACACCGGCGCGGCGGGCACGGCCGAGACCGGGGCCGTGACGGGGCCCGTCGTGGGGGCCGTGACGGTCGCCCGGTGGAAGTGCAGGGTGCCGCCGGCCACGATGAGCTCGGGCTGCTCGATCACCGTCGGCGCGACGCCGAGGGCCTGGTGCAGCAGTGTGGGCGCCAGGGACATCCGGCTGGACCCGCCGACCAGGAACACCGCGGCGATGTCGGCGGGCCCGATGCCGGCGTTGCGCACGGCCAGCCGGGTCGTGGCCACCGTCCGCTCCAGCAGCGGGCCGGCCAGGTGGTCGAGCTGCTCCCGGCCGAGGACGGCCTCCACCTCGAGGATCGGCACGAAGATCGTGGCCATGGCGGTGCGCGACAGCGCCTCCTTGCCGGCCCGCACGTCGTCCCAGAACGCCCGGGACGCCCGGCGGTCGGCCGGGAGCCGGGGCGCGGTCAGCCGTTGCCAGGCCTCGGGGTGCCCGGCCCCGTAGGTGGCGCCGAGGTGGGCGACGACGGCCGCGTCGATGTCGAGGCCGCCGGCGTCGTTGAGGCCTTCGGCCGCGAGCACCGCGAACCCGTCGGCGGTGCGCCGCACGACCGAGGCGTCGAAGGTCCCGGCCCCGAAGTCGTAGACCACCAGGCACCGGCCCGGCGGCACGTCGCCGCGCATGGCGTAGACGTAGAACGAGGCCGCGGAGACCGGCTCGGCCACCAGCCCGGCCGGCGGCAGCCCGGCCCGCGCGGCGGCGTCGAGGAGGACCTGCCGCCGCCGCCCGCCCCAGCCCGCGGGGTGGGTCAGCACGACCCGGTCGACGGCCGCCCCGGCGACCCGCAGCGCCTCGCCGTGCACCCGCCGCAGCACCGCGGCGATGGCGTCGGCGACTGGCACGGCCCGGTCGCCGAGCAGCAGCTCGCCCTCGTCGATGCGGGACTTCGGGTGACCCTCGAACCACTCCGGCCGGCTCCGCGAGGCCTGCACGGCGTCGCGGCCCACGATCAGCTCGCCGCTCGCCGCGAGGCACACCGCCGAGGGCAGCAGCGGCGTCTCGCCGAACAGCAGCGGCGTGGCCCGCCCGTCGTCCAGCCCGACCACCGCGGCCGTCGAGGATGTGCCGAAGTCGATGCCCAGGGTCACCATGGCCGGTTCGCACCACCTGCACGCTGCACGTTTCCACCCTACGACGCATACCCGGACCGGCCCGGCTCGCCACCATACGCATCCGGGTGGGTGCAGCACATCGGCAGAACGCCCTACTCGGGGCCGCCGACCGCACGGTGCCGGGCCGGGGTCAGCCGGCGCGACCGGCCGGTGCGGCGGTGAGGGCGTCGCCGAGGTCGGAGCGGCGGTAGAGGACGGAGCGGCCGTGACGGGCACTGACCAGGAGGCCGCCGGCGTACAGGGCGCGCAGGTGCTGGTTCACGGCGGTCGTGGTGACGCCGAGGCGGATGGCCAGCTCGGTCGACGACGCCGGGGTGTCGAGGTGGCTGAGCAGGCCGGCCCGGGCCACGCCGAGCAGGGCGGCCAGCGCGTCCGGGGCCGGGAGGGGCTGCGGTTCCCACAGCGTCGCCACGCCGCGGGCGGCGTAGAGGATCATCGGGGGTTCGTCGGGGGAGATGGGGGCCGACGCGATCGTCGCCCACAGCGTGGGAACGAGGGTGAGACCGCCGGTGGTGGGGCTCGTCCAGTCGAGCTTCGAGCGGAGCTGGACCTCGACGACGTTGTCGACGAGCCGGACCGTGCCGGCCAGGCCGGCGAACATGGCGGCGAGGCCGTGCTGGGCGATCTGCCGGCCGCGGAACGTGACATCGCCCTCCAGCAGGGCTCGCATGCGCGGCCAGTGGGACTCGAAGCAGCGCCGCCAGTATTCGGCGAGTGCGTCGACGATCCGGGCGAGCACGGCCGCGGGCCGGCCGCGCAGGGGAGCGGGCAGGGGGCCGCCGGGGTGGACCAGGTGCAGGTCGCGCCGGACGACGTCCGGGTCGGTGGCGGCGATGCGGTCCAGCTCGTCGTCGATGCGGGTCAGCGGCGAGTAGGGGCGCGGGTTGAGGAAGTCGGGCGTCCAGAGCCGGGCGTTGGTCACGGCGAGCAGCAGGGTCAGGTCGAGGTCGCCCTTGGCCTCGTCGAGGCCGTGCAGCCAGCGCAGGTGCAGCGGAAAGCGGCCCGGGTCGCGGACCGCGCGCAGCGACAGCACGAGCTCGTTGAGCGGTGACACCGCGAATCGCACATCGGCCAGGTCCATGCCGACCAGCTCGTACCGCACCATGAAGCAATACGCTACATCGTTGGTGGCGACGGTCGACCTCCTGCGACAACTGAGGCGTGCTGCTGCAAACAAGCGTCCAGCGCTACCTGCGCCCGGACGACCCGGTCGCGCGGGCCCTGACCTGGACCACGATCGCGTCGTCACTGTCGCGTGGCGTCTTCTTCAGCGTCAGCGTCCTGTACTTCACCCGCGTCGCCGGCTTCACCGCGACCACCGTAGGCGTGGCCCTGTCCATCGCCGGTGGGGTCGGCGTCGCCGCGGCGCTCGGAGCCGGCTACCTCGCCCGGCTCGTCGGCGCGCGCCGGCTGCTGCTGATCACGACCGCGGGGCAGGGCTCGGCCCTCGGCGGCTATCTCGTCGCCCGCACCCCGGCCGCCTTCGTCGTCGTCGCCTGCCTGGTCGTGGGACTGCTGGCCATGCAGCGCACCGCGCTGACGACGACGATCGCCGAGTCGTTCACCGGGCCTGAGCGGGTCGAGGTGCGGGCCCGGCTGCGAGCGGTCACCAACGCCTTCATCGGCGGCGGCAGCGGGCTGGCCGCGGTCGCACTGGCCGTGGGAACCCGATCGGCCTACCTCACCGCGATGGCGGCGACCGGGGTGTTGCAACTCGTCGCCGCGATACCGCTGCGCCGAGTGCCCCGGGCGGCCGCGCCGACCGCGGCCGGCCCGGTCCGCCCGGTCCCGCGTTCGCCCCTGCGCGACCCGACCTACCTCGTCGCCACCGGCCTCTACGCCGTCACGACGATGCAGTTCGGCCTGCTGACCGTGGGCGTGCCGCTGTGGGTCTCCGGCTCGACGCACGCGCCGCCGGTGACCGTCGCGGTGCTGCTCGCCCTGAACACCGCGATCGTCTCGCTGCTGCAGGTTCGGGCGGCCCGCGGCGCGGACACCCTGCGCACGGCCGGGCGGGCGGCGGCCCGGGGCGGCCTGCTGCTCGCCGGGGCCTGCGGGCTCTACGCGGCCGCCTCCGGGGGCGGAGTCGTCGTGACCGTGACGGTCTTGACGCTGGCCACGGTCGCGCACAGCCTGGCCGAGATCCTGTCCGAGGCGGGCAACTGGACCCTCGCGTTCGAGCTGGCCGACCCGGCCAACGCCGGCGCGTACCAGGGTGTGAGCCAGATGGGGATGGCGATGGGCACGATGCTCGCGCCGCTGGTCGTCACCGCGACCGCGATCGAGCACGGCCGGGCCGGCTGGGCCGTGCTGGCCGCCGTGTTCCTGGCCGCGGGCCTGGCGACGCGGTGGCTGGTCCGGCGGCAACCGGTGTGAAGGCCGTCGGGCCCGGCCTCCGGGAACGAGCCGCCGCGCAGACGGCCCGGCGGCGCCGGGTTGCCGGACTCCCGGTCATCGGCCGGGTCAGGCGGTGGTGGCCAGCGCCAGGGCCATGGCGAGGGCGCCCAGCAGCGGCGCGTCGTCGGTGAAGGTGGCGAGGCGCAGGTCCGGCGGGAACGGGACCGAGCGGGTGAGGGCGGTCGCGATCGGAGGGAGGATGTGCGGGGCCGCGCCCAGCAGGCCGCCGCCGATGACGACCCGCTGCGGGTCGAAGGTGACGCAGAGGTTGGCGATCGTGCGCGACAGCGTGCCGACCGCGTCGTCGAGGAGGGCGGCGACCGCGGGCACGTGCCGCTGGGCGAACAGTTCGGCGGCGGTCACGGGCCGGCCCAGCAACGCTGAGCCGTGGCGGGCCAGGGCGCTGCCGGAGACGGACTCCTCCAGCGGGGCGTGGCCGTCGGCGAACGTGGGGGCGTCGGCGGCGTCGCGCAGGTAGCCGATCTCGCCGGCCGCGCCGTGGGCACCGGGCAGGACCCGGCCGCCGGCCACCAGCGCGGCGGCCAGGCCGGTGCCCAGGTTGACGTACAGGCCGACGTCGACGCCGCGCAGGGCGCCCCAGCGCAGTTCCGCGGCGGCGCCGGCGTTGACGTCGTTGTCGATCGCGACGGGGGTGCGGCCGAACTCGGTGCGCAGCAGCTGGGGGAGGGGCAGGCCGTCCCAGCCGGGGACGTTCGGGGCCAGGCGGATCACGTCGTCGCGGAGCACGCCGAAGGTCGAGACGCCCACCGCCGCCGGGGTGCTGAGCAGCTCCCGGGCCGCGGTGAGGGTGCGTTCGACGACCTTCAGGGCGCCCTGGGCGCCCCGGGTGGGCAGCCGGGTCGTGATCTGGGGGCGGCCGTCGAGGGCGTCGGTGGCCGCCGTGCCCAGGGCGACCTTCGTGCCGCCGAAGTCGATGGCCAGGACCTGCGGCCTCACCGGGGCTGGCCGCGGCGGGCGAGGGAGTCGATCGCCACGGCGATGGCCAGGACCACGGCGGTGACCATGTAGCGGACCGAGGAGTCGACGTTGAGCAGCAGCATGCCGTTGGTGATGGACTGGATCACGAGGATGCCCAGCAGGGCGGCGAAGGCGCGGCCGCGGCCGCCGAACAGTGACGTGCCGCCGATGACCGCCGCGGCGATCGCCATGAGCAGGGTGTCGCTGCCGCCGGAGCTCTGGTTGACGGCGGCGAGCCGGCTGGCGGCGAGGATCCCGCCGAACGCGGCCAGGGTGGAGGCGGCCATGAAGGCCAGCAGCCGAATGCGGGTGACGTTGATGCCGGCCCGGCGCGCGGCCTCGGCGTTGCCGCCGACCGCGTACATGTGGCGGCCGAAGACGGTGTGTCGCAGTACCAGATCCAGAACCAGGACCAACGTGCCGAAGAGCACAAGCAGCAGTGGTACTCCACGATCGGCCGACAGCACCAGGACCGCTCCCGCGAGGACGCCGCCCAGCGCGGTGAGCCGCACCGCGAGCCACCGGCCGGAGGTGACCGGCAGGTCGGCGGCGCGGCGCAGGCTCCGGTTGACCATCGAGCCGGCGGTCCAGCCCGCGACGACGAGCGCGGCCAGCAGCCAGCCGGCCCACAGCGGCAGCCAGGTGTCGCTGAGCCGGGCGAGCAGGCCCTCGAACGGCAGGTTGATGGTGCCGCCGCGGCCCAGCAGGTAGAGCATCAGGCCCTGCCAGCCGATCAGGCCGGCGAGGGTGACGACGAAGGAGGGCATGCCCAGCTTGGTGAACATCAAGCCGTGCAGCAGGCCGATCAGCGCGGCGCCGGCGAGGGCCGCGGCGACCGCGAGCAGCGGGGGCCAGCCGTGGTGGACGGACAGGATCGTCATGGCCACGGCGCTGAGGCCGCTGAGCGAGCCGGCCGACAGGTCGATCTCGCCGAGCAGGATCACCATGATGATGCCGAGCGCGATGGTGCCGGTGGCCGCCATCTGCAGGGCCAGGTTGGTGAGGTTCTCCGCGGACAGGAAGCGGTCGTTGAGGGAGCCGAACACGACCGCGATCACGATCAGGCCGCCGACGACCGGCCAGGCGCCGAGGTCGGTCCGGCCCGCCGTGCGCAGCAGCGCCCTCATGCGGTACCCCCAAAGGTTTCGGAGCCTGTAATGGCGGCGACGACGGTCTCGGGGGTGACGTCGGCGGTGCGGAACTCGCCGGCGTTGCGGCCCAGCCGGAGCACGACGATCCGGTCGCTGACCGCCCGGACGTCGGCCAAGTTGTGGGAGATGACCAGCACCGCCAGGCCCCGGTCGCGCAGGCGCCGGATCAGGTCGAGCACCTGGGCCGTCTGTTCGACGCCGAGGGCGGCGGTCGGCTCGTCGAGGATGACCACGCGCGGCTCGCCGATGAGGGCGCGGGCGATGGCGACGGACTGGCGCTGGCCGCCGGAGAGCATGGCGACGGGCACCCGGATGTCGCGGATGCGCACGTCCAGGGAGGACAGCAGGTCGCGGGCCGAGCGCTCCATCCGGATGTGACTGAGCAGTGTCCAGCGGCGCCGTTCCGCGCCGAGGAACAGGTTGCCGACGACGTCGAGGTTCTCGCAGAGGGCGAGGTCCTGGTGGACGGTCGACACGCCGAGCCGTTGCGCGTCGTGCGGGCCGGCGATGCGGACCGGGTGGCCGTCCTGCTCGATCACGCCGTCGTCGGCGGTGACGACGCCGGACAGGACCTTCACGAGGCTCGACTTGCCGGCGCCGTTGTCGCCGACCAGTGCGACCACCTCGCCGGCCGGCAGGTCCAGGCTCACCCCGTCCAGAGCCTGGACCGCGCCGTACCGTTTGCTGATCCGGGTCGCGGTGAGCACTACTGGATTCCCGCCTTGGCGCACGCCGGTGCGACCGGGCCGGCGCAGATGTCCGCCGCCTTGTAGAAGCCGTCCTTGACGATCGTGTCCTTGACCTTGTCCGCGGTGACCGCGATCGGGTCGAGCAGGAACGCCGGGATGTCGGCCGTGCCGTTGGCGACCTTCGCGGGTGCGGCCGGCTTCTCGCCCTTGGCCAGGGCGACCGCCAGCGCGGCGGACTGCTCGGCCTCGGCCCGGATGTCGAGGTAGATGGTCATGTACTGCTCGCCGGTCAGGATCCGCTGCACCGCCGCGAGCTCCGCGTCCTGGCCGGTGATCGGGGGCAGCGCCGGGTAGCCGGCCCGCTTCATCGCCGCGATCGCGCCGCCGGCCATGCCGTCGTTGGCCGACAGGACCCCGATGACGGTGTCCCGGCCGAGCGCGGTGATGGCCTGCTCCATCTCCTGCTGGGCCTTGTCGGGGCTCCAGTCGGGGGTGTCGAACTCGCGGCCGATCTGCACCTTGCCGTCCAGGACCTTGTGCGCGCCGGTCTTGTAGTCCGCCGAGCTGGGGTCGGTGGGCGCGCCGTTGAGCATGACGATCTTGCCCTTGTCGGTCGTGCCGGCCTTGGTGAGCGCGTCCAGCAGGGCCTGGCCCTGCATCTCGCCGACCCGGACGTTGTTGAAGGAGACGTAGTACTCGTAGCTGATCTCGGAGATCAGCCGGTCGTAGGCGATGACCGGGACCTTCTTCTGCTTGGCCTGGTTGACCAGCGACGCGACGGCGCTGGCGTCCACGGCGTCGAGCACGAGCGCGTCGGCCCCCTGCGCGAGGGCGGCCTCGACCTGCTGCTGTTGCTTCGCGGCGTCCTGGTCGGCGTTGGCGTAGAGCAGCTTGCAGTCCGCGCACAGCGACTTCACCTTGGCCTCGAACAGCGGCCGGTCGAACGCCTCGTAGCGGGTCGTCTTGGACTCCGGCAGGAACAGCGCGATCGTCGGGGCGTCACCGCCGCCGGACTTGCCGCCGGTGCTGCCGCCACACCCGCTGACGATGGTGGCCGCGACGGCCACGACTGCGACGAACCATCTTGCGTTCACGGAGGGCACCTTTCCTCGGAGGTACTGCGTGCATGTTGACCCCCCGCCCACCGTTTGGCAAGGTCCTTTACGAAATTGATAAAGGACCCTTCTTTACTTGATGTGGCAGGCTGTTGGCTGTGCAGACCACGAACACCGCCAGCACGACCAGCGTGCTGCGGGTGATGAACGAGCGCGCCGTCTTCGCCGAGACCTTCCGGCTGGGCACGGTGTCCCGCCCGGAGCTCGCCCAGCAGACCGGTCTGTCCAAGCCGACCGTGGCCGTGGCGCTCACCAACCTCGAGCGGGCCGGGCTGCTGCGCCGGGTCGGCACCCGCGCCGGCGCCGCCGGCCGCTCGGCGATGCTCTACGAGGTGCGCCCCGAGGCCGGCTGGGTCCTCGCCGTCGACGTCGGCCGCTCCTACGTCCGCGTCGGGCTGGCCGACCTGGTCGGCACGATCGTGGCCCGCAAGGACGAGCCGTCCCGCGGCACTCGCGCCCGTGACCTCCTCGCCCAGCTCACCCGCCTCGCCGAGGAGCTCGCCGGCCGGGCCGGCATCACCCGCGACGACATCACGCTCGCCGTGTTCGGCACCCCCGGCATCCACGACAAGGCCACCGGCGCCCTGCACCTGGCGCCCAACCTGCCCGGCTGGGACCGCCGCGGCAGCGTCGAACGGCTCGCGGGCATCGCCGGCTCGACATACGTGGTGGAGAACGACGTCGACCTGGCCGCGGTGGGCGAGGCCACCTACGGGCTCGGCCGGGGCGTGCGGCACTTCGTCTACGTCTCCATCGGCACCGGTACCGGCATGGGCATCATCATCGACGGCCGGTTGTACCGCGGCTTCCGCGGCGCGGCCGGCGAGATCGGCTACCTGCCGATCGGTGAGGGCGACCCGCTGCTCGAGGCGCCCGCCGCCCGCCCCCGCGGCATGTTCGAGTCGGTGGCCTCCGCCGACGGCATCGTGGGCGTGGCCCAGCGCCTGGGCCGGTCCGATGCCCGCACCGCGAAGGACGTCTTCGACGCCGCCCGCGCCGGCGACGAGACCGCCCGGCTGGCCGTGTCCCGCGAGGTCGACCACGTCAGCCACGCCCTGGCCGGAATCACCGCCGTGCTCGACCCGGAGCTGGTGGTCCTCGGCGGCGGCGTCGGCAGCCAGCTCGGCGACCTGTTCACCGGCCCGCTCACCGACCGGCTGCGCACCCTCGTCGCGCTGCGCCCGCCCCGCATCGAGGTCTCCACCCTCGGCGCCGACGCCGTGCTGCTCGGCGCCCTCGCCATCGGCCTCGCCGAGGCCCGCACGCTGGTCCTGGACCGCACCGCACCGACCCGCTGACGCCCTGATGTAAGTATCACGCCGGCGGGCGGACCGGCCGGCGGTGCGCGCCCTGCATATTGACGCTGATCTAACGCATCGATATCGTCGCTCCGAAAGTTCCGGGGGAAATCGCGAAAGTTTCGGTCCGGCATCTCCAAGGAGGTTCACGGTGCGATCACGCCGTCTGCTCACCGTCGTAGCCGCGCTCGCGGGGCTCGTCCTGACCGGCGGCACCGCCTCCAGTGCGGTGTCCAGCCACTCGGACTTCCGGCCGCCGGCCGACTCGCTGCGGGCCCTGGCCGCACCGATCGGGCTGCGCCTGGGCACGGCCGCCGTCCCGTCCGAGCTGGCCGCCTACGGGCAGATCATCGGCGACCAGTTCTCCGTCGTGACGCCCGGCAACGAGATGAAGTGGCAGCTCGTGGAGCCGACCCAGGGGACCTACGACTGGTCCGGCGGCGACAACCTGATCGCGTTCGCCCGGGCCCACGACCAGCTCGTCCGCGGGCACACGCTGGCCTGGCACAACCAGCTGCCGACCTGGCTGACCGACGGCGTCACGAACGGGACGATCAGCGACGAGCAGCTGCGGGCGCTGCTGCACAAGCACGTCACCGACGAGGTCACCCACTTCCGGGGCAAGATCTGGCAGTGGGACGTGGCCAACGAGTTCTTCACCGACTCCACGCCGTCACAGCTGAACCCGAACGACTTCTGGGTGCGCCACCTCGGCCCCGGCATCCTCGAGGACGTGTTCCGCTGGGCCCGCGCGGCCGATCCGCACGCGATCCTCTGCTACAACGACTACAACATCGCCGGCGAGGACGGCAGCAACGCCAAGGCGGACGCGGTCTACGCGTGGGCCAAGCAGGCACTGGCTCATCGGGTGCCGCTGGACTGCATCGGCGACCAGGGTCACCTGGACACCCAGTACGGGTTCTCCGGCCCGCTCATGCAGCAGGACCTCCAGCGCTACGCCGACCTGGGCCTGAAGGTCGCCATCACCGAGGCCGACGTGCGCACGTTCGTCAACAACGCCACCGACAACGTGCCGACGGACCACCTGGCGGTCTTCGCCCAGCCGTTCGAGTACGACCAGATGCTGAAGGCCTGCCTCTTCGTCCGCCAGTGCCTCTCGTTCACCATCTGGGGCCTCACCGACGCCAGCTCCTGGATTCCCGCCGTCTTCGCGGGCGAGGGCTACGCGCTCATCTACGACGTCAACCTCAACCCCAAGCCGGCGTACACGGTCCTGCAGCAGGACCTGCGGCTGGCCAACGGCAGCGCTCCCCGGCGCCCGGGCACGGGACACTGATCCCGGGCGCGCTGCCGGCCTTGGTGGGTCGTCCGGCGCCGGCGTCAGAGGCCGGCGCCGCGGGCACGGGTGATGGCGTCGGCGCGGTCGGCGACCCGGAGCTTCGTGAAGATGTTGGACACGTGGTTGCGGACCGTCTTCGGTGACAGGCCCAGGCTCCGGGCGATCTCCGGGTTCGTCCGGTGCCGGGCGATCAGGCCGAGGATCTCGCGCTCGCGGTCGGTCAGGCCGGGGAACGCGGCGGCCGGCGGCGGCCGGCCGAGGTAGTCGGTGATGCGGCGGGCCACCGCGGGCCCGAACAGCGCCTCACCGGCGGCCGCCGCTCGCACGGCCCGGACCACCTGCGCCCGCAGCGCCCCCTTCAGCAGGTATCCGCGGGCGCCGGCCCGCAGCGCGGCGAACACCGAGTCGTCGTCGTCCAGCATCGTCAGGACGACGACGCCGATGTGCGGGCTCGCCGACACGATCCGGCGGGTCGCCTCGACGCCGTCGACGCCGGGCATGTTGAGGTCCATCAGGACCACGTCGGGTTGCCGGCGTGCGGCTTCCGCGACGGCGGTGGCGCCGTCGGCGGCCTCACCGGCCAGCACCACATCGTCCACGGTGGACAGCAGGGCCCGCAGTCCGGCCCGGAACGGGGCGTGGTCGTCGGCGACCAGCACGCTGATCTGGCTCACGGGACTCCTCACACGTCGGCGGGCGGCTCGGCTGCCAATGGCAGTGTCGCCGACACGCGGGTGCCGCCACCAGCCCCGGCGGTCACCGTGCACCGGCCCCCGAGTTCGGCGGCCCGCTCGATCATCGAGCGGAGGCCGACGCCGGGACGCTCGCCGGCGCGCAGGCCCCGTCCGTCGTCGCGCACCTCCACCCGCAGCGCGGACGCCGAGACGGTCAGCCGGACCACGACCGAGGCGGCGGCCGCGTGCCGGGCCGCGTTGGTGAGCGCCTCGCGGACGATCGCGTACGCCGCCACCTCGACCGCGGCCGGCAGCGGCGGCAGGGCCCCCGGGTCGGCGACGACCTCGGCGCCCAGCACGGCCGCCGCCTGCCGGACGGCCTCGCACAGCCCGAGCTCGTCCAGGGCCGGCGGCCGCAGCCCCCGGCTGACCCGGCGCACCTCCGCGACCGCGTCCGTGCAGCTGATCAGGACCTCGTCGAGCAGCGCCACGGCCGCGTCCGGCCGGCGGCGGACCAGGTCGCGGGCCGCCTCGACGCGCATCGCCTGCGCGGCCAGCGTGGGGCCGAGCCCGTCGTGCAGGTCGCGGCGCAGCCGCCGCCGCTCCTCCTCGTGCGCCAGCACCAGCCGCTCCCGCGACGCCTGCACCTCGCCCGCCAGCCGCACCGCGTGCATGGCGGTCGCGGCCTGCCGGGCCAGGTCGTCGAGGAGCCGGTCGTCGCGGGCGTCGAACCGTTCGCCGGGTCCGCGCGGGGCGACCAGCAGGGTCCCGACCGGCTCGCCGCGCTGCGTGAGGTCCCGCCGGGCGGGCGGTCCGTCGCCGGCGTCGCCGTCCGCCGCCAGGACGGAGCCGTCGGGGCCGGCGACCGCCGCGTACGGGGACCGGACCGCCTCGCGCACCGACCGGACCAGCGTCGGCAGGACCGCCTGGGCGGCGGCCGTGTCCTGCAGCCGCCGGGCCAGCGCGGTGACCGCGGTGTACGGGTCGTCGCGCTCGCCGTAGGTCAGCCGGTTCGCCCACCGTTGCAGGCGGCGCCGCACCGGCTCGAACAGGACGGCCACCACGCCGGCCGCCGCGAACGACGCCACCGGCACGCCCTCGAACGCGCGGCCGGCGGCGCGGCTGACCCCGACCACGACCGCCGCGTACACCGCGCTCAGCGCGATGGTGAGCCCGCCGAGGACGAACGCGCGGTTGAGGATCGGGTCGATGTCCCACAGCCGGTACCGCAGCACCGCCCGTCCGATCGCCAGCGGCACGAGGCCGAACACCCCGCCGAACACCAGCAGCTGCAGCCCGTTGTACGCCACGGCGGCGGCCGGCGAGCCGGTGAACAGCGGCCGGACGAACGCCACGACGGTCAGCCCGCCCGCGGCCACGACGAGGGCCGCGGCGACCCACTTCACCTGCTGCCGCTGTACCGGAGTCGACACCGTCCGGTAGCGCCGCACCTGCGACCACGAACCGGCCCCGACCCAGACGAGCACGGCGACCAGATCGAGCACGCCGGCCGTCGCCGTCAGTTCGCCGACCCCGACGTAGGCGGCGACCGCAAGCAGCGCCCACCGCGTCCAGCCCGGGGTGAACCGCCCGTCGGGGAACAGGAACAGCAGGCCGAGGAAGCCGAGCAGCCCGGCCAGTCCCACACCCTGCGCCGCGGCCGTCAGCGGGGCCGGCCAGCCCGGCACCGGCAGCGTGTTCGGCCAGTGCACGCCGAAGGCGATGAGGACCGCCGCGAACAGTACCGCCACCGGCTCCTCGGGCCGGCGGACGACGACGAGCACGCCGGCGCCGACGAACGCCGCGGCCACCAGCACCAGCACCACGACCCGGACGGAGGCGGCCACGGCCACCGGGATGCCGAGCTCGGCGAGGCCGGCGGGCACCGCGTCGGCGCGCCACACGAAGCCGGGGTCGAATGCGCGGATCCGCCGGTAGGCCGGCCCGATGCTCGCCGCGAACGCGGCGGTGCCGAGGACGGCGAGCACGGCGACGGCCGCTCGGGCAAGTCTCACGACGCCAGCCTGCCGCGTCACCGACGGCTTGTCAGCCCGCGACGGCGGCCGGTTCGGCGGGCATCCCGGGCGTGCGGACCCGGTCCATCGCGACCAGCAGGCCGCAGGCGCCGATGCCGGCCAGCACCAGGCTGATGGCCGCCGCCTCGACGACCGGGATGAAGATCGCCAGCGGGGCGAGGGTGACGAACCAGGCCAGCGGCCGCGGGAACACCCGGGCCCGGATCGTCGCGATGCCGAAGAGCAGGATGCCGAGGTTCAGCGCGATCAAGCCGACCGACACGTACACCAGGAACCCGGTGGAGACCTCGTCGAGCCCGCCCGGCGCGGCCAGCTCCTCGTTGCCGGGCCGGGCGTAGAGCGCCGGGGCCAGGAACGAGTACAGCGGCACGGTACCCAGCTGCAGGGTCGCCCATCCGACGAACGTCATCAGGAAACCGGCCACGCCGAGCTTGCCGGCCCGGCCGGCCTGCACGACGTACCAGACGGGCAGGCCCAGCATCATCAGCACGGCCCCGGCCGCCTCCGCCGTCGCGACCGCGGTCAGCCCGGCACTGGGCTCCGTGGTGTCGACGAACGCCTTGGCGCCGGCCGCGGCCGCACTGAGCGCCCCGCCGGCGGCCAGGGCGGTCCCGGCCGCCCGGAGCATTCGCTGCATCGTGGTCATCGTCCGTCTCCGATCTCCAGGTTCTCCGTCGAAGACCACGATCGGTGCCCGGCGTCCCGGCCCGGATGGTGCGCCGCGTCCCGGCCGGCGGGAAGAATGTCCCGCCGGCCGGGCGGTGTCAGCCCCGCGTGGTGTGCAGGGTGAGGGTCTGCGTGCTCAGCCCGTTCTTCGGGTTGCTCTCCCCGACCGCCCACAGGCTCGACGGGCCGCTCGTGGCCACGCCGAACAGTGCGCTGCCGGCGGTGCTGAGCGCGGGCAGCCCGGCCCGGGTCCAGGCGGTGCCGTCCCAGTGCTCGGCGAAGGCGCCGCTGCCGTCGATCCCGACCGTCCACACGTCGTTCGCCGACACCGCGGCGACGCCGGTGAAGTCGAACGCCGCGCTGGGCGTCGCGGGCAGCGGGGTGGCGACCTCGGTCCACTGGGTGCCGTTCCAGTGGATGGCGTACGGCTCGGCGTTGGTCACGCCGTCGTCACCGGTGCGGGTGCGCCGGCCGGTGGCCCAGACGTCGTCGGACGCGACGGCCGACACCGCGACCGGGAACGCGTTGCCCTCTCCGGTGCCCAGCTGCGCCGGCTTGACCACGGACCAGGCCGTGCCGTTCCAGTGCAGCAGCAGCGTGGCCGAGCCGCCCTGGAAGTACTCGCCGACGGCCCAGATGTCGTCGGCCGACACCGCCGTGATGGCGTGCAGGAAGTTCGACTCCGACACCTGGCGCGGCACGTTGGGCACGACCGACCAGGCGGTACCGTCCCAGTGCTCGATCAGGGGCAGGTTGAGCGAGTTGTTCGAGTACCAGCCGACGGCCCAGGCGTTCGTGGGCGACAGCGCGGTCACGCCCTGGATCGAGGCGCGCAGCGAGTCCGCCGGCACGGGCAGGGCGACGCCGCTCCAGGCGGTGCCGTTCCAGTGCTCGGCCAGCAGCGCCCGGCCGTCGAACGACTCGCCGACGGCCCAGGCGTCGTTCGCCGCGTCGGCGCTGATGCCGCGCAGCATGATGTTGGCGGTGCCGGCCGGGGTCACCGTCCACGTGGTGCCGTTCCAGTGCTCGATCAGGGGCCGGTCGTTGTGGCCGCTGGTGGACGTGTTGGAGAACCCGGCCGCCCACACGTCGGTGTCGGACAGCGCGGACACGCTCACCAGCTCGTTATGGGCGAAGGTGCCGCTGGTGACGTTGGGGCTTTGCACCACGGACCACACGGTCCCGGCGCCGGCGGCGTTGGCCGCCGACGGGGCCGCGATGGCGGCGGCCGCGACGATGGCCGCGGCCGCCGGGAGGATGGATCGTCTCATTGCTGTGCGTCCCTTCCGTAGGAACAATCGGTGCGATTGTTGATACGGACCGGGGTTACAGCCGCCGCCCTCCTGGGCGTCTACGGGACGACGCGGTCGCGGATGCTGTCGAGCACCGCCTCCGCGGCCCATGCGGCGGCGTCGGCGATGTCCCGCCGGTCCATCCCGAACTCGCGGCGAAACGTCACCCAGGTCGCCGCGGAGTCGAGGTGGGACAGCGCCACGACGACCGCCCGGCGCTGCGCCGCGTCCAGGGCCGGCACCTCGGCGTCCAGCAGCCGCTCGAGATGCTCCCGGCCGAGCGACGGCGCGGCGCCGCTCACGCCCCGCATCGCCGTCTCGGCGACGACGTGCGCGAGCTCCGGCCGCGCGTCGTAGCGCTGCATCGCGTCGCGGATCGCCAGCGGAATGTCGAAGATCGAGTGCGACTCCTCGCGGACGAACACCGTCGCCTCGATCCACGCCGCGGTCGCCAGCAGCAGATCGACCCGCGTGGGATAGTTGCGGAACACGGTGCGCTCGGCGATGCCGGCCCGGCGGGCGACGAGCCGATACGACACGTCGTCGCTGCCGACCTCCTCGATCAGCTCGGCGTAGGCGGCGAGGATCGCCGCCTGCGTGCCGCTCAGCGCTTGGCCGGCCATCGGCCCGCCCACGTCCCGTCCGGCAGCCTCGCGAGCATCGTGCCGACGGCGCGGTCGAACGCGTCGCCGATCTCGACGGCGTCCAGGTCGAAGTTCGTGCGCAGGCGGGCCCAGAACATCGCCGAGGAGAAGTACAGCAGGGATGCCGCGACCCGCCGCCGATCCCGCCGGTTGAGCGTCGAAGCCGACACGTCGAGCATCGCCTCGATCGCCCGCGTGATGTAGGCGGGCTCACCGTCGAGCGTCAGCGAGATCGTCGCCGCCCGGGCACCGACGAACGCGTATGCGGGCGACGCGTCGAAGGCACGGAAGCGCTCGTGCACGGCGGCGCGGAAATCGGCCACGGTCACGAACGGCGGCAGCGGGAAATGGGTCTGTTCGATCCAGGTCGACAGCGCGGCGAGCAGGTGCGCACGCGTCGGGTACTGCCGGTAGACCGTCCGCTCCGAGATGCCGACCTCGTCGGCGAGGGCACGGTAGGAGATGTCGTCGAACGTGTGCTCACGCAGCAGCACCGCCGCGCTCGCCAGAATCGCGGTCGCGGTGTCGACCGGCTCCTCCATCACGTTCCCCTGCCTCGCTCGGTCGCCCAGTGCGGCGGGCCGGTGACCTCCGGCGGCAGCACGTAGCGATCGGCATCGTCGAGCGTCAGCGCCAGCGACGAGACGTACTGCACCTGACCGTGCGCCCCGCGCTGAGCCGAGGCCAGCATATCCGGTCGCTCGAACATGTATCCGGTGACATGGCAGCGCAGCCGCTCGCCCGAGGGGTTGCCGTGCTCGTCGAACAGCGGGGAGTCGATGCCGTCGGAGCGGCGGCGCAGGTAGTAGCGGCCCCGGGTGGCGAGGGCCGTGACCGGCGTGGCGACGAACGCGACGCCGATCGCGATGAGCACCGAGAACGGCTTGACGCCGGGGCCGAGCAGCCCGGCGAACGCCAGCAGCGACAGCACCGAGGCGAGCCCCACCGACACCAGCCCGACCGGGTTCCAGTCGTGCAGCATGCCCCGGCGGAACTCCGGGAAGCGCGGCGAGATGCGCAGCACCCACTTGTTGATCGCGATGTCGGTGGCGATCGTCACGAGCCAGGCCATGACGACGTTGGCGTACAGGCTCAGGACGAACGAGATGAGGGTGAAGACGTCAAGCATCATGAGCCCGTAGGCGATGACGAGGTTGAACAGGACGAAGACCGTGCGGCCCGGGTAGTGCTTGGCGACCCGGGTGAAGACGTTCGACCAGGCCAGCGAGCCCGAATACGCGTTCGTCACGTTGATCTTCACCTGCGCGATCACGATGAGCACGAGGGCGAGGACGATGGCGAGCCAGTCGGGGAACAGGGTCTGGTACATGCCGACGAACTGCTTGACCGGCTCGGTCGCGGCGTGCCCGAGCGTGGGGTCGACTTTGACGAGGACGTAGACGGCGAGAAACACCCCGATCGCCTGCTTGATGCTGCTGAAGATGACCCAGCCCGGGCCGGCCAGTGCGAACGACGTCCACCACGAGCGGGCGTTGGCCGGCGTGCGGGGCGGCATGGCGCGGATGTAGTCGATCTGTTCGGCCAGCTGCGGGGTGAGGGCGAAGCACACGGCCGCGCCGGAGACGATGGCGCCGAAGCTGATCGAGCCGTCGGAGTTGCCGGTGAACGACGTGAAGGCGCGCACCGACTCGGGGTCGGACACGACGATCCACAGCAGCGGCAGCAGGGCGAGCGCGAGCCACAGGGGCGTGGTCCAGAAGTGCAGGCGTTCCAGCGCGCGCATGCCGTAGATGACGATCGGGATGACGACCACGGTCGAGACGAGGTAGCCGAGCCACAGCGGCGTCCCGGTCGCCACCTGCAGCCCCTGCGCCATGATGGCGCCCTCCAGGGCGAAGAAGATGCAGGTGAAGCCCGCGAAGACCACGGTGGTGAGGATCGAGCCGTAGTAGCCGAACCCCGAGCCGCGGGCGATGAGGTCGAGGTCGAGGTTGTAGCGGGCGGCGTAGTAGGCGACGGGAACGCCCACGATGACGATGATGACCGAAGCGAACAAAATACCGAGCATGGCATTGGCGGTACCGTGGTCGATGCCGACGGTCGCCCCGATGGAGAAGTCGGCGAGGAACGCGATGGACCCGAGGGCGGTCGCGCCGACGGAGGCCGCGCTCCAGCGCCGGAAGGTGCGCGGCACATATCGGAAGGCGTAGTCCTCGAGGCTGTCCTCCGCGGCCGCGCGCGCGTTGCCTGTCCTGCTCACAGTGGCATCCCCTCACGCGCCGGGCGTGGGGCATCCTCCGGTTTCGTTGTTACGAAGCTGTTGCCGGCCCGGAAACCGGCCGTGTCGGTTCCGGCCGGCTCAGATCGCCATGGCGGCCCGCACGGTGGAGACGGCGGCCGAGCCGCCCTCGTCGGTCTGGGTGACGAAGCCCGAGGCGAGCACGACGTAGCGCTCGGCGGCCTCGAGGGCGAAGCCGATGTGCTGCTCGACGAGCAGCACGTTGATGCCCTCGCCGGCCAGCTGCACGATGGTGCGTTCGATCTCGGCGACGATCGTGGGCTGGATGCCTTCGGTCGGCTCGTCGAGGATCAGGAGCTTCGGCTCGGTGATCAGTGCGCGGGCGATCGCGAGCTGCTGGCGCTGCCCGCCCGAGAGCAGGCCGGCCTTGCGGGCCGCGAACTGCTCCAGCGCCGGGAAGCGGGCCAGCTGCGCGTCGATGAGGGCCTGGCCGCGCCGGCGCCCGTCGGCGACGAGCCGCAGGTTCTCGATGGTGGTGAGCTGGCCGAACGCCTGCTGACCCTGCGGCACGTAGGCCAGGCCGCGGGCGACGCGCTTGTTGGGGGCGAGTGAGGCGATGTCCTCGCCGTCGAAGTACACGCGGCCCTTCGTCGGCTTGATGAGCCCGATCGCGACCCGCAGCAGCGTCGTCTTGCCGGCGCCGTTGTGGCCGAGCACGGCCACGACCTTCCCGGCCGGCACCGTCACGCCGTGCAGCACCCGCGTGCGCCCGTAGCCGGCCTCGATGTCGGTGAGCTCGAGCATGTCAGTCCTCCTCCTGTGACGCCGTCGGCGTGCCGGCCACCCCGACCACGGCCGCTTCGGGCACGACCGCCATGGCGGCCGTGGTCGCGGCGCCGGCGGTGCCGAGGTAGACCTCCTGGACCTTCGGGTCGGCCTGGACCTCGGCCACCGAGCCGTGGGAGAGCACCTTGCCCTGGTGCAGCACCGTGACGCGGGTGGCGAAGCGGCGCATGAAGTCCATGTCGTGCTCGACGACCAGCACGATGCGCTTCGCCGCGATGCGCTGCAGGAGCTCGCCGGTCGCGGTCCGCTCGTCGTGGCTCATGCCGGCGACCGGTTCGTCGAGGAGCAGTACCCTCGCGTCCTGCACGAGCAGCATCGCGATCTCCAACCACTGTTTCTGGCCGTGCGAGAGGATGCCGGCGGGCGTGGCGAGCTCGCCGGCGAGCCCGGTCTCCTCGAGGGCCTGCAGGATCGACGGTTCGACGCCCCGCCGGGCCCGCAGCAGCGAGGCCCAGTGGCGGTGGCGGCCGGCGGCGATGTCGAGGTTCTGCAGCACCGTGAGCTCGTTGAAGACGCTGGCGGTCTGGAACGTGCGGCCGACCCCGAGCCGGACGATCTTGTGCACCGGCCGGCCGAGCAGCTCCTGCTCGCCGAGCCGGGCCGACCCGGTGGCCGCGGAGAGCCCCGTGATCGCGTCGATGCAGGTCGTCTTGCCGGCGCCGTTCGGGCCGATGAGGAACCGGACCTCGCCGGGGTGGGCGTCGAAGGAGACGCCGCCGACCGCGACGAAGCCCGAGAATTCGACGTGCAGGTCCGTGACGACCAGCGAGGAGGAGGCGTCGGTCACGACGTCGCCTCCTCGAGCTGCCGGGCGGGGGCCGCCGCCGGGGGCTGTTCGCCGTGGCTCCGGCGGGTGGCTGTGAACCGGGCGAGCACCGACGACAGTCCCTTCGGCAGGAAGAGGATGACCACGATGAACAGCAGACCGAGGATGTACGTCCAGCCGTCGGGCCAGGCGGAGCCGAGGCTGGACTGTCCCCAGCCGACCGCCATCGCACCGAGCGCGGGGCCGAAGAGCGAGGCGCGGCCGCCGAAGGCAACGCCCGCGATCATGAGGATGGAGGCGGCCGCGCCGATCTCGGCCGGTGTGATGATGCCGACGATGGGCACGAACATCGCTCCGCCGATGCTGGCCATCAACGCCGCGCCGACGAAGGCGACGAGCTTGACGTTGGCCGGGTCGTAGCCGAGGAAGCGCACGCGCTCCTCGGCGTCCCGGGTGGCGACGAGGAGCTCGCCGAAGCGGCTGCGGTAGAGCTGCCACACCACGAGCAGGCACACGACGAGCAGGCCGGCCGCGATGAGGTACACCATGTTCCGGTTCGCCGGGTCGTTCAGGACGAAGCCGAAGAAGTACTTGAAGTCGCTGAGCCCGGTGTCGCCGCCGGTCTCGCGGATCGTGGAGCTGACCAGGGTGGCGAGCGCGACGGCGAGCGCCTGGGTCAGGATCGCGAAGTACGCGCCCTTGACGCGGCGCTTGAACAGCGCGTAGCCGAGGATGCCGGCCACGACCACCGGGAGCAGTACGATCGCCACCAGGGTGACCGCGGTGCTGCGGAACGGTTCCCAGAACGCCGGGAGCGGCGCGAGCGGGTCGTAGAGCACCATGAACCCGGGGACCCCGTCACCGGCCGTCTCCAGGGTGAGGTGCATGGCCATCGAGTAGGCACCGAGGGCGAAGAACACCCCCTGCCCCATCACGAGCATCCCGCCCCGGCCCCACGCCAGGCCGATGCCGACGGCGGCCATCGCCCAGCAGCAGTACTTGCCGAGGTTGCCCAGCCAGTGGTCGCTGAGCACGAGGGGCGCGACCGCGAGGAGCAGGACGGCGAACACCCCGATGCCCACAAGGGAGACGCCCGACTGCTTCAGTTTGGTCATACCAGACTCCTGGTCCGCACCGTGAACAGGCCCTGCGGGCGCAGCTGCAGGAAAACGATCACGAGGATGAAGGCGAGCACCTGGGCGAGGCTGCCGGTCGTCCAGTAGGCGAAGGCCGAGAGGCCGACGCCGACCGCCCACGCGGCGACGATGGTGCCCTTGAGCTGGCCGATGCCGCCGGCGGCGACGACGAGAAAGGCCGGGATGATGTACTGCGCCCCCATCTGCGAGTTCGTGCCGCCGGCGAGCGACGCGGCCACGCCGGCGACCCCGGCGAAACCCGAACCGACGAAGAAGGTCAGGCGGTCGACGGTGCGGGTGGAGATACCCGCGACCTCGGCGAGGTCCCGGTTCTGTACTGTCGCCCGGATGCGGCGCCCGAACGAGGTGTACTTCATCCAGGCCGCCAGCGCGGCGACGCAGACGGCCGCGAGGACGATGGTGAACACCTGCCGCAGCGGCCAGTCGTAGCCCAGGACGGTCAGCTGCCCGTCGAGCCAGCCCGGCTTCTCCACCGGGACGCCCTGGGACGGGAAGATGTGCAGCGCCGCCTGCTGCAGGATCAGGCTGACGCCGACCGTGACGAGCAGGGTGTCGAGGGGCCGGCGATACATCCACTGGATGATGCTGACCTCCAGCAGCAGGCCGAACAGCCCGGCGACGACGAACGCGACCGGCAGCGCGACCGGGATCGACAGGTCGCTGGAGTCGATCACCTGCTGGACGAGGTAGGCGGTGAAGGCGCCGATCATGAGGAACTCGCCGTGGGCCATGTTGATCACGCCCATCTGACCGAACGTGAGCGAGAGGCCGAGCGCGGCGAGCAGGAGCAGCGCACCCTGCGCGCTGCCGTTCAGCAGCGGTGAGATTAGTGCGTCCACGTGCTCTCGCTCTCTGTGCGTTGCTTTTTTGGGGGGATACGCGGGGTTGCCGGCCGCGGTGGCGGGCAACCCCGCGTCTGTGCCGGGTGCGGTCAGCCCGCGGCCTTCACGAGCTGGTCGCGGACGTTGGCCGGGAACCAGTCGTAGCCGTTGAGGAACGGGTCGGGCTTGATGAACTTGTCGGAGGACCAGACGATGTCGAACTGGTTGCTGGAGTTGATCTGCCCGATGTGGCCCGGCTTCGAGATGTGGTGGTTCTCGCCGTCGAGCGTGACGGTGCCTTCCGGCGCGGCGAACGTGATGGCGTTCTTCTTCGCCGCGGCGTTCACCGCGGTGACGTCGAACGAGCCGGCCGCCTCGACGAGGGCCTTGTACAGGTACAGCGAGATGTAGGCGGCCTCCATCGGGTCGGAGGTGACGCCGCTGCTCTTCGGGTAGGCCTTCCAGTTCGCGATGAACTTCGGGTTGGTGTCGGACTTGAGCGACTGGAAGTAGTTCCAGGACGCGTAGTGGCCGGTGACCTCGTGGCCCATCGCCGGTGCCTCCTCCTCGGCGATCGACACCGAGATGATCGGCGTCGTCGCGGCGGTGAGGCCGGCGTCGTAGTAGGCCTTGATGAAGCCGACGTTCGACGAGCCGTTGATGGTGTTGAAGATGAAGTCGGGCTTGGCCGCCTTGATCTTCGCCACCTGGGTGGTCCAGTCGTCCTTGTCGAGGGGCACGTACTCCTCGCCGACGATCTGGATGCCGAGCTTGGCCGCGTAGAGCTTGATGATCGCGTTCGCGGTGCGCGGGAAGACGTAGTCGCTGCCGGCCAGGAACAGCTTCTTCACCCCCTTGGCGGCCAGGAAGTCCATCGCCGGGATGATCTGCTGGTTGGTGGTCGCACCGGTGTAGTAGATGTTCGGCGACGCCTCCAGGCCTTCGTACTGCACCGGGTAGAAGAACAGGCCGTTGTTCTTCTCGACGACCGGCTTGACCGCCTTGCGCGACGACGAGGTCCAGCCGCCGAAGATCGCGCCGACGCAGTCCTGCGTGAGCAGCTTCTCGGTCTTCTCCGCGAAGGTCGGCCAGTCGGTGGCGCCGTCCTCCTGGACGTACTGGATCTTCTTGCCGAGGATGCCCCCGCCGGCGTTGATCTCGTCGGCGGCCATGTGCAGCACATTGGAGACGGTCTTCTCGGAGATCGCCATGCCACCGGTGAGAGAGTTCAAAAAGCCGAGTTTGATGGTACTGCCAGAGGTGTCGACGCAGCTCGGTCCGGCCGACTTGCTGCTGGCGGACGCTTCGTCACCCGCGCGGGCGCCACAGCCGGCGAGCATGAGCGCCACGGTCGTGGCGAAGGCGCCCGTGGCGACAGCCGTGCGCAGCCGCATGCTGGTACTGAACATATACGGAAACTCCGTTCCTGGTCAGGAAGGCGTGACGCCGGGGTTCCAAGCGCTCGATATCGCCGACGAGATGCAGCCGCTGCTGCAGGTGAGAGCAGATTGGTCTCATGTCATTGCTCTGACATTTCTCGACCGTTCCAACTATGTAACCGACACCCAGCAGTGCTGCCCTGATCCAGGAGAAACGCTATAAATCGCGGTTGAGCGATGTCAGACTTCTGCCGCGTTCGTCGACAGGGGCCATCGGATGGCACACTTCTGACATCGGGAGTAGCCGATGGCCGGCGGCCCGGCGGATCGGTCCGCCGGCCGGGCCCGGCTCGCGCGCGGCGCCGGCCTCATCGAGCGTTTCCGCACCGGCCCGCCGTGACGGCAGGCCGATCCGGAGCTCGTCCACGCGGGCGGCGGCGCCCACCTTGCCGGGCGTTGACCGGCATCGAGGCCGTGTGGCCCCGTCTTACAGCTGGGCGCAGGAGCCGGATGCGCCGCACGCGCAGGGTCGGTCGCCGCAGCACGAGCACGTGCAGGAGGCACCCATCTCGGACATGCCGTGGCCGCCGGTCAGCGACTCAACCGTCAGGCCGACCCCGTCGACCTCGAACACGTCGATGGGCAGATCGTCCAGCTGGAAGTTCAGCGCTTCGAAACCATTGCCCGATTGCCGGGAATTTCGGTCGAGACTCATGGTGTGACCCCCTCGCGAACTCTGGATGGCATCCCAACCGATGCCGTCCTGGCTGCGGCGTTCCACTTCGTTCCGTCCGGCGTGATCTTGTTTTGGAACGGGACGGAACGCATCGATGCGTGGACACCCAGATCGGGTGTCGTGGACGACTCGTGAAGGGATCACACCATGGGCTCTGACCCTGCGGCGCAGCGAGCGGCCGGCGATTTCGCGGCGTTGAGCTTCCAGCTGGACGATCTGCCCATCGACGTCTTCGAGGTCGACGGAAGCGGCTTGACGGTTGAGTCGCTGACCGGCGGCCACGGGATGACCGAGACCGGCGCGTCCTGCCCCCTGCCCGGCAATCTGGTCTGCATCTGCTCCTGCTGGCAGCAGTAGGAGCTCAGCAGACAGGCCACCGGTCCGGCCGCGTTTGTCCACTCCAGTGACGGCGCGGCCGGCCCGGTCCGGTCTGGCGGTGACGATGGCGCCGGCAGTGGAACGCGGTGGAACGTCTCCCGGAGGACGGCGTCGATTTGGATGCCACAGACATTCGTGAGAGGAACTTCCACACCATGAGTCTTGGCTCGGCATCGGAGCGATCGGCCGGTGTCTTTGCGGCGTCGAGCCTCGATCCGGATGGACCGGCCGTCGATCTCGTCGATGGTTCCGGCAGCGTCGGCAGCATTGCCCTGCCGGGTGGTGTCGACGTTGTATCGCCGGTGGTGGTGCGGATCGCCGGCTTGCCGGCCGGTGTTTTGCGAGACCTTCGTTTGGTCGAATCCTTTTCGCTGGCCGGTTCCATCGCCAGAGCCTTGCAGTGTCTGCGAGTCGAGTCCGCGGCGCTGTCGGATGACCTATTTTTTACGATTCGCGGCTGTGTGCCGGGCGTCGAGAAGGGTGCGCTCGTCGGGCTTCGTCGGGCCGTGTTCCAACTGCGAGCGCCGAACGGACGGGAATGGAACGAGCAGGTGGCCGAGCTGCTCTCCACCGACGTCGCTGAGCGGTTGCGCGACTGGATATCGCGGCTGGAGCAGTGCGGCCGACTCCGCGCGGCGTTGCCAGATGTCCTGGCCCGGGAGCTCGCGGCGAAGCAGGCCGTCCTGCGCGACGTCGTTGGTCGCCCATGGTTTCGGCACGCGTTGTCGTTGGCGAGCCCATCTCTGTTCGGTGAGACCACGAAGTGGCTGGCTGACGACACCCACGTGCCCCGGCGTGGTTCGTTGGTTCGGCTGGCCAAATATGCGGCCCGTGCGGCCGCGAAGACCAGCCCGTACAGCACGTTCACCATCAGCGGTTGGTGCAGTTGGACAGCCGGAGGCCCGGGTGTCCGGTTCGGCGACCTCAGGTCCGCGGTCGGTGTGCTCGAGCTGAGCGGCTTCCTGCAGGCCGGCCTGCGGGTCGCTCTGCGCGACGACCCCCGCCTGGCCGTGGCGTTGCCGCTGCGGCTCAACCCGAGCGCCACCGCCGTCGACGGGACTGTCCGCTTCCTGGGGCCACCGCCGCACGAGTCGATCGTGTCCGTGCCCGCCCTGCCGATGGTGCTGGAATGCTTGCGGATCCTCGATGACGGGGCGAGCTTACCCAGGGCGGAGCTGCGGGTGGCACTGGATGCGGGTGACGTACCTGATCCGGGGGTCGACCGGCTCCTCGACCGGCTTCTCGAGGTGGGCCTGCTGGAGCGGCCACTGATGGTCGCCGACCTGTCGACGGACCCGTTCGGTGAGTTGTCCTCCTGGCTGTCCAGCAGCGGGGCGGAGGATCTCGGTGCGGCGATCGACCTGACCGGGTCGAGGCTGCGGCACCCGGTGCCGGTGCATCTCATAGCCGATCACATTCGTCACCAGCAGGCGCTCGGCGCGGCTGTCGAGGCTCTCGGTGAGCGGACCGATCTCCCGGTCCGGCAGTTGGCGGAGCAGCAGGTGGATCTGTGGCACGAGAATGCCGTCTTCACCGAGCGGGCCGGTCAGTTGTCGGCCTCGGTATGGCGACCGGCGCTGGCTGATCTTGATGTCGTCCGACGGGTGCTGGCCGTACTCGACCAAGCGCTGCCCATGCGGGTAGCGCTGGGCGCGTACTGCGGTGAACGGTTCGGATCCGGGTCACGAGTGCCCTTTCTGACGCTGTATGAGGCAGTCGCGCGAGATCTGGCGCGTCGCCCGCCATCCGACGGCGGGCCGGTCATGGACGAGATCATGGACCGGCTCAGGACTTTCTCAGGCACCGCGAGGCCGTCGCTGCGTGACAGCCGGTTGGTCCGGCTGCGTGAGCTGGACCAGCTCCGGCAGAGCCTGCAGGCCGCCGTGCTGACGTCACCGGACCCGGACGGTGTCATCCGAGCTGATGCGGATGCGCTCGGGCGGTTGGCGGCAACGTGGCCGCGATGGATCACCGCGCCGGATTCGATCGCCTGCTATCTGCAGACGATCCTCGACGGGGATTCGTTGCGTTTGGTCGTCAACGCCGCGCACGGCGGGCAGGGACGGGGTCGCAGCAGGGCGCTGCACCTGATCCGAGAGGCCGGCGGCCAGGCGCCGTTTGAAGCCGCGATCGTTGCGGGCCGATCGGCCGCGGCCGAGCTCGGCGGGCTCTTCGGCTTCGCGCCCAATGTGCGGCTGGCCGGCGCCCCGTATGAGATCGACTATCCGTTCGCGGTCAGCGGGCGACCAGGTGGCGAGCGCTTGCCGCTGCGGCGGCTGACGGTCGGGCATGACCCGGTCCTCGGGATCGCCTCGCTGTTCGGTCCCGGTGTCACCTCGCCCATCAAGGCTCTGCATCTGGGCATGATGGCGGACTTTCTCCTGCCGCCCGCGGCGCGGTTGCTGACCCAGGCGTTTGGTTCCGGCTATCTCATCCACGCCGGCGTCCCGATATTCACCGCACTGCCATCGGCGCCGACCGCCGCGACGGTAGTGCGGTTCCCCCGCGTGGAGATCGGCCGGGTGGTGGTTCGGCGGGCGCGGTGGGTGGCGCCGAAAGCGCAGGTACCCATGCGTGACAAGGGTGAGCCCGATGCCGGGTTCCTGCTGAGGATCGCGCAGTGGCTCCTGGCGCGGGAAATGCCGAGCCGCTGTTTCGTGCGGATGAACGACGCCCCCGTGGCGGACGGTCCCGGGGGCGGCGGGCGCTTCGACAAGTCCCGCAAGCCGGTCTATGTCGACTTCGCCAACTGGTACCTG
Organism: Dactylosporangium sp. NPDC051541; assembly: GCF_044454505.1. Taxonomy (NCBI): domain Bacteria; kingdom Bacillati; phylum Actinomycetota; class Actinomycetes; order Micromonosporales; family Micromonosporaceae; genus Dactylosporangium; species Dactylosporangium sp. NPDC051541. Next base: position 325,805 of record NZ_JBITDU010000010.1, read on the forward strand.
GTGCAGGCTTTCGAACGGATGCTCGCGGATGCTGGTCCGGTGATCGTCTTCGAGGAGGTCTTGCCGGCCGTCCATGACGCGATCGGCCCGGAGCACGGCCCCGCCAGCGTGTCCGAATTCATTGTGGAACTCCGCGCGCCGGAGCGACACGATGGTTGACGGGGCCGGGCACGAGTCCGCGTGGGTGAGCGCCCATGCGTTCTTTCAGAGTGATCTGGACCTGCTGGTGAAGCAGGTGGTGGCTCCCCTGGTGGATGAGTTCGCCGCCCGGAGGATGGCGAGCGACTTCTTTTTCCTGCGCTACTGGGAGGGTGGCCCGCATCTGCGGCTGCGGGTCCGACCGGCCGCTGGTGTGTCCCCGGTCGATGTCCGGCGGGTGATTGCGGCACGGTTCGGCCAGTATCTGTCCAGGAACCCGTCGGCCGAGCGGATGTCGGCCGCGCAGTACGAGGCGGTCGCACCACAGTTGGCGCTGCGGGAGCAGATGCGGTCGTGGACCGCTGCGTTGTATCCGAACAACTCGGTGTCCTTCATCGCCTACCGGCGGGAGCACGAGCGCTATGGACACGGCGCTTCGATCCAGGCCGTTGAGCGGCACTTCGTCGAATCGAGCCGGATCGCTTTGCGGGTCGTCACATTGGCGGCGCCGGCCGAGCGCCGAGCGACGTTGGCGCTCGCATGCATCCTCGTGGCCTGGTTTGTCGGGCACTCCGATCGCGGCAGCATCACGATGTGGCCGGCTACGAGCTACCGGAAGGGCGCCGAGTACCTCGGTACGGTGCAGATCGGAGAGCTTGCGCGCACGGTCGAGCTCGCACGAACAGCTCGGCACCTCGCCGAGGGTGGCCCGGCGGCGCGGGCCGAAGGCGTATTGACCCGCTGGACGCGGTCGATGACCGATCTTCGAGCGGCGTTGTCGGCCGCTGAGGCCGCCGAGCCGGGTTCCGGCGGCAACGTGGGGCCGGTGCTGGATCTGTGCGCCCATCTGGTCTGCAACCGGCTCGGCATCTCGGTTCTCACCGAAGCAGCTCTGCGAAACCTGGCGGCTCAGGCTGTCGACTCACTGCACACCGAAAGGAGCCGACCGGATGGATTGGCATAGCGTCCACGTCTACTACTACGACCACGACAAGGACAGGTTGATCCTCGACGGTGTCCGCCCGCTGTTCCATACCTTGCAGGGACAGGTGGACTCCGCCTACTACACCCGGCACTGGCGGAACGGACCACATCTGCGGCTGAACATCCGCACCACGGCCAGCCGCTTCGCCGACGTGGTCCGGCCGGCCGTCGACGGGATTGTCGGCGCGTTCCTGACGAGACATCCTTCTACCAAGCACTTGGATCCGACGCGCGAACTTGCGGTTCACCGGCGGCTGGCCGAGTTGGAGCAGGAAGAGGGCGAGCTGCTGCCGTGGTTTCCGGACAACACCATCGTGACTGCCCCGTACGACGCGCGAACCGCAGTGGTCGGCGGTCCGCAGACGGCGGCACTTGTGGCCGACTTCCAGTCGAGGGCCACGGCGCTCGCCTTCAGGATGACCGAGGAACTCAGCCCGCGGCAGCGGCTGGCGCGGAGCTTCGACTGCATGATCGCCGTCGCGCAGACCATGGCGACGCGCGGTATCACCAACGGGTTCATCTCGTTCCGGTCACATGCTGAGGGATTCCTGTGCGGTTTCCCCGAGAGTGCCGGGCTGCGCCCGGCCTGGGATCGGCACTACGACATACACCGGGAATCACTGAGGAGCCGGGTGCGTGCGGTGGTCGCCGCGGTGCCGGAGAACATCGCCGATGTGCCGTTCGTCCAGGAGTGGATCGCCGCACTCAGGCCGTCATGGGAACGGGCGGAACGTCTGGCATCGGCCGGCGCTCTCGCACTGCCGATGGGGGTGCCGGCCCACTTCGAGGCGGAGGCCGGGGACAGGGTCGATCTGGCTGAGGTCAGTCCGTTCCACCAGGTGCTGCTGGCCAACCCCACGTGGGAGCAGACCGCACGGTCGTCGGCCTTCCTGCAGTACCGCCTGATGCTCAACCTGACGTATCTCATGATGACCAGGATCGGCGTCACCCCCGTCGAACGGTTCCTGTTGTGTCACCTGGTGGCCAACACGGTCGAGGACACGTACGGCGTCTCGGCCGTCGAGCTCGTCCGCGGACGATCGGCCTCCGAGCAGATCGCGGGCATCCGGTGAGGGAGGAGCGGCTCAGCTTGCGCCCGGGGGTCTTCCTCGCCACGGACCCGGACCGGCTGATGCTGTTGCGCCGCGAGCCTTGGCACCGCAGCGACATGTTCGGAGCGCCCACGGCCTCGAAACGCGCCATGCTCACGAAGCTCGCTGACGGTCCGTGTTCGGTGGCGGACCTCGAAGCCGCGACGACAGCCGCCGATGGTGATGCCGCCGCCTTCACCGAGGCGCTGCAGGCCGGTGGCTGGCTGGTGACAACGGTGCGGTACGACGGCCGGGACCTCTACAGCATGCAGCCGATGGATGTGGCCGGCCGCCCGCCGGAGTGTGAGTTCCCTGCGCGGAATCTCACGCTTTGCCGCTTCGCCGTGCTGCGGCGTGAAGGCGGCGAAGTGGTCGTTGAGTCGCCGCTGGCTCGGGCACGAATGCTGGTGCACAGTGCCGCGGTCGCCGCGATGGTCGCCGAACTCGCGCAGGGTGAGATCGGCGCGGCCGGCGTGCCGTCGGCGGTACGGGATGCACTGCTCGCCGACCTGTCCCGCGCCGGTCTGGCCGTACCGCGCTCCCGTGACGACGCGCCGGCCGCGCGGCTGTGGAGTCCACCCGACCTGCTGTTGCACGGACGTAGCCGGATGGGCACCGGCGGCTACGCGGGCGGCTTCGGCCGGACCGGTTGGGCTGCGCCGTTCGTGGAGCCGCCGGTCGCCGACCGGGAGGGGTGGACAGATACGGTGCTCGCCCTGAACCGACCGGATCTGGCGGCGCTGGGCCGGTCGGACCCGCCGCTGGCGGCGGTGCTGGAGGAACGCCGATCCATCAGAACGCACGACGACGAGAACCCCATGACCGTCAACCAACTCAGCGAACTGCTGTATCGCTGCGCAGCGCACCGCAGCCGGGCCGAGGACGGCTTTCCGGAACGGACCGGCCGGCCTTACCCGTCCGGCGGCGGAATGTACGAACTCGAGCTGTATCCGGTGGTGCGCCACGTCGACGGGCTGGCGCCAGGCATGTACCACTACGACCCGCGACTGCATCAGCTCCGCCTCGTCTGTGGGTCGGGACCCGCAGTCGACCGGTTGCTGCAAGGTGCCATGTGGTCGTCGATGATGTCGGCCCGACCGCAGGCGCTGATCGTGCTGGCGGCCAGATTCGGCCGGCTGACATCGATGTACGAGCAACTCGCGTACTCGCTGATCCTCAAACACGTCGGGGTGCTGTACCAGACCATGTATCTGGTGGCGACGGCCATGGGGTTGGCGCCCTGTGGACTAGGTGCCGGTGACGCCGTTGCGTTCTCCGACGCCACGGGCCTCGAATACACGGTCGAGAGCAGCGTAGGCGAGTTCATGCTCGGCAGCCGCACCCCGCAGTAGGGACCGGTCCCGCGCAACTCCGGTGCACAGCTGACACCCTTCGATATCGACAGGAAGCGATGATGGGACTACTGCTGGGTCCGGGTGCCTACTATGCCGAGACCCTCCAAGGCGCACACATCCTCTCGCATGAGGGGGAATTCGCGTTCACCGGCGGCTCGGTCTACCGGCTTCTCGACCGTCTGGCGCCGGTCTTGAACGGGCAGTACACCCTCGATGAACTCACCGCGCAGTTGACCCCGGAACGCAAGGTCATGGTGCGGGATCTGATAACGGCGCTGGTCGAACGATCGGTGATCAGAGATATCGAACGGGCCGACGATACCGATGCCGGGCCGGCCGGGCACGAACACGAGGTCACCTTCACCGGCTACTTCCGCGGCGCACCGGCCACCGTGGTCAGGGAGTACCAGAACACCCCGACGCTGGTGCTCGGTGCCGGGGAACTGAGCGCTGCGGTCGTTGCCGCCGCGGCGAGCTCGGGCCTGCGCGAGGTCCGCGTGGTCACGACATCGGAGTGCGGGGGTGCGACCGGAGATGTGCTTGCCGGTCCGCAGGCCGCCACCGCGATCGAGTCATTGCTCGACGGGGTCCAGTTGGTCCTGCATGCCACGGACGGCGCCATGGTGGGGCGGGCCCGGTTGCTCGACCGCTTGTGCGGGGACCGGAACATCTGGTTGGCCCAGGCGCTCGTCATCGACGGGCATGCTTGGATGACCAGTCGTCCCGGCGACAGCTGGACCGCGGGTTGGCGGCGCGCAGAGGCACGGCGCCCAGGTACTGCGGGGCCATCACAGCCGGCCGGGCCGGACGTGAGGTCGGTGTCCGCAATGGCAGTGGCCGCGCAGATGGTGCATGGCGTGTTCCAGTCGATAACGCAGCCCGCGGAGCGCGGCCGTAGCCGGATGGTACGGGTCGACTTGTCCACCTTGGCCAGTGAGACTGCTACCTTCCTGCCGCACCCCTACTCGGAGGCGGCGGAGCCCGCCACCGACATCGTCGATCGGATCGGGCAACTTCGACGGGGCGCCCGGCTGACCGATGAGGAGTTCTCGCAACGGGCCGCGGCCTGCGTCGGCGACCTGGTCGGTGTCTTCGGCAACCCGGTCGAGCGTGATTTCGCCCAGCAGCCGCTGCATGTGTGCGCGATCGAGGTCGCCGACCCCGTCGGATTACTGCCACACGGCGGGCCGACTACGACAGTCACCGGCGCTGGCCTGGACTTCGCCACGGCCAGGTGGAGGGCGGCGCGCAGGGCGTTCGCCGTCTACGCCTCGTTGATGGTCGATCCACGGCGATTCATCTCCGGCCCGCTCGGTGAGATGGGACTCCGGGCCGATCCTGACGAGCTGCTGCTCGCAGTGCGCAAGGGAGCCGTGACCGGCTTGGTACCGGGGTACGGACTTGCCGATGGCGCCAGCCACCTCGTGGACGCACCGCGTGTGTTTCCGGCGATCCGTAGGTCCGATCGACCGTACGCGCCGTCGCCTGGTGTCGCGGTCGGCTATGACTGGGACGAGGCCGTGACCGCGGGTCTGGTGGGCCAGGGCCGAAGCCTCACGATCGGCGGCATGCATGCCTCGACCACCCCGTTCCCGCTCGTCGACCTGGTCGGGGCGGCTCTGGACAGCCGCGGAAACCGGTATCGAGCGCTGCTCGCGGCTACCGGCCTGCCCGTCACCGTGTATGACGTAACCGGACCGCTCGGCGTACCGACCATGGTCGGCTGTATCGGATCGGTCGCGGCCGGCTGCGGCAGCTCGCTGTCCAGGGTGGCCGCCTTGACCGACACACTGGAGGACGTGTTGTTGCACCATCAGGCTCAATCGAACCGGCAAAGCGTCTACGCTCCGCCGCCCGTCGCCGGTATCCCGCCGGGCCTGCGGGGGACCGACAAGGTTCAGGTCGCCGGAGCGGCCGGTGACGCCACCGCCGCCGCCGTCATCTCCGCCCTGGTCGAACATGGGCACAATCCCATCGCGGTGCCGCTTGTCGACGATCGCGGGGTCAACGCCGTCATGCCCTACGCCGTGCACGTGGTGGTGTCCGGATGACCGCGAGTACGGCATCGACCCGAGCTCTCGGCCGCCGGCGAGGGCGCGGCGTGGCGCTGATCGGAGCCGGACTGATCGCCGATGCGATCGCGCGGACCGACAGCGGCCCGCGCCGGGGCGACCCGGCGGAACCGGCCACGGCCGCGGCGTCCGGTCAGGTTGTCGTCGTTGCCAGCGACTGCTGGGACATGAACGCCTATCCGGCGGTGCGGGAGGCCGGCCGCGTGTCGGGCGGGCCGTGGCTGCCGGTGCGCGCCGAGCTGGGCCGCGTCGTCATCGGGCCGGTCGAGGTCGCGGGCCGCCCGGGCTGCGTGCAATGCGCGGAGGCTCGGCGACAACGGGCACGTGAGCACCCGGAAGGATACGACGCGGTACGTACCCGCCACGCGGAGGCGCTCGCCCAGCGGCCAACGGAGCTGCTCACCGTCCTGGCCGCGGAGCTGATCGCGGGGCTGGTCGCCGACGAGGTGGCGAGACTGACGCGCGATGTCAGCGCGGCTCGCACCCACTGCGCGATGCTGTATGTCGATCTGCGGACGCTGCAGGTGACGACCCACCGCTTCCTGCCTGATCCACTCTGCCCCGAGTGCGGTGGCCTACCGACCGACGACGCCGAATCGGCGCGGATCGTCCTGCGATCACGTCCGAAGCCCACACCGGACACCTATCGGGTGCGGGCCGTGATGGATGAACTCGACGCGCTGCGGCAGACGTACGTGGACGCCGAATGTGGAGTCGTCAGGGTGATTCGACGCGACAGTTCGGCTGGCCTCGCCGTCGCCGCCGCGCCGATGGGTCTGCGGGGCGGCCAGGTCGAGAGCGGGTTCGGCCGGACCCGCAGCTACCTGGCCAGTGAGACGATCGCACTGCTCGAGGCATTGGAGCGCTACGCGGGAATGCAGCCAGGGGGCAAGCGCACCGCGGTGCGGGCCAGCTACACCGAGCTGCGCGCCCAAGCGATCGACCCCAGGACGCTAGGACTGCACGCGACGGACTCCTACCAGTCACCGGACTTCCGGTACCGGCCCTTCGACGAAAACGCGCCCTACCGATGGGTCTGGGGGTACTCGTTCGTGCGTGAGGCACCCGTTCTCGTGCCCGAGGCGTACGCGTACTACGGGACCCATGACCACGACACCTTCGTGTACGAGATCTCCAACGGCTGTGCACTGGGCAGTTGCCTGGAGGAGGCGATTTTGTACGGCGTCCTCGAGATAGCCGAGCGGGATGCCTTTCTGATGACCTGGTACGCCCGCATGCCGGTGCCTCGGATCGATCCGAGCTCCGCCCGGGACCGTGCCATTCCCACGCTGGTCGAGACCATCGAGGCCGAAACCGGCTACCTGGTCCACATCTTCGACATCACTCTGGAGCAGGGGATTCCCTGCTTCTGGGTGATGGCCGTGAACCCATCGGAGTCCGACGGGCAGCTCAAGGTGGTGTGCGCGGCCGGGTCGCACCTCGATCCCGAGCGTGCGGTGGAGAACGCGCTCAGCGAGCTCGGCCCCATCCTGGCCAGCCACATCGCCACACTTCCGCACGAACGGCGGCGAGCGCGCGAGATGGTGGCCGACCCCTCGCGGGTCGAGGCCATGGCCGACCACACAATTGCCAACGGCGACATCACCGCCTATCACCGATTCGACTTCCTGACCGAATCCACGCGGGTCCGCTCGTTCGCGGACATCGCCCGATCCGACGGCCACCGCAACACCGACCTATGTGACGATCTTCGATCGACAATCGACCGCTACCGCACCACGGGCCTCGACGTCATCGTCGTGGACCAGACCACCCCCGAACACCGCGCCGGCGGCCTCTCCTGCGTCAAAGTCATCATCCCGGGCACCCTCCCGATGACGTTCGGCCACCAGTTCAGGCGCGTCGACGGCCTGCCCCGGCTGTACGACGTGCCCCGCCTGCTCGGATTCCGATCCGATCGACTCGCTCCCGAGGACGTCAACCCCCACCCGCATCCCTTTCCATGAGCATGTGGGGGTAGACACGTCGGGCACTCGGTCCTGCGGCCGGAGGCCGTCCTCGCCGGCGACGCCTGGTGCCGCTGCTGGAGCGGCTCACCCTCGCCTGAGCGGCAGCTCGGGCCGGTCGTTGAGGCGCTGTTCGAGCTCGGCGTTGAACTCGGACCACTCGTCGGCGCAGGCCCGAGCCAGCTCGGCGACGAGATACGCGGAGTGCGCCGGGATGACGTCGACCCGCAGCTGCCAGTCCTCCGGCCCGCGGGCCTTCCCGGCGAGCCAGTGCAGCAGGGACCGGCCGGCCTCGTTGAAGCGCAGGGCCGGGTCCCGGGCCAGGATGCGCAGCAGCGTCCGCGGGTCGCGGTGCTCCCGGCGGCGCGGTGCCGGCCGGAGGCGGGGGGTGTCGCCGTCGCCCTCGCGCTCCCGCGGCGGCACCGGGTCGTCGCCCCGGCCGATGCGTTGCCGGACGTCCCGGACGGTCGCCGGGGACAGCCCGGTGAGCCGGGCCACCTCGCGCAGGGACGCCTCGGGCCGTTCGGCGATGACCGCGGACGCGGCCCGGCGGGCCTCCGCGCTGTTGAGCGGCCGCACCTTGCCGTCGCGGCCCACGCGGGACTGCGGGGCGTCAGCGGCGTCGGTGACCCGCGCGCGCAGGTTGGCCACGGTGCTCGGCGCGAGGCCCGCGACCTGGGCGATCCAGCGGTCCGAGCGCTCCGGATACATGCTGACCAGGCGCCCGGCCGCCATCTCCCGGTCCGGGCGGGTCAGCGGCAGGCCGTGGGTGATGTTCGCCTGGACCCCGGCGACGAAGGCCTCCGACTCGTCGCCGTCGAAGAACTCGACCTCGATCGTCTCGTCGCCGCGCAGCATGCCGGCGTGCAGCCGGTGCATGCCGTCGATCACCCGCATGGTGGCCCGGTGGACGAGGATCGGCGGGAACGGGTCCATGGACTCGGCCAGCAGGCGCATGTGCTCCGGCACCTCGCCGGCCGAGCGGGGCGAGTCGCCCCGGGCCAGGGCGGCGATGGGTACCCGCTCGGTCCGCGGCGCCCAGCCCGGCTCGCGGGTGGCCACGGCCGCCGGGGCGACCCGCGGTTCACCGTTGACCGTGTTGGTTGCCTTGCGGTATCGGCGGCTGGGCGACGTCACGGTGCGACCTCCTGCATCGTGGGATTGACCGAACCGGATGTCGACGCTGTACGTCGGAATCCGGCGCGGAACAGCCCGGCATTGATGTCATGAGATTCGCCGTTCCATCTCGTGCCATGCGAAAAATCGGCGCCCGACGATCAGCGGGCCTTGCTCGGCCCATCGTCGTGCGACCGCCGCCGGCCGTCGAGGAACGGGGCCAGGAGTACGCCGGGCCGCAGGTTCAGCCGCTCCTCGATCGCCGTACTCATCGGACCGCCTCGGCGCGCGGGTCCGGCGGCGGGCCGACGAGGTCGATGGCGCGGATGCCGTGCTCCTCCTCGACCGCGTTGGCAGCCAGGTGACACAGCAGGAACCGCTCGACCGGCGTGATGCCGAGCCGGGTCAGGTGCAGGTACGTCAGGTTCAGCATGAGCCGGTACACCTGGAAGTCCACCGACGCGCGCGTCTGCGCCCAGCGGGGGTTGGTGTACAGGCGGCGGTGGAAGGCGCTGACGTCGGGCAGCTCGGCGGCGGTGGTCGCCCGGTCGGCCGGCAGCGCGACGGCACCGGACCGGATGAGCTCGGCCCCGCTGATCCGGTACGGCGCGAGCGCCCGCACCCAGTCCTCGACGAACGGCACGCCCGGCGCGCCGCCGTCCAGCGCCGCGGTGACGGCGCCGACCCGCCGCCGCAGCACCGGCGCGTGCGCGCGGTAGTGCCGGTCCCAGCGGGGACGCAGCCCGTCGGCCTCGGGGAAGACGTGCAGGAACGCCTCCGCGTGGGAGCGGAACGACACGAACCCGCTCGTGATGTCGCTGTTGGACAGCGCGTGCGCCGTGGTGATCATCAGGTTGAACGCCAGCGCCAGCCGGCTCCGGCCGCTGACCTGTTCGATCATCCGGAAGGCGAGCTCGTTCGTGCCCGCGTAGAAGTCGGCCAGCAGCTCGGCGGCGGCCGGGCCACCGAGCTGCGCCTCCCGCGGTTCGTGGGCCGACACCCGCAGCGAGTTGTCCGGGAACCACGGCCACAGTGGACCCTGCTCGTGCTCCAGCTCGGCGAGGCGCTGATGGGCGGCCCGTTCCCGCTCCGGGTCCAGCACGTGCGTCGAGGGGTGCCGGGCCAGGAAGCCGCCGATGATCTCGTCGGCGGCCGGGCGGACCACCTCGTCGAAGGTCGCCGCGCCGGTCGACACCAGCAGCCGCAGATGGGGGCCCCGGCGCCAGTGCCGGGTGAACCAGGCGCCGTCGACCCGGCCGGCCAGCCGGCGCAGGAGCGGGCGCACACCCTCCAGGATCAGCCGGTCCTTGTCCGGGTCGTAGTAGTACACGTCGATCCTTCGCCAGTCCACGTCGCTCAGGCCCCTTCCGTGGCGAGTGCCGTGAGCGCGTCGCCGGCCAGCCGGTCCAGGTCGTCCCGGTAGAAGATGTGGACACTCACCCACGCCGACTCGGGCGAGGCCCGGTCAGTCACGGCCGCTCCCCGGCTCGGACAGCTCCACCACGAACTCGGCGACCCGCGCGCCGGCTTCGGCCGCGGTGCCCGCGTCGGCCGGGTCCGGCCGGACCTCCTCGAAGATCACGACGGGGCCGCACCCCTTGAGCATCCGTTCGAAGTCCAGGACCATGGCCCAGTTGGCGAGGTCGAGGTAGACCGGCTTGTGGGACTTGTCGAGCACCCACGTCACGGCCGAGTCCGCCGACGGGGTGAACAGCCGCGGCGCGAAGCCGCGCACGAACGAGCGGTCCGGCACGCCGCACGAGCGGGTCCAGGCCACGAGCCGCAGCAAATAGCCGGCGTCCGTCTCGCCCCGGTCACGGACCGGCACCAGGTGCGTCGGCGCCACCCAGCGCGCCCGGCGCAGCGTGACGTGGCCGATCTCCACCCGCGGGTAGGCGAGCACGTCCGCCGGCGCCGACGCCGGCTGCGGCATGCCGGTGATCGGGTAGTGGCCGGCGCCGAAGGCCAGCGACAGGATCCGGGCCGCCGGCGGCAGCAGCGCGTCGGCCATCATGCCCAGGTGCAGCGCCCGGACCTGCGGTCCGAGCCCGTTCGCGTGCAGCCGGGCCAGCCCGGACACCGGATCGTGGACGACCGTCAGGTCCCCAAGCGCGATCCGCTCCCGCGCCGGGCGGTCGCTCACCGTGAACGGATAGTCGATCTCGTAGGGCGCGCCGGCCAGCCGTACGTTGGGCGAGAACCCGAACATCCCGCTCAGCTCCGCGAGCACGGGGCCGCCGGCGGCGGCCGGGGGCAGGTCCGGCGGTGCACCGCTGGTGGCCCCTTCGGCCTGCCGGATGAGGTGCAGGGCCCGGCTCCGGCCGCGCCCGTAGCCGCCGTGCACGGCGTTGACCACCAGCCGGGGTACCGGCTGCCCCGGCACGACCTGCACGTACCAGGCGACCGAGGCGGGTGCGGTGATCCACCGCGGCCAGCCGGCGCTGAGGCGCAGGACCGCGGCCGGGTCGGTGTGCCGGGCGCCGTCGCGCGCCGGGGCGGACAGCAGCAGCCGCCACAGGTCCTGTCGTACGCGTCCCAGCTCGCGCAGCCGCGGCAGGTGGCTGTCCGCGAGCGGTGCCTCCAGGTCGCGAGGGGCCCGCACGAACGTCGCGAGATCGCGGACGGCGTCGCCGCGCTCCGGTGCCGTCGTGCCGGCGAGGTCCCGGGCCATCGCCTCGTACAACAGCAGGAACGGCGTCCGGGCGCCGGGCCCGAACCGGGCGGCGCAGTACTCGCCGAGGGACACCCGCAGCGGCAGCGCGGGGTCCAGTGGGCCGAGCAGGCGGCGCACGACGTCCAGGTCGGACAGGGCCGGGCGCCAGCCGGGGATCGACAGGGCGCCGACCGGGCCGGCGATGACCGCGTTCTCGTGCACCGCGTCGAACTCGGCCGGGCCGGGCCCGTCGGCGGGCCGGCCCGTCCAGGCGTTGAGCGCGCCGACGGCCGCCGTGAGCGCACGCTGCCGGACCAGGTGATCCTCGACGTCGTCCACAGCGGCGGGGGCGCGCAGCCCGGACCGGACCCGGTCGATCAGGTCCGTCGCGTCGGCGACCTCGGCCCCGGACTGCCCGGTCAGCCAGCGCGACAGCGCACCCAGCGGATCGGCGGCCTGGTCGCCGACCGGCACCTCGCGGTGCAGCAGGCCGGCCTCCACGAGCCGGTCGAGGAACCGGTCCACCGCCGCGGCGCCGGTGCGGTCGCCGCCGAGCCGGGTCCGCAGGCCGGCCGGGGTGTGCTCCCGGCCGCCGCCCAGGATCTCCAGGCATCGGCGGACCGCCGGGGTCGCCGGCAGCGAGAGGATCGGCTCGGCCGGTGGGCGGCCGAGGAACCGCACGACGTCGCCGTGGACGGTGGCGCTCGGGTTGACCCGCAACGGCAGGCTCGCGACCAGCCGGGGGTCGGCGCGCAGCGCATCGCGCAGGCGGAGCAGGAGGTAGCCGTTGAGCTCCAGCACACCGCGGACCGGGCCGGACCCCGTCGGCCACGCGTCCGGGCCGACCGGCGCCCAGCGGGCGGCACCGCTGCTGGTGAAGGTGCTGAAGGGGCTGGTCTTGGCGGCCGCCCGGGCCACGTACTTCACCAGCCGGACCAGGGACTGCCGCCGCGGGCGGTGCGCCTCGTCGGCCAGCCACTTGCCGGCCTCGGCGAACAGGGCCGGGCTGGCCCGGGACAGGGCCCGCTGGAACGCCGGCGCGGCCACGACGGCCCGCAGCTCGGTGTACCCGGCCTCGATCTCCTCGGCCAGGAGGGCCGGCAGCCGCGCCGTCAGCCGCTCGCATTCCTCCACAGTGGACATCCAGCGGTCCAGCCGCCCGGTGAGGCCGGGGCCGAGCACCGCCGTCACCGCGGCGTTCCACTCGCGGGTGGTGGGCCGGCGGGCCTGGAACACGGCCCGGCGCAGCCCGACGAGCGCCGGCTTCTCCGGTGCGCCCGGATGCTCGCCGATGACCGTGTGCAGGATGTCGGAGAGGGCCGTGCCCTCGGCGGCGAGTCCGGCCCGCCGCCGCGCCACGTCGGCGGCGAGTGCGAAGGAGTCCGCGCAGCGCAGCCGGTCCAGCGCCCGCGCCGGCAGGCCCGCCATCCGCACGATCACCGGCGACGCGACCCTGACGCCACTGGGCAGGACGAAGTCGGTGGTCATGGGATGGCGGCCCTTTCGCGAGACGACCGGGTGCCCCGGTCAGAGGGGCTTACAAGAGCACAGATCCGTTACCGAGCAACAGGTGCTGGACGCGCCGAGCTCCGCCATGCCGTGCCCGGAGGTCAGCGACTCGACGACGAGCCCGCTGTCGGCCAGGTCGAACACGTCCACCGGGAGGCTCTCCAGCTCGAAGTCGAGTTCCTGTGAGATGGTCATGCGGACCTCACTGTGGTTGGGACGAGCACGGATACGCGGCGGCGGAGCAGGACGCGGCCAGCTCGGCCATGCCGTGGCCCTCGGTCAGCAGGTCGATCGTGAGCCCGGTGTCGCTCAGGTCGAACACGTCGACCGGCAGGTCGTCGAGCTCGAGGTCGGGCTCGTTGGAGACACTCATCATGCATTCCCCTTCGGCGATGGATCATCGACGGGTCTCATCCTCGCGACCGGTGCCGTTGACCGCATCCACCCGCGGTCACCACAATCGGCCCGGCCGAGGCATAGTCCGAAATGGTCCGGCCGGCCGGTCGGCGGAACGGGACGGGTGCACCGCGTGACTATTCTGCTGGTAGGTCTGTCGGCACTGACGGCGTTCGGGGTCGAGGCGGCGCTGACGAAGCTGCCCGGCCCGATCGGCATCGAGCGCTTCGGGCACCGCGACCCGGCGCTCGGCCGGGTCGGTGCCGGCGACGTCGACCTCGTGATCCTGGACCCGCACCGGCCGACGTTCGGCGACGGCCTGCGGCTCTGCCGCGAGCTCAAGCAGCTCCCGTCGCCGCCCTACACGCTGGCACTGTCGGAGTTTCGGACCCGGCGTGACGTGATGTACTGCTTCCTCGCCGGCCTGGACAGCTTCGTCTCCGCCCATGAGCGCCCCGAGCGGCTCGCCGCGGCCGTCACGGCGACGCTGGGCGGGGACCGCGAATGGCTGCTCGGCCCGCCGGACGAGCGCCGGCCGCCCGGCCTGGACGGCTGGGACGACCTCACCCCCCGCGAGCTGGAGGTCCTGTGGTCGGTGCTGGAGGGCCGCACCAACCGGCAGATCGCGTCGCTGCTGTCGATCAGTCCCAACACGGTGAAGAACCACGTGGCGGCGATCCTGCGCAAGCTGGCGCTGCGGCGGCGGTCGGAGCTGTTGGCCGGCGGAGCCCGCCGGCCGTGATCCGGGCGGCCCGCGGCGCGAGTGTTAAGAGTCCTGCGACCAGTCCGCCGGCCGGTGTTCAACCGGCCTGACCGAGCAGTTGAACAGGCGCCGACGCGGGGGAGCAGCCGGTGCGGGCAGCGGTCACGTCGTGTCCCTCCCCTTGGGCGCTGGATCGCCCGCGCGGTCAGTGTGCCTCCTGCGCTGGGCGATGCCGCGTCCGGCCCGGTTACCCGCCCGGCGAACACTCGCTTCACACCACCGGGGCCCGCCGGTCCTCCGGAAGTGCCTGGATGATCGGCTCTTGAGGATCGCACCCGAGCACCCCGCCGCGGCCAGTTCAGCCGATCCGTGATCACACAGGGTGACCCTACGATTCCGGCGTGAGCGACTTCCGGCTGGGCATCGACTTCGGCACCTCGAGCACGGTGGCCGTCGTCCGCCACCCCGACGGGCGGACCCGGCCGCTGCTGTTCGACTCCTCCCCGCTGCTGCCCTCGGCCGTCTGGTCCGACGACGACGGCCGGCTGCAGGTCGGCCGCGAGGCGGTCCGCGCCTCCCACCGCGACCCCGGCGCCTTCGAGCCGCACCCGAAGCGCCGCGTCGACGACCGTGAGGTACTCCTCGGTACCTGGGTCCATCAGGTGCCCGACATCTTCGCCGCCGTCCTCGGCCGCGTCGCCGACGAGGCCGCGCGCACCCTGGGCGGCGTCCGCCCGGCCGCGACCCTCACGCACCCGGCCGCGTGGGGCGCCGCCCGCCGCGAGGTCCTGCTGGAGGCCGCCGCCGAGGCCGGCCTCGGCACCCCGGTTCTCGTCGCCGAGCCGGTCGCCGCCGCCCGCTACTACGCCGACGTCCTGGGCCACGCCGTGGAGCCCGGCCGCTGCGTCGTCGTCTACGACCTCGGCGCGGGCACCTTCGACGCCGCCGTCGTGCAGCGCACCGCCGACGGCTTCCGCGAGCTGGCCACCCTGGGCGCCGACGACATCGGCGGCTTGGACCTGGACGCGCTGGTCCTGCGCCATGCCGGTGCCCCGCTGACCCTCGCCCCCGGCGCCCCCGCGGACGAGGCCGAGCGCTTCCGGGCCTCCTGGGACGAGGCCCGTCAGACCCGCGAGGCGCTCTCCCGCGACGTCTCGGCCATCTTCCGCCACGACGGCGCCGAGACCCCGCTGACCCGCGAGGAGTTCGAGGCCGCCGCGACGCCGCTGCTGGAGCGCACGGTGGCCCTGACGCAGTCCGCGGTCCGCCAGTCGCGCGTGGGCGAGGACTGCATCGCCGGCTGGTTCCTGGTCGGCGGCGCCACCCGCACCCCGCTCGTGGCAACCTTGCTGCACCGCGCGACGGGCGTCCCGCCGACGGTCCTGGAGGACCCGCAGCTGGTGGTGGCCGAGGGCGCGCTGTGGCACCCGGAGCCGGCCCCGATCGCCCTCCCCCGTGCCTCCCGCCGCGCCGAACGCCTGGTCCGCCCCGGATCCTCCGGCCTCGACGACCCTGCGGTTGAGGCCCCTTCGCTCGAGGACGCTTCGCTTGAGGGCTCACGCCGCACCGCCCCGGCACTCGACGACCCGCGCCCCGAGCCTCGACCGGTTCCCGGGCCACGGCTGCGCCCCGAGCCGGAGCTGATCGCCGAGCCGGAGGCGATCCCCGAACCCACGACCCGCCGCCTGCCCCGCACCCGCCCGGAGCCGCCCATGGAGGAGGTGGTGCACCCGCGCCGGATGCCGGTCCGCACCCCGGTCCGCGTCTACGCCACCTTCGGCCGCCCGATCAACATCCTCGCCATCGCCGTGTTCCTCATCGGCATCAGCGCCCTGTCCGCGACCGCCTCCCACCGCATCGAACTGGCCGCCTGGCTCGCCGCCATCACCTGCTTCATCGGCACCGGCACCAGCCGCCGCGCCCGGTCCACCGGCACCTGGGGCGGCGGCCTGGCCACGCTCGGCATGCTGATCGCCGTGGCCTGCATCCCGATCGCCCTGAACCGTGACCACGAGGCGGCGGTCGTCCTCGGAGCCAAACTCGCCGGCATCACCTTCGACGTCGCCACCGGTCTCAGCGACTTCATCAGCACACTCACCAGCTGACACCGCTCCTGAACCCGCCGGGCACCCGCCCGCCGAGCATTGACGCCGTGGCCCAGGTCCCACCCGGTCGCCCAGGCGACACGGGCCGCCCGGTCGTGGTCGCGGACGCTCGACGAGCTTATGCCCGGCCCGCAGCGCCGGTGGCCGCCGGGGCCTTGGCGAATTCCCGCACGATGCGCTCGCAGAACGCGGGCAGGTCGTCGGGCGACCGGCTCGTGGTGATGTTGCCGTCGGTGACAACCGGCTCGTCGACCACCTCCGCCCCGGCGTTGCGCAGGTCGGTGCGCACGCTCGGCCACGAGGTCAGCCGGCGACCGCGCGCGACGTCGGCCTCGACGAAGTTCCACGGGCCGTGGCAGATGGAGGCGACCGGCTTGCCGGACCGGACGAAGTCACGGACGAACCGCACCGCGGCCGGTTCCATCCGCAGCTTGTCGGGGTTCACGGTGCCGCCGGGCAGGAGCAGCGCCTCGTAGTCGTCGACGGAGACGGTGCCGACCAGTTGGTCGACGGTGAAGGTGCCGGCGTCGTCGAGGTCGCGATCGCGGGCCCGGATCTCGCCGGCGGCGATGGAGACGACGGCGGTGCGGGCACCGGCTTCCTGCAGCGCCTGCCGCGGCCGCTCCAGCTCGACCCGCTCCACACCGTCGGCGGCGAGGATGGCGACGCGGCGTCCGTTCAGCAACTCAGCCATGTCACGCACCCGCCCCCGCCATCGCCGGGTGCAGGACGACCTTCGTCCAGCCGTCGTCCCGCCTGTCGAAGTGCTCGTAGGCCTCCGGCGCGCGGTCGAGGGGCAGCTCGTGGCTGACGATGAAGGACGGCTCGGCCTTGCCCGCGGCGATCAGGTCGCGCAGCTGGCGGTTGTACTTCTTGACCGGGGCCTGGCCGGTGCCGACGTGCTGACCCTTGAACCAGAACATGCCGTAGTCGAAGGCGAGCTTGCCCTGTTTCGCCAGCTCGTCGTTGGCTCCGGGGTCCTGGGGCACGAAGACGCCGACGTTGCCGATCTTGCCGGTGAAGCGGACGGAGGCGACCAGCCGGTTCATGGTCAGGTTGGCGTGTTCCTCGCCGTTGGGCTCGTGCGCCTGGTAGCCGACGCACTCGCAGCCGTTGTCGGCGCCGAGCCCCATGGTCTCATCGAGCACGGCCTGGACCGGATCGACCTTCGAGTCGTCGATGGCGATCGCGCCGATCGACTCGGCCAGGCGGAGCCGGTCGGGGTGCCGGTCGACGACCATCACCTTGCTGGCTCCGCGGATGGTTGCTGAGAGGGCGGCCATCAGCCCGACCGGCCCGGCGCCGTAGATGACGGTCTGGTCGCCGGGCTTGACGCCGGCCATCTCGGTGGCGTGGTATCCGGTCGGGAAGATGTCGGCGAGCATCACGTAGTCGGTCTGGCGCTGTTCGGCGTCCTCACCCAGTCGAAGGCAGTTGAAGTCGCCCCAGGGCACGCGCAGCAACTCGGCCTGGCCGCCGCCGTACGGGCCCATGTCGGCGAAGCCGTAGGCGGCGCCGGCCATGTTCGGCTCGGGCTGGGCCGTCAGGCAGTAGTTCGTCAGCTGCCGCTCGCAGTTCTTGCAGTGACCGCAGGCGATGTTGAACGGCAGGACGACCCAGTCGCCCGTGCGGACCTTGTCGACGCCGGAGCCGACCTCGACCACCTGACCCAGGTTCTCGTGCCCGAACCAGCGGCCGCGCTCGAAGTCGGTCCGGCCCTCGTACATGTGCAGGTCCGAGCCGCAGATGTTCGCCGACGTAATCCGCACCAGCACGTCGGTCGGCCGCTCGATCCGCGCGTCCGGCACATCCTTGACCTTCACCTGCCGCGGCCCCTCGTACACCACTGCCTTCATGACTGTTTCCCCGTTCGTCGATGCCGGTCCCGGCTCGGGACATGGGCCGAGATCTTCAGTACATACTCGGTTCGCGCCGCGGTGTGCTCGTACCACCATTTCCGCAACCGCCTCCGGCGCGGGTCGCGGCGGCCGCGATCGTGGTGCGGTCCAATCGTCGCGCTGTGCCACCTCGAGAACCTGACCCCCCACGAGTGAGGACGAGCAACGCCTTTGGTTGGGCGATAACGCGGTGGGTACTCGGCGGCCCGGAAGACCGGCGCAACGCCGGGCGGTTCGGGGGTACGTAGAGGAGAGTCAATGGAGCTGACGGCAGCGACAACCATTCGCTGCGAGCGGGTCGTGCTCAAGCCTTGAGCGCCGCCCGCGTCATCCGGGGCCCCTCCCGGATGACGCGTCCCGCTCATCCCGCCAGCCACCGGGTTCGGGGTGGTAGCCGTATGCGGCGGCCCGTACCGTGTCTTCGTCCTCCAGCCCGGAGCCGATCGCGCCGCAGACGGTGGCCAGCGAGCTGTTGATCCAGCCGAGTGTCAGGTAGTCGGTGAGACCGACGGGCCGCTGCAAGGTTTCCCGCAGCACGGACGTGTCGATCAGCAGCCCCGCGGCGAGGACCGTGACGGTGAACAGCACGACGTAGGACACCGTGGTGGCCAGGGTGAGCGTGAGGACAGTGCCCAGGTTGAACAGCCGGGCCACCCCGGCCGGTGTCCGCTCGTCCGGCCGTTCCCACAGGTCGTGCGCGGCGATCAGCCAGGTCACCAGTGCGGTCAACCCGATCAACATGATCACGGTGAGGCGGAGCCCGCCGAGCGTGTCACCCAGCTTCCAGATGGTGTTCGTGGTCAGCGCGAAGGCGGCCGTACCGAACGCGCCGACCAGGAGCTTGGAAAGGCCCAGCAGGGCACGGCCGGGGCGGTTGGCCCGGACCATGCCGGACAGCAGCCGGACCCGGCCGGTCAGCCGCGAAGCCAGATAGCTCAGCTCCGCGGTCTCCACGCCCACCACACGGCGGATGGCCGCGACCCGGCCGGTGAGCGCCGCCGGTGCCCAGCCGGCCGGCGCGACCCGGTCGTCGGAGGCGTCCGTGAGCAGCCGGCTCACGAGGCCCGGGACCCCGGCGCGGACGGCTCGCAGCTGGCGCAGTCCCAGCGCCGGTAAGGACACGGCCGCGACCCGGCGCCGGGCGGAGACGTGCGCGACCAGCGGCACGCCGTGGCTGTGCAGCGGCAGGTCGGTCAGGCAGATCGCGACATCCCAGCCGGCGTCGGCGCGCCGACGGCCGAGATCGTCGAGCAGGGCCTCGGCGCCGCCGTCGCGGCGCGGCGCCACGTCACCCCAGCCTTCCCGGACCGTCCACAGCACCTCCGCGTCCGTTCGCTCGGCGAGCCGGTCGGCCAACTCGACAGCGAGCCGGGCAACCACCTGGGCCGGATAGTCGGGCGGGGTGGCCACCAGGCCCACGACGATCTCCGGGCGCGCATCACCGTTGGCGGCCATCGGGCCCCTTCCGTCGGTGCGGACCGATATCACTCGCCCGACTACCCGGTCCCGGTGCAGACATGCGCGGAGGCCGCATGCTGCGGCTCATCCGGCTCGATGTGTCGCCGCCCGGGTGCCGGGTAGCCGGGTCGCATGCGTAGATTCCAGGTGCGGCCGTTGCCGGCCGCCGTTGCCCTGACCGCTGTGGGAGCCGGTGCGGTCGCCGGCGCCGCCATGGTCGCCAAGCGGCGCAGGGCCGCCGAACCGGACCGTTGGCACAGCGTCACCATCGACTGTTCGCTGGAGCAGCTCGATCCGCTGCCACCGCCGCTGGAGGAGCTCGGGTTCCCGGTGGAGGTCCGGGTGCAGCCGGCGCCGGGGGACAAGGGCACGGAGGTGGCAGCCCGGGTTGTGTCCGGCGGCGATCGCGAGCGCGTGCGGCGGCTGCGCGCGGCGCTGCGTGAGGCGCGTTCCTTGGCCGAGGTCGGTGAGGTGCTCCGGCCGGACGCACCGGCGACCACGAAGCCGACGCTGCGGTCCGCGCCGCTGGCGTACGCGACGAAGCACGGACTCGAGGAGGGCCGGCTGTGAAGGCATTGGTGTGGCAGGGCGTGAACAAGGTCGGCGTCGAAACGGTCCCGGACCCGCGGATCCGCAACCGCGGCGACGTCATCGTGAAGGTCGGCCGTTCGGTGACGTGCGGCTCGGACCTGCACCTGCTCGGCGGGTACATCCCGTTCATGCGCCAGGGTGACGTCCTCGGCCACGAATTCCTCGGCGAGGTCGTCGAGGTGGGGCCGGGCGTGCGCAAGCACAGCATCGGCGACCGGGTGGTCGTGTCGTCGTTCATCGCGTGCGGGCAGTGCTGGTACTGCCGCCGCGAGGAGTACTCGCTGTGCGACAACGGCAACACCAACCCGGACATCACCGAGGCCCTGTGGGGCGCGGCGCCGGGCGGCTGCTTCGGGTACTCCCACG
Organism: Dactylosporangium sp. NPDC051541; assembly: GCF_044454505.1. Taxonomy (NCBI): domain Bacteria; kingdom Bacillati; phylum Actinomycetota; class Actinomycetes; order Micromonosporales; family Micromonosporaceae; genus Dactylosporangium; species Dactylosporangium sp. NPDC051541. Next base: position 346,207 of record NZ_JBITDU010000010.1, read on the forward strand.
CGATGGGCGGCAACGCCGGCAGCCACGCCGAGTACATCCGGGTGCCGTTCGCCGACGTCGGGGCGTTCGGCGTCCCCGAGGCGGTCAGTGACGAGCGGGCCCTGTTCGCGTCGGACTCGGCCGCAACCGGCTGGATGGGCGCGGACCTCGGCGGGGTGCGCCCCGGCGATGTGGTCGCGGTCTGGGGGGCCGGTGCCGTCGGGCAGATGGCCGCCCGCGCCGCGCTGCTGCTCGGCGCCGAACAGGTCATCTGCATCGACCGGTACGACTACCGCCTCGACATGGTCCGCCGGCACGTCGGCGCCGACACGATCGACTACACCGCCGCCGATGTGGGGGCCGAGCTGCTCGAGCGCACCGGCGGGCGGGGCCCGGACGTGTGCATCGAGGCGGTCGGCATGGAGGCGCACACGCCGGGCCCGCAGCACGTGTACGACAAGACGAAGCAGCAGCTGCGACTCGAGACCGACCGCCCGGCGGCGGTGCGCTCGGCGATCTACAACTGCCGCAAGGGCGGCAGCGTCTTCGTGCTCGGCGTGTTCGCCGGGTTCGTGGACAAGTTTCCGCTCGGTGCGCTCATGAACAAGGGTCTGACGGTGCGCGGCGCGCAGATGCACGGTCAGCGGTACATCCCGATGCTGCTCGACCGCATGGCGAAGGACGAGCTCAAGACCGAGCACCTGGCGACACACACCATGCCGCTGGACGAGGGCCAGACCGGCTACGACATCTTCAAGCGCAAAGAGGACGGCTGCGTGCGGACCGTCTTCATCCCGTGACGGCGCTCACCTCGGTCGGGTGATCCGATCCCGTTCGGCGGACGCCGACGATTGTGTCATGTCAACGGGACGAGGGCTGCTGCCAACGGGCCGGCAGGCGCCGGACTTCTCGCTGCCGAGCACGCCCGACGAGCACCTGGCGCTGGCGGAGCTGTCCGCGCAGCGCTAGGGGGTGCCGATCCGGGCGCTCGCCCCGCCGGACATGAGGTGGTGGACATGAACATGCTCGTCGAGACACCGGACCGCGCAGGCGGGTACCCGTGCCTGGATGACAGCCTGATCCAGGTCCTGTCCGTGGAGGGGCATCGACACCGGACACGGTCGGGTGAGGTCCTCATCCGCGAGGGCGAGGACCACTACGACTTCATCGCGGTGCTCGCCGGCGCGGTGTCGGAGGTCGACGGGTTCGGGGATGACGAACACTACATCGGCGTCCACGGGCCCACCCGGTTCCTGGGCGAGCTGAGCCTCATCACCGGCCGGGCGGCCCTGCGTACCGCGCAGGTGCGCGAGGCCGGCGAGGTGCTCAGGGTGCCCGTCGAGCGGCTCACGGCCGTTGTCGAGCGGAACCCGGCCCTGGGCGACCTGCTCCTGAAGGCGTACCTGACGCGCCGTGTACCGCTCGCCGCCCGCGGCGCCGGGCTGCGGGTCATCGGATCCCGCTTCTCGCCGGACAACCGGCGGCTGCGCGACTTCCTCGCCGGCAACCGCATCCTCTCCCACTGGGTCGATCTGGAGCGCGACCTGGACGCCGAGGCGCTGCTGTGCGGCCTGCACGTCCGGCCCGAGCAGACGCCGGTGGTCATCACCGCGGCCGGGCAGGTCCTGCGTAACCCGAGCGACGCGGAGCTCGCCCAGGCGGTAGGCCTGTCCACCCCCGCACCGGGACCCGGGGTGACGGTGTGTGACCTCGCCGTCGTCGGGGCGGGCTGCGCCGGTCTCGCCGCCGCCCTCCACGGCGCCGCGGAAGGGCTCGTGACGGTCACCCTGGACGAGTTCGCCTGCGGCGGCCAGGCCCGGCGATCCGCGCAGATGCACGACTGTCTCGGCTTCCCGGCCGGGATCTCCGGCGGGGACCTGGCCGAGCGGGCGATCGTGCAGGCGCAGCGGTTCGGGGCCACGTTCACCATGCCTGCGCGGGCGTGCGGGCTGCGGGCACGGGACGGCAACTTCGTCATCGAGCTCCACGACGGCGCAGAGGTCACGGCCCGCAGCGTGCTGATCGCCACCGGCGCCCGGTACCGCAAACTCGACGTGCCGGGGTTCCAGGAGTTCGAGGCGAACAGCGTCCAGTACACGGCCACTCTGGCGGAGGCCATGTGCTGCCGCGACGAGCCGGTCGCGGTCGTGGGCGGTGGCAACCGGGCCGGCCAGGCGGCGCTGTTCCTGGCGATGTCCACGCCGGTCGTGCACCTGCTGGCCCGCCGGGACCTCGACGCGACCATGTCGCGTTACCTCGTCGATCGGGTCCGAGCGACACCGGGCATCGAGACGCACACCGGCACCGAGGTGCGCGAGCTGCTGGGCGGCGACCGCCTCGAGGCGGTCGTGGTCGAGGACAAGGACACCGGGCGGCGCCGCGAACTGCCGGCCCGGGCGCTGTTCGTCTGCATCGGTGCGCAGCCGTGCACCGGCTGGCTCGCCGGCGCGGTCGCCACGGACCAGGACGGCTTCATCCTCACGGGCCCTGACGATGGCGAGCCGGGTCCAGGCGGGCGGCCGTTGCTGCAGACCAGCCGGCTCGGCGTGTTCGCCGCCGGTGACGTGCGCAGCGGTTCGGTCAAGCGGTTCACCTCCGCGGCGGGCGAGGGCGCCGTGGCGGTGCAACTGGTCTGGGAGTACCTGCACAGCACCGGTCGAGCCGCCGACGACCACACGTAGTCGACAAAACGGGGGGTGCCGGGGATGCCGGTGCAAGCAGTCCATCGGTTCGAGCGTTTCTTCCGCGCGGCCGCGAGCCTGGACGTGGACAAGAGCGACCTCAAACGCTACGACGACTTCCGTGACCAGAAGGTGTACGACCTGCTCCTGATCGCCCAGGCGAGAGCGAAGGCGAACGGCCGCGACGTCATAGCGCCGCAGGACCTGCCCGTGACGAAGGGCCTGCAGGAGCGCATCCACGAGTTCCGGAAGCTCGACGAGCAGTTCGAGCTGCGTCCCATCCTCGACGGGCTCACCGCCCGGCCGCCGCTGGATCTGGCGCTGGGCGACGAAACCGAGCGCCGGCTGCCGGAAATCGCCGGCGGCCTGAGCGTCGCGCTCGCCCGCACCTTCAAGATCATGGCGCCCGAGCTGAAGAACCCGCAGACCGCGGACTGGCAGCGGGCGCTGCAGATCTGCGACCTTCTGCTCTGAGGCCGATGCCAGCAGTTCCGCGCTGGACGTGCGGTTCACCGCGGAGGACTTCGCCCACTGGATCGCGCGTTCCCGCCGCCGGACGGCCCGGCTGCGCTCGAGGTGCGCTGACATGACCGCCACGGCCGGGGCCCTCGCCGCCGCGCGCTCGGGTACCGCCGACGCGGCTGCGGCCGTCCACCTCGCGCGGGTGATGCGGTTCCACCCGATGTCCGCGACGGTTGGGCCATGACAACGCCGCTACAGACCGCAAGTGCCCCGGCTCGTCGTACCGGTCACCGACCGCGATCACACGATCGGCCCGGGCGACGCGCCGGTCACGCTCGTCGAGTACGGCGACTACCAGTGCCCGTACTGCGTGATGGCCTACCCGGTCGTCGGTGAGTTGCTGCGCCGCCGGCAGGGTACCGTCCGGTTCGCGTACCGGCACTTCCCGCTGACGAACGTCCACCCGTTCGCGGAGATGGCGGCGGAAGCGGCCGAGGCGGCCGGTGCCCAGCGCCGCTTCTGGCCGATGCACGATTGGCTCTTCGAACACCAGGACGAGCTCGACGCGGCGACGATCGTCACCGCCGCGGAGGCGCTGGGGCTCGACGGCGAGGCGATCGCGGAGGCGATCCGCGGCCACCGGTACCTCGAGAGGGTCCGTTCGGACTTCATCGGCGGGGTGCGCAGCGGGGTCAACGGCACGCCCGCGTTCTTAGTCAACGCCGTCCGGCACGGCGGCGGCTACTCGGTGGATGAGCTGGAGTTCGCCGTCGACGAGGCCGCCGCGGACGCCGAACGCTGAAGCCGGGAGGGCAGGACGTGTCGTCACACCCGGAGCATGACCGGGACAGCCCGGGCCCGGAGCTCGCGGTGAACCCGCTGTTCACCAGGGAGCCGATCCGTATCCCGCGGGACCGGCTCCCGCGCAACGAGCTCGACCCGCAGGCCGCCTACCAGGTGGTGCACGACGTCCGCTGTGTGCGCATGCTGGCCGGGCTGTGGCACGCTCCTGACGCCGGGCGGGCGCCCGGCTGTTCGACGTCCGGTTCGAGCGAGGCGTGCATGCTCGGCGGGCTGGCCCTCAAGCGCCGCTGGCAGCACACGCACCGGGCGGCCGGCCGACCGGCCGACCGGCCGAACATCGTCATGGGCGTCAACACCCAGGTCTGCTGGCAGAAGTTCGCCAACTACTGGGACGTGGAAGCCCGGCTGGTACCGATGGAGGGGGATCGTTTCCATCTGTCGGGGCCCGCGGCGGCGCAGCGCTGTGACGAGAACACGATCGGCGTGGTGGCCATCCTGGGCTCGACGTTCGACGGCAGCTATGAGCCGGTCGGCAACATCTGCGCCGCCTTGGACGAGTTGCACGGTCGCACCGGATGGGACATCCCCGTGCATGTCGACGCGGCGTCCGGCGGAATGGTCGCGCCGTTCTGCGACCCGGAACTGGCCTGGGACTTCCGGCTGCCCAGGGTCGCCTCGATCAACGTGTCGGGGCACAAGTACGGCCTCGTCAGCCCGGGCCTCGGCTGGGCGGTCTGGCGTGCCGCCGACGCACTGCCGGAGGACCTGGTGTTCCGGGTCAACTACCTGGGCGGCGAGATGCCGACGTTCGCGCTCACATTCTCCCGTCCGGGCTCGCACGTCGTCGCGCAGTACTACAACTTCCTGCGCCTCGGCTTCGACGGGTACCGCCGGGTGCAGTGCTACAGCCGCGAGGTCGCGCGAGGGCTGGCGGACCGGATCGCCGAACTGGGGCCGTTCCGGTTGCTCACCAGGGGCGACGAGCTGCCGGTGCTGACGGTCGCACTGCGCGAGGATGTCACCGCGTACAGCGTGTTCGACGTCTCGCTGGAGCTTCGCAAAAGCGGCTGGATCGTGCCGGCGTACACGTTCCCCGAGAATCGCACCGACCTGGCGGTGCTGCGTATCGTGGTGCGCAACGGGTTCAGCCACGATCTGGCCGGCCTGCTGCTGAGCGACCTGCGCCGGGCGCTGAGCCGGCTGGAGCGGCAGGCCGCCCCGGTCCACGGCTCCGAGTCGGCGTCGTTCGCGCACGGCGCCGGCCGTCGCGCCGATCGATGATCGGCGGAGGCGGCGGTGTGTCGGTGGCTCGCATACTCAGGCTCATCACTCCTGCTCGAGGAGATCCTCTACAAGCCGGACCATTCGCTGATCGACCAGAGCCGCCATGCCCGCCTCGGCGTGGACACCACCAACGGTGACGGATTCGGCGTCGGGTGGTACGGCGTCGGCGACGTCCCGGGGCTGCTGAGGTCCGTCAGCCCGGCGTGGAGCGACCGCAACCTCCGCGAGCTGGCCACCCATGTCAGTTCGCCGCTGTTCATGGCGCACGTGCGCTCGTCGACCGGAACGGCGGTCCAGCAGACCAACTGCCATCCGTTCCGGTGCGAGCGGTGGCTGTGGATGCACAACGGCCCCGTCGCCGGGTTCGCCACGTTGCGACGCGACCTCATCCTCGGCATCGACCCCGGGTTCTTCCCCGCGATCGAGGGGTCGACGGACTCCGAGCTGATGTTCTTCCTGGCGCTCACCTTCGGCCTGCACGACGACCCGCCCGGCGCGGTGGCCCGCATGGTCGGCTTCATCGAAGCCGTCGCCGTCCGGCACGGCGTCGCCGACGCGGTCCAGATGACCGTCGCCACGTCCGACGGATCGACGGTCTGGGCGTTCCGGTACTCCACGCGGCATCAATCGAGGTCGCTGTTCTACAGCACCGAGACCCGGTGCCTGCGCCTGCTCCACCCGGAGATCCCCCCGCTGCGGCTGTTGTCGGAGGAGTCCCGGCTGATCGTCTCCGAACCATTGGTCGACCTGCCGGGCGCCTGGAACGAGATGCCGGAGTCGACGTACAGCGTGATCGCGAACGGGCAGGACGTGATCCACGCCTTCGAGCCCGAGCCGCCGGGGTGACGCGACGAGCTAGGTCGGGGTGGCGGCGCTGCCGGCGGCGGCGCGGCCGGTGCTCTGCAGGTACTTCCAGACCAGTTGCACCGCCGCGGCGCCTTCGCCGACGGCCGCGGCGACCCGTTTGATCGAGCCGCTGCGCACGTCACCGGCGGCGAACACGCCCGGCAGGCTCGTCTGCAGCAGCGGCCGTCCGGGCTGTCCGGGCGCGTCACCGTCCGGGCCGGCGAGGACGAAACCGTCCGCATCCTTGGCGAGCCGATCGGGCAGCCAATCGGTGCACGGCGCGGCGCCGATGAAGACGAAGAGCGCGCGGGCGGGCAGTTCGCGCCGCTGCCCGGTGCCGCGGTCCTGCACGACGAGCCGTTCGAGTGTGTCGTTGCCGAGCAGCTCGCGCACCTCGGTGTGCAGGTGGGTGTCCGCGTTCGGTGTCGTCTCGATGCGATCGATCAGATAGCGCGACATGGTCTCCCCGAGGTCCCGGCGGGCCAGCAGGTGCACGATCCGTGCATACCTCGACATGAACAGCGCCGCCTGGCCCGCGGAGTTGCCACCGCCCACGACCGCGACCGGGTCGTCGCGGCAGAACAGGGCCTCCGAGAGCGTGGCCGCGTAGTACACGCTGCTGGCTTCGAACTCCTCGAACCCCGCAACGTCGAGCTTGCGGTACTGGGCGCCGGTCGCGATCAGGACCGTCCGGGTCATCACCTCCCCGCCGTTGTCGAGCCTGATCACGTAGTCACCTTCCCGCTCCTCCAGCCCGCACGCCCGGGCCGGCACGCTGAACGTCGCGCCGAACTTCCCGGCCTGCACGACCGCCCGCTCGGCCAGTTCCCCGCCGGGGATACCGGCCGGAAAGCCGGGATAGTTCTCGATCCGCGACGACCGGCCGGCCTGACCGCCGGTGGCGAGCTCGTCGAGGGCGACCGTCACCAGCCCTTCCGAGGCGCCGTAGACGGCGGCGGCGAGACCGGCCGGGCCCGCTCCGACAACGGCGAGGTCGCACACCGTGACACCGGGCCGGGGCGCGGGCAGGCCCACCGCGTGGGCCAGCTCCGCGTTGCTCGGGTTGCGCAGCACCTGCCCGTTCGGGCAGATCACGACCGGAGTTTCCCCGGGTCGCACCCGCAGCCCGCGCAGCAGCGCCTCGGCGTCCTGATCGTGCTCCAGGTCGATCCACTGGCACGGGATCCGGTTGCGCGCGGCGAACTCGCGCAGCCGCCGGCTGTCGGGCGAGAAGCGGGACCCGATGACCCGCAGCCCGGCACCGCGGCTGATGAGCAGGGACCGGCGGCACAGGTACGCCTTCAGGACCAGGTCACCGAGCGTCGAGTCCTGCGCGATGACGGCCTTGAGCCGGTCGGCCGGCACCCTGAGCACTTCGCCGGGCTCACGCACCTGCGAGGTGCAGAGGGCCGCCTGGCCGGTGATCAGGCTCAGCTCTCCGAGGAACCGCCCGGGGCCGTGCACGCCGATGGTCCGCTTGTCCTCGCCGTACTCCTCGACCTCGGCCACCTTGCCGGCGAGTACCACAAAGAAGTCGTAATGCTCCTCTCCCTCCCGGATGAGGACGTCGCCGGTGTGCGTGCGGCGGCGTTGCCCCTGGCCGGCAAGGGCCTGGATATGGGCGTCGGCCAGGCGCGGGTAGGCCCAGCCACGGTCCGGTGTCTCGCGCAACATCTTTACGTCCACCCCCTGAGCAGCGGTTCGACGTACCCGAACTACCCGTCCGGGCGGTGAGCACTCCAAGTGCCCGCCGCACGCTCGCGAGCAGGCACGATTCGGCGCGGGCGGAGGGTAGGCCGGCGTCATGCTCCCGGGGTGGTTCCGTGCCGTACCGGTCGAAGAACCCTTGGAGGTGATCGGGAGGGGGTCGTGGGACGGCAACACCGGCGCACCCGGCCCGGCGGTCATCCGGGCCTGGGGAAGTGCGCGGGCCGTCCCCGCACGACGGTTGGAGCAAGCGCAATTCGCACTCCGAAAGGAACCGACCATGACACTCGTACCCTTCTCGTCCCGGCCGCGCCGCGGCGCGCTGCTGGCCGGTGCGCCGGCTTATCGCTGGGACCCGCGCCGCGAGGTGGACGAGCTCAACAGCAGGTTCGGTCAGCTGATCCAGTCGCTCATCGGTGGTGAGACCGGGATCGGTGGCTCGGCCGGGTGGTCGCCGCCGGTCGATGTGGAGGAGACCGAGGACGCCTACATCGTCGACGTCGATCTGCCGAACGTGAACCCGCGGGACGTCGATCTCGAGATGCGCGGCGAGGAACTGCGGATCTCCGGCGCCTTCGAGGAGCGTGGCCGCGGCGGCGTCGTGCGTCGCCAGGGGCGCCGGACCGGCGAGTTCGAGTACATGATCGACCTGCCCAGCGACATCGACAGCGACCAGGTGCAGGCCTCCTACAGCAACGGCGTGCTCACGGTCACGGTCCCCAAGGCCAGGGACGCGCAGCCGCGCCGGATCGAGATCCAGGCGCAGCGGGACCAGCAGAGCCGGCAGGGGATCGGCCAGCAGGAAACCGGCCAGCAGGCCGGTCAGAGTGCTCAGCGCACCGGCCAGCCGCAGCAGACGGGCCAGCAGGCCGGTCAGAGCGCTCAGCGCACCGGCCAGCCGCAGCAGACGGGCCAGCAGCAGACGAGCCAGAGCGCTCAGCGCACCGGCCAGCAGTCCGGCTCGCCGCAGGCCGGCGGCCAGCAACGAGGCGGGCCGAACCCGGGCCGGCGGACCTGACCGGACAGATCGCCAGCCGTATCCAGGAAGGGAGCCGGTCATGGGCAGAGCTGTAGGTATCGATCTCGGCACGACCAACTCGGTGATCGCCGCGTTCGAGGGCGGCCAGCCGACCGTCATACCGAACGCGGAGGGCAGCCGCACCACACCGTCGGTCGTGGCCTACACCGACGCCGGTGAGCGGCTCGTCGGGCAGCTGGCCCGACGGCAGTCCGTGCTGAACCCCAAGGGCACCGTGTACTCCGCGAAGCGGTTCATCGGCCGGAAGTTCGACGAGGTCACCGAAGAGGCCAGGACGGTCACGTACGACGTCGTGCCGGGGCCGGAGGGGATGGTCCGGTTCGACATCCGCGGCAAGCGGATCTCGCCCGAGGAAGTGTCCGCGCAGATCCTGCGCAAGCTCACCGACGACGCCGCGAAGTACCTCGGGGAGAAGGTCACCGAGGCCGTCGTCACCGTCCCGGCGTACTTCAACGACGCCCAGCGGCAGGCCACCAAGGATGCCGGCCGGATCGCCGGCCTCGAGGTGCTGCGGATCATCAACGAGCCGACCGCGGCCGCCCTCGCCTACGGCCTGGACAAGAAGGGCCACGAGACGGTCCTGGTGTTCGACCTGGGCGGCGGCACGTTCGACGTGAGCATCCTCGACGTCGGTGACGGGGTCGTCGAGGTCCGCGCGACGTCCGGTGACACGCACCTGGGCGGTGACAACTTCGACCATCGCCTGGTCGACCACCTCGCCGATGAGTTCCGCAAGGAGCAGGGCATCGACCTGCGCCAGGACCCGCAGGCGCTGCAGCGGCTGACCGAGGCCGCGGAGCGGGCCAAGATCGAGCTGTCGTCGGTGGCACAGACGCAGGTGAACCTGCCGTTCATCACCGCCGACGCGTCCGGCCCGAAGCACCTCACGGCGACGGTCACCCGCGCGACGTTCGAAGAGCTCACCCATGACCTGCTGGAGCGCACCAACGGCCCGGTGCGCCAGGCGATGCGCGACGCCGGGGTCCAAGCCGACGACCTCGACGAGGTGATCCTCGTCGGCGGCGCGACCCGGATGCCGGCCGTGCAGGCCCTCGTGCGCCGGCTGACCGGCGGCAAGGACCCCAACATGACGGTGAACCCGGACGAGGTCGTCGCGCTGGGTGCGGCGATCCAGGCCGGTGTCCTCAAGGGCGACGTCCAGGACGTCGTGCTGCTCGACGTCACCCCGCTGTCGCTGGGAGTCGAGACGCTGGGCGGGCTGATGACGAAGGTCATCGAGCGCAACACCACGATCCCGACCCGCCGCGCCGAGACGTTCTCCACGGCACAGGACAACCAGCCGGCCGTCGACGTGGTGGTGCTGCAGGGCGAGCGGGAACGGGCCGCCGACAACCGGATCCTGGGGCGGATGCGGCTGGAGAACATCCGCCCCGCGCCGCGCGGCGAACCGCAGATCGAGGTCACCTACGACGTCGACGCCAACGGCATCCTCAACGTGTCGGCGAAGGACCAGGACACCGGCGCCGAGCAGAGGATCACCGTCACCGAGAGCGGCACGCTGGACAAGGGCGAGGTCGAGCGGATGGTCCGCGAGGCCGAGCAGCACCGCGCCGCGGACCAGCAGGCGCGTCAGGAGATCGGCGCCCGCAACGAGCTCGACAGCGTCGCCCACCAGGTGCAGCGCCGTCTCGACGAGCTCGGCGACCAGGTCCCCGAACACGAACGGGCCCGGGCCGGGATGCTGGTGCAGGAGGCCCGGCAGGCCGTCGCCGAGCAGGCACCGCCGGACCGGGTGCAGAGCCTCACCAACGATCTGCGGCAGATCCTGTTCGCCCTGCAGTCAGCCGCGCAGCAGAGGGCCGAGCGGGGACCGGACGCGGGCGAGGAGGCCGGGCGGTCCGGCGGTGCGGTCGCGGCCGACGACGTCATCGACGCCGACTTCAGCGGGGGGTGAGCCATGGCCGAGCCGGACGAGCTCGACACGGAGGCGACCGGGCCCGAGGACCCGGCGCTCGCCGAGGTGCGGGAGCGGGCACAGCGCGCGATCGCCGACGCCGACAACGCCCGCAAGCGGGCCGAGCGGACGGCGGCCGAGCGGGTCGCCGCGGAGCGGCGGCGGGTCGCCGCGGCGTGGCTGCCGGTGCTGGACAACCTCGACCTCGCGCTGCGCCACGCCGGCGCCGATCCCGAGGCGATCGTGCAGGGCGTGGCCCAGGTTCGCGACCAGGCCGTGGACGTCCTGGCCCGGCTGGGCTTCGGCCCGGTCGGCGCGGTCGGCGAGACGTTCGACCCGGCCCGGCACGAGGCGGCCGAGGCGGTCGCGGAGCCGGAGGTCCCGCCCGGCACGATCGTGCGGGTGATCCGCCCCGGCTACGGCGGCGACACGCTCCTGCTGCGCCCGGCCGTCGTGGCCGTGGCCCGCGCCGGTACGACCGCGGCGGGCTCCGACGGGCCGGAGACGGATCGGGAAGCCGATGGCGGCTGAACGGCGCGACTTCTACGAGGTCCTCGGCGTCCCGCGGACGGCGACGGCGGAGGAGATCCAGCGCGCGTACCGCACGCTGGCCCGCCGCAACCATCCGGACGTCAACAAGGAGCCGGGCGCCGAGGACCGGTTCAAGGACATCACCGAGGCTTACGACGTGCTCTCGGACCCGAAGAGCCGCCGTAAGTACGACCGGTTCGGCGACCGGTGGCGGCAGGTACCCGACGACGTCGAGGAGCGCGCCGGGGCCCGGCAGCGAGCATCGGCCGGCGCCGGCTTCCCCGGTCCGGGCGCCGGCTTCGGCGGCCGTGGCGGCATCGGCGAGGAAATCGACCTCGAGGACCTGCTCGGCAGCATCTTCGGCGGCCGATCGGGCAGCGGGGACCGGTTCGGACGCGGGCCGGTACCCGGCGCCGACACGGAGGCCGAGATCACCATCAGCGTCGAGGACGCCTACCACGGTGGCCGGCGCCGGATCACACTGCCCGGCGGCCCCGGCGGCCGCACCCGCGAGTACGAGGTCACCATCCCGGCCGGAGTCACCGACGGGCAACGGATCCGGCTCGCGGGCCAGGGCTCGGGCGGCGCCCGCGGCGGCCCGCCCGGTGACCTGTACCTTGTGGTGCACATCGCGCCCCACCCCCGGTACACCATCAGCGGCCGCGACATCACGGTGGAAGTCCCGTTGGCGCCCTGGGAGGCGGCGCTGGGTGCCGCCGTGCCGGTCGAGACGCCGGGTGGCACGGTGCGAGTCGACGTGCCGCCCGGCACGCCGTCCGGGCGGCGGCTGCGGCTGCGCGGCCGGGGCCTGCCCAACCCCCGCGGCGCCCCCGGCGACCTCTACGCCGAAATCAAGATCATGGTGCCGCCGAAGCCGAGCGACGCCGAACGGCGCCTGTTCGCGGAGCTGGCGAAGGTGTCGTCGTACAACCCGCGAGGTGACCGATGACCTACGCCCTGATCCGCCGCCCCTACCTGTCCACCGACGCGTTCGCGGCGGCCGCCGGCCTGCACCCGGACCTCATCGCCCGGCTGGTCGCGCTCGGCCTGCTGGAGTCCCACATCGACGAGCGCGGCCGCCGCTGGTTCGCGCAGACGCAACTCAAGCGGCTCGCCCGGATCCGCCGGCTGCACGCCGGGCTGCCGCTGAACTACGCGGCGGTGGGCATCGTGCTCGACCTGCTCACCCGCATCGACGAACTCGAGGCGCAACTCCGGAGGCGGACGTGGACCTGAACCGGCTCACCGAGAAGTCCCAGCAGGCGCTGCACGATGCCCAGACGAAAGCAATGCGGCACGGCCACACCGAGGTCGACGGCGAACACCTGCTCCTCGCCCTGCTCGACCAGCCCGACGGTGTCGCGATGCGGCTGCTGACCGGGCTGGGTGTCGACATCGAGCAGCTGCGCGACCGCGTCGAACGCGACCTGCGGCGCCGGCCGAGCGTGACCGGGCCCGGCGCGCAGCCCGGCCAGGTGACGCTCACCCGCCGGCTCGCGGCGATCCTCGACGCCGCCGAACGCGAGGCCGGCCGGCTCAAGGACGAGTACATCTCCGTCGAGCACCTGCTCCTGGCGCTGGTCGACGAGGGCGCTTCGACCGACGCCGGCCGGGCCCTGCACGACCGCGGCGTCACCCGGGAGCGGCTGCTCAACCAGCTCACCGAGGTGCGGGGGGCGCAGCGGGTCACCTCCGCGAACCCGGAGGCCGCCTACGAGGCCCTCACCAAGTACGGCCGGGACCTCGTCGCCGACGCCCGCGCCGGCCGGCTCGACCCCGTGATCGGCCGTGACGAGGAGATCCGCCGCGTCGTGCAGATCGTGTCGCGCAAGACGAAGAACAACCCCGTCCTCATCGGCGACCCGGGCGTCGGCAAGACCGCGATCGTCGAAGGCCTCGCCCAGCGGATCGTCAACACCGACGTGCCGGAGGGGCTGCGCGACAAGACGATCTTCGCGCTGGACATGGGATCCCTGGTGGCCGGGGCGAAGTACCGCGGCGAGTTCGAGGAGCGGCTCAAGGCCGTGCTCGCCGAGGTGACCGCCGGGCAGGGCCGGATCCTGCTGTTCGTCGACGAGCTGCACACCGTGCTGGGCGCCGGGGCGGGGGAGGGGTCGATGGACGCCGGGAACATGCTCAAGCCGATGCTCGCCCGCGGCGAACTGCGCATGATCGGTGCGACCACCCTCGACGAGTACCGCAAGCACATCGAGAAGGACGCCGCGTTCGAACGCCGGGTCCAGCCCATCCTGGTGCCCGAACCGACGCCGGACGACGCGGTGACCATCCTGCGCGGGCTGCGTGAACGGCTCGAGGTGTTCCACGGCGTGCGCATCCAGGACGGCGCACTCATCGCCGCGGTCCAGCTGTCCCACCGGTACATCGCCGACCGGTTCCTGCCGGACAAGGCCATCGACCTCGTCGACGAAGCGTGCGCGATGCTGCGCACCGAGATCGACTCGCAGCCGGCCGAACTCGACGAGGCCGCCCGGCGGCTGCTGCGGCTGGAGATGGAGGAGGCCGCGCTGTCCAAGGAGGACGACCCGGCCAGCACCGCCCGGCTGGACCAGATCCGGCGGGAGATCGCCGACCTGCGCGGCGAGGTCGACGCGATGCGCGCCCAGTGGAACGCCGAACGCCAGGCGATCCGCAAGGTACAGGCTTTGCGTGAGGAGGCCGAGCGGGTCCGGCGGGAGGCGGAGGCGGCCGAGCGCGGCTACGACCTGGACCGCGCCGCGGAGCTGCGCCTGGGCCGACTGCCGGACCTGGAACGGCGGCTCCGCGCCGAGGAGGAGCGGCTCACCACCAAACAGGGCGGCCATCAGCTGCTCCGCGAGGTCGTCACGCCCGACGAGATCGCCGGGATCGTGGCCCGCTGGACCGGCATCCCCGTCAGCCGGCTGCTGGAGGGCGAACGGGACAAGCTGCTGCGCCTGGAGGACATCCTGCACGAGCGGGTCATCGGCCAGGACGAGGCCGTCCAGCTCGTCGCCGACGCCGTCATCCGCGCCCGGTCCGGTATCAAGGACCCGCGCCGCCCGATCGGCTCGTTCCTGTTCCTCGGCCCCACCGGCGTCGGTAAGACCGAACTGGCCAAGACTCTCGCCGCGGCACTGTTCGATAGCGAGGACAACCTCGTCCGGCTCGACATGAGCGAGTACCAGGAACGGCACACCGTCTCCCGGCTCGTCGGCGCGCCGCCCGGCTACGTCGGCTACGAGGAGGGCGGGCAGCTGACCGAGGCGGTCCGGCGCAAGCCCTACTCGGTCGTCCTGCTCGACGAGGTCGAGAAGGCCCACCCCGACGTGTTCAACACCCTGCTGCAGCTGCTCGACGACGGGCGGCTCACCGACGCGCAGGGCCGCACCGTCGACTTCCGCAACACGGTCGTCATCATGACCAGCAACCTCGGATCGCAGCATCTCCTGCAGGGCGTCACGCCGGACGGGCAGCTCACCGACGAGGCCCGCACCGCGGTCATGACGGCGTTGCGGGAATACTTCCGCCCCGAGTTCCTCAACCGCATCGACGAGACGGTGCTGTTCAAGCCGCTGACCCGGCCGGAGATCGAACGGATCGTCGACCTGCTCCTCGACGACCTCCGCACCCGCCTCGCAGACCGGCGGATCACCGTCGAGGTCACCGAAGCGGCCCGGCGCTTCATCGCCGACGCTGGGTTCGACCCGGTCTTCGGAGCCCGGCCCCTGCGCCGCTTCCTGCGGCGCGAGGTCGAGACCCGCATCGCCCGCACGCTGCTGACCGGCGACGTCCTCGACGGCGCGACCATCACCGTCGACCGAGGGCCCGGGGGCCTCGACATCGACTGGAACAACGAGCCGGCGACGGTATCGGCGACCGCCTGACCGCCCCGTCTGGTTTCATCGGTGCGCGGCGCGGGAACTGGGGTTCGCCACGGGGCTTGAAACCGGTGTCGGAGGTGCGCACTGTGGTCGAGCGCTGGTATCGCAACGCCGTCATCTACAGCCTCGACGTGCGAACCTTCCAGGACTCCAACGGCGATGGTATCGGCGACCTGCAGGGCCTGATCAGCCGGATCGACTACCTGAGCCGGCTCGGGGTGACGGCCCTGTGGCTCGGCCCGATCCACCCGAGCCCGCACCGCGACGGCGGCTACGACGTCAGCAACCATTACGACGTCGACCCGGACATGGGCAGCCTCGGCGACTTCGCGCAGTTCATGAACGTCGCCGACGAGCGGGGCCTGCGCGTGATACTGGACCTGGTGGTGAACCACACCAGCGACGAGCACCCGTGGTTCGTCTCTGCGCAGTCCGACCCGCGCTCGCCGTTTCGGGACTGGTACGTGTGGTCGGAGCAGGAGCCGCCGGACCGCAGCGAGGGCATGGTGTTCCCGGGCGTGCAGCGGGAGACGTGGACGTACTGCGACCAGGCGGGTGCGTGGTACCACCACCGCTTCCACGACTTCCAGCCCGACCTCAACATCGTCAACCGCGAGGTCCGGAACGAGATATGCAAGATCGTCGCGTTCTGGGAGCGGCTCGGCGTGAGCGGCTTCCGGGTCGACGCGGCGCCGTTCGTCATCGAACGCACGGCGCCCGGCGCGGATCCCCGCGACCGCGACTACGAGTTCCTCACGGAGCTGCGCGAGCAGATGTCCTGGCGGCGCGGCGACGCAGTGTTCCTGGCCGAGGCGAACGTGCCCAGCGAGGAGCTGCGGCTGTTCTTCGGCGACGCCGACGGCGCCGCGAACCGCCTGCAGATGCTGTTCGCGTTCCGGCTCAACCAGGCCCTCATGCTCGCCCTGGCGCGGCAGGACCCGCAGCCGGTGATCGAGGCGCTGCGCACGCTGCCGTTCCTGCCTCGGCACGGGCAGTCGGCCACGTTCCTGCGCAACCACGACGAGGTCGACCTGTCCGGCCTCACCGACGACGAGCGGGCCGACGTCTTCGCCGCGTTCGGCCCCGACCGCCGTCACCAGTTGTACGAGCGCGGCATCCGGCGGCGCCTCGCGCCCATGCTGGGCGACGAGCGGCGACTGCGCATGGCCTATAGCCTGCAGTTCACGATGCCCGGCACGCCGGTGCTGCGCTACGGCGACGAGCTCGGCATGGGTGAGGACCTGAGCCTTCCCGAGCGCGACGCGATCCGCACCCCGATGCAGTGGTCGCCGACGCCCAACGCCGGGTTCTCGGCCGCCCCACCCAGTGCACTCATCCGCCCCCTCGTGGAGGCGGACCCGTTCGGGTACCAGCGGGTCAATGCGACCGACCAGGGTCGTGAGGCCGACTCGCTGCTGCTGTGGTTCGAGCGGATGCTGCACACGTTGCGCGAGTGCGACGAGATCGGGACCGGTGAGCACACCATCGTGCCGGTCGACGCGCCGTGCGTCCTGGCGCACCGCGCCGACGCACCCAGCGGCTCGATCATGTTCGTGCACAACCTCGGCCGGCGACCGGCGACAGTCTGCATGCGGCCTGGGCCGGACGAGGACGACGTGCCGGTGGAGGTGTTCAGCGACCGGGAGTACCCGTCGTGCAATCTGCTCGAACTGCAGGTCCAGGGGTACGGGTACCGCTGGATCCGGATGCGCCGCAGCCGCGGGTGATCCAGCAGATCCGCGCCGCGCCTGCCGAATGCGGAGCTACTTCGTCGACCCGGCAACCATCTGCGTGCCCGTGCGGGAAGCGCTCGAACCACCGATGTACCGCCACGATCGTGGTCGGCGAAGGCGTTCACGGCCGCGCCGGCTTGCTGGCGAGTGCAACGAGCTGGGGGCGCTTGTATCGCGAGTCGGGCACGAAGCCGACCATGCGACGGCTCGCCGTCGGATCAGCGCCGCTCAGCGGGTCCTCTTCGTCGCCCGCTTGCGGGGCGGCGTCAACAGGTCGGCGATTGCCGCGATCGCGGACGGCACGAGGCGGGCGCTTCGGCGCCGGACTGCACGAACCCGGCGTCCGGGCACAGGTACCGCCCGGCGCGGCGGCCCGTGAGCCTCGCTTGCGTCGGTCGTCACCTCCTGTTCGTTTGACTGCGACCAATCACCCACTCATCATTGAGTCAATGAACGCTGAGCTTTATTCGGTGCAGCGGCGCGCCCGGATCCACGCCGCCCTCGGTGACCCGGCCCGCCTGGCCATCGTCGATACGCTCACCCTCGGCGACGCCTCACCCGGCGAGATCGCCCGCGCCCTGGACCTGCCGACGAATCTCGTCGCGCACCACGTCAAGGTCCTCGACGAGGCCGGCTTGCTCGTGCGCACCCGCTCAGAAGGCGACCGGCGCCGCACCTACCTCCGGCTGCAGCCCGGCGCGCTGGCATCCCTCTCCGCGCCCGTCCTGTCCGACGTGGCGCGGGTGGTGTTCGTGTGTACGCACAACTCGGCCCGCTCGCAGCTCGCCGCGGCGCTGTGGACCCAGCGGGCCGCGGTCCCCGCCGCGTCCGCGGGCACCGAGCCGGCGGCCCGGGTCCACCCTCGCGCGGTAAACGTTGCGCGCCGGCACGGTCTGCTGATCAACGCGACCGGCACGGCGCACGTCGCTGACGTCGTGCACGACACCGACCTGGTCGTCGCCGTGTGCGACAACGCCCACGAGGCCCTCACCCACGGGGTACGGCCCCGGCTGCACTGGTCGGTCCCGGCGCCCGCCGACACCGACGAGGCGTTCGAGGCGACCTTCGCTGAGCTCGCCGACCGGATCGGCCGCCTCGTGCCTGCCCTCGAACCTGCGGCCGGGCCGCCGCCCGCACCCGCCCAGCGCACTGGAGCACACCATGACTGACGCCGTCACCGGCTCGACCGTCTACTACCACCAGGACCTGTCCGTCGACCAGCAGCTCGCCCTGCGGACCGCCGCGACGCGGCTCGCCCGGGAGTTCGACGGCGCTTCCTGCCGCTGCTCGCCGAACGCTTCGCCCAGCAGCGGCTGCACGCCCTCGCCCGCGTGGAGGGGCACCACCGCGACGGCAAGCCGATCGTGCGTGACCCGCACCTCTTCGACGACCAGGAGCAGCCTTCGATGACCCACCCAGCACCGTGGCGACGGTTCCTCGCCGAGTTCGTCGGCACCGCGCTGCTCGTCACCGCCGTCGTCGGCTCCGGCATCATGGCGGCGAGGCTGTCCCCGGGCGATGTCGGGTTGCAGCTGCTGGAGAACTCCGTCGCGACCGCGTTCGCGCTCGGCGCGCTGCTCCTCACGTTCGGCCCGGTGTCCGGCGCGCATTTCAACCCGGTCGTGTCGATCGCGGACTGGTTCCTGGGCCGCCGCACCGGCATCGGACTCACCGTCAAGGACCTCGGCCGGTACGTCGTGGCGCAGACCGTCGGCGCGATCGCCGGCTCGATCCTCGCGAACCTCATGTTCGACCTCGCCGCCGTCGACTTCTCCGGCAAGGAGCGCGCGGCCGCCCACCTGTGGCTCGGTGAGGTCGTCGCCACCGTCGGCCTGATCCTGCTGATCTTCGCCCTCGCCCGCTCCGGCCGCGCCGCCGTCGCCCCGGCCGCGGTCGGCGCGTACATCGGCGGCGCCTACTGGTTCACGTCCTCCACCAGCTTCGCCAACCCGGCCGTCACGATCGGCCGCGCGTTCACCGACACGTTCGCCGGGATCGCCCCGTCCTCGGTGCCCGGCTTCGTGGTGGCGCAGCTCGCCGGGCTGCTGGTGGGCGCAGCGCTGCTGCTGGCGTTGTACCCGGACGCCGGAAGGGCCGCCGACACCGTCGTCGCCGGTCGCCCGCAGTCCGCTCGCTCGTCCTGACTCGACCGCACGGAGGAACCGAAGCACATGAGTGACAAGCCCAGCGTCCTGTTCGTCTGCGTCCACAACGCCGGCCGGTCGCAGATGGCCGCCGGCTGGCTGCGCCACCTCGCCGGCGACACCGTCGAGGTCCGCTCCGCCGGCAGCGAGCCCGCGTCGCAGATCAACCCGGTCGCGGTCGAGGCGATGCGGGAGGTCGGCATCGACATCACCGCCAACACCCCGCGGAAGCTGGACTACGAGACCGCCGAGGCCTCCGACGTGCTCATCACGATGGGCTGCGGCGACGTCTGCCCCGTCTTCCCGGGCAAGCGATACCTGGACTGGAAGCTCGACGACCCCGCCGGGCAGGGCATCGACGCCGTCCGCCCGATCCGCGACGCCATCAGGGCCCGCGTCGAGCAGCTGCTCACCGAGCTGCCCGTCACGACCGGCTGACACCGCCCGTCGCAAGCCCCGCCGCCGGGCGGTCAGGCCGGCGGTAGCCCCACCCTGGAAGGCATTCATGCGCCCGCTCGTCGTACTACCCGGGCGCGCCACCGATCCGGATGCGGGTGACCGGCGACCGGACCACCGGGCGCCTCCTCGGCGCGCAGCTGCTCGGTCATCGCGGCGCGGAGACCGCCAAACGCGTCGACATCACCAGCATCTTGCGAACGCTGCACCATGAGACTGCCGAAGTGTCGGATCTCGGGGAGTCGTGGGCAGGCTCGTATCGCCCCCGCCCGGTGGTCGTTGGTGGTGGCGTGCGGATCGCTGGAGCTGGTGGCGGCTCGCCGCAGGGCAAGCGGACTCAGCGGGCCGGTGTCGCGATGTCCACGGTCAGCAGGGCGGCGAGCTGGCGCATGATGCCGGGCCGGGCCCGGTAGTAGACCCAGGTGCCACGCCGGTCGGAGTCGACGAGGCCGGCTTCGCGCAGGGTCTTCAGGTGGTGGGAGATCGTCGGCCCGGACAGCTCGAACTGCGGGGTCAGGTCGCACACGCACATCTCCCCGTCCGGGGCCGACGCGATCATCGACATGAGCTGCAGCCGTACCGGGTCGCCGAGCGCCTTGAACGCCGGGGCGAGGACGACCGCGGTCTCAGCAGGGATGCGGTGCTGCGCGATCGGCGGGCAGCACGGCTCGTCCGCGTTGAGGTCGGTGAGCGTGAGTACCGTCGCTTGTTTTGACATATCTCTAGGTTGACAGATATCGAATCAGCGTGCAACCGTTTGATTCGACAGATGTCAAGACAGTCTGGGCCGGCCCCTGCTGACGCACCCACCCGCACCGTCAACCAGCCAGTACCCAGTCAAAGGAGTGTCATCATGACCAACACCCAGACCCAGGGCGGCTTCACCGGCGACCCGGCCGCCGCGCTCGACGTCGCCGGCGCGAGCGGCTGCTGCGGCAATCCGGCGCAGGCGACCCTCGTGCTGCCGGCGCCTACGAGCGCGTCGCCGTGTTGCGGCACCGCGGCCGAGGCGACCGAGGCCGGTTCGTGCTGCGGGACGTCGGCGAAGGCCGAGGCGGTCGCCTCCGGCGCGGGCTGCTGCGGATGAGCGCCGCCGCCGGCCGTCCGGCTGCGCTCGCCGGGCTGCTCGACGCGGTGTCCGGTGAGCGGATGGCCGCCACGGTCGCCACGCTTGCCGAGGCGCCGTTCGGCGGGCGCCGGGTAGGTTCGGCCGGCGGTGCCGCCGCTCGGGCGTGGCTCGCCCAGCATCTCGCCGACCTCGGCGCGGCCGTGACCCTGGAGTCGTTCCCGGTCCGGGCCGTCCCCGAGGTCTACACCGCACCCGAGGTGCAGTGGCACGACGGCGTGACCACCAGACGCCTGGCGTTCGGCCGGGATGTGGCCGTCCACCTCGCCTCCGCCGACCAGCCCCTCGTGCGCCGCGGCGACCTGGCGGTCGCGGGTGCGTCGGACCCGACGGGCCGGTGGGTGGTGGTGCCGTCCGGGATGACGGTGTTCGACGCGTACGGCCACTCGCACGGCGCTGTCGGGCTGCTGTTCGGTCGGGGTGTGGACGCCGACGGGTGGCACTACACGATGCTGGCCGGGCCGAACCCGGGCCCGTTGCCGATCCTCACCCTCGACACCGCCACCCACGCGGCCCTGCACAACACGGCGGTCGGCGGCGGCGGGTGGCTGGCCGGGAATGCGCCGATCCGCCGCCTGGACGTGCCCGCCGCCAATGTGCACGGCACGTGGCCCGACGGTACGGGGGTGGAGGTGCTGCTGACCGCACACTACGACGGCGTCGGCGACCACCCCGGTCTGCGGCAACCGGCGGCGGCCGACAACGGCAGCGGCGTCGCCGTCGTGCTCGAAACCGCCCGCATTCTCGCGGGAAGCCTCCGGCTGTCCGTCGCGCTGCTCGACGCGGAGGAGACCGGCGCGCTCGGCTCCGCACACCACGCGACGCGGCTGAGGGCCGGCGGCGGGGCGCCGCTGGTCGTCAACGTCGACGGCGCCGGCAACCTGCACCAGGCCGCCGCGGTCGAGGCGGGCGGCCCCGCGCACGCACTCCTCGCCGCGCTCGACCAGGCGGGTCGGCACACCGGGCTGCCGCTGGTCGCCGGTCCGGTCGCCTCCGACAACCGCCGCTACGCCGCCGTTGGTCTGGCGGCGGTCGGGATCGGTGCCGGGATGGCTGGGTATCACAGCCCGGCCGACACGGCGGACCGCGTCGAGACCGGGACGCTGAGCGCCGTTGCGAAGCTCGTGGTCGCGACCTGCTGGCTGGCGACCGTGGATCCGGCTACACTTCAATCGTTGATCGGCGATGAGCGATGAAGCTGGTGGATGGTGCCGGAACTGCTGGACCGTGCGACCGCGGAGGAGTACGCCTCCTGGTTCCGCGCGCTCGCCGATCCGTCCCGGGTGCAGATCGTGGAGTACCTCGCCCGGCAGGGGACGCCGTTGAGCGTGGGCGCGATCGTTTCGGCGGTCGGGCTGGCGCAGTCGACAGTGTCGCAGCACCTGAAGATCCTGACCGAGGTGCGGTTCGTCCTGGTCGAGGCGGTCGGCAACGCCCGGCACTACCGGATCAACACCGCCTGCGTCGCGTGCTTCCCGTCCGCCGCCGACGTCGTGATGGGCAGACCCGCCCCGAGCCCGATCGGCGGCTGCGGATGAGCGACATCGCGATCCGCCCGATGACCGCCGCCGACGCGGCCGCGGTCCTGGCGATCTACCAGTCGGGCATGGACGCCAGCAACGCGAGCTTCGAGGACACCGCCCCCTCCTGGGCGGCGTTCGACACGGGCAAACTGCGGGAACACCGACTCGTCGCCGTCGACCCCGATGGGTTCGTGCTCGGCTGGGTGGCCGTCTCGCAAGTCTCCGCTCGGCCGGTGTACGCCGGAGTCGTCGAGCACTCCGTCTACGTCGACCCCGCCGCGCAGGGGCGTGGGGTCGGCCGGGCCCTGCTCGACGCTCTGCTCGCGTCCACCGATGCGGCCGGAATCTGGACCGTGCAGTCCGGCGTCTTCCCGGAGAACGCCGCCAGCCGGGCCCTGCACCGCGCCGCCGGCTTCCGCGAGGTCGGCATCCGCGAACGCATCGGCCGCCACGCCAGCCAGGGCAACCGGTGGCGCGACGTGGTGTTCATCGAACGTCGCAGCCCACACGTCGCCTGAGGCGTCCCCGAACAGTCGACCGGCCGCAGTACACCCTCATATTTCGAATTCTGTCGAGACAAGGAACCTGACATGAACACGCTGCCTGTCGTCGTCATCGGCGCCGGCCCCGTCGGTCTGGCCGCCGCCGCGCACCTGCATGAGCGGGGCCTGCCGTTCGTCGTCCTGGAAGCCGGTGACGGTCCGGCCGCCGCCGTGCGGCAGTGGGCGCACGTGCGGCTGTTCTCGCCATGGCGGTACACCGTCGACGCGGCGGCCCGTCGCCTGCTCATCGACGCCGGCTGGGTCGAGCCCGACGCCGAGCGGCTGCCCACCGGCGGGCAACTCGCCGCCGACTACCTGCAGCCCCTCGCGGACCTGCCCGTGCTCAAGCCGCACGTGCGCTACGGTGCCCGGGTCGTGGCCGTGACCCGGCTCGGCCTGGACCGGCTGCGCACCGCGGGCCGCGACGCCACGCCGTTCCTGGTCCGGCTCGCCGACGGCACCGACCTCCTCGGCCGGGCCGTGATCGACGCCTCCGGCACCTGGTCCACCCCGAACGTCCTCGGCGCGTCCGGCATCGCCGCGCACGGCGAGGCCGCGGCGGCCGCGTTCGTCGAGCACGCCCTGCCCGACATCCTCGGCGCCGACCGCGACAGGTTCGCCGGCAAGCGCACCCTGGTCGTCGGTGCCGGTCACTCGGCCGCGAACACGCTCCTGGTCCTCGCCGAGCTGGCCGCGCTGGTCCCCGGCACCGAGGTCACCTGGGCGATCCGCGCGGCGGACCCCACCCGCACCTACGGCGGGGAGACCGCCGACGCGCTGCCGGCCCGCGGCGCCATCGGCACCCGGCTGCGCGAGCACGTCGAGGCGGGCCGGATCGACCTCGTCACCGGGTTCTCCGCCGAGACGCTCACCGTCCTGCCGGACGGCGCGGTGGAGGTCTCCAGCGGCGAGCGTGCCGTCGTCGTCGACCGGATCGTCGCCGCGACCGGGTTCCGCCCGGACCACGGCATCGTGTCCGAGCTGCGCCTGGACCTCGACCCCATCCTCGGCTCGACCCGCGCCCTCGCCCCGCTCATCGACCCCAACCAGCACTCCTGCGGCACGGTGCCGCCGCACGGCGTCGACGAGCTCACCCATCCGGAGCCCGGCTTCTACGCCATCGGCATGAAGAGCTACGGCCGCGCCCCGACGTTCCTGCTCGCCACCGGCTACGAGCAGGCCCGCTCCGTCGTCGCCGCCCTCGCCGGGGACTGGACCGCCGCCCGCGACGTCCAGCTGGACCTGCCGGAGACCGGCGTCTGCAACAGCAACCCGGTCGCCGACGAGGAGACGGTCAGCACCGCCGGTAGCGCCTGCTGCGGCACCCCGGCCGAAACCGCCGCCCCGGCAGGGCGCGGTCTCGCGACCGGCATCGCCGGCGGGTTGCTGTCCACGCCGCTGACGCTGGTGTCGGCGGCGCCGTCCACCGCGACCGAGCAGAGTGGCGGTTGCTGCAGCTGATGTCGCAGCTTCGCGATCCGGTGGCTCCCGACGTCCCAGCCGGGGGCCACCGGCCCGTCTTCCACGGCTGGCGGATCGTCGCGGCGCTCGCCGTCACCCAAACCGTCGGCTACGGCACCCTCTACTACGCCTTCGCCGTCCTCCTGCAACCGATGGCCGCCACGCTGCACACCTCGAAGACCACCGTGACCGGTGCGTTGACGGCGTCGATCCTCGCCGGGGCGGTGATGGCGGTACCGGTCGGGCGGTGGCTGGACCGGCACGGCGGCCGGGCGCTGATGACCGTCGGCTCCACCGTCGCGACCGGGCTGCTCGTCGCCTGGTCCCAGGTGTCGAGCGTGCCGCAGCTATACGCCGTGCTCATCGGCGTCGGGCTCACCTCGGCGATGGTGCAGTACGAGGCGGCCTTCGCCGTCGTGGTGTCGTGGTTCGACCCGCAGCAGCGGGCGAAGGCGCTGCTGGCGATCACCATCGTCGCCGGGTTCGCCAGCGCCGTCTTCCTGCCGCTGACCGGGGCCCTGGTGCAGCGGTACGGCTGGCAGCATGCCCTGCTCATCCTCGCCGCCCTGCACGGCCTGGTCACGGTCCCGCTGCACGGTCTGGTCCTGCGCCGTCCGCCGCACACGACCGCGACCGCCCGGCAACGACAGCCCGCGGCGCGGCGGGCCGTGGTGGGCGCCGCCCTGCGCGACGGCCGGTTCTGGGCCCTCGCCGTCGCGTTTGTCGCCCACGGCGCCGCGATGACCACGATGACCGTGCACCTCGTCGGGTTCCTCACCGGGAAAGGGCATCCGGTCACGTTCGCCGCGACCGTCGCCGGCCTGCTCGGCGTGCTGTCCGTGACCGGGCGGCTCGTCCTCACCGGCGCCCAGCGCCGCCTCCGCATCACCACCGTCGTCGCGGCGATCTACACCGTCCAGGCCCTCGCCGCCCTGTCCCTGCTCGCCGTCGCCGGCAGCCGAGCCGGCGCGGTCGCCGGAGTCATCGCGTTCGGGCTCGGCTTCGGCATCTCCAGCCTCGCCTCACCGGCGCTGCTCGCCGACCGGTACGGCACCGTCGCCTACGCCACCATCGCCGGCATCCTCACCGTCCCCATCACCCTGGCCCGGGCCGGCGCACCGCTCGGCGCCGCGGCACTGCACACCGCCGGCGGCTACACCCCGGCCCTCGCCGCCGTCGGCGTCGCGTGCCTGATCGCCGCGACCGGCATCGTCGTCAAAGCCGGCACACCGTCGCCGATACCGACACATCACCCCGACGGCGCCGAGGCCCTCGCCAGCAGCAGCGCGCAGGGAACCGCCGAGCCGTACATCAGCAAGCCGTAGGCCCGCTGCGGTCCGCGGACCTGCTGCGGCACGCGCTGGGCGCCGCCGAGACCATGCGGCGGCTGGGGTTCACCGTCCGCAATGTCGTCATCGACGCCACCTGCAACGCGACCGT
Organism: Dactylosporangium sp. NPDC051541; assembly: GCF_044454505.1. NCBI lineage: Bacteria > Bacillati > Actinomycetota > Actinomycetes > Micromonosporales > Micromonosporaceae > Dactylosporangium > Dactylosporangium sp. NPDC051541. The sequence continues at coordinate 371,740 of NZ_JBITDU010000010.1, forward strand.
ACGATGGCCGTATGGGCGCTGATGCCGAGGCGGACGCGATCATCGCCGCGTACCTCGATGCGCTGACCCGCCGGATCCCTACCGGGCGCCGAGGCCGGACCGCGATCCGCGCCGAACTGCGCGACGGACTCGAGTGCGCCGTGCGGGCCCGCGTCGAGCGCGGTGCCCGCCCGGTGGACGCGGCACGGCAGGCGGTCGACGAGTCCGGCCCGCCCGGGGTCGTCGCTGCGGCGTTCACCCGCGAGCTGTGCGCCACGTGGACGCACCGGCTCGCGCTCGGGTTGCTCGCCGGTGGGCCGCTGGTCGGCGCGACCTGGGTCGCGGCGACCCCTGATCCGGCGGGCGGCTGGTACGACCGGGCCGCCGCGGCGGTCTCCGCGAGCTCCGTGTATCCCTACCTGCTGGCCGTCGCGGTCCCGGCCGCGGTGCTCGCCGTCGCCGGTACCGGACGGCTGATGTACCGGCTGCCCGGGCTGCGTCCGATCGCGTCACCGGCGGCGGTGCTCGCTGCGGTCCTCTGCCTGGGCGGCGATGTGAGCCTGCTCGCCGCGGCCGGTCTGCACGGCGCGGCGGACGGAACGCTGACGGTACTCGCCGCCGCAGCGAGCGCGGTCCGCCTCGGCGCGGTCGGCGCTGGCGGCTGGCACCTGGTCAGTTTGGTGCGGCAGGTCCGCGTCGCGGCGTGACCGGCCGTGTGAAGCGGCGGACCGCGAAGTACAGCAGCGGTATGCCGACGGCGGCCGGGAGGAACCAGAACGCGATCGGCGGCAGCCGGTCCCACACCGGCAGCTGCGGGCCGTTGTCGACGTAGAAGCCGGTCAGCAGCGCGATGAACGAGCCGCCCATCCCGATCGCGTGCCACCGCACCCAGCCCCGGCCGCGCCGCTGCCGCGCCCACCAGCCGGTCATCCCCAGGCCGGACGCCACAACGGCGACAGCGAGGAGGTGTGCGTCGTGCGGCCAGCGGATCACCGACATCACCGTCGCGGTCATGAACACGACGCCGAGCCCGTACAGGTAGACCCGTCCGGCCCGAGGGTTCCGGCCCCGCTCCTTGCGCGCCGTGGCAGCGAGGGTCCCCGCCGCCACGCAGGTCAGCCCGGCCGCCACGTGCAGGACCAGCGCCACGGCGAACACCGGCCCGGCATCAGGGATCTCCAGCCCGAACACCCGCATGACCCACCACCAGAAGTAGAGGCGCTACATGTAGCTAGCCTAGATATTGAATGCCGTGATCGGTATAGCGGGCCGGTCGCGGAAGGGTGCGCAACCAGGGCGGGCGAGCAGAATGGCCGGTATGCAGGTGGCGCTGGTATACACGCCGGGCTGCCCCAACTGGCAGCCGGCCGGTGAACGGCTCCGGCTGGCGCTCGACCAGGTGGGCCGATCCGACGTCGAGATCCGCTACGCACCGGTGGACGGCGAGACTCTCGTGGCCGGGTTCGCGGGGTCGCCGACCTTCCTGATGGACGGCGTGGACCTGTTCGACGGTCCGCCTTCCGTGAGTGGCGCGACCTGCCGCCTGTATGCCACGTCGCGCGGTCTGGCCGGCGTTCCGGACGTGGCCCAGCTGGCGGCCGGGCTGGCCGCGCGGTGCACGCCGCGGGTCCCGGGATGACGGCCGGCGTGGGAACCGGCGAACGCCGGTGCGGCTGCTGCGGACGGTGGCGGCCCGAGAACCAGGTCGCCGAGCTCGGCGCCACGCCCGGCGTGTACATCTGCACCGGCTGCGCGTTGTGGGCGGCCCGCCGCGCCGGACTGTCCGGCCTGCTCCACCGCCGCGGCACACCGCGACCGGCGACGCCCGCGGTCCGTGCCACCGTGCCGGTGCTGGGCTCCACCGACCTGGACCGCACCGCGGCGTTCTACGCCCTGCCCGGCTTCGCCGTCCACGTCCGGGCCGACAGTTATCTCGCGCTGGACCACCCCGGCGGGGAACTGCACGCCACGTTCCTGCCGGCCGTCACCGCCGCGGACTGACATCGCCCATGGGCAGGTTCGTGGCCAGCAGCACCTGCCGGGACGCGGTCGCAGGCAGCGTCCGCCACGGCACCACGGCGGCCCGCGCCAGCCCGACATCCAGTCCGCAGCGAACCAGGTCTCGAACTCGGCTGCACACGTCTCCCACGTGACCACTACGGCTCGAACACAGCCACACCGGGCGGACGGCGTCCGCACAGCCATCGCAGCAGACCTGTCACGACCACGTCGTGCTCTGCTCTGGCGTACCAGCCCGAGCGGCGCACCGGGGCGGCAGAGTCGTCGACCATCGCGGGCAGCTGCCGGATCCATACGCGACATTGCGGTCCCGGGTCGCCGCGTGCGCTGCCCGCGAGGCGGTTAGGCACGGTCACCCCGTTCATCGGGGCAGTATGCCGCTACCGGCGCGGGGCGTACATGATGACGACGACACCGATGAGGCAGACGGCGGCGCCGATGATGTCGTAGCGGTCGGGGCGGAATTTGTCCACGGCCATGGCCCAGCCGAGGGATCCGGCGACGAACACGCCGCCATACGCGGCGAGGATGCGGCCGAAGTTCGCGTCGGGCTGCAAGGTGGCGACGAACCCGTAGGCGCCGAGCGCGGCGATCCCCGCGCCGATCCACAGCAGCCCTTTGTGCTCGCGGACGCCCTGCCAGATCAGCCAGGCGCCGCCGATCTCGGCGATGGCCGCGACGAGGAACAGCAGGATCGAGCGGATGATCGGCATAGGGACATCGCAGCACACCGCGGTGGTGCGGAGCCCAGATGGGCCCCGAACCGCATCCGGACGTGCGCCGCGGTGAGCGTCTCGACCGCCCGGGCGGCGGTGGCGAACATCGCGTCGAACTCGGCAAGCCGGAGCGGTTGCTCGACCGGCGGCAAGCCTGCACCCTGCTACCGGATGCAACACCGATGTCGGTTCGCACTCTGCTGAACCTGGTGTTCGGCGGAAGGCTTGGAGGTGGACCACGTCCGCTTCGGCGCGTTCGTGACGCCGTACCGCCCTGTCGCGACTCGACCGTGTTCAAGGTTGCGGTAGACCACTGGGCTGCGCGAGCGGGTGCGGCTGACCGGTCATAGCGGCCAGGGCAGCGGCGACCGCAGGAGCGCGTCGAGGATGGTGTCGTTGCCGCTGGTGCGGGCAGCCAGGTTGATCTCGGCGAGTTCGTCCGCTGTCAGTGCTCATCGGGTGCTGGGGAGTCGCCGGGGTTTGGTCACGCGGTGCGCCGGGCTGTCGGCGGCGTGGATCAGGCCGTCGGCAATGGCGCGGTTGTAGGAGGCGCTGGCGGCGGCGACGAACAGTTCGCCGGCGTGGCGGCCGTCGCGGCTGTTGCGCCGGACGTGTGCGTGGTCGGTGATCTGTTGTCGCATGGCTTCGATGTCGCTGGCGGTGACGGTGTCGATCGGCCGCCCGGTCCAGGTCGTGGTCATGCGGTGCCAGTAACTGCGGTAGGTGCGCAGCGCGCCCGGGCCGGCGGCCGCGAGGCCCTGTGGGAGGTACGCGTCGACCGTCGGCGTCGCTGGTCGGGCGTCGTGCGTCGGCGAGGGTAACCCCGAGTTCGGCCAGCAGTGTCCGCGCCTGCGCGGTGCGTGCCGGTTCAGCGGCCATGGCCACCCGCTGTCAGACGGGTATGGAGGCCAGCGAGCAGTCGCGCCACCGTCGCGGCGGGGTGGACGATCAGGAGGTCGTGGACGCGCTCGGCGGCGAGGACGACGAGGTCCCAGGTGTAAATGGCGCACATCTGTCGGACCGCGACGGGCAGGGCGAGGTCACCGCGCGCGCCGACCAGGGGCCAGCCATCGGATGCTGGCCAGATGAGGATCGCACCGTCGATGACATCGACCCGCAGGCGGTCGCCGGGCCGCCAGCCGAGCTGGTCGAGCAGCGATCGGGCCGACACCCGGCCGGAGCGGTCCAGCCGGGCGATGTCCAACGTCGGCACGACCGGCTCGGCGGCGGACGGCACGGCCGGCAATGTGGGCAGTGGTGCGGGTTCCGGCCGTGGGCGGGGGAGTGGTGTGGGGATCAGCGCGGCGATCATCTGCTCGGCCGCCGCCGGGGCGCTGCGCTGTATGCCGGTCGTCGTCGCCGCCCGAATAGGGCCCTGACGTGCAGAAACCCGACCGGGTGGTCACCCGCTCGGGTCAGTCGGCGTGTCTGCCGTCGTGTGTGCTGAATGCTGATGTTGGTGAAAATCTACCAACACTGGTGTCGAAGGGGGGACTCCGGCCCAGAAACCGAGCACACACGCCGGAAACGTGTGCACATACCGATAGCGTAGCGACCTCATCGTCGCGCTTCAACCGCCATCGACGCGAGGCCTCAAACGAGTGGACCGCTAGTTTCAGCGACCTCAGGCCGATCTCACCGCTGGAGGCTCGGACCGCCATCACGAGGTCAGGCCTTTGCGGTTTGCGCGAGAGACCGCAAGTGAATGCGGTCCGGCCGGCCGGCAAAGGCGTAGAACAGCGACTCTGGTACGTACCCGGGGCGCTGAAACCAGTTGCGGACACGGCCACCGATGCCTTGATCGTCGGCGATCTCGGCGAGGACCCGCTCAGTGTCGGCGTAGATGTGGCCTGCTCGAAGTTGTCCAGCGGCGCGAGTAGCCATGAACTCCACGAGAACTGGGCTGCCGCTTGCGGCTGGATTTAGCCCCCATTCGCGCAGCAACCGACCGCCGTCCAGCACGTCGTTGATAGCGTTCGAGGTCTGTACGCGGTGCCAGACGTCGAGGAGCGTCGAATGCTGCTCGCGCCCTGCCAGCACCTCGGCGATATAGAGGAAGAACCGCATCATCAACATGGCGTTGCGCCTGACATCGACGGGAACCTGCGTCCCGAGCACCGCGATGGCGCCTTCGCGCAGCAGCAGGTCGGTCACGCTGACCGTGCCTGCGCCTCGGGGTGCCGTGTGGCACGCGCTGAGGATCACCACGGGTGGCAGCGGCCCGAGGCCCGGACCCATCAGCACTTCATCACCGACGCGGAGGCCGGCGAGGTTCTGCTCTCGGACGAGGGCGCCGTGCGCGCTGATCACTAAAGATCTTTCGGTTTTTGGGTGATGGTCATAGTCGTAGGCCGGTGTGGTCGAGGAAGTTGAAACAGAGTCGGTAGCTGCTGCCGATGCGGTGCAGTCCGGTG
>NZ_JBITDU010000011.1:0-283155 GCF_044454505.1 Dactylosporangium sp. NPDC051541
CCAGCGAACCACACACCCACCCGGCCGGAACACAACCCTTCTAACCAGCACAACCTCGAAAGATCAGCCGTTACACCACTTCCAGGGGCTTGACCTCCCGGAAACCCGCTGGCCTCGTGGCTCCGACGGGCGGCGGAGGGTAACGGTCAACTCGGAAACACACTGGCCCCGTGGCTTGGATGGGCGGCGCGAAGGGGAAGGTTGACTCCCGGAAACGCACTGGCCCCGTAGATCGGACGGGCGGCGCGGAGGGCAACGGTCGACTCGGAAACACACTGGCCCCGTGGCTTGGATGGGCGGCGCGAAGGGGAAGGTTGACTCCTCGGACGGGCGACGCGGAGGGCAACGGTCGACTTGGGGAACACGCTGGGCTCGCGGCTCGGGACTGGTGGCGCCCGGCGGGAAGGTTAACTCCCGGGAACCCGCTGGCCGCGTGGCTTGGATGGGCGGCGCGGAGGGCAACGGTCGACTCGGGGAACACGCTGGGCTCGCGGCTCGGATCAGCGGCGCACCCGGGGGAAGGTCGGCTGGCGGAAACACGCCGGCCCCGTGGCCTGGGTGGGCTACGGGGCCGGGGGTGTTTGTGGGGGCTAGGCGTTGAGGCGCTTTGCCAGGTTCTGGTCCAGGGCGTTCATGAACTCGTCCGTCGTCAGCCACGGGGCGTCGCGGGAGATCAGGAGGGCCAGGTCCTTCGTCATCTGGCCGGCCTCGACGGTGTCGATGCAGACCTGCTCCAGGGTGTTGGCGAAGTTGGTCACCTCGGGGGTGCCGTCGACCTTGCCGCGGTGGGCTAGGCCGCGCGTCCAGGCGAAGATGGACGCGATCGGGTTCGTCGAGGTCTTCTCGCCCTTCTGCCACTGGCGGTAGTGCCGGGTGACGGTGCCGTGAGCGGCCTCGGCCTCGACGGTCTTGCCGTCGGGGGTCATGAGGACGCTCGTCATGAGGCCCAGCGAGCCGAAGCCCTGAGCGACCGTGTCGGACTGCACGTCGCCGTCGTAGTTCTTGGCGGCCCACACGAAGCCGCCTTCCCACTTCAGGGCGGCCGCGACCATGTCGTCGATGAGGCGGTGCTCGTAGGTGATGCCCGCCGCCGCGAAGTCGTCCTTGAACTCGGTCTCGAAGATCTCGGCGAAGAGGTCCTTGAACCGGCCGTCGTAGGCCTTCAGGATCGTGTTCTTCGTGGAGAGGTACACCGGGTAGCCGCGGTCCAGGCCGTAGCGGAACGACGCGCGGGCGAAGTCGCGGATCGAGTCGTCGTAGTTGTACATGCCCATGGCGACGCCGCCGCCCGGGAAGTTGGCGATCTCGAACTCCATCGGGGAGCCGCCGTCGGCCGGGGTGTAGGTGACCGTGACCTTGCCCGGGCCGGGGACGACGAAGTCGGTCGCCTTGTACTGGTCGCCGTGGGCGTGACGGCCGATGATGATCGGCTTGGTCCAGCCGGGGACCAGGCGCGGGACGTTCGACATGATGATCGGCTCGCGGAAGACCACGCCGCCGAGGATGTTGCGGATGGTGCCGTTGGGCGAGCGCCACATCTTCTTGAGCGAGAACTCCTCGACGCGCGCCTCGTCGGGCGTGATCGTCGCGCACTTCACGCCGACGCCGTACTGCTTGATGGCGTTCGCGGCGTCGACCGTGACCTGGTCGTCGGTCTGGTCGCGGTACTCGATCGACAGGTCGTAGTACTTCAGGTCGACGTCCAGATATGGCAGAACCAGCTGCTCACGGATCTGCTTCCAGATGATCCGGGTCATCTCGTCGCCGTCGAGCTCGACGACAGGGTTGTTTACCTTGATCTTCGCCATCGGCCGGGCGCTCCTCTCGCTGCCCTCCGCGGAGGGATTCTCCTCGCTTAGCAGTACAAGCGTACTGCATTGAAGAATCCCGGCCCGAACCGCCCCCGCCGACGGCGTCCACAAGCCGAGACCGTCAAACAGCAGCGCGTTCGGCCAGATCCACGACGTTGGCCAGGAGCATGGCCCGGGTCATGGGACCGACACCGCCGGGCATCGGAGCCAGGTAGCCGGCCACCTCGGCGACGTCCGGAGCCACATCGCCGACCAACCGGGCCTTGCCCGAGGCATCAACCACCCTGGTCACGCCCACGTCCAGGACCGCGGCCCCCGGCTTCACCATGTCGGCGGTGAGCAGGCCGGCCGAGCCCGCGGCCACGATCACGATGTCGGCGTCGCGGGTGTGGGCGGCCAGGTCGCGGGTGCCGGTGTGGCACAGCGTGACGGTCGCGTTCTCGGACTTGCGGGTGAAGATCAGGCCGAGCGGGCGGCCGGCCGTGGTGCCGCGGCCGATGGCGGTGACCTCGGCGCCGTTGATCGGCACGTCGTAGCGGCGCAGCAGGTGGACGATGCCGTTCGGGGTGCAGGGCAGCGGGGCCGGGATGTTCAGCACCAGGCGGCCCAGGTTCGTCGGGTGGAGGCCGTCGGCGTCCTTGTCGGGGTCGATCAGCTCCAGGATGCGCTGCTCGTCGAGGCCGGCCGGGAGCGGCAGCTGGACGATGTAGCCGGTGCAGGCCGGGTCGTCGTTCAGCGCCCGCACGGCCGCCTCGACGTCCTGCTGGGTGGCGGTCGCGGGCAGGTCGTAGCGGATCGAGGCGATGCCGACCTCGGCGCAGTCGCGGTGCTTGCCGGCGACGTAGGCGTGCGAGCCGGGGTCGTCGCCGACCAGGACCGTGCCGAGGCCGGGCGGGCTGCTCAGAGCCTTGATCCGGGCGCGCAGTTCGTCCTTTACGGCGGTCGCCGTTGCCTTACCGTCGAGAATCGTTGCCGTCACGGAACTCGATCCTGCCATTAGAGTGCAGGGCGTGCTGGTCCGGCGCGGCGTTGTCGCCCTCTTCACCCTGCTTGCTCTCACGGCGTGTGGCGATGACGCCGCCACCGACCCGCAAGGGCTGCTCCCCCAGGCCTCCGAGAGTCAGGGGCGACAGGCGGGCGACACCGGCGGCGGGGACAACGCGGCCGGCCTGCAGGCCGAAGGCTCCGCGGGTGCCAGCAGCAACGCCAACGCGAAGGACAAGACGACCGCGTTCGTGCAGAAGCTGCCGGGGACGTTCGGGATCATCGTGCGCGACCGGCAGGGCGGGACCGTGTTCAAGGCCGGCAACACGACCGCCACCACCTGGACGGCGTCGACGATCAAGCTGGCCATCGCCACCGACCTGCTGGAGCGCCAGCAGGCCAAGGAGATCACCCTCGACGCGGCCGACAAGGCAAACCTCGACAAGGCGCTGATCAACTCGGACAACGACGCGGCGACGGCCCTGTGGAACAAGTACGACGGGGCGGCCACGATCGGCAAGTGGAAGTCGCAGTACGGGATGGGGAGCCTGGCCGTCGTCGACGGGATGGACACGTTCTGGCGCAACCTGCGTTGCAGTGCCGAAGACCTGCAGAGCCTCATGTCGTACGTCCTGGAGAAACTGGATGCGACCAGTCGCTCCTACCTGGTGACGACGCTGCGCAAGGTCGCCGGCAACCAGCACTGGGGGGTGTGGGCGGCCGGGTCGGGGCTCAAGCCGGGCAACAAGGACGGGTGGGTCGAGAAGCCGGTCAACGGCGTGAACGTGTGGATGACGCACACGGTCGGGTTCGCCGGGGACGGGGAGCGCTACGTCGTCGCCGTCGTCTACGAGCAGAAGTCCGGCGGCAGCCTGGACAAGGGCGCGCACGCGGTCAGCGACGCCGTGGCCACCTACTTCGGCGCGAAGGTGCCGGCCCCCGTCACGCTGCCGTAACGGGGACCAGCCCAAGCGAACCTCAGTGGAAGAAGTGCCGCGTGCCGGTGAAGTACATCGTCGCGCCCGCCGCCGAAGCGGCCGCGATGACCTCTTCGTCGCGGATCGAGCCGCCGGGCTGGACGATCGCCTTCACGCCCGCGTCGATGAGGGCCTGGGGGCCGTCGGCGAACGGGAAGAACGCGTCGGAGGCGGCGACCGAGCCGGTGACCCGCTCTTCGCCGGCCCGGCTGATCGCCAGGCGCACCGAGTCGACCCGGTTGACCTGGCCCATGCCGACGCCGACGGTCGCGCCGCCGGACGCGAGCAGGATCGCGTTGGACTTGACCGCGCGCACCGCCCGCCAGGCGAAGGCCAGGTCGCGCAGGGTCTCGGCGTCCGCCGGCGCGCCGGTGACGAGGGTCCAGCGGTCGACGGCGTCCCCGTCGGCGTCGATGCGATCGGCGGCCTGGACGAGTACACCCCCGGAGATCTGCCGTTGTTCGAACTGAGCCGGCGCCCAGACGGGGGCCCGCAGGACGCGCAGGTTCTTCTTCACCAGCAGCAGTGAGAGGGCGTCGGGCGAGTAGGACGGCGCGACCACGACCTCGGTGAAGATCTCGCTGATCTGCTTGGCGAGATCGGTGGTGACCTCGGCGTTGACCGCGATCACCCCGCCGTAGGCGCTGACCGGGTCGCAGGCGTGGGCCTTGCGGTGGGCCTCGGCGACGTCGGCGCCGATCGCGATGCCGCACGGGTTGGCGTGCTTGATGATCGCGACGCAGGGGTCGGTGAAGTCGTGCGCGGCGCGCCAGGCGGCGTCGGCGTCGACGTAGTTGTTGTAGGACATCTCCTTGCCGCCGAGCTGCTCGGCCTGGGCCAGGCCCGGGGCGGCGGCGGGGTCGGTGTAGAGGGCGGCGGCCTGGTGCGGGTTCTCGCCGTAGCGCAGGGTGGCCGCGTGGCGCAGGGCCGTGCCCGCGAACCGCTGGTCGTCGCGGGCGAACCAGGCGGCGACGGCGACGTCGTATTCGGCGATGTGCGCGAACGCCTGGCCGGCCAGGGCGCGGCGCTCGTCGAGGGTGAAGCCGCCCTCGGCGATGGCCTGCACGACCGCGTCGTAGGAGGCGGGCGAGGTGACCACGGCGACGCTGGGGAAGTTCTTGGCGGCCGCGCGGACCATGGCCGGGCCGCCGATGTCGATCTGCTCGACGCACTCGTCGTCGGAGGCGCCGGACGCGACCGTGTCGGTGAACGGGTACAGGTTGGAGACGAGCAGCTCGAACGGCTCGATGCCGAGCTCGCCGAGCTGGGCCGCGTGGGCCTCCAGGCGCAGGTCGGCGAGGAGGCCGGCGTGGACCTTCGGGTGCAGGGTCTTGACCCGGCCGTCGAGCGTCTCCGGGAAGCCGGTCAGCTGCTCGACCCGGGTGACGGGGAGGCCGAGGGCCTCGATGCGGCCCGCGGTGGAGCCGGTGGAGACCAGCTCGACGCCGGCACCGGCGAGGGCGCGGGCGAGCTCCTCGAGACCGGTCTTGTCGTAGACGCTGATGAGGGCGCGCCTGATGGGACGGCGGTTAGCCACGGCCCAGCCTGACCTTTCGTTCGTTGACGGTCCAGCCGTCACGCGCCATCCGCCCGACCGTGTCGACCAGCTGGCGGCGCTCGGCCACTTTGATCCGCTCCAGCAGCGTGTCCTCGGTGTCGTCGTCGAGGACCGGCACCGCGACCTGCGCGATGATCGCCCCGGTGTCGACGCCGCTGTCGACGAAGTGCAGCGTGGCCCCGGCGAGCTTGACGCCGTAGGCGAGCGCGTCGCGGGGTCCGTGCGTGCCGGGGAACGCCGGGAGCAGCGCGTTGTGGGTGTTGATGTAGCGGCCTTCGTACTCCCCCAGGAACCGCGGCCCCACGAGTTTCATGAACCCGGCCGAGACGATCAGGTCGGGCTTGAACCGGGAGCACTCGGCGAGCAGGGCCGCATCCCAGGCGGCCCGGTCCGGGAAGTCGGCGACGCGGGCCACGAACGTGGGCACGCCGTTACGCTCCGCACGCGCCAGGCCTTCGATGCCGGGGCGGTCGGCGCCGACGGCCACGACCTCGGCGCCGTAGGCCGGGTCGGCCGCCGCGTCGAGCAGGGCCTGCAGGTTTGACCCCGAACCGGAGACGAGCACGACAAGCCGAACTGTCACCACGAAACTCTATCGGCCGGGTCAGCCCTGCTCAGCGGCGGGTCACCGAGTATTTCCGACAAAACCGTACAAAGTACAGGCCGCGACTGCGCAGAGTTGATCCGGGCGGTTAGGCTGCCGAGGTTCTATATCCCCTCGGGATTACCCTGGTGCGGTCCACCACCCAGCGATAGTCCCCAGCCTTAGGAGCCAGACGTCATGGGCTACCCACCACCGGGCCAGGATCCGTACGGGCAGCAGCCCAACCAGGATCCCTACGGCCAGCAGCCCCAATACGGCCAGCCGCAGCAGCCGCAGTACGGGCAGCCGCAGCAGCCCGGCTACCAGGACCCCTACGCGCAGCCCCAGCAGCCCGCGTATCAGGACCCGTACGCGCAGCCGCAGCAGCCGCAGTACCAGGACCCGTACGCGCAGCAGCCCCCGGTCTCCGGCACGCCCTACCCGACCTCGGGCGGCGGCTACCCGACGTCCGGCGGCGCATACCCGACCTCCGGCGGGGCCTACCCGCAGCAGGGTTACGGCGCACCGGCCCAGCCGCAGAACACGCTCGGCCTCGTCGGCATGATCCTGGGCATCGCCTCGATCCCGCTGGCCTGCTGCCTGTACATCGGCCTGCCGCTCGGCATCGGCGCGGTGGTCGTCAGCTACCTGGGCCTCAACAAGGTCAACCAGGGCCTCGCCAACAACAAGGGCATGGCGCTCGCCGGCCTCATCTGCGGCGGCGTCGGTGCCCTGATCGGCCTGCTGCTGCTGATCCTGCGCTTCGCCCTGAACATGAGCTACGGGTACTAGCGCCAGCCAGACCGCTTTTGAAGGGCGCGCGAGCTATTCGCGCGCCCTTTTAGCGCGCACGGCCAGCTTCGTGGCAGCGCGCCTCGCACGGCGCGCGAGCTATTCGCGCGCCCTTTTAGCGCGCAGCGCGAGTTTGGTCGCGGCCGTCGACAGCAGGGTGCCGATCGCCACCATGAACATGGCCACGAAGCCGACCGCGCCCGAGTGCGGCCCCACGTCGCTGAGCCCGCTCGCGCCAAGTGAACCGCTCGCCGCCCGGCACACCAGCGTGAGCAGCGCCCCGGCCACCGGACCGGCCAGGGCGGCCGCGCCGAGCAGGGCCACCCACGAGCGGTCGGGGTCGAGCCGCTGCGCCCGCCGGGCCAGCAGCCAGCCCGCGATCAGAGCCGCCAGCAGGGGCAGGCCGAGCAGCAGCGGCGCGTAGCCGGTGGCCGGAGTCGAGGGCAGACCAGCCAGCAGGGGTACCGCCGGCAAGGGTCCCACCGTCACCTGGGCCGCGCTGATGAACGTCTCCGAGCCGATCGTGAAGCCGGGCCCGACGAGGTAGCTGGCAGTCCACGCGGTCACGTCCGGTGCGAAGAACGCGCACACGACGACCAGGCCGATCTGCCCGGCGATGCCGGTGTGATAGTCGTCGATGATCTGGCTGGCGTCGCCGCCGCTGAAGGCCACCGCCATGCCCGTCGTCGCCGCGCCCGCGCCGAGGACCAGCAGGGCCGCGACGGCGCCGGTGCGGGTCGCGTCGCGCAGGACGCGGGGGGTGTGGTGGGCCAGCCGGGCGATGCCGCGGGCCTCGGCGAACGCCCCGAGCAGGCCGCCGGCCAGGCCGAACGCGGCGAACGTGCCGGCCGCCCGGGCCGCGGAGATCTGGACACCGCTGTGGTCGGCGATGATCGCGGCGAGGGCGCCGAGGCCGCAGTAGACGACGCCGACGCCGAGCCCGGCCCGGGCCGCCGGCCAGGGCGACCAGGGGCGGCCGCGGTGGTGGGCGCGGGCGCCGATCGCGCGGGCGGTGTGGACGCCGGCGCGGTAGACCCGCCAGGCGGCGATCGCGGTGAGGCCGAGCGGGGCGAGGCTGATCGGGCCGACGGCGGTCTGGAGCGGCACCCAGTGCGCCAGCAGCCAGCCGGCGAGCCCGAGGCGCAGCACCTGCCCCAGCGGGGCGCCGGCGCCCTCCATGGCGAACAGGGCCCAGACCACCAGCAGGGTCGGCAGCAGCGAGACGACGGCCGCCCAGAAGGAGTTGACGGCCGCGGCGAGGGCGAGCGGGGCACGGCGAGCCGGACGCTTGGCGGGGTCCTTGCCACGCACCGAGCGCCGCTGGATCGGCAGCTTGACGGTCTCGCGGTCGGCGAGCCGGGTCTGCGCCCCCTCTTCCGGGTCTTCAGGGGTGGTCGGCATCGCCTTGTACTCTGCCAAAGTCCGGACGGCCGGTCACTAACCCCGGCCGTCCGGACTGCTGGTCACGGTTTTTTGTTCAGGAGCACCCGGCAACAGGCACTCCGCTCGAGCCGGCACCACCCGGCGGCCGTCGTCGACGTGACCTCGGCCGGTTGCCGGGTGCCCTACAGCGCGGTGACGATGTCCCGCATCAGGTTGGCCGTCTCGGTCGGGGTCTTGCCGACCGCGACGCCGGCCGCCTCGAGCGCCGCCTTCTTGGCGTCGGCGGTGCCCGCCGAGCCGGAGATGATCGCGCCGGCGTGGCCCATGGTCTTGCCGGGCGGGGCCGTGAAGCCGGCGATGTAGCCGACGACCGGCTTGCGGACGCTGGCCTTGATGAAGTCCGCGGCCCGCTCCTCGGCGTCGCCGCCGATCTCACCGATCATGACGATGGCCGCGGTCTCCGGGTCGGCCTCGAACGCGGCCAGGGCGTCGATGTGCGTCGTGCCGATCACCGGGTCGCCGCCGATGCCGATGGCGGTCGAGAAGCCGATGTCCCGAAGCTCATACATCATCTGGTACGTCAACGTGCCCGACTTGCTCACGAGCCCGATCTTGCCGGGGCCGGTGATGTCGGCCGGGATGATGCCGGCGTTGGACTTGCCGGGGCTGGCGATGCCGGGGCAGTTGGGGCCGATGATCCGGGTCGTGTTGCCGGCCGCCTGCGCGTGCGCCCAGAAGTAGGCGGTGTCGTGGACCGGCACGCCCTCCGTGATGACCACGGCGAGCGGGATCCGGGCGTCGATCGCCTCGATCGCGGCCGCCTTGGTGAACGCCGGCGGGACGAAGATGACGCTGGCGTCGGCGCCGGTCTGCTCCATCGCCTCGCCGACACTCGCGAACACCGGGAGCTTGGTGCCGTCGAAGTCGACCTGCTGACCGGCCTTGCGCGGGTTGACGCCGCCGACCACGTCGGTGCCCGCGGCGAGCATGCGCCGGGTGTGCTTGGAGCCCTCGGCACCGGTCATGCCCTGCACGATGACCTTGCTGGACTCGGTGAGCCATACCGCCATGGTCGTTACACCCCACTCGCTGCGAGCTCGGCGGCCCGGCGGGCCGCGCCGTCCATCGTGTCGACCCGCTCGATCAGCGGGTTGGCGGCCTCATCCAGGATGCGGCGGCCCTCCTCCGCGTTGTTGCCGTCGAGGCGGACGACGAGCGGCTTGGTGACCGCCTCGCCCCGGTCCCCCAGCAGCTGCAGCGCCTGCACGATGCCGTTGGCCACCGCGTCGCAGGCGGTGATCCCGCCGAACACGTTGACGAAGACGCTCTTGACGTCGGGGTCGCCCAGCACGATCTCCAGGCCGTTGGCCATGACCTGGGCGCTGGCGCCGCCGCCGATGTCGAGGAAGTTGGCCGGCTTGCTGCCGAGGCCCTCGCCGGCGTAGGCGACGACGTCCAGGGTCGACATGACCAGGCCCGCGCCGTTGCCGATGATGCCGACGTTGCCGTCGAGCTTCACGTAGTTGAGGTTCTTCTCCTTGGCCGCCTGCTCCAGCGGGTCGGCCGCGGCCTTGTCCTCGAGCTCGGCGTGCTCGGCCTGGCGGAAGTCGGCGTTCGCGTCCAGCGTGACCTTGGCGTCGAGGCACAGCACGGTGCCGTCGGGGGTCTTCGCCAGCGGGTTGACCTCGACCAGCGTGGCGTCCTCGGCGACGAACGCGGCCCACAGCTTGACCGCGATCGAGACGACCTGGTCGGCGACGTCGGCCGGGAACTTGGCCTGCTCGACGATCTGGCGGGCGAGGGCCTCGTCGACGCCCTTGACCGCGTCGATGGCGACCTTGGCCACCTTCTCCGGCGCGTCGTGTGCGACGGTCTCGATCTCCATGCCGCCGGCGACGCTGGCGATGCACAGGAACGTGCGGTTCGCCCGGTCGAGCAGGTAGGAGAAGTAGTACTCCTCGGCGATGTCGGCCGTGGTGGTGACCATCACCTTGTGGACCGTGTGGCCCTTGATGTCCATGCCGAGGATGTTGGTCGCGTGGGTGGTCGCCTCATCGGCGTTCTCCGCGAGCTTGACGCCGCCGGCCTTGCCGCGGCCCCCGACCTTCACCTGGGCTTTGATGACGACCCGGCCACCGAGTTCTTCGGCGATCGCCCGGGCCTCGGCAGGGGTCTCGGCGACACCGCCGCCCAGCACGGGCAGCCCGTGCTTGGCGAAGAGGGCGCGCCCCTGGTACTCGTACAGGTCCACAGTGGTCCCGTTCCGTCAACCGTGCCGCCTGCCCCATCGCGAGGACGGCTCAACAAGCGCAGCCTAACCACGGCCTCACCCCGCAGCGCGGCGCGGGCTCCTGATGTGCCCCATTCCACTCCTGCGACATTTCACTTCCAGGTGACACGGCCGCGGCCGCGTAACCGCCCCGATGGAGCGTCGTTGAGAGCAGTGTCGGCCCGCCCACGGGGAAAACCCGAGGTAGGGCCGGCACCAAAAACGGCCGATGCCCTGTCGGTCGAGGGGTGGCGGCGGGGCATCGTGCGATAGAGGGGCCGGACGTGTGAGGGGTGCGTCCGGCCCCTCCCCCTGTGTGCCCAATTTCTCTGCGCCCAATTTTTTGGGCCCAGTTTTCTTTGACGCACGCCTATCCGGTCACCAGATTCTTCTGCGCCCATTCCACGATCGACTGCGTGGTGGCGCCCGGGGTGAAGATGGCGGCCACACCCAGCTCCTTGAGCTCGGGCAGATCCTCGTCCGGGATGATCCCGCCGCCGAACACGGTGACGTCTTCCGCGCCCCGCTCGGCCAGCAGCTCGATGACCCGCTTGAACAGGGTCATGTGCGCACCCGAGAGCACCGACAGCCCGACGGCGTCGGCGTCCTCCTGGATCGCGGTCTCCACGATCTGCTCGGGCGTCTGGTGCAGCCCGGTGTAGATGACCTCCATGCCGGCGTCGCGCAACGCCCGGGCGACGATCTTCACTCCTCGGTCGTGCCCGTCGAGCCCAGGCTTGGCGATGACGACGCGGGTCCGCGCGCTCATCCTCACGGTCCTTCCCGGCCGCTTGTGACGGCCACAGTCAGGCGAGCCCGCACCGTTGCGGGGTCTCAACCGAAGGTACCGCAATCCAATCCGCCCGGCCCGCAACGACCACACCACACCGCGGTTACGCACAACCAACCCGACGGGCACAATCGCACCCGTTATTCGGCGCGGCGCTTGTGCGAAAGATTCCGACCTGTCTACGGTGACGGTCGGTTCAAAGGATTAATGATTCATTCTCACAATTACCGCTCACAATTGTACGGCCAATCAGTCGCCATTCTCCGGAGGTTTCGCGGTGCCCTCAGCAACCCAGCGCGCGAATTACCGGGGCCGCCGGCGGCTGGAAAGTCCCCGCAGTCGCTTGCTGGCGGTACTGACCACCACGATCGTCGCCTCCGGCGTGGTCGCCCTGGGCACGGCGTCGACCCTGCCGGAGCCCCACACCGACGGCCTGACGATGGAGTCGACGAGCAGCTACGCCGACATCACCACCCGTTCGGGCGACCGGGCCGGTGATCGAGCCAGCCGCGGCGACGCCAAGACGACCCTGTCCACGGCCAACCAGCCCGCCCCCGACGTGTGGATCCTGCCGCTGCACAGCTACACGCTGACCTCGTTCTACGGCGAGCGCTGGGGCCGCCTCCACCCGGGCGTCGACCTGGGCGCCCCGACCGGCGCCCCGTTCACCGCGGTCGCCGCGGGCAAGGTCATCCTGTGCCGCTGGAACGCCGGCTACGGCAACAACGTCATGATCGACCACGGCGACGGCATCGTCACCGTCTACGGCCACGCCTCCAAGCTCCTGTGCAAGGAGGGCCAGCAGGTGAAGGCCGGCGACCGGCTCGCCCTGGTCGGCAACACCGGCCACTCGTTCGGCTCCCACCTGCACTTCGAGGTACGCCAGGACGACAAGCCGATCGAACCGCTGAGCTTCATGCGCAAACACGGCGTCGACATCCAGAAACACACCGAGTCGATCTATTCCTGAGCTGGTTCATTTCCGTGGGGAAGGCTTCGCCTCCACCCACACCCCCGCACGATCTCCGCCATCCCCCGGGCCGAACGGGGCTGAGCAGTGAGAGCCGCCTGGCGGCGCTTTTGGAAGGCGCGCCAGCGCCGCCGTTTGGAACCGTTACAAACGGCGGACGCCGAAGGGAGGCGCCCCGGCGCCGACCGGTCTCTCGCGGGAGGAACGGACCGCGATAACGACGAGCCCGAGCAATGCAATTGCTCTGTCTTGCAGCTTTTCGCTGTGGCCTTTTAGCCCTTGCCCACATTCCCGGCCCCCGCCCGGCCCCCTGCCCGACGACGCCGCCTACAGCTTCTCGCCCGACGACGCCGCCTACAGCTTCTCGATCGCCGCGTGCCGCAGCACCAGCCACACCACCTGGTCGCCGAAGTCGATCTGCGCCTGCGCCCGCGGCCCGGCCCCTTCGACCGCCAGAACCCGCCCCAGCCCGTAACGCTGGTGGTTGACCCGATCGCCGACCGCGAAGTTGGGCACCTCCCGCTGCAGCTCACTGGCCGTGGAGAGCTTGGACGCGTCGAGACCGAGCCGGGCCGCCAGCTGCGCCGCCTTCGGGGTGTTGCCGACGAACGACGACGTGCGTGACTGGGTGGCGCCGGAGGAGCGGCCGCCGACGCCGGCGCGGCCGGACCAGCTCGTGTAGGCGGCGTCGGTGCGTTCCCAGCGGATCAGCTCGGGTGGGAGCTCCTCGAGGAAGCGCGACGGCGGGTTGTAGGACGGGGCGCCCCAGGCGGAGCGGGTCACGGCGCGGGAGATGTAGAGGCGCTGGCGGGCCCGGGTGATGCCGACGTAGGCCAGGCGGCGCTCCTCCTCCAGCTCCTTCTTGTCGCTCATCGCGCGCTGGTGCGGGAAGACGCTGTCCTCGAGGCCGGTGAGGAAGACGACCGGGAACTCGAGGCCCTTCGCGGTGTGCAGGGTCATGAGGGTGACGACGCCGGTGTGGTCGGGGTCGTCGGACGGGATCTGGTCGGCGTCGGCGACGAGGGAGACCTGCTCGAGGAAGCCGGCGACGCTCGGGGGCGGGGCGGTGGTGGCGTCGCCCTGCTCGGCCGCGACGGTGATCGTGGCCTCGGCCCGCTCGGTGTATTCGCGGGCGACGCTGACGAGCTCCTGGAGGTTTTCGACGCGGCCGGCCTCCTGCGGGTCGGTGCTCTCCTCGATCTCGGCGAGGTAGCCGGAGCGGTCGAGGGCGGCCTCGAGGACCTCCTCGGGCATCGCCGTTTCCGCCAGGGCGCGCAGGTCGTCGAGCAGGGCCACGAACTCGCCGATCGCGTTGACGGCCCGGGTCGAGATGCCGGGGGCCTCGCTCGCCCGGCGCAGCGCGGCACCGAACGAGACGCGGTCGCGGCTGGCGAGGGCCTCGATGCAGGCCTCGGCCCGGTCGCCGATGCCCCGGCGGGGGGTGTTGAGGACGCGGCGGACGCTCACCGTGTCGTCCTCGTTGGCCACCGCCCGCAGGTAGGCCAGCGCGTCGCGGACCTCTTTGCGCTCGTAGAAGCGGACCCCGCCGACGACCTTGTAGGGCAGGCCGAAGCGGATGAACATCTCCTCGAACACGCGGGACTGCGCGTTGGTGCGGTAGAACACGGCGACGTCGGCCGGGCGGACGCCTTCGTTGTCGGAGAGCCGGTCGATCTCGCGGGCCACCCAGTCGGCCTCGGCGTGCTCGGTGTCGGCGACGTATCCGACGATCTGCTCGCCCTCGCCCTGGTCGCTCCACAGCCGCTTCGGCTTGCGGTCGCTGTTGCGGCCGATCACCGAGTTGGCGGCGGACAGGATCGTCTGGGTGGAGCGGTAGTTCTGCTCCAGCAGGACCGTGCGCGCGTTGGGGTAGTCGCGCTCGAACTCCAGGATGTTGCGGATCGTCGCGCCCCGGAACGCGTAGATCGACTGGTCGGCGTCGCCCACCACGCAGAGCTCGCCGGTGTCCCCGACCAGCTCCTTCACCAGCATGTACTGCGCGTGGTTGGTGTCCTGATACTCGTCGACGAGCACGTGCCGGAAGCGCCGCCGATAGGACTCGGCGACCTCCGGGTGGCTCTGCAGCAGGTGGACGACCCGCATGATCAGGTCGTCGAAGTCGAGCGCGTGGGCCTCGGTCAGCCGCTGCTGATAGAGCGTGTAGGCCTCGGCCAGGGCCCGCTCGGCCGGCCCCTTGGCGGTGCCGGCGAACTTCTCGGGGTCGATGAGCTCGTTCTTGAGGTTGGACACCTGCGTCGCCAGGCCCCGCGGCGGGTAGCGCTTCGGGTCGAGGTCGAGCTCCCGGGCGACGAGCTGCATGAGCCGGCGCGAGTCGTCGGCGTCGTAGATCGAGAACGTCGACTTGAGCCCGGCGTGGTCGTGCTCGTTGCGCAGGATCCGCACGCAGGCCGAGTGGAACGTGGACACCCACATCAGCCGGGCGCGGTTGCCCACCAGCTTGGCGACCCGCTCCTTCATCTCGCCGGCGGCCTTGTTGGTGAACGTGATCGCGATGATCTCGCCGGGGTGCACGTGGCGGGCGGCCAGCAGGTAGGCGATCCGGCTCGTGAGCACCTTCGTCTTGCCGGACCCGGCGCCGGCCACGATGAGCAGGGGCTGCCCCTCGTGCGTCACCGCGTCACGCTGGGGGCCGTTGAGCCCGTCCAGCAGGTCGCGCATCGGGGGTCGGGGCGGCGCCGCCGGAGCTTCGGGCTGCGGCGGGCGAGACTGAGGTACTACGAACAGAGCATCCATCGCAGCCGCGACTCTACGCCGACGGTGTGACACTTTCCGGGGCGCGACACCCATCCCGGTTCGTACGGGTGACCGAAAACCGACCCGTCCCAACTTCCGGAAGGTCTTTCCGGTCGCGTTGAGGCCGTGCGATACTCGGCTACGTGATCGAGCGGGCGCGCTACTTTTTTTACGGCTACCGGAGTCCGGCAGCCGTAGGTCGCGCCTGATCGCAAAACCTACCGACGCCCCGGGCTCCGAGCCCGGGGCGTTCGCGTTCCGGGGCCGGATGCACCAGGCCTGAAACACAGGGGACGAGCAGAAATGGTCACCACCACCATGGACCAGCAGCCCACCACCACCCCGGACGAGCACATCCAGGGCCTGCGCCAGCGCATCGACGAGATCGACTCCGCCCTCGTGGCGCTGTGGAAAGAACGGGCCGCGATCTCGCAGGAGGTCGGCAAGACCCGCGTCGCCGCCGGCGGCACCCGCCTCGTGCTCTCCCGCGAGCGCGAGATCCTCGAGCGCTTCTCCCAGGACCTCGGCGCCGACGGCACCCAGCTGGCCCTGCTCATCCTGCGCGCCGGTCGCGGGCCGCTGTAAGCGGTCTAATAGGAACATGACCTTTCCTCCATCGGCCGCGCCGCTCACCGACGTGCAGCGCGTGCTGTGCGTCCTCGCGCACCCCGACGACGTCGACTTCGGCTCCGCCGGCACGATCGCGACCTGGGTCGATGCCGGCCTAGAGGTCAAGTACCTCCTCGTGACCAGGGGCGACGCCGGCGGGTTCGACGACACCCCGCGCGAGGAGATGCCGCTCCTGCGCGAACGCGAACAGCGCGCCGCCGCCGCGGCCGTGGGCGTGAAGCAGGTGGAGTTCCTGGAGGGGTACCACGACGGCGTCCTCGAACCGACCATCGCCCTGCGCCGCGACATCACCGCCGCGATCCGCCGTTTCCGCCCTGACCGGGTCCTGACCAGCTCACCGCTGCGCCGCTGGGACCGCCTGGCCGGCCCGAGCCACCCCGACCACCTGGCCGCCGGCGAGGCGACGACCTGCGCCGTGTACCCCGACGCCCGCAACCCGTTCACGTTCACCGACATCGGCCTGGACCCGTGGACGGTCCGCGAAATCTGGTACAGCGGCGGCCCCAGCCCCGACCACATCGTCGACATCACCGACGTATTCCACCGCAAACTCGCCGCGCTGCGCGCCCACCTCTCACAGACCGGCCACCTGGACGGCTTCGAACAGATGCTCCGCGACCGCCACGCCATGGTCGCCCGAGCCGGCGGCCTCCCCGACGGCCGCCTGGCCGAGGGCTACTCGGTCTTCGCCACCGCCTGAGCCGCGCCGATTCCCGAACATAAGCCGGAGCAATTGCATTGCTCGGGTCCGCGTGACTCGCGGTCCGCTCCTCCCGCGAGGCCCCGGTCGGCGCCGGAGCGCCTCCCTTCCGACTCCGCCGAGCGAAAGGAAGAAGCACCGGCTGGTTGCCGGCCGGCCGGGGTGCAAGGCCGACCTGCGCCGCTGCGGTTGAGGGCGGCGGCGCAGGTCGGGTGGGCTAGTGCCAGGTGGCGATGACGGTTCGGCCGCCTACGACTCGGTCGCCGGGGGCTACCTCGGGGGTGGCCTTGTCGGCCGGGAGGTAGACGTCGGTGCGGGAGCCGAAGCGGATCAGGCCGAAGCGTTCGCCCTTCGCCAGCAGGGAGCCGATCGGGGCGCGCTGGACGATGCGGCGGGCGATCAGGCCCGTGCGCTGGACCACCGCTACAGGGCCGTGTGCGGTCTCGAGCAGCGTGTAGGCCGCGACGTTGTGCTCCGCCTCGGGCTTCATCGCGGCCGCGTAGCCGCCGTCCTCGACGAAGTAGTCGACGACCTTGCCGGCCACGGGGGAGCGGTTGACGTGGACGTCCAGGACCGAGAGGAACACGGCGATGCGGAGGAACTCCATGTCGCCGAAGCGCTCGTCGTGCATGCGCTCGACGCCGAGGACCTTGCCGTCGCTGGCGGCCACGATCGCGGTCGCGTCGTCGGGCACGTCGCGCTGCGGGTCGCGGAAGAACGCCGCCACCGGGGCCGCGGCCAGGGCCGGGACCAGCCACAGCTTCGACTTCGGGCGGGCCGCCTTGGCCAGCGCGGCCAGGCCCAGGGCGATGCCGGCCGCGGCGACGCCGTTGGAGTCGATGTTCATGCCGCGGGTCAGCGGAACGCTCGACGGGCGCAGCGCCGGGAGCAGGTTGGCGGCCGCGCTGTGGTGGGCGGGCGTGAGCCGGAGCCGGTGGACGCGGACCGGCGGGACGTTGCGCAGGACCAGGTCGCTGCCGACGCCGTACAGCGCCGCCTGCCGCTCGACCTCGTCGGCGGCCCCGCTGGGCAGCCGGGTCGCGGGCACCACGACGGTGAGCACGCCGCCGTCGGCGACCAGCTTGGCCAGGCCGGCGAGCACCTCGCGGGCCTCCTCGGCGCCGCCGGTCAGCGCCTCGGCGTGGATCACCACGTCGGCGGGGTCGGCGGCGTCGATCGAGTCGATCACCCGGGTGCGCTCGACGACCCAGCGGCCCTGGCGCTCCACGTGCTCGCGCAGGGCCGCGGCCCCGCCCGGGCCGGAGCCGACCACGGTCAGCCGGTCGTCGGGCAGCAGTGCGTCGATCACCGCGGCCAGGGCCGGTGAGCCGGCGGCCGCGCCGATCACCAGGCCGGTCTTCGGGCCGCCGTGGCGGGCGAGCTCGGAGGCGAGGACCCGGGCGGCCCGGTCACCGATCTGGGTCGGGCGGCGGGAGGCGCCGGACGTGCCGCCAACGGGAAGCTGGGTCATCTCGGAAGGGCTCCTCAAAAGGTTGTCATGGTCGCTCAGGGACTCGGCCCGCGAACGCAAGCCGGCCGACGGGGCATGAACCCCGTCGGCCAGCATATTCCGTGCCGCGATGAGCCGTTCCACATCCTTGGCTCGCGGGCCCGGGCCCCCCGCCCGAACCCGATCGGCTCAGGTCCCCCACCCGAGCCGTCCGCCCAGCCCCCCGCTGAGCTTCACCGAACCGACCGCGCCGGGCCCCCGCCCGAGCCCGGTCATCCCGGCCCCCATCCGGGTCAGTCGGCGTCCAGGTCGTAGTCGAGCCCATCGCCGTTCGACTCGGCCTTGCCGCGCTGCGGTTTGTCCGAGCGCAGTGCCCCCAGCAGGCCGAGCCCTCCGAACAGGATCAGGCCGACGGCCACGATCCAGCCGGCGTTCAAGTTGACCGAGACGGCCTGGTTGAACAGCCAGACCACCACGATTCCCAGGAAGATCAGTCCGAACGTCAGCGAGACGCCGTCCAGACGGTGTGGCTTCATCGGGTCACCCTCACATCACCGAATTGCGTGTCCAGGTCGAGGGTCAGCTGGCCGCCCTTGCCCTGGCCGTCGGCCCCGTAGTCGGTGACCGTCGTCGACTGCTTGAACCCGCCGCACTGCGTGTCGAAGACCTGGCAGTCGCCGGCCTGGACGCGCACGTTGACCGTCACGTCCACGTTCGCCGGCACCGTGATCCGCATGTCGCCCGCCCCGACGTGGAACGAGATGACCGTCGGCATCTCCTGCGCGGTGAAGTTGAGCTCGGTGAGGTCGGCGCTGACGTCGCCGATGTCGGTCGAGTACTCGTCCCGCAGCTCCTCGAACGTCGTCGGAGCAATGTAGATGTTGGCCGTGCTGCGCGGGATGGCCACGTCCGCCGCCGCGGTCGCGATCGCCAAGGCGATGCTCAGCACCGCCCCGAGCAGGATCAGCACCCGGGCCCGCCCCAACCAGGCTCCGGTGATCAGACCAAGAGCGGTGATTGCCAGTGGTACTGCGAAGAAGGTGCTCGTCTTGAAATCGGCCACGGTCACCTCGAGCGCCGCGAGCACCCCGAGCGACAGCAGGATCAGCGAGAACGTGATCCGGCCCAGGCGCGACCGCTCCTTCGGCTTCTTCACCCGCGGCACCGGTCCCAGCCCCGGATAGGGCGCGCCCGGAGGACCCGGCGGGTAGCCGAGGCTCGCGGCGTAGGGGCTGCCGGCGAACGGGCCGCGCGGCGCGAACGGCGGGCGGTATCCGGACGGGGCACTGCCCGGCATCGGCGGGACCGGCGGCAGGGGCGGCACCGGCGGGAACGCCGGCATCGGGGGCACCGGCGGGAACGACAGGCCGGTGGGCGCCTTCGGCTCCGCGTAGGCGGCGGCCTGCGGGATCAGCGGCGGCCCCGGCTCGTCGGCCCGGTCGTCACCCAGGTCAGCCGTCGTGCCCACGCTGCCCGGCCGCGGCTCGGGCGCCTCGGGGGCGTCGGCCATCTCGAACCCTCCAGGTGCGGTCGGCGCCGTCGGGCGCGGTGGCGGGGCGCCGAACGACGGCGCGCCGAACGACATGGGGCCGAACGAAGGCGCGGGCCCCGGCTGGTACTGCGGTGCACCGAACGGCGCGCCCGTGGTCGCGAACTGGCCCGGAGCCGGGTTCGGGATGGGCGGCGGCACGTACGGCCCCGGCGGCGGCGCCTGCTGATTGTTGCCCTGACCGCGCACGACCAGCGCGACCACGCCGATGACGACGGCCAGGCCGACCAGCGCGGCCCCGAAGTTCTGGGACATGACCAGCAGGAACGCGAGCACCGCGAACACGCCGATCGCGATCGCCAGCGGCGCCGACGTGCCGGAGCGGCCGCGCCCGAGCAGGGCCTCCAGCGGGGAGCCGGTGTCACCCTCGGCGGGCAGCAGGAGCCAGCCGAGGAGGTACGCGACGATGCTCACCCCGCCGGCCAGCGTCAGCACGGCGAAGATCACCCGCCAGAGGGTGGGGTCGGTGTTGGTGGCGCGGCCGATGGCGGCGCAGACACCGGCGACGTAGCGGCCCTGCTGCGGCCGGACGAGCAGGGCCCGGTTGAACCCGGCCCCGAACGGCGGCGGCGGCGCTCCGAACGGCGGCGGCATCCCACCACCGGGCATCCCACCAGGCGGCATCCCTCCGCCGGGCATCCCTCCGCCGGGCATCCCTCCGCCGGGCATTCCAGCGCCGGGCATCCCCGCGCCGGGCGGCATGCCTCCAGGTGGTGGCGGTGTGGCCCCACCAGTCGACGGCGGAGGCGGAGGAGCGTCCCAAGCGGTCGAGGGCGGCGGTGCGGCGGTGGCGGCGGCGAACTGCTCGTCCGCGGCCTGCTCGTCCGTGGCGTGCTCGTCCGACAACGGCTCGGGCGTGGTCTTGGCGGCGGTGTGCTCTTCGGTGATGGCGTGCTCGCTCACGGTGGCGTGCTCGTCTGTGGTCTCAGCGGGCCAGTCGAGCGTGGCCGGCGGGCCCGGTGGGGTGTAGTCGGCCTCGAAGCTCGGAGCGGTCGGCGGCTCTTCCCGCTCGTCGTCGGGGGTGTTGGCGACGGGGCGGGGCTCAGGCCGTACCCCCGAAGCGTCCAGGTCTTTGGTCTTCGACTCGGCGTCGTGGGAGTCTTCGGCGGCTGGGCGGGGCTCGGGCTGTGCACCCGAATCGTCCGGTTTTGCATCGCCGGCGCCACGGGAAGCGGCGTTGGCGGCCGGCTCGTCGGCGGCGGGCGGGTTCGTCATGCCGTCAATGCTCGCGGACGGACGGGGCCGCCGCCTCCGGCATCGACCCTGACGGCACCCTGATTCTGCGGCTCCGGGCCTCTCGGAGTGGTTTTGTGTCCCGCATCCGTGTGACGATTCGGAGGTGAGCAGCCCGTTCCCCGTCCGCCGCCTGTATCGCGAACCCGCCGACCGGGTCGTCGGAGGCGTCGCGGCCGGCCTCGCCGCGCATCTCGGTGCGTCGGTGGTGCTGGTGCGCGTGGCGTTCGTGGTGCTCGCCGCGTTCAACGGGCTCGGTGCGCTGCTCTACGCCGCGTTCTGGGCGGTCCTGCCGATGCCACCGCACGGGCGGGGCGGCGGGCGCAACGTCAACCAGCTGTTCTCGTTCCTCGCGCTCGGCGTCGGCATCGTGGTCCTGCGGCTCATGCTGCAGCCCGACGGCCGCACGGGCGTCTCGGCGGTGATCGGCTGGCTCGCCGCGGTCATCGCCCTCGGCGCCGGCATCATCTGGCACCAGGCCGACCCGAAACGCCGCGAGCGCTGGTCGGCGGCCGTGCCCGGGATGCCGTGGCTGGGCGCGGTGATGGACACCAACCGCAAGTCCTACCTGGTGCGGTTCGTCGGCGGCGGCCTGCTCGTGGTCGCCGGGATCATCGGCGTGTTCGTGGTCGGCGTGCCGCTGCGCGGGGTGCCGTTCTCCTCGATCGGCTACGGGCTCGGCTTCGCCGCCGTGGCCCTCGCGGGCGTCGGGCTGGCGTTGGCGCCGCTGCTGTACCGGATGTTCACCCAGCTCAGCACCGAGCGCGAGGCCCGGGTCCGGGAGCAGGAGCGGGCCGAGCTGGCCGCGATGATCCACGACCAGGTGCTGCACACGCTCGCCCTCATCCAGCGCAACGCCGGCGACGTCAAAGAGGTCCAGCGGCTGGCGCGGGGGCAGGAGCGGACGCTGCGCAACTGGCTCTACAAGCCGACCGCCTCGCCCATGGAGAAGTTCAGCGCCGCCCTCGAAGAGGCGTCGGCCGAGGTCGAGGACACGTTCGCGATCGCGGTCGAGACCGTCGTCGTCGGTGACGTCGACGTCGACGAGAAGGTCGGCGCGATCGTCGCCGCGGCCCGGGAGGCGCTCGTCAACGCGGCCAAACATGCGAAAGTGCAGACGATTTCGCTGTACGCCGAGGTCGAACCCGACTGCGTCAGCGTCTTCGTCCGCGACCGGGGCGCCGGCTTCGACCTGGCCGCCGTGGACGATGATCGGCACGGGGTGCGTGGCTCGATCATCCTGCGCATGCAGCGTCACGGTGGCCGGGCGGAGATTCGCAGTACCCCCGGCGAAGGCACTGAAGTGCGCCTGCACATGCCGATCGACACCGAGGCCAAGCGCCGCAAGCACGCTTCGGCGACATCGGCCCCGGCGACGGCATCGGCTTCAGCGACTGGTTCGGGTTCAGCGACTGGTTCGGCTTCGGCTTCAGCGGCTGGTTCTAGTGAAAGCGGAGAGCGATGAGCACCGACGAGACCACCCCGCGCC
The DNA here is from genome assembly GCF_044454505.1 of Dactylosporangium sp. NPDC051541. Lineage (NCBI taxonomy): Bacteria > Bacillati > Actinomycetota > Actinomycetes > Micromonosporales > Micromonosporaceae > Dactylosporangium > Dactylosporangium sp. NPDC051541. The sequence goes on from NZ_JBITDU010000011.1 coordinate 21,923, forward strand.
TGCGCGTCTTCCTGGTCGACGACCACGCGATGTTCCGCGCGGGCGTCCGCGCCGAACTCGGCCTGCACGTCGACGTGATCGGCGAGGCCAGCGCGGTCGCCGAGGCGGTCCAGAAGATCGCCGCCCTCGAGCCCGACGTCGTCCTCCTCGACGTCCACATGCCCGACGGCGGCGGCCGCGCCGTCCTCGACGCCATGCGCCGCACCCACCCCAACGTGCGCTTCCTGGCCCTCTCCGTCTCCGACGCCGCCGAAGACGTCATCGGCCTGATCCGCGCCGGCGCCCGCGGCTACGTCACCAAGACCATCTCCCCGGACGAGCTCGCCGACGCCATCCGCCGCGTCGCCGACGGCGACGCCGTCTTCTCCCCCCGCCTCGCCGGCTTCGTCCTCGACGCGTTCGCGGCCCGCCCCGACACCCCCGTCGCCGACCCGGAACTGGACCAGCTGACCAACCGGGAGCGCGAGGTGCTACGACTGCTGGCTCGGGGGTACGCGTACAAGGAGATCGCGAAGGAGCTCTTCATCTCCATCAAGACCGTCGAGACGCACGTGTCGAATGTTCTGCGGAAGCTGCAGATGTCGAACCGCTACGAGCTCTCCCGCTGGGCCGCCGACCGCCGCCTGGTCTGAGCTGTCGCTGCTCTTGGGTTGAAGCGCCCGGCAACGATGCGGATCACTGTCGACTGCGCTGCCTTGTCGTCGGGGGCTTGGTCTTGGCGCCGTGGGTTCGGAATGCGGGCGCGTGCGGCGGCGGCGGGACGTTGCGGCGCGCGGCTGTCGTGGGGGTTTCCTCGGGGTCGGGTCGCGCTTCGTGCGGCCGGTGAACAGTCCCCAGGAGCGCAGGTCGGTCGGTGCGCCCGGTGGGCGGGCGTTTGAGGCCCGCCAGGGCCGATGCTTCTTCCTTTCACTCGGCGAAGTCGGAAGGGAGGCGCCCCGGCGCCGACCGGGGCCTCGCGGGAGGAGCGGACCGCGAGTCACGCGGACCCGAGCAATGCAATTGCTCCGGCTCTTCCGCCCTTGGCAACAGACGGCCCCCGTTCCCCAACGTGCGGGAAGCGGGGGCCCAGATACTGGCGTGAGGGGCTACGCGGGCTGGTTGTCGTTGCGGTGCTTCAGCCAGAGGAGCGGGCCGCTGATCAGGTAGGCCAGGACCACCACGACGAAGGTGACACGGTAGTTCACGAAGGCGCCGATCACCGGCAGGACCAGCAGCCACGGCGGGAGTTTCAGGAGGCGGGCCAGTTTCGCGTAGGGGAAGCTGGAGACCATCGCCAGGCCGAGCAGGACCACGCCGGCGATGCGGAGGGCGGCCGGCATTTCCGGGGCGATCAGGGTGCCCAGGGCCAGGACGGCCGCGCACATGGTCGTCGGGACGCCGCAGAAGAAGCGGCCGTCCTTCGGGGAGACGTTGAAGCGGGCCAGGCGGATCGCGGCGGCCGCGGCCACGAGGGCGCAGGCCGGGACCAGGAACCAGCCGGGGGCGGAGCCGTTGAGCCAGGCGTAGACGACCACGGGGGCGGCCAGGCCGAAGGAGCACATGTCGGCCAGCGAGTCCATCTGCGCGCCGAACGGGCTGGCCACGCCCAGGCGGCGGGCCAGGAAGCCGTCGAGGCCGTCGAAGACGACGCAGGCGATGAGCAGGGCCGCGGCCGCCCGCACGTCGCCCTGGTTGACGGCGATGAAGATGGCCGACAGGCCGAGCATGAGGCTGCTCAGGGTGCAGGCGTTGACCAGGGCGAAGCGGATGCGGCGGGCGATTGTGCGCTCGCCGGGGAGCAGTGGGATGGCGAGCTGGGCGGGCTCGTCGTCGACGTGGGGAGCTACCGGCGCGGCGGGGACGACCGGGGGGCTGATCGGGGCCAGCGTGGTCAGGTCCCGTGACAGTCCGTCACGACGGCGCATCCGCAGGCGGGGCAGGCGGACGCGGCCGGTGCGGGTGTCGGTCTCCGCAGCGGGCACGAGCAGCGAGGTGGCGCCGGCAACGTTGCCTTCGCCGCGGCGGCCGACTCGTCCGGCGAAGAGCACCTGACGGGCGAGCGAGCCGCTGCGTCGCAGCCGTCCCGCCCATTGCCGTCCGCCACCGGGGCGCGGGCTGTCCGTGGTGCGTCGTCGCTGCCAAGGTGTGCTCGGCACTGATCCTCCATGTAGGAACGAGGTTCCCACGGTCCGTTTTTCCGGGGCCTTTTGACCCTCGTTGTCCGGTTCGCGAGTAGGTCTCGCGATCTACACGGTCTCATATCAGGTCGCGCTTGGCGATGCCTCAGGTAGGAAACCGCCGGGAAGGACGAGTCGTGGAACTACTCAGTGTAGTAATTCGGTTAACCTCTAGTCCATTTTAACGACGCTCGTCACTCCCCCGATGCGGGCCGTCCCGCCGCCCACTGGACCACTTCCGTGACGGTCAGACCGGACAGCTCGTCCGGCTCGAACCAGGCCGCCCCGGCGGTCGATCCGCCGACCGCCTCCGTCACGCTCGGTGGCGACGGCTCACGCACCAGCACCCGGTAGAGGGCGCGGACGGCGTGCCAGTTCATGGGGTACCCCTCCGGCCCCACGAGCCCCGAGCTGCGCCGGTGGGTCACCCCGAGCAGCTCGACGATCTCGCCGCGCTGACCGGTCTCCTCGTACAGCTCCCGCAGCAGCGCATCGGCCGGCTGCTCGCCGACGTCGGTGCCGCCCCCGGGCAGGTGCCAGCGGCCGGCGCCGGGGAAGCCCTGGGCGATCTGGGTGAGCAGGACCCGGCCGGCCGGGTCGGTGACGAGGCCGTAGGCGGCGAACCGCTGGCCCTTCGGGAGGTCGGACCGGGCCTCGACGAAGGCATCGGCCACCGACTCCCCCGAAGCGGGGACGACATCGAACACGACGCGATCCTCATGGAGATCGTCTGTGATCAGTGCGAGCACAGCGTGTACCCCCGAAACCACAACCGGTGTGCCGGAGCGCTCGCGGAACAGCCGGACCACGGCGGACGCGGGGTTTTCCCCGTGCCGGATCGGGCCGCCGATCTCCTCGGCCGCGTCCGGCAGCCGGCCGTAGACGGTGATCACCCGTGTCTGCGTCATGGTGATCAGCGTAGGCCGACCCCGCGAAGGGCCTCCTCGGTCACCTCGGTCAGCGGCAGTTCGTCGAGCTCCTCAGGGTCGAACCAGCGGGCCTCGGCGGTCGAGCCGCCGACGTCGTGGATCACCGGGCGGCTGGAGCGGGCGACCTGGACGCGGTAGAAGGCGCGGACGCCGTGCCAGTCGATGGGGTAGCCCTCGGGGCCGAGCTGGGCGGCGTCGCGATGGCTGGCCACGCCGAGCAGCTCGACGATCCTGCCTTCCTGGCCGGTCTCCTCGACGAGCTCGCGGATGAGCGCCACGCCGGGCTGCTCGCCGAAGTCAGTGCCGCCGCCGGGCAGGTGCCAGCAGCCGCCGCCGGGGTATCCGTCGGAGATGCGGGTGAGCAGGACCCGGTTGCGCCGGTCGGTGCAGACCGCATAGGCGGCGAAGCGCTGGGCCCGGTGCAGCCCGTCGGGGCCGGGCACCGCATAGAACGAAGGGATTTGGGGGGTACCGTCCGGTCGTATATCGGCCGCCGCCTCCGGCAGACCGAGCGCGTCGGCGGTGAACCGGCGCAGCGGCAACTGCTTGGCCTCTTCCAGCGTGACCCAGCGGGCGAGGTCGGTGGGCTGGCCGACCCGGTCGCGCAGCGCGCCGCCGCGGACCGTGACCTCGTAGATGAGCCGGTCGGTGTGGATCGTCAGTTCGCGGGCCGGGAGCGCGCGCATGTCGGCCAGGACGTCGCGCAGCTTGACCACGGCGACGGACAGCCCGGTCTCGGCGGCGGTCTCCCGCACGACGGTGTCGACCGGGTTCTCACCGTGGTCAACGGCGCCGCCGGGCAGCGACCAGACGCCGGGCGTCCCGGACTTGGCCGAGGCCCGCACAAGTAGCACGGTGTCGCCGTCGGTGCACACGCAGTAAGCCGCGATGCGCCGCAGCGGTTGTAACGCTGGAGTCACGGAGATAAATTGTCCGGCTTTTGGCGGCCGTGACAAGAGGTCAGACACCCTGAAGTGTTGAGTGAATTATTCCTGCCAGGGTGGGTGGCCGGGGAGGCAGCCGGGTCACTCCCATTCAATTGTGCCGGGCGGCTTGGACGTAACGTCCACGACCACGCGGTTGACCTCCCGGACCTCGTTTGTTATCCGGGTCGAAATCTTGGCGATCAGCTCGTGCGGCAGCCGCGACCAGTCGGCCGTCATGGCGTCGTCGCTGGAGACCGGGCGCAGCACGATCGGGTGCCCGTAGGTGCGGCCGTCGCCCTGGACGCCGACGCTGCGGACGTCGGCCAGCAGCACGACCGGGAACTGCCACACGGTGCGGTCCAGCCCGGCCGCGGTGAGCTCCTCGCGGGCGATGAGGTCGGCCGCGCGCAGGATCTCCAGCCGCTCCTCGTCGACCGCGCCGATGATCCGGATCGCCAGGCCCGGCCCCGGGAACGGGTGGCGCATGACGATCTCCTCGGGCAGGCCGAGCGCGGCGCCGATCTGGCGGACCTCGTCCTTGAACAGCGTCCGCAGCGGCTCGACCAGCTGGAACTGCAGGTCGTCGGGGAGCCCGCCGACGTTGTGGTGCGACTTGATGTTGGCGGTGCCGGTGCCGCCACCGGACTCGACCACGTCCGGGTAGAGGGTGCCCTGCACGAGGAACTCGACGTGGTCCTCGGCGTCGAGCTCGCGGGCGGCGGCCTCGAACGTGCGGATGAACTCGCGACCGATGATCTTGCGCTTCTGCTCCGGGTCGGTGACGCCGGCCAGCGCGCCGAGGAACGTCGCGGACGCATCGACGACCTTCAGGTTGATCGCGGTCGCGGCGACATAGTCCTTCTCGACCTGCTCGGCCTCGCCCGCACGCAGCAGGCCATGGTCGACGAAGATGCAGGTCAGCTGGTCACCGACGGCCTTGTGAACGAGGGCCGCGGCGACCGCGGAGTCGACGCCGCCGGACAGGCCGCAGATGACCCGCTTGGCGCCGACCTTGGCCCGGATCGCCTCCACCTGCTCGTCGATGATGTTGCTCGACGTCCAGGTCGGCTCGAGGCCGGCGATGTCGTAGAGGAAGCGGCGCAGGATCTCCTGGCCGTGCGGGGTGTGCGCGACCTCGGGGTGGAACTGCACGCCGGCCAGGCGGCGCCCGGTGTCCTCGAACGCGGCGACCGGCGCACCCGGCGAACCGGCGGTGACCGTGAAGCCGGCCGGGGCGGCGGTCACGCAGTCCCCGTGACTCATCCAGACCGACTGCTCGGCCTCGAGATCCCGCAGCAGGACGCCACCGCCGCCGGCGATCGTCAGGGCAGTACCCCCGAATTCGCGGTTGCCCGTGTGGGCGGCCTCACCGCGCAGGGCGACGGCCATCGCCTGGAAGCCGTAGCAGATGCCGAAGACCGGGACGCCCGCCGTGAACAGCGCCGGGTCGACCTGCGGCGCGCCCTCCTCGTAGACCGACGAGGGGCCGCCGGACAGGATGATCGCCGCGGGCCGCTTGGCCAGCAGCTCGGCGACCGGCATCGAGCTCGGCACGATCTCCGAATACACGTCGGCCTCCCGCACCCGGCGGGCGATCAGCTGCGCGTATTGGGCACCGAAGTCGACGACGAGCACTGGCGGCGGCGTGGTCATGTCGCAAAGGGTAGTCGGAGAGCGGCCGGAGCCTCCGCCGGGACCGCGGGACGTGACGGAGGTATCGGTGCGACCGGACGGTAGGGCTCCCCCAGGTCCGGGCGCGGATCCGGCTCGCCCTTGTCGGGCCACATCGACGCCGCCCGCTCGGCCTGGGCGGCGATCGTCAGCGACGGGCGCCGTTGACGACGCCTTCGGAAAACTCGTCGCCGGCGAACGTCGTAGCGCATGTCCGATAGTGACTCACCGGTAACTTGGCCGGAAGCCCCTTCGGTTTCGGCGGTCATTTGCGGCAGACTGGTCAACTATGGCGAGACTTCCCGGCGGGCTGCCCGTCTGGCGTGGTCGCCGGCTGCTGGATGGCGATCACACATCGTCGCCACCCCCGCTCCCGGCCGTCGATGCCGCACATCACGCGGCGCTGCACTCCGTGGTGCTCGACGCACTGAAGTTCGCCGACGCGCCACCGCCGCACTCGGTGCACATCGGCGGCCCGGCCACCGTGCGGACCGACGGCGGCGTCCTGGTCATCGGCCTGCCGCTGGTCTGGGGCCTGTCCGCCGACCAGCTGCGGGTCCTGCTCACCCACGAGCTGGCGCTGCCACCGTCGCGCCACCCCGACCTGGTCCGCGACCTGCTCAACGCCCGCCGCCACACCGCACACTCGGAGAAGGCCGCCGCCCGGCACGCCCGCCTGCTGGCCGCCACCGAGGCGCTGCTGGCCGAGGCCGAACAGGTCCGCGACGCCGCCGCGATCACCGCCGCCGGCGGCGGCCTCTCAGCCGTCGAGGACGCCGCCCGGGCCCTGCTCAAAGCGGCCGCGACCGAAGCCGCGTTCGCCGCCTTCGCCGCCGCCCCCCTGGCCTCCGGCACCGCACCAACCCTTGACACCGGCTCCCTCCCGACCACGGCGATCGTGCGGGCCGAGGATTTGCACCAGGCGTGGCGGTTGCGGCTGGACCGGTGGGGCGCACCAAGGATCAAACCGGCCGCCGACGACCTGGCGGCCCGCCACCCCGGCCTAGCCGAAGAGCTACGCGCCCCCGCCGGCGGCCCGCTCGTCACCCTGGACCCGGACGCGGTACACCTGGACGACCTCGGCCCGGCCGCCCAGCGCACCCTCGCCGCCGCCGTCCTGCCCGACTCGACCGACCCGTGGGTCCGCCTGGCCGACCTGCCCGTCGAGGCCTACCTCCCGGACGTCGAACGCCGGGCGCGGCAGTACGTAGAAGCCGTCAACGACGTCCTCGGCCGCCCCCCGGACGGCCGCGACGAGCTCGCCGGCACACTGCTGCGCCGCCCCGTCGACGTGGAGCGGGCCCGGCGCGGCCTACCCCCGGACCCCGACCCCTCCGCGGAAACACCACCACCGTGGATGGGCGCGGCGCTGCTGGCGGTCGTCGTGGAGTACGCCCTGCTCCGCAAGGGCTGGCGTCGCGAACACCCCCTCCTGCCGCGCCGCCTGGTCGAGCCCACCTCCGGCGACGTCCTGGACCTCAACGAACTGGTCCGCAGCGACCCCGGCGCGCTCGTCACCCACCTGGGCTGAACCACCCACCTGGCCGACCGCTCGCCTGGTTGCGCTCTTGCTCTCGCTCTCGATAAGTCGGGCGCTCCGCGCCACGACTTATCGGTTATTTCGTATTATTTCGTGTTGCGTGACTTCTGCGCCTTGAGCGTTTTTTGCGGCTTCTGCGGCTTGTGAGGAGCGATTTGCCGTCGGTGCGCGGGAGCGGCGCTCAGGGCACGGAGGCGACGCTCAGAGCGCCGCCGCCCGCGTGATCGCGAGGTCGGCGGAGTGCGCAAGCTCGGCGAAGTGGATGAGCGCGCGGCCGTTCCCGGGGCGCTGCTCCACGACACCGCCGGTGCGCGGAAGCGGCGCTTAGAGCGCGGACGTCGGCGTGATCGCGAGCTCGGCCGGGTGGATGAGCGCGTAGCCGTTCTGGGTCCGCAGCTCCACGACCCCGCCGGCCAGTTGGTTGACGCCGTTGCCGTCGAAGCGGACCCCGTTCCACGGCATGATCGTCTGCGTGGCCGGCAGGTTGAGCTGCTGCACGGCGTTGCGGACGGCCTGCTTGGAATAGTCCACCGACTGGTCCATCGCCAGGGCCAGGGTCAGGGTGGCCATGAACGCGTCCGCCGCCACCTCGGTCAGCTTCGTGTGGAACGCCTGCTCGAACATCGCGCCGATGACCTGGGCGATCGGGTTGCGGGCGGCGAACTCGCTGGACCAGCCGGAGGCGCGCAGCGCGGTCGGGTTCTTCACGGCGTCGAGCGCGGCGACGGCCGGGCCGACCGCGATCACCGGCGCGGTGCCCTTGAGCTTCACGGCCAGGTCGTTGGCCGCGCCCGCCTCGGCCGGGCTGGTGACGACGGCGATGACCGCGTCGCCCTTCTGCACCTGGCCGTTGGGCTGGCCGGCCTCGCTGCCGGTGAGCGGCAGGATCTTGTCCTTGCCGGCCACGTCGTAGCCGGCGGCCTGGCTGAGGTCCTCGATCGAGGTCTTGAGGCTGTTCACCTGGTCGCCGAGCGGGCCCGTGGGCGAGCCGGCCGCGGTGACGATCCGCTTGATCTGCTTGTCCGTGCCCTTCTGCCGGTAGAGCAGGTCGAGCGCGGTGGTGACTTCCCGCCGGTCGGTCGGCTGGATGCGGAAGTGCCCGGTGCGGTTGAGATCGCCGAAGGTGTCCGAGGTGCTCAGCCCGTCGACCAGGGAGACGCCCTGCAGGTCGGCGACCCGGCTGGTGGCCAGGGCCACGTCGATCGTGTCGGCGAGGACCAGGCCGACGGCACCGTCGTCGATGAGCTTGCCGGCCTCCTTCTCGATCTTCTCCGGCGCGCTCTCGGTGTTGCCGGTCAGCAGCGTCAGCTTGGTCCCGTTGCGCAGGCCGACGCCGGCACCCAGCGGGAGCGGCAGCGGCTTGGTCGGAATGTCCCGGTTGACCACCTCGACGGCGAGTTTGGCGCCCAGGGTGGCCTGCTGGCCGAGCTGCGCGTTGGGGCCGCTGGTCGGCACGAGCAGGCCGATGGCGACGCTCGTGGGTGCGGTCGCGGTCGGCTTCTGGTCACCGGTGCACGCCGACATGAGTAACGCCGACGCCAGCACGATGGCGGTCACTGCGGGCCGGAGGCCCCGGGTGAGCACGGCGTATGACTCCTTGTGAAGCGTTGCTGGTCGGACGGCCGTATCCTTCCCGTCTGGTCTATGGCTAGCAAGTCCGGTGTCCGGCTTCGAGTATTGTGACCTGCGCCACTGTGACGCGGTTGGCCAGTCGCCCCAACCCTGGTTTGATAAGTCCCGCACGCTGCTCAGCAGCGCGATGACGCATGCGAAAGGTGTGGAGGGGTGCAGACCTTCGCTACGCCGCCTTCGACGAGGGCTCCAGCCGTCGTGATGAAGGTGAACAGCCATCGCCGTCGGCGGCCGGGGGAACCGCAACGGCGCAGCGCATCTCTTTTCCGGGTGCGCGACTGGCGCGTGCCCACGAAACTCGCGGCCGTGCTCGTGCTGCCGGCCGTCGCCTTCCTGGTGATCGCCGGCGTCCAGATCAACGTTTCGGTGCAGGACGCGACGAAGCTGGACCAGTTCGCCCAAGGGGTCAAGGTCGGCCGCCAGCTGACCGATCTGATCCACCAGTTGCAGCTGGAGAGGGACCGAACGGTCGGATTTATTGCCAAGTCGAACACCGGCACCCAGCCGTCCGGCCCGAATCCCGCCGCCGACGACCTCGCCTCCAGCCAGGCCGGGACCGACGCCTCCCTGCGCGCCTTCTCCGAGCAGGCCCGCCCGCTGCTGCGCAACCCGATCTTCAGCGGCGTGCAGAACCGGATGACCGCCGACTTCACCGACCTCGGCCTGGTCCGCGACGGCGTCGCCCACCGGTGGCTGCGTGAGGAAGCGGTCTTCGACCAGTTCTCGATCACCATCCAGCACCTGTTCGAGCTGGTGCCGGACCGGCCCGACATCGGCGGCGACTCCCAGTCGGTCTCCGAGGTCGCCTCGCTCATGGACCTCGCGCAGGCCAAGGAGCTCAAGGACCAGCTGCGCGGGCGGATCTTCGCCGCGGCCAGCGCCGGGAAGTTCGCCCCCGACGACTTCGAGACGTTCTCCGAGATCCAGGCCCGGCAGATCGCCGCGGTCGAGCGGTTCCGCAGCTCGGCCAGCCCGCGGCACCTGGCCATCTACGACAAGAACCTGCGCCAGTCCGCGGTCTCCACCGTCGCCCGGCTCCAGCAGGACATCATCTCCCGGGCCCGGGGCGCCGCGGTCGGCGTCTCCGCCGAGGACTGGTGGCGGGCCAGCACGCAGGAGCTGGAGTACGTCCGCAGCATCGAGCAGCTGATGCTCGAGGACGCGATCAAGGGCGCCGGCGACCGGAGCAGCACCCAGCGGACCAACGCGATCGTCGCCACCTCGGCGATCGTCCTGGTCATGCTCCTGGCGCTGCTGCTGTCCTGGCTCATCGGCCGGTCGATGGCCCGCTCCCTGCGCCAGCTGCGGGCCCAGGCCCTCGACGTGGCCCAGCACCGCCTGCCCGAGGCGATCCAGCGGCTGCGGACGCTGCCGCGGGGCGAGACGGTCACGGTCGACACGACGACCCGGGTCCGCTCGTCGGACGAGATCGGCGAGGTCGCGGACGCGTTCACCGCCGTGCACCGCAGCGCGGTCAGCCTGGCCGTCGAGCAGGCGGTCATGCGGCGCAACGTCAACTCGATGTTCGTCAACCTGGCCCGCCGGTCGCAGACGCTGGTCGAGCGCCAGCTGCAGCTGCTGGACCAGCTGGAGTCGGCCGAGACCGACCCGGACCAGCTGGCGAACCTGTTCCGGCTGGACCACCTGGCCACCCGCATGCGCCGCAACGACGAAAACCTGCTGGTCCTCGCGGGCAGTGAGGCGACCCGGCGGTGGGCCCAGCCGGTGTCCCTGTCCGCCGTCATGCTGGCGGCGATGGCGGAGATCGAGCAGTACGCCCGGATCCGTCATGACGTGTCCAATGACGTGTTCATCGTCGGCCACGCGGTCTCCGACGTCGTCCACCTGTTCGCCGAGCTCCTGGAGAACGCGACGACGTTCTCGCCGCCGGACACGGTGGTGACGGTCACCGGCTGGCCGGCCCAGCAGGCCCGCGAGGCCACGATCGTCATCGAGGACAAGGGCATCGGCATGACCGAGTCCGGCCTCATCGAGGCGAACGAGCGCGTGTCCAGCCCGATCGCGATCGACGTGGCCGCCTCCGAGCGGATGGGTCTGGTCGTGGTCGGCCACCTCGCCGACCGGCACGGCGTGTCGGTGCGGCTGACGGCGAACGAGAGCGGGGTCACGGCGTACGTCACGCTGCCCGCCCGCCTGCTGGCCAGCGCGCCCGACGGCGTCGGGCTCTACGGCAACAACGCGGCCGGCCGGCTCGCCGGGGCCGCCGCCCGCCTGCCGATCCCGGTCGACGGTGTCGCCACCCCGGTCACCCCCGCCGAGCCCGTCTCGGACACGCCGACCACGGTGCTGCCCGCGCTGACGGCCGGACCTTCCAACGGCGCCGAACCGGCGGACGACGAGGTGGACTCCGACGTGCCCGCGGTCGCGGCGCCGCCGGTGCCGCAGGAGGCCCCGATCTCCGCGGTGCCGGTGTCGGCGGTGCCGGTTTCGGCCGCCCCGGTGTCGGCGGCTCCCGTCTCGGCCGCCCCGGTCTCGGCGGTCCCCGTCTCGGCCGCTCCGGTCTCACCGAACGGCGGCCCGGCGAACGGGGCGAAACCCCGACCGGCCCGGGCCGAGGACATCATCGGAGCGGCGGCGCGCGGCACCAACGGCGCGCCCGCCCCGGCCGGGAAGGGCACGCGCTGGTGGTCGCGCGGCGGTGGCGGCGGCGAGGCACCGAAGCCGGCCATCAAGATCCCGGCCCAGCGTGAGCCGGTCACGGCCGGCACGAGCAACGCGGGCCTGCCGATCCGGGTCCCGCTCGCCCAGCTGCCCGGCGACCCCAATGAGCCGATCCCGGCGCCGGAGGATACCCAGCCGGTCAACGTGCCGCACACCGAGCCGGACCCGGCCAGCGTGGGCAGCATGCTCACCCGGTTCTACAGTGGCGTGCATCGGGCCGCGAACGAGGACGAGGTCCCCACGGTGCCGATCAACGAACATCGAGGGAGCACGGCGTGACCCTGAGCCAACAAGCACGGGACCTGAGCTGGCTGATCAACGCGTTCACCGAGCGGGTGCCCGGCATCGCCCATGCTGTTGTCGTCTCTTCCGACGGCCTGCTGGTGGCCGTCTCCGACCATCTGCCCCGTGACAGCGCCGACCAGCTGGCCGCGGTCACGTCGGGCCTGGTCAGCGTCACCAGCGGCGCCGCCCGGATCTTCGACGGCGACGAGGTCAAGCAGACCGTGGTGGAGATGGGCCAGGGCTTCTTCCTGGTCATGTCGATCCGCGACGGCTCGATCCTGGCCACCCTGGCCGGCCGCGAGGCGGACATCGGCGTCGTCGGCTACGAGATGGCCCGGCTGGCCAAACAGGCCGGCGAGATGCTGACCCCGGCGCTGCGGGCCGAACTGCAGCAGGCGCTTCCCAGGTAGTCACCGCCCCAAGATCGGTGCCTGAGATCGCCACAAGCTCAGCGAATACCCCGTCGGGCGAAAAATCCGATATGTCGAGCGAAGCGCGGCGCGCAGCGCCCGACATATCGGCAGTCCGAGCGCAGCCGGCACACAGCACCCGACATAGCGAACGCACAGCCCCGACATAGCGGCCAGACCCGGCGGAGCCCGGCACACAGCGGCCAGACCGAGCGGCGCCCGGCACGCTGCGCCCGACACAGCGGCCAGACCGAGCGACGCCCGGCACGCAGCAGCACACGGCATGGCGGCACGCGCAGCGCCCTGCGTAGCGGCCAGACCGAGCGGCGCCCGGCATGCAACGCGCGACCTGGCGCTGCTCGGGCAATGAAAAAGGGGCCCGAAGGCCCCTTTTTTCATGAAAATAAGCTATTTGTCGAGAATCAGACCGACCTTCTGGAACTCCTTCAGGTCGCGGTACCCGCACTTCGCCATCGCCCGCCGCAGCCCCCCGAACAGGTTCAGCGCGCCGTCCGGGTCCGCGGAGGGGCCGTAGAGGACCTTCTCCAGCGTGCCCAGCGTCGGCTCGGCCGAGCCGAAGGAGCCGCGCGGCAGCTTCGGGTGGCTCGCCGCCGAGTGCCACCAGGCGCCGCCGGCCGGGGCGGTTTCGCTGCGGGACAGGGGCTCGCCGACCATGACCGCGTCGGCGCCGCAGCCGAGGGCCTTCGCGATGTCGCCCGAGGTCTGGATGTTGCCGTCGGCGATGATGTGCACGTAGCGGCCGCCGGTCTCGTCCAGGTAGTCGCGGCGGGCGTCGGCGGCGTCGGCGATGGCGGTCGCCATCGGGACCCGGATGCCCAGGACGCGGTCGGTGGTCGACCACTCGTCGGCGCCGATGCCCACGATGACGCCGGCGGCGCCGGTGCGCATCAGGTGCAGGGCGGTCTGGTAGTTGGTGCAGCCGCCGACGATGACCGGCAGGTCGAGGTCGGCGATGAACTCCTTGAGGTTGAGCGGCTCGTCGCTGATCGAGACGTGCTCGGCCGAGACCACTGTGCCCTGGATGACCAGGATGTCGACGCCGGCGTCGAGGATCACCGGGGCGAGCGCGAGGGTGTGCTGCGGCGAGACGCGCACGGCGACGGTGATGCCGCCGTCGCGCATCTCCTTGACCCGCTCGCCGATCAGCTCGGGCTTGATCGGCTCGGCGTAGACCTCCTGGAGGCGGTGCGTGGCCGGTGACTCGTCGTCGAGGCCGGCCAGCTCCTCCAGGATCTTGGTCGGGTCGGCGTAGCGGGTCCAGAGCCCTTCGACGTTGAGCACGCCGAGGCCGCCGAGCCGGCCGAGCGCGACGGCGGTGGCCGGGCTCATCGTGGCGTCGGACGGGTGGGCCACACAGGGGATCTTGAACGGGTAGGCGTCGAGCTGCCAGTTCGTGGACACGTCGTCGACGTCGCGGGTGCGGCGCGTCGGGACGATCGCGATGTCGTCCAGGTGGTACCCCCGCCGGGCGCTCTTGCTCAGCCCGATCTCGACCACGTCACGCATTGTCAGCTCCTGTTAATCCGGGGTGAACTTCGCGCACAAGTATCTAGCGCGAGTGGTAGTTCGGGGCCTCGACGGTCATCTGGATGTCGTGCGGGTGGCTCTCCTTGAGCCCCGCGGCGGTGATCCGGATGAGCCGGCCGCGCTCGTGCATGTCCGGGACCGTGGCCGCGCCGACGTAGCCCATGCCGGAGCGCAGACCGCCGACCAGCTGCTGCGCGACCGAGGCGAGCGGGCCGCGGTAGGCGACCTGGCCCTCGATGCCCTCGGGGACGAGCTTGTCGTCGGAGTTGACGTCGTCCTGGAAGTAGCGGTCCTTGGAGTAGGAGCGGGCCTGGCCGCGGGACTGCATGGCGCCGAGGGAGCCCATCCCGCGGTAGGTCTTGAACTGCTTGCCGTTGATGAAGATCAGGTCGCCGGGGCTCTCCTCGCAGCCGGCCAGGAGGCTGCCCAGCATGACGGTGTCGGCGCCGGCCGCGATGGCCTTGGCGATGTCACCGGAATACTGCATGCCGCCGTCGGCGATGACCGGCACCCCCAGAGGGGCGCAGGCCTTGGAGGCCTCCATGATGGCCGTGATCTGCGGCACACCCACGCCGGCGATGACCCGGGTGGTGCAGATCGAGCCCGGCCCAACGCCGATCTTGACCGCGTCGGCCCCGGCCTCGGCGAGTGCCTTGGCGCCCTCGTAGGTGGCCACGTTGCCGCCGACGACGTCGACCGACGTCTCCTTCTTCAGCCGCTGGACCATCTCCACGACCTGGCGGTTGTGGCCGTGGGCGGTGTCGACCATGACGATGTCGAGGCCGGCGTCGATGAGCGTGCGGGCCCGCTTGTAGGAGTCCTCGCCCACGCCCACCGCGGCCGCGACGCGCAGCCGGCCGGCCTCGTCCTTGGTCGCGTGAGGGAACTTCTCGCTCTTGGAGAAGTCCTTGACGGTGATCAGGCCGCGCAGCTTGCCGGCGCCGTCGACGATCGGCAGCTTCTCGACCTTGTGCTGGCGCAGCAGGGCCAGGGCCTGGTCCTTGCTCACCCCGACGGGGGCGGTGATCAGCGGCGCGACGGTCATGATCTCGCGGACCCGGATGTTGGGGTCGGACACGAAACGCATGTCGCGGTTGGTGACGATGCCCACGAGCTGGCCGTCGGCGTCGGTCACGGGCACGCCGGAGATCCGGTAGCGGCCGCAGAGCCGGTCCACCTCGCCCAGCGTGTCGTCGGGCGAGCAGGTCACCGGGTTGGTCACCATGCCGGCCTCGGAGCGCTTCACCAGGTCGACCTGGGTGGCCTGGTCGTCGATCGACAGGTTGCGGTGCAGCGTGCCGATGCCGCCGTTGCGGGCCATGGCGATGGCCATCCGGGCCTCGGTCACGGTGTCCATCGCGGAGGACACCAGTGGTATCCGGAGGGTGATGTTCCGGGTGACCCGGCTCGACGTGTCCACGGCGCTCGGGACGACGTCCGACTCGCCCGGAAGCAGCAGCACGTCGTCGAAGGTCAGGCCCAAAGGCAGCACGTCAGGTCGCGAGAAATCCATGAAGCGCATCCCAGCTCTCGGTCGTCCGGCGGGTGCGTCTCATCGTACTTCCGCCCCGGCGGCGCACCCGTCCGCCATGGCAGAGCCGTGCCCGGGCCCACATCGGGGCCGAAAAGGTCTACCGTTGAGGCGTGCACGAAGAGCCCATCGACCCGTTCGCCGGCGACCCGGCCGATCCCTCGGCCGAGCTCGACGACAGCGGAAGCGAAGACCCGTTGACGGCCGCCGAGCGCCAGGACGTTCTCGAGGACCTTGCGGACCTCGAGATCTACCAGGCGCTGCTCACGGCGATCGGCGTGCGTGGGCTCGTGATCGAGTGTGAGGACTGCCACGAACCGCACTATTTCGACTGGGATCTGCTGCGGGGCAACCTGAAACACCTGCTCACGTCCGGTCGTCCGCGCGTGCACGAGCCCGCCTTCGACCCCGACCCCGACCATTACGTCACATGGGAGTACGCGCGGGGTTACGCTGACGGGGTCCACGACGCGCTGGCGAGTGCCACCGACGACGGCGAAAGCTGAACTGCTCGTCGTTTAGGTTTGCCGTGCGGCGGGTACCGCTGCGGCATGCCCCGGATGGCCCCCGCTAGCTCACGAGCCCGGCTCGGAACGCCGCCGCTACGGCGTGTGCCCGGTCACGTGCTCCCAGCTTCCGGAACAGCCGGCGAGCGTGCGTCTTGACCGTGTCCTCGGAGACGAAGAGCTCGCGGCCGATCTCGGCGTTGCTCTTGCCGTCCGCCATCCCGCGCAGCACCTGCAGCTCGCGCTCGGTGAGCTCGACCCGCCGCCGCGGGGGCTCGCCGGGGACGTCGCCGCGCTGGGTCGGCACACCCGCACCGGTCACCCGGGCACCGGGCACCCCGACCGCGGTCCTGGCCGCGCCGGGCGGAAGCCCACGGCCCGCCTGCATCATGCCGCCCGCCGCCTGGGTCGGCGCGCCCATCCGGGCCTGCAGCACCGGCTCGCCGTTGCCGCCGCGGCCGACCTGGCTCAGCACCAGCAGCACCGCCTTGGCCAGCGTCGTGACCGGGTCGGCCGTGTCGACGCGGATGACCGCCCGCGCGCCGGCCGCGATCGCCGCGGCGGCCGCCCGGGGCTCCTCCGTGCCGAAGAAGACCACCGTCGCGCCCGGCGCCACGGCCAGCACGCGGCGGGAGAACTCCGCACTGTCGGGCCGGGCCAGCGTCGGGTCCGCCAGCACCAGGTCGGCCGGCTGCTCGGAAAGACGCGCCAGGGCCTCGACCATCGTGACGGCGGTCCGCACCGCGTGTGCCACTCCCAGCCTGGCCGCGGCTGCGGCGACCGTCTGTGCCGCGACCTGTGTTCGCACACACACCAAAATCGTACGCACCGTCGTGCTCCTCTCTCTCGTAGAGAGAAACACGAAAAGGCGAGATCTAGACGCGGTTTCGCCGCGATTGGCCTACGAGAAATTGACCGACGACATGCCGTTACCTGTGGCGGTCTCGCGCGTTGTACAGAGATTGTGCAACGCACGAATTCCAGGCCACACGCCTGGAAGGAGGAGCGAATGACGAATGTTACTCGCCTGCCCGGTCCAATCGCGGACATTTGGGACTGGCAGCGACTCGGCCTGTGCCGCGGGCGGGACAGCGCCCAGTTCTTCCACCCGGACGGTGAGCGCGGAGCGTCGCGAGGCCGCCGGGAAACGGCCGCCAAGAACGTCTGCCGGGCCTGCCCGGTGCGCGCGGAGTGCGCCGCCCAGGCGTTGACCACGCGCGAGCCCTACGGCGTGTGGGGCGGCTTCACCGAGGGCGAGCGGCTCCGGCTGCTGGCCCTGGGCTGGGAGGAGGCGGCGGACCGCCGCCACACCCGGGTCGACGTCGCGCGCCTGGAGGCCAAGCTGGGCCTGCGCCCGACCCCGCCCATGCCGGCCCCGAACGCGGGCGCTCAGCAGCCGCTGCGCGCCGTGCCGGGCCGCCCGGGCCCGACGCACCCCGCGCCGGGCGTGCCTTCACAGCGCCGCCCTCAGGTGTCGGCCGGAAACTCCCGCTCACGCACGGCCGCCCGCTAAAGAGCTACTTCACTTCAACCTCAATGGAGTGCCACCCCGTGGCGCCGTCGGGATCCGGCGGCGCCACGGCGTCTGTCTGGGTGTCGCCGCCGTTGTCGGTGGCCCGCACGGTGATGCGGTGCTTGCCCGGGGTGGCCTGCCACTTGAGCGTCCATTGCCGCCAGGTGTCGATCGACGGCACGGGCAGCAGCGTCGCCGATTGCCAGGCACCGTCGTCAACCCGGATTTCGACCTTGGAAATGCCGCGGTGCTGCGCCCAGGCGACGCCGCCAATCATGATCTCGCCGGCGTGCGGACTGCCCCCGTCCCGCGGCGTGTCGATTCTTGACTCGGTCTTGATCGGCCCCTGGGCGGACCATCCGCGTTTGATCCAATAGGCGTCGAAATCGGCGAACGACGACAGCTCCAGCTCCACGAGCCATTTCGTGGCGGAGACGTACCCGTACAGCCCGGGCACCACCATCCGAACGGGAAAACCGTGCTCGACCGGCAGCGGCTCCCCGTTCATGGCGATGGCGAGGATGGCGTCGCGCCCGTCGAGCAGGGCGGTCGTGGGAGTGCCCGCGGTGAACCCGTCGATCGACCGGCTGACGACCTGGTCGGCGCCGGCTTGGGGCCGGGCCTCGGCCAGCAGGTCGGCGATCCGCACGCCCTGCCACTTGGCGTTGCTGATGAGGTTGCCGCCGACCTCGTTGGAGACGCAGGCGAGCGTGACGTACCGCTCGATCATGGGCCGTTTCAGCAGCTCGTCCCACGTGATGGTGAGTTCCTTCTCGACCCGGCCGTGAATCCGCAGCCGCCAGTCCTCGGTGGTCAGCTGCGGTACCACCAGCGCCGTGTCGATCTGGTAGAAGTCCTTGTTCGGCGTGACGAACGGCGCCATGTCGGGCAGGCTCGCGTCGGCGTCCGGCGGCAGCGGCGCCACGGTGTTGGGCGGCACGCTGGGCAGCTGGACGTTGGCCCGGTCGGCCTCGACCCCGCGCCGCGTCGAGAACCACCGGCTGCCAAACCCGACGACGACGGCCCCGAGCAGCGTGTAACCGGCCGCCCGCAGGAACCCCCGCCGCTCGTCCTCGGTGGCGTTCGCGCTCGCCTCCTGGGTGAACAGCCAGCGCAGCACGCCGGCGCCCGCGGCCGCCCCGAGGAGTGTGGGGATGAAGGCGTACCAGGGCGCGTTGTGCCGGCTGAGGGCGGCGACGATCCCGATAAGACCGAAAACGCCGATTCCGAGGTACCCCCACAAGATCCGCGTCCGCGCCAGCACCCCCACCCCGGCGGCGAACGCGGCCAGGATCACGAGCGTGCCGATGGACAGCGCGAGCTTGTCGTAGGTGTAGAAGACCTCGACCGCGAAGTCCTTGACCTTCGCCGGCACCGCGTCGATGACCACCCCACCCACGCTCACCAGCGGCGACGTGGTGGCTCCGGTGAGAATCGCGACGACTTCAGCGACGCCGACGGCAACGGCGGCGGCCGCGACCCCGGCCAGCGCGGCGAACCTGCGAGTGTGCACGCCCCAAGCATGCGGCGATCGTCCCGGCCGCACCAAGCCATGTAATGGGACGCTAAGAATTGCGAGGGCCCCGAGCGAAGATCGCCCGGGGCCCCTTGTGCATCCGCTCCGGTCAGAAGCCGGGGCCGTGCGAGTGGCCGTGACCGTGCGAGTGGCCGTGGCCACCGCCCGCGGCCGGCTCGGCGGCGGCCGGCTTCTCGACGATCAGGCTCTCCGTGGTGAGCAGGAGGGCCGCGATCGACGAGGCGTTGGAGACCGCGCTGTGGGTCACCTTCACCGGGTCGACGATGCCGGACTTGACCAGGTCGACGTACTCACCCGTGGCGGCGTCGAGGCCGTGGCCGAAGTCGAGCGCCTGGACCTTGCCGACCACGACGTAGCCGTCGAAGCCCGCGTTCTGGGCGATCCACCGCAGCGGCTCGACCAGGGCCTTGCGCACGATCGCCACGCCGACCTTCTCGTCGCCGGTCAGGCCCAGGTCGCCGTCCAGGACGGAGGCCACCTGCGCGAGAGCGGCGCCGCCGCCGGGGACGATGCCCTCCTGGACCGCGGCCTTGGTCGCCGAGATGGCGTCCTCGATGCGGTGCTTGCGCTCCTTCATCTCGACCTCGGTCGCGGCGCCGGCCTTGATGACCGCGACACCGCCGGAGAGCTTCGCGACGCGCTCGTTGAGCTTCTCCTTGTCCCAGTCCGAGTCCGACGCCTCGACCTCCTTGCGGAGCTGCTCGACGCGCGCGGTCACCTCCGACTGGTCGCCGCCGCCGTCCACGATCGTGGTCAGGTCCTTGGTGACCACGACGCGGCGGGCGGTGCCGAGCTGCTCCAGGGTGGCGCTCTCGAGCTTGTAGCCGAGCTCGGGAGCGATCAGCTCGGAGCCGGTCAGGATCGAGATGTCCTGCAGCATGGCCTTGCGGCGGTCGCCGAAGCCGGGGGCCTTGACCGCGACGACCCGGAAGGTCTTGCGGATGGCGTTCACCACGAGGGTCGACAGGGCCTGGCCCTCGACGTCCTCGGCGATGATCAGCAGCGGCTTGCTGTTCTGGACGATCTTCTCCAGGAGGGGCAGGAGCTCCTCGATGGCGGAGATCTTCTGGGTGGTGAGCAGGACGTAGGCGTCCTCCAGGACCGCCTCCTGCGCCTCGCCGTCGGTGACGAAGTGCGGGGAGATGAAGCCCTTGTCGAACTGCATGCCCTCGGTGACCTCGAGCTCGGTGGTGAGCATCGAGCCCTCTTCGACCGTGATGACGCCGTCGCGGCCGACGCGCTCCATGGCCGAGGCGATCAGGTCGCCGATGGTGGCGTCCTGGGCCGAGATGGTGGCGACCTGGGCGATCTCGGTGTGGCTGTTGACCGGGGTCGACTTGTCCTTGAGCGCCTTCACGACGGCGGCCGTGGCCTGGTCGATGCCGCGCTTGATGCCGGCCGGGTTGGTGCCGGCGGTCACGTTGCGCAGGCCCTCGCGGACCAGCGCCTGAGCCAGCACGGTGGCGGTCGTGGTGCCGTCGCCGGCCACGTCGTTGGTCTTGGTGGCGACTTCCTTGACCAGCTGGGCGCCAAGGTTCTCGTACGGGTTGGCGAGCTCGATCTCCTTGGCGATCGTCACGCCGTCGTTGGTGATGGTCGGGGCGCCGAACTTCTTGTCGAGGACGACGTTGCGTCCCCGGGGCCCGAGCGTGACCTTGACCGTGTCGGCCAGGTGGTTGACGCCGTGCTCCAGAAGGTGGCGCGCCTCGTCGGAGAAGCTCAGGATCTTCGCCATGCTTAACGGATTCCCTTCAAAGACGAAGAAAGCGACACCGCCCCGGAGCCGACAGGCGACACAGGCCTCGTAGGTCGAGGCCTAGGTCGGCCGGCGGCGGCTCGCGCCTGTGCACGAGTCCGGGGCGGTGGCCACTGCTTCTAGAACGTTCTTACTTCTCGATGACGGCGAGCACGTCGCGGGCCGAGAGCACCAGGTACTCCGAGCCGGCGTACTTGACCTCGGTGCCGCCGTACTTCGAGTAGATCACGGTGTCGCCGACCTTCACGTCAATCGGCACCCGGTTGCCCTTGTCGTCAATGCGACCCGGGCCGACCGCGATGACGGTGCCCTCCTGGGGCTTCTCCTTCGCGGTGTCCGGAATGACGATGCCCGAGGCGGTGGTCGTCTCAGCCTCGTTGGCCTGGACCAGGATGCGGTCCTCGAGCGGCTTGATCGCAACCTGCGTCGCGGTAGTCACGGGCATACCCTCCTGGGGTATCGAGCTTGCTAATCGAGTGCCCGGTGAAGCCGTCGTCGCGGGTGCCGGCCCCGGCCGGGTATGTCTGGCACCCTCGGCATGAGAGTGCTAACTCGGAGGTTATGCCGGTGGCTAGCACTCCGTCAACTAGAGTGCCAGACACGCCACGAAATCACCCGAGGAAAACCGTGCGCTTAGAGGACGTTCAGGCTCTGATCAGCGCAGACGGGCAGGCCGCACTGGCCGCCGCGGCCGCGCTGCCCGACAGTAATCCGCTCGTCGCGGCCGAGAAGCTGCGCGCGCAGGGCTTCACACCGACCCTAGCCGCCGCGGCGCTCACGCAGACCGAGTTCCGGCGGCGGGGTGCGGCGAAGTTCGGTACCGATGCCGCCAAAATGCTCTTCACCAGGGCCGGCCTGGAACAGGCGACCCGGTCGACGGTGGCCCGGCGCCGAGCCGCTCGACTCGCCGCGGCCGGTGCCACGCGGGTGGCCGACCTCGGGTGCGGGATCGGCGCCGACACGATCGCGTTCGCCCGGGCCGGCATGCGGGTCCTGGCCGTGGACGCCGACCCGGTGACCGCCGCGGTGGCCGAAGCAAACGCCCAGAACCTGCAAATCGCGGATGTTGTACTGATTGAGGCCCGCGACGCCACCACGACGCCCCTGGTCGCCATCGAGGCGGTGTTCTGCGACCCGGCCCGCAGGACGGCGGGCGGCCGCCGGGTGTTCGATCCGCGGGCCTGTTCGCCGCCGTGGGACTTCGTGACCGCCCTGCCCACCCGGGTCCCCATCACTGTGCTGAAGCTCGCACCCGGCATCGACCACGCGCTGCTGCCGAAGGGCGCGGAGGGCGAGTGGGTGTCCGTCGACGGCGACGTGGTGGAGGCGGCCGCGTGGTGCGGGCCCCTGGCCGAGGTGCCGCGGCGGGCGACGGTCATCAAGGGTGACAAGGTTTACCAACTCACCGGCGGCGGCACCCGGCAGGCTCCGGTCGGCCCCGTCGGCGACTTCCTCTACGACCCGGACGGCGCCGTGGTCCGCTCCCACCTGGTGGCGGAGCTGGCCGAGGAGCTGGACGGCACGCTGCTGGACCAGTCGATCGCCTACATCACCACAAAAACTGACATATCCACAAATTTCGCGAAACGCTATGCCATCGTGGACCGGCTCCCAATCGCGCTCAAGAAGCTGCGCGCCGCCCTCAAGGAGCGCGACATCGGCGCCCTGCAGATCCTCAAACGCGGCTCCGCGCACGACGTCGACGACTTGCGGAAACAGCTCAGGCTGCAAGGCCGGGAGAGCGCCTTCCTGGCGCTCACCAGAATTGCCGACGAGCCGGCCGCCCTGCTGCTCAAACCAGTGGATGCCCCAGCCGGCGCTGCAGATCGCTGAGCGTGTCCGCGGCGAGCAGCTCGGGCGGGCGTGACCCGAGCTGCCCCAGCAGGTGCCGCCCGGTGTCCCGGCACATCTCGTACGTGAGCCGGTCGTTCAGCCAGCGCAGCCACTCCACGATGTCGTTGATGTAGAAGGCGACGCTCTGCTCGGAGTTGCGCTGCCGCCGCTCCTCGGCCACGACCAGCAGCGCCGCCGCCAGCCGCCGGTGGGCGAAGTCGTGCCCGGTGAGGGCGTCGGCGAACGCGTCGGCCCGGTGCCGGGGTGTGGTCGGGGCCACGGTCAGTTTCGGGAACGGCGGCTCGCCCGCGGTCCAGACCTGGGCGCTGCGGGGCACGAACTCGGGCTCGAGCACGACCTCGATCCGGGACGCGTGGCCGGGGTCGTCGACCGCGACCAGGACCCGCGGGCAGTGGCTGGTGACCTTGGTGACGAACCGGGACTGGCCGGTGCCCTCCTCGACGCAGAACTTGGCGTCGGGCAGTTTCAGCAGCCCGTCGAAGACCAGCTTGCCGACCCGCGGCCCGGCGCCCTGCCACAGCCGCACTCGGACCGGGCCCACCTGCGGGCGGGCGGCGATGCGCACGTGGTGCTCGGTCGCGGTGACCGCCCCGTCGCCGTCGAACACCGACAGGTCCACGCTGCTCGTCGCGCCCAGGAACAGGTGGCCGTGGCCGAGGTACAACTGGACCGAGCCGATCTGCATCTCGCTATTGTGGGCCAGTGGCGAGCAAGGGCACTCCGGCGACCGCGATGCTGACGCGCGCCAAGATCGCGTTCACCCCGCACACCTACGAGGTCGACCCGCGCGCCGCGTCCTACGGCGAGGCGGCCGCCGCGGCCCTGGGCGTGGAGCCGACCCGGCTGTTCAAGACCCTGGTGACGACCGTCGACGGGCAGCTGACCGTCGGCGTGGTCCCGGTCTCGGCGTCGCTGGACCTCAAGGCCCTGGCGGCCGCAGTCGGCGGGAAGCGGGCCGCGATGGCCGAGCCGGCCGCGGCGGAGCGCGCCACCGGCTACGTGACCGGCGGGATCTCCCCGGTCGGGCAGCGCTCGCGGCTGCCGATCGTGATCGACGCCTCCGCGGAGGAGCTGGCCACGATGTATGTCTCCGGCGGCCGCCGCGGCCTGCAGATCGAGCTCGCCCCGGCCGACCTCCTGCAGGTCACCGGCGCGACCCTGGCGCCGATCGCGTCGCACTGAAACCATGTCGGCTGTGCGGGCATCGGACGAGGACCGGCAGCGCGTGATCGGGGTGCTCCAGCGGCACACCGAGGCGGGCCGGCTCACCCTGGAGGAGTTCTCCGACCGGGTCGGGACCGTGTATGCGGCCAAGACCTTCGACGACCTGCGCGCGGCTGTGGTGGACCTGCCGGCGCTGTCCCCGAAGACACCGACGCCACCGGCCCCGCCGGCCACCCACGACCGCCAGCTGCTACTCACGTTCGGCCTGGCGATCGCCGCCGTGGTCATCATCGGGATCATCTACGCCCTGCTCAAGTGACTTGCCGTGCCACGACCGCCACAGCGCGGCGTAGGCCCCGCCGGCCGCGACCAGCTCGTCATGAGGGCCCAGCTCGCTGATCCGGCCGTCCTCGACGACGGCCACCCGGTCGGCGTCGTGCGCGGAGAAGAGCCGGTGCGCGATCGCGATCACCGTGCGCCCTTCCAGGGCCCCGGCCAGCGACCGCTCCAGGTGCCGGGCCGCCCGCGGGTCGATGAGCGACGTCGCCTCGTCGAGGACCAGCGTGTGCGGGTCGGCCAGGACGAGCCGGGCCAGGGCCAGCTGCTGGGCCTGCGCCGGTGACAGCGACAGCGACGCGGTGTCCAGCCCGTCCGGCAGCGCGAGGGCCCAGTCCAGCGCGTCCACCGTCGCCAGGGCCGCACGCAGCTCGGTGTCGGTCGCGCCCGGCTTGGCCAGGGTGAGGTTGTCGCGGAGGCTGCCGATGAACACGTGGTGCTCCTGCGTGACGAGCGCGACGTGGCCCCGCAGTTCGTCCAAAGGCAGTGCATTCAGCGGTACCGTCCCCAGCTCGATCGACCCCGCCCGCGGCGCGTGAATCCCGGCCAGCAGCCGCCCGAGCGTGGACTTCCCGGCCCCCGAGGGCCCGACCATGGCCAGCCGCTCCCCGGGCCGCACGGCCAGGTCGATGCCGTGCAGGACATCGCGTCCGTCCACATAGGAGTAGCGCACGTCCTTGGCCACCAGCACCTCGTCGACCGGTTTCGGCCCGTCCGCGGGCACCGGCGCCGCGGCCGCCGAGCGCACCCCGATGATCCGGGCGAACGACGCCCGCCCCAGCTGCAGCATGTCGATGTAGCTGAGGATCCGGTCGAGCGGGTCGATGATCGACACGAAGTAGAGGACCGCGGCCGTCACCTGCCCGACCGACGCCCACCCCTCCATGACGAACCAGCCGCCGGCCAGCAGCGTCACCGCGGCCGGGATCGCGTAGCCGAACTCCGACAGCGGGAACCAGACGGTCCGCAGCTTCAGCGTGTACATCGCGGCCTTGTAGGTGCCCGCCAGCTGCTCCTGCGTCCGTTGGACCCGCCGCTGCTGCCAGCCCAGCGTCTCCACGGTCCGCGCGCCCTCGACGGTCTCCGCGAGCCCGTCGGCCATGCGGGCCAGCGCCGCAGTCTCGCGCAGGTAGCCGTCGTTGGCGCGGCGGAAGTACCACCGCGAACTGCAGTAGATGACCGGCACCCCGACCAGCGCCGGCAGCAGCAGAATCGGCCCGACGAGGCCCACGGCGACGAGCGTCAGCAGCATCTGCAGCCCGCTGACGACGATCATCGGCAGCGCGATCTGCACCGAGTCCGACGTCTGCGCCACGTCCCTGGAGGCCCGGCTGAGCAGGTCACCGGTCCCGGCCCGCTCGACCGTCGACAACGGGATGGCGAGCACCCCGTCGACGAACTCCTCGCGCAGCCGGGCCAGCACCCGCTCGGCCAGCTGCGCCGCCACCACCTTCGCCCAGCGCACCAGCACCGCCTGCGCGACCACGAACCCGGCGATGGCCAGCGCGATCCGGTCGACGGTCACGGTCGTGGTCCCGGTCGCCACCCGCTCGACCAGCAGCCCCAGCAACGGCGGCGCGGCCAGCCCGGCGGCCGCACCGGTGAGGTGCAGCGCCAGCACGCCGGCCAGCCGCCAGGGATAGTCGGTGAACAGCGCCCGCAGATAGGCCCGCACCTGCGCCCGGGAAGCGATCGGCAGCATCTCAGTCCTCCCCGCGGGTCACGGTCGCGGCGTAGGCCGGGCAGCGGTCCAGCAGCTCTCGGTGCGGCCCGGTCGCGGCCACCTTCCCGTCGGCGTCCACGAACGCGACGGTGTCGGCCCGGTCGAGCAGCAGCGGACTGGTCGTGCAGACGACGGTGGTGCGCCCCTTGCGCCGCTGCGGCAGCCGCTCGGCGATCCGGGCCTCGGTGTGCGCGTCGACGGCACTGGTCGGCTCGACGAGGACGAGCACGGGCGGGTCGAGCGCGAGGGCGCGGGCCAGCCGCAGTCGCTGCTGCTGCCCACCCGAGAAGTCCCGCCCCCGCTCGGCGATCTCGGTGTCGAGCCCGTCCGGCAGGGCCTCGACGATGTCCACGGCGGCCGCGTCGGCGAGCGTGTCACCGTCCCCGACCTCGTCCCGCAACACCCCGCGGAACAGCGTCGCGTCATTATCCGCGAGGAGGATTTCCCGCCGCACCTCTTCAAGTGCCAGCTGCTGCAGTGGTACTCCCCCGAGGCGCACATTCGACCGGGGATCGAGCAGGGCGAGGCGCTCCGCGATGGCCGCCGCGTCCTCCGGTCGCACCGCGGCCACGGCCGTGAGCCGGTGCCGCTCCACCAGGAGCCCGGAGTCGGGGTCGTCCAGATCGCCGCCATGCGCTGATTCTGCGGGCCGGACCTTGGATTTTTCTTGGATGTTTTTGGGCTCGAAGTCCGGCCGAACCTGCAGGACGGCAACCACCCGCCCGGCGGCGACCAGCCCCCGCGTGAGCTTCTGCGCGAACTCGGTGAGGGTCCGCAGCGGCCCGATGAGGAACGCCGCGTAGGCGTAGAACGCCACCAGCTCCCCCGGCGAGATCCGCCCGCTGACCGCGAACCGCGCCCCGAGCCACGTGACGAGCGCGATGAAGCACCCGGGCAGCAGGATCTGCGCCGCCTCCAGCGTGGCCTCGACCCGCGCCACCCGCACGCCCGCGAACCGGACCCGCTGCGACTCGACGTGGTATCGCCGCGAGAACTCACTCTCCCCGCCGACCCCGCGCAGCACCCGCAGCCCGGCCACGATGTCCGCGGCCCGCGAGGTGAGCTCCCCGGCCAGCTCCCGCTGGTGCCGCCGCCGCTGGTGGAGCGGCCGCAGCAGCCCCCCGACCACGATCACCAGCACGGGCACACCGAGCACGACGACCAGCCCGAGCGGCACCGACACCCGCAACAGCAACGCGGTCACGACGACGATCGCGACGACCGCCCCACTGGCCCGCGCGGTGACGTCGATGGAGTACCCGATGTGATCGAAGTCGGTGGTCCCGATACTGACGACTTCCCCGGTGGCCACCCGCTTCTCCAGCGCCGCCCCGAGCCGGGTCGCCTGCCGGGCCGTGACCTGCACGGTCCGAAACCCGGCGCTGAGAAAGTTCGAAACCGCGAACCGATGCCGCATGATCCCGGTGACCGCGGTTGCCGCCCCGAGCCCGAGCACCCCCGCACCCGCCCAGAGCAACCGCGTCCGATCATGCGCCGCGAGGGCATCCACCCCAACCCCGATAGCCGCCGGCACCAACGCCTGGCTGACCATCCACAGCACGCCGAACGTCACGCCCCCGGCGATCAGCGGCAGCTGCCCCCGAACGATCCACAGCAGATAGCGAAAGGCCGACCGGCTGTCGGGCTCCCCGGGCTCAGCTTGAGGCAGTCTCCGCACAGCCCCCGACGGTAACCGCACACCCCGCCGGAGCGCCTTACATTTTCGGAGCCCTCCTGTGGTCCGAACCCCAGGAAGGCTGAACTAGCGGTCGACCTCGGTGAAGTCCCAGAACTGCGGTTTGCGGGAGACCAGGTGCGACGGCGGGTCGGTGAAGGGCTCCGGGGTGCTGCCGCGCCACTTGGAGATGACGACCAGGCGTTGGTCGGTCGAGGAGTAGACCTCGCTGCTCAGGTGCAGGGGGCTCACCTCGACCCGGGGCAGCATGGCCTCGCAGACCCAGGACAACAGCTCCCCGAACGCCTCCGGGTGCGCTCGTACCTCCCACATGCGCACGATCACGGCGGTGGACTCTACTACCCCCATGTCACGCCGTCACCAGCGTGATCGGCATCGCCGAGTCCGACGGTAGGCCCAGCCGGCCCGGTGCGGCGCCGGCGGCGACCAGGTGTGAGCCCAGCGCGGCCACCATCGCGCCGTTGTCGGTGCAGAGCTTCGGGCGGGGGACGCGGACCGTGATGCCGTGTTTTTCGGCGCGTTCCTGGGCCATGGAACGGATTCGGGAGTTGGCCGCCACACCGCCGCCGATGACCAAGGTATCGATGCCGTTCGTGACGCACGCGTCGATGGCCTTGGCGGTCAGGACGTCGCAGACCGCCTCCTGGAAGCTGGCGGCCACGTCGTTGACGGGGACCGGCTCGCCGCCGCGTTCACGGGCCTCGACCCAGCGGGCGACGGCGGTCTTCAGGCCGGAGAAGGAGAAGTCGAAGCGGTGCTCGGCCTGGTCGCGGGGGCCGGTGAGGCCGCGCGGGAACGGGATCGCGATCTGGCCTTCGCGGGCCGCCTTGTCGATCGGAGGGCCGCCGGGGAACGGCAGGCCGAGCAGGCGGGCGACCTTGTCGAAGGCTTCGCCGGCGGCGTCGTCGATCGTGGCGCCGAGCGGGGTGACGCCGGCGGCCAGGTCGTCGACGCGCAGGAGTGAGGAGTGGCCGCCGGAGACCAGCAGGGCGATCGCCGGCTCGGGCAGGGCGCCGTGCTCGAGGGTGTCCACGGCGACGTGGGCGGCCAGGTGGTTGACGCCGTAGATCGGTTTGCCGGCGGCGAGTGCGTAGGCCTTGGCCGCGGCCACGCCGACCAGCAGGGCGCCGGCCAGGCCGGGGCCGGCCGTGACCGCGATCGCGTCCACGTCGGACAGGGTCACGCCGGCCTTGTCGAGGGCGCGCTGCATGGTCGGGACCATGGCCTCGAAGTGTGCGCGGCTGGCCACCTCCGGCACGACGCCGCCGTAGCGGGCGTGCTCGTCGACGCTCGACGCGATCTCGTCGGCGAGCAGGGTGTGCCCGCGGACGATCCCGACGCCGGTCTCGTCGCACGACGTCTCGATCCCAAGGACCAGTGGCTCAGTTTTCACGCATCATCACCAGGGCATCCGTGTTGCTGGGCTGGTAGTAGCCGCGGCGGATGCCGACGGCCTCGAACCGGTACTCCGCGTAGAGCTTCTGTGCCGGGCCGTTGTCGACCGCGACCTCGAGCAGGACCTTTCGCGGGCCGGCCGCGGCGAGCAGGGCCTCCAGCAGTTGCCGGCCGATGCCGCGGCGCTGGGCGTCCTTGCGCACGCCGATGTTCTGGACCCAGGCCTCGTCGGGCGCGGTGAGGGCCAGCCCGGCGTAGCCGAGGACCGCGTCGCCGGCCACCGCGACCAGATAGTGGTGGCCGAGGGCGAGCTCGTTCCAGAACATGCCGGCCGACCACTGTTCCTCGCCGAACAGCTCGTCCTCGATCGGCAGCAGTTCCTCGATGTGGAACCAGCGCATCTCGGCCAATGCCACCGCGCTCACTGCAGGGCCGGCTTCCGTTCGCCTGGCAGTACGGCGTCGGGGCGGCGCAGGTAGAGCGGGGTCAGGGTCTCCCCCGGCGCCTTGCTCCGGACCCGGTCGGCCGCGAGCTCGGCGAGGGCCAGGGCGGGAGGGTAGCGCGGGCCGTCGACGGGAAGGTTCAGCACATCGGCGTATTTCTCGGCGCCGTCGCCCGCCGCCACCACAATCCCGTCCAGGGCCACGTGCGCGGGCTTCGCCACTTCGGGGCCGGCAACACGCCGGCCGTCGACGTAGACGGCCCAGTAGATCTCCTTGCGGCGCGCGTCGGTGGCGACCAGCGCCCGCCCCGGCAACCGCAGGCCGATCGCGTCCAGCGTGCACACCCCGTAGACCGGGACGGCCAGGGCGTGCCCGAGCGCGGCCGCGGTGACCATCCCGGCGCGCAGGCCGGTGAACGGCCCGGGGCCGACGCCCGCGACCACGGCGGCCAGGTCGCCGGGGGCCGCTCCGCCTTCGGCCAGGACCGCGGCGATCTGGGGGGCCAGCAGCTCACCGGCGCCGCGCGCGTCGACCGTGACCCGCTCGGCGAGCAGCGTGACCTCGTCATCGATCTTGGCCAACGCCGCGGTCACCGCCGCCGTCGCCGTGTCCACCACCATCACCAGCACGGACCCAACTCTAAAACCAGTTAACAGGGCCGCAACGAGGAGGCCCTAGCATCGGCGCCTATCGACGCCGGGGGAGAGCCGCCGTGACCGAACCGATCCTGGTCGTGGACGTGGGGTCCTGGGCCCTGTCCGCCGCCGTCGTCCGACCCGACCGGACCGATCCCGTGCGCGAGCCGGTGAGCGGCGCCACGCGCTGGCCCGCGGCCGCTCCCGAGCGGCTCGGGGCCGCCCTGAGCGCGATCGCGAAGGAGGCCGGGTCCGTCGCGCGGCTGGTGTTGAGCGCGCCGGTGGCGGCCCGGGCCGCCGCGCTCGAAGCGGCCGCGCTGGCCGGCTTCCCCGACGTCGAACTGGTCCCGGACGCCGGCGCCGCCGTGCTCGACCCGCAGACCCTCCTGGAGGTGCCGGAGGGCGGGTTCGTGCTCGTGTGCGACCTCGGGCAGACGTGGACCGCGACCGTCGCGCAGGTGCAGCACGGCCGGCCGGTGCTGCTGAGCCAGGAGAGCTCCGGCAGCGGCCGCGACCTCGACGTCATGCTCGTCGCCGACCTGCGGGCCCGGCTGGCCCAGTGGGTCGAGCCCGCGTTCGCCGCCGGCGGTGACGTGAGCCTGCGGGCCAACCTCCACGCCCTCGATGTCGTCCGGCGGGTCAAGCACCGCCTGGCCGACGTCATGGAGGCCGAGGAGGAGGTGGAGACCGGGGTGCCGGCATACCGGCTGGACCGCCGCCACCTCGACCAGCTCACCGAGCCCGGGGCTCGCTGGCTGGTGGCGAGTGCCCGGGCGGTCGTGGCCCGGGCCGGGCTCGGGCCGAGTGACGTGGTGGCCGTCCTGCTCGTCGGGGGCGCCGCCCGGCTGCCGGGGATCGGCCCGGCGCTGCACAACGGGCTCGGGCGACCGGTCACCCGGCCGGCCGACCCGGAGCTGGCGGTGCTGCGCGGGGCCGCGGCCTGGGCCCGGGCCCGCCCCACCCGCGCGGTGCCGGCCGATCCGCCGGCCTGGCGGGTGGAGCCGCTGGTGTGGACCGTCCCGGGCGGGCGCGGGCAGCTGGTGCGCTGGCTGGTTCGAGAAGGCGAGGCGTACGGCCGCGACGCCCCGCTGGCTCAGGTGCGCACGGCCGACGACAGCGTGTATGACCTCTCCTCCGGCCGGAGCGAGGGCACCCTGCTCGAGCAGCGGGTCGCGATCGGCGAGACGATCGTCTCCGGGGCCGTGGCCGCGCACGCCCGCCTGGAGCCGGCCGGAGCCGAGCGGTTTCAGCTCGCCAAGCGCCACCACCTGCGGGTCGCCGGCGACTGGCTGCTCACGCCGGACCGGCGCACGCTCGTGGAGTGCTCGGGTGACGGGGAGTACGTCAAGCTCCGCACGATCGCGACCGGTGCGCTGGTCACCGAGCTGCGGCCGGGGCGCAGCGCGGCGAGACAGAAGCGGCAGGCGCAGGTCGCGCTCGGGCCGGGGCAGCAGCTCGCGCTCGTGACGTGGGACACGGACGGGCACTTCGCGGTGTGGGACGTGCGTTCGGGAAGGGTCACGGCGAGCTTCTCGGACGTGCACAAGCCGGATGCGGTACTGCTCAACGAGGCCGAATGGCGCCTGGTGGCGACCGGTGAGGGGGCGGCGCACGTCGGGCGCTACCGCCGCGATGTGGCGACGGTCTGGGACCTCGCCACCGGGGCGCGGCTGGACCGGATCGTCGGCGAGGACCTGCCGAAGCGGTTCACCGGCTACGCGGAGACCAGCCGGGCCGATGCGTTCGCCGCGGAGATGCGCAGCCCGGACGGGCGGCTGCGGGCCGCGGCCGCGGACGGCACGCTCTCGGTCCGCGACCTGGAGACGGAGGCCGAGGTGTTCCGGGCCGAACTCGCCCCCGCGCACCGGGTCAGCACCGCCTTCTGCCACGAGGGCCGGCACCTGCTGGCCCGCGGCACCGACGACGAGGGCACCTGGGTCGACGTCTGGGAGGTACTACAGCCGGCCTGAGATCCTGGTTGCCCAGTCCCCGCCGCGCGGGGTCAGCGTCACCACCCGGGAGTCGTCGTCGCGGCGCTCGAGCCGGACCTCCAGGTGCTCGTCGCTGAGCTGCTCGACCAGGCCCTCGCCCCACTCGACGAGCGTCACCGAGTCCTCGAGCGTGGCATCGAGGTCGAGCGCGTCCACCTCGCCGATCGGGTCGCTGACGTTGCCGAGGCGGTATGCGTCGACGTGCACCATCGGCAGCGTGCCACCGCGGGCCGGGTCCGGCTGGTGCACCCGCGCGATGACGAAGGTCGGCGAGGTGACGTCCCCGCGCACGCCCAGCCCGGCGCCGACCCCCTGAGCCATGGCGGTCTTGCCGGCCCCGAGCGGTCCGGCCAGCACGACCAGGTCACCCGCTCGCAGTACCCCGGCGAGGGTCCGGCCGAAATCCCGGGTCTCATCCACTGTGGAGAGCATTCGCGTCACTGCAGCACCTTCGTCAGGAACGTGTCCATGGCGTCGTTCACCTCGTCGGCGTGCTCCAGCAGGACCACGTGGCCGGCGTCGGCGACGACGACCAGCTCGGCCTCGGGCAGCACCGCCGTTATCTCGTAGGTGTGGGCGAGCGGCGTCAGGTAGTCCTTGTCGCCGCAGACCACCAGCACCGGCACCGACTGTAGCGGGCCCAGGACGAGCAGCCGCGAGTGCGTGTAGAGGGTGCGCAGGTAGCGGGCGATGACCTCGGTCGACGTGGTCTGGTTCATCGTCTCGACGTACGACACCAGGGCCGGGCTGGGCCGCGCGGTGCCGAAGCCGTAGCGCCGGGTCAGCAGCCAGGCCAGGTCGGCCGAGGCGCGGCGGCCCCGGTCGATCACGGCCGAGCTGATCGGGCCGGCCAGGCCGACGAGCGGCAGCAGCGGGCGCCGGAACCGGGCCACGACCTCGGGGAATCCGAACGTGACGGTGTCGAGCTTGCCGGCCGAGGTGGAGATGAGCACGCAGGCGGCGACCCGGGTCTCGAAGAGTTCGGGCAGCTGCTCGGCCAGCGCCATGATGGTCATGCCGCCCATCGAGTGCCCGATGAGCACGACCGGACCGTCGGGGCAGGTGGCCTCCAGCACCGCCTTGAGCCCGGCGCCGAGGGAGTCGATGGTGTACTCCCCCTTCTTGAGCCGCCCCGACTTCCCGTGCCCGGGCTGGTCGTAGATGACCATGCGGTACTTGCCTTCGAAGTACTTGCGCTGGAAGTGGAACGTGCCCATGTCCAGGCAGAACCCGTGCACGAAAACCAGCGTCGGACCGGGGCCGTCGACGACCTCGACGTGCAGGTCGATGCCGTCCTCGGTGGTGACCGTCAGCTCCTCGTCGGCGCGCCAGACCCCGAAGTTCTCCTCGGCGTAGGGGTCGTCGGCGTTCTTGGACCGGCGCACGATGTACCGCTCGGTGGCCACCCCCGCGGCGACGCCGGCCGCGGCGAGGCCGACGAGCGCCCCGATGATCCCGGCCGTGCGCTTGCGGTTGGTCTTCGCCACCTCGGTACCCATAGGACAAGGCTAAACGGTCGTTACCGGCGAGTTAAGGTCCTGACCGCTTCGCGCAGGTGGGCGGCCACATCGGCAGCGGTCACCGGTCCGGATTCGGCGGCCCGGCGCCCGGCCAGGCCGTGTACGTAGGCCGCGGCCACCGCCGCGTGCTCGGCCTGCAGCCCCCCGGCCAGCAGCGCGCCGAGCAGCCCGGCCAGCACGTCGCCGCTGCCGCCGGTGG
Source organism: Dactylosporangium sp. NPDC051541 (assembly GCF_044454505.1). Classification (NCBI taxonomy): domain Bacteria; kingdom Bacillati; phylum Actinomycetota; class Actinomycetes; order Micromonosporales; family Micromonosporaceae; genus Dactylosporangium; species Dactylosporangium sp. NPDC051541. Next base: position 55,501 of record NZ_JBITDU010000011.1, read on the forward strand.
CCAGCGCGGCCGTGCCGGTCGGGTTGACGAACACCCGCCCGTCGGGGGTGGCGACGATGGTGCGGTCGCCCTTGAGCAGGACCGTCGCGTCGATCCGGGCGGCCAGGGCGGTCGCCGCGGCCACCCGGTCGTCGCCGGGCGCGCCGCCGAACATCCGCTGGAACTCCCCGTCGTGCGGGGTGACGACGGTCGGCGCGTCGCGTTCGCGCATCCAGTCGGCCAGCCGCGCGTCGGCGAGCAGCGTGAGCGCGTCGGCGTCGAGGATGGCCGGCACGGGGGCGCCGAGCACGGCCCGCAGCTCGCCGTAGGCGCGCTCGTCGGTGCCGAGGCCGCTGCCGCAGACCCAGGCCTGGACCCGGCCGGCGTCGGAGACCTTCTCGGTGGCGATGACCGGCGGGTGGTGGTACCGCACGGCGTGGGCGGCGCCGCCGGCGTAGCGGACGAGCCCGGCCGGCCCCGCGAGCGCTCCGGCGGTGGAGAGCACGGCCGCCCCGGGGTACTTGTCGGAGCCGGTCGCGACCCCGACGACTCCGCGGGAGTACTTGTTGTCGTTCGCCCGCGGCCGCGGCCACCAGGCGGCGACGTCGGCCGCGTCCGGCACATAGAGCGCGGGATCGCCTTCGAGGTGGTCCTCGAGGCCGATATCAACAAGCTCGAGCATTCCCGTGTGTACTGCCCCCGCCCCCACCAGCAGCCCCGGCTTCAGGGCGCCGAAGGTCACGGTGATGTCGGCGTGCACCGCCATGCCGGTGACGGCACCGGTGTCGGCGTCGACGCCCGAGGGCACGTCCACGGCGACGACTGTCGCGCGGTGCAGCACGTCGGCGAGCTCGGCGACCCGGGCCGCGATCGGCTCCCGCAGCCCGCCCTGTCCCCCGATCCCGAGGATGCCGTCGACCACCAGGTCCACCGCCGCGTCCGGGGCATCGTCGTCGAGCCGCCCACCGGCCCGATACAGCGCCTCCGCCGCCGCCCGGTGCACCTTGTCCGGGTTGAACAGCAGCGCGTCCACTCGGGCTCCACGGTCGGCGAGGCGAGCTCCGGCGTACAGGGCGTCGGCCCCGTTATTGCCAGGGCCGACGAGCAGCAGGATCCGGCTGCCGTACACCCTCGGGAGCGTGTCGGCGATACGCCGGGCCAACCCCGCGGCGGCGCGCTGCATGAGCGCGCCGTCGGGCAGCGTCTTCATCACGGACTCTTCGGCCGCACGTACCTGCGCGACCCGCCAGGCTGCTCTCACAGGCACAACCCTGTCACATGAGCCTTACTCGACTGTGACCGACTTGGCCAGGTTTCGGGGCTGGTCGACGTCGTGGCCGCGGGCCGAGGCGATCTCGCAGGCCAGGACCTGCAGCGGGACGGTCGTGACGAGCGGGGCGAGCAGCGTCGGGGTGATCGGGACGTAGAAGAGGTGGTCGGCGTAGGGCTTGACGGCCACGTCGCCCTCCTCGGCGATCACGATCGTGCGGGCGCCGCGGGCCCGGACCTCCTGGATGTTGGAGACGACCTTGTCGTGCAGGACGCCGCGGCCGCGGGGCGACGGCACCACGCAGACGACCGGGGTGCCCTCGTCGATCAGCGCGATCGGGCCGTGCTTGAGCTCGCCCGCCGCGAAGCCCTCGGCGTGCATGTAGGCCAGCTCCTTGAGCTTCAGCGCGCCCTCCAGGGCCACCGGGTAGCTGACGTGCCGGCCGATGAACAGCACGCTCTTGGCCTCGGCCAGGTCCTTGGCCAGATCCCGGATCGGCTCCATCATCGCCAGGACCTGCTCGACCTTGTCCGGCATCTCCTGGAGCTGGGCGATGATCGCGGCGACCTCGTCGGCGTACTTCACCCCGCGCACCTGCGCCAGGTGCAGCCCGACGAGGTAGCAGGCGACCAGCTGGGTCAGGAACGCCTTGGTCGAGGCGACGGCGATCTCCGGCCCGGCGTGGGTGTAGAGCACGGCGTCGGACTCGCGCGGGATGGTCGAGCCGTTGGTGTTGCAGATCGCCAGGACCCGGGCCTTCTGCTCCTTGGCGTGGCGCAGGGCCATCAGGGTGTCCATGGTCTCGCCGGACTGGGAGATGGCCACCACGAGCGTTGAGCGGTCGAGCACCGGGTCGCGGTAGCGGAACTCACTGGCCAGTTCGACCTCGCAGGGGATGCGGGTCCAGTGCTCGATGGCGTACTTGGCGACCATGCCCGCGTGGTAGGCGGTGCCGCAGGCGACGATGAACACCTTGTCGACGTCGCGCAGGTCCTGGTCGGTGAGGCGGACCTCGTCGAGCATGAGGTCGCCGGTCTCGTTGAGCCGGCCCAGGAGCGTCTCGGCGACCGCGTGCGGCTGCTCGGCGATCTCCTTGAGCATGAAGTACTCGTAGCCGCCCTTCTCGGCGGCGGAGACGTCCCAGGTGATGTGGAACGGCTTGCCCTCGACGGCGTTGCCCGCGAAGTCCGTGATCGCGATGTCGGCCCCGGTGATCAGCACGACCTGGTCCTGGCCGAGCTCGACCGCCTCGCGGGTGTGCTCGATGAACGCGGACACGTCGCTGGCCAGGTAGTTCTCGCCGTCACCGCGGCCGACGACGAGCGGGGAGTTGCGCCGGGCGCCGACCACCGCGCCGGGAGCCTCGACGTCGACGGCGAGCAGCGTGAACGCGCCCTCCAGGCGGCGGCTGACGATCCGCATGGCCTCGGCCAGCCGCTCGGCCGGGCTCGCCCCGGCCGCGTCGGGCAGGACCCGGGCCAGCAGGTGGGCCGCGCATTCGGAGTCGGTGTCGCTGGCGAACTCGATGCCGTCGGCCTCCAGCTCGGCCCGCAGCTTCGCGAAGTTCTCGATGATGCCGTTGTGGATGACCGCGACCCGGCCGTCGAACGAGCGGTGCGGGTGCGCGTTGCGGTCGGTCGGGCCGCCGTGCGTGGCCCAGCGGGTGTGGCCGATGCCGGTCGTACCGACCCGGAGGCCGTGCGCGCCCTCCTCGGCCAGGGCCTTCTCCAGGTTGGCCAGCTTGCCGGCGCGCTTGGCGGTAAGGAGTTCTCCGTTCACGATCGCCACGCCGGCGGAGTCGTAGCCGCGGTACTCCAGCCGCCGCAGCCCGTCCAGCACGATGTTCAAGGCCGGCCGGGCGCCGGCGTACCCCACGATTCCGCACATGCCCGTACCGTAGCAGAATTTCGAGCAAAGCCCGTGCGCGAAACTGTCGCATACGCGCACGGGAAATGCGCACGAACGGCTGACCCTAGATCAGTGAAGAGCGGATCTGCGCGCCGCCGTCAACCACTAGGGTCTGGCCCGTCATCCAGCGTGAACCAGATCCGGCCAGGAAGGTGATCACTTCGGCGATGTCGTCCGGCTCGCCGATCCGGCCGAGCGGGAGCTTGTCGTTGAGGTAGTCCTCGTTGTTCTCCCACAGCCCCTTGGCCAGGTGGGTGCGCACGATCCCGGGGGCGACGGCGTTGACCCGGATCGGCGCGAGCTCGGCCGCCAGCTGCCGGGTCAGGTGGATGACCGCGGCCTTGGTGGCGTTGTAGTAGCCGATCCCAGGCTCGGTGAGCACCCCGCCGACGGAGGCCACGTTGACCACCGTGCCGGCCCCCCGCTGGGCCATCGAGGCCTTGTAGACCAGCTGGGTCCAGAGCACCGGGCCGAACTGGTTGAGCCGGACCGTCTTCTCGGCCCGGACCGGGTCGATGTCCATGAGCGGGCCGAAGTAGGGGTTGGTGCCGGCGTTGTTGACCAGCACGTCGATCGCCCCGAAGCGGGCCATGGTCGCCTCGACCACCGCGGCCGCCTGCTCGGGCTCGGCGGCGTGGGCGGCGTGGGTGAGCACGCCGGCGGCCGGGAACTTGGCGGTGATCTCGGCCGCGACCTCGTCCAAGGTCTCGATCTTGCGTGAGGTCAGCACGACGTTGCCGCCCTCGGCGGCGAACGCGAGTGCGCTCGCCTTGCCGATACCGCGGGAGGCGCCGGTGACGATCACTGTGCGGGCATCTGTCATGCGCGCACGTTACTACTGGGTAGGTGACGCCGTCCGCACGATGTGAGCGATCCGCTCGGCCGCTTCCTTGGCGATCTCCTGCGTCCCGGCCTCGACCATGACCCGCACGAGTTGCTCAGTGCCGGAGGGGCGCAGCAGCACCCGGCCCTCACCGCCCAACTCGGCCTCGACCTGCTTGGCCGCGTCCAGCACCTGGGGCGAGCGCGCCGCGGCGGCACGGTCCAGGACCGGAACATTGATCATGACCTGCGGCAGCCGGTGTACCACCGAAGCCAGCTCTTTGAGGCTCTTCCCGGAACTCTCCATGCGCCCCATGAGGTGCAGGGCGGTGAGCACGCCGTCGCCGGTGGTGGCGAAGGCCGGCATCACGATGTGCCCGCTCTGCTCGCCACCCAGCGCGAGGCCCTTGCCCCGCAGCTCCTCCAGGACGTAGCGGTCGCCGACCTTGGTCTCGAGCAGCCGGATGCCGGCCTCGGCCATGGCCAGCTTCAGGCCCAGGTTGCTCATGACGGTCGCGACCAGCGTGTCCTCGGTCAGCAGGCCGGCGTCACGCATCGACAGCGCGAGGATGGCCATGATCTGGTCGCCGTCGACCTCGGTGCCGTCACCGGCCACGGCGATGCACCGGTCGGCGTCGCCGTCGTGGGCGATGCCGAGGTCGGCGTTGTGCTCGACAACGGCCTGGCGCAGCTGGGCGATGTGGTTGGAGCCGCAGTCCTCGTTGATGTTGAGGCCGTCGGGGTCCGCGTTGATCGCGATGACGTTGGCACCGGCGCGGCGGTAGGCCTCGGGTGCGGCCGAGGAGGCGGCCCCGTTGGCGCAGTCGACGACGACGGTGAGGTCGGCGAGCGGGCTGGGCAGCGAGGTCAGCAGGTGCCGCACGTAGCGGTCCTCGCCGTCGGGGTAGTCGGTGACCCGGCCGACCCCGGCCCCCGTGGGGCGGCGGTGGGTGCCGTTGTCCATGAGGCGCTCGATCTCGTCCTCGACCTCGTCGGGCAGCTTGTGCCCGCCGGCCGCGAAGAGCTTGATCCCGTTGTCCGGCATCGGGTTGTGCGAGGCCGAGAGCATCACGCCGATGTCGGCCTCGAGCACGCCGGTCAGGTAGGCCACCGCGGGTGTCGGCAGCACGCCGACCCGCACCACGTTGGCGCCGGCGCTGGTCAGGCCGGCCACGACGGCCGCCTCCAGCATCTCCCCGCTCGCCCGCGGGTCACGGCCGACGACCGCGACCGGCGCGTGCGAGTGGTCGTGCTCGAACAGCGCCTGGGCGGCCGCGATGGCGACCGCCATCGCCAGCTCGGGAGTCAGGTCGGCGTTGGCCCGCCCACGAACTCCGTCGGTGCCGAAGAGTCGCCCCATCGCGATACCTCCCAAGTCGAACCCACCGCGCACACGCCCGGCAGCACAGCCTCGCAACCGCCCCGCAACACGAAACGGCCGGGTGCCCACCTCCAGGGTGGCACCCGGCCGACACGCTTCGTTAGCGCTTCGAGTACTGAGGAGCCTTACGGGCCTTCTTGAGACCGTACTTCTTGCGCTCGGTCGCACGCGCGTCCCGAGTCAGGAATCCGGCCTTCTTGAGGGCCGGGCGGTCGTCCGGGTCGTTCTCGATCAGGGCCCGGGCGATCGCCAGGCGCAGGCCGCCGGCCTGGCCGGTGGTGCCGCCGCCACGCAGGTTGGCGAAGACGTCGAACTGCTCCGCCTTCTCCACGATCACGAGCGGCTCTTTCACCGACTGCTGGTGGACCTTGCTGGGGAAGTAGTTCTCCAGCTCGCGGCCGTTGAGCAGGAACTTGCCGGTGCCGGGGACCAGGCGGACCCGGACGATGGCCTCCTTGCGGCGGCCAACGGTCTGGATCGGCTGGCCGGCGCGGCGGGCCCGGGTCGGCGCCGAGCTGGTGGCGGTCGCCGTGGCGGTGGTGGCCGTGGCGGTGGCCGCCGGAGCGGTGGCGGTGGCCGCCGGAGCGGTCGCGGTCGCCGTGGCGGCGGGGGCCGGAGCGGCCGCAGCCGGGGCGGCCGGGGTCTCGACGGTCTCGACGGCCTCGGCGGCCGGCGTCGGGTCGGCGGTGGTCTCGTCGGTCACGCTCAGTCCTTCGTCCGCGCTCACTGCGCGATCTGCTTGATCTCGAACGGCTGGGGCAGCTGGGCGGCGTGCGGGTGCTCGGCGCCCGCGTAGACCTTCAGCTTGTGGATCTGGCGCGCGCCCAGCCGGTTGTGCGGGAGCATGCCCTTGACCGCCAGCTCGATCGCCCGCTCGGGGTTCTTGGTCAGCAGCTCTTCGTAGCCGACCCGCTTCAGACCACCCGGGTAGCCGGAGTGGCGGTAGGCCACCTTCGTCTGCCGCTTGTTGCCGGTCAGCGCGACCTTGCCGGCGTTGATCACGATGACGAAGTCGCCGGTGTCCACGTGCGGGGCGAACGTCGGCTTGTGCTTGCCGCGCAGCAGCGTCGCCGCGTGCGTGGCGAGGCGGCCGAGCACAATGTCGGTGGCGTCGATGACATGCCACACGCGCTCGATCTCACCCGGCTTCGGGCTGTACGTACCCACAGTTCTACCTTGTCTTCCGCAATCGTCGGTCCGGGGTGCGCCTCGATGACAGCGCCAAGCGAATTCACCCGGGCGCACGGTCATCCAGCGTACCCGAACGATGGGGACGCCTTGTCATCGCACAACAGCAATCCACGATACTCGGCGTCCCCAGCGGAAACAAAATCGGGTCACACGTTCGTCAGTTTGCCGGGCGAACGACGCAGGTAGACCACCCACGTGACCAGGAAGCAGAGCGCGTAGTACCCGATAAAAGCGATATAAGCGCCATCACCGGTTTTGTACTCCAGGAAGGACTGCCGGAACGCGAGGTTCACGAGCACACCGCCGGCCGCCCCGATCGCCCCGGCCACGCCGATGAGCGCGGTCGCCAGCCGCCGGGCCTCGCGCTCGTCGTCCGGGAACTTGGCCTTGAAGATCGCCGGGATCATCTTGTAGGTCGAGCCGTTGCCGAGCCCGCTGAAGATGAACAGCAGCACGAACCCGGTCACGAACAGCGGCAGCGAGTGCTGCTGGGACGCGATCAGGGCCAGCACCGCGCCGAGCGCCATCGCCACGAAGTTCCAGAAGGTGACCACCGCGCCGCCGAGCCGGTCGGCCAGCATGCCGCCGACCGGCCGGATCAGGGAACCGAGCAGCGGGCCGAGGAACGTCAGGTAGGCCGCCTGGACCGGGGTGGCGAAGTCGGCCTTGAACTGGACCTGCAGGACCTGCCCGAAGGCGAATCCGAAGCCGATGAACGAGCCGAACGTCCCGATGTAGAGCAGCGACATGATCCAGGCGTGCCCGTCCCTGATCACGTCGCGCATGGCCCGCTTGTCGTTGGAGGCGTGGGTCAGGTTGTCCATGAAGATCGCGGCGAGTACCGCCGCGATCACGATCAGCGGCAGGTAGATCAGCACGATGTAGCGCGGGTGGGCGGCTCCGGCGGTGGCGAGCACCAGCAGCCCGATGAGCTGTACCGCGGCCACCCCGATGTTGCCGCCGCCGGCGTTGATGCCCAGCGCCCAGCCCTTGAGCCGCTGCGGGTAGAAGGCGTTGATGTTGGCCATCGAGGAGGCGAAGTTGCCGCCGCCGACGCCGGCCACCGAGGCGCAGATGAGCAGGGTGGTGAAGGAGACGCCGGGCTCCAGGATGACGCCGGCGAAGATCGTCGGGACCAGGAGCATGAGGGCGCTGAAGATCGTCCAGTTGCGCCCGCCGAACGTCGCGACGGCGAACGTGTACGGCAGCCGCAGTACCGCCCCGACCAGGGTGGGCGCGCTGGTGAGCAGGAACTTCTGGGCCGGGTCGAGCCCGTACTGGGGGCCCAGGAAGAGCACGAACACCGACCACAGGCTCCAGATGGAGAAGCCGATGTGCTCGGAGAGGATGGAGACGACGAGGTTGCGCCGGGCGATCTTCGCCCCGCCATCGGCCCAGAACCCGGGGTCCTCGGGGCGCCAGTCGTCGATCCACCGGCCGCGGCGCGGCTCGGGCTGAGACTGCGGTTTGTCCACGGCGAGTGTCATGGCCGTGGACGCTATGGACGCCCCGTTTCGGGTCGTCGCACCGAAGTTATCGGCGTCGAAACTTTTACCCCACGAGGGCGGATCGGCTCTTGTGAGGACCCGCCCCCGTGGGTTTGCCGCTATGCCTTCGTGAAGGTCCAGGTGCCGGTGTCGGTCTCCCCCGCGGGCGGCGAGAGCTTCAAGGTGCCACCGCCACAGTCGTACTGGCTCTTCTTCAGCACCGGCTGGGCGTCCACGGCGCCACCGGTGTTGGCGGTGCCGGTCCCGGCGAACTCGGCGATCGAGACCTTGTCGGCCACGCGCTGCGCGACGGGCGCGGTCAGGTCCACGGTCACGGTCAGGGTGCTGAAGTCGACGGCGCCGGTCGGCTCGAGCGTGCCGGTGGTGCCGGACGGGCTCTTGACCGCACCGTTGACCTTGCCGCCGTAGGAGAAGCTGCCCTTCACGGCGTTGCCGGAGACGGAGAATGTGAAGGTCACCGGCTGCATGGGGCCGAAGTCGACCTGGGTCTTGCCGCCGGAGTCGATCGTCAGCAGGGTCCCGCCGCCGCCCGTGAAGTCGCCGCCAACCGCGCCGCTGAGCTTGCCCGTGATGCTGGTGGCCTTCCAGGAGCCGACGAGGCACGACGCCACGCTGCCCTGGCCGCCGCCGGTAGTGCCGTTGGTGTCGCCCGAAGCGCCGGTGGAGGCGCCGGCCGAGGTGCCGGTGCCCGGGGTGCCGGTGGCGCCGGAGGCCCCGGCCGAGGCCCCGTTGCTCGGGTTGGCCTTGTCGCCACTACATCCGGTGAGCCCGATGCTGAGCGCCGCAACGGCCGCGAGTGCGGCCTTGCCGGTCGTGCGCATCTGCTTCCTCCTCGCTGCTGTATAGGGGTCGGTAGTTCTTTACCCCGTGGCGGACGGTCGCCAATCTACAGTGTCAAGATCTGGCACAACGCTTCGGTAACGGCCTGGTGGAGCCGCGTGTGAGCCGCACTTAGCAGGCCCGAAACATTCGGGACTTTGCGGCGAAACCGCCCCCCGGCAGCCTTTGGGCCATGTCCGATGCGGCCAGTGAGTCAAGTTCGTCGATGAGGGTGGTCGTCGTCGGCCACGGCATGGTCGGGCACCGCTTCACCGAGGCCCTGACCGCCCGTGACTCCGGCCGCCGGTGGCAGGTCACGGTGCTGGCCGAGGAGGGCCGCCGGGCCTACGACCGGGTCCGGCTGTCGGCCTACTTCGACGGCGTCTCGGCCCAGGAGCTGACCTACGACGTGCCGGACGGGGTCGAGGTCCGGCTGGGCGAGCCGGCCCTGTCCATCGACCGGGCCGCCCGCAAGGTCACCACGGCGCACGGGGTGTACGAGTACGACGCCCTCGTGATCGCGACCGGCTCGTCCGCGTTCGTGCCGCCCATCACCGGCGTGGACCAGGTCGGCGTCTTCGTCTACCGCACCCTCGACGACCTGGAGGCGATCCGGGAGCACGCCCGGGGCCGCGAGGTCGGCGCGGTCATCGGCGGCGGGCTGCTCGGCCTGGAGGCGGCCAACGCGCTGCGGCTGCTGGGCCTGCGCACCCACGTGATCGAGTTCGCCCCGCGGCTGATGCCGGTCCAGGTCGACACCGCCGGCGGCGCGGTGCTGCGCAAGTACGTCGAGGACCTCGGCGTCACCACGCACCTCGGCGCCGGCACGACCGCGATCCGCTCGACCGGCTCCAGCGGGCGGCTCGGCCTGACGCTGTCCGACGGTGCCCACGTGCCGGCCGACATCGTGGTGGTCGCGGCCGGCATCCGGCCCCGCGACGACCTGGCCCGCTCGGCCGGGCTGGCCACCGGGGCGCGCGGCGGCGTGGTCGTCGACGCCGGCTGCCGCACCGAGGACCCGGCGATCTACGCCATCGGCGAGTGCGCCGAGATCGGCGGGCGCTGCTACGGGCTGGTCGCACCCGGCTACGCGATGGCCGAGGTGGTCGCCGACCGGCTGCTCGGCGGGGCGGCCGAGTTCCCCGGGGCCGACATGTCGACCAAGCTCAAGCTGCTCGGGGTCGACGTGGCCAGCTTCGGCGACGCCCTGCGGGAGGACCTGCTCGACATCGTCTACCTCGACCCGGCGAACGGGCGCTACGCCAAGCTGGTCGTCTCCGACGACGCCCAGACGCTGCTCGGCGGCATCCTGGTCGGGGACGCCAGCGCGTACCCCACCCTGCGCGCCAGTGTCGGCGGGCCGCTCCCCGGCCACCCCCTCGCGCTGCTGGCCGGGGATGCCGCCGCCGGTGACGTCGCGCTGCCGGCCGAGGCACAGGTCTGCAGCTGCAACGCGGTCACACAGGGCCAGGTCGTGGCCGCGATCCACGAGGGCTGCACCGACGTCGCCGCGATCAAGGAGTGCACCCGGGCCGGCACCAGCTGCGGGTCCTGCGTGCCGCTGCTGAAGAAGATCCTGGTCGCCAACGGTGTCGCCGCCTCCAAGGCGCTGTGCGAGCACTTCGAGTACTCCCGGGCCGAGCTCTTCGACATCGTGCGGATCCGCGAGATCCGTTCGTTCTCGCAGCTCATCGCCGAGCACGGGCAGGGCCGGGGCTGCGACGTGTGCAAGCCGACGGTCGCCTCGATCCTGGCGTCGCTGCACAACGACTACGTCCTCGACGGCGAGCAGGCCTCGCTGCAGGACACCAACGACCACTTCCTGGCCAACATCCAGCGCAACGGCACCTACTCCGTGGTCCCGCGCATCCCGGGCGGCGAGATCACGCCGGAAAAGCTGATCGTGATCGGCGAGGTGGCCCGGGACTTCCAGCTCTACACGAAGATCACCGGCGGGCAGCGCATCGACCTGCTCGGCGCGCGGGTGGAGCAGCTGCCGGCGATCTGGAGCCGGCTGGTCGCGGCCGGGTTCGAGTCCGGGCACGCCTACGGCAAGGCCCTGCGCACCGTGAAGTCCTGCGTCGGGTCGACGTGGTGCCGCTACGGCGTGCAGGACTCGGTCGGGCTCGCCATCGAGCTGGAGCTGCGGTACCGCGGCCTCCGTGCTCCGCACAAACTCAAGTCCGCGGTCTCCGGCTGTGCCCGCGAGTGTGCCGAGGCCAAGGGCAAGGACTTCGGGATCATCGCCACCGACCAGGGCTGGAACCTCTACGTCGGCGGCAACGGCGGCTTCCGCCCCCGCCACGCCGACCTGCTCGCCGCCGACCTGTCGACCGACGAGCTCATCCGCCTCATCGACCGGTTCCTGATGTTCTACATCCGCACCGCCGACCGCCTGCAGCGCACCTCGGCCTGGATCGAGGCGCTCGAAGGCGGCCTCGACTACCTGCGCGCGGTGATCGTCGAGGACTCCCTCGGCATCGCCGCCGAGCTCGACGCCCAGATGGCCCGCCACGTCTCGTCGTACATGGACGAGTGGAAGGCGACCGTCGAGGACCCCGAGCGGCTCGCCCGCTTCGTATCGTTCGTCAACGCCCCCGGCACCCCCGATCCGACGATCTCCTTCGTGTCCGAACGCGGACAACCGGTCCCCGTCGTCCTAGGAGCGCGCCAATGAGCTGGACCGTCGTGTGCCCGTACCTCCGACTGGAGCCCGATCGCGGGGTGGCCGCCCTGGTGGCCGGCGACCAGGTGGCGCTCTTCCGGACTTCGGACGGCGCGCTGCACGCCATAGACAATGTCGACCCCTTCAGCGGCGCCGCCGTGCTCTCCCGCGGGATCGTCGGCAGCCGGGGCGATCGGTCCGTGGTCGCCTCACCGATGCACAAGCAGGCCTTCGATCTGACCACCGGGCAATGCGTGGACGAGCCCGGTGTGCGGGTTCGCGTGTTCGCCGTGCGGGTCAACGACGGCATGGTCGAAATAGGTGATCACGCGTGAGCGCGACCAGCCGCCTGGAGGCCCGGCCGGCGTCCGACGAGGACCTGCCCCTCGCGGGGTTCACCGTGGCCGTGACCGCGGACCGGCGCCGCGACGAGCTCAGCGCGCTCCTGGAGCGGCGCGGGGCCCGGGTGGTCCTGGCGCCGGCCCTGCGCATCGTGCCCGTCGCCGACGACACCGAGCTCAAGGCCGCCACCGTGTCCTGCGTGGACGTGGCCCCGGACATCGTCATCGCCACCACCGGGATCGGCCTGCGCGGCTGGCTCGAGGCGGCGGAGGGCTGGGGGCTCGGCGAGGCGCTGCGGACCCGGCTCGGCGAGGCGTACCTGATCGCCCGGGGCCCCAAGGCCAAGGGCGCGGTCCGGGCGGCCGGGATGATGGAGCACTGGTCCCCGGAGACCGAGAGCTGCGACGAGGTCCTCGACTACCTGCTGACCGGCGGCTACCGCGGCGGGATCGCGGGCCGGCGGATCGCTTTGCAGCTGCACGGGGAGCCGCACCCGGAGTTCACGTCGGCCCTGCGCGACGCGGGCGCGATCGTCGTGGAGATCCCGGTGTATCGCTGGGCCCCGCCGGTCGACCCGGCCCCGCTGCGCCGCCTGGTCGACCTGATCTGCTCGCGACTGGTCGACTCGGTCACGTTCACGTCGGCCCCGGCCGTCAGCTCCCTGCTGCGGGTGGCCGGTCCGGAGGCTCCCGACGTGCTGGAGGCCCTGCGCACCGATGTCCTGGCCGCCTGCGTGGGCCCGGTGACGGCGGCCCCGCTGCAGCGCCTCGGCGTGCCCGTCGCGGCACCGGCCCGGGCCCGCCTGGGCGCACTGGTCCGCATACTCGTGGACGAGCTGCCGAAGCGCTCACCCACGCTCCAGGTGGCCGGGGCCGCGGTGACCCTGCGCGGCCACGCGGCGATCATCGACGGCACCTTGAAGCCGCTCGCGCCCGGCCCGATGGCGGTCCTGCGGGCCCTGGCCGCGTCGCCGGGGCGCGTGCTGTCCCGGGCCGCCCTGCTGCGCGAACTGCCGCGGGGCGCCGACGAGCACGCGGTGGAGATGGCGGTGGCCCGGCTGCGGGCGGCCCTCGGCGGCTCCGCGTTCGTCCAGACCGTGGTCAAACGCGGCTACCGCCTCAGGGTCGACTGAACGAGTTACTGCAGGTAGCGCTCGACCTCGTCGATGGAGTGGGCCTCGACCTCGTCCGGGGCGACGCCCTGCAGCTTCGCCGCGCGCCGGCGGCGCAGCAGGTCCCACAGCTGGTCGAGGTGCTCCTCGACGGCGCGTAGCCGCTCGTGCTCCTCCTGCTCGGTGATCTTGCCCGCCTGCACCTGCGTGCGCAGTTTGTGCTCCTCGTCCACCAGGGTCGAGATCTGGTGGATCAGCGTCTTCTCGTCCATGACAGGCAATCATCCACCACGTCCGCGCGGTCTGTCCGCTTCACGGCGGTTGCCGACCAGCACAGCGGTTGCTGATCAGCGCAGCGTGAGCGAGGACCAGCCGAACTGGTCGATGGGCCCGGGCCCGCCGCCGATGCGCCACTCCGCGGCGTCGCCGATCGCGCGGCCCACGAACCCCTTGGCCCAGGACACCGCGGTGTCCATGTCGTCGGCCGCGGCGAGCCGGGCGGCCACGGCGGTGGCGAACGTCGCACCGCTGCCGTCGGTGTTGCGGCTGGCGATGCGCGGGCTCTGCAGCATCCGCGCCTCACCCTCGGCCCACACCACGTCGATCGCGTCGGACCCGGTCGCGAAGTCGCCGCCGGTGATCACCACGCAGCGCGGACCCCGGGCGGAGAGCTGCGACGCCGCCGTGGCCATGTCCTCCGGGGTCACCACCGGCCAGCCGACCAGCGCCGAGGCCTCCTCCCGGTTGGGGGTGAGGACGCTGGCGTGGGGCAGCAGCCGCTCGTACGCCGCGATGAGCCCCCGCCGCGACCCCGTGGCCGCCGTGAGCACCGGGTCGACGACCAGGTTGGGCAGCGCGCCGTTACGGGCCCGGGCCGCGATCGCCACCGCCGTCTCCGGCGTGGGCAGGATGCCGGTCTTCACCGCGGCCACCGGCAGGTCCTCCAGGACGCTGGCGAGCTGCGCGGTCACGACGTTGGTCGGCTGCGGGTACAGGTCGGCCACGTCCCGGGTGTTGCGGGCCAGCACGGCGGTCACCACCGAGGCGCCGTGCATCCGCAGCGCGGCCAGGGTCCGCAGGTCGGCCTGCAGTCCCGAGCTCCCGGACGAGTCGGAGGCCCCGATGGTGAGAACGACAGTCGGCTGCACGGGCGATAGGTCACCACGGAGGGTGACGCGCCACCCGCACAAACCGTCCGTCTAACCGCGGCCTTCCCAGACCGGCTCCGGTACTTCCACGACTTCACCGTCCGCACGGAAGAGCACGAAGCGGTCGAAGGAGCGGGCGAACCAGCGATCGTGGGTCACCGCGATCACCGTGCCGTCAAAGCTGCGCAGCCCCTCCTCCAGTGCCTCGGCGCTGGCCAGGTCCAGGTTGTCGGTCGGCTCGTCGAGCAGCAGCAGGGTCGCACCGGACAGCTCCAGCAGCAGGACCAGGAAGCGGGCCTGCTGGCCACCGGAGAGCGTGCCGAAGCGCTGGTCGGCCTGGGCCGCCAGCTCGTAGCGGCCGAGCGCCGGCATGGCCTGGGGCCGCGGCAGGCCCGACCGCCAGTCGTCGCCCCGCCAGAGGATCTCGGCCAGGGTCTTGTCCAGCAGCTCCGGCCGGTCGTGGGTCTGCGAGAAGTGCCCCGGGCGGACCCGCGCGCCCAGGCGCACTCTGCCGCCGTGCGCGACCGGGGCCAGCTCCATGTTGATCTGCGGGCCGTCGGGGTCGGTACCGCCGCGCGCGAGGAGCCGCAGGAAGTGCGACTTGCCGGTGCCGTTACCGCCGAGGACGGCCACGCGGTCGCCGTACCAGATCTCCAGGTCGAACGGGAACGTCAGGTTGTCGAGCTCCAGCTCCTCGCACATGACCGCGCGTTTGGCCGTGCGGCCGCCGGACAGGCGCATCCGGATGTTCTGCTCCTTCGGCGGCTCCGGGGGCGGGCCGGCCTCCTCGAACTTCTTCAGACGGGTGACGGCGGCCTGCAATCGCGACGCGAGACCGTCGTTGTAGGCGGCCTTCGTGCGGTACATCAAAACCAGGGCTTTGAGCTTTTCGTGCTCTTCGTCCCAGCGCCGGCGCAGCTCGTCGAGGCGCTCGTGGCGGGCGGTGCGGGCCTCGTGCCAGGACGCGAAGCCGCCCGGGTGGACCCAGGCCGAGCCGCCCTCGACCGCGACGACCCGGTCGGCCGACCGGGCCAGCAGCTCGCGGTCGTGTGAGACATAGAGCACGCTCTTCGGCGACTCCCGCAGCCGCTCCTCCAGCCAGCGCTTCCCGGGCACGTCGAGGAAGTTGTCCGGCTCGTCCAGGAGCAGGACCTCGTCCTCGCCGCGCAGCAGCAGCTCCAGCGCGAACCGCTTCTGCTGCCCGCCCGAGAGGGTGCGCACGGGCCGGTCCCGGGACTTCTCCCACGGGAGGCCGAGCACGGCGACGCTGACGGTGTCGAAGAGCACCTCGGCGTCGTAGCCGCCGGCCTCGCCCCAGGCCGTGAGCGCGTTGGCGTATCGCAGCTGCGCCTTCTCGGTCCCGTCGGCCAGGGCGTGCTCGGCCGCGGCCAGCCGGAGCCCGACCTCCTGCAGCCGCGCCGGAGCCAGGTCCAGGGCCAGGTCATACAGCGTGCGGTCATCACCGATCATGCCGATGAACTGCCGCATCACGCCGAGACCGCCGGAGCGGGCGACCGCGCCCGCGCGCACCGGAAGATCGCCGGCGACCATCTTCAGCAGGGTCGTCTTGCCGGCTCCATTGGGTCCGACCAGTGCCACCTTCGCGCCCTCGCCGACCCGGAACGAAACCTCGGAGAAAAGCTCACGGCCGTCCGGCAGCGTGTGCCCGACTCCTGCGACGTCCACATATCCCACAAGGAGAAGCTTCAGGCGGCGGCGGTACCCCGCGAAAGGGGTTTTTGGACTTTGAGCACCCGGAACCCTTTCCGGCTGGCGTGCCGCTCGGCCGCGAACCCCTGCTCGACGAGCCAGCGCTGCAGCGAGTCCCCGCCCAAATTCTTGCCCACGACCAGCCACGCGACGCCGTCCGGCGCGAGCCGCGGCAGCCAGCGCAGCAGCAGCGCGTGCAGCTCGGCCTTGCCGACGCGGATCGGCGGGTTCGACCAGATCTGCGTAAACCCGACAGCCTCCGGGACCTCGTCGGGCAGTGCGGCGACGACCTGCTTACCGATCGTGTTCTCCCGCACGAGCTCGAGTGCGCGCTGATTCACATCGATGGCGTAGACGGTCGCCCGCGGCGCGGCCGCGGCCAGGACGGTCGCGATGGGCCCATAGCCGCACCCCAGGTCCAGCAGCACCCCCTCGGTCGACACGTTCGGTAACGGAGCCTCAGCGAGGAGTGTCGCGGTGCCCGGATCGAGCCGGTCGCGCGAGAACACCCCCGCCGCGCTCGTGAGGCGAAACTCCTGGCCAAGGGCCTCGAACACGACCACGTGCCGCTCATACGCGACCGCCGGGTCGGCCGAGAAGTAATGCTCGCCTGCCACAGCCTGCCCTTCTTGAGGCGCCGCTTTGGTGGAGTGCGGCTTTTCCTTAGGCGCCGCGTGTCAACACATTGTCCACGCGCAGGTGACGGCCCGTTTGAGCGGCCACCCGTTCGGATTGTGCGAGACATCGCCGACAAGCCATCGCCCGGTCCCGTCGGCTACCCTGTGCGACATGACTTCTCGGGACGAGCAGCGCCGCAAGCGGCGATCCGACTCGTTCCGCCGGGACGAGGCGGACGAGGCCGACGACTGGCTGGCCGGCCTCCGTGGCGGCGGCCGTGGCGAGCCCGACCCGTTCGGCCCCGGCTCACCCGACCCCCGCGACCTGGACGACCGCCGCCGCGACGACCGCGAGTTCGAAGATCGCCGCTTCGCCGGCGAGCGGCCCGGCTCCTACGACCGCCCCCTGGAGCGGCCGGACCGGATGGAGCGCTCGGGCACCGGTGAGCGGGCCGTCTCCTTCGACCGCACCACCGCGATCCCGATCCGCCGCCCGGCCGGCGACCCGCGCACGGGCGACATTCGCGAGCCGCGCACGGGCGACGTCCGTGAGCCGCGTGGCGGCGAGGTCCGCGAGCCACGCACCGGTGATGTTCGTGGCCGCCGTGCCCGTGACGACTCGCCCAGTGGGGTCTACAGCACCGGCGATGTTCGTGGTCGCCAGCCGCGGGATGAGTCCCCCAGTGGCGTTTTCGGCCCGGGTGCCCTTCCTCCCGCGCGGCCGCCGGCCCGTCCGGCGAACGTCGACGGGTGGTCGACCCCGGACGCCTCCACGACTTCGGGCGGCCGTCGGCGCCGGGTCGAGGACGATTCGCCGAGCGGGGTCTACGGCCGAGGCGCCGTCGCCAACGGCCGCGGCGCCGACGACTCGCCGAGCGGCGTCTATCGGCGGGCCGACGACTCCCCCAGCGGCATTTACGGCCGGGGTGCGGTCACGCCGCCGCCGACCGCCCGGCCGCCGCTCGACCAGCAGCTCTCCACCCCGGTCGCGCCGGTCGCCGACACGCCCGGGGGCGGGGGTCGGCGGCGGGCCCGGGACGAGGAGCCGCACGACCAGGGCCCGCAGCTGACTCCGATCATCAAGCCCCTCACCGAGCTGGCCGCACCGGCCTCGACCACCGAGCCACCGCCGCTGGTCCCGATCTTCCCGAACATGCGCCCGGACGCCTCGCCGACCAGCGGCGCCGCCCGCCGGGCCCGTCGCGCCGCCGCCGAGGAGCGGGCGGCCAACCCCCGCACGGGCGACCTCGGACCACGGACCGGAGAACTCGGACCGCGCACGGGAGACCTCGGGCCGCGGACGGGCGATCTGGGGCCGCGGACCGGCGAGGTCGGGCTGCGGACCGGCGACCTGGGGCCCCGCACCGGGGATGTGACCGGTGGCCGCCGCCGCGCCGACGTCGACGGGGCCGAGCCCGGACGCAACGGCGGCAGCGGGGTCTACCGCGGTGACACGACGATGTTCCGGCCCGGTGACCGCCCGCGCGGCGGCCGGACCCGGAGCCCGCACGACGACGACCCGCGCGCCTTCGAGTCCGCGGCCCCGCCCGACACCGGGCGCCGGGACGACATCGGGCGTCGCGACGACA
Source organism: Dactylosporangium sp. NPDC051541 (assembly GCF_044454505.1). Classification (NCBI taxonomy): domain Bacteria; kingdom Bacillati; phylum Actinomycetota; class Actinomycetes; order Micromonosporales; family Micromonosporaceae; genus Dactylosporangium; species Dactylosporangium sp. NPDC051541. The sequence goes on from NZ_JBITDU010000011.1 coordinate 73,561, forward strand.
GCGGCGTGCGGCGGCGGGACGAGATCGCCCGGCGCCGCCCGGCCTACGACGATCCTCCGCAGCAGCGGCGGGCCCTCGACGACGACATGCCCTACGACCCGTACGACGAGCCGTCCGAGGTCAGGCGCGGCCGCGGTGGGCGCGGCACCGGGGAGTACACCGGCGACTACACGAGCGGCGGCACCCGCCGTCCGGTGCGCGAGCGGCCCGGCCGGCCCGACGGTGACGACCCGCCCGGCCGCGGCCGGGACCGCGATCGCGAGCTCGACCGCATGGAGCCGCCGGACCGCCTCGACCGCCCGCGCACGAAGCGGATGGTCGTCGACCCGGTGCGCACCGGCCCGCGGCCGCACCGCTGGATCGCGATGCTGAGCGCCATCGCGGTGCTGGTTGTGCTGGGCGCCTGCGGCGTCGGGACCTGGTTCATCTTCAAGGACGAGAAGAACGGCCCGGACTCGGCGAAGTCGGGCCAGACGTCGGCACCGAAGAAGCGCGACATCAGCAGCCGCGACGTGGACCCGAAGGCGCTCACCGAAGCCGAGGTGTTCCCGACCAACAGCATCGTCGCCGTGCCGAACGAGCCGCCGTACGTCATCCTCGCGACCAAGGCGTCCAACGACTGCAAGGTCGCCGCGACCGAAGAACTGGCCAACCTCCTGGCCGGCGCGGGCTGCACCGAGGTCGTGCGGGCCACGATGAAGTCGCCCAACGAGGAGTACCTGATCACGGCCGGCGTCTTCAACGTCACCAGCGAGCAGGTGGCCGCGAAGACGTTCGACGGCATCAAGCCGATCGTCGACGGCCAGAAGGGCCGCTTCGCGGGCATGAGCGTCGGCGCCGGCACCGGCACGGACGCCCTGGTCCGGGCCCCGACGCAGCTGGGCTGGAACTACAAGGGCCACTTCATCACCTACTGCGTGATCGCCCGCGTCGACGGCAACAACTTCGCCCAGGGCGACCCCTACCCCAACCAGATCACGTACGACATCGTCGAGACGTACCTGGACAACGGCATCATCGAGAACCGCTCGGTCGTCCAGCCCCAAGCCACCCCGGCCGCTTCCCTCCCGCCCTCCAAGCCGAGCTGACACTTCGCCGCCTTCGCGCGATATGTCGGGCGCTTCGCTAGCCCGACATATCGGATTTATACCCCGACGGGCGGAATATCGCGGACTTCGGCCATCAGCGCGGTTTAGCAGCAAATCGCGACGGAAAGCGAAGTCCGCCGGCGCGGCTTCATGGAATCAGGGCGCGGAGCCAGGACGCCCAGGCGGCTTCATGGAGCCAGAGCGGTCAGCGCGGCCTTCGCGCACTCGCCGTCCCGCCAGGCGTCGTCCCGCCCAGGCGCCGTCCCGCCCAGGCGGCTTCATGGAGCCAGAGCGGTCAGCGCGGCCTTCGCGCACTCGCCGTCCCGCCAGGCGTCGTCCCGCCCAGGCGCCGTCCCGCCCAGGCGGCTTCATGGAGCCAGAGCGGTCAGCGCGGCCTTCGCGCACTCGCCGTCCCGCCCAGGCGCCGTCCCGCCCAGGCGCCGCGGCTTCATGGAGCCAGAGCGGTCAGCGCGGCCTTCGCGCACTCGTCGTCCTGACCGGGCGCCGTGCCGCCGCTGACCGCCAGCGCGCCGACGATGTCCTCCCCGCGCCGGATCAGCATCGCGCCGGCGCCGACCAGGATGGGCTGCCGCAGGGCCGGCTGGAGCTGGGCGAAGAAGTCCGGCGAGGTCTCCCGCATCGCGCGCAGCACGGCACCGTCCCGCCGGAAGAGCGCGACGCTGGCCGCCTTGGTCTCGGCGATCCGGGCCGAGAGCGGCGGCGCGCCGCTCATCCGGCCGAGCGCCTGCAGGTGCCCGCCCTCGTCGACGACGGCCACCGTGACCAGGGCGGCGATCTCCCCCGCGCGCTCATGTGCGCCGGCGATGACCGTCTGAGCCTCTTGAAGCGTGAGCGGCATGACGACTCCTCATGAGTGGACAGCTGTCCTTGCATGGACAAGCGTATTGCCCACACCGTCTGCAACACAAGGCCGCGCGGATACGATGGCGGAGCGATGAACGAGAGCACTCCGGCCGCCCCGCGCCGCCCCAACGCGCGTGGCCACGGCGAGCGCTTGCGGGAGGAGATCCTCGCCGCCGCCGCCAAGATGCTCGACGACCTCGCCGACGACGAGGCGCTGTCCCTCCGCGCGGTTGCCCGTGCGGTGTCGATCTCCCCCACCTCGGTCTACCTGTACTTCTCCGACCGCGACGCGCTCGTGGCGGCGACGATGCAGCGCTGCCACACCGAGATGCTCAAGGCCGCGGACGACGCCGACGCCGCCCAGCCCGACCCGGCCGGGAGCCTGCGCGCCCGCATCCTGGCCCAGGCCGCCTGGGTGCAGGACCATCCCGGCCTCTACAAGGTCATGCACGAGAGCAAGGTCGGCATGCCCTTCAAGGAGATCCTGTTCACGCGCACCACCGCCGCGGTCCAGCGCTGCATGGACGCCGGTCTGGCCCCGCCGGGCGACGCCGCCACCGTCGCGCTGGACCTCCGGACGGCGATCATCGGCATGCTGTCGCTGCGGATCAACGAGCCCGGCCTGCCCTGGCCGCCGTTCCCCGAGCAGGCCGACCGGTTCCTGGCCAAGCTCGTGGGCCTCGCCCCGCCGGCTACAGGTCCCGGCGGCGGCGGGTGAGGTCCGCTCGGGCCCTCAGGGCAGCGGCGTCGGCCGGGTAGGCCACCTCGACCAGGGTCAGGCCGTGTGCGGGCGCTACGACGACCTCGTCGGCGCGCGCGGACCTCGTGAGCAGCGACGCCGGCCACGGAGCCGGGCGCCGGCCGTCGCCGGTGAACAGCTGGGCGCCCACCAGGCTGCGGACCATCGACCAGCAGAACGCGTCGGCCGCCACCGTGGCGACCACCGTGCCGTCGGGGTCGCGGCGCCAGTCCATGCGGGACACCGCGCGGATGGTGCTGGCGTGCTCCTTGCGGCGGCAGTACGCCGCGAAGTCGTGCTCGCCCACCAGGCCCTCGGCGGCCGCGTTCAGCCGCTCGACGTCGAGCGGGCGCGGCCAGGCCAGGGTGTTGCGGCGGCGGAGCGGGTCGGCGCCGTGCGGAGCGTCGGTCACCCGGTACTCGTACCGCCGCGACAACGCCGAGAAGCGCGCGTCGAACTCGGCCGGGACCTGAGCCGCGGCCAGGACGCGGACGTCGGGCGGGAGCAGGCCGGAGAGCTTGTGCACCAGGGCCGGGGCGAGCACTGTCCAGCGATCCTCGGGCACGTCGACGTGGCAGACCTGGCCCGTGGCGTGCACGCCGGCGTCAGTGCGGCCCGCCACCGTCAGGCCCTCGACCGTGCCGAAGAGGCGCTCGAGGACGGCCAGCAGCTCCCCCGCCACCGTCCGGCGGCCCGGCTGCACGGCCCAGCCTGAGAAGTCGGTGCCGTCGTAGGAGACGTCGAGGCGAATGCGCGGGCTCATGCCGTACCCCCCAAAGGAAGAAGCCCGGCACCCTCGGAAGGGTGCCGGGCCGAGACCGAAATTTAAGCCTTGGTCTCTACGTCCTTTTCCTCGTCCGCAGCCTTGGTGTCAGCTGCGGCCGGGGTCGCCTCGTCCTCGTCGTCGCCGGCGAGCACCGCGATCGAGTCGGCCTTGGCGGCCTTGCGAGCGGTCTTGCGCGGCGCCTTCGGGGCGGCCACCTCGAGCTCCTCGACCAGCTCGATGATCGCCATCGGCGCGGCGTCGCCCTTGCGGGGGCCCGTCTTCACGATGCGGGTGTAGCCACCCGGACGGTTGCTGTACCGCGGCGCGATCTGGTCGAACAGCTGGAACACCACGTCCTTGTCCCGCACCACGGAGAGCGCTTGACGGCGCGCGTGCAGGTCGCCGCGCTTGGCCTTGGTGATGAGCTGCTCGGCGAGCGGGCGCAGCCGCTTGGCCTTCGTCTCGGTGGTCTGGATGCGACCGTGCTTGAACAGCGACGAGGCGAGATTCGCCAGCATCAGCCGCTCGTGCGCGGGGCTGCCGCCGAGGCGGGGACCTCTGGTGGGCGTGGGCATTGTCAGGGACTCCTCTAGTACAGCGGCTGTGTAATTACAGCTGCTCGGTCTCGCGGTAGTCGTCGGCGTCGTAGTCAACCTCGGCGAAGGAGTCCACGACGTGGGCCGGGTCGAACGTCGGCGCGGAGTCCTTCAGACCCAGGCCCATCCCGGCGAGCTTCATCTTGACCTCGTCGATCGACTTCTGACCGAAATTCCTTATATCGAGGAGGTCTGCTTCCGTACGGCTTATTAGTTCACCGACCGAGTTGATGCCCTCACGCTTGAGGCAGTTGTACGAGCGGACGGTGAGGTCCAGCTCCTCGATCGGCAGTGCCAGGTCGGCCGCGAGCTGCGCGTCCTGCGGCGAGGGGCCGATGTCGATGCCCTCGGCCGTCTCGTCCAGCTCGCGGGCGAGGCCGAACAGCTCCACCAGCGTCGAGCCGGCCGAGGCCAGCGCGGTGCGCGGGGTCAGCGACGCCTTGGTCTCGACGTCGATGATGAGCCGGTCGAAGTCGGTGCGCTGCTCGACACGGGTCGCCTCGACGCGGTAGGTCACCTTGAGCACCGGCGAGTAGATCGAGTCGACCGGGATGCGCCCGATCTCCTGGCCCTGCTGCTTGTTCTGGTTGGCCGTCACGTAGCCACGGCCCCGCTCGACGGTGAGCTCCATGTCGAGGCGGCCCTTGCCGTTGAGCGTGGCCAGCTTCAGGTCCGGGTTGTGCACCGAGACGCCGGCCGGGGGCTGGATGTCGCCCGCGGTGACGTCGCCCGGGCCCTGCTTGCGCAGGTACATCGAGACGGGCTCGTCGAGCTCGGAGCTGACGCACAGCTCCTTGATGTTCATGACGAGCTCGACCACGTCCTCCTTGACACCGGGGATGGTGGTGAACTCGTGGAGCACGCCGTCGATCTTGATGCTGGTCACCGCCGCACCCGGGATCGAGCTGAGCAGGGTGCGCCGCAGCGAGTTGCCGAGGGTGTACCCGAAGCCCGGCTCGAGGGGCTCGATGGTGAACTTGGACCGGACCTCGCTGATGGACTCTTCGGCGAGACTGGGCCGCTGGGAGATGAGCACGTTCTGTTCCTCCAGTTCGTTGCGCGCCCGCTATTTGACGCGCTCCGGAATTCGGCCGGGGCCCCGCGAAGGGCCCCGGTCGACGTCTTGCTACTTGCTGTAGAGCTCGACGATGAGCTGCTCCTGGACCTGGGTGTCGATGACCTGCCGCGCGGGCAGGCTGTGCACCAGGACCTTGAACTCGCTCGGGATGAACTCCAGCCACGCCGGGACGGTCTTGCTGCCCGCGAGGCCCTGTGCGATCTGGAACGGGGTCAGCTCCCGCGACTTCTCGCGCACCTGCACGATGTCGTGCTCGCGCAGCCGGTAGGACGGGATGTCGACCTTGCGGCCGTTGACCACGATGTGGCCGTGCTTGACGAGCTGGCGAGCCATGTCACGCGACGTCGCGAGGCCGGCGCGGTATACGACGTTGTCCAGCCGCGACTCGAGGATCCGCAGCAGCTCCTCACCGGTCTTGCCCGGCTTGGCCACGGCCTCCTCGTAGTAACCCGCGAACTGCCGCTCCAGCACGCCGTAGATGCGGCGGGCCTTCTGCTTCTCGCGCAGCTGCAGGAGGTACTCGGTCTCCTTCGGCCGGCCGCGGCCGTGCTGGCCGGGCGGGAAGGGACGCGACTCGAACGGGCACTTCGGCCCGTCGCACTTGCTGCCCTTGAGGAACAGCTTCATCTTCTCGCGCCGGCAACGGCGGCAGTCGGCACCTGTATAGCGAGCCATGTTCTCTTCGTCTCTTCCCTTAGACCCGGCGGCGCTTCGGCGGACGGCAGCCGTTGTGCGGCTGCGGCGTGACGTCAGAGATCTGCCCGACCTCCAGGCCGACGGCCTGCAGCGAGCGGATCGCGGTCTCCCGGCCGGAGCCGGGGCCCTTCACGAAGACGTCGACCTTGCGCATGCCGTGCTCCATCGCGCGGCGCGCGGCGGCCTCGGCGGCCAGCTGCGCGGCGAAGGGAGTCGACTTACGCGAGCCCTTGAAACCCACCTGGCCGGCCGAGGCCCAGGAGATGACGGCACCGGTCGGGTCGGTGATCGACACGATGGTGTTGTTGAACGTGCTCTTGATGTGCGCCTGCCCGTGGGCGACGTTCTTGCGTTCCTTGCGCCGGACCTTTTTAACAGCGGCCCCACCGGCGCGAGCCTTCGGCGGCATTCTCTATGCGCTCCTAGTTAAGTTTCTGCGTGGACCGGTGGTTACTTCTTGCCCGGCTTCTTCTTGCCGGCGACCGTGCGCTTCGGACCCTTGCGGGTGCGCGCGTTGGTCCGGGTGCGCTGACCGCGCACCGGCAGACCCTTGCGGTGCCGGATGCCTTCGTAGCAACCGATCTCAACTTTGCGGCGGATGTCCGCCTGGACCTCGCGGCGAAGGTCACCTTCGACTTTGTAGTTGGCCTCGATGTGGTCGCGCAGCTGCACGACCTCTTCGTCGGTCAGGTCCCGGGCCCGCTTGTTCGGGTCGATGCCGGTAGCGGCCAGGGTCTCGACAGCGCGCGTCCGCCCGATGCCGAAGATGTAAGTGAGTGCGATCTCCGTGCGCTTGTCGCGCGGGAGATCAACACCGACGAGACGTGCCATAAGTGGGCGTGCTCCTCAAGTGTGCGGAGGTCTGTGCCCACTCCCCCCGTCTGCCCACAGACGGGCCCCGGCCTCCGACCGGGGGTGCGGCCTCGCGCGCACCACGCCGTGACGGCGGGGCGGCCCGAGGCTGGAACGGGCTTACTTCAAAAAGCGGAGCCGGGGACTCAGCCCTGGCGCTGCTTGTGGCGCGGGTCGGTGCTGCAGATGATCATGACCCGGCCGTGCCGCCGGATGACCCGGCAGTTGTTGCAGATCCGCTTGACGCTCGGCTTGACCTTCACGGTTTGCCTAACTCTCGCTGCGCGCGCACTCATACGAGCGGGCACGACAGAACCCGACCGTTATTTTGGGTACCGACACCGAATTACTTGTAGCGGTAGACGATGCGCCCGCGAGTGAGGTCGTAGGGCGAGAGCTCCACGACGACACGGTCCTCGGGCAGGATACGGATGTAGTGCTGCCGCATCTTGCCGCTGATGTGCGCCAAGACCTTATGGCCATTGGCGAGCTCCACCCGGAACATCGCGTTCGGAAGTGGCTCGATCACTCGGCCCTCGATCTCGATGGCCCCGTCTTTCTTCGGCATGTCCTCCGCTACCTGACATCGGGTCTGGTGGTCGACGCTCGCATCCGTTTTCTCAGGACCGTCCGGGTCCTGAGCCAGCCGCGGCTCCGGTCACACCACTAGAAGCGCGTGGAGGCATGCCGGAGTGGACGCGATGCGCCAATCGGCAAGTCTACGCGTGCGATCCCCACACACCAAATCGGGGGCCCCGGCGGCCGGCCCGTCGGGGCGGCCCGCTCGCACTAACTGTCGCGGTAGCGCCGCTGACGGTCGTTCTCCGGGTTGTTGCCCAGGACCTTGACGGAGAACGTCGATGCCAGGAGCACCGCACCCCACGGCCCGGCGACCCACATCGGCCAGAAGTAGACGGCCTCGCCGGCCGAGATGCTCACCAGGGCCCAGATGACCACGTTGACGGAGACGGCGACGAGCCAGGCGCCCCAGATGCCGACCAGCCAGCGCGGGTTGCTCTTGTCGGACGGGTCGGCCCGCTCGTCCGGATCGTCGACGAAGGGCTCCGCCGGGGCCAGCTGGGAGCCGCCGACGGGATGGAACCCGGGCAGGTCCTTGAGAATGCCGTCCAGGTCGCCATAGGTGCGGGCGGCGTAGGTGTCCTTGAGCCGGTCGTCGTATTCACCGAGCGACAGCCGACCCTCGTCGAGCGCCGCCTTGAGACGCTCCGCCACGAACTGGCGGTCCACGTCGGCCGCGCGCAGCTCTTCCCGCCGGTCTGCCACTGCTCCCCCTTCGGATGCTGCACACATCATCGCAGCCGACCTCCAGAGGGCTCTACCCCGGCTTTGCCCCTACTCGGATGCCCCGACGGGCTCACGGGCCGTGATCAGGTCACCGAGGTGGGCGCGGCCGCCGTCGTGGGCCGTCAGCACCCAGACACCGTCCTCGCAGAACGCCATCGTGTGCTCCACGTGCGCGGCCACGGAGCCGTCGACGGTCACCACGGTCCAGCCGTCGTCGAGCTCGGCCACCTTCGGCTTGCCCCGGGTGATCATGGGCTCGATGGCGAGGGCCATCCCCGGCCGCAGCATCGGGCCCTTGCCCGGGCGGCCCGAGTTCTGCACAAACGGGTCCTGGTGCATCGCGCTGCCGATCCCGTGCCCGCCGTAGCCCTCGACGATGCCGTAGCGGCCGGCCTTGCGGATCGAGGACTGGATGGCGAACGAGATGTCGGTCAGCCGCCCCTTGCCCGAGCGCGCCCCGCGAGCGGCCGCGGCGATGCCGGCCCACATCGCATCCTCGGCCACTCGCACGAGCCGAAGCCGATCCGGGTGTACGGTGCCCACGCCGATCGTGATCGCGGCGTCCCCGTGCCACCCGTCGAGGTCGGCCCCGCAGTCGATGGAGATCAGGTCCCCGTCCTGCAGCACCTGCCGGGCGCTCGGGATCGCATGGACCACTTGGTCATTGACTGAAGAGCAGATAGAAGCCGGATAGCCGTGGTACCCCTTGAAGGACGGAACGGCACCCGCGGCGCGAATGGTGTCCTCGGCGATGCGATCAAGCTCGGCGGTCGACACACCGGGCGCGACCACGGCTCGCATCCGGGCCAGCGCGTCGGCCACGACCAGCCCGGCCCGGCGCATGTGGCCGATCTCCTCGGGCGTCTTGAGCTCGATTTCCATGTGATGAGCCATGTGCAACTTACCGCCGTTGTGCTCAGGCGCCGTATGAGCGGAGGGCATCGATGGCGCGCACGGTGATGTCCTCGACCGGACCCGTCGCGTCGATGCCCACCAGCTTGCCCTGTGCGCCGTAGTAGTCCACCAGCGGCGACGTGTCGCGGGCGTAGACCTTCAGCCGCTCGGCGATGGTCTCGGCCTTGTCGTCGTCGCGCTGGAACAGCTCGCCGCCGCAGCGGTCGCACACGCCGTCGTGGGTCGGCGCGTCGAACTCGACGTGCCAGATCTTCCCGCAGCCGCGGCAGGTCCGCCGGCCCGAGAGCCGGCGGATGACCTCTTCGTTCTCGACCACGAGCTCGAGCACGATGTCGAGCCCGGTGCCCAGGTCGGCCAGCAGCTTGTCCAGCGCGTTGGCCTGTGGAACCGTGCGGGGAAATCCGTCGAGCAGGAAGCCGTCGGTCGCATCGCCCTCGGCCAGCCGGTCGGACACCATGTTGATGGTGACCTCGTCCGGCACGAGCTGGCCCGCGTCCATGTACCGCTTCGCCTCGACGCCGAGCGGGGTGCCCTGCCCGACATTGGCCCGGAAGATGTCGCCGGTGGAGATTTTGGGCACGGCGAGGTGCGCGGCGATGTACTCGGCCTGGGTCCCCTTGCCCGCCCCGGGGGGACCTACCAGCACCAGCCTCACTACCGGAGGAACCCTTCGTAGTTGCGCTGCATCAGCTGGCTCTCGATCTGCTTCACCGTCTCGAGGCCCACACCAACAATAATGAGTACTGCGGTGCCACCGAACGGGAAGTTGGATAGAGCCTGCGTCCCGCCCACGATCCCGATGAGCAGGTTGGGCAGGATCGAGATGATGCCCAGGTAGAGCGCACCGGGAAGGGTGATGCGGCTGAGGATGAAGTCAAGATACTCGGCCGTGGGCTTGCCCGGCCGGATACCCGGCACGAATCCGCCGTACTTCCGCATGTTGTCCGCCACCTCGGTCGGGTTGAAGGTGATGGACACGTAGAAGTAGGTGAAGAAGATGATCAACAGGAAGTAGATCGAGATGTGCCAGGCGCTGTTCTGCGGCACGATGTTCCGGTTGATCCAGAGGATCGTCTTGTTGGTCGAGTCGGTGCCCGCGAATGAGGTGATCAGCTGCGGGATGTAGAGCAGCGACGAGGCGAAGATGACCGGGATGACACCCGCCTGGTTGACCTTCAGCGGGATGTAGGTCGAGGTGCCGCCGTACATCCGCCGGCCGATCATCCGCTTCGCGTATTGAACCGGGATGCGGCGCTGCGCCTGCTCCAGGAAGACCACGAACGCGATGACCACGACGGCCAGGCCGACGATGATGAAGAACGTGGTGCGGTCGTCCTGCCAGATCTGGATGCCCTCGAGCGGAAGGCGGGCCGCGATCGAGGTGAAGATGAGGACCGACATGCCGTTGCCGACACCGCGGTCGGTGACCATCTCGCCGAGCCACATGATGACGCCGGTGCCGGCCGTCATCGTGATGACGAGGCAGGTCAGCGTCAGCCACATCGGGATGCGGCCGGTGTCCGGGATGATCGGGTAGGTCGACTGGTCACACGCGCCGCCGAAGAGCTGGCCGGACCGCGCCAGGGCGACGAACGCCGAGGCCTGCAGGATGCCGAGGCCGAGGGTCAGGTAGCGCGTGTACTGGGTGATCTTCGCCTGGCCGGACTGGCCTTCCTTGCGCAGCTGCTCCAGGCGCGGGATCACCACCGTCAGGAGCTGCAGGATGATGCTCGCGGTGATGTAGGGCATGATGCCCAGCGCGAACACCGACAGCTGGAGCAGTGCACCACCGGAGAACAGGTTCAGCAGGGTGAAGACCTGGTTGTCCTTGCTGTTCTCGACGATGTTGAGGCACTTCTGCACGTTGCCGTAGGACACACCGGGGCTGGGCAGGGTGGCGCCGAGCCGGTAGATGCCGATCATCAGCAACGTGAAAAGAATTTTCTTGCGCAGGTCAGGCGTTCGGAACGCGCTAACAAAGGCGGAGAGCAACTTCATCCTCCTGCGCAAGGCGGCCGTTCGTTCGGCCGACGAGGTGGGGTCCGGGTGGTACCGATGTCACTGACGAAACGTATGAGTCGAGCGTGTTACTGCGCAACGGACTCTAACAGGATGTCCGGGGCACATCACGTCCGGCTTTGGACGCACCGCGTGGCGCCCACCACGTTGGTGGACGCCACGATAGCGCTCTATTCGAGCTCGCCGCCGAGCAGCTTCACAGAACCGCCGGCCGCCTCGAGCTTCTCCTTGGCCGACGCGCTGAACTTGTGCGCGCTGACCTGCAGCTTCACGCCGCCGAGCTCGCCGTCGCCGAGGACCTTGACCAGCTCGCCCTTGCGGACGGCGCCGGCCTGCACGAGCTCGGCCACGCCGACCTCGCCGCCCTGCGGGAAGAGCTCGGCCAGGCGTGCAAGATTCACAACCTGGAACTCGACCCGGTTGCGGTTGCGGAAGCCCTTGAGCTTCGGCAGGCGCATGTGGAGGGGCATCTGCCCACCCTCGAACGCCGCCGAGATGTTCTTGCGGGCCTTGGAACCCTTGGTACCACGACCGGCGGTCTTGCCCTTGGAGCCCTCACCGCGACCCACACGGGTCTTGGCGGTCTTGGCGCCGGGGGCCGGCCGCAGGTGGTGCAGCTTGATCGTCATGGAATTACTCCACCTCTTCAACCGCGACGAGGTGCGACACGGTGTGGATCATCCCGCGGATCTCGGGACGGTCCTCCTTGACGACAACGTCGCGGATCCGCTTCAGGCCGAGCGAGCGCAGCGTGTCGCGCTGGTTCTGCTTGCCGCCGATCTCGGACCGGATCTGGGTGACCTTGAGACGGGCCATCGTTACGCACCCGCCCCGGCCCGCGCGGCCAGCATGGCGGCCGGCGCGACATCCTCGACCGGCAGGCCCCGGCGCGCGGCCACGGCCTCGGGCGACTCGAGCTTCTTCAGCGCCGCCACCGTCGCGTGGACGATGTTGATGGCGTTGGAGGAGCCCAGGCTCTTGGAGAGCACGTCGTGGATGCCCGCGCACTCCAGGACGGCGCGGACCGGACCGCCGGCGATGACGCCCGTACCGGCGGAGGCCGGCTTGAGCAGCACGACACCGGCCGCGTCCTCGCCGATCACCGGGTGCGGAATGCTCGCCGCGAGCCGCGGAACCTTGAAGAAGTGCTTCTTGGCCTCCTCGACACCCTTGGCGATGGCCGCGGGCACCTCCTTGGCCTTTCCGTAGCCGACGCCGACCGTGCCGTCGCCGTCGCCGACGATGACCAGGGCGGTGAAGCTGAAGCGACGACCACCCTTCACGACCTTGGCGACACGGTTGATCGCGACGACCCGCTCGAGGTGGGGCGTCTTCTCGGCGGGCGCGTTGCCGCGGCCGCCACCCTCACGACGATTCTCGCGACGGCCGCCACCACCTTCATTGGTGTTACCGGACCCGCCGCCCCTGCGCTGAGGACCAGGCATGAACGTTTCTCCTTCTAGAACTCGAGTCCGGCTTCGCGGGCGGCGGAGGCCAGAGCCGCGATGCGGCCGGCGTACCTGTTGCCACCACGGTCGAAGACGACCTTGCCGACACCCGCGGCCTTCGCCCGCTCGGCGAGGAGGGTGCCGACCTTCGCGGCCTGCGCCTTCTTGTCGCCGTCGGTGCCGCGGATGGTCGCGTCGAGCGTCGAGGCCGAGGCCAGCGTGTGGCCCTTGAGGTCGTCGACGATCTGTGCGGTGATGTTGCGCAGTGAGCGGGTGACGACCAGGCGCGGACGCTCGGCGGTGCCACCGACGTGCTTGCGGATGCGGAAGTGCCGGCGAGCACGCCCCGTGCGGCGCGTGGCGGCAACGCCGCCGGAGTTGCGGCGCTTGAGCAGCGTGGCGCTCATTTCTTACCAGCCTTTCCGGCCTTGCGGCGGATGACCTCGCCCTGGTACCGCACGCCCTTGCCCTTGTACGGCTCCGGCGGGCGAATCTTGCGGATGTTGGCGGCGACCTCGCCCACCTGCTGCTTGTCGATACCGGCGATGTGGAACACCGTCGGCCGCTCGACCGTGAAGGTGATCCCGGGCGGCGGCGTCACGAGGACCGGGTGCGAGAACCCGAGCGCGAACTCGAGGTCGGCGCCCTTGGCCGTGACGCGGTAACCAGTGCCGGCGATCTCCAGGCTCTTGCGGTACCCCTCGGTCACGCCGACCACCATGTTGGAGACCAGCGTGCGGGAGAGCCCGTGCAGCTCCTTGGACTTCCGCTCGTCGTCGGGGCGGACGACGCTGTAGTTGCCGTCCTCGGCCCGCTCGATCGTGATCGGCTCGGCCAGGGTGTGGCTCAGCTGGCCCTTCGGGCCCTTGACGGTGACGACCGGGCCGTCAATCTTGATTTCGACGCCCGAGGGCACCGTGATCGGCTTACGTCCGATGCGAGACATGTGATGCCCTCCCTTACCAGACGTAGGCGAGGACTTCCCCGCCCACCCCTCGCTTGCGGGCCTGCTTGTCGGTCAGGAGGCCCTGGGACGTCGAGATGATGGCCACACCGAGACCACCGAGCACGCGCGGCATCTCGACCGACTTCGCGTAGACGCGAAGGCCGGGCTTCGACACGCGGCGGATGCCGGCGAGGCTGCGCTCACGGTTCTGGCCGTACTTGAGGTCGACGACAAGGGTCTTGCCGACCTTGCCCTCCTCCGGCTCCTGAACCAGCCACGCGGACACGTAGCCCTCGGACTTGAGCACCTCGGCGATGTTCGCCTTGATCTTCGAATAGGGCATCGACACCCGGTCGTGGTACGCCTGGTTGGCGTTGCGCAGACGGGTCAGCATGTCTGCGATCGGGTCGGTCATGGTCATGGGTTTGTCAGCCTTTCTCGCCGCGGTTCCGCACCGGACCGGTGGGCCTGCGGCGAAGGAGGATTACCAGGAAGCCTTGGAAACGCCGGGCAGTTCACCACGGTGCGCCATCTCGCGGATGCACACGCGGCACAAGCCGAACTTGCGGTAGACGGCCTTCGGCCGGCCGCAGCGCTGGCAGCGGGTGTACGCGCGGACCGCGAACTTGGGCTTCGCGGCGGCCTTGAGGACAAGGGCTCTTTTCGCCATTGGTCAGTTCTCCCTAGTTCTCACGGAAAGGGAAGCCGAGCAGCTTGAGCAGCGCGCGACCTTCCTCGTCCGTGCGAGCGGTGGTGACCACGGTGATGTCCATCCCTCGCGGCCGGTCGATGCGGTCCTGGTCGATCTCGTGGAACACCGACTGCTCGGTGAGACCGAACGTGTAGTTGCCGTTGCCGTCGAGCTTGCGCCCGTCCAGACCACGGAAGTCACGGATACGCGGCAGCGCGATGGACAGCAGCCGGTCCAGGAACTCCCACATCCGGTCGTTGCGCAGCGTGACCTTGGCACCGATCGGCATGCCCTCGCGCAGCTTGAACTGCGCGATGGACTTGGTCGCCCGCCGGACCTGCGGCTTCTGGCCGGTGATCGTGGCCAGGTCGCGCACCGCGCCGTCGATGAGCTTGGAGTCGCGAGCAGCCTCGCCGACACCCATGTTCACGACGACCTTCACCACGCCCGGGATCTGCATGACGTTGGCGTACTTGAACTGCTCCTGCAGGGCGCCCGCGATCTCGTCGCGGTAGCGCTGCTTGAGGCGCGGGTTCACCTTCTCGACCGTCGTCATCACAGTTCCTTACCGGAGCGGCGGGAGACGCGGGTCTTCACGCCGTTCTCGTCTTCGCGGGCGCCGACGCGGGTGGGGTTCCCGTCCGAGTCGATCACCATCACGTTCGAGATGTGGATCGGGGCTTCCTGCGTCACGATGCCGCCGGTCTTCGAGCCCCGCTGGGTGGTGCGGATGCGGGTGTGCTTCTTGACCCGGTTGACGCCCTCGACGAGGACCTTGTCCTCGCGGGGCAGCGCGGCCAGGACCTTGCCCCGGGTGCCCTTGTCCTTACCGGCGATGACGAGGACGGTGTCGCCCTTCTTGACCTTCACGGCTACAACACCTCCGGCGCGAGCGAGATGATCTTCATGAAACGCTTGTCCCGCAGCTCCCGGCCGACCGGGCCGAAGATACGGGTACCGCGCGGGTCGCCACCGTCCTTGATGATGACGGCGGCGTTCTCGTCGAAGCGGATGTATGAGCCGTCCGGCCGGCGCCGCTCCTTCGTGGTGCGGACGACGACGGCCTTGACCACGTCGCCCTTCTTCACGCCGGCGCCCGGAATGGCGTCCTTCACCGTGGCCACGATGATGTCGCCGATGCCTGCATAGCGGCGGCCGGAGCCACCGAGCACACGGATGCACAGGATTTCCCGGGCTCCCGTGTTGTCGGCGACGCGCAGCCGCGACTCCTGCTGAATCACGCTTGTCTCCTAATGTCTGCCAGTTCTCGGCGCCGGCTTGGAGCAGTACCCCGGCACCGGCGCCGAGCTTGGCGGAACGAAAGCCTTACTTGGCCTTTTCGAGGATCTCCACGACCCGCCAGCGCTTGGTCGCCGACAGGGGGCGGGTCTCCATGAGCAGCACCCGGTCGCCGACACCACACGCGTTCTGCTCGTCGTGCGCCTTGAGCTTGCTCGTGCGGCGCAGGACCTTGCCGTACAGCGGGTGCTTGACCTGGTCCTCGACCGCCACGACGACGGTCTTGTTCATCTTGTCGCTCACCACCAGGCCCTCGCGGACCTTGCGGCGGCCGCGCACCTCGGTGCCCGACTCGGTCGTCTGCTCGCTCATGCTCATGCCACCTCAGCCACAGCGTCGGGCGCCGCCGAAAGACCCAGCTCGCGCTCGCGCATGATCGTGTAGATCCGGGCGATGTCCCTGCGGATGATCTGCAGCCGCCCGTGGTTGTCCAGCTGGCCGGTGGCCGACTGCACGCGGAGGTTGAACAGCTCCGCCTTGGCCTCCCGCAGCTTCTCGACGAGGTTCTCGTCGGACAGCTCACGCAGGTCGTTGGCCTTGATACCGGCGGCCATCAGACATCAGCCCCTTCGCGCGTGACGATCCGGCACTTCAAAGGAAGCTTGTGGATCGCGCGGCGCATCGCCTCGCGGGCGATCTGCTCGTTCGGGAACGACATCTCGAAGAGGATGCGGCCCGGCTTGATGTTGGCCACCCACCACTCCGGCGAACCCTTGCCGGAACCCATCCGGGTCTCGGCCGGCTTCTTGGTGATGGAGCGGTCCGGGAAGATCGTGATCCAGACCTTGCCACCACGCTTGATGTGCCGGGTCATCGCGATACGCGCGGCCTCGATCTGGCGGTTCGTGATGTACGCGGGCTCGAGAGCCTGAATACCGAACTCGCCGAAGACCACGCGCGTGCCGCCCTTGGCCGGACCGTGACGGTCCGGGTGGTGCGGCTTGCGGAAGCCCTTCGGGGGCTTACGAGGGATCAGCATTCGTCAGCCCTCCTGCTGCGTCTCTGCCGGAGCGGCGGCCGTCTCGGCGGCGGGAGCGGGCTCGCCGGCAGCCGCCTCGGCGGCGTGCGCGGCGGCCGCGGCCCGACCGGCCTCGGTGCCACCGGCGGTCGTGCCGGAGGAGCCGGAACGCCCACGACGCGGCCGCTCGGGCCGGTCGGCGCGGTCACGGCGGCCACGCGGAGCGGCGGCCTCGGCCGGCGCCTCGCGACCCGGAACGGCGTCGCCCTTGTAGATCCAGACCTTCACGCCGATGCGGCCGAAGGTCGTACGCGCCTCGAAGAAGCCGTACTCGATGTTCGCGCGCAGCGAGTGCAGCGGAACGCGGCCCTCGCGGTAGAACTCGGTACGGCTCATTTCGGCGCCGCCCAGGCGGCCGGATACCTGCACCCGGATGCCGCGGACAAGCGTGTTCTTCATCGCCGACTGCATCGACTTGCGCATCGCGCGGCGGAAGCTGACCCGGCTGGACAGCTGCTCGGCCACGGCCTGCGCGACGAGCTGAGCGTCCGACTCGGGGCTCTTCACCTCGAGGATGTTGAGCTGGACCTGCTTGCCGGTGAGCTTCTCGAGCTCGGCCCGGATGCGGTCCGCCTCGGCGCCCTTACGGCCGATGACGATGCCCGGGCGGGCCGTGTGGATGTCCACGCGGACCCGGTCGCGGGTGCGCTCGATGTCGACCTTGGCGATGCCGGCCCGCTCCAGGCCCTTGGACATCATCCGACGGATCTTGACGTCCTCGGCGATGTAGTCCTTGTAGAGCTTGTCGGCGTACCAGCGCGACTTCCAGTCGGTGCTGATACCGAGCCGGAACCCGTGCGGGTGAACCTTCTGACCCATTACTCGGTCCCTTCCTCGGCGTCAGCCTCGTCGGCGTCGGCCTGCTTGGCCGTCTCGGCCTTCTTGGCCGGAGCGGCCTTTTTCGCCGCCGCTTTCTTAGCCGGCTTCGACTCCTCGACCTCGTCGACCTCGTCGGTCTCCGGGGTCACGGCCTTGGCGGCCTTGGTCGCCTTGGCCACGCCGGCTTTCGCCGCGCGGGCCTGGGCGGCCGGGACGCTCTCGACCACAATCGTGATGTGGCTGGTGCGCTTGCGAATGCGGTACGCCCGGCCCTGCGCCCGCGGCCGGAACCGCTTGAGCGTCGGACCCTCGTCGACGTAGCACTCGGCGACCAGGAGCGAATCGGGGTCGAGACGCTCGTTGTTCTCTGCGTTGGCAATGGCGCTGGCAAGGACCTTGTAGACCGGCTCGCTCGCCGACTGCGGCGCGAACTGGAGCACCGTGAGCGCCTCGCGCGCGGGCAGGCCGCGCACAAGGTTCACCACACGGCGCGCCTTCATCGGCGACACGCGGACGTGCCGCGCGATCGCCCGCGCACCGGGCAGCGCCGCCTCGCTCTTCGTTGGCATCGGGAAATCCCCTTGATTCCTTTATCGCCTTAGCGGCGGCGGCTCTTCCGGTCGTCCTTCTCGTGACCCTTGAACGTGCGGGTCAGAGCGAATTCGCCGAGCTTGTGCCCGACCATCGCCTCGGTCACGAAGACGGGCACGTGCTTGCGTCCGTCGTGGACGGCGATCGTGTGCCCGAGCATCTCGGGGACGATCGTCGACCGGCGCGACCAGGTCTTGATGACGTTCTTGGAGTTCTTGGCGTTCTGGACTTCCACCTTCTTGATCAGGTGGTCGTCAACGAACGGGCCCTTCTTCAGGCTGCGAGGCATTGCTCAGGCTCCTTAGCCGCGCTTCCGGGTGGCGTAACGCCGACGGACGATGAGACGGTCACTCGGCTGGCCCTTGCGCCGCGTGCGGCCCTCCGGCTTGCCCTTCGGGTTGACCGGGTGGCGACCACCCGAGGTCTTACCCTCACCACCACCGTGCGGGTGGTCGACCGGGTTCATCGCGACACCACGGACGGTCGGGCGCTTGCCCTTCCACCGCATACGGCCGGCCTTGCCCCAGTTGATGTTGGACTGGTCGGCGTTGCCGATCTCACCCACGGTCGCGCGGCAGTGCACGTCGACCCGGCGGATCTCACCGGAGGGCATACGCAGCGTGGCGTACTGCCCCTCGCGGCCCAGCAGCTGAATGCCGACGCCGGCCGAGCGGGCCAGCTTCGCGCCACCGCCCGGACGCAGCTCCACCGCGTGCACGGTGGTGCCGACCGGGATGTTGCGCAGCGGCAGGTTGTTGCCGGGCTTGATGTCCGCGCCCGCACCCGCCTCGACCCGGTCGCCCTGCTTGAGGTCCTTCGGGGCGATGATGTAGCGCTTCTCGCCGTCGGCGTAGTGCAGCAGGGCGATGCGCGCGGTCCGGTTGGGGTCGTACTCGATGTGGGCGACCTTGGCCGGAATCCCGTCCTTGTCAGCCCGCCGGAAGTCGATCAACCGGTACTGGCGCTTGTGCCCGCCGCCCTGGTGCCGTGCGGTCACGCGCCCGTGCACGTTGCGGCCGCCCTTGTTCGGCAGCGGGACGAGCAGCGACTTCTCCGGCGTCGATCGGGTGATCTCGGCGAAGTCGGCAACGCTCGAACCACGACGACCGGGCGTCGTCGGCTTGTATTTACGGATAGCCATCGTCTATACCCCTCAGCTGACCGGTCCGCCGAAGGCTTCGATCCGGTCACCCTCGGCGAGCTTCACCATCGCCCGCTTCGTGTCCTTGCGCTTGCCGAACCCCGTCCGGGTCCGCTTGCGCTTGCCTTCGCGATTGATGGTGTTGACCGACAGGACGCGGACGTTGAAGATCTGCTGAATCGCGATCTTGATCTCGGTCTTGTTGGCGTCCGGGTGCACCAGGAACGTGTACCAGTTGCGGTTGAGCTCGCTGTAGCTCTTCTCGGAGACCACCGGCTGGATGATCACATCCCGCGGGTCGGCGATCGTCGCCATCTCAGCCCTCCTCGTTGCTGTCGGCGTCGGCGCTCTCGCCCGACTCGGCCGGCACCCCGAGGAACTCGTCCAGCGCCGCGCTGGTGAAGATCACCTGGTCGGCGATGAGCACGTCGTGGGTGTTGAGCTGGTCGGCGACCAGCAGGTGGACCGACTGCTCGTTGCGCAGGCTCAGCCAGTTGGCCTCGTCGTCGCGGGCGAGCACCACCAGGACGCGACGGTCCTCGGTGATGCCGCGCAGCACGGTCAGCGCGTCCTTGGTCTTCGGCGTCTCGCCCTCGATGAAGGTCTCGACGACGTGGATGCGACCCTCGCGGGCGCGGTCCGAGAGCGCGCCGCGCAGGGCAGCCGCCTTCATCTTCTTGTTCACCCGCTGGGTGTAGTCGCGCGGCACGGGGCCGTGGACCACGCCACCACCGGTGAACTGCGGCGCCCGGATCGAGCCCTGACGGGCGCGGCCGGTGCCCTTCTGCTTGTACGGCTTCTTGCCACCACCGGCGACCTCGCCCCGGCTCTTCGCCTTGTGCGTGCCCTGACGGGCCGCGGCGAGCTGGGCGATGACGACCTGGTGCAGCAGCGGAATGCTGGCCTGGGCGTCGAAGATGTCGTCGGGGAGCTCGACGGTGCCGTTGGTGGTGCCGTCGGCCTTACGGACGTCGACGGTGCTCATTTGGTGATCCCACCCTTCTGCGCCTTGACCTCGACCTTGGCGGCGGAGCGCAGGAGCACGAGGCTGCCCTTCGGGCCGGGGACGGCGCCCCGGACGAGGATCAGGCCCTGCTCGGCGTCGATCGCCTGCACGGTGAGGTTCTGCACGGTGAAGCGCGCGCCACCCATGCGACCGGCCATCCGGACGCCCTTGAAGACGCGGCCGGGGGTCGCGCAGGCGCCGATCGAACCGGGCGAACGGTGCTTGCGCTCGACACCGTGGCTGGCCCGCAGACCGTGGAAGCCGTGCCGCTTCATGACGCCGGCGTAGCCCTTGCCCTTGGTGCGGCCGGTGACGTCGATGCGCTGGCCGGCGGCGAAGGTGTCGGCGCTGACCTCCTGGCCGAGCGAGTACTCGCCGGCGTCGGTGGTGCGCAGCTCGACGACGTGCCGGCGCGGGGCGACGTCCGCCTTGGCGAAGTGGCCGGCGCGCGGCTTGTTCACCTTGCGGGGGTCGATCTGGCCCCAAGCCAGCTGGACCGCCGAGTAGCCGTCGTTGTCGGGCGTGCGCACCTGGGTCACGACGCACGGGCCGGCCTGCACGACGGTCACGGGGACAACCTTGCCGTTGTCCCAGACCTGGGTCATGCCGAGCTTCTCACCCAGGATGCCCTTGACTTGCCTGTCCATAAGTCCGAGTCCCTACAGCTTGATCTCGATGTCGACGCCGGCCGGCAGGTCGAGCCGCATGAGCGAGTCGACCGTCTTCGGGGTGGGGTCGATGATGTCGATCAGACGCTTGTGCGTGCGCATCTCGAAGTGCTCGCGCGAGTCCTTGTACTTGTGCGGCGAGCGGATCACGCAGTAGCGGTTGATCTCAGTGGGCAGCGGCACCGGCCCCGCGACCTGAGCCCCGGTGCGCGTGACCGTCTCGACGATCTTCCGCGCCGAGGAGTCGACGACCTCGTGGTCGTAGGCCTTGAGCCGGATGCGGATCTTCTGTCCCGCCATGGTGGCTTCAGTTCCCTCTCTCATGCGGGGCTTCGCAGCCCCGCCAAACCCCGAAGGGTCCGGTGCCGCCTATTGGTGTCTGTCCGACCCCCGCGCTCGGGCGTGTCGCGGCCAAGGGCCAGGCTCCGCCGCATGCGATTTCCCGCTTCGGAGACCTACCCCAGGGCGTGCCACGCCCGTTGAGGGGATCCGCGCCAGCTCAACAGAACTGACGCCGCGCAGAAGCGGTCGAGACTCCTCATCGAGCAGTCTCGACCGCCCCGCGACGCAACCCGTCCATTATGCCGCAAGCACTGCGACAAAGTGAAATCGGGGTACCTCTTGGTTGTTACTTGATGATCTTCGTCACACGGCCGGCGCCGACGGTGCGGCCACCCTCGCGGATCGCGAAGCGGAGGTTTTCCTCCATCGCGATGGGCTGGATGAGCTGCACCGACATGCTGGTGTTGTCGCCCGGCATGACCATCTCGGTGCCCTCGGGCAGCGTGACGACGCCGGTGACGTCCGTGGTGCGGAAGTAGAACTGCGGCCGGTAGTTCTGGAAGAACGGGGTGTGCCGGCCACCTTCCTCCTTGGAGAGGATGTAGACGGTCGCCTCGAAATCGGTGTGCGGGGTGTTGCTCCCCGGCTTCACCACGACCATGCCGCGCTCGACGTCCTCGCGCTTGATACCACGCAGGAGCAGGCCGACGTTCTCACCGGCGCGCGCCTCGTCGAGGATCTTGCGGAACATCTCGATCGCCGTGCAGGTGGTCTTCATCGACTTGGCCTTGATGCCAACGATTTCGACCTCCTCGTTCGGCTTGAGGATGCCACGCTCGACACGACCGGTCACGACCGTGCCACGGCCGGTGATCGTGAAGACGTCCTCGACGGGCATGAGGAACGGCTTCTCGGTCTCGCGCTCGGGCTGCGGGATCGCGGTGTCGACAGCGGTCATGAGCTCCATGAGCGCGTCCGACCACTTCTGGTCGCCCTCGAGCGCCTTGAGCGCGGAGACGCGCACGACCGGCGCGTCGTCGCCCGGGAACTCCTGGCTCGACAGCAGCTCACGAACCTCGAGCTCGACGAGCTCGAGGAGCTCCTCGTCGTCGACCATGTCGCTCTTGTTGAGCGCCACGACGATGTACGGCACACCGACCTGGCGGGCCAGCAGCACGTGCTCGCGGGTCTGCGGCATCGGGCCGTCGGTCGCCGCCACCACCAGGATCGCGCCGTCCATCTGCGCGGCACCGGTGATCATGTTCTTGATGTAGTCGGCGTGACCCGGGCAGTCGACGTGCGCGTAGTGCCGGGCCTCGGTCTGGTACTCGACGTGCGCGATCGAGATCGTGATGCCGCGGGCCTTCTCCTCCGGCGCCTTGTCGATCTCGTCGAACGGCGTGTACGGGTTCACGTCCGGCATGCGGTCGTGCAGCACCTTGGTAATGGCCGCCGTCAGCGTCGTCTTACCGTGGTCGATGTGACCGATGGTGCCGATGTTGACGTGCGGCTTAGTCCGCTCGAACTTCGCCTTCGCCACTGGTGTCCTCCTGTGGACTTCTTGGTTCGCGGTGCGCCGACGCTGGAAGCGCCGACGCACCCTGTCGACTTGGGTCTGGCCGGCTCCGGCTTTTCACAGCCGGAACCTCAGCCCCGCTGACACAGCCTCACGGCCAACTACCGGGAGTCTTACTCCCCGGTGGCTTTCGCGATGATTTCCTTCGCCACGTTCGCGGGAACCTCGGCGTAGGAGTCGAACTGCATCGAGTAGCTCGCCCGGCCCTGAGTCTTCGACCGCAGGTCGCCGACGTAGCCGAACATTTCCGACAACGGCACGGTGGCGCGGACGACACGGGCGCCGCCACGCTCCTCCATCGCCTGGATGGTGCCACGCCGGGAGTTGAGGTCGCCGATGACATCACCCATGTTCTCTTCCGGGGTGGTGACCTCGACGGCCATCAGCGGCTCAAGGAGTGCGGGAGTGGCCCGGCGGGCCGCTTCCTTCATCACCATCGAACCAGCGATCTTGAATGCCATCTCCGACGAGTCGACCTCGTGGTACTGGCCGTCCAGCAGCGTCAGCTTGACACCCACCATCGGGTAGCCGGCCAACACGCCGTATTGCATCGCGTCCTGGGCGCCGGCGTCGACCGAAGGGATGAACTCCTTCGGGATGCGACCGCCCGAGACCGCGTTGACGAACTCGTAGGTCGCGCCGTCGGCCGTCATTTCGAGCGGCTCGAGCTTGACGACGACCTTCGCGTATTGACCCGAGCCACCGGTCTGCTTCTTGTGGACAAAGTCGATCTTGTCCACGGTGCCCTTGATGGTCTCGCGGTAGGCCACCTGCGGCTTGCCGATGTTGGCCTCGACGCTGAACTCGCGGCGCATGCGGTCGACCAGGATGTCGAGGTGGAGCTCGCCCATACCGGCGATGATCGTCTGACCGGTCTCCTCGTCGTTCTTGACGCGGAAGGTCGGGTCCTCCTCGGCCAGACGCTGGATCGCGGTGCCCAGCTTCTCCTGGTCGGCCTTGCTCTTCGGCTCGATGGCCACCTGGATGACCGGCTCCGGGAACGTCATCGACTCGAGGATGACCGGGTTGGCCGGGTCGCACAGCGTGTCGCCGGTGGTGGTCTGCTTGAGACCCTGCACGGCGATGATGTCCCCGGCCTGAGCACTGGGACGCTCTTCACGCTTGTTGGCGTGCATCTGGTAGATCTTGCCGATCCGCTCCTTGCGGTCCTTGGTGGAGTTGACCACCTGGGAACCGGACTCGAGCGTGCCCGAGTAGAGACGGACGTAGGTCAGCTTGCCGAGGTGCTTGTCCGTCTGGATCTTGAAGGCCAGCGCGGAGAAGGGCTCGTCGTTGGACGGCTTGCGCTTCAGCGGCGTCTCGCCGTCGGTCGCGACACCCTCGACCGCCGGGATGTCCAGCGGCGACGGCAGGAAGTCGACCACGGCGTCGAGCATGGGCTGGACGCCCTTGTTCTTGAACGCCGAGCCGCACACGACCGGGTTGAGCTTGCCGGCGATGGTCGCCTTGCGGATCGCGGCCTTGAGCTCCTTGACGTCGAACGAGTCGCCGTCGAGGTAGCGGACCATGATGTCGTCGTCGGTCTCCGAGAGGGTCTCGAGGAGCTTGTCCCGGTACTCGTTGGCCTGCTCGACCAGGTGCTCCGGGATGTCCTCGATCGCGTAGTCCTCGCCCTTCTGGGTCTCGCCGCGCCAGGTCAGCGCGCGCATCTCCAGAAGGTCGACAACGCCGATGTGGTCGCCTTCGAGCCCGATCGGGATCTGCAGCACCAGCGGGGTGGCGTTGAGCCGGTCGACCATCATCTGCACGCAGCGGAAGAAGTCGGCCCCGGTCCGGTCCAGCTTGTTGACGAAGCACATACGCGGGACGTTGTACTTGTCCGCCTGCCGCCACACGTTCTCGGTCTGCGGCTCCACGCCGGCCACACCGTCGTAGACCGCAACCGCGCCGTCGAGGACGCGCAGCGACCGCTCGACCTCGACCGTGAAGTCGACGTGGCCGGGCGTGTCGATGATCTGGATCGTGTGGCCCTTCCACTCGCACTTCGTGGCGGCGGAGGTGATGGTGATGCCGCGCTCCTGCTCCTGCTCCATCCAGTCCATGACCGCCGCGCCCTCGTGGACCTCGCCGATCTTGTACGTGATGCCGGTGTAGAAGAGGATGCGCTCGGTCGTCGTCGTCTTACCGGCGTCGATGTGCGCCATGATGCCGATGTTGCGGACCTTGGCGAGGGCGGCGTCTGCGGCAGCCACTACAAATCCCTACTTCGTCTCTCGTCGGATGCTGGGGGCGCTTGCTTACCAGCGGTAGTGCGCGAAGGCCTTGTTGGACTCCGCCATCTTGTGGGTGTCCTCGCGGCGCTTCACCGAAGCCCCGAGGCCGTTGCTGGCGTCGAGCAGCTCGTTCATGAGCCGCTCGGTCATGGTCTTCTCGCGCCGGGCGCGGGAGTAGCTGACCAGCCAGCGCAGGCCCAGCGTCGTCGCCCGGGGAGGGCGGACCTCGACCGGCACCTGATAGGTCGCGCCACCGACACGGCGGCTGCGGACCTCGAGGGTCGGCTTGACGTTGTCCATGGCGCGCTTGAGCGTCACCACGGGGTCGGTCCCGGTCTTCTCGCGGGCACCCTCGAGCGCGCTGTACACGATGCGCTCGGCGAGCTGCCGCTTGCCCTCGACCAGGATCTTGTTGATCAGCTGGGTGACAAGCAGGGAGTTGTAGACCGGGTCCGCCACGAGCGGCCGGCGCGGCGCGGGGCCTTTACGCGGCATGTCAGCTCTTCTCCTTCTTCGCGCCGTAACGGCTGCGAGCCTGCTTGCGGTTGCGGACGCCCTGGGTGTCCAGCGAACCACGGATGATCTTGTACCGGACGCCGGGGAGGTCCTTCACCCGGCCGCCGCGCACGAGCACGATCGAGTGCTCCTGAAGGTTGTGACCGACACCCGGGATGTAGGCCGTCACCTCGATGCCGTTGCTCAGTCGCACACGGGCCACCTTGCGAAGCGCCGAGTTGGGCTTCTTCGGCGTGGTGGTGTACACACGCGTGCAGACGCCCCGCCGCTGCGGGCTTCCCTTGAGCGCCGGCGTCTTGGTCTTGCTCAGCTTCGCCTGGCGGCCCTTGCGGACCAGCTGCTGGATCGTAGGCACTGGGCCTGCCTCTCCCTTCGGCCTCCCGGCCGCACGTCTTCTTCTTGTTATGCCCCGTGTGACCGGCACACGCGGTCGGGCGTGTCGCCGCGTCCGCGACCCGGCCCGTTGAATCCCAGCCCGGGGTTGTGGTCCACGCCCACCCTCACTCCCGCGGAGCGGGAGCCGAGTTGGGCGCACGCACGAGTTGCCCGACAAAGCCGGGCACGAGGGGAAAGAGTACCCACCGTAAGGACGCTGGTCAAAATCGCCCGGCGGGCCGATCGGCGGAACACTCTTCGCACCAAGAGTACCTGGTCGCCGATCGAAGCGTTCGGGGGCCCTGTTTCTGGTCGTCAAACGGCATTTGATCTAGGACATGACGATCGTCAGCAGAATCACCAGGAGGGCCAGACCAGCACCGACGCAGCCGAGAACGATGCCGGTGATGGCCATCCCGCGGCCGGAGATCGTGGCGCCCGAGCCCGCCGCCCGGCGGATCTGCCGGAGCGAGGCGAGGGCCAAGCCGATCGCGCCGGCGCCGAGAAAGACACCCAGGACGGTGAACGCTCCGGCCGCGGCGAGGCCCCAGCCCTCCTGCGCACCGGTGACCCCGAGGCACATCGCGAACAGCGCGACCAGGATCGAGGCGATGCCGGCGACCAGGGAGCCGATGGAGGGGCCGCTGGGCGTGGCCGCGACGGCCGGGTAGGCGACCCCGAACGGGGTGCCCTGGATGACGTCGACCCGCATCGCGGGGGCGATCGGCGGCGACGGCGGCATGGGCGGCGGATACAGCGGCGGCGGCGCTCCGTAGCCCGCCGGCTGGCCGTAGCCGGGGGGCAGCTGGCCGTAGGCGGGCGGCTGACCGTAGGGGGCGGGCTGGCCGTAGCCCGGCGGCTGCGGCTGATACGGCGGCGGGTAGGCCATCTCTAGTTCACCGTCGAGTCGAAGTCGGTGCCGCGCTGCCGGGCGTAGTGCAGCAGCCCGATGATGGCCAGCACGACCAGGCCGGCGATGGCGAGCACGATCCCGGTCCAGGCGAGCCGGATGCCGCTGCGGATGCGCCGGGCGCCCAGCAGGAAGCCCTCTGCGGCGACCAGCTCCCGGTGCGACTCCCGGGCCATGAGCAGCGCCAGCGTGGCCGGGATCACCCCGCCGAGGAACGGCCCGGTGACGACCGAGAGCAGGCCCAGGCTGAACACGGCCGTGGCCTTGGTCGCCCGGACCGGGTCCGGATCCAATGGATGCCGGGTGGAAGACGTCACCAGGCGACTCTACTGCGTTGCGCGGTCGCGTTGCTCCCTCCCCGGCATGGGGCTCCGCCCACCCGCACCCCCTGCCACACGTGGTCACTGCCGGTCGTTCAGGCGCCGCGTCCGCCGCGAGCGAGGCCCGGCCGTCGTGCTTTCCGGGACAGCGAAAGGGCGGGGACCCGAAGATCCCCGCCCTTTCGTTGTGCCTTGTCTAGCGGAAGGAGCCCAGGTCGAAGTCGTCCAGCGGGACTGCCTGGCCGCTCGCGGGCCCGAAGCCGTAGTCGGCCTCCGGGTAGCCCGTCATCGAGTAGACCTTGGCCTTCGCCTCCTCGGTCGGCTCGACCCGGATGCTGCGGTACTTGCTGATGCCAGTACCGGCCGGGATGAGCTTACCGATGATCACGTTCTCCTTCAGACCGATCAGCGAGTCGCTGCGCGCGTGGATCGCGGCATCGGTCAGCACCCGGGTCGTCTCCTGGAACGAGGCCGCGGACAGCCACGACTCCGTCGCCAGCGACGCCTTGGTGATGCCCATCAGCACCGGCCGGCCCGCGGCCGGCTCGCCACCCTCGGCGACGACGCGGCGGTTCTCCGCCTCGAACATCGCGCGGTCGACGAGCACACCCGGCAGGAACTCGGTCGAGCCGGAGTCGATGACCGTCACCCGCTTGAGCATCTGCCGGATGATGATCTCGATGTGCTTGTCGTGGATGAGCACACCCTGCGAGCGGTACACCTCCTGGACCTCGGACGTGAGGTGCACCTGCACCGCCCGGGGACCCATGATGCGCAGCAGCTCGTGCGGGTCGATCGTGCCCTCGGTGAGCTTCTCGCCCACCTCGACGTGCTCGCCGTCCTGGATGCGCAGCTTGACCCGCCGGCTGAGCTTGTCGTGGACGATCTCGTCGCTGCCGTCGTCCGGCACGATGATGATCTTCCGCATCCGCTCGCCGTCCTCGATGCGCACGCGGCCGGGGGTGTCGGCGATGGGCGCCTTACCCTTCGGCACGCGGGCCTCGAAGATTTCCGTGACACGCGGCAGACCCTGGGTGATGTCCTCACCCGCGACGCCACCGGTGTGGAAGGTACGCATCGTCAGCTGCGTGCCCGGCTCACCGATCGACTGGGCGGCGATGATGCCGACCGCCTCGCCGACGTCGACCGTCTTGCCCGTGGGCAGCGACCGGCCGTAGCAGGCGCCACAGACGCCCAGCTTCGACTCGCAGGTGAGCACGCTGCGGACCCGGACGTTCTCGGTGCCGGCCGCGATGAGCAGGTCGACCACGATCGAGTTGATGTCCGTGCCGCGCTCGGCGACGATCCGGCCGTCCTTGTCCCGCACGTCGTCGGCCAGGGTGCGGGCGTGCACACCGGTCTCCGCGTGCTGGTGGATCCGCAGGACACCGTCGGCGAGCTCGCCGACCGCCATCGGGATGGCGCGGTCGGTGCCGCAGTCCTCCTCGCGGATGATGACGTCCTGCGAGACGTCGACCAGACGACGGGTCAGGTAACCCGAGTCGGCGGTCCGCAGCGCGGTGTCGGCCAGACCCTTGCGGGCACCGTGGGTGGAGATGAAGTACTCCAGCACGGACAGACCCTCCCGGTAGCTGGCCTTGATCGGCCGCGGGATGATCTCGCCCTTCGGGTTGGCCACCAGGCCGCGGATCGCGGCGATCTGGCGGAGCTGGAGGAGGTTACCGCGGGCACCCGAGTTGATCATCTTCCACAGCGGGTTTTCGCGCGGCAGCGCGCTCTCCATCTCCTTGGCCACCTCGCCGGTCGCCTTGGTCCAGATCTCGATGAGCTCGCCGCGGCGCTCCTCGGCGGTCATGAGACCACGCTGGTACTGCTTGTCGATCCGCTCGGCCTCCTTCTCGTAGCGCTCGAGGATCTCGCGCTTACGAGGCGGCTGGATGACGTCCTCCATGCCGATGGTGACGCCGGACCAGGTGGCCCAGTGGAAGCCGGCCAGCTTGAGCGCG
The DNA here is from genome assembly GCF_044454505.1 of Dactylosporangium sp. NPDC051541. Taxonomy (NCBI): domain Bacteria; kingdom Bacillati; phylum Actinomycetota; class Actinomycetes; order Micromonosporales; family Micromonosporaceae; genus Dactylosporangium; species Dactylosporangium sp. NPDC051541. Next base: position 102,286 of record NZ_JBITDU010000011.1, read on the forward strand.
TCGAGGGCCGCCGCGAGGGAGACCTTCGGGAAGCGCTCGGCGAGGTCGTTGACGATCGCCGAGAGCTGACCCTTGCGGATCTCGTAGTTCACGAAGCGGTACCCCACGGGCAGCGCCTCGTTGAACAGCACGCGCCCGAGCGTCGTCTCGACGATCACCGGCTCGCCCGGCTGCCAGCCCTCCGGGGCCTCCCACGGCTGGGCACCGGCGCCGTTGTCGACACCGATGATGTCCCGCAGCCGGATCTTCACCGGCGCCTGCAGGTGCAGCTCGCCGTTGTCGAACGCCATCCGCGCCTCGGCGTCGGAGCTGAAGGTGCGCCCCTCACCGAGCAGGTTCTTCTGGATGTGCGAGAGGTGGTAGAGGCCGATGACCATGTCCTGCGTGGGCATGGTGACCGGCTTGCCGTCGGCCGGCTTGAGGATGTTGTTGCTGGACAGCATGAGGATGCGGGCCTCGGCCTGCGCCTCCGCGGACAGCGGCACGTGCACGGCCATCTGGTCGCCGTCGAAGTCGGCGTTGAAGGCGGTGCAGACGAGCGGGTGGATCTGGATCGCCTTGCCCTCGACCAGCTGCGGCTCGAAGGCCTGGATGCCCAGGCGGTGCAGGGTCGGCGCGCGGTTGAGCAGCACCGGGTGCTCCGCGATGACCTCCTCCAGCACGTCCCACACGACCGGGCGCTGACGCTCGACCATGCGCTTGGCCGACTTGATGTTCTGCGCGTGGTTGAGATCGACCAGGCGCTTCATCACGAACGGCTTGAACAGCTCCAGGGCCATCTGCTTGGGCAGGCCGCACTGGTGCAGCTTGAGCTGCGGGCCGACGACGATGACCGAACGGCCGGAGTAGTCGACGCGCTTGCCCAGCAGGTTCTGCCGGAACCGGCCCTGCTTGCCCTTGAGCATGTCGGAGAGCGACTTCAGCGGCCGGTTGCCCGGGCCGGTGACGGGGCGGCCGCGGCGGCCGTTGTCGAACAGCGCGTCGACGGCCTCCTGCAGCATCCGCTTCTCGTTGTTGACGATGATCTCGGGGGCGCCCAGGTCGATCAGGCGCTTGAGCCGGTTGTTCCGGTTGATCACGCGCCGGTAGAGGTCGTTGAGGTCGCTGGTGGCGAAGCGGCCACCGTCGAGCTGCACCATCGGGCGCAGGTCCGGCGGGATGACCGGGACGCAGTCCAGCACCATGCCCAGCGGCGAGTTGGCGGTGTTGAGGAACGCGGCCACGACCTTGAGGCGCTTGAGCGCCCGGATCTTGCGCTGGCCCTTGCCGCTGCGGATGGTCTCGCGCAGCAGCTCGGCCTCGTCATCCAGGTCGAGGTTCTCCAGCAGGGCCTTGATCGCCTCAGCGCCCATGGCTCCGTTGAAGTACTCACCGAACCGGTCGCGCAGCTCGCGGTAGAGCAGCTCGTCGGTGATGAGGTTCTTGCGCTCCAGCTTGCGGAACGTGTCCATGACCTCGTCGAGACGGTCGATCTCGCGCTGGGCGCGATCGCGCATCTGCCGCATCTCGCGCTCGCCGGCCTCCTTGACCTTGCGGCGCACGTCGGCCTTCGCACCCTCGGCCTCGAGCTCGGCCAGGTCCTGCTCCAGCTTGGCGGCCCGCTTCTCGATCTCGGAGTCGCGCGCGTTCTCCGCCTGCCGCTTCTCGGCCGACACCTCGTTCTCGAGGGTCGCCAGGTCGCGGTGGCGGGCCTCCTTGTCGACGCTGGTGATCACGTACGACGCGAAGTAGATGATCTTCTCGAGGTCCTTCGGAGCCAGGTCGAGCAGGTAGCCGAGCCGGCTGGGCACACCCTTGAAGTACCAGATGTGCGTGACCGGCGCGGCGAGCTCGATGTGGCCCATGCGCTCACGGCGGACCTTCGCCCGGGTCACCTCGACGCCGCAGCGCTCGCAGATGATGCCCTTGAAGCGGACCCGCTTGTACTTACCGCAGTAGCACTCCCAGTCCCGGGTCGGGCCGAAGATCTTCTCGCAGAAGAGCCCGTCCTTTTCCGGCTTCAGGGTGCGGTAGTTGATCGTCTCAGGCTTCTTGACCTCGCCGTGCGACCACTGCCGGATGTCGTCGGCTGTGGCCAGGCCGATGCGGAGCTCGTCGAAGTAGTTGACGTCGAGCACTTCGTCTATGTCCTCACGATTCAGTTGCTCGGGTAATTGCTAGGTCGCGGGGCTTGATGCCCCCACCGTCACCGGCAGGGGCATCAACCGCGAATCAAACTTCCTCGACGCTGCTCGGCTCGCGCCGCGAGAGGTCGATGCCCAACTCCTCGGCGGCCCGGAACACCTCGTCGTCCGTCTCGCGCATCTCGAGGGCCACACCGTCGCTGGAGAGCACCTCAACGTTCAGGCACAGCGACTGCAGCTCCTTGAGGAGCACCTTGAAGGACTCCGGGATACCCGGCTCCGGGATGTTCTCGCCCTTGACGATCGCCTCGTAGACCTTGACGCGTCCGAGGACGTCGTCGGACTTGATCGTGAGCAGCTCCTGCAGCGCGTAAGCCGCGCCGTAGGCCTGCATCGCCCAGCACTCCATTTCACCGAAGCGCTGACCACCGAACTGCGCCTTACCACCCAGCGGCTGCTGCGTGATCATGGAGTAGGGACCGGTGGAGCGGGCGTGGATCTTGTCGTCGACCAGGTGGTTGAGCTTCAGGATGTAGATGTAGCCGACCGCGATCGGGTCCGGCAGCGGCTCGCCGGAGCGGCCGTCGAACAGCCGCGCCTTGCCGCTGGCCCCGATGAGCTGCTTGCCGTCCCGGTTGGGCAGCGTGCTGCTCATCAGGCCGGCGATCTCCTCCTCCTTGGCGCCGTCGAAGACCGGGGTCGCCACGTTGGTGTCCGGCTCGGACTCCCCCGCGTTGATGGCCTTCAGGGCGCGCTGCCACTCGTGTTCGTCGCCGTCGATCTTCCAGCCGGTCTTGGCCACCCACCCGAGGTGGGTTTCCAGGACCTGCCCGATGTTCATACGGCTCGGCACACCGAGCGGGTTGAGGACGATGTCGACCGGGGTCCCGTCCTCGAGGAACGGCATGTCCTCGACCGGCAGGATCTTGGAGATGACACCCTTGTTGCCGTGGCGGCCGGCGAGCTTGTCGCCGTCCTGGATCTTCCGCTTCTGGGCCACGTAGACGCGCACCAGCTCGTTCACGCCCGGGGACAGCTCGTCGCCGTCCTCGCGGCTGAACGTCCGCACGCCGATGACCGTGCCAGTCTCGCCGTGCGGCACCTTGAGGCTGGTGTCGCGGACCTCGCGGGCCTTCTCACCGAAGATCGCGCGCAGCAGCCGCTCCTCCGGGGTCAGCTCGGTCTCACCCTTGGGCGTGACCTTGCCGACGAGGATGTCGCCGGTGACCACCTCGGCGCCGATCCGGATGATCCCCCGCTCGTCGAGGTCGGCGAGCATTTCCTCGCTGACGTTCGGGATGTCGCGGGTGATCTCCTCCGGCCCCAGCTTGGTGTCGCGCGCGTCGACCTCGTGCTCCTCGATGTGGATCGAGGTGAGGACGTCGTTCTGCACCAGCTTCTGGGACAGGATGATCGCGTCTTCGTAGTTGTGCCCCTCCCAGGGCATGAACGCCACGAGCAGGTTGCGCCCGAGCGCCATCTCGCCCTCGTCGGTGCACGGGCCGTCGGCGATGACCTGCCCCGCCTCGACCCGCTGCCCCTCGAAGATCACCGGCTTCTGGTTGACGCAGGAGCCGGAGTTGGAGCGGCGGAACTTGTGCAGCAGGTAGGTCCGGCGGTGGCCGTCGTCCTGGTGGACGGTGACGTAGTCGGCGCACATGTCCTCGACGACCCCGCCGACCTCGGCCACGACCACGTCGCCGGCGTCGACCGCGGCACGGTATTCCATGCCGGTGCCGACCAGCGGCGACTCCGCCTTGACCAGCGGCACGGCCTGGCGCTGCATGTTGGCGCCCATCAGTGCCCGGTTGGCGTCGTCGTGCTCAAGGAACGGGATCATCGCGGTCGCGACCGAGGTCATCTGCCGCGGCGACACGTCCATGTAGTCGACCTGCTCGGCGGGGACGTTGTCGACCTCACCGCCCTTCCGGCGAACCAGGATCCGGTCCTCGGCGAAGTTGCCGTCGCTCTTCAGCGGAGCGTTGGCCTGCGCCTTGACGAACCGGTCCTCCTCGTCCGCGGTCAGGTAGTCGATCTGGTCGGTCACCTTGCCGTCGACGACCTTGCGGTAGGGCGTCTCGACGAAGCCGAACGGGTTGACCCGCGCGAACGTCGAGAGCGCGCCGATGAGACCGATGTTGGGACCCTCAGGGGTCTCGATCGGGCACATGCGGCCGTAGTGCGACGGGTGCACGTCACGGACCTCGAAGCCGGCCCGCTCACGGGACAGACCACCCGGGCCGAGCGCGCTCAGCCGGCGCCGGTGGGTCAGGCCCGCCAGCGGGTTGGTCTGGTCCATGAACTGCGAGAGCTGTGAGGTGCCGAAGAACTCCTTGATCGCCGCCACGACGGGACGGATGTTGATCAGGGTCTGCGGCGTGATCGCCTCGACGTCCTGGGTGGTCATGCGTTCGCGGACGACGCGCTCCATCCGGGACAGGCCCACGCGGACCTGGTTCTGGATGAGCTCGCCGACCGTGCGCAGCCGCCGGTTGCCGAAGTGGTCGATGTCGTCGGCCTCGTAGCCCTCTTCGCCCGTGTGCAGGCGGCAGAGGTACTCGACCGTGGCGACGATGTCCTCTTCGGTCAGGACGCCCTGGTTGATCGGCAGACCCAGTTCGAGCTTCTTGTTGAACTTGTATCGACCAACCTTGGCGACGTCGTACCGCTTCGGGTTGAAGAACAGGTTGTCGAGGAGGTTCTGCGCGTTCTCCCGCGTCGGCGGCTCACCAGGCCGCAGCTTGCGGTAGATGTCCAGCAGCGCCTCGTCCTGGCCGGCGATGTGGTCCTTCTCGAGCGTGGTCATCATGAGCTCGGACCAGCCGAACTTCTCACGAATCCGCTCGGCGGACCAGCCGATGGCCTTGAGCAGGACGGAGACCGCCTGCCGGCGCTTGCGGTCGATGCGGACACCGACGGTGTCGCGCTTGTCGATGTCGAACTCGAGCCAGGCACCCCGGCTCGGGATGACCTTGACACTGGTGAGGTCGCGGTCGGAGGTCTTGTCCGGCTGCTTGTCGAAATACACGCCCGGCGAGCGGACGAGCTGGCTCACCACGACGCGCTCGGTGCCGTTGATGATGAAGGTGCCCTTGGGCGTCATCATCGGGAAGTCACCCATGAACACCGTCTGGCTCTTGATCTCGCCGGTGGTGTGGTTGGTGAACTCCGCGGTCACGAACAGCGGGGCGCAGTAGGTCAGGTCCTTCTCTTTGCACTCCTCGATCGGGGCCTTGACCTCATCGAAGCGGGGCGCGGAGAACGACAGCGACATCGTGCCGGAGAAGTCCTCAATAGGACTGATCTCTTCGAGGATCTCCGCGAGCCCGGAACGGGCGTGCTGATCACCGGACGAGCGGCTCTGCCAAGCCTCATTGCCAACCAACCAGTCGAACGAGTCGGTTTGGATGGCGAGGAGGTTGGGAACCTCAAGGTGTTCGGTGATCCTGCCGAAGGAGACCCGGCGGGGAGCGTAAGCGCTCGAACTGGTCTTCGCAGGGCGGGAAGCTGCCAAGATGCGTCCTTCCGAGGACCGGTGGTGCAGACAGGCCGTTTCGCGTGCAGCCTGACGACCCCCGATGTGGAGGAGCCCATGAAGGGACACCTCACGCCGAAGGTGAAGTCAGAAGACAGCGCAAACTAGCAGTGTAGCCGCAAGGCTCACCGCTGTCCAGCGGCATCGTGCACGATGTTTCCAACGACCTTTTTTGAAGATCGTTTCCTCACCGGCCGAGCCGCTCGCATCGGTCGTGGCCTGCGGAATCCTGGCGATGCGCGCTGAGCCGGGCCCAAGAAGGGTCGGGGCACATCTGGTCGGTCCGCCCGGCCGCCGCGTCCGCGGAAGGCAGTGCCTGATTAGCGTGCCTGCCCGCCGGTCATCGCGTCAAGGGTTCCCACGCGCGTCGGGGCTTCGTGACAGATATCTCGCACACCGACCACTAAGTGTTGTGGTCGGCCCCCTAGATCTTGGGGTCCTTACAAGTTGCTTAAGAAAGAAGACGGCCGCCGGAGTCCGGCGGCCGTCTCGATCTCGCTGTACGAGTGGAGCAGGTTACTTGAGGGTAACCTTGGCGCCCTCGGCCTCGAGCTTGGCCTTGCCCTTCTCGGCGGTCTCCTTGTTGACCTTCTCCAGGACGGCCTTCGGCGCGGCCTCGACGAGGTCCTTGGCCTCCTTGAGGCCCAGGCCGGTCAGCTCGCGGACGACCTTGATGACCTGGATCTTCTTGCCGCCGTCGGCCTCGAGGACGAGGTCGAACTCGCTCTGCTCCTCGACGGGCTCGGCCGCGGCGCCGCCGCCACCGCCACCCTGCGCGATGGCGACCGGGGCGGCCGCGGTGACCTCGAAGACCTCTTCGAACTGCTTCACGAACTCGGAGAGCTCGATCAGCGTCATCTCCTTGAACGCGTCGAGGAGTTCGTCGGTGCTCAGCTTCGCCATGGTGGCGTTTCCTCTCAAAAGTTTTGACTAACGGGGGCGGGCCGGACTATTCGGCCGCGCCACCGGCTTCCTGCGCGCGCTTGTCCACCAGGGCCTGAGCGGTGCGGACGGCCTTCGACAGCGGAGCCTGGAACAGCGCCGCGGCCTTGGACAGGTTGCCCTTCATGGCGCCGGCCAGCTTCGCCAGCAGCACCTCACGGGACTCCAGGTCGGCCAGGCGACGGACCTCGTCCGCGCTGATGGCCTTGCCCTCGAAGACGCCGCCCTTGATGACGAGCATCGGGTTGGCCTTCGCGAACTCGCGGAGGCTCTTGGCCGCCTCCACGGGGTCCCCGCCGACGAAGGCGAGCGCGGTAGGACCGGAGAACAAATCGTCGAGTCCGCTGATGCCCGCATCGGTCGCGGCACGCTTCGCGAGCGTGTTCTTCGCGACGGCGTACGTGGTCTCGCGGCCCAGGTTGCGGCGCAGGGTCTTGAGCTGCGCCACGGTCAGGCCGCGGTACTCGGTCAGCACGGTGGCCGAGGAGCCCCGGAACTTGTCAGTGAGTTCCGCGACCGAAGTGGCCTTGTCGTCTCGAACCGGCTTGTCCGCCATGTCCCTCCTCTCTCCTTGCTACAGAGCTGGTCACCAGCCCCGGGCAATGAAAAACGCCCCGGGCGCAGGGGCGCACGGGGCTTCGGTGGGCACAGATCGTGCCGTCGTCGCTCGCATCGTCCCTGCGCGGGTCGCCCGCATTGCGGCGGGGCTTTCGATATCCGCTCACGCGGATATGACCAGCGGTCTTCGGGTTTGCGCTGCAACAGTACGTGACCGAGCGCGCTTTCACCAAATCACGCCTGTTCGCGTCGTATCCGCGCGTAGACGAGGGTGAAGACGGCGCTCCAGACCAGGGCCCACAGCGTGGTGACGGCGATCGTCGGCAGGTGCGCGGCACCGACCGTGTCGCGGGCGGTCGTCATCACCGGCGGGGCCAGCCACGGCACCGGGAAGCTCTTGAGCCCGAACACGATCGCGAACACGATGCCGGCCACCAGCACGGTCAGCCCGCGCCCGGTGTGCACCGTCACGGCCCGGCTGGCCAGCGCCCCCAGGACCACGGCCGGCAACAGCAACAGCAGGTGGGCCCAGACGCCGAGCGCGATGCCGGTGGACAGCGGCGGGTCACCGGCGCGCGGGGTCGTCACGCCGCCGACGACCCAGGGCAGGATCAGCGCGATGAGGATCGCGGGCAGACCGGCCACGAGGGCGGCGATCAGCCCGGCCGCGATCTCCCGCCCGGGTCCGCCGGCCGCGACCCGGCCCAGCCGCCGCTGGACGTCCGGCTCTACGTCCATGAGGATCTTGGTCTGCCAGGCCAGCACCGCGAACAGGATCGCCGCGGAGACGCCGTAGGCCTCGCCGGCCTGAGCCTGGCCGCCACCGTAGAGGATCGAGAGGACCACGAGGGCGCAGAAGAGCGGAGCCGCGGCGCGACCGGTCTGCACAAAGCCGGTCAGGCGCATCCGGACAAGGGCATTCATCGCTGGGGTACCTCATCCCGCACCGACAGCACATCGAAGCCGGCCGAGCGCAGGCGCGACACCACGTCACCGGCGTCCGCGGCGTCGACGGCCAGCTCGATCACCTTCTTGGCACCCGGGCGCTCGCCGGCGTGCACCTCGCCGTCGCGGACGTGCCAGCGGCGCGCGCCGGGCAGCCGCGCGACCTCGCCCAGGTGGTCACTGACGAGCACGGACCCGCCGCGGCCGACGACCTCGGCGACGATCGCCGGGACCTGTTCCCGGGTCTGCGCGTCGAGACCCTCCCAGGGCTCGTCGAGCACGAGCAGGCCGGGCGGCTGCAGCAGCGCCTGCACCAGGCCGACCTTCTGGGCCGAGCCCTTCGACAGCCGGCCGAGCCGCACGTCGAGGAAGTGGCCGAAGTCGAGCCGCTGGGCCCAGCGCTCGATGTCGGCGCCGGCGTCCAGGCCGCGGACCCGGCCCATGTGGGTGAGGTAGGCCCGGGCCGTGAACGGCTGGTCGGCCGGGAAGCGCTCGGGGACCCAGCCCACGACCTCCGGGCGCTCCGCGATGACGCCCCGGCCTGGGCGCAGTACCCCCGCCGCCAATTGCAGCAGCGTTGACTTGCCGGCACCGTTGGGCCCGGCCACGATCGCGGTCTCACCCGGCTCCAGCGCCAGGTCGACGGCGCGCAGCGTCCAGGGTGCGCGACGGCCGTATCGGAACCACACGTCCTGCAAACGCACCGGGACAGCGTGCCATAGGCATGCTGTCCCGGGTGTTCCCAGTCGGCTGGGAGATTGCTGAGCGTCGTTGCTACTCCGCTGCTCCAGGGGTGATGCTGTCGTCCTCGAGGAGGTTGCGGGTCTTGCTCGGGTCGACCGGGATGCCCGGGCCCATGGTGGTGGTGAGGAAGATCTTCCGGAGGTACTTGCCCTTGGCCGCCGAGGGCTTGGCCCGGTTGACCTCGTCGAGGACCGCCGCGTAGTTCTCGACCAGCTGCTGCTCGGAGAAGCTCGCCTTGCCGATGATCAGGTGCAGGTTCGAGTGCTTGTCCACGCGGTAGGTGATCTTGCCACCCTTGATCTCGTTGACCGCCTTGGTGACGTCCATGGTCACCGTGCCCGTCTTCGGGTTCGGCATCAGGCCGCGCGGGCCCAGGATCCGCGCGATCCGGCCGATCTTGGCCATCTGGTCGGGCGTGGCGATCGCGGCGTCGAAGTCCAGCCAGCCCTCCTGAATGCGGGCGACCAGCTCGTCCGTGCCGACCGCGTCGGCGCCGGCGGCCTCGGCCTCGGCGGCCTTGGGGCCCTGCGCGAAGACGATGACGCGGGCGGTCTTGCCGGTGCCGTGCGGGAGGTTGACCGTGCCGCGGACCATCTGGTCGGCCTTGCGCGGGTCGACACCCAGGCGCATGGCCACCTCGACGGTGGGGTCGAACTTCACGGTCGTGGTCTGCTTCGCCAGCCGGACGGCGGCGAAGGGGCTGTAGAGCGCGTTGCGGTCGACCTGGTCGACGGCCTTGCGGTAGTTCTTGCCGTGCTGCGACATGTCGCTGTTTTCTCCTGTGGTCTCAGTGCGGGCGCCTCGATGGGCGCCCTCCCACTTGTGCTGTGCGGGGGTGCGTCAGTCCTTGACGGTGATGCCCATGGACCGGGCGGTGCCGGCGATGATCCGCTCGGCCATCTCGATGTCGTTCGCGTTGAGGTCGGCCATCTTCTTCTCGGCCACCTCGCGCAGCTGCGCCTTGGTGATCGAGCCGACCTTGTCCTTCTGCGGCACACCCGAGCCCTTCGGCACACCGGCGGCCTTGAGCAGCAGGCGCGCGGCGGGCGGGGTCTTCAGGATGAACGTGAACGTGCGGTCCTCGTAGACGCTGATCTGCGCCGGGATGATGTCACCGCGCATGGACTCCGTCTGGGCGTTGTACGCCTTGACGAACTCCATGATGTTCACGCCGTGCTGACCGAGGGCGGGGCCGACCGGCGGCGCCGGCGTGGCCTGGCCGCCCGGCAGCTGAAGCGTGAAGGTCTTGACGAGCTTCTTCTTCGGAGGCATGGCTGTTTTCGTCTTCCTGGGCTGGAATCGTGTTTCGTGCGGTCAATACGCACGCGTGAGCGCCCGGCGACTGTGGCCGGACGCTCAAGCGTACCGCAGGCTCTATTGAGATCTTGACCAGGGCCTTTGGGCCGCCGGATTCAGATCTTGGTGACCTGGTTGAAGTTCAGCTCGACCGGGGTCTCACGGCCGAAGATCGAGACCAGCACCTTGAGCTTCTGCTGGTCGGCGTTGATCTCGCTGATCGTCGCCTGCAGCGAGGCGAACGCGCCGTCGGTGACGGTGACCGAGTCGCCGACCTCGAAGTCGAGGACCTTGACCTCGGGCTTGCCGGCCTTCTTGCCCGCCTCCGGCTGGACCGCGGGAGCCAGCCACTTGAGCACCTCGTCGAGCGACAGCGGCGCCGGGCGGTCGGCCCGGTCCGTCGCGCCGACGAAGCCGGTGACACCCGGCGTGTTACGCACGCACGAGTAGGACTCCGGGGTGAGCTCCATCCGGACGAGGATGTAGCCGGGGAAGACCTTGTTCTGCACCTGGGTGCGCTTACCGTTCTTGATCTCGACCTCTTCGCGCGTCGGGACCTCGACCTGGTAGATGAACTCTTCCATGTCGAGGCTCGTGATGCGGGTCTCGAGGTTGGTCTTGACCTTGTTCTCGTAGCCGGCGTAGGAGTGCACGACAAACCAGTCACCGGGCGCGAAGCGCAGTGCGGCACGCAGCTCGGCGACGGGGTCCTCGGCTTCAGACGCCACCGTCGGGCTGGCGGCCGTCATCACCGTCGACGCTTCCTCGTGCTCCTCGTCGTCGGTTCCGGGCGTCTCGTCGAATTCCTGCACGCTGCTCACTTCCGTCTGTCTGTCTTCGGTTTGTGGCGCCGGCCGCATGATCCCCCGGCTGGTTGATCCCGGCGCCGCCGACCGCCTACTGGTCGGCCGCGCTGCCGTTGCCGAAGGACCAGAGGACGAGCTTGGCGAAGCCGTAGTCGAGGCCGCCGACGATAGCCAGCATGACGATCACGAACACCACTACGACCAGGGTGTAGGTGGTCAGCTCCTTGCGGGTCGGCCAGATAACTTTACGCAGCTCGGCGACAACCTCGCGGATGAAGTTGATGAGCCGCGCGAAGATGTTGTTGGAGCCGCCCTCTTTGACCTTGATCTTCTTGCTCGGCCGGTCCTTCAGGTCCTTGGACTTCGCGTCCTTGGCCTTGCCCTTGGCCCGGCCGTTGCGGCTCGAGTCGTCGTCATCGTCGTCGAGGTCATCCTCGTCGGCGTCGTCGACGTCGTCGGTGGTGTCGAGGCGGTCCAGCTCGTCAGCGAACTCTTCCTCGATGGCGGCGTCCTCGGCGCTGAGCTCCTCTTCACGGCGATCGTCGGCGGGGTTGGTCCCGCGTCGCCTGCGTTCGGCCACTTTCGCCCTCTTCCGTGATCTCGCGAGTGCTCGGTCCGTTTCGGCCGGCAGCAAGACCCCGGGTCCGATGCTCGACCCGTAGACCACCGGTTCGGCTTCGGCCGCGGTCACCGGCAGGAGCCGGCGGCGCTCGGTCAGTCGAACCGTGACCGCTGTGGCCGACGCCCCGGCCTTCCAGCCGGGTGCACCGGGCCCAGGTCAGGCCTTCGGCGCAGGGGCGACAGGACTCGAACCTGCAACCTGCGGTTTTGGAGACCGCTGCGCTACCAATTGCGCCACACCCCTTCGTGAGAAAGGTCCTCCACACAGGCCTTGTTGCGCCTGTGTCGAGTTGCTCACCCCACGGCGGACCAGTGTACGGGTTCCTGACGGGATATCCCAACCACCCCCCTCTAGGAGCTACGGACGATCGCCTTCGCCGCCCCGAGGATCTTGTCCCCCCGGCACGTCGCGGTGACATCGATCTGCACCAGGCCGTCATCCAGGGCCTTCTTCACCACTCCAGCGATGACGATCTCGGTGCCCTCGTCGTCATCGGGCACGACGACGGGGTTCGCGAAACGGGTGGAAAATTCCACGATCGCGGCGGTACCACCAACCCAGCATGCCACCGCCTGCCCGGCCAGCCCCATGGTGAGCATGCCGTGCGCGATTACACCGGGGAGGCCGACGGCGGTCGCCTGCCGGTCGTTCCAGTGGATCGGGTTGAAGTCGCCGGACGCGCCCGCGTAGCGCACCAGGGTGGCGCGGGTGACCCGGAAGGTCTGGGTCGGGAACTCGGTGCCTGGCTGCATTGTCAGCCCTCCCCACGGATCACGAGCCGGGTCCAGATCGTCACGACCGGTTCACCCTCGACGGTGGAAACTTCATGCCGGGTGGTGAGAAACGCGTGCCCGGCCCGGCTGCTGATCTCCTCCACCGCCATCACGGTGACGAGGTGGTCGCCGGCCTGGATGGGCCGCACGTAGCGGAACGTCTGGCCGCCGTGCACGACCCGGCTGTAGTCCAGGCCGAAGTGCGGGTCGTCGACGAGCTGCTGGCCGGCGTTCTGGCTGAGGATGATCGCGAAGGTGGGCGGCGCGATCACGTCGCTGTAGCCCTTGGCCCGGGCCTCGGCGAGGTCACGGTGCACGGGGTCGGCGGCGAAGATCGCGTCGGCGAACTCGCGAATCTTCTCCCTCCCCACCTCATACGGCGGGGTCGGCGGGTACACCCGGCCCAGGAACGACTGATCAAGCGGCATGCCGAGGAATTTACCGGTCGGCCGGTCATGGCCTTTGGTTGGGCTTTGCTTGGCTTCTCCGGCGCTCGTCTTCTCCAGCGCTTGGCTGCTCGAGCGCTCGGCTTTCTCGAGCGCGACGAAGCCCCGACCTTCGCGGCCGGGGCTTCGTGGCGTGTCGTATGAGGTGGCCGGGGGTGTGGGGGGCGCGGAGCCCCCTGCCCGGGCGGGAGCGAAGCGGCCCGGAATCCTCAGCCTTGCCTTTATCGGTTGTTGCTTTTTATCGCGTTTCGCGGTGCAGGGTGTGCTTGCCGTCCCGGGGGCAGAACTTCTTCAGCTCGATGCGGTCCGGGTCGTTGCGCCGGTTCTTCTTGGTGATGTAGTTGCGCTCTTTGCACTCCGTGCACGCCAGCGTGATCTTCGGACGAACGTCGGTCGCCTTGGCCATGGCGAAGTGCCTTCCTTCAGAGCTTCAAAGTGGGGTGGGATTCAGACCCAGCGAACCAGCATAGCGGCTCACACAGTTGGACGCCCAATCGGGCGTCCCGTAGTGCCTCTGTAGCGGTGGCCGGACTTGAACCGGCGACACAGCGATTATGAGCCGCTTGCTCTGCCATCTGAGCTACACCGCCGCGGGCGGACTCGATGTCTCAAGCCCGGTCTCGAGCCCCCTTACGGAATCGAACCGTAGACCTTCTCCTTACCATGGAGACGCTCTGCCGACTGAGCTAAGGGGGCGCATCGCCTACGTTCCCTGACGGTCCCGCACACGCGCTCGCTAAGAGTACACGGCCCCGGCCTGGCCGCGAAATCGACTTACCCTCTTTCGGTTTCTTCGCTGCTCAGATGCCGTTTTAGGGCACTGCGCGGAGCCAGCGCACTTCGCCTTCCGGGGCCTCCGTCGAGTCCTCCGCGGTCTGCACCTGGAGCCACGATTCGAAGCGCTCATACGGCAGCGGGCGGCTGAAGAGGAAGCCCTGGCCCATGTCGCAGCGCATGTCCTCGAGCAGCCCCAGGGTGAGCTCACTCTCGACGCCCTCGGCGACGACGTCGAGCTCGAAGTTGCGGGCCATGTCGACGATCGTGCGCACGATGGCGAGGTCGCTGGGCGAGGTGGCCATGCCCTGCACGAAGGTCCGGTCGATCTTGACCTCCTGGACCGGCAGCCGGCTCAGGTCCGCGAACGACGAGCGGCCGGCCCCGAAGTCGTCGACCGACAGCCGGACACCGAGGTCACGCAGCCGGGTCAGGGTCGACAGCGCGCGCCCGCCGGCCAGCAGCCCCTCGTCCTCGGCGATCTCCAGGATCAGCCGGTCGGCCGGGACGCCGTGCTCGTCGAGCAGCTCAGAGATCTGCAGCGGCAGGTCGGAGTCGCCGAGGGCACGGGTGGACAGGTTGACGGCCACGACGAGCGGCCGCCCGGCGTCGGCCCACTCCCGGGCCCGCCGGATGCCCTCGCGGAGCACCACGCCGTTGAGCCGGTTGAGCTGCCCGGTGTGCTCGGCGACGGCCACGAAGTCCGGCGGCGCGACCTGGCCGTGGACGGGGTGCTCCCAGCGGGCCAGGCACTCGACGCCGACCAGCCGGCGGTCGGTGAGGGCGACCTTGGGCTGGAAGTACACCTCGAGCTCCCCGCCGGCGAGGGCGGTGCGCAGATCGGCGGCCAGCCCGACGCGGCGGACGGCCCGGGACTGCAGGCCCGCGTTGAAGACCTGCACGATGCCCCGCGACTTCGCGACGTGCGTGGCCACGTGGGCCCGCTGCAGCAGCTCCTCGGGCTCCGTGCCGTGCTCGGGGTAGATCGCCACCCCGACGTATGTGTCGATGTCGATCGTGAGCGAGTCGATCACCATCGGGTCGCGCAGCCCCTGCCGCAGCGTGTCGGCGACGGTCGCGGCCGCATCGCCGCTGGCCGTGCGCAGCTCGATCGCGAACTCGTCGTCGCCGACCCGGGCCACCAGCGCACCCTGGGGCGCGAGCGCCCGCAGCCGCCGGGCCACCTCGGCCAGGACCTTGTCACCGGCGGCGTGCCCGAGCGAGTCGTTGACCTGGCGCAGAGCGACGACGTCGAACAGCAGGACGGCGACCACCTCGCGGGCCCCACGCCCGCCCATCGCCTCGCCGAGCGCCTCCAGCATCCGGCGGCGGTTGGCCAGCCCGGTCAGTGCGTCGTGGTTGGCGTCGAACTGCAGCCGGTCGACGAGCCGGCTGTTCTCGACCGCGACCCCGGTGTGCGCCGCGAGCGTCTCGATCAGCTGGATGTCGTCGCGGCCGAACTCGGTCCGCTCGCCGAGCCGGCCGGCGACCTCCAGCGTGCCGATGGTGACACCGCCGGAGCGCAGAGGCACCACGATGATGTCCTTGACGCCGGCCTCCTGCAGCACCGATCGCAGTTCCGCGTCGCCGACCCGCGGGCCGGTCGCGACCGTCCGCCCGGTCCGCATCGCGAGCTCGCGGAAGAGATCCGGTGTCGGGGCGGCGTCGAGCAGGCCCGGGTAGTCGAACCGGGCCGACAGCAGCACCTCCTGGTGGCGCCCCTGACGGGGCAGCCACAGCGAGGCGGAGTCGGCGACCAGCAGCGCCCGGACCCG
Source organism: Dactylosporangium sp. NPDC051541 (assembly GCF_044454505.1). NCBI lineage: Bacteria > Bacillati > Actinomycetota > Actinomycetes > Micromonosporales > Micromonosporaceae > Dactylosporangium > Dactylosporangium sp. NPDC051541. The sequence goes on from NZ_JBITDU010000011.1 coordinate 117,625, forward strand.
GCCGAGCAGGACGTCGGGCAGCGTGCCGTCGTGGTTGGTGCTGGCGATGTCGCGGGTGAGGCCGTACATCTCCATGAGCGACTTGTGCTGCCGCTGGAACCGCGCGTAGGCCCGGTTGCCCAGCACCAGCGCGATCGCGATGAAGACCAGCAGCAGGCTCGCCCACGGGTTGGCCTGCAGCGTCAGCAGCATCACCAGGCCGAGCACGATGCCGACGCCCATCACCGCGTGCCCGGGCAGGGCCGTGCGCAGGAACTGCGGCAGGTGCGCGACGCCCTGCACGATCGTCATGACACCGGCGATCGCCACCAGGTTGATGATGTTGCTCACGACGATGGCCAGCGCGAGCACCAGCCAGGTGCGCGGCTCGGTCGGCTCCCCGAGGTGCATCGTCGCGACGACCAGCGTGGCCCCGGCGACACCGGCGAAGTGGCTGGCGGCGTTGAACGCGACCTTGTGCGGGCCGAGCCGGAGCTTGAACACGTTCCAGCTCAGACTGGCGATGACCCGGATGAAGATCACCAGTACCGGCGACAGGTAACAGAGCGCCAGCAGGATCGGCACGTCGTTCATGCCGATCGCCAGCACCTGCCGACGGACGTCCAGGCGCAGCTGCATGTGTGTCGCCACGATCGCGAACAGCAGCAGCAGGGGCGCGTACTGGATGTTGTGCGTCAGTGAGTAGGACCGGTCGGAGAGGATGCCCGGCAGCGCCATCGCGATCCCCAGGACCAGGAGCGGACCGGTGATCAGCCAGGCGTGCGTATCAGCGCGCCGGATCGGCGTCTTGGGTGCGGGCACCAGTTCCCCATTCGCGCACAGCAAAGGTCAAGGCTCGACCGGTCGCCGGCTGCGATGGCGACGGGCTCGGTCACTCCCAGCTGTAGTCCTCGGTGAAGAAGATCTGCTCGGATGACGCAGTGTTCTGTTGAACGTGAGTCGCCGCGGCCGGCAACTTGCGGATCAGGCCGATCGTGGACGTGTCGGCGTTGGCCGCGACAGTCCCCAGGCCTAACACCAACGACCCAGCCCCGATGGTCACCGCCAACCGCACAATCCACCGGCCCAGCGTCTTCTCGCGCATCTATTGCTCCCATGCGATCAGTGCGACACGTGGCACGGTTTAGATACCCACGATCGTGCCACAAGCCACGTCAGGACCAACAGAGCGCGGGCCAAGATGACGCGGTCGCGAGGAAGAATCGACCTTTCGGCCGATTTCAGGTCTGGCGAACCGGCTATATCGCTTCACTCGTCGCAGCATCACCGCAACGTTTCGGCGTCGTCGTGGGTCGGCCTTCGTCGAACCCGGTCACCGCATCCGCCACTCCGTCGAGCCGTTCGGTCGCCACAACCTCCCACAAAACGGACGCCCCATCCGGCGACCCGCCGTCGGTACTCGCGGTTACGCGAGATTCTCACTTCCCGCCCAGTTCGGCGCATTCCGGACGAGCCCGCAGACTTTCCCGCCGCCACTTCCTCCTGACGGACACGTCCGGACTCCCGCTTGCGGGCCACCGGCCCGCCCGGCCCGCCCGGTCCGCAGACGGATCGCGGAGTCCGCCGGGCCGGTCTCGCGCCGCGGGGAAGAGCGCCGCGCGCGTGGCGCCAACGCCCGGGCGCCGCGCTCTCCCCCGCACCTTTCTCGACGCCTTCTTTCGTCGTGCCGTCTTTCGCGAAGTCCTCTTTCATACGCGTTCTTTCCTCACGTTCTCGGCGCCTTCATGCGACGAGCCCGCCGCTGCCCCCGCTCGGTCCGGCCTTGGCCACCTTCCGGCGGACCCGCGCCTTCGCCTTCGCCCGCCCCGTGGCCACGATCTCCCGCCAATTGGGCTCGACGGCGACCACCGCGCGCTCGATCCACGCGACCGCATCCCCCTCGGACTCGAACGCCCGGGTCCGCACCCGCCCCTCCGGACCACCCCGGCGAAGCTCGACCTGCCACCGGCCGTCGGCCGCGTTGTGCACGAAGACGTCCCGGCGCGTGAGCCGCGACCAGCTGCCGTTCCACCACCGTCGCTCGTTCATGCCGATAGCTTAGAACAGGTGTACGACATTTTTTGGGGCTCGGGCCGCCGCCACCCGTCCGGGTCCGGTGTTACCTTCCGAACGTGGAGTTTCCGGGGAAGGGTCTCGCCAAGGGACTGGCCGTCACGCTGGGCACGATGACCAAGCGGTCGCACACCCAGCAATACCCGGACGTCGAACCCGACCTCCCGCCCCGGTCGCGCGGTGTGATCGCGCTGCTGGAAGAGAACTGCACGGTGTGCATGCTCTGCGCGCGGGAGTGCCCGGACTGGTGCATCTACATCGACTCGCACAAGGAAGAGGTCATGGTCCCCGGCGCCGCCCGGGCCCGCCAGCGCAACGTCCTCGACCGGTTCGCGATCGACTTCTCGCTCTGTATGTACTGCGGCATCTGCATCGAGGTGTGCCCGTTCGACGCGCTGCACTGGTCGCCCGAGTTCGAGTACGCCGAGCACGACATCCGCGACCTGCTCCACGAGAAGCAGCGGCTGGAGGAGTGGGTGCCGACCGTACCGGCCCCGCCCGCGCACGACCCCCGCGGCGAGCCGGCCAAGGAGCAGACGGCGGCGGCCAAGCGCGCCGCCCGCGACGCCGGCTGAGCCCGGCCCCGAGCGCAACTTGATGTTGCGCGGGAACCGACGGTGATCGCGGGGCGGCCCGGCGGTCGATTCCTGTCACACCCGGATGGCAGGATGTCGGCCATGAGGGTGGCGCAGCGATGACCGTGGCCGACGTGCTCACGCTGGCGCTCGGCGCTGTGGCGCTGGGCGCCGGCCTCCTGGTCGTGACCACCCGGCACGTGGTGCGGGCCGGGCTCTGGCTCGTCGTCGCCCTCGGCGCGATCGCGGGCCTCTATCTGGTCCTCACCGCCGAGCTCGTGGCCTGGGTCCAGGTGCTCGTCTACGTCGGGGCCGTCGTCGTGCTGCTCCTCTTCGCCGTGATGCTCACCCGGGCCCCGATCGGCGCCAGCGACGACCTCGACCGGGCCCGGTGGCCGGGCGCCCTGGTCGGCGCCGGCGCCGGGGCCGGCCTTGCGGCCCTGCTGATCGACGCGTTCCGGTGGACCCGGGTCACGATGCCGGAGCCCGGCACTGCCGAGCGCCTCGGTGCGGCCCTGTTCAAGACCTGGGTGCTGCCGTTCGAGCTGATCTCGGTCCTGCTGCTGGCCGCGCTGGTCGGCGCGATCGTGGTCTCCCGCCCCGACATCGGCGCCCGTCCGGCCGACCGGAGGCGCGGCTGATGCATCCCGCGCTCCCGTTCACCATCGCCGCCCTGCTGTTCGGCATCGGGGTCTACGGCGTGCTGGTCCGGCGCAACGCCGTCCTGCTGTTGATGGCCGTCGAGCTCATGCTCAACGCGGTCAACCTGGTCTTCGTGACCGCCGACGCCACCATCCGGGCCGCGGTCCCCCAGGCCGGCCAGTCCTTCACGCTCTTCGTGATCGTCCTGGCGGCCGCCGAGATCGGCGTCGGGCTCGCCTTGATCCTGCAGCTGTACCGGCTGCGGCGCACGGTCGACGTCGACGACCTGCCGCTCACGGAAGAGCCGCCGCCCGCGGCGGAAACCGGCGCCGACGGAGCGGAGGTGGCGCGATGAGTGTGGACGCGCTGGGAGTCGCTCTGCCGGCCGTGCCCGTGGGAGCCGGGCTGGTCGGCCTGATCTTGCGGTACCGGATGCGCGGTCTTGCCGTTCTGCTCGGCGTGGGCGGTGCGCTCGTCGCGCTCGGCTGCGCGATCGCGGTCGCGCTCCGGGGCGTGCGCGGAGCCGATCCCGGGATCACGGTGGCCGAGTTCGGCCGGGTCGGCGTGACGTTCGGGACCTGGCTCGACGGGCCCGCCGGGCTCGTCGCCGTGGCCGTCGGGGTCGTGGCGCTCTGCGTACAGATCTACTCCGTGGCCTATCTGCACGACGACGAGCGATACGCGCCTTACGCCGCGCAGGTGAGCCTCTTCACCGGGGCGATGCTGCTGGTCGTCGTGTCCGGCGACCTCATCGCGCTGCTGGTGGGGTGGGAGGTCATGGGCATCTGCTCATACCTGCTCATCGGGCACGATCGGCGGCTCCCCGAAGCGCCGCGGGCGGCGGTGAAGGCGTTCATCGTGACGCGGGTCGGCGACGTCGGGTTCCTGCTCGGGATCGTGGTGCTGGGGCTGCACGCGCACAGCTTCCGGATCGCCGACGTGTTCGCGGCGGCCGGGTCGGGGGCGATCTCCGGCGGCGCGCTGACCGCGGCGTGCGTGCTGCTGCTGGCCGGGGTCGCGGGCAAGAGCGCCCAGTTCCCGCTGCACACGTGGCTGCCCGACGCGATGGCCGGCCCGACTCCGATCTCGGCGCTGATCCACGCCGCGACGATGGTGGCGGCCGGCGTCTACGTGGTGGCGCGGCTGTATCCGCTGTTCGAGCGCTCGACACCGGCGCTGGTCGTGCTCGCGGTGATGGCCTCGGTGACCATGCTGCTCGGCGCGCTCAGCGCGCTCGGGCAGGACGACATCAAGCGGGTGCTCGCCTGGTCGACGGTGAGCCAGCTCGGATACATGACCGGGGCGCTGGCCGTCGGCGCCCCCTCGGCCGCGCTGTTCCACCTGCTCACCCACGCGGCGTTCAAGGCGCTGCTGTTCCTCGCGGCGGGCTCCGTGATCCACGCCGTCGGCAGCAACCTGATGTCGGCGATGGGCGGGCTGCGGTCACGCATGCCGGTGACGTTCTGGACGATGACGATCGGGCTCGGGGCGCTGGCCGGGGTGCCGCCGCTGGCCGGGTTCTGGAGCAAGGACGCGATCCTGGAGGCGGCGACCGGGTCCGGGCCGGTGCCGCGCGGGGTGGCGTGGATCGTGCTCGGATCGGCGGCGCTGACGGTGGCGGTGACCGCGGCATACGTGGTGCGGCTGTGGCGCCGGACGTTCTTCGGCGCGCCCCGCGGGGCCGCGGCCGAGGCCGGGCACGAGCCGTCCTGGGCGATGCGCGGACCGCTGGTGGCCCTGGCCGTGCCGGCGGCGCTGCTCGGACTGGCCGGCCTGCTGCCCGGGTTCAGTGCCCGGCTCGGCTCCCACGAACGGGTCGCGCACCTGGGCTGGATGACCGTGGCCGCGCTGGTGCTGTTGGCCGTCGGTGGCCTGCTCGCCTGGCGCCGCGACCCGGCCGCCGCGCCGCCCGACACCCGCCTCGGACGGCTCCTCGCCAATGCCTTCTACTTGGACGCGGTGCAGCACGCGCTCGTCACCCAGCCGATGGTGGCGCTGGCCCGCCTGGCCCGCCGCTCCGACGAGGGCCTCGTGGACGGCGCCGTCGACGGGGTCGGCACGGGCGCCGGCGGGCTCGGCGGCCTGCTCGCCCGCGCACACACCGCCGCACTCCCCCGAGCCGCGACCGCGGTCCTGACCGGCGCCGTGGTCATCGCCGCCGTGATCGTCCTCGCGCTGGAGGTGGGCCGATGACCTCCGCACAGACGCTGCTGCTGGCGACGCTGTCGCTGCCGGCGATCGGGGCGCTGTTCGCGGCCGCGATGCCGGCGCGGCTGGACCGGCTCGCGCGGGTCGGCGGGCTCCTGTTCGCCGCGGCCACCGCCGGCGTGGTCGTCGCCCTCGGGGTGGCGCGCACGGATACCCCGGGGGTGCGGCGGATCGAGCCGTTCGCGGAGGTCGACCTGCCGTGGGCGCCGACGCTGAGCCTGCGGTTCCACATCGGCGTGGACGGGATCTCCTACCCGCTCGTCGCCCTCACCGCCCTGCTGACGCTGCTCTGCTGCGCCTACTGCCTGTGGCGGGTGCCGGAGCCGGGGCGCGGGCGGCTGCTCGTGTCGCTGCTGCTGGTGCTGCAGGCCGGGATCACCGGCGTGTTCCTCGCCCTCGACCTGGTCCTGTTCTTCGTGTTCTTCGAGGTCGTGCTCCTGCCCATGTATGCGGTGATCGCAGTCTGGGGCGGGGCCGACCGGCGGCGGGCGGCGCGCAAGTTCGTGCTTTACACGCTGTTCGGGTCGGTGCTGCTGCTCATCGGGGTCTTCGTGGTGGTGTCGTCGTCCGGCACCGGCGACCTGGTGGCGCTGAGCGACCCGGCGGTCCGGCCGATGTCGGCGGGGATGCAGCTGCTGGCGTTCGTGCTGCTGGCCCTGGCGTTCGCGGTGAAGAGCCCGCTCTGGCCGCTGCACACCTGGCTGCCCGCCGCGCACACCGAGGCCCCGACGGTCGGGTCGGTGATCCTGGCCGGGGTGCTGCTGAAGATGGGCACCTACGGACTGCTGCGGGTCGCGGTCGGCGTGGCTCCCGACGGCGCCGCCCGCTGCGCGCCCGTCCTGGGGATCCTCGCCACGGCGGCGATCATCGCGGGCGGCCTGATCTGCCTGGCGCAGACCGAGCTGAAGCGGCTCATCGCCTACTCCTCGGTCGGCCACATGGGCTTCGTCCTGCTCGGCGTGTCCACGCTGACCGCCACCGGGATGCAGGCCGCGCTCATCGGCAATATCGCGCACGGCATCGTCACCGGGCTGCTGTTCTTCGTCGCCGGGGGGATCAAGGACCGCACCCACACGGGTGACCTCGACCGGCTCGGCGGGCTCCGCGAGACGGCACCGGCGCTGAGCGGGGTGCTGGCCTTCGCGGCGATCGCCTCGCTCGGGCTGCCGGGCCTGGCCGGGTTCTGGGGTGAGGCGTTCGCCGTCGTCGCCGCCTTCGAACGGGGCGGGCCGCTGTGGACCGCGCTGGGTGCGGTGGCGGCGGCCGGGGCCGCGCTGGCGGCGGCGTACTTCCTGCGGCTGCTGCGCCGGGTCACCCACGGACCGGCCACACCCCTCGTCGCCGCGCTCGCCCTGCCGCTGCCCGCCCCGCTCGGCGGCCGCGCGCCGCTCGGGCCGACCGGACAGCCCCGTGCCGACGGACCGGTCGCCGAGAGCGGAGCGGGTGCCGACGGCCGGGATCAGGTCGGTGCCGGCAACGGTGTTGGTGGCGCTCGGCTGACGGCGGGTGAGCTCGTGGCCTGGGGGCCGCTGGTCGTGCTCACGCTGGCCGTCGGTGTCGCGCCGGTTCTGGTGCTGGAGTGGTCCAACGCGGCCGTCGAGGCGCTGGCGGGGGTGTTCGGGCGATGAGGATCGATCAGGTGGCGTTGATCCCCGCATACGTGGCGGCGGGGACGGCGGTGCTCGCGCTGCTCGTGGATCTGCTCTGGCCCGCGCGGCGGGGGCCGGTGATGGGCGCGACCGCGCTCGGGATGGCCGGCGTGATCGCGGCGGCTATCGCGGTCGGGGCCGGGGGTGACCATCGGAGCGCGTTCTGCTTCGGGCCCGACCAGTGCTCACTCGTGCTCGACCCGGCGGCCGCGATCGTGGCCGGTGTCTTCGCCGGGCTGGCGCTCGGGGCGCTCGGGCTCTCCGTGCCGCTGCTGCGGACCGGCGAAGTGCCCGTCGGGGAATACTGCTTCCTGCTGGCCTGTTCCCTCGCCGGGGCCGTGGTGCTGGGCGGCGCCCGTGACCTGATCACGCTGATCGTGGCGCTGGAGACGTTGACGCTCCCGCTCTACCTGCTGGTCGGGCTGCGGCGGGGCGCTCGGGAGGGCGGGACGGCGGCGGTCACGTTCTTCGTGGTGAGTGTGGTGTCGACGGCAGTGGCGCTGCTCGGGGCCGCGCTCGTGTTCACCGCCACGGGCGGCGTGCACTTCTCGGACATCGCGGCCGGGCCGGGGCACCTGGCCGGGCAGTCGGTCGCCGTCGGAGCACCGGGGGCCGCGACCGCGGCGCTGCTCAAGGCCGGCGTCGTGCTATTGCTGGTCGGGCTCGGGTTCAAGGTCGCCGCGGTGCCGGCCCACGCCTGGGCGCCCGCGACGTATGACGGGGCGCCGCTGCCGATCGCGGCCTACCTGTCGACCGCGTCCAAGCTCGGCGGGGTCGTCGCGCTGCTGCTGGTCGGCGTCTCGGCGGCGCGGCCGGTGCTGTCCACGTCCGGGCTGACACTCGCGGTGCTGGCCGTGCTGAGCATGACCGTCGGCAACCTGGTGGCACTGCGGCAGCGGCGGATGGTGCGGCTGCTGGCCTGGTCGTCGGTCGCGCAGGCCGGCTACCTGCTCGCGCCGCTGGGTGCCCTGATCGCCGCCGACGAGGTGACGCCGCTGCTGGTGGCGGCCGCGATCGGCTACGCCTTCTTCTACGTGATCCTGGAGTTCGCCGCGTTCGGGGCCCTCGTCGCGGTCCGCGGGGCCGGCGATGGCGGGACGATAGCCGACTACCGCGGGCTGGCGCGGCGGTCGCCGTGGCTGACCGCGGTGCTGGTGCTGGCCCTGGCCGGGCTGGCGGGGCTGCCGCCGGGGCTCGCCGGGCTGTTCGCGAAGGTCGCGGTGGTGCGGTCGCTGCTCGGCGGGGACGCGACCTGGCTGGCGATCGTGGTGGCGGTCAACGCTGTGATCGGGCTGGCGTACTACGTCCGGGTGGGTGCCACGTTCTTCGCCGCTCCTGAGTCCCCGGCCGGCGATGTGCTGGCGCCGGCGGTGCGGGTGCCTTGGACGGTGGCGGCCTCGTTGGCGGTGGCGGCTTTGGTGGCGGTGCTTGTCGGGTTCGGGCCGGAGGTGGTGATGCGGGCCGCTGGGACGTTCGGATAGCGCGAGCAGTCGGCTCGTGCGCTCGCGGGCTCGCGGGCTCGTGGGCTGGTGCGCTCGTGGGCTCGTGGGCTGGTGCGCTCGTGGACTTATCGGGGTGGCATCGCTGCTGGGCGGTAGGGGTGCGGCGTCGACGGCTTTTGGGTGTTTTGGTGGGGGCTGCCGGTTTGGCTGGGAGTGGCGGGGGTGGAGGCGCGGGGGTGGAGGCTTTCAGGTAGCTCACAGCTTGCGTTGGGAAGGGGTACGGGGAGTTGCGGTGTTCTTAGAGGCATGCAGCACAAGCATTTCAACGGCTTGAAGACGGCGGCGCTTCTTGGGCTGCTGACGTCTCTTATTTTGCTTGTCGGCTACTGGCTCGGCGGTAGCGCTGGACTTGTCATCGCCGTGTTCGTGGCGCTGGGCATGAACGCGTTCAGCTACTTCTACTCGGACAAGCTGGCGTTGCGGGCCATGAACGCGCAGCCGGTCAGCGAGGCTCAGGCGCCCCAGTTGTACGCGATGGTGCGGGAGCTGGCCACGTCGGCTGGGCAGCCCATGCCCCGGCTTTACATCAGTCCTACGCGGCAGCCCAACGCGTTCGCGACCGGGCGCAACCCGCAGAACGCGGCCGTGGCCGTCACCTCCGGGATTCTGGAGATGCTGACGCCGCGTGAGCTTCGTGGGGTTATTGGACACGAGCTCTCCCACGTGTACAACCGCGACATTTTGATCTCGAGTGTCGCCGGGGCGCTCGGTGGCATGATCACCATGCTGGCCAACCTGGCGATCTTTCTGCCGCTCGGTTCCAGTGACGACGAGGAGGGGCCCGGCATCGGCGGGCTGCTGCTCATGATGATCCTGGGGCCGCTGGCCGCGTCGGTGATCCAGCTGGCGATCAGCCGGAGCCGGGAGTACCAGGCGGACGAGTCCGGGGCGCGGCTCACTGGTGACCCGCTGGCCCTGGCCAGTGCGCTGCGGAAGATCCACCGGGGGACGCAGGCGCTGCCGTTGCCGGCCGATGGGCAGATGGCCAGCCAGGCCCACCTCATGATCGACAACCCGCTCAAGGGTGGTGGGATCGCGTCGCTGTTCTCGACGCACCCGCCGATGGAGCAGCGGGTGGCGCGGCTCGAGCAGATGGCCGGGCTCGCGCTGCATCGCTGATCCGCTTCGAGCCGACCGGCGGTAAGGAGCGGTCGGGGCTGCGGCTCGTACCATGAGCGGTGGAAAACACATGTGAACAGCTGGAGGGCTCGCCGTACCATCGGCGGGCTCTCTGCTTTTGTAACAGGTGCGAAACGAGGTCTGCCGTGCGGCAGTACATGTCCGTGTGGCGGCTTCCCGGCGCGCCCCTGCTGCTCATCGTCGGCGTCGCGGCCCGGCTCGGGCTCGGGATGGTGTCGCTGGCGCTGTTGTTGCTGCTCCAGCAGGCCAACGGGCGGTATGCGCAGGCGGCGCTGGCCTGCTCCGTCTACGCGATCGCGAGTGCGGCGGCCAGCCCGATCGTGGGGCGGCTGGCCGATCGGATCGGTCCGGCTCCGGTGTTGTTGGTCACCGGCTTGCTGTACCCCTGCAGCCTGATCTTTTTGCTTGTCGCCGGGCTGAACGATCTGCCGCTCGGCGTCGTGCTCGCCGCGGCGGTGCTCGCCGGGATCACGTTTCCGCCGCTCACGGCGGCCGTGCGCGGGACCTGGAACGCATTGACCGTCCATGATGCCGAGGTCCGGGTCACGGCACTGGCGGCCGAGACGGCGCTGTTCGAGCTCGTGTTCGTCGTGGGGCCGCTGCTGGTCGCGCTCTGTGTGGCCCTGTGGCAACCGGCGGTGGCCCTGGGTACGGCGGCGGTGGTGACGTTCGTCGGGACGCTCACGGTGGCGCGGGGGCAGGCGATCCGCTCGTGGCGGCGGCCGGCGGAGCACACGCCGGCGCGAGGGCTGGGGCCGCTGCGGGTACCGGGGTTCGCGGCGCTGCTGGTGACCGCGCTCGGCGTCGGGTTCGCGTTCGGCGGAATCGGGGTGGCGGTGCCGGCGTACGCGACGGCCTACGTCGCCGACGATCCCGAGAGCGTCGGCGGCATCCTGCTCGGCGTCTGGGGCATCGGCAGCGCGGCCGCGGGTGTGTGGTTCGGCAGCCGGCCGCGGCCCGGAGCGCGGCTGCGGTGGCTGCTCGTCGCCGTGGCCGGCAGCCTGGCGATCCTCGCCGCGATGCCCAACGCGCTCGCGCTGGGCGTGGCGCTCGTCATCGGCGGGGCGACGATCGCGCCCGCGCTGACCGTGCAGAACTCGATGGTCGGGCTGATCGTGCCGCCGTCGATGCTGAACGAGGCGTACACGTGGCTGGTCACCGTCTCCATCGGCGCCAGCGCGGCCGGGGTCGGAGTGACCGGGCTGGTCGTGGACCGGCCGGGCGGGGCCGTCTGGGCGTTCCTGCTGGCCGGGGCCTCGGTGGCGGCGGGCGCCCTGGTCGCGCCGACCGCGTTCACCCACACGGGCGACCGAAAACAGGCCGCCGTGTAGGGTCGGCACCCATGGCTCAGACGCTCAACGTCGTGCTCACCGACCCGGACGAGGCCGGCGAGCAGGACCTCGAGATTTGTGACACGGACAGCTTTCTGCTCGTCCGGGCGCCACAGGACCTTCGCGACGATGTTCGCGACGACGTCCGCCACGATCTTCGTGGCGATCTCCGCGACGATCTTCGTGGCGACCTTCGTGGCGACCTTCGCGACCATCTTCTTGATCTTCGCCATCGAGGTGGGTCAACAGCCGGATCGCCGCTCGGCTAGGCTGCACGGCCATGGGTGCGATCAAGCCGTGGCACGTCCTTGTCCTGTTGTGCTGTCTGCTGGTGATGGCGGCAATCGTGACGACCGTCGCGGTGGTGCTGACTCGGCGCAACAAGCGTCAGTGAGCCAGCACCACCCGGCCCGGTCGCCTCAGCGGTAGTTCGTGAACTGCAGGGCGATACCGAAATCCTCCTGCTTGAGCAGGGCGATGACGGCCTGCAGGTCATCCCGCTTCTTGCCGGTCACGCGCAGCTGGTCACCCTGAATCTGGGCCTGAACACCCTTCGGGCCCTCATCGCGGATCTTCTTCGAGATGGCCTTCGCCTTGTCCGACTCGATCCCCTGGATGATCCGGGCGTCGATCTTGTACACCTTGCCCGACGCGCGCGGCTCGTCCGCGTCGAGCGACTTGAGCGAGATGTTGCGCTTGACCAGCTTCTCCTTGAACACTTCAAGCGCAGCGGCGACCCGCTCCTCGGTCTCAGCCTGGAGCGCGACCGCCTCCTCGCCGGACCACTTGATCTCAGCCCCGGTGCCGCGGAAGTCGAACCGCTGCGCCAGCTCCTTCTCAGCCTGGTTGAGCGCGTTGTCGACCTCCTGCCGGTCGACCTTGCTGACGATGTCGAACGAGGGTGCCGAAGCCATGGCAGACGCTCCCTGTTACTGCGTGCGTTAGACGGGTGTGGGCGTGCCGAGGGTACCCGTTTGCATTCCCCCGGGGGCCTACCGCTATTCTGGCTTCCGCCAGGCGGGTTGCCCGAGCGGCCAATGGGAGCGGACTGTAAATCCGTCGCGAAAGCTACAGAGGTTCGAATCCTCTACCCGCCACCGGCACGCTTGAAGGGCCTGTCACCAGGGGAAATCCGGGTGACAGGCCCTTCTTGTATGTCGCGCTCGCTCCGGCCCGCGGCAAGGCAACCAAAGCCGCAGGGCCCTTCACCGGAGTCAGCCCCGGCGGAAAGCCCTTCAACGGTGCGGGAGCGGTCAGAAGAGGTACTTCTCGCCGACGGTCTGGTAGGTGAAGAGCTCCGACTCGGGGAACCAGAGTTCGACCTCGTACTTGGCCTCCTCCGAGTTGCCGGAGGCGTGGATCAAGTTGGCGGCTACGGTGTGGTTGGACTCGGTGTAGGCCTTTGAGGTGTGGGCGAAGTCGCCGCGGATGGTGCCCGGGTTGGCCTGGTTCGGGAAGGTTACGCCGACCAGGCGGCGGACGGTGGGGACGGCCTCGACGCCTTCCAGGCACAGGGCGATCACCGGGCCGGACTGCATGAAGGTGGCGGTCACGTTGAAGACCGACGGGCCGAAGCGCTCCTCCAGGTCGAAGTAGTGCTTCTTGGCCAGGTCGGCGTCCATCTGGACCATCTTGGTGCCGACGATCTTCAGGCCCGCGTCCTCGAAACGCTGGATGATCCGGCCGGCCAGGCCGCGTGCCACCGCGTCCGGCTTCAGCAGTACGAGGGTCCGCTCCAACGACGCCATCTGTCCAGTCTCCAAGTCTGCGCGACACACGAACGCACTACAGCTTGCCAGAGGCTACGCTGTCGCCATGTCGGGAGTGCTGGGTGAGCCGATCAAGTTCGTGCTCAACTGGGGGCGGCGCTACTCGCTGTGGGTGTTCAATTTCGGGCTCGCCTGCTGCGCCATCGAGTTCATCGCCACGTCCATGGGGCGGCACGACTTCATGCGGCTCGGCGTGATTCCCTTCGCGCACGGGCCCCGCCAGGCCGACCTCATGGTCGTCTCCGGCACCGTCACCGACAAGATGGCGCCCGCGGTCAAGCGGCTCTACGACCAGATGCCCGAGCCGAAGTACGTCATCAGCTTCGGCGCCTGCTCCAACTGCGGCGGACCCTACTGGGACTCCTACTCGGTGACCAAGGGCGTCGACCAGATCATCCCCGTGGACGTGTATGTGCCCGGCTGCCCGCCGCGGCCCGAGGCACTGCTGCACGGGATCATGCGGCTGCAGGAGAAGATCGCCGGCGAGCCGGCCGGGCTCGGTGGCACGCCCCGGCCGGACGTGAAGGCCCTGACCGCGGCGCCTGTGAAGAAGCCGGTGCGGGAGTGATCGGCGAAGCCACGGAGAGCGGCGGCGGACGGTTCGCTCGCCCGACCTACGACGTGCCCGCCGAGTCGTGGGCCGAGGCGATCGCGACCGCCAAGGGCGAGGGCTTCGACTTCTTCGACTGGCTCTCGGCCGTCGACGAGCTGCCCGGCGGGTTCACGCTCGTCGTGCACCTCTGGTCGACCACGCAGAAGAAGGGCGTCCTGATCCGGGCCGAGATCCCGCGGTCGGCGCCGGCCATCGCGACCGTCAAGGACATCTATCCGGGCGCGGCCTGGCACGAGCGCGAGACGCACGAGATGTTCGGGATCGGGTTCACCGGACATGACGACCTGAAGCCGCTCCTGCTGCCGGACGAGTTCGAGGGGCATCCGCTGCGCAAGGAGTTCGTGCTCGCGTCCCGGGTCGCGAAGCCCTGGCCCGGCGCCAAGGAGCCCGGCGAGAGCGAGCACACCGTGAGCAAGCGGGCCCCGATGCGGCCGCCCGGTGTGCCGGACCCGAATGAGTGGCCGAAGTGATCCCGGTCTGGCTGGACGTGGCGATCCGCGTCGTCGGTGTCGTCGTCGCGTTCCTCACGCTGCCGCTCGTCGTCGGGCAGGCCGAGCACAAGGTCATGGCCCACATGCAGGGGCGGCTCGGGCCGATGTACGCGGGCGCCTTCCACGGCTGGGCCCAGCTCGTCGCCGACGGCGTGAAGTTCGTGCAGAAGGAGGACATCACGCCGCGGGCGGCCGACCGGGCGGTGTTCCGGCTCGCGCCGGTGATCTCCCTGCTGCCGTACCTCATCGTCCTGCTCGTCATCCCGCTCGGCCCCAATGGGCTGGTCGCGCAGAAGCTCGACATCGGGCTGTTCTTCGTGCTCGCGGTGGTCGGCGTCGGCGTGGTCGCGGTGCTCATGGCCGCCTGGTCCAGCGCCAACAAATACGCGCTGCTCGGTGGGCTCCGCGCGGCCGCGCAGCTGCTCGGATACGAGCTGCCGTTCATTCTTTCCGCACTCAGCGTGGCCATGGCGGCCGGCACGCTGTCGCTTTCCGGCATTGTCGAGGCCTGGCGGCCGTGGTGGCTGCTGTGGCAGCTCCCGGCGATGCTGGTGTTCTTCACCGCGGGCCTCGCCGAGATTCGCCGGCCACCGTTCGACATGCCGATCGCGGACTCCGAGCTGGTTTTCGGCTACATGACCGAGTACACCGGACTGCGTTTCGCCTTCTTCCTGCTCGCCGAGTATGTCGGCATCGTCGTCATCGCCGCGCTCACGACCGTGCTGTTCCTCGGCGGCTGGAAAGGCCCGTTCGGGCTCGACGCCGAGCTCGGCTGGCTCTGGACGCTCATCAAAATCTTCGCGGTGTCATTCGTCGTCATCTGGGTCCGCGTTTCCTATCCGCGCCTCCGCGAGGACCAGCTGCAGCGCCTGTGCTGGCTGGTGCTGGTCCCCGCGGCACTGGCCCAGCTGGTGCTCACGGCCGCCGTGAAGGTCGCTGCAGGAGACTGAGAAAAGCGATAAGCAGCTTCTCTCGTACTGCCGGATCGACCGCATTCAGCAAAGCGTTCACCGGCGCCATGCGCTCCGGCAGCCCTCCGCCCGCGCCGAGTCCTAAAGCGGCGGCGATCTGCTCCACGGGAGCGGATCCGAGAAGGTCCAGAATGCCATCAGGCAGCTCGATCGGGCCGTACGCGCGGGCAGCGGCAACGGCGGCCGTCAGGTCGGCCTCGAACTCTCCGACCCGCGGCGCGACGGACGCGGTGACCGTGAGATGCACCGAGGCCGGAATCTCCCCGTGCCGGAACTGCGGCTGCGTGTGCCACCCGCGCGCGGCCAGTTCATCCGCCAACACGAACAAGTCAACACTTGTAGACATAAATGTCACAACAGTCGACTCTTGGGGGATAACCGAAAAGTCCGAAATGCGGGCTATAGCGGCACCGATAGATCTCGTTGCATCGCGGGTCTTGGCCGCCAGCTCCAGGTATCCGTCATCACCGATGTGCCGTAAAACCGCCCAAGCCGCCGCGATCGGGCCGCCGGAACGGGTCGAGGAGATGACCGGGTTGACCATGGTGTACCCGGGCCAGTCGGCGTAGCCGAAGTACTGCGGCATGCGTAGTGACTCGTCGCGGTGCAGCAGTACGGACACGCCCTTGGGTACGTACGCATACTTATGCAGGTCGACCGAGATGCTCGTGACTCCCGGCACCGAGAGGTCGAACGGCGGGATCGGTTCACCGAGCCGGCGCAGGTAGGGCAGCGTCCAGCCGCCGAAGCACGCATCCACGTGACACCGGACGCCCGCCTGGAGAGCAGCCGCCGCGATCGGCTCGACCGGATCGATCAGACCGTGGGCATAAGACGGGGCCGAACAGGCGACGAGGACCGTTTCGGGAGTGATCGCCGCAGCGATCGCGGCCGGGTCCACCCGCAGCGTCACCGGGTCGACCGGCACGGTGTCGAGCTCGACCCGCAGATACGAAGCCGCTTTCGCCAGGGCCGCGTGGGCCGTGACCGGCATGACCAGGCGCGGCCGGGCGATGTCGGGCCGGCCGTCGCGGGCCGCCTTCACCGCCAGGATCAGCGACTCCGTCCCGCCCGAGGTGACGCTGCCGACCGTGTGCTCGTCGCCGCCCAGGACCTGCGCGGCCGCCCCGACGAGGTCGTTCTCCATCGCGAGCAGCGAGGGGAAGGCGGTCGGGTCCAGCCCGTTCACATGGGAGGAGAGCGCGTGCGCGGCCGCGGCGAGATCATCCAGGCCGGCCAGCCCGGCGTCGTATACGTAGGCGAACAGGCGCCCGCCATGCGTAGGCAGGTCGCGGCCGCGTAACTCCCGCAGCTCGGCCAGCACATCCTGGGCCGGGAGGCCCTGCTCAGGCAGCGCGCTCAAGTGCTTCACCCTGTCCTTCCGAACGACCCGACAGTCGCTCTTCGTCGAGGTCATAGCCTCGCAGAGTGAACAACGCCAATGCGACGACGATGGCGGGTACGACCGTGAAGCCGAGCAGCACCCCGAGCCGGGCGGTGTCCGTCTGCGCCGCGGCGGTGCCGGAGTCGCTCGAGACATACCCGAACGCGGCCAGGAGCAGCGCGAAGATGCCCGGCCCGAGCGCCAGCCCGAACGTCTCGCCGGCCGTCCACAGCCCGGTGAACACGCCCGCCTGCCGCCGCCCGGTCCGCTCGGCGTCGTACGCGATGCAGTCGGGCAGCATGGCCAGGCCGAACACCTGCTGACCGGCGTAGCCGCAGCCGACTACGCCGGTGAGTACGTAGACGCCGGCGGCCGGCAGCACCGGCGCCAGGGCGATGAGGGCGGCCGCGCCGGCGAAGATGAGGGAGCTCAGGACGTACGACCGCAGCTTCCCGAGCTTTTCTCCGACCCGTGACCAGACGGGCATCACGAGCAGCGCCGGCCCGACGAAACAGGCGAACATGACCGTCGATCCGGTGTCGGGGTCCTCGAGCACCTGCGTGGCGAAGTAGCTCACGCCGGCCAGCATGGTGGCGATTCCGGCGGCCTGGATGATGAAGCAGATGAGCAGCCGGGTGAACGCTTTGTTGGACCTGGCCGTGTTCAGCTGCGTTTTGAGCGACGCTTCGCTTTCGAGGATTTTGCCCGTCGGCGCGCTCTTGGTGCCGAAGAAGCTGCCGGCGGTACCGACGAGAATGAGCAATGCCACGAAAACGCCCATGGCCCGATGGCCCGGGATTCCGTCGCCGAACTGCTTCGTCACCACCGGGGCCAGGGCACCGGAGACCAGGATGGCGACCGCGAGGAGCGCTACGCGCCAGGTCATCAGCCGGGTTCGCTCGCGGTAGTCGTCGGTCATCTCGGCCGGCATGGCGACGTACGGCACCTGGTAGAACGCGTATGCCGTGGCGGTCGCCAGGAACGTCAGCGCGACGTATACGCCGCTTTTGATGGGTGCCGCGAAAATTGCCGCGAATAAGACCGCGACAGCCAGCCCGGCCGCGAGCAAGAATGGTCGCCGAGCGCCCCAGCGAGTGCGGGTACGATCGGAGATCCTCCCGGCAACGGGGTTGATCAACACGTCCCACGCCTTCGGCGCCAGCACGAGCAGCCCGGCGATCCCGGCCGCGACGCCGAGGGTGTCGGTCAGGTAGGGCAGCAGCAACAAACCGGGCACGGTGCCGAACGCGCCCGTGACGAGCGAGCCGAGTGCGTACCCCGCCCGCACGCGACCGGGCAGTGATTGCGACGGGTGATTCATGGTCCACGGATGCTACCGCTATCGCGAGGATGTTTCTGTTTCTGCTTCGCCAGGACTTTCGCCGGGGGTGGCGGCCGGCCACCCGCTGACGACCGAGGTCGGCCTGCGGGTCCTGGAAGAGGGTGGCTCCGCCGCCGACGCCGCGGTGGCGGCGATGCTGACCAGTTGCGTCGCCGAAACCGTGCTGACCGGGATCGCGGGCGGCGGGTTTGCGACGTTTTACGAGGCTTCATCGGGTAATACCACCTGCCTCGACTTCTTCTGTTCCGTTCCGGGCCTGGACGCGACCCGGGCCGCGGCGCCGATGGAGCCGATCGCGGTCTCATTCGGCGGAGTGCCACAGCGATACGAGATCGGGGCATCGAGCGTCGGCGTTCCCGGAGTGCCGGCCGGGGCCGGGGCCATCCATTCGCGCTGGGGCCGGCTGCCGTGGTCCCAGGTCATTTCGCCGGCCCGGTCCGTGGCGCGCGCGGGCGCATTGTTGCCCGCCCCGCATTCGGCGACCCTCGCATCACTGGCGCCGGCGATGATGCCCGGGTTCGGAGCTCAGGTGTATGCGCCCGCCGGGCGATTGCTGCAGGGCGGGGATCTGCTGTACCACCCGGGCCTGGATCGGGCTCTTGGGATTTTGAGCTCTGAAGGCCCGGCCGCGTTCTACACGGGCCGGGTCGGGCGGCAACTGGTCGACACGATCGCGGCCGGCGGTGGCATTCTCACGCCCACCGACCTATCGGTTTACGAGGTGCTGGAGCAGCCGGTCGCGTCGGCTTCGCTGGCCGGAGCGACGGTCATGGCGCGGCCGGATCTGAACGACTTCATCATCACGCTCGGGTCGCAGCCGAAGCTGGATGTCCTGCCCCGACCGGCGCGGGCGGTCGCATTGGCCGACGCATTGCGGTCCTACGGGACGCAGCGCCTCGGCGATACGACGAACATCTCGGTCGTCGACGCCGACGGCAACGCCTGTGTCATCACCTTGACGCTGGGCATCGGGTCCGGAGTCTGGCTCGACGGTCTCGGCATTCACCTGAACTCGATGCTCGGCGAGGGCGAGCTGATCCGGCCCGGCACCAAACCCGGGGATCGGATGGCTTCCTGCATGTGCCCGACCGTCGTGATAGCGCCGGACGGGCCGCTGCTGATGGCGATCGGCTCGGCCGGCGCCACCCGGATCCGCACCGCCCTGCTGCACACGCTGATCAATACGTTGGTCGATGGAGACTCCGCACTCGAGGCGATTCGACGCCCCCGTTTCCACGTCGTCTCCGATCTGGTCCATGCGGAGCCCGGATATCCGGAGGACGAGCTGGAGGCGTTGCAGGAGGCGGGGTACAAAATTCAGCGCTGGGACAAGCTGGACCACTACTTCGGCGGGGTGAGCACCGTGGGCGTGGCCGGTGCCGCGGGTGATCCCCGGCGTGGCGGCATCGGGCGCCTTCTATAGGAGTTTCTGTTCGTAGGAGTTTCTCTTTACAGGAGTTTCTTCTTTACAGGAGTTTCTCTTTACAGGAGCACGAGGTCGTCGCGGTGTACGACTTCACGCTCGTAGGCCGGTCCCAGCTCCGCCGCCAGATCGCCGGTCGAGCGGCCCAGCAGCGGCGGCAGCTCGGCCGCGTCGTAGTTGACCAGGCCGCGCGCGACCGGGATGCCGCCCGGGTCGACCAGGTCCACCGGGTCCCCGGCGGCGAACCGCCCGTCGACCGCCGTGATCCCGGCCGGCAGCAGCGAGGCGTGGCGGCTGACGACCGCGCGCACGGCCCCCGCGTCGAGGACGAGCCGGCCGCGCGGCGTGGTGGCGTGGGCCAGCCAGAACAGGCGGGCCTGCGGCCGTTCTCGCTGCCGGTGGAAGAGTGTGCCGACTTCGCGCCCGGCCAGTACCGCCGCCGCTTGTGGGGCTGAAGCCAGCACGACCGGAATGCCGCTGGTCGTGGCGATCCGCGCGGCCTCGACCTTCGTCACCATCCCCCCGGTCCCGAGCCCGGCCTTGCCCGGCCGCCGGACATCCACGCCATCCAGGTCGGCGAGACTGCGGACGTCGGTGATCGCCCGGGAGGTGGGCAGTGCCGGATCCCCGGTGTACAGCCCGTCGACGTCGGACAGCAGCACGAGCAGATCGGCATCGACGAGCGCCGCCACGAGAGCGGCCAACCGATCGTTGTCCCCGAACCGGATCTCGTGCGTCGCGACCGTGTCGTTCTCGTTGACGATCGGGATGGCCTTGAGATCCAGCAGCCGCCGCAGCGTGCGATAGGCGTTGCGATAGTGCGCCCGTCGCGTCACGTCGTCGACGGTCAGGAGCACCTGCCCCACCACTTTCCCGTGCCGGGCGAAGGCATCGTTGTACGCCCGCATCAGCAACCCTTGCCCGACGCTGGCGGCCGCCTGCTGGGTGGCCAGGTCCCGCGGCCGCCGGGGCAGCCCGAGCGGGGCCAGCCCGGCCGCGATCGCCCCCGACGAGACCAGCACAACCTCAGCCGGCGCCGAAGCGATGGCCTCGACCAGCGCATCGACCCTGTCCTCGGCCAGCCCGCCGGTCGCGGTGGTCAACGACGACGACCCGACCTTGACGACGATCCGCCGAGCCCCGGTGACCTGTTCACGCACGCCGCTAATCTTGCCGCGTGACCCGCCGGGCGGCGGGGTAGGTTCCCATATCGTGGCGGACGAGGAGTACACGGAGCAGGTCCTCTCCCTGGTGGAGCGCATCCCACCGGGGCGTGTCATGTCGTACGGGGCGATCGCCGAATACCTGGGCCAGGGCGGGCCGCGGCAGGTCGGGTCCGTGATGTCGCACTACGGCGGGCCGGTCCCCTGGCACCGGGTCGTGGCCGCCAACGGGCGCCTGGTGCCGGGCCACGAACAGGAGGCTTTGCGCCGCCACCGCTCCGAGGGCACTCCGCTCAGGGGCGAGAAGGTCGACATCCGCCGCGCCGCCTGGTGGCCGGGCGACGACTAGCTCGTGATCGTCGTGGCCGTCAGGCCGCCATCGACGGTGAGCGTCGCACCGTGGATGTGACTCGCCTCGTCGGAGGCCAGGAACACCGCGGCCTTGGCGATCTCGTCGGGTTCGGAGAGGCGGCGGCTCGGGGTCGTCGCGACGATTCGCTCGAGGTACCCCCGAATCGGCTTTGACCACTCGACCGCCGTCGGCCCCGGGGCGATCGTGTTCACGCGGATGCCGTGCGGCCCGAACTCGGCCGCCCAGGCGGCGGTCATGGCGTGGAGGGCGGCTTTGGTCGCGCTGTAGAGCGCGCTGCCGGGCATGCCGGTCAGGGCGTTGATCGAGCCGATGTTCACGATCGCGCCGCCGCCCTTGGCCCGCATCTTGGGGGCGAGCGCGGCGGTCAGCAGGAACGGCGCCTTGATGTTCGTGCGCAGTGCCGCATCGATGACGTCCTCGGGGGTGTCTGCCGTCGCTTTCCCCCCGACCAGGTAGGCGGCGTTGTTGACGAGGATGTCCACGTCGCCGGCCTGTGCGGCGAACTCCTCGATCGCTTCCTGGCCCGCGCCCAGATCGACCCGCAGGAACGTGGCGTTCTTGAGGCCCCGGGCCACTTCGACGCCCAGATCTTCGCGGCGCCCGCTGACGATGACGCCGGCCCCTTCGGCGGCGAAGCGCTCGGCGATGGCCCGCCCGATCCCGCTGGTCGACCCGGTGACGAGGGCAGTGCGGCCCTGCAGACGGCGACTCATGTCCTGAGGTCTCCTTTAGAAGTGGACTGACTAGTCCACTGACCATAGCGCCCTCTGGACCGCACGGTCCACTACCTAGAATGTGCCGATGAGCACGCCGTTGACGGCCAAGGGCGCAGCCACCCGAGACCGCATTGTGGCCGGCGCCGCGGCCCTCCTGCGCTCCCGAGGCGTCGACGAGGTGTCGCTCGATGACATCCGCGCCGCCACCGCCACCAGCAAGAGCCAGCTGTTCCACTACTTTCCCTCGGGCCGGTCCTCGCTCCTGCTGGCCGTTGCGGAACATGAGGCGGCGGCCGTACTGCACGATCAGGAGCCCCACCTCAGCTCCCTCGGGCCGCCATCCTCTTGGGTCGCGTGGCGGGACGCGGTGATTGCTCGCTACGAGGCGCAGGGGACCCGGTGCCCGCTGGCGGCGCTCACCCGGCAGTTGGCGCCGAGCAATCCGCAGGTGCGGCCGATCGTGTCCGGCCTCCTGGAATCCTGGCTGGCCAAGCTGACCGAGGGCGCCCGCCGGGCCAACGCACCCGACCCCGAGCGGTCGGGGTTGGTCATTCTGGCGGCGGTGCAGGGCGGTGTCGGCATCCTGCTGGCGACCGGCGACTCAACGGCCCTGCGGGTGGCTCTGGACGCGGCTCTGACGGAACTGCGCTAGGCGGCAAGAAGAGCCCCCCGCTAGCGCAGCGCCCGGATAGCAATCAGCGTTGTGTGGACGTTGAACTGGTCGCCGTCGTCGCTGGGCCAGCTGCCGTCGCTGCGTTGGGTTTCGTTCAGGCGTTTGCGGGCTGCGCCCAGTAGCCAGTCCTCGGTAGACATCCCAATACGGCGCAGGGTCGCGTACAGCAGGGCTGTGTCGGCGGGGGTCATCGTCGGTACTCGGTCGGCCAGCGCGACTTGGATCTGGGCGGACTCGTAGAACCAGCCCAAGTGGTACAGGACGGCGCAGCCCAGCCAGCCCGTGACCAGGAAGGATGGCCAGGAGCCGTCTGGACGGAGGGATGCGCGGAAGGCCTCCGCGGCCCTGGCGATGCTGGCCGCGTGTTCGTCCTCTTCGCCCGCCGCTGGGCCGCCGACAACGAGCCAGTACGCGGCGCTGCACGTCAGGTACAGGCGGGCCTCGTCGTCGCCCGGTTGAGCCCATGGTGGGGCTATGCCGGCCAAGGACTCGTCCTCTTCCCACATGCCGTCTGGGCGTTGGCTTTGGGCTAGCCAGGAGAGGGCTCGGCGGGCTGCTGGGCGAGCTAGCGCGGCCAAGTCGTCCAATTCGTTGAGACGGAAGCAGGTGGCGTCCACCGAGGCCACGTGGGCTCCGAAATAGGCTGGCCAGCCGCCCGTGGAAGCTTGTCCCGATTCGGCTCGGTCCAGAACATCGGCCGTGGGGGCCTGACCGGTGCGCAGCCAGGCTAGGCGGGCGCGGTCTACAGAGTCGCCGTGGGCGACTACGTAGCCGATTGCGGCATCAAGGTCGGCCATGGGGCGCAGAGTACCGCCCGGCTGACTCATACGCGCGGGTTGATCATGTGACTTGAGTCGTTCCTGACAGGCACTGGGCCTGTTACCGGTTGGCAACAGGCCCAGTGGAGGCGCAACCCCGCGCGGCCGGCCACTATCGCGCCGATCGTGAGGGGGTGTGGGTGGAGGCGAAGTCTCCCCTACTTATTTAGTAAATGGGCAAAGACGGGTCGACTGTCTTGACCCAGGAGACCACGCCGCCCTGGACGTGGACCGCGTCCTTGAAGCCCGCCGCCTTCACCGCGGCCAGAGCCTCGGCGGAGCGGACGCCGCTCTTGCAGTGCAGGACGATCTGCTTGTCCTGCGGGAGGTCGGCCAGGGCGTTGCCGTTGAGGAACTCGCCCTTCGGGACCAGGCGGGCGCCGGGGATGCGGACGATCTCCCACTCGGCGGGCTCGCGCACGTCGATGAGGTCGATCGGCTTGCCCGAGTCCTGCCAGTCCTTGAGCTCCTGGGCGGTGATCGTCGAGCCCTCGGTCGCGGCCTGGGCCTCGTCGGAGACGGCGCCGCAGAAGTCGTCGTAGTCGATGAGGCCGGTGACGGTGGGGTTTTCGCCGCAGATCGCGCAGTTGGGGTCCTTGCGCAGCTTGATCTTGCGGTATTCCATCTCCAGGGCGTCGTAGACCATCAGGCGGCCCAGGAGGGTCTCGCCCACGCCGGTCAGAAGCTTGATGGCCTCGGTGACCTGGATCGCGCCGATCGACGCGCACAGAACACCCAGCACGCCGCCCTCGGCGCAGCTCGGCACCATGCCCGGCGGGGGCGGCTCCGGGTAGAGGCAGCGGTAGCAGGGGCCGTGCTCGGCCCAGAACACCGACGCCTGGCCGTCGAAGCGGTAGATCGAACCCCACACGTAGGGCTTGCCGAGCAGTACCGCCGCGTCGTTGACCATGTAGCGGGTCGCGAAGTTGTCGGTGCCGTCGATGATCAGGTCGTACTGCGCGAAGATCTCCATGACGTTGTCGTTGGAGAGCGCCTCGTTGTGCAGGATGACGTTGACGTAGGGGTTGATCTCGAGCACCGAGTCCCGCGCCGACTCGGCCTTGGGGCGGCCGATGTCGGACTGGCCGTGGATGATCTGGCGCTGCAGGTTGGACTCGTCGACGGTGTCGAACTCGACGATGCCGAGGGTGCCGACGCCGGCGGCCGCCAGGTACATGAGCGCGGGCGAGCCGAGGCCACCCGCGCCGACACACAGCACCTTGGCGTTCTTGAGTCGTTTCTGCCCGGCCACCCCGACGTCGGGAATGATCAGATGGCGTGAGTAACGGCGGACCTCGTCCACCGACAGGTCGGCGGCGGGTTCGACCAGAGGAGGCAACGACATGGTTCTCATTCTGCCCCGCCTACGCCCCGAACCCGAGTGAGCTAGGGCACTTTGGGCCCCGTGTACTGCTGACCGTCCACGAACGGCCACGAGTTGGCGACGCAGCCCTTGAGGCCGTAGGTCTGCTGCATCATGACCGGCGCGGGCTTGCCGGCCGCCGGGCACGCCTCGTGGCCGCGGCCGAGCTCGTGGCCGGTCTCGTGGTTGATGACGTAGGTCCGGTATTCGGCGAGCGGCGCGCCGTAGTCCGGGATGGCGGTGTTCCAGCGGGCCAGATTGATGATGACCTTGCCGGTGATGCGGCAGGAGCTGTATCCGTCCGTGTGCAGCCCGGCCGTCGCGCACATCGCCTCGGAGGTGACCGGCGTGGCCAGGAACACCGTGAAGTCGGCCGGGCCCTCGCCCTTGACCCGCTGCAGCTTCAGCTCGCCGGCGGCGGTCCAGCCGCGCGGGTCGGCGTAGGTCTTCTCCACCGCGGCCGCGAACGCGTCGGCCTGCAGCTCGGCCCCGTTCTCGACGGCGACGCGGTACTTCTTCAACCCCCCGCCGGCCCCGGCGATCGGCCCGTCGGTGGTCGCGTAGGCGAACGTGCCGTCCCCCTTGGCCGCACCGGCCTCCGGCGGCGGGCTAGCCGGCTGCGACGGCGGCGCCAGCATCGGCTGCTCCTGGCGAACGGGCGCCTTGTCGGCAGTACCCCCGGAATCGCTTGCAAAAAACAGCTGCCGGGTCAGGCCCAATGCGGCCAGCAGTCCGGCCGCGGCCATGACGCCCGCGATGAGGTAACGCTTGCGGCGCGCCTCCATGCGACGGCGGTGGCGGGACGCGCGCACGACCTCCCGGGCAGCCGTCGGGTCGCTCGGCAACGGTTCCGGCTCCCGCCGGCGGTCGGAGATCAGCCGGCTAACCATCGACGGCTAGCTTGCCATGCGCACCTGGGCCACGCGCGCGCGGACCGGTACCTGCTCCCGTTCTGCAACCGGCGCCGCGACCTCGTCGATGAGCCCGAACACGGCCCGGGCCACGGAGCGCGGAACTTCCATCTGGGCGACGTGCCCGACGCCCTCCAGCATCATCAGCCGGCTGTCCGGGATGAGCCGGGCGACCTGCGGGGCGGTGCGGATGTCGACGAGCTTGTCCTGCCGCCCGGCGACCACCAGCGTCGGCGCCTTGATCCGCTGGGCCATCCGCCAGATGGAGCCCTCCCCCGGCAGGTAGGCCCGCAGGAAGCTGCTGACCAGGCCGCGCAGGCTGCCGACGTAGGCCTCGGCGTACCACGGCACCTCGTGCCGCAGCCGGGCCTCCTCGATCGCCTCCAGCCGGCGCTGTTCGGGGTAACGGGCCGGGTCGCCGTAGCAGGAGTCGATGACCATGTCGGCGATCGCCTCGGGCTCCATGGAACCCATGTGCCGGGCCGCCAGCCGGGTGGCGTTGGGCAGCAGGAGCAGCGGCACCACCCGGCCCTGCAGCGACCGGCGCGGGTCGAGGAACGGCATCGCCGGAGAGATCAGGGTGAGCGAGCGGACCAGGTCCGGCCGCCGCGCGGCGACGACGACGCTGGTGGCGCCGCCGAGGGAGTTGCCGAACAGGTGGACCGGGCCGCGGTCGCTGTGCTCGATCCAGTGGATGACGTGGTTGGCCATCGCGTCGAGGGTGTAGCTGCGGGCGCGGCCGCTGTAGCCGAACCCGGGCAGGTCGATGGCCTGCCCCTCCAGGACGAGCCCGTCGGTGCGGGAGGCCAGGATGCCGGCCAGGTCGGTCCAGTTGGTCGACGAGCCGCCGAGGCCGTGCACATAGACGGCCGGCTCGACGTCGCGGCCGAGCGCCGGGGTGTCCCGGACGAACGTGGGCGTGCCGTCGAGCTCGACCTCCCGCCCCGGCCACCGGTCCGGCAACTGCTCGGGTGACGGGACGGTGAACTCCGGGACAAGAGTGGCTCGCTTCATCCCCCAAGTGTGCCTTGGAGGCACGGCTAAGGCAGGAGAGCTTCCAAACGGCGGTTGACGGCGGCCATCGTGGCCCGGACCACGGCCTGGCGGGAGTCGCCGTCGGCGGCCACCACGGCCGAGCCGGTGAGCTGCTCGACGAAGCCGTCGTACATCAGCAGGAGCACGACGACCGCGACCTCGCATCCGCCGAGGGCGACCACCGCGGCGTGCTCGATGTAGCAGCGGGCCCGGACGGTGGCGTCGGTGTCGATGAGCAGCTGGTCGACGGCGGAGGCGGCGGCCAGGGCGGCCAGCTTCAGCATGTAGCCGTCGAAGTTGGGGCCGCTGGCGACGCCGATGGCGGGCTGGTTGTCGGCGGTCAGGCGGACCTCGACCGTCGCGTCGATGCCCTGCGTGTTGACGTCGACCGACTCGATCACGACCCGCGGCGACACGATCGAGCCCGGGTTGGGGGTGAGCGCCGGCGCCTTCTGCTCGACGGGCGCGGGTTTGCGCGCGCCACTGCTGACGGGGCGGCGACGACGGGCTTCACGGCCGTACCCGGGAAGGGCACTGTGTGGTGAATTGCGGGCGGCGTTGAGCGCGGCGGCGGCGTTGACCGGCGGGCGCGGCGTGGGCACCGGGGCGGAGGAGGGCAGGCCGGCGATGGGCGCGGCCGGCTCCGGCATGCCGTCGGGGAGCAGCGGGTTCTGCTCGGCCGACAGGCCCATGGTCTCGTTGAGCATCCGCGCGACGATCCGGCTGACCTGCCCGGCGTCGGCCTCGTCGGCCAGCTCCAGGCGCAGCGTGTGCAGGCCGTCGGCGTTCTTGCGCAGGGTCGCGCGGTGGACACCACCGACGGTCTGCACGGCCCGGAGGACGCTCTGCACGTCGAAGCCGTCGGGGCGGCTGTCCGGGTCGCCGGGCTGACCCTCCTGCTCTTCGCGCAGGTAGTCGGTGATCCGGGTGAGCTCGGGCGCGCCGACCGCGGACGCCTGCGGCTCGCCGGCCGGGATGGGCGGCACATCGGGCTGGGCCGGCACGCGCTGCGGCAGCTCGGGGGCCTCGTAGGCGGGCTGGGTCATGTCGTCGGCGAACGTCGGCATGATCGGCTCGGCGGCCGCCATCGACGTGGCCGAGCCGAGCAGGAGCGGCGGCATCGGCCCGAGCAACGGGTCGTCCTCCGGGACGCGCTGGCTGGGCAGGGCCTGCGGCTGCGCGGCCTGTGCGGGCGGCGGGGCCGACACCGGCTCGTGCGGGGCGGGGTGCTGGGTCGGCGCGGCCCAGTCGAACTCCGGCTGCGACGGCTCCGGCGCCCAGTGCCGCTGCTCCTGCGGCTGGTACGTCTCCTGAGCGGGCTGGTAGGTCTCTTGCGGCGGCTGGTACGTCTCTTGCGGCGGCTGGTAGGCCCCGCCCGTGTAGCCCCAGCCGTCGGTCGCCGGTGGCTGCTCCGCGACCCGCTCGAGCGCCTCGTAGGGCCGGTATGACGACGGCTCGTAAGAGGGCTGCGCGGAGATCGGCCGCCGCAGCTCACCGGTGTGCTCGGCGGGTGCGGACAGCGCGCCGTAGACGGTGCCCGGGGCCGGCGGCGGGACGCTCTTCGTCTCGCCGGTCGGGCTGGACGTCGGCCAGCCCTGCCCGTCCGGCCCGTAGTGGCCGTAGTGCAGCGTCGACATCGGCGGCTGCGGGGTGGGCGCGTGCACCGGTGGCGGCGGCGGTGAGACCGGCGGGCTCATGGGGGCCAGCATGTCGGAATACGGACTGCGGACCTCAGCCCGGCCCCGCGTCCCGCCATTGACGCCATTTGTACCGTTTACGCCGTTAGGGGGATTGCCATTGGCGCCGTTGAGATTGACGCCGTTGGAACCGAGGCCGTTGCCGTTGTGCTGGTGGATGTTGAAAGCTCCCGTGACCTGGGCCCGGCCGGCGATCGCCCCGCTGGCCGGCTCGCGCCAGGCCGAGACGATCGCCTCCAGGGCATCATCGGTCGGCGTACCGCCGTTGGCCTGGCCTTCTGGATATGCGGGACGACCGCGACCCAGGCCGTGGCCCGAGCCGAGGTTTGCACCAGGGTAGGCGCCACCCGCTTCCGGGCTACCGGCTTGCCCCGTTTCGTCCACCGCACGCTCCTCCATCGCCCCGTAGTGAGGCTACCGTGTGGGTGGAAAGGGGGTAAGTTGCAATCTCGACCCAAATCCGGATGGTGAACATGACCTCGTCGATGAGCGGCACGCAGGCGGCCGGCCGGCCCGTGCGGCTGCCCCGGTCGGCGCGGAGAAAGCAACTGCTCGCCGCAGCTCAGCAGGTGTTTGTGGCGCAGGGCTACCACGCCGCCGCGATGGACGACATCGCCGAGCGGGCCGGTGTTTCGAAACCTGTCTTGTATCAACATTTTCCGGGCAAGTTGGAGTTGTACCTCGCGCTGCTCGACACCCACTGCGACGCGATGGTGTCCCGGGTGCGCTCCGCGATGGAGGCGACGACCGACAACAAGGACCGGGTGCGCGGGGCCATCCAGGCCTACTTCGACTTCATCGACCACGAAAGTGAAGCCTTCCGGCTGGTCTTCGAGTCCGATCTGCGCAACGACCCCGCCGTCCGCGAGCGCGTGGACCGCGTGGAGACCGGCTGCATCGCGGCCATCACCGACACGATCATGGCCGACACCGGCGTGAGCCGGGCCCGCGCCGAGCTGCTGGCCTCCGGCATGGTCGGCGCGGCCGAGATCGCCGCCCGCTTCTGGCTGGCCGGCGGCCGCCAGGTGGAGAAGGCCGAGGCGGAGAGCCTGCTGACCGCGCTGTCGTGGCGCGGCATCGCCAGCTTCCCCCTGCACGGCGAACACGCCTGATCGCGTTAATCTTCAACCACACTGGGTGTGCGGCCCGACGCGCGGCCGCGCCCGATCAAGGAGGAACGCGTGGAGGTCAAGATCGGCGTGCAGTACGCGCCTCGGGAGCTGGTGCTGGAGAGCAACCAGTCGCCGGCCGAGGTCGAGTCTGCGGTCACCGACGCGATCAACGGTGGCGATAAAGGTGTTTTGTCCCTGGTCGACGACAAGGGCCGCCGGGTGATCGTGCCCGTCGACAAGATCGCATACGTCGAGATCGCCGAGTCGTCGCCGCGGCCGGTTGGTTTCTCGGCCGCGCGCTGAACGATTGGGGCCCCCTTTCCCGGGGGCCCCTTTCAGTTATTCAGTCCAACCGCTTAGTTATTCAGTCCGACGGCGCCCATCCGTTCGGTGTGCGCCGAGGTCAGGCGCTTGATCAGGGCCTGGAAGTCGGTGCCGTGGGTGGCCAGCAGCACCCCCAGCGAGGGCCGTTCACCGGCGACCCGCAGTGACTGCGAGATCGCCTCCCCCACCAGCCGCCGGGCCCACATCGAGAGCCGGTTGGCCACCTTCGGGTCGACCGCGATCGCGGCCCGCAGCTCGTCGGCCGCGAAGTCGGCGTGGCGGGAGTCGTGCAGCACGTCGAGGATCAGGTCGCGGTCCGGTGCGTCCAGGATCAACGCCACCTCGCGGGTGAAGTCGTCGGCGATGCCGTCACCCACATAGGCCTTGGTCAGGCCCTCCAGCCAATCGTTGGGCTCGGTCTGCTCGTGGTAGTCCGACACTGCCCGCACATAGGGCGCCATCGCGGCCTCCGGGTCGGCACCGAGCTCGACGAGGCGGTCGGCCAGGCGGCCGTAGTTGCTGATCTCACGGGCCGCCATCTCGCTCAGCACGGCGCGGCGGCGCAGGTCAGGGGCCAGCCGGGCATCGGCGGCCATGCGGTCGAAGGCGACCAGCTCGCCGTATGCGAGCATTCCCAGCAGGTCGAGCACCGCCCCGGGCGTGACATCGGACACGTCGGCACAGTACCGCGCGGGATCTCCCAGCGCTGGCTGCGAGATGCCCACGCAGTGTTGTGCGCGGATCCGCATTTGTGTCGGTACAATGACGAGAAATGGCCTTGGGCGGACCCTAGCCCAGGCACCGGCGCTTGTAGCCCGCGACCAACGTTCGAACACGGTCGCGTGTGGCCCGCGCCCTACACAGATCGAGCGCACCCGGCAGTTCAGGGGCGCTCCCGCGAGAGAGACACCCCGAGCACAACATGACAATCGACAACACAGAGGCTGCCGCAGCGGTAGCCCCGCGCGCCCCCGTGCGCGCCGACAGTCCCACATTCGCCGACCTGGGCGCGCGGCCCGAGACCGTGACCGCGCTCGAAGCGGTCGGCATCACGCACGCCTTCGCGATCCAGGAGTACGCGGTCCCCATCGCACTGCGGGGCACCGACCTGATCGGACAGGCACCGACCGGTACCGGCAAAACTCTGGGGTTCGGCGTTCCACTGCTGGACCGCGTCACCGCACCCGGTGAAGGCGCCGACGGGCTACCGCAGGCGCTCGTCGTCGTGCCGACCCGCGAGCTCGGCCTGCAGGTCGCCCGCGACATCGCGGCGGCCGGCAAGACCCGCGGCGTGCGGGTGCTCCCGCTCTACGGCGGGGTGGCCTACGAGCCGCAGGTCGAGGCGCTGCGCAACGGCGTCGAGATCGTCGTCGGCACGCCCGGGCGGCTGCTCGACCTCTCCAAGGGCAAGCACCTGCGGCTGCACGCCGTGCGGGCGCTGGTCCTGGACGAGGCCGACCGCATGCTGGACCTCGGCTTCCTCGACGACGTCGAGCGGATCCTCAAGCTGCTGCCGGAAGAGCGCCAGACGATGCTCTTCTCGGCCACCATGCCCGACCCGATCGTCACCCTGGCCCGGCGGTTCCTGCGCCAGCCGATGACGATCCACGCGCACCACGACGCCAGCACGGGCCCGTCCCCGCTGACGAAGCAGTTCATCTACCGCACGCACCCGCTCAACAAGATCGAGATCGTGGCCCGCATCCTGCAGGCCGAAGACCGCGGTCTGACCATGGTCTTCTGCCGCACCAAGCGCGCGGCCGACCGGGCCGCCGAGGACCTCGACTTCCGGGGCTTCGCGGCCGCGGCCGTCCACGGCGACCTGGGCCAGGGCGCCCGCGAGCGGGCCCTGCGCGCGTTCCGGGCCGGCAAGATCGACGTGCTCGTCGCCACCGATGTCGCGGCCCGCGGCCTCGACGTCTCCGGCGTCACGCACGTGATCAACTACGACTGCCCGGAGGACCCGGACACCTACACCCACCGCATCGGCCGCACGGGCCGCGCCGGCGCCACCGGCGTCGCGGTGACGTTCGTGGACTGGGAAGACATGCCCCGCTGGCGGATCATCGACAAGACGCTGGGGATGGACCTCCCGGAGCCGCCGGAGACCTACCACACCTCGGCCCACCTGCTCAGTGACATCGGCATTCCCGAGGGCACCACGGGCTCGCTACCGACGGCCGACCGCAAACGGGCCGGGCTGTCGGCGGAGAAGCTCGAGGACATCGAGGGCAAGCCGCGCGGCCGGGCCGCCCGGGGTCGGGTTCGTGGGCGCTCCTCGGGCTCCTCGAACTCCTCGAGCTCGTCCTCCTCCTCCGCGTCGCCGGTCGCCGAGACGGCCGAGTCGTCGGAGCCGCGCCGTCAGCGCCGGCGTCGCCGCCGGGGCGAGGTGGACGCGGCCGAGCACGCGGAGACGTCGGCCACGACGATCACCTTCACCGCTCCGGCTTCGTCGGGCTCGTCCTCTTCTGGCTCGTCCTCTTCTGGCTCGTCGTCGGCTTCGTCCGCTTCGTCCGCGTCCGACGACGGTTCCGCGGTCGTTGTGGCTGGCGACGAGGGCGGTCGCACTCGACGGCGCCGTCGTCGTGGCGGTCGCGGACGCGGCGGGGCTGGCGAAGAGAGCGCGGCCGAGTAGCTTTTTGCAAAAGCGGACCCGAGTAAGAGCCTTTTACTCGGGTCCGTATCAATTGCGGTCCGCTCCTCCCGCGAGACACCGGTCGGGCCCTGGGGGCCCTCCCTTCGGCGTCCGCCGTTGGGAACGGTTCAGGGCAAGCGGCGCTCCGCGCCGCTTCGAACGAGCGACGCTCCGGGCCGCTTCGAACAAGCGTCGCGGAGCGTCGCCAGGAACGCGCGGCGCAGAGCGCCGCGAACAAGCGACGCGGGGCGTCGCCACGAACACGCGACGCGGGGCGTCACGAACACGCGACGCGGAGCGTCGCCACGAACAAGCGGCGCGAACACGCGACGCGGAGCGCCACGAACACGCGACGCGGAGCGTCATCACTGGACGTCCGCGGTGAACAAACGACGCAGCGCGTCGCCAGGAACAAGCGACGCAAAGCGCCGCTACTGGATGTCTACTGTGAACTCGGCGCGGTGGACCGCGCCGCCCTTCTGGAACTCGAAGAACATCCGGTAGCGGCCCGGGCTGGGTGCGGAGAGCCAGAACTTCACGGCGCCGCCCACGAGCTGGTCCTCCGGGTGTACGTGGAGATAGCCGAGGTCGCCGTCGCGGATGACGACCAGGTGCCCGTAGGCCGCCAGGTACTTCTCCAGGTCGGTCACCGGCGAGCCGCCCGAGAAGACGCGGAACGTGAGCGGCTGGGTGGCGTTGACCTTGGGCGTGCCCTCGTAGGTGACCGTGAAGCCGTCCACGTCGGCCGTCCGGGCCGCGGCCGGCAGGGCGAGCGGCGAGTAGTTCCCGGCGACGGTCGCGTCGATCGACAGGGCCAGCGGCACTTGCTGGCCGGCTGGGTCCAGGGTGACGAAGTCGCTGTACAACCGCCAAATGCCGGGGCTCGGCAAGGTCAGCGGGATCGACCACGTGCCATCCGCCGCCAGCTCCGGGTGCCGGTGTTGAAAGCCCGACAAATCGTGTTTTATGGCGATGAAGTGCAGCAGCTTGTCGTGGTTCGGCACGAACTTCGTCACCGCCCTGCCGTCCGCCCCCACGATCTTGAACGCGAACGGGCGCGGCACCCCCGCCTCGAACGTCGGTGGGGCCGCCGGGACCAGCGTGAAGCCGGCCCCGCTGAGCGAGAACCCGCCCAGGTCGCCGAGGACCGCGCCGCCGTGTGAGTGCGACGGGATCGTGGTCGGGTCGGACGTCGCCGCCGGCGTCGCGGCGGGCGCGGTCGCGCGGGCGATGCCGAAGCCCAGCAACAGCGCCGCGACCAGCCCGGCCGCCACGAACGGTCCCTTGAGCACCATGAAATTCAGCCTACCGAGGGAGGTTAAGTTACTTTTGTCCAAATTGCGACGTTAGTGACACGTGGGGTTTTGCCGCAAGAACTTGCGCAGCGCCGCATCACTGGTCGTCGCCGGACTCATTGTCCTGATGGCGCCCGGGACCGGGCACGCGGACCCAACCGCGGACCGGCAACGGCAGCTCGCCAACGCATGGCAGGAGCTCGAGAGCGTCATCGAACGGTACAACGCCGTACGGGACGACCTGCGAGCCACCGACGCACGTCTCCAGCAGGTCAACACCCGGCTAGGGCCACTAGAGGCCCAGGTCGACACCGCTCAGCGCGAAACGGACGCCCAGGCCGCCGCCCTGTACCGCAGCGGCGCCATCGGCTCGACCGCCGTGCTGATCGCGGCGCCGTCGCCCGAGGCCTGGATGGACCAGCTCGCGATGCTGGACCAGATCTCGCGCGGCCGCGTGACCGCGCTGCACGAGCTCAAGGCCGCCCAGGGGGCCCTGAACGACGAGAAGGCCGAGCTGTCGACGCTGCGCCAGCAGCAGACCGCGCAGCAGGCCGAGCTCGGGCAGCGCAAGGCCACGATCGAGGCGCAGCTGCGCCGGTTCGGCATCGGGAACACCGCGCGGTCGCCCTCGGGCGCGCTGCACGACGGGTTTGTGCCCGTCTTCAGCGACGACGCCGCCGGCCGGGCCGTCAAGTTCGCGTTCTCCCAGCTCGGCAAGGTCTACAAGTGGGGCGCCGACGGGCCCAACAGCTTCGACTGCTCGGGCCTGACGATGGCCGCGTGGAAGACCGCGGGAGTGGCCCTTCCGCACAACGCCGCCCGCCAGAAGCAGACCGTCAAGCCGATCACGCGGGCCGAGCTGCAACCCGGTGACCTGGTCTTCTACTACAAAGACGTGAGCCACGTCGGTATCTACATCGGCTCCGGCCGCGTGGTCGAGGCCCCCAGAGCCGGAGAGCGTATCTCCATGCGACTGATCGACTACGCTCCGGTGGTCGGATACGGCCGACCGCAGTGATCCTTTCGGTTTTTGTCACACCCCTGGACTAG
The DNA here is from genome assembly GCF_044454505.1 of Dactylosporangium sp. NPDC051541. Classification (NCBI taxonomy): domain Bacteria; kingdom Bacillati; phylum Actinomycetota; class Actinomycetes; order Micromonosporales; family Micromonosporaceae; genus Dactylosporangium; species Dactylosporangium sp. NPDC051541. The sequence goes on from NZ_JBITDU010000011.1 coordinate 151,882, forward strand.
CGTCGGACCCGTGAGACAGGAAGCCACGCAAGTCCTCAAAAAGCTCGCCGGACCCGCCGCTGAGCTGCGCGAAGACCAATGGACAGCCATCGAGGCGCTGGTCGCCGGGCACCGCCGGGTGCTCTGCGTCCAGCGCACCGGCTGGGGCAAGTCGGCGGTCTACTTCGTGGCCACCGCCCTCCTGCGCGCCCGCGGCGCCGGCCCGACGGTGATCGTGTCACCGCTGATCGCCCTGATGCGCAACCAGACCGACGCGGCCGCCCGGGCCGGGATCGCGGCCCGGGCCATCAACTCCGCCAACCTGGAGGAGTGGGACGCGATCACCGCCGAGATCAACGACGGCGCGGTCGACGTCCTGCTGGTCAGCCCCGAGCGCCTCAACAACCCGGTGTTCCGCGACGACGTGCTGCCCAAGCTGGCCGCCACGGCCGGCCTGCTCGTCGTCGACGAGGCGCACTGCGTCTCCGACTGGGGCCACGACTTCCGCCCCGACTACCGGCGCCTGCGCACCCTCCTGCTCGACCTGGCCCCCGACACCCCGGTGCTCGCAACGACGGCCACCGCCAACTCCCGGGTCACCGCGGACGTCGCCGAGCAGCTCGGTGACGCCCTGGTGCTGCGCGGCTCGCTCGACCGCGAGTCCCTCCGCATGGGTTCGCTCACCCTCCCCTCCCCGTCGCACCGCCTGGGCTGGCTCGCCGAGCACCTCAAGGACCTCCCTGGCTCCGGCATCATCTACACGCTGACCGTGGCCGGGGCCGACGAGACGGCCGCGTTCCTGCGGGCACAGGGCTACGAGGTCGCGTCCTACACGGGCAAGAGCGAGCCCGCCGACCGGCTCACCGCCGAGGCCGACCTGCTCGGCAACCGCATCAAGGCCCTCGTCGCCACGTCGGCGCTCGGCATGGGCTTCGACAAGCCGGACCTCGGTTTCGTGGTGCACCTCGGCGCCCCGTCCTCCCCGATCGCCTACTACCAGCAGGTCGGCCGGGCCGGCCGAGCCGTCGAGAAGGCCGACGTGCTGCTGCTGCCGGGCCGCGAGGACGCCGACATCTGGCGCTACTTCGCGTCCCTGGCCTTCCCGCCCGAGCACCAGGTCCGCGAGGTCCTCGACGTCCTGGCCGAGGCCGGCCGCCCGCTGTCACTCCCGGCCCTGGAGCCGCGGGTCGAGCTGCGCCGCGGCCGCCTCGAGCTGCTGCTGAAGGTCCTCGACGTCGACGGTGCCGTCCACCGGGTGCGCGGCGGCGGCTGGGAGGCGACGGGCGCGCAGTGGCGGCACGACACCGAGCGCTACACCCGCATCGCCCAGGCCCGCGAGGCGGAGCAGGAGGCGATGCGGCAGTATGCGGTGCTGACCTCCTGCCGCCTGGAGTTCCTGCGCCGCCAGCTCGACGACCCGGAGGCGGCCCCGTGCGGCCGCTGCGACAACTGCGCGGGGGCGTGGTACGCGACCGAGGTCTCCCCCGCCGCCCTGGACACCGCCCGCGCCCACCTCGGCCGGGCCGGCGTCGAGATCACCCCGCGCCGCCAGTGGCCGACCGGCCTCCCCGCCGTCGGCGTCCAGCTGACCGGCAAGATCAAGCCGGCCGAGCAATCCCTCCCGGGGCGCGCCATCGGCCGCCTGAGCGACCTGGGCTGGGGTGAGCGCCTCCGCGCCGCCCTCAACGGCCCCGACGCCCCGATCTCCGACGACGTCTTCAAGGGCGTCGTGGCCACCCTGGCCGAGTGGTCCAAGGGCGACGACCGCTGGCCCGAGCGCCCGGCCGGCGTGGTGATCCTGGGCTCGCAGCACGCGCCGGAGCTGGTCGCCTCGCTCGGTGCCCGCATCGCCGAGGTGGGCCGGCTGCCGCTGCTGGGCACCATCCCGCCCGGGCTGTCCACGGACGTCGCGTCCCGCACCAACTCGGCCCAGCGGGTGCGGGCCCTGCACCGCGAGTTCGCCGTGCCGCGGCCCCTCGCCGACGCGGTGAGCGCCCTCGACGGCCCGGTGCTGCTCGTCGACGACATGGTCGACAGCGGCTGGACGATGGCCCTGGCCGCGCGGGCGCTCAACCTGGCCGGGGCGAAGGGAGTGCTGCCGTTCGCGCTGGCCCTGACCGCCTGAGCCGAAGCCTGGGCGCGCTCAGACGACCAGCCTGAACCGAAGCCTTGTCGCGCACATAGGCGGCGAGCCGGCGTTGCGCCCGGACAGCGCCCGCGGCACGAGCACGCCGGCCGGCAGCGTCGGCGCGCTCAGACGACCTGCCTGAACCGAAAGCCTGGGTGCGTCGAGTTGACCGCCCGAGCCGAAGCCTGAGTGCGCTCAGACGACCAGCCTGAACCGAAGCCTGGCGCGCTCAGACGACCTGCCTGAGCCGAAAGCCTGGGTGCGTTGAGTTGACCGCCTGAACCGAAGCCTGAGTGCGCTCAGCCGGCCAGCCTGAACCGAAGCCGGGTGGGCTCAGTCGACCAGGCGGAGGGCGACCGTCGGGGCGTCGAGGAGGACGGAGGCCGGTTCGGAGCCGACGACCGTCTGCAGGCGGTGGTCGCCGACGACCAGCTCGACGCCGGTGTAGAGCTCGATCGAGTCCCAGCCGTCGAGCTGGTAGGACTTGCGGTAGATGCGCTCGGTCTCCTCCTTGATGTCGGGGGTCGAGCGCTTCCAGATCAGGGTGCCGTTCTCGCTGGTGTCGGTGACCTGGAGACGACCGGCCTTCACCTCGAGCTTGACGTGCTCCTTGGCGATCCAGGCGGCGGCCGCCTCGTGGAGCCAGGCCGCGACCGAGATGTCGTCGGGGTCGGACGGTTCGCGGCCCACGATCACCGGGTGCTCGGCGCTCACCACGAAACGGCGGCGGGCCAGGTCGTCCACCACGATGGCCACCGCGAACGCGGCCGGACGCGGGCCGATGTCCTTCACCGCCTCACCGTGGCGGGGGCAGGCGGGCAGGCCGGCGCGCATTCTCGGGACCGGCTGGCCGATGCGGCGGATCGGGCCGAACGCGGGGCACTCCGGCTCCTTGCACCGCCACTCCCGGGCCATCAGCGAGGCGCCGACACCGCTGGGGTCGGCGCGCGTGAAGCGACGGCGGACCACGCGGGTGCGGCCGAACCGCTGGGCACCGCGGGCGGTGAACGACTGCAGGCCGTCCGGGCGGCCGCCCTTCTCCGCGGCGACCGGCTCCTTGGGAGCGTCCTCGGCCGGAGCATCGGCGGGAGCATCCTCGGCCGGTGGCTCGGCGGGAGACGGCTCGGCCATCTCCTTCTCCTCGGTCTTGTCCTTCGGGTCCGGCGGGACGATCGGCAGCGTCGCCTGGCCGCGGATCACCAGGCGCTCCTTGCCGTCCTTCGGCGGCATCGGCTCGCCGCCGGGGGTCAGCACCGCGCCGCCGGCCCGCGGCGTCAGGCGCAGCAGGCGTTCCGGGCTGTCGGCGATCCACGGGAAGCGGGTCTTGGCCTGGGGCGGCAGCTCGCGGACCACGACGAGCGGCAGGCCCGTGAAGTCGGCGATCTCCGCGGGGCGGTCGGCCACCACCGGGGTCACCTCGATCAGGCCGTCGTCCGCCCAGCGGCCCAGCACCATGCGCTCTTTGGAGGTCAGCGCGGCCTCGGACAGGACCTCGCGCCCGGCGACCGGATAGAGCATGGCGCCCGCGTCGATCAGGTAGCGGCTCAAGGCGTCCACCACCATGCCGAGCCGCAGCAGGTTGATGGGGCGGCCGCCGTCGAGGGCCACGAACCGCGCGACCTCCGCCAGGTCCACGACGGCCTGCGCCAGGGTTATGTCCGTGGTCAGCCGCTGCTCGATCGTGTCCATGACCCGGCTGATCTCGAACCGCACGGCGCCTCCTACCTTCGACCTCAACACCCTACGGTGAGGCGGCCCGCTTATATACGGGACGCCACGAGGATCAGACTTGTGTACCAGTCAGGAAGGTTGCACGCCATACGCTACAAAACGTCGATCACCCTACGAAAGGGTCAGCTGTCGTCTTACTTCTTCGGGCCCTTGCCCTCTTTGCCCTTACCCTCATCGTCGGATCCGGGGCCCTTGTTGACGGCCGGCGGCTTGGGCGCCGGCGGGGCCGTGGTGGTGACATGTTTGGTGACCGGGGCCTGGGTGGCCGGGGCCTGGGTGACGACGACCTGAGCCGCGGGCGCGAGCAGGACGGAGCGGCACGCTTCACCGTTCAGGGTGAAGTCGGCCGGCAGCTGCGACGAGTCGCGATACGCGCCGACGACCCGGAACTGGGCGCCCGCGGCGAGTTCCGTCGTCAGGTCCGCGCCGCCGAGCAGGACGGTGTCGCCGTCCTGGTGCCAGGTAGCGCCGTCGATCGCGCCGATGGCCTGGCCGTCGGGGACCCGGAACGTCAGACTCCAGCCGCCGCCGGGGCCGGCCGCCTTGACCTGGAGGTCGGCGTTGAAGGAGCCGGCCTGCTCGGAGCGGACCGAGTACTCGACGGTGCAGTCCACCTTGGACGCTGACGGGGCGGGAGCGGAGGCCACCACCCAGCCCGGCTTCGCCTGGGAGTCGGCGGCCGCGTTGCCGGACGAGCACATTGCCAGGCCACTGACCGCGGCCGCCGCGACGACACCCGCGACCGCGACCCGGCCCCGTTTGCCGCGCGGGACGAAGACCCGGTGGGTGGACTCGAGGACGCGCGAGTCGAGGGCGGCGGGGGCGGCGGCGTCCGTCAGCGTCGGGCGGCCCGTCGCCAGCAGCTCGGCCATGTCGGCCGCGGACGGGCGGTTCTCGGGGGCCTTGGCCAGGCAGCGGATGATGGCCGCGGCCACCGGTGCGTCGACCAGGCCGGGCGGGAGGGGCTCGGGGCGGGTGCGGCGATGGGCCTCGAGCACGCCGGTGGTGGTGGACTCCTCGGGCCAGGGAAAGCGCCCGGCGACGGCGCGGTACAGCAGCAACCCCAACGCGTAGACGTCGGTCGCGGCGGTGGTCGGCAGGCCGCGGATGCGCTCCGGCGCCAGGTACGCGGGCGTGCCGAGGATCTGGCCGCCCTTGTCGCTGTTGTCGCCGGCGACCGCGGAGATGCCGAAGTCGACCAGCTTGGCTCCGCCGTCGGTGAGCATGACGTTGGCCGGCTTGATGTCGCGGTGCACCAGGCCGCGGGCGTGCACCGCGGCCAGCGCGGCCGCGAGCTGCGCGCCGACCTGGAGGACGGTGGCGACCGGGAGCTCGCCGACCTCCTCCAGTGAGCGGCCGGTGACGAGCTCCATCACCACATACGGGGCCCCGTCGGGCTTGTGCCCGAAGTCGTATACCTGCGCGATGTGCGGATGGCTCAGCAGTCCAGCCGCCCGAGCCTCGGCCTGAATGCGGCGCCGCGAGTCCGGGTCGGTCAGGAGCTTGGGAGCCAGGAGCTTCACCGCGACCGGGCGCTCCAGGATCTCGTCGAAGGCGCGCCACACGACGGACATGCCGCCGGCGCCCAGGGGCTCGATCAGCCGGTACCGCGTGCCGCTCAGGCGTTCGCCTTCCACGTCAAGGTGTTGCCCAGATTCACCGCCGTCACACGCGACAACCAGCGCACACAATTATCCCCGCAAATTACGCGAATACCCCGTCGGGCGAAAAATCCGATATGTCGAGCGGAGCGCGGCGCGAAGCGCCCGACATATCGGCTCTTGAAGAGCACGCCGCTCAGGAAGCGCCGGCGGCCTCGCGTTTGATCTGGGGGAACTGGGTGGCCATCGCCTCGGCCAAGGCCTGGGCGGCGGACATCGGGCGGACCATCACCGTCAGCTCGTCGATCAGGCCGTGCTCGTCGAAGTGCAGGAAGTCGCAGCCCTCGATCGCCACGTCGCCGATTCTGGTCGCGAAGACCAGTGCGTGGGCGTCCGGGGCGGACAGTTCGCGGACGTAGTGGAAGTCCTCGAACACCCGCAGGACGCCGCGGAGGATGGCGGCCACGATCGGTTTGCCTTCGTAGGGGCGGAAGGCTACCGGGCTGCGGAAGGTGACGTTGTCGGCCAAGGTCGCGGCCATCGCGTCGGGGTCGGCGGCTTCGACGGCTTCGCGGAAGGCGGTCACGGCTGCGGCACCTCGAAGATCATGCAGGTGGACGTGGCGTGGGCGATCAGGGCGCCGCGGGCGTCGGTGATCTGGGCCTGGGCGAGCGCTGTCCGGCGGCCCTTGTTCAGGATGGTGCCTTCGCACGTGAGGATGCCGGACGCCAAGGACGCGGGGCGGAGGAACTTGGTCGTCAGGTCCAGCGTCGTGTAGCCCACGCCAGCCGGCAAGGTGGAGTGGACCGCACAGCCCGTGGCCGTGTCCAGCAGCGTGGCCAGCACCCCGCCGTGAACGGTGCCGAGGGGGTTGTAGTGGTACTCCCGCGGCTCCAGCGTCACCACGACCCGCCCGTCTTCGGCAACCAGCGCGCCGGTGCCCAGCAGGTGCATGATCGGCGGGCGGGGCAGCTCGCCCGTGCCCATCGCCCGCAGCAGCTCCAAGCCGCTGCGCCGGCCGACCTCGGCCGCGTTCAGCGCGGGGTCGGACCACGAGAACGTGCGGCTGCGGACATCCGGCTCGGTCTGCGTCATGGACCTAGACTCCCGGGCCGAGGCTAGATCTGTCAATCAGACTCAGCGCCGGGTTAGCCTTTGCACCATGAGACCTAGGGCACTCGAATGGTCCGTCGAGAACTGCACGATCGGCCGCGCGATGGCGATTCTCGGCGAGCGGTGGACCGTCGTCGTGCTCCGTGAGGTCTTCAACGGGATCTTCCGGTTCGACGACATGCGGGTGCGCACCGGCATCCCCCGGCAGGTGCTCACCAACCGGCTCGGCGTGCTCGTGGACAACGGGATCCTGCGCCGGGTGCCGTATCGCGAGCCGGGGGCGCGGGCGCGGGACGAGTACCGGCTGACGGAAATGGGTTTCGCGCTTTACCCGATGTTCGTCGCCCTGCGCGAGTGGGGCGACCGCTACCTGGCCGACCCGGGCGGGCCACCGTTGGAGACCGTCCACCGTGGCTGCGGCGCCCCGGTGCACGCCAAGCTCGTCTGCGAGCACGGCCACGAGGAGATCACCCCGCGCGACGTCGTTCCGCAGCCCGGTCCGGGGGCGATTCGGCGGGCCCCGGCCGAAGTTTAGGAATACTGCGCGTGCCTCGCGTCACGGACCGTGAGCGAAGTGCGACCGATCTGGTGACAACGGCGAGCTACGCACTGCCCAACCATGGATCACGGCGAGTCATCGACCCATGGAAGGGGCCTGCATGCCCAGCAGATACCGGAGCGCACTGGGTGCCGCTTCGGCCGCGGTCCTCGCGATCGCAGCCGGGGCGGTCGCGCCGGGCGGGCCGGCGGTCGCAGCCACCACACCGCCGGCGAGTGCCACCGGCCTGACCCGCGTCATCGTCGAGGCCGACGATCCCGGCGCGGCCGCCCTCGCGGTCACTCGCGTCGGCGGCAGGGTTGGCCGCGCACTGGCGGTTGTGGACGGCTTCGTGGCCGAGGTACCAACACAGCGCTTGTCCGTTTTGCGAGCCGCGCCCGGTGTGCGCGGCGTGACCGAGGACGGGTCGGTCTCCATGGAGGCGGCCCGGTGGCGCGCCGACGGCGACGCCAACTCGATGTTCAGCGTCGTGCGCGCCACCGGCGCCCTCGACGTGTGGAAAAAGCTCGACCCGAGCGGCCGGAACATCATCGGGACCGGTGTGGGCGTGGCCCTGATCGACTCGGGTGTGGCGCCGGTGACCGGGCTCAACGACGCGACCCGGGTCATCAACGGGCCGGACCTGTCGTTCGAGTCGCAGAGCCCGACGCTGCGTTACGCCGACACGTTCGGCCACGGCACCCACATGGCCGGCCTGATCGCCGGCCGGGACCCGAACACCAACCCGCTGACCGTCAGCGACCCGACCAACTTCACCGGCATGGCCCCGAACGCGACGCTGATCAGCGTCAAGGTCGCGGCGGCCGACGGGGCGACCGACGTGTCGCAGGTCATCGCCGGCATCGACTGGGTGGTGACGCACCGCAACGACCCCGGCCTCAACATCAAGGTGATCAACCTGTCATTCGGCACCGACTCCAACCAGGACGAGAAGCTCGACCCGCTGTCGCACGCGGTCGAGTCGGCCTGGAAGAAGGGCATCACCGTGGTCGTGTCCGGCGGCAACGACGGCAAGACCCGGGCCAACCTGTCGAACCCGGCGGTCAACCCGTACGTCATCGCGGTGGGCGCGGCCGACTCCAAGGCCACGGAGTCCCGTTCGGACGACGTTGTGGCCGACTTCAGCAGCCGCGGCAACACGACCCGGTCGGTCGACCTGACCGCCCCCGGGAAGTCGATCGTCGGCCTGCGCGACCCCGGCTCGTACGTCGACGTGAACTACCCGACCGGCCTGGTACCGGGCGACACGTCGGGCCGCTACTTCCGCGGCAGCGGCAGCTCCCAGGCCGCGGCCATCACCTCGGGGGCGGTCGCGCTGCTGCTGCAGCAGCGCCCCACGCTGACCCCGGACCAGGTCAAGAAGCTGCTCACGAGTACCGCCGACGTCATGCCCCTGGCCGAGACGCTGGGCCGCGGCGCGGGTGAGCTGAACATCAAGAACGCCATCAACGCCCCGACGCCGACCGCGGCCGCCTCCACCCAGACCTGGGCGGCGTCCACCGGCACCGGGACGCTGGAGGCCGCCCGCGGTACCGCCCACGTCGCTGACCCGGTCAGCGGCGTCGAACTGACCGGTGAGAAGGACATCATGGGCAAGGCCTGGAACGGCACCACCTGGGCCAAGACGGCCACCGCCGGCACCGCGTGGACCGGCGGCACCTGGAACGGCTCGGCCTGGACCGGGACGGACATGAAGGCCGGCCTGCTGCCGGGCCTGCTCACGATGAAGAGCTGGAGCAGCGTCAGCTGGTCGAGCACCAACTGGGACGGCCGCACCTGGAGCGGCCGCACCTGGAGCGGGGCGACGTGGGACGGACGCACATGGAGTGGCCGAACTTGGTCAGGAAACACCTGGAGCGGCCGAACTTGGAGTGGGAGCTACTGGTCCAGCTCCATTTGGGACTAAAGCACTAAACAGGGCGATTGATGACGAAAGTACGCGGTTGGAGTCGCCCGGATGCGCGGGTCGCGATGCTCAGCCTTTGGCTGGGTATCGCGACCATCGCGGCGCACGCGGTGCGCATCCGGACCATCGGCCTCCCGGCCGACCCTGACCCTGTCCCGCTCGCGATCCTGCTTGTCGCGTTCGCGCTGACCGAGGGGTTCGCGATCCACGTGCGGGTCCGCCGGGGCGGGCACGCGATGAGCCTCAGCGAGATCCCGATGGTCCTCGGGCTGCTGTCGGTCGACCCGACGCTGCTGCTCTGCGTCCGGCTCATCGGCGGCGTGGCCGGCCTCGCCTTCCTGCGCGGGCAGCGGGGCATCAAGCTGGGCTTCAACGTCGCCCTGCTGGGGGTGCAGACCACTGCTTCGGCGGTACTGCTGCGAACCCTCGCCGGCCCCGATTTGTCAGCGGGGCCGAGGGAGTGGCTCTACGTCCTCATCGTCATGCTGCTCTCCGACGTCATCGCCGCGGTCCTGGTCACCGCCGTCATCGCGCTGCACGACGACCCCAGCGAGTGGCGCCGGCTGCCCAGCGCGCTGCAGGGCCTGCCGCTCGTGGCCATCACCACCAGCATCGGGCTCATCAGCGCCCTCGCGATCGAGCGCGACTCCCGCGCCATCGCGCTGCTGGCCATCGTCTCCGCGGTCACCTACCTGGCCTACCGCGCCTTCGTCCGGCAGAACCAGGGCCACCAGCAGGTCGAGGAGCTGTACGCCTTCACCCGCGCCCTCGACGGCCCGCTCGACACCCGCGGCGTCGCCCGCATCGTGCTCGAGCAGGCCCGCGACCAGCTGCGCGCGGAGCGGGCCGAGCTCATCATCCCGGCCGCCGACGGCACCCACGTCCGGCTGCGCATGCACGGCCAGAGCGACTTCGAGATCAGTACCGTCGACACCCTGCCCGAGACCGCCTGGTGGCAGCCGGCCCGGGGCGGTGCGCCGGTGCTCGTGGCCAAGGGCTCCCGCGTGATCGGCTCCATCGCCGACGGCATCGCGGTGCCCGTGCCGGTGAGCGACCACGAGTCCGGGGTACTGCTGGTGGCCGACAGCCTCCCCGACATCCCCACGTTCGGGGAGCAGCACGTGCGGCTGTTCCAGGCCCTGGCCAACCACGCCAGCCTCTCCCTCACCAAGGCCCGGCTCCTCGACGACCTGCGCCGCGAGGTCGCCCAGACCGAGCGCCTGGCCACCTACGACCCGCTCACCGGGCTGATCAACCGGCAGCGCTTCCAGGCCCTGACCGACCGGCACCGGGCGGCCGGCACGCCCGTCGCCGTCCTGCTGATGGACCTGGACCGGTTCAAGGACGTCAACGACGCCCTCGGCCACGACGTCGGCGACCAGCTGCTCCGGCTCGTCGGTGAGCGGCTCCAGGCGCGGCTGGGCGACCGCGGCACGGTCGCTCGCTTCGGCGGGGACGAGTTCGCGGTACTCCTCCCCGACATCCGGACCCGGGAGTCCGCGATCGCCGTCGGCGACGATCTCGGCGCCGCGATGGAGCAGCCGATCCCCATCGGCCACCTCCGCCTCAACGCCCGGGTCAGCATCGGCATAGCCCTCGCCCCCGAGCACGGCCACGACGCCAACTCGCTCATCCAGCGGGCCGACGTGGCGATGTACGTCGCCAAAAACACCCACACCGGCGTGCGGGTGTACACCAGCGACGACGACCGCAACAGCCCGCGGCGCCTGGCGATGGTCGCCGACCTCCGCGAGGCCATCCAGCGCCACGATCTCGTGGTCGTCTTCCAGCCGAAGCTCTCCACCGCGACCGGCGTGGTCGTCGGGGCCGAGGCCCTGGCCCGGTGGCACCACCCGGTCCACGGGTTCGTCCCGCCGGACGAGTTCATCCCCCTGGCCGAGCACTCCGGCCTGATCCGCCCGCTGACCCTGCACGTGCTCGAGGTCTCCCTGCGCCGCTGCGCGAGCTGGCGCCGGATGGGCCACGACATGCACGTGGCGGTGAACCTTTCACCGAACAGCCTGCAGGAGTCCGACCTGCCCGACATCGTGGACCGGCTCCTGGGCCAGGCCGGCGTCCCGGCCAGCGCCCTGACCCTGGAGATCACCGAGAGCAGCATCATGGCCGACCCGACCGGCGCCCTGGTGATCCTCGACCGCCTGCACGGCCTCGGGGTGAAGCTGGCCATCGACGACTTCGGCACCGGCTACTCGTCGCTGGGCCGGCTCCGTGAGCTCCCGATCCACGAGATGAAGATCGACCGCTCGTTCGTGCAGCGCATCGCCGTCGACCACCGCGACCGCGCGGTCGTGCGCTCGGCCGTGCAGCTCGGGCACGCGCTGGACCTGATGGTCGTGGCCGAGGGCGTCGAGGACGAGGAGACGCTGCTCCACCTGCGCCGAGAGGGCTGCAACCTGGTGCAGGGGTACTTCATCTCCAAGCCGCTGCCGGCCGACGAGTTCGCCGATTGGCTGACCGCCCGAGTCCCGCAGCTCGGCGGGGCATAACGTTCGGTCCATGTGCACCGTGCTCCTCCGGTTCGACCCCGACGCCACCTGGCCGGTACTCCTGGCCGCGGTCCGCGACGAGTATCTGGCCCGCCCCTGGGAACCCCCGGCCGAGCACTGGCCGGGCCGCTTCGGCGGCCGGGACAGCACCGCGGGCGGCACGTGGCTGGCCGTGGACCCGGCCCGCCCGAGCGTGACCGCGCTGCTCAACGGCTTCCCGCACCGGCCCGCCGCCGGCGACCGCCCGACCCGCGGCTCGCTGCCCCTGGCCCAGACGATCCCGGACGACGACGTGCTGCGCTCGTTCGACACGTTCCACCTGGTCCACGCCGAGCCGACCGAGGTCTCGGTCGTCACCTGGGACGGGGTCGCGGTGACCCGCCGCCTGCTCGAGCCGGGCGACCACGTGTTCGTCAACCAGGGTGTGGACGTGAACGACTTCGCACCGCTGCGCGCGGCCGCGACCCCGGACCCGAAGCCCGGTCTGGCTCCGGCCGCGGCGTGGGGCGACTGGATCGCGCTGCTGTCCGGGGGCGAGTTCACCGGGGCCGCCCCGCGGCCGCTGCTGGTCCGGCGGGAGGTCGAGGGTCTGCTGTACGGCTCCGGCTCGGCCGCCCTGGTCGCGATCGGGGAGCCGGGCGTGCGCTACGACTTCACCGCCGGCCCCGGCCCGGACGCGCAGTGGGCCGAGATCCCGCTATCCACGCAGTGAGGACTCCCAGAGGCGGGCCGCGCGGTCCGGGCTGGTCGAGCGCGGGGTCGCCGGGAAGCGCTCGCGCATGAAGTAGTAGCCGCCGGGCACCAGCTCGGCGGCCGGGGCGTCGGCCAGCCACTGGAGCTGGCCGGCGGCCCGATCGGGGGAACTGAACAGCACCGGGATCGGCTTGGCCAGCATGAACAGCGGGCTGCTGGACGCGAACCGGCTGCGCACCAGGCCCGGGAAGAACGCGACGGGCAGCACGCCGTGCGCGCCCCAGCGCCGGGCCGCCTCGCCGGTGAACAGGATGTTGGCCTGCTTGGACGACCCGTACGCCAGCCAGCGTGCCCGGTGCCACAAGGAGTTCTTCAGCGGGTTGTCGACGTCGAGCACGCCCCAGGCCTCGGCCAGGGACGCGGTGGTGACGATCCGCGAGCTCCCGGCCGCGTAGAGCCGGTCGAGCAGGTCGTGGGCCAGCCGGAACCCGGCCAGGTGGTTGACGACCAGGGCCTTCGGACCGCGATAGAGCCCGCCGGCGTTGTTGACGAGCACGTCGATGCGGTCGCAGGCGTCCCGGACCTTGCGGGCGGCGGCACGGACCTGATCGAGGTCGCCGAAGTCGGCGCGGACGGTGGTGGAGTTGGCACACAAGGAGCCGGCCGCGGCCAGGCGGCGCTCGTCCCGGCCGAGCAGGATGAGCCGGTCGCCTTGGGCGGCGAACCGGCGGGCGGCGGCGAGGCCGATGCCGGCGCTGGCCCCGGTGATCACCACGGTCCTGGTCACGATTTATGCCTTTTTATCAGGACAAACGCCGTCACAACCACCCAGGCCGACACTCCGATCAGTGCTGCCCGCTCCATCACCCCGGTGAACAGCGAACGCCCGGCGAACAGGATCCCGAACGCGGACAGGATCAGGGGCGGCCAGGCGATCGCCACACCGAGCCAGCCGATCCAGCGGACCTGGAACCAGTACAACAGGATCGCCAGAGCAATCAGCAGGAGTGCCCCGATCGCGGCGGCCGCGTGGACCAGGTCCTGTGCGGTGGGCGACTCGTACGGCGGCAGCGGACAGCCGGGGCTGCAGTGCACCGCCCCGGACAGGGCGGCCAAGGGTGCGGCGAGGGCCAGAGACAGCGCGATCAGCCCGCAGACGGGCCGGCTCGCGACCGCCAGCAAACCGAGGGAGAGCGCCAGCAGCACCATGCTGACCTGGTACAACGTCGCGTGGGGAGCACCGGGGACGCCCGACTCCGAGACGTATCGCCAGGGTGCCGAGCCCGCCACCGCCGTGGCCAGCCCCATCGCGCCACCGGCCCCGACGACCGCGGAACCGGCGGCGGCCCAGCGGTTGATCACGAAGCCAGCCTAATTCCATAGCGTGGCCGAATACCCACAGGGGGTACCGGCCAAATTTGACGTTCTTGTAAAACGGCACCTCTCGATGCTTATAGGGTATCTAGCAGGGTATCCGCAGTCCTACCGTTCCTAGTTATGGAACTGGAGCTGCGGCATCTGCGGGTCGTGTGCGCGATCGCGGACGCCGGCAGCGTGACCAAAGCCGCGTCCGTGCTCGGCCTGGCGCAGCCCGCGCTCACCGCGCAGTTGCAGCGGATCGAGCGGGCGCTGGGCGGGACGCTGTTCGAGCGCGACCGGCGCGGTGCGCGGGCCACGCCGCTGGGCGAGCTGGTGCTGGCCCGGGCCCGGGTGCTGCTGCCGGCCGTGAAGGGGCTGCAGGACGAGGCGACCCGGCTCGCCAGCGGGGCCGAGCGGGCCGGGCGGTACCGAATCGGCGCCGTGAACGGCCCGATCCTCGGCGGACTGGTGCACCGGATCACCAGCAACCACCCGGCCGCCCAGGTGACCACCCACGCGTCCTGGTCGTCCGCGGAGCTCGGTGACCTCGTGCTCGCCGGGAAGCTGGACTTCGTGCTGGTCGGGGCGTGCGGAGACGCGCCACCGGCGACCGACACCGGGCTGGCCTGGCGCGCGGTTGCGGCCGACCCCGTCTTCCTGCTGCTGCCCGAGGGGCACACCCTGGCCGACCGGGACGAGGTCGAGCTCTCCGAGCTGGCCGACGCGCAGTGGGTGGCCGCGCCCGGGGACGGCTGCTTCTCGGCGTGCCACGCGGCGGCCTGCGCGCGGGCCGGGTTCACGCCGAAGGTCCTGTTCGAGACCGAGGTGCGCGGCGCGATCGACCTCATCGAGCACGGGGACGCGGTCGGCCTGTGCCAGGCGACATTGCGGCCGATGGCGGGGCTGGTGGCGGTACCGATCGCGGGGGCGCCCCTGCATTGGCGGCAGATGCTCGGCTGGCTCCCCGACGGGCCCGCCGCGCGAGTCGCTTCGCAGGTCTGGGCGTATGCGATCGAGTCGTATGCGGACGCCGTGCGGCGCAACGAGCGGTACTCGAACTGGCTGGGCCGCCACCCCGACGGGCAAGGGTTGGCGATGTAAACGGGCCGATCCCCAAGTTGCGGCGGGCAGTACGCTCGCAGGCGTGGAGGACGCTGTCGACCGGCGGGGAACGCTGGTGCAGGAGGCGGCCCGCCGCTGGCGGTCACAGCTGATCGACCTCGGCGGGCGCAACACCCTGCTGTTCTACCGCGACCTGCGCGCGGGCACGCTCGACCTCAGCGCCGCCGACCCGGTCGCACTGCAGGCCCTGCTCGGCGGGCGCACCCTGCCGCTGGGCCAGCTCTTCCCGGACCGTGACGCGCACCAGGCCGCGATCAAGCGGGCCCGGACGATCCGCAACAAGGCGCGGGAGCTGACCGAGGAGCGGGGCATCGAGACCTGCTTCGCCGCGATCGGCAGCGCCACCTGGGACCAGCCGCCCGGCTCCGGCGCCGCCCCGGCCGCGCCGGTCCTGCTGCGCTCGGCCCAGCTGCGGGCTCGCGGTGCGGCCGAGGACGACTTCGACCTCACCCTGCAAGGTGATCTGGAGCTGAACCCGACCCTCCTGCAACTGCTGGAAGAGGATTTCGGGGTACGCCTGGACGCCGACGAACTCGAAGAGCTGGTCAGCTACCAGTCCGGCTTCGACCCCCAGCCGCTGTATGAGCGCCTCGGCAAGGAGGCGTCGGCCCGGGTCCGCGGCTTCGCGATCAGCCCCCGGTGCGTCCTGGGCACCTTCTCCTACGCCAAGCTCCCGATGGTCACCGACTTGCGGGTCGGCGCCCGGGCCCTGATCGAGCACGACGTCATCGCGGCCATCGCCGGCGACCGCGACGCCCAGGCCGCCCTCCGGCCCGCGACCGGGATCGGCCTGCGTGACCCGGACTGGATCCCGCCGGAGGACGAGTTCCTGGTCCTCGACGCCGACTCCTCGCAGAACTACGCGATCAACGCCGTCCTGGCCGGTCAGCACAGCGTGATCAAGGGCCCGCCCGGCACCGGCAAGAGCCAGACGATCGCCAACCTGATCGCGTCGCTGGTGGCCCGGGGCAAGCGGGTCCTCTTCGTGGCCGAGAAGCGCGCCGCGATCACCGCCGTCACCGACCGGCTGGCCCGGCGCGGCCTGGGCCAGCTGGTGATGGACGTGCACGACGGCACGACCTCGAGGAGGAAGGTCGCGGCCGACCTCAAGGCCGCGTTCGACTCCGCGGCCCGGATCGCCCAGCCCGACCTCGCGGTGCTGCACGAGACCCTCGCCGCCCGCCGGGCCGCGCTCAACGACCACGACGAGGCCATGCACCAGGTGCGCGGCCCGTGGGGCGTCTCCGCGTATCAGGCCCAGACCGAGATGATCCGCCTGGCCGCGGTCGTCCAGCCGATGACCGGCGTCCGCCTGCGCGGCCCGGTCCTGACCGCGCTGGACGAGATCGGCGCCCGCCGGGTCCGCGAGCAGCTGCGCGACTACGCCACCGTCGGCGGCTTCACGGCCGGCCCGCCGGAGTCCGGCTGGATCGGCGCCGCCATCCACAGCCCGCAGGACGCCGAGGCCGCCTTCGACCTGGCCGAGCGCCTGTCCGCCCGCACGCTGCCCGAGACCCGCCCGGCCCTGCAGTACGTCGCCGCCCAGACCGGCCTGCGCCAACCCACCGACCTCAACGGCTGGCGCGCTCTGTTCGCCTTCCTCGACGGCATCGCGGCCACGCTGTCGCAGTTCCGGCCCGAGGTCTACCAGGCCGACCTCCCGAGCCTCATCGCCGGCCTGGACGCCGGCTGGTGGACCCGCCGGAAATTCCGCAAGCAGGCCGCCCAGCTGTCGCGCGGCGGCGGCACGCCGAGCGCACAGCAGTTGCAGGAGGTCCTGCGTCAGCGCGAGCAGTGGGGCGGTGTCCCCCGGCTCCCGTCCGACCTGCCCCGCGCGAAGGCGGCCTTCGAGCAGCTGGACGGGCAGGTGAGCGGCCTGCTCCGGTTCTGCCCGCACCTCCCGCTGGCCACCATGGACCTGGATCGTCTGGGCCGCGTGCTCACGAGCCTGGCCGGTGACGAGCGCACGGTCCGCCGCGTCCCCCGGCTGAACGAGCTTTCGCTCGCGTTCACGGAGGCCGGCCTGGAGGACCTCGTCGAGGATCTCCGCGCGCGAAGGCCTGATGCCGAGCAGGCGGCGGCGGTGTTCGACGCGTGCTGGTACGCCTCGATCCTCCAGCACCTGAACTTCACCGACCCCCGGGTCGGCGCGTTCGACGGACCCCTGCAGTCGCGCACGGTCGCGGAGTACCGCGACGCCGACCACCGCCACATCGACGCCACCGCCACCCGGGTCCTGCGGGCCGTGGCCGAGCACATCACCCACGTGCGCGACGAGTATCCGGACGAGAGCCGCCTGGTCGAGCACCAGGCCAATCTCAAACGCCGCCACCTGCCGATCCGCCAGCTCTTCGCCACCGCCCCGCACATGCTCACGGCCCTGCGCCCGTGCTGGGCGATGAGCCCCCTGGTCGTCTCCCAGCTGCTGCCACCGCAGGCCGACCTGTTCGACGTGGTCGTCTTCGACGAGGCCAGCCAGGTGACGCCCGCGGACGCCGTCCCGGCCCTGCTCCGCGGCCGCCAGATCGTCGTGGCCGGCGACGAGCACCAGCTCCCGCCGACCAGCTTCTTCACCGCCGCCGAGGAGGGCCAGGGCGCCGACCCGCTGGGGGTGAACGCCGACGGCTCCATCGATCTGTCCCTGACATCCGGCTACGAATCGATTCTCGATGTCTTGAGTGCCTTGCTTCCGGGGTACCTCCTGAGGTGGCACTACCGCAGCCAGGACGACCGTCTGATCGGCTTCTCCAACGCCCACATCTACGAGGGCTCCCTCGTGACATTCCCCGGCGTCGCGGGCGAGGGCAGCGTGCGGCACGTCCACGTGCCGTTCGACGGTGCCGGGTCGGACGAAGCCGCCGACTCCGTCACCGCCGAGGTCGACCGCGTCGTGGAGCTCATCCTCCAGCACGCCCAGATCCGCCCGAACGAGTCTCTCGGCGTCATCACGATGGGCATCACGCACGCCGAGCGCATCGACCTGGCGCTGCGCAAGACCCTGGCGGCACGACCGGAGCTGCACGGGTTCTTCGCCGAAACCGCGGCCGAGCCGTTCTTCGTGAAGAACCTGGAGCGCGTCCAGGGCGACGAGCGCGACGCGATCATCCTGAGCATCGGCTACGGCAAAAACGCTTCCGGCCGCCTGTTGTACCGCTTCGGCCCGCTCCTGCTCCCGGGTGGCGAACGCCGCCTGAACGTGGCCGTCACGCGGGCCCGCCGCCGGATGACCCTGGTCAGCTCGTTCACCGCGGCCGACATGGACCCGGCCAAGTCCACCAGCGACGGCGTCCGCCTGCTGCGCTCCTACCTGGAATACACGGAGTCCGGCGGCACCAGCCTGGCCCCGACCGCGGCCACCCGCCCCCCGCTGAACGCCTTCGAGGCCGACGTCCAGGACCGCCTGACCAGGGCCGGCATCCCGCTGACCCCGCAGTTCGGCGTGGCCGGCTACGCGATCGACTTCGCCTGCGCCCACCCGACCAACCCGGCGGAGATGGTCCTGGCCATCGAAACCGACGGCGCGACCTACCACTCCTCCACCACCGCCCGCGACCGCGACCGCCTACGCCAGGAGCAGCTGGAGCGCCTGGGCTGGCGCTTCCACCGCATCTGGTCGACGGACTGGTTCGCCGACCCGGTGGCGGAGACGTCCCGCGCCAGGGCCGCCTACGACGAGGCGGTGGCCGCAGTGGAGGCCCGCCGCACCAACGAGCCGACGATCGTCCTGCACCTGGACCCGCCGGAGCCCACCGACGACGAGGCCCGCACCCGCCCCAAGCCCGACTTCACGCCGGGCCGGCCGATAGCGGAGTACCCCCACGGCCTTTTGGTTGATCTGCTCCTCTGGATCGAGTCCGACACACTGCTGCGCACCGAGGAGCAGGTCGTCGACGAGGCCCGCCGGGAGCTCGGCTTCAAACGCGGCGGCACCCGGATCAACGCCGCCCTGCAGGCCGCCCTGGCCGACGCCCGCGGCGAAACCGAACCCCCCGCCCCGCCGCCCGCCCCCGAAGAACCGGACCCGGACAAGACCCGCGTCCTCGATCTCCACCCCGCCGACCGCCCCGAAACCACCGACACCCACCAGCGTCCCGAGACCGACTAGCGCCCTCCAGCGCAGCGTGCCTGCAAGGTAGCGGGCCGGTTCCCAGGTGGGGCACAGGTTCGCGGGAACTTGCCGGAAGGTCGGGGACTGAGTCTCAACAGCATGACCAGCACAGAGACGCTTCCTCGCGCGGTTGGCGCGGGTGGCCGGAACGCCGGCGCTGTCCTTGACGTCGTGATCCCGGTGTTCAACGAGGAGGTTGATCTCGGGCCTTGTGTGCGGCGGCTCCATGCGCATCTGCGGGAGAGTTTTCCGTATCCCTTTCGGATCACGGTGGCCGACAACGCGAGCACCGATGCGACGCCGGAGGTGGCGGGGGCGCTCGCCGCCGAGCTCGCCGGGGTCGAGGTCGTGCGGCTGGCGGAGAAGGGGCGGGGGCGAGCGCTGAAGCAGGCCTGGTCGGCTTCGGACGCGCCGGTGCTCGCGTATATGGACGTGGACCTCAGCACCGACCTCAACGCACTGCTGCCGCTGGTCGCGCCGCTGCTGTCGGGGCATTCGGACGTGTCTATCGGGTCGCGGCTGGCCCGGGGGTCGCGGGTGGTGCGCGGGCCGAAGCGGGAGTTCATTTCGCGTAGTTACAACCGCATCCTTCGCACTGCCCTCAGCGCCAGTTTCTCCGACGCGCAGTGCGGTTTCAAAGCGATCCGCAAGGACGTCGCCGAGCAGCTGCTGCCCCTGGTCGAGGACACCGGCTGGTTCTTCGACACCGAGCTGCTCGTCCTGGCCCAGCGAGCCGGCCTGCGCATCCACGAGGTGCCGGTGGACTGGATCGACGACCCCGACAGCCGGGTCGACATCGTCGCGACGGCCGTGGCCGACCTCAAGGGGATCGCCCGCCTGGGCCGGGCCCTGGTCACCGGGAAGGTGCCGGTCGCCGCGCTGCGCAGCCGCCTTGGCCGGGCCCCGCTGGTCGAGGGGGTCCCGGCCGGCCTGCTGCCGCAGCTGCTGCGCTTCGGCGGGATCGGCGTGCTCTCGACCGTCGCTTTCCTGCTGCTGTACGCGCTGCTGCGGCCCGAGTTCGGGGCGCAAGCGGCCAACTTCGTCGCGCTGCTGACGACCGCGGTCGCCAACACGGCACTGAACCGCCGGCTGACGTTCGCGATCCGGGGCAGTGACGGGGCGGTACGCCATCAGGTCCAGGGTCTTCTGCTCTTCGCGCTCGGTCTGGCCCTGAACTCGGCCGCCCTCATCGCGCTGAACTGGACCGCGCCCGGGCACTCGCACGCGGCCGAGCTCGCGGTGCTGCTGCTGGCCAACGCGGTCACGACGCTGCTGCGGTTCGTGCTGATGCGGGTCTGGGTGTTTCGCGAAGCCGGCTGATTTTTCGGTAATGCGGCGGGTCGTCGGCGCACCTTTCCCACGACAGATTCTTTGGGAAGGAGCACCCTGTGAAACGTCGAGTCGGACTGTTCGCGGTCCTCGTGGCGGTGCCGGTGGCCGTCGTCGCGGTCACCGCCTGGCCATCAGAGGCGGCCGTCGCCCCGGTGGCCGGCGGAACTTACACCCTGGCCGCGGGTGCGTCGGGCAAGTGCCTCGCCGTGAGCGGCTCGGGCACTGCGAACGGTGACCTGCTGGTCCAGGTCGCGTGCGCCAACCAGCAGTTCAAGGTGGTGGCGCAGAACGGTGCCTACGGGCTGACGAGCGTCGCCAGCGGCAAGTGTGTCGACGTCCCGAGCTCGTCGACGACGTCGGGCACGCAGCTGTGGCAGTACACGTGCGGCGCCAGCGCCAACCAGACGTGGCAGCTGACCGCGTCGACGGCGGCGGCCGGGAAGTACATCATCAAGAGCGCGCAGAGCGGCCTGTGCGTGACCGACAAGGACGGCTCCACGGCCGGGAACAACCCGATCGTGCAGGAGACCTGCGCCGACGTCGCCCGGATGCAGTGGTCGTTCAACTACGTCAGCGGCCCGACGTCCGGGCCGACCACCGGCGGTGGCGGGCGCACCTGGTCCAACACCGCGGACGGGTTCGCGCAGGGGACGACCGGCGGGGCCGGCGGGACCACGGTGACGGTGTCGAACTACGCGGACCTGCTGAAGTACGGTGTCGTGGAACCAGCTCGGCAACCACAACAAGGTGTTCGGCATCGGCTGGACCGACAACGTGACGGCCCGGATGACGATCCACCACAACTGGCTGCACGACAACAACCAGCGCAACCCCAGCGCCGACAACCTCGCCTACGCGCACCTCTACAACAACTACCTGCAGAACATCTCCAGCTACGGCAACTACTCGCGCGGCAGCACGAAGATGGTGCTGGAGAACAGCTACTTCGACCACGTGAACAACCCGTACTACCCGGACAGCACGGCGCAGCTGAAGCAGTCCGGCTCGATCGTGGTCAACAGCACCGGCCGCAAGGAGACGTCGGGCTCGGCGTTCGATCCGCACTCGTTCTACTCGTACACCCTCGACCCGGCGGCCGACGTGCCGACCCTGGTCAAGACCTACTCCGGCCCCCAGGCCAACATCACGATGTAGTCAGGAAGTCCGTCACGGGCAGGGTGCCGTCAGCCTGGCGGGCACCCTGTGCCGTGGCCGGGTCGGTGGAGCGGAAGGCGGCCTGGGTCGCCAGCTCGGCCGCCGACCAGGTCCGCGTGGCCGGCTTCGCGTTGCCGACGGCCCGGTTGCCGTCGAGCCGGGCCGTGTCCGCCGTCAGCGCGAAGCCGGCGGTGCGGTTACGCCAAGCGGTGTTGCCGGTCAGCCGCAGCGGGCCTGGGTTGCCGTCGTCCTGAAATCCGGCCCCGCCGTTGTCCCAGGCCAGGTTGGTGCGCAGGACGTGCCCGGCGGCCGGGGCCGGGCTCCCGCCGCCGACCGCGAAGCCGTTCGCGCCGTTGCTCCAGGCCCAGTTGCGCTCCAGCGTCACCGCCCCGTTGAACTCGCCCAGGTCGATGCCGTTGTCGGCGTTGGACCAGACCCGGTTGCCGCGCAGCACGTTGCCGGCGCCGCCGCCGAACTTCAGCGCGATGCCCTGCCCGTTCTGCGTGCCCGGGGCGGGGTCGCGGTTGGCGTAGAAGTCCCCGTCCAGGATCTGGTTGCCGTCGGTACCGTCGCCACGCAGCTGCAGCGCCGCGCGGTATCCGCCGTGGATCGACAGCCGCAGGAACGTGTCGTGCTTGCAGGAGAGGCAGACGTAGGCGTTGCTTCGCGCACCCCGGATCTCCAGATCGCGGACGGTCCAGTAGTCGGCCTCGTGCGTGACGACCCACGCGTCCGCCGGCAGGCCCGACCCGTCCAGTACCGGCCGCTCGTCCCCGTAGCCGGCCAGGGTGATCCGCGCGTCCGTGGTGCCGCCGGTGCGCAGCTCGATCGGGGTCGTCAGCGCGTAGGTGCCGCCGCGCAGCCAGATGGTGCGGCCCGGCCGGACCCGGTCCGCCGCCGCGCCGACCGTGGCGAGCGGCCGGTCCTTGCTGCCGTCGCCGCCGTCGTCGCCGTCCGGCGCGACGAACAGGTCGCGCGGGGTGGTGACCGGGAAGGTGAGCGCGAACCCGATCAGGACGGCGGCCGTGGCCACCGCGGCGGCCGCGTGTTTGCCGCTCAGCGCCTTGAGGCCGGCCAGCAGCGCGACCAGGCCGGGCAGCAGTCGCTCGGGCGCGATCAGACCGGCGCTGTGCGCGGTACACCTGGAGCAGTTTCTGGTGTGTCGGACGGCCGCCTCCCGCCACCAGACCGCGAGCAGCGCCCGCTCGTCGTCGTCGAGCCAGCGCGCCGCCTCGGCCACCTCCTGCCGCTGCCCGGTCAGGACCAGGTCTTCGGCGGTCCGCTCGGCGAAGTCCAGCCCCGGGTCGGGCAGGTCCTCGGCCAGCTCCTGCCGGCGCGGCGCGTCCCGGCGGCGGGTGCGCAGGTACAGCTGGATCTGCCGGTTGGTGATCGCCACCGCCCACGCCCGGAACCGCTCGGGGTCGCGCAGCCGCGGCAGTCCCCGGACGATCTGGATGAGCACCTCCTGCACCACGTCGTCGGCGTCGGCGTGGCCGTTGAGGGCCCGGCCGACCAGGCTCCGCACCCCGGGCATGACCCGGGCGAGCAGCTGGTCGAGCGCATCCCGGTCGCCGCACTGCGCCGTCCGGACGAGAGACGTCTGCACGCTCGGGTAGATGCCGCCACGGGCGCGGCGATCACAGTTTTTCGGCCCGACAAAACGGTCAAGTCTGACACGCCGGAGTCGCTCGTACGATACCGTCAAATGTGGTGAAAGCGGGATTTCTTCATGAAGTGCGCGACGGCGTCACGCCGCGCGCGGGTGCGCTGGTCCTCGCGGTCCTCGCCCTCCAGCTGGCGTTCATCGCCAGCTACATCGGGGCCTTCCACGAGCCGACCCCGCACCGCATACCCCTGGCCGTCGCCGCGCCCCCGGAGGCGCTCGACGACCTGGTCGGCAAGCTCGATCGGCTGCCCGGCCAGCCCCTGGACGCGCGGGCCGCGTTCAGCGAGGACGCCGCCCGCCGCATGATCGACCAGCGGGAGGTGTACGGGGCGTTCATCGTCTCCAACACCGACGCCACCGACCGCCTCATCGTCGCCGGCGCCGCGGGCGCGAGCGTCGCCACCGCCCTGCAGCAGATCATCACCCCGCTCGAGGACGCACAGGAGCGGGCGTTCACCACCGAGGACGCCAAACCGGCCCTCCTCGGCGACGCCCGCGGCCTGTCCGGCTTCTACCTCGCGCTGGGCTGGGTCGTCGGCGGCTACCTGGTGGCGCTCGCCGTCAGCATGAGCAAGGGCGCCCGCCCCGCCAACCCGCACCGCGCCGTGATCCGCCTGCTCGCCCTGGCCGTCTACTCCGCCGTGTCGGGCGTGGCCGGGGCGCTGATCGCCGGCTCCCTGTTCGGCGCCCTGGACGGCCACCTCGCGCAACTGTGGTGGTTCGGCGCGCTGCTGGTGTTCGCCTCGGGCTGCTGCACAATGGCTTTGCAGGCGGCATTCGGTTTCGTGGGTACCGGCCTCACGATCCTGCTCTTCGTAGTCCTCGGCAACCCGAGCGCCGGCGGCGCGTACCCGGCCCCGCTGCTCCCACCGTTCTGGCGCGCCATCGGTCAGTGGCTCCCACCGGGCCTGGGCACCGAAGCCATCCGCGGCATCGTGTACTTCTCCGGGGCGGGCGTCCAGCGAGCCGCCATCATCCTCGGCGGCTACGCGCTGTTCGGCCTGATCGGCACCCTGCTCGTCGCCCAGATCGCCCAGCCCCGCCAGGTCGTCATCACCCCGGGCCAGAGCCTGGTCCCCGCCGGCCGCCGCGACGCCGTCACCACCTCCCGCCCCTGACGCCCTAGGGCCGCCGGACGGTCACCCGGGCCGGAGGGTAGACAGGCTACGTATTGCGGTGGACGATGGTTGTGCTGCGGCATGACTGGCGGACCTGTACGGGGGAGCGGGCATGGCACGACGCAAGTTCGAGGTCCGGGCTCTTCCCGGCCAGTCGGCCAGTGCGCTCGACGAGCGGTTTCAGGCCGCGACGCCGCTGCGCCGCCTGCTGAACAAGGTCTTCCCCGACCACTGGTCGTTCCTGCTGGGCGAGATCGCGCTCTACTCGTTCATCGTGCTGCTGCTCAGCGGCATCTTCCTGGCGCTGTTCTTCGACCCGTCGATGCGTGAGGTGGTCTACGACGGCTCCTACACGCCCTTGCGCGGCGTGGAGATGTCGCAGGCGTACAACACCGCCCTGCACCTGTCGTTCGACGTGCGCGGCGGCCTCTTCATGCGCCAGATGCACCACTGGGCCGCGCTGCTGTTCATGGCCGCGATCGTGGTGCACATGTTCCGGGTGTTCTTCACCGGCGCGTTCCGCAAGCCGCGCGAGGCCAACTGGATCGTCGGCCTGCTGCTCTTCTGGGTCGGGCTGTTCGAGGGCTTCGCCGGCTACTCGCTCCCGGACGACGCCCTGTCCGGCACGGGCCTGCGGATCGCCTCGGCGATCCTGCTCTCCATCCCGATCGTCGGCACCTGGATAACCACGTCGCTGTTCGGCGGGGAGTTCCCCGGTGAGGTGATTCTCGACCGGCTGTACATCGTGCACGTGCTGCTCCTCCCCGGTGCGCTGCTCGCGCTGATCACCGTCCACATGGGACTGCTGGTGAAGCAGAAGCACACGCAGTGGCCGGGGCCCGGCCGGACCAACGAGAACGTGGTCGGCGTGCGGATGTTCCCGGGCTTCGCGGCCAAGGCCGGCGGCTTCTTCATGATCGTTTTTGCCATGATCGTGGCCCTGGCGGGGCTGTTCCAGATCAACCCGATCTGGCTGTTCGGCCCCTACAAGGCCGCGGTCGTGTCGGCGGCGAGCCAGCCCGACTGGTACATGATGTTCCTCGACGGGTCGACCCGGCTGTTCCCGGCCTGGGAGATCAGGTTCGACCTGTTCGGCTGGGGTGACGGCTACACCATCCCGGCGGTCTTCTGGCCCACCGTGGCGCTGCCCGGCATCCTGGTCATGCTGCCGATCCTGTATCCGTTCATCGAGGCGCGGTTCAGCAAGGACAAGGCCGTCCACAACCTCCTCCAGCGCCCGCGGGACAACCCGTTCCGCACCGCGCTGGGCGCCATGGCGATCTCGTTCTACATCGTGCTGGTGATCTCCGGCGGCAACGACGTCCTGGCCGACAAGTTCCACATCAGCCTCAACGCGATGACCTGGGCCGGGCGCATCGGCATTTTGATCATCCCGCCGCTGGCCTACTACGCGGCCTACCGCATCGCGCTGGGCCTGCAGCAGCACGACCGCGAGGTCCTGGCCCACGGCGTCGAGACCGGCATCATCCGGCGCCTGCCCGACGGCCGCTTCATCGAGATCCACCAGCCGCTGCCGTCGGCCGACGGCGAGGGCCACCACGGCCTGGACTACGCGGGCTGGGTCGTGCCGAAGAAGATGAACCGCATCGGCGCCCTCGCCCCGACGGTCAAGGGCTTCTTCTACCCGGTGGAGAAGGCGCCCGCGCCGCGGCGCCCCGCACCCCGCCAGCTCGCGGAGGAGAGCGAGCCCGAGCGGGTCACCGCGCCGCACTGAGCCGACGGCGGTGCGGAGACGGCCCGGCGCCGGGCCGGGCTCAGCGGTCCGCGCTCTGCAGGAGCGGCATGGTGCCGGCCGGATCGGCGGCGGGCCGCGGCAGTTCGCCGGTGTGGCGGGCGCCGTGGGCTTCGAGCAGCGCCAGGACCGGCTCGATCTTCTCGTAGAGCAGGAGCAGGACGTCGCCCGGGCGGGTCATGGCCAGCGCGGCCGGTATGGCCTCCTCGATGGTGTCGACCCGGACACACCGCGTTTGCGGAGCGACCGCCAGCAGTTCGTCGTGGACGATGCCGCGGACCTCGCCCGGGGTGCGGCCGCGGCGGTCGGCGTCCTCGTAGAGGACCACGCGGGTGAAGCGGGCGCCGACGACGGTGGCTGACTCGCGGAGCAGATCGTCGCGGCGGTCGCCGGGAAGGGTGATCGCCGCTACCGCGCGGTCGTAGCCCCACACCCGCTCGACCAGATCGCTCACGGCGGCTATCGCGGCCGGGTTGTGGGCGTAGTCGACCAGCACGTCCACCTCGCCGCAGCGCAGGAGGGTGCCGCGGCCGGGGTTGTCGAGGGGGTTGGCGCCGAAGGTGCGCAGGCGTTCGGCCACCCGGGCCGTGGTGACGCCCAGGACTCTCGCGGCGGCGGTCGCGGCCAGGGCGTTGGCGACCAGGTGGCGCGCGGCGCCGCCGAAGCCGCCGCCCAGCTCGTGGGCGGCCAGCAGGGGGATCCAGCGGCGGCCGGACAGCTCGACCAGCCAACCGTCGGCCAGGAGGTAGGCACGGCCGCCGGAGTCCCAGTGGCGGCGGACCAGCGGGTTGCGGGGGTCGAGCGAGCACCAGATGATCTCGCGGCCGGGGAAGTCGAGCTCGCTGCCGCGGGGGTCGTCGGCGTTGAGGATCACGGCGCCGCCGGCGCGGACCCGCTCGGCCACGACCGACTTGAGGTCGACGAGCTCGTCGACGCTCTCGATGCCGTCCTGGCCCACGTGGTCGGAGGACAGGTTGGTGATGATGCCGACGTCGCTCCAGTCGTAGCCGAGGCCCTGGCGGAGCAGGCCGCCGCGGGCGGTTTCCAGGACCGCCGCGTCCACCGTCGGGTCGCCCAGGACGACCCGCGCCGAGCGCGGGCCCGTCGCGTCGGCCCGCTGGATCAGGCGGCCGCCCACCACCACGCCGTCGGTGGTCGTCACGCCCACGCGGAGGCCGGCGCCGGCCAGGAGATGGGCGGTCAGGCGGGCGACCGTGGTCTTGCCGTTGGTGCCGGTGATGGCCACGATCGGGATCCGTGACGGGGTGCCGGCCGGGTAGAGGGCGTCGACGATCGCGGCGCCCACGTCGTGCTGGTCCAGGTGCATGCGCAGCCCGGGGGCGGCGTTGACCTCGATCACCGCGCCCCGGCGCAAGGGCAGCTCCTCGGCGATGTCGGGCAGCCGCAGGTCGATGCCGGCGATGTCGAGCCCGACCAGGCCGGCGACCCGGCGGCACAGGTCGGCGACCGACGGGTGGACCAGCTTGGTGACGTCGACGCTGGTGCCGCCCGTAGAGAGGTTGGCATTGTCGCGCAGCCACACCGTCGCCCCCTCGGCCGGCACGTCGTGCACCGTGAGGCCCTGGCGGTCCAGGAGCGTCGCGGCGACCTCGTCTACCGCGAGCCGGGTGAGCGCGCGGGCGTGGCCGTCGCCGCGCCGCGGGTCCTCGTTGGCCCGCGCGATCAGGCCGGCGATGTCGGTGCGGCCGTCGCCGATCACGTGCGCGGCGACGCGTTCGGCGGCCGCGATGATCTCGCCGCCGACGGTCAGCACCCGGTAGTCGCGGCCCTCGACCTGGCGCTCGACCACGGCGTCCCCGCCGTCCGCGGTCGCGGCGGTGAACGCGGCCCGGACCGCGTCGGCCGATCCGAGTTCGAGGTACACGTGCCGCCCCTGCCGGCCGCCGCGCGGCTTGACGACGACCGGGGCGCCGAGCTCCTCGAACCGGCGCACCGCCTCGTCCGGCGTGGTCGCCGGGCCGCCGGTCGCGACCGGGATGCCGGCGTCTTCGAGGAGGCGGCGGGTGAGCTCCTTGTCACCCGCGATGTCGACGCCGATCGCCGAGGTCTGGTCGGTGAGGGCGGCCCAGACGAGGCGGCGGTGGCGGCCGTAGCCAAGCCGCAGCAGACTCAGATCGCCGACCCGCTCGACCGGGATGCCCTTCGCGCGGGCCGCTTCGGCGATGGCGGCGGTGGACGGGCCCGGCTTCTCCCGCTCGTACTGCCGCCGCAGGTCCCCGAGGTCGAGGGCGGGCGGCGCGTCGCCACGCACCAGCGGCAGCAGGAGGGAGATGGCCATATTCAGCAGGGCAACCGGCAAGTCGGACTCGTGGGGCTCGTCCAGCGGGCACTCCATGAGGACGTCGAAAGCGGAGGGGTCCTCGGTGCCGACGGTGCGGCCGAAGTTGACCGCGCGGCCGATGAGGTTGGACAGCTCGATCGCCATGTGCTCGGCGGTGTGGCCGAAGTAGGTGCCGCCGTGCAGCCGTTTGACGAACCCGCCCGGCGCCCCCGCCGCACAGTGGTGCTCGGCCAGGCCCGGCAGCAGCTCGAGGAGGCGCTCCGGCAGGCCCGGGAAGTCGCAGGTCTCGCGGCCGGTGAGGTCGTCGAGGAGGACCCGGGTGACCTGGACGGGGCGGGCGAGGTACCGGTTCGGCCCCCGTAGGCGGCGGCTGTGTTCAATACGCATGATCCTCTTCCGCTTTCCTCTTCGGGGCCCGCTCGGTCAGGTCGAACCGGTGCCCGGCCGGCAGGACGTGCAGCTGGGCGCCGTACAGCGCGATGGGGCCGCCCGGCTCGCCGGCGAAGCCGCCCGACCCGGCCGCGGGGCACTGGATGTCCCGGGCCTGCCCGGCGTCGATCACGGTCACGGTGCCGCGCCCGAGCACCTGGAACACGTCGCCGTCGACGAGGATGGCGGTGTTCTCGTCGATGCCGAGGCCGAGCTCGTGCGGGAACATGGCGATGGCGCTGAGCAGCCGGTTGAGCCGCCCGCGCTCGGCGAAGTGCATGTCGATGAGCACGCCCGGCAGGAACTCCATGCCCGGGCCGGTCCGCACGCTGCTGGTGCTCACGCTGGCGAGACTGCCGCCAAGGATCATGGTGCCGGACATCATCGCGGCGCCCGCGCTGGTGCCGGCCAGGATCATGCCCTCGGCCAGCCGCGCGTGCAGTGCCCGGTCGACCTTCGTCCCGCCCACCACGGTGGTGATCCGCAGCTGGTCGCCGCCGGTGAAGAACACGCCGGTGGCCCGCTCGATGGCGGCCACGGCCAGGTCGCCGTTGGCGTCCTCGCGCGACTCGAGCCGCAGCGCCGTGACGCGCCGGGCCCCGAGCCGGTGGAAGACCTCGGCGTACTCCTTCGCGCGCGCACCGGGGCTCTCGCTCGCCGTGGCGATCACGACGAGGTGCGCCTCACCCCCGCCCGCGAGCAGCACGAAGCGCTCGAGGATCTCGTCGTCGCCGGCGTCGTGACTCTCCGCGCCCCCGATGACGAGCAGCTTTCCGGGCATCCCACCTCGCTCCCAACAACCCCTACATCTTGCAAACCGACCGTGCCGGGCGTCCGTGGTTTGCCGGGATCGGGTTTCGAATTTGTTCGGTACTTGGTCGGGGATGTGCGGTCGTCGCCATTGCGCATTGATAACCGTCTCACTACAGTGAGCGCACTACTGGCATGTGAAACGTTTTAATGAAACGTTTCACACAACAAGGGAGCTCCCGCCATGCCCCCGAGCAAGCAACGAACACGCGCGGCCGCCACCGCGCTCATCACCGCCGCGGCGCTCGTCATCGTGGCGCCACCGACACAAGCCCAGGCCGCGACCCCCGTGGCCCTGACCGGCTCGCACTGGATCTGGTACCCCGAAGGCGATCCCCACGTCAGCGTGCCCGCCGGGTACCGCTACTTCCGCAAGACGTTCACCGTCGCGGCCGGCAGTGTCAGCGACGCGCAGCTGGTCGTCACCGGTGACGACACGGTCGACGTCTGGCTGAACGGCAAGCCCCTCGCCGGGTCGCAGCGGGTGACGGACTCGTGGAAGAGCGCCGTGTACGTCGATCTGCAGAGCGCGCTCACCAGCGGTACCAACACCATTGCTCTGGCTTCTCGAAACACCACCGCCGGACCGGCCGGTGTGCTCGGGCACGTGCACGTCACCACCAGCGGCGGCACCGCCGATCTGGTCACCGACGCCAGCTGGAAGACGGCCCAGAGCGCCCCGACCGGCTGGGAGCAGCCCGGGTTCGGCGACGGCGGGTGGGCCGCCGCGCTCGACCTCGGCCTCTACGGCGCCGCACCGTGGAACAGCTCCGTGGTGCTGCCCGACACCGCCGCCGCCTCACCGCTGAGCGTGGCCAGTGCGACAGTCGAGCACGCGGTCAACCCGCTCGGCATCGACGCGGCCCAGCCCCGCTTCGGCTGGAAGCTGGCCGGGGCGGCCGGACAGGGGGCCTATCAGCTGCAGGTCTCCACCAGCAGCGGCAACACCGCGGACGTCTGGGACAGCGGCCGGGTGGCGTCGAGCAGCCAGGTGGAGGTCGTCTACGGCGGGCCGGCGCTGGGCAGCCTGCGGAAGTACTTCTGGCGCGTGCGGGCCTGGGACACGCAGGGCCGGACCGGCGCCTGGAGCGCGACCCAGTCGTTCGAGACCGCCCTGCGCGCGCCGGCCACCGAGTGGACCGGAGACTTCATCGGCCAGCCGGCCGTCAACGCCGACGTCTCCGGAGCGACCTGGATCTGGTACCCCGAAGGCGACCCCGCCACCGAAGCGCCCGCGGCCACCCGGTACTTCCGCCGCACGCTCACCCTGAGCAGCGCGCCCGCCGGCGCCACCCTCGTCGTCACCGGCGACGACACGGCCGACGTCTGGGTCGACGGCGTCCAGGTCAGCTCCTCGCCGCGGGTCACCGACTCGTGGAAGCGGGCGGCCACGATCGACCTCGGCGGGCGGCTCACGGCCGGCACCAACACGATCGCCATCGCCGGGCTGAACACCACGGTGTCGCCGGCCGGGATGATCGCCAAGCTCTTCCTCCCGGGCCAGACGGTCAGCACCGACACCGCCTGGAAGGCGTTCAACAGCGCACCGAGCGGCTGGAACACGACCGGCTTCAACGACTCCGGCTGGCCCGCGGCCAAGGCCCTGGCCACCTACGGCAGCGGCCCGTGGGGCTCCAACGTGGTCGTGAGCAAGCCCTCGCCGCTGCTGCGCAAGGGCTTCACGGTGAGCAAGGCGGTCGCGTCGGCGCGCCTGCTGACCACCGCGCTCGGCCTGCACGAGACCCGGCTCAACGGGGCGAAGGTCGGCAACGACGTCCTGGCGCCGGGGTGGACCGACTACAACAAGCGGCTGCAGTACAAGGAGTACGACGTCACCGGGCAGATCCGCCAGGGCGCCAACGCGCTCGGCGCCTACGTCGGCAACGGGTGGTACTCCGGGAACGTCGGCTTCGCGGGCACCGCCATTTACGGGACGCAGCCTTGGTACTCCGCGCAGCTGCTCATCACCTTCACCGACGGCACCACGCAGACCGTCAGGACCGACAACACCTGGAAGGTGACGACGGGTCCGATCCGGGCGGACGACCTCTACGGCGGCGAGTCCTACGACGCCCGCGCGGCCATCGCCGGCTGGGACGGCCCCACGTTCAACGACAGCGCCTGGCCGGCCGTCGCCGTGCGCAGCGGCACCAAGCCCAATTTGGTCGCCCAGGTCGACAACGGGGTGACCGTGCAGCAGGAGTTCCGCCCGGTCGCCATCACCCAGCCGCAGAGCGGGGTGTGGGTGCTCGACCTCGGCCAGAACTTCACCGGCTGGGACCGCCTCACGATGAGCGCACCGGCCGGGACGACGGTGCAGATCCGCCACGCCGAGGTCCTCAACCCCGACGGAACGATCTACACCGCCAACCTGCGGGGGGCGGCGGCCACGGACCGGTACACCTTCAGCGGCTCCGGCACCGAGACCTACGAGCCGCGGTTCACCGTGCACGGATACCGGTACGTGGAGCTGACGGGCCTCCCGGCCGGCTTCACCCCGACCGCGGACACGCTCACCGGCCGCGCGGCCTGGCAGACCGGCGCCCAGACGGGCACGTTCACCACGTCCAACGCGATGCTCAACCAGCTCGCGAAGAACATCCTGTGGGGCGAGCGCGACAACATGCTGACGATCCCCACCGACTGCCCGCAGCGCGACGAGCGGCTCGGCTGGACCGGCGACATCGCCGCGTTCGTGGCCACGTCGACGTTCAACCTCGACGTGCACGGTTTCCTCGACAAGTTCACCGACGACCTGGTCGACGCCCAGCACGCCGACGGCGCCTTCACCGATGTCGCGCCGGGCGTGTCGGCCGGCGCCGGGACCGCGGGCTGGGGCGACGCCGGGGTGATCGTGCCCTACACCGTGTGGCAGCGGTACGGGGACATCAAGGTGGTCAACGATCACTTCGACGCCATGGCCCGGTGGGTCGACTACCTGAAGAACACCTCGGGCGCCGACCTGATCCGCAACCAGACCACCTACGGCGACTGGCTCAACGTCAACGACAACACGGCGCAGGACGTCGTCTCGACGGCGTTCTTCGCGTGGTCGGCCCGGCTGGTGTCCCGCATGGCCGCCGCCACCGGCCGCACCGCCCAGGCGACGTCCTACGGCCAGCTCGCCGACCAGGTCGCGGCCGCGTTCACGAACCGGTTCGTGGCCGCCGACGGTACCGTCAGCGGCAACACCCAGACCGGCTACGTCCTCGCCCTCGCGTTCGGTCTCCTGCCCGCCAACCGCGTCCAGGCGGCGGCGGACAAGCTGGCCGCGAAGGTCAACGCCACCGGCGGCCACCTGTCGGTCGGCTTCCTGGGCGTCGAGAACCTGCTGCCGGTGCTGGCCGCCAACGGTCACGCCGACACCGCGTACACGATCCTGACCCAGCCCGGCTTCCCCGGCTGGGGCTACCAGATCGCCAAGGGCGCCACCACGATCTGGGAGCGCTGGGACGGCATCAGGACCGACGGCACCTTCAACGACCCCGGCATGAACTCCTTCAACCACTACGGCCTGGGCTCGGTCGGCGACTTCCTGTACCGCCAGGTCGGCGGCGTCGCCCCGGCCGCACCCGGCTACAGCGCCCTGACCGTCGCCCCGATCCCGGGCGGCGGCCTGACCTCGGCCAAGTCGTCGTACGACACGCCGTACGGCAGCGCGGTCAGCGACTGGTCCATCGCCGGCGGCACGCTCACGCTGCGGGTGACGGTCCCGGCCGGCGCCACGGCCACGGTCAAGGTCCCCACCTCGAACGCCGCCTCCATCAATGCCCCCGCCCAGGCCGTCCCGTCGGGAACGGCAACCTACTACCTCCCGTCCGGCTCGTACACGTTCACGGCTACCGCATAAGGGTTTGCCGCGGGACACTCAGCCGATGAGTGTCCCGCGGCTTATCAATGGTGCGAAGCTCCCGGCCACAACACCTCCGCCATTGACCGGTCCGTGGTCCCCGACCGACACCCGAATCGACGACGCGACCCTGGTGCCGCTCCCGCCGGGCCAGCACGCTCCCGAGGACGTTGCGGTCACTTCAGACGGAAGCCTTTTCACTGGTACTGCCGAAGGCCTGGTCTGGCGCCATGACTCCAACGGCTTCACCCAGGTAGCCGACACGGGCGGCCGTCCCCTGGGGATCGAATGCGACAGCCGCGACGACTCCCTGATCATCTGCGACGCGTACCGCGGCCTGCTCCGCCTGTCCGCCGACGGCGCCCTGCGGGAGCTGACCAGCGCGGGCATCCTCTTCTGCAACAACGCCGCCATAGCCGCCGACGGCACCGTCTTCTTCAGCGACTCCTCCAACCGCTTCCCGCTGTCCCACTGGCGCCGCGACCTGCTGGAGCACCGCCCGAACGGCCGTGTCCTGGCCTTCGACCCGGCGTCCGGCACCACCCGGGTCGTGGCGACGGACCTGTACTTCCCCAACGGGGTGGCGCTGACGCCGGACGAGTCCGCGCTGCTGGTCTGCGAGACGGTCGCGCACCGCCTGACCCGGATCGCCCTGCCCTCCGGCGCGGCCACGGTGCTGGCCGACCTGCCGGCCTACCCGGACAACATGTCGTCGGTGGGGGACGGGACGTTCTGGATCGCCCTGGCCAGCCCGCGGGTCGCGATCGCGGAGCGGCTGCTGCCGTACCCCGGCATCCGGAAAGTCGTCGCGGCCCTGCCGGTCTGGATGCAGCCACAGCCGGGCAAGCACACGATCGCCGCACAAGTGGACGCGGCCGGCTCGGTACTGCGCACATTGCACAGTCCGGCCGGCCGCTATCCGATGCTGACCGGCGTCCGCCAGTCCGGTGAGACGTTGTGGTTCGGCAGCCTCACCGAGCGGGCCCTCGCGTGGGTCCCGCTCGGTGAACCGGCTCACGGCGTGTAGCCGAGGATGATGGCGACGGTGCCGAGCGTGGCCATCAGCAGGGTCGTGCCGGGGTGCATGCCGATCGAGATGCGGATGTCACGCTTGCGGTACACCAGCCAGACGGCCGGGAACAGGAAGACCAGCTTCGACAGGACCGTCCACGGCGCCCAGAAGTGGTAGACCGAGAACAGCACCGTGTTGAGGACCGGCGCCTTCCACCGCAGGTGGGCGATGCGGGGCAGCAGGAAGCCGCGGAAGTACAGCTCCTCGATCAACGGCAGCGAGAACCCGGTCAGCGGCAGGCTGATCAGCATGGTGACGACGACACTCGTGTGCGAATACCCGTCGAGGTACGTGGTGGCGCTCCCCCCGGCCCCCTCGAACGGAATCCACGTGAAGAAGTGCTCGAACACGAAACTGTCCAACGGCGTCAGCGCCAGTGACACGACCGTCATCCAGACGATCAGCCCGGCGATCAGCGCCGTGATCTTCCCCCGCGAGATCGGCCGCCCCGTGTAGGCGACCACCCCCCGCAACGAGAACCGCCCGTTGCGCTGCTTACCCAGCCACAACAGCCCGCCCATCACCGGCGTGAGCACCACGACCAGCGCGATCGCCCAGGCGAAGAAGATCGGATAGTGGATGGCCTTCACGAACGGCGCGGCGATGACCTCGTAGGCGGCCACGATCAGCGCGCCGGGCACCAGGTGCAGCGCGGTCGTCAGGGGCAGTGAGTGCCGGTCGGCGAGCAGGAGGCGGGCGATACGGCCCGGCCCGGCGGTCGGCGTCGAAGCGGCGGTGGTGGCGGCGGCGGTGTGGACCTGTGTGGTTGTCATGCCGCAAAGCATCGACGCCCGTGCGGACACAGCCCTGTCACGCCACTGACACCGCCGGAAGCCGAGTCCGCCTCTCACCGCCGACGGTGTCAGGTCGAAAGGTCGTACAGGGTGGTGCCGCCGATCGTCGTGGCTGTGTAGTTGGCCTGGACCCAGGCGGCGATCTCGGCGCTGACGCTGCTGCCGCCGTTGCTCTGGCCGCCGACGCCGGAGCCGCCGATGAAGTAGTGGATCTTGCCGTCCCGCGCGTACTGCTGGAACTGCGCCAGGCTCGGCGCCGGGTCGCTGCCGTTGAAGCCGCCGATCGCCATCACCGGGAGTTCGGTGGCCAGCTGGTAGCCGGAGGCGTTGTTCGAGCCGACCGCGGCGGCGACCCACGTGTACTGCGAGCTGTCCTGCCGCAGCGCCGCCACCACGTCGCCGCTCGGGGTCGTGGCGTTGAGCAGGCCGCCCAGGCCGCCCCCGCCCCCACCGCCGCCGAAGCCACCGCCCCGGGTGCCCTGGAAGCCGCCGCCGCCGGGGAAGCCGCGGCCGCCGAAGCCGCCACCGACGGACGGGCCGGCGGTGACGATGGAGCCGGTGTGGGCGGTCGCGGCCGTGTTCACCGAGTATGCGACCGGCCCGCCCAGCACCGCGAACAGGGCCAGCGCGGCGGCGGCCAGGCGGAGGGTGCGGCCCAGCTGCTGGCTGAGCAGGATGCCGGCCGCGCCCAGGGCCCCGGCGATCAGGACGGCGACGCGCAGCCACGGGTGGAAGTCGGCGGCCCGGTTGAGCAGGATGTAGGACCAGACGGCGGTGATGGCGACCGTGCCGCCCAGGATGAGCAGCGCGTAGAGGTCGGCGCGGCGCCGCCAGAGGGTCGCCACGCCCATGCCGACCAGGGCGCCGAGGGCCGGGGCCAGGGCCACCGTGTAGTAGTCGTGGAAGATGCCCTGCATGTAGCTGAAGACCAGCGTGGTGGTGACCAGCCAGCCGCCCCAGATGACGTACGCGGCCAGTCGCCGCCGGCCGACCACGTCTTCGCCCGCGTCGCCTGTGTCGCCTGATGTGCGGGCCGAGAAGATCAGGCCGGCGACGGTGAGGATCAGCGCGGCCGGGAGCAGCCACGACGCCTGGCCGCCGGTGGAGCCGTCGAGGAGGCGGGACCAGCCGGTCTCGCCCCAGCCGCCGCCCGCGCCGCCGCCACCTCCACCGCCGACGCTGCCGGTCTCGTTGCCGGTGAGCCGGCCGAAGCCGTTGTACCCGAGGGTGAGCTCCAGGATCGAGTTGGTCTGTGAGCCGCCGACGTACGGGCGCCAGGAGGCCGGGGTCAGCGACACGATCGCGACCCACCAGCCGGCCGACACGATGACGGCCGCGCCGGCCGCGAGGAGCTGGACGAGGCGGCGGACCCAGCCGGTCGGGGCGAACAGGAGGTATGCGAGGGCGAATGCCGGTACCACCAGAAGCGCTTGCAGCATTTTGGTGAGGAACCCGAAGCCGACCATGGAACCCGCGAAGAGCAGCCACCAGGTGCTGCCCCGCTCGATCGCCCGCAGCACGCCGTAGACGCCGGCCACCAGCAGCAGCATGAGCAGCGCGTCGGGGTTGTTGAACCGGAACATCAAGGTGGCCACCGGGGTGCCGGCGAGCACCGCACCGGCGAGGAGCCCGGCGGCCGGGCCGTGCCAGCGGCGCACGGTGAGGTACAGCAGCCACACCGTCGCCACCCCGATGAGCGCCTGCGGGGCGAGGACGCTCCACGAGCTCAGCCCGAAGATCCGCACGGACAGGCCGGTGACCCACAGCGCGGCCGGCGTCTTGTCGACGGTGATGAAGTTCGAGGCGTCGGAGGAGCCGAAGAACCACGCCTTCCAGCTGTCCCCGCCGGCCTGGGCGGCGGCCGCGTAGAACGCGTTGCCCCAGCCGGAGGCACTGAGGTTCCACAGGTAGAGCAGGCCGGTGGCCAGCAGGAGGGCGAACAGAGCGGGGCGCACCCAGCCGTCCCGCGCCCGGGTTGGGGCCTCGGTGGCGGCCGGGAGGACGACCGGAGGGGTCAGCGTGGCTGTCATGGTCATTACGCTGCGGCCGGACGCTTCCGGCCGCGTCCGAGCAGCCTGTGCCCCAGCTGTGAGTCAGGCCCAGTTCGGCGCCCGGCGCTCCTGGAACGCGGCGATCCCCTCGGCCAGCTCGGCCTCGTCCTGCGCCGGAACCGGCAGATCGCCCAGCACCGCCTTCGCGGCCCGCAGCGTCAACCGCGACCGGGCGGCGATGGTCGCGGCCAGGTCGTCGACGGCGGCCGACAGCAGGTCATCGGGCACGAGCCGGTCGATGAGACCGAAGTCGAGCGCTTCAGAAGCTTCGAACAGCTCGCCGGTGTACAGCAAGAGCTTCGCCTTCGCCGGGCCGATCAGGGCGGCCAGGCGCCGGGTCGTGGCGGGCGGATACACGATGCCGAGCTTGGCCGGGGTCACCCCGAAGCGCGCCGACGCCCCGGCGACCCGCAGATCGCAGGCGACCGCGAGCTGGCAGCCGCCGCCGACGCAGAAGCCGTCGATCCGGGCGATCGTCGGCTTCGGAAACTCGGCGAGGGCCCGCTCGGCGGCGACGGCCAGGCTCTCGTCGCCGGCCCGGGCGATCGCCGCCGCCTCGGTGATGTCGGCGCCCGCACAGAAGGTGCCGCCGGCCCCGGCCACGATCAGCACCCGGTTCGCCCGGTCCTTGGCCAGGACCTCGAGCAGCCCCGGCAGCGCGGCCCACATCGCGGCGGTCATCGCGTTGCGCTTCGCGGGGTTGGTGATGACGAGGGTGGCGAGCGGGCCGTCCTGGGTGAGGACGAGCTCGCCGGTCACCATTCGTGCACGGGGACGTTCGAGTGCATCCTCGGAAGGTACTCCGCCAGCAGCTTGCGCATGGTGTCGTCGCGCTCCACGGGCCCGTTGCCCTCGATCGCGTGGGCGGCCTCGACCAGCCAGGAAGCGCCGTTGCGGTGGGCCAGGCAGCGGTGCTCGATGATGCCGAGGAGCCGGTCACGCTGGACGGGGTCCACCCCCCACTCGTCGAGTCCTTCGTGGGCCATCGGGAGCAGGCGTCGCAGTACCAACTCCGTAACCGGCACCGAGCCCAGCCCCGGCCAGAACACCGACGCCTCAATGCCGTGCCGGGCGGCGGTGTGGAAGTTCTCCTCGGCCGCCCCGAACGACATCTGCGTCCACACCGGCCGCTCCTGCCCGGCCAGCTTGTGCACGAGCCCGAAGTAGAACGCGGCGTTGGCCATGCTGTCCACGACCGTCGGCCCCGCGGGCAGCACCCGGTTTTCGACCCGGACGTGCGGCCGGCCGTCGACGACGTCGTAGATCGGCCGGTTCCAGCGGTAGATGGTGCCGTTGTGCAGTTTGAGCTCCCCGAGCCGCGGCGCCTCCCCGCGGTCGAGCATCGCGATCGGGTCCTCGTCCTCGCAGATGGGCAGGAGCGACGGGAAGTACCGCGCGTTCTCCTCGAACAGGTCGAAGATCGAGGTGATCCAGCGCTCCCCGAACCACACCCGCGGCCGCACCCCTTGGCTCTTGAGCTCCTCCGCCCGCGTGTCGGTGGCCTGCTCGAACAGCGGGATCCGGGTCTCGCGCCACAGCTCCTGGCCGAACAGGTACGGCGAGTTGGCGGCCAGCGCGACCTGGACGGCGGCGATGGCCTGGGCCGCGTTCCAGTAGGCCGCGAACTGCTGCGGCAGCACCTGCAGATGGAACTGCACGCTGGTGCAGGCGGCCTCGGGCGCGATGGAGTCACACCGCACATGCAGCCGCTCGACCCCATCGATGGCGATCATGAGGTCCTCGCCGCGGACCGCGAAAATCTGTTCGTTCAGCAGGGCGTACCGCGGATTCGCCGACAACACATCCGGTGTGAGCTGGTCGCGGCGCAGCGTCGGCAAAATCCCGATCATCGCCAGCCGGGTGCCGACCTGGGCCGCATGCTCCTCGGCGGCGTTGAGGCTCTTGCGCACCTGCGCCTCGAACCGGGCCAGCCCGTCACCGGCCAGCCGCTGCGGCGGCACGTTGATCTCGATGTTGAACTGCCCCAGCTCGGTCACGAACGCCGGGTCGGCCATGGCATCGAGCACCCGCTGATTGCGCAGCGCCGGATCGTAGCGCTCGTCGACGAGGTTGAGCTCGATCTCGAGCCCGCTCATCCCGTCACCGGCCTCGAACGCGGTCTCGTCCAGCATCCGCGCGAACGCGTCCAGGCACCGGTGCACTTTGTCGCGGTAACGAGTCCGGTCCTCCCGGCTGAACACCGTCGACTCGACGTCTTTGCCCATGGGCTGGCACCTCCACGCGCCGGGGGGAGACCGTGCCCTCTGGCATACCACGAAGCGCCCTTTTTTACTCCTGCCCGATCGGCCGCAGCCCGAGATACCGCAGCGCGCCGGCGATGTCGTCGCGCTCCGGCAGCCCGCCGAGGAACGCCGACCAGGTCCCGCGGTCGCGTTGCCAGGCGGCCAGGAACTTCACGCAGCGCTCGGGTGTGATCTCGGCCAGGGCCTCGCGGGAGGCTTTCAGGGAGGCGCGCACGTCGGCCCGGGCCGAGCGCCCGTCGATGTCGGCGATGAGGTCCGCCCGCAGGGCCAGGTAGCCGCGCCAGAAGTCCAGTTCGAAGGCGTCGGCCAGGTCGCGGCGGTCGTCGAGCAGCGCGTAGAGGCCCTCGGCCAGGCAGTCGCCGAACTCCTGCTCCCGGGCCCGGGCCGGGCGGTCGAACGGGTCGTAGCGGCGCTGCTCGGCCTGGCCGCTCAGGGCGACCCGGCCCGCGCGGATGTCGTCGAACAGGAAGAACCAGTCCTCGTTGTACACGTTCGGGAAGTGTGAGCCGCAGCCGGCCGGGACCAGGAGCGCACCGCCGCCGATGAACGTGTCCTGGCGCTCCCCGGCGGCCCGGCGGGCGTGGTAGACGACGGAGTTGTCGGGGTAGCCGGTGTTCTCCAGCCCGACGGCGTCGTAGTTTCGCAGCAGGCCGGCCGCGGCGCGGACGTCATCGGCCGAGGTGACGATGTCGTCGTCGAGGAACAGCACCGTGCGCCACGGCAACATATGGGCGACCGCGAGGCCCAGGTTGCGCTTCATGCTGGTGTCCGGGGGGAAGACGGTCGGCACCGTGTCGCCGGAGCGCGGCGACGGAAGCCGCCGCAGCAGCGCGTCGGTCTCCAGGACGGGGAGCCGGGCCCGCGGCGGCACATCGACGGCGATCACCCGGGCGCCGGCCGCGCGCGCCTCCCGGACCGCCGGGGTCGCGTTGCTCCATCGGCTGCACAACACCAGGAGCAGGCATTTGAGGTCGGTCGCGAGCTCGATCGCGGCGGCCAGGGAGCTGACCGGGCGGTTGGTCGGCACGACTATCGCATCGACGTCGGCCGGGGTGGCGTGCGCCGGCCGGAGCAGCTGGCGATGCGAAAAATGACGGGGCGGACCGCCGGATGGTGCCGCCTCCACGCGTCGCCCTCCCGCACTCCCCCGGCCGTGTGAGAGGTACTTTACGGCTCGTTCAGGCGGACTGTCACAGCCGCTCAGGGAGACACCGGCGGCCACTCGTGCAGCCGGTTGTGCGGATCGGTCCAGTCCGGCACGGTCACCACGCCGGCGACGATCTCGACCCGCGACACCAGGCTGAAGGTGCTCGCGTCGCCGAAGCGGCCGTGCAGGTAGCGGTAGTTGTTGTCGCGCCAGTCGACGTCGGTCAGCGCGCGGACGATGCCGTGGGTGCCGCGGCCGTACATCCCGTTGAAGATCGTCACCGTGAAGCCCGGCCGGCTGAACGGGTTGGGCGCCCGGCACAGGTGGGCCACGTCCTCGCGCAGCGTGAGCCGGCCGTCCTCCTCCTTGAGCACGGGCACCAGCGTGCGCTTCGCCCCGTCGTCGTCCACCACTTCGAACGCGCCCGCGTCGATGCCTTCACGCGGCACCTGGGCCACCGGCAGCCGCAGCCGGTCGAGCAGCTGGCGGGTGAGCGTGTTCCAGTCGACGCCGCCGAGCAGCATCAGATGGGAGTCCAGGTCCCGGCGGTCGATCTGGTTGACGAGCTTGTAGCGGATCGGGTTGTCCGGGTTGACCTGGCGCAGATAGCTGTACAACTCGAAGAGGGCGTCGATGTCGGCGAAGTTGTACATCTCGACGTGGTCAGGGTCCAGGGGGTCGGCGTACTCCTTGGCCGCCCGCATGTGCACCGGCAGCTGGGCGCAGACGACGGTGAGCAGCTCGCCGGCCGGGAACCGCAGCGGGTTGACCACCGCCTCGACCAGCCCCAGCTCGATGCGCAGCCGGGCGTGGTGGCCGCGCTCCTCCTCGGTCAGCTCGGCCGGGTCGAGCAGCCGCGTGTCGCCGTCGGCGAAGGAGCGGGCGGTGCAGAACAGCAGGGCGTACTTCGCCAGGTGCTCGGCCTTGGGGACGTCCCGCTTCTTCTCGCTCTCCCACGCGGAGATGCTCGGCACGCTCACCCCGAGGACCTTGGCGAGACGCCCCTGCGTCAGCTCGTGCTGAAGTCGGAGGTCGCGAACTCGCGCTCCGAGCTCGGCCGGGGACTCCATCCGCCCTCCTGTTCAGTCATATTCAGGACTGGTCGCGGACCGCGACGGCGCCGTCCAGGCGATGCGAACAGGACGTTGAGCCGGTAACACGACGGAATCGGCGACCATTGATTCAGGAATTCGCTGAATCCTAAACTATTACTCAGGAAAGGTCGAGGACCTTCAGGTCATCACTGAAATTCAGTCTTGTCGACTGAAACGAGGGGGGTCGGAGTGATGTCCACCGGACCGGTCCACCACACGAGAGATCCGCCCCGATTGATGCCCGACCGGCGCTGAGCGCGCCGGCCCGAGCAACAGAACGGGGCGCGCCCGGTTGCCGCCGGATGCGCCCCTACTTCTCGGCACTTCTCCGCTTCCAGGCCAAGGAGTAACCGATGGCTTCAACTTTAGCCTTCGCAGGTTCATGGGTAAATCACGGATTTGTCACCGCGGCCGGCGCCCAGGCGGGAGCCGACCCGCGCACGCCGGCGCTGCTGATCATCGGCGTGCTGGTGGTCGTGGTCCTGCTGCTGCAGGCGAGGATCAACTCGCTGCGGCAGGAGCGGTCCGCGCCGCCGGTCGTGGTCCGGGTGAGCGACGAGAGGAGCAAGGCGACCTGGCCGGTCATCATCACGGTGGTGTTCGCTATCCTCGCGATAATGGCCTGGCTGCTGGGTTGACGTTCAGCCGGGTTCAGCATGCACAGCAGGGACGGCACGAGGGGTTTCGGGCCGTCCCTGGCGCGGTTCTTCAGCGAATCTCAGCGTCGAGAGGAAGCCCTGCGAAGTGGGCGCTACGAGCGTTGCCGCGGCGGTGGTCGTCCGCACCGCGAACGACCAGGACCTGGAGCGTCTCGCCGACGCGCTGGGGCAGGTTCACTACTTCCGGCACCGCATCAGCCGGCAGCCGCGGCTCGGCAGTCTGCTGCTCGCGGAGGAGCCGGGCAGCCGGCGGATCCTCGGCGACGCGTTCGTCCGCACGATGCCGGCCGAGGAGTGGGAGCTGCGCGAGCGCCTGCCCAACGTGCCCATCCTCAGCCACGTCGAAGTGGTCCGGGACGCGCGCAACCAGGGCATCGGCACCGCCATGATCAGCGCGGCCGAGCAGCGGGTGGCCCGGCTCGGCCGGCGGCGGATCGCCCTCGGGGTGAACATGGACAACCCCGACGCCTACCGGCTGTACACCCGGCTCGGCTACGCCGAGTGGGACGGCGGCCCGATCAACGCGGTGGTGGAGCAGTTCGACCAGGACGGCCGCCGGCGCTTCAGCACGGAGAAGTGCCACGTCCTGGTCAAGAATCTGCTCGACTGACCGGTTCGGCCCTCGTCACCGGCACGTACGCTTCTGGGACGGCCCGGCCCCGGGCCGGCCGGCGCGACGGAAGCGAGCCCCGAGTGCAGCCCAGTGACCTGTCCGCCCGGGAGCCGCATGGGTAGGCGCGCACCGGCGCGAGGTCAGCTGCTGTCCCACACCGCTCTGCTGCAGTTCGGGGATCCGCCGGAGATCGTGCAGCGCCGGCTCGACGCGATCGTCGTGCCGAGCGCGCGGCCGGCGGCGCAGCTGGCCGCGGCCGCGGACCTGGCCTGGGAGCTCGCGGCGCCGCTGGTGGTGCTGGCCAGCCGCAAGGCCCGCCGGGACGAGATCCTGGCGGCGCTCGCGCATCCGGAGCGCACCGGCGACCTCATCGTCATCGACGCGCCGGAGACGCCGGTGGGCCCGGTGCCATACCTCGAGACGACCGACATGTTCGCCGGCACCGCGTTCGAGTACCGCACCGACGTGAGCCGCAAGCGCAACCTCGCGCTGCTGCTGGCCCGCACGGTCGGCTGGCGGCACGTCCTGTTCCTCGACGACGACATCGCCGTGCCCGACCCGGCCGACCTGCGCCGGGCCGTCGGGGCCCTGGACCACTACGACGCCGCCGGCCTCTACATCGACGGCTTCCCGGACAACTCGGTGGTCTGCCACGCCCGCCGCAGTGTCGGCGACCATCAGGGCACGTTCGTCGGCGGCGGCGCCCTGGCCGTGCCGGTCCACCGGGACGACGCGGCCTTCTTCCCCGACGTCTACAACGAGGACTGGCTGTTCCTCGTCGGCCCGCGGTCCCTGCGCCCGGTGTCGCTGATCGGTTCGGCCGTGCAGGGCCCGTACGACCCCTTCGCCGACCCCGACCGGGCGCGGCAGGAGGAGTTCGGCGACACGCTCGCCGAGGGCCTGTTCGCCCTGCTGAGCCGGCACGGCACCGTCCCCGACGCGCTCAACGACGGCTACTGGGTCGGCTTCCTGGGTCAGCGCCGGGCCCTCATCCGCGACCTGCTGCGCCGCACCGACACGCTCCCGCCGGGCGAGCACCGCGACCGCATCGTCGAGGCCCTCCGCGCCGCCCGCGGCCGCTCCTTCCTGATCGAGCCCCGCCAGTGCGTCCGGTTCCTGCTCGCCTGGCAGCGGGACCGCGTCCTGTGGCAGGAGGTCTCCCGGTCGCTGCCGACCGACCTCAACCTGGCCGAGGCCCTCGACCACTTCGGCCTGCGCGGCGCGGCTTCGGTCCGCCCGGCGGAGTCCCGCCCCTCCGTCCTGGACGCCGTCCGGCCCTCGGT
The DNA here is from genome assembly GCF_044454505.1 of Dactylosporangium sp. NPDC051541. Taxonomy (NCBI): domain Bacteria; kingdom Bacillati; phylum Actinomycetota; class Actinomycetes; order Micromonosporales; family Micromonosporaceae; genus Dactylosporangium; species Dactylosporangium sp. NPDC051541. Next base: position 196,080 of record NZ_JBITDU010000011.1, read on the forward strand.
CACGCGATGAGCCGCTGACCACAGTTGCAGGTCTCGAGAAACACCCACAAATGCGACACATCCTCGCGTACCGTCGCATCCATGGCGGGAACCGTGTTGCTCAAGATCGCAAATGTGAACCCCGCCAGCGTGCGCACCCACACCGACCGCGCTCTCTACGGCTCCATCGGGATCTTCATCGTCCTGTACGGCGTCTACGCGATCGTCGGCGCCGCGAGCTTCGTCGACGCCTCGTCCAACTACACGCACCCGTGGTGGCAGTGGCTGGTCGGCCCGCCGGTCGCCCTGGCCGTCATCGCCTACGACCGGGCCGTCGTCGGGCGGGTCGCCGTCAACTTCGAGCACCTCGAGTCGGCCGACCCCGACCAACTGCTCAAAAAGCGGACCCTGGGGTTGTACTGCGGCCGCATCGTTCTGGCCCTGTTGTTCGCGGTCGTCATCACCGAGCCCCTCATGCTGGCCCGATACAAGGGCGAGATCGACGCGTACCTCGGCACCGTGCACAACCGCCAGCTGATCCAGCTCGAGCAGGGCGGCGCCATCGCGGCCTTCCAGCACCAGGTCGACGGGCTGCGGGCCCAGGACGCGGCCGACGACACCGCCGTGGCCGACCTGCACAAGCTCGCCGCGGACAAGCGCAAGGAGTCCACCGCCGTCTACGACCAGGCCCTGGCCGACTCGCGGGCCGGCGGCGTGACCCAGCGGGCCGGCTGCCCGGCCGGCGGCTACTGCGACACCCTCGTGCAGCAGTCCCGCGCACTCATGGACGAGGCCACCCGGCTCGACGCCGAGGCCGCGGCCCTGCGCACGTCCCAGGAGCCGGGCCGCAAGTCCCGGGCCGACCAGGTCGCCTCGCTGCTGGCCCAGATCGCCGAGCAGCGCGCCGACAACCGCGCCTCGGTCGAGGCCGGGGCCGGCTTCGGCGCCCGCACGACCGCCATGTGGCACCTGGTGACCAGCGACTTCTGGGGCTTCGGCTTCTTCTACCTGGGCGTCGCCGCACTGCTGGTCTGCCTGGACTGCGCGGCCGTCTGGCTCAAGCTGGTCTCGCACGGCAACGGCTATGAGCGCACCGAGGCCCGCGAGGCCCGCCGCCAGGAGCTCTCGGCGACCAAGCGGCACGAGCAGGAACTGCTGGTCACCGAGCAGGCCCGGACCCTGGCCGGGGACGGCATGGAGACGGTGGTGGCGGAGCGGCGGCTCATGGACGCGGCGGTCAGCCGGGCCACCGAGCGGCTCATGGCTGAGCTGGAAGATCAGTCTCGGCTGGTTCGTTAGGACCTTTCTTGGCCCAATGTCTTGCTTTCGCCCCCGGGCACCGGGGCAGACTGGGCCGGTGCTCCCCCGCCTGCCCGAACGCACGTCGGTGCTGCCGCTCGTCGTCGGCATCGTCCTGGTCCTCGTAGGCGGGGTCGGCGTGGCCCGGATGGTGTGGGACCGGGCCGGCAGCGCCTCGGCCGAGGCCCCCGGCCCGGACCGGCTCGACCGCAACGCCCGGCGGGCCGATCGCGCGGCCGACCCGCGCACCGCCGACTGCGGCGGGGCCCCGCTGAGCGCGCCCCGGGAGCTGCGCGGCGTCTGGATCACCACGGTCGAGAACATCGACTGGCCCAGCAAGCCGGGGCTCCCCGCGGACCAGATCAAGCAGGAGTACCTGGGCTGGCTCGACCTGGCCCAGAAGCTGAACCTCAACGCGGTCTTCGTCCACGTCCGGCCCAGCGGTGACGCTCTGTGGCCGTCGGAGTACGCCCCCTGGTCCGAGTGGATCACCGGCGTGCGCGGCCAGGGCCCCGGCTTCGATTTGATGCAGTGGATGATCGACGAGACCCACCGCCGCAACCTGGAGTTCCACGCCTGGTTCAACCCGTATCGGGGCAGCCAGCCCGCCCCGGCCGGCGCCGGTTCCGACATCAACGCGCTCGCCGCGGACCACCCGCTGCGCAAGCACCCGGAATGGGCCGTCGTCTACCCCTCAGCCGGTACCACCGGAAGCCGTTTGCACTTCAACCCCGGCATCCCGGAGGCGCGCAAGTTCGTCGAGGACTCGATGCTGGAGGCGGTCCAGAAGTACGACGTCGACGGCGTCCACTTCGACGACTTCTTCTACCAGTACCCGGTGGCCAAACAGGACTTCCCCGACGACGGCGCGTTCCAGATCTACGGCCGCGGCAAGAGCAAGGCCGACTGGCGCCGCGACAACGTCAACCTGCTCGTCAAGGAGATGAGCCAGCGGATCAAGCAGATCAAGCCGTATGTGAAGTTCGGCATCAGCCCGTTCGGCATCTGGCGCAACGACGCCACCGACCCGGCCGGCTCCCCGACCCGCGGCCTGCAGAGCTACGACGAGGTCTACGCCGACACCCGCCTCTGGGTGCGCGAGCAGTGGCTGGACTACATCGTCCCGCAGCTGTACTGGAACATCGGCTTCGACGCCGCCGACTACGCGAAACTCCTGCCCTGGTGGGCCGACGTCGTCAAAACGACAAGGGTGCAGTTGTACATCGGGCAGGCCGACTACCGCGTGGGGCAGTCGGGCCCCTGGAGCGACCCGGCCGAGCTCGACCGCCAACTGGCCCTCAACCGCAAGTATCCCCAGGTCACCGGCAGCGTCCACTTCAGCGCCAAGAACCTGCGGGCCGACGCGCTGGGCGCGGTCAGCAAGTACGCCGGCCACTTCTACTCCACCCCGGCCCTCCCGCCGCTGATGAAGTGGCTGCCGAACAACGCCCCCGCCGCCCCGGCCGTCACGACCGCCGTCGAGGGCGGCGGCGTGAAGGTGACCTGGAAGGGCAAGGGCACGTCCTCAGCCGTCTACCGGGTCGCCGACGGCACCGCCAAACTGGTGGCCACGAAACGCGGCGGCGACGGCGACTACACCGGCCCGAAGGGCACCTACTGCGTCACCGAACTGGACCGCTCCTGGAACGAAAGCCCTCCCGCGGGGTGATCCTCACTCATCCGCCCCGTACCGAGGCTGTCGGCCATGACGAGCTTCATCTCGGACCAGGACTTCACCACCCCCGCCCACACCCGCGCCGCCGGCCCGCCGCCGTATCCTGATTTTTCCGATATTTCCTCTAGGCCTCGGCCGCGGACCCTCCCCCTCACGGTGATCTTCCTGGCCGCGGTCTGGCTGGTCGTCTCCGCGGTCCCGTTCGGCTACATCGGCGCGGGCCGCTACGACATGTTCTGGAACGACGCCGTCACCGGCATCACCCTCGCCGTCGTCACCGCGATCCGCCTGCTCAAACCGGGCGTGACCGGGTTCGCCGCGGTCACCGGGGGCCTGGCCGGCTGGCTCCTGATGGCGCCGCTGGTCCTGCAGTACGGCTGGTCCGCCTCAACCTGGAACGACGTGGCTCTGGGCCTGCTGATCCTCACGTGCGCCGCCATCGGCCCCGAACCACAGCCACGGTGAGCCCAGCTCCGCCGCTGGCCAGACGACCGTCCGGTCGGCGCTGCGCGGGTCATCGACCCGGCCGCTACGGTAGATGTCACCCCGGTTAGCCTCGGCCCGCCAGGACGGGCGAGGTCGAGCGCGACCCACATCCCGAGCTCGGCGGCGACCACCACCGGTTGCGCACGGCGACGGCGCGCGTCGCGGGCTGCCGACGAGCCTGGGCAGGGATTAGGGTGCACCGATGGAGCCCGTGCTGCACGGACCTCGCGACGGGGAAGGACCGGCGCCCCGGCTCGGTCCGGTCGGCCAGATCGCGGTGCTTTCCGACGTCCACGCCAACGTGCCGGCGCTGACCGCTGTGCTCGACGAGCCCGACGTTCGCGCCGCCGACTTCGTCGTCTTCTGCGGCGACCTCACCTGGGGGCCCGAGCCGCAGCGCACCGTCGAGCTCGTGCAGCGGCTCGGGGACCGGGCCGTGCTGGTGCGCGGCAACGCCGACCGCGCCGTCGTCGAGCTCGCCGGCGGACGCCGGGCGGCGCAGACGCCGCGTGACGCATGGATGCCGGGGCGGCATTCCGGGGAGGTCGTCGACTGGCTGGCCGGGTTTCACTTCACGGTGGTCGTCGATGTCGCCGGTCTCGGCCCCGTCCGATGCTGCCACGGCTCGCCGCGCAGCGACACCGAGATCCTCACGCCGGGAACACCCGCGCAGCGGCTCGCCGAGGTGCGCCTCCGCTTCGCCGAGCCGACACTCGTCAGCGGCCACTCGCACGTGCAGTTCGACCGTACCGTCGACGGCCTTCGCAGCGTCAACCCGGGCAGCGTCGGCCTGCCCTACCACGACGGGGAGCCGGGCACCGCGTACTGGGCGTTGCTCGGACCCGACGTCCGGCTACGACGCACCCGATACGACGTCGCGGCCGCGATCGAGCGTTGTCACGCCGTCGGCGACCCCGCCGCGGAGCGGATTGCAGGGCTGCTCACGGCGCCGCCGACGGTCGCGGAGCTGATCACGCACGCCGAGGCACTCAGGTTCTCCGACTGACGGTTGGATCACCGTCCAGCACCCATCACACAGTTCGCGCCAGAGCCGACTTCGGCACCCGTTTGTCGGCGAGAGTTCGGTGCCCATTAGGCGACGTCCGATTCCTGTGTTCGTGAGTTCAGGACCCACCCAATGTCGATGGTGTGACAGTTGGTGATCCCCAACGTGGTCGGGTCGCGAGCAACGCCCGCCAGGCGTCGTGCCCCAACGGCGCCCCCAAAGAGTGAGTCCGTGATACCGGCCAAGGTGGGTCCCGAACTCACCGACGTGGACGGCGACCCGCGGCGCTGGTATCGGTACGAGCTCAGCCGGTGAAGGTCTCGCAGCGCGCGCCGGTGTTCTGGTTGTTGCCGCGGCCCGGGTGGGCAGAGTCGACGACGGCGCCGCAGTCCAGCGTGTCGTTGCCGCTACGCGTCGCTGTGGGTCACGGCCCAGTCGATCAGTCCGGCCAGGGACTCCATGAGGGCGGCACCCTTCGGGGAGAGGGCGTATTCGACGGACGGGGGGACCGTCGGATACACGGTGCGTTCGACGAGGCCGTCGGCCTCCAGGGTGCGCAGGGTGCGGGTCAGCATGCGCTGGGAAATGCCCTCGATGGCGCGGTGGAGTTCGTTGAAACGGTATCGGCGGCGGGACAGCAGGGAGAGGACCACCAGGGTCCAGCGTTCGCCGATGCGCCGCACGATGCCGGTGACCGGGCAGGCGTCGTACTCGGCCACGGGCACACGGGTGTGCGTATCCAACATTGAAGTGCCTCCTTTCGCGCCTGCGGCCAGCGTACTGAGATTGTTCACATGAACACCAAGACGGTGGTGATCGCCGGCGGGACGGATGGCATGGGGCGGGCGACGGCCCTGGCCCGGTTCGAGCGCGGCGACGACGTGTTTGTGATCGGCAGCAATGCCGCCAAGGGCCGGACGTTGCCGTCCGGAATTACCTTTATAAACCAAGACCTCAGCGGGGGTACTGCCATCAAGGCGGTCGTCGCCGAGTTGTATGCGCGGGTCTCGGCGGTGGATGCGCTCGTGCTCTGCGCCAATCGGGTCAGCCCGGCTCGGCGGGAGACGTCGGAGCATTTGGAGTACACCTTCGGGCTCTATTTTCTGGCTCGGCACCGGCTCGCCGAGGGACTCCGGCCGTTGCTGGAAGCGGCCGCGGCACCGGTCATCGTCAATGTCGGCGGGGTCGGCGTCACCAAAGGGCGGATCGCGTGGGACGACCTGCAATTGCGGACCGGCTATTCGATGGTGCGGGCCCAAATGCAGGCCGGCCGGCTCAACGATCTGCTCGGCGCCGGGTATTCGGGGAAGGCCCGCTATGTGCTGTACCACCCGGGTTTCACGAAGAGCGGTGACCATTCGCCGCTCAATCCCGTGCTGCGCGGCGTGTTGCGGGCGCTCGCGTTCGTGGCGGCCCGGCCGGTCGCGGAGTCGGTGGCGCCGATCGTGGACCTCATCGACACGCCGCCCGCGGCCCAGCTGACGGCGCTGGACCGCGGGCGCGAGCTGCCGCTGTCGCTATCGAGCCTGGACCCGGCCGGCGCGGCTCGGTTGCACGCGGTGCTGGCCGATGAGGCGTTCGCGTAGCACCCGCGGCGCCAGGACGAGGCCGGCGACGGCCCAGGCCGCGAGGACGGCGGCGGTGGCGAGCGGGTGGCCGGCCTCGGTGGGGAGGAAGGCTGTGCGCATGCCGAGGCCCAGCCAGTACACCGGGAAGATCTGCGCCATTGACTGCAGCCAGCCGGGCAGGGCCGTGATCGGGTAGAAGATCCCGGAGATGCCGATGACGGCCAGGATCGGCAGGGTCAGCAGGCCCTGCCCGCGCGCGGTCGGCAGCAGCGCGCCCAGGATCGCGCCGAGGGGCAGGGTGGCGAGCAGCCCGAGCCCGAGCACCCACAGGACGGTGCCCACGTCGACGGACGGCAGGTCCCGCACGATCAGCAGCGCCGGAACTAGGAAGATCGTGAGGTCGACGAGGAGCCCGCCGGAGACGGAGATGATTTTGCCCCGGAGGTACTCCCTGAGCCCGTTCGGTGTCGCCCGCGCCCGCAGCAGCGTGCCGTCCTCGCGGTCGGCGGTCAGCCCCTGGCTCATGGTGACCATGCCCATCGCGGCGTTCATCCCGAGGATCGAGGGCAGCAGGGCCGCGTGGCCGCGCATGAAGTACAGCGTGATCAGCATCAACGTGGGCCAGAAGCAGTGGTTGAACAGCTCGGCCGGCTGGGTCAGCGACTGCCGCAGCTCGATCAGGCCGCGGTGCCATCCGGGGCTCATTGCCGCTCCTCCGCTCGACGGACCAGCTCCAGGTAGGTGTCTTCGAGGGACGAGCGGTGGATCTCCAGGTCCTGCACGGCCGGGCCGTGGCGCTGGAACAGCTCGTAGGCGAACTTCGTGGCGTCGCTCGTCGTCTCGATGTGCTGCTCGGCGCCGAGCTTCCACCGCACCTCGTCCGGGCCGGCGATCCGGGCCAGCTCGGCGGCCGTACCGTCGGCGATGACCCGGCCCGCGTCGAGGATCACGATCCGGGCCGCCAGCCGCTCGGCCTCGTCCAGGTCGTGGGTGGTGAGCAGGACCGTCGTCTGCGATTCGGCGATGACGTCCCGGATCAGCCGGTGGAACTCGCGCCGCGCGTGCGGGTCGAGCCCGGCCGTCGGCTCGTCCAGGAACAGCACCTCGGGCCGCCCCACCAGCCCCAGCGCGAGGTCGAGCCGCCGCCGCTGCCCGCCGGAGAGCACCCCGATCCGCTGCCCGGCGTGCCCGGTCAGCCCGACGGCGGCGACGAGCCGGTCCGGGTCCCAGGCCCGGCCCGGGTAGTAGCGGGCCTGATGGGCGACGAGCTCCCGCACCCGCCACCGGGTGTGGTCACGCCAGGCCTGCAGCACGATCCCGACCCGGGCCCGCCACCGTTCGTCGCCGCGCGCCGGGTCGGCCCCGAGCACTGTCGCGGCCCCGCCGGTGCGGATCCGGAAGCCCTCCAGGATCTCGATCGTGGTGCTCTTCCCGGCCCCGTTCGGCCCGAGCAGGGCCAGGACCTGGCTCCGCCGGGCGTGGAAACTCACGCCGCCGAGCACCTCCCGCTCCCCGTACCGCATCCGCAGCCCATCGATCTCAATCGGGTGTGTTTCCATTTTTTGAAACTAGAAAATCCACCCGGTCGATGGCAATGCCACGTTGCAATGGCCTGGAATGAATTGCATAGCGTTGCAATGGGGTGGTGCTGAATGCAACGATGGGCGGCATGCCGGGGGCGCGCTTGACGCGGGAGGACCGCGAGCACATCGCGGCCGGGCTGGCCGACGGTCTCGACTACGCCGAGATCGCCCGCCGCCTCGGCCGGCCGACGTCGACCGTGTCCCGGGAGGTGGGCCGCAACCTCCGCCAGGGCACCTACCGCGCGGCCGAGGCCCACCAGACCCGCCGACGCCCGATCCGGGCGGCGCGGCCCCGCCCGGGCGGCCCCGGCAGTCAGGCGACACAGGCCCCGTCGGTCGAGACGCGATCGGCCGCCGACAGCAGTCAGGCGACACAGGCCTCGTCGGTCGAGACGCGATCGGCCGCCGACGGCAGTCAGGCGACACAGGCCTCGTCGGTCGAGACGCGATCGGCCGCCGACGGCTTCGCCAACCGGTTTGCCGCCCTCATGGTCGAGAGCGGCCTCAACCGGATGGCCGCCCGCGTCCTCACCGCCATCGTCACCACCGACGCGGGCGCGCTGACCGCCGCCGAACTGGTCGCCCGCCTGCGCGTCAGCCCGGCCTCGGTGTCGAAGTCCATCGCCTACCTGGAGGCCCTGGACATCGTCCGCCGCGAACGCCCGGCCGGCCGCCGTGAGCGCTATGTCATCGACGACGACGTCTGGCTGCGCACCGGGCTCACCAGTGCCCGCGCCCACGCGAAGTGGGCCGCGGCGGCCCGCGAGGGCGCGGCGCTCCACGGCCCGGACACCCCGGCCGGCGTCCGCCTGGAGCGGATGGGCCGCTTCTTCGACGACCTGAGCCGCGGCATGACCCTCGACTACGACCCCGCGGTCGCCGACGACATGCTCACGGTCATCGCCGCCCTCGTTCATGCGGCGGCCCCCCGCGACGCCGCCGAACTGGCGCTGACCCTCGACTGGCCGCGGCCCCGCGTTGAGGCCGCCCTGGCGCTCGCGGCCGACCGCCCCGACTTCGCCGACCCGGTGAGCCCGCAGCCCGAGCCCGACGGCCGCTACCGCGCCGTCGCCAACCCCCGCCGCCGGGAGCTGTTCAGACCGTGAAATCGGCCGGCATCGGGGCCTCGACCGTGACGCGGGCGCCCCCGTGGTCGAACGACAGCCGCCACGAATGCAGGTAGGTGCGGCCCGCCGGCTGCTTCTCGAACAGCGGGTCGCCCACGATCGGGTGGCCGATCCAGGCCAGGTGGACCCGGATCTGATGGCGGCGGCCCGTGTGCGGGCGGGCCTCCAGCAGCGCCCGGTCCCCGGTCTGGGCGCGGACCGTGAACGACGTCTGCGACGGGTACGTCGGCACCGTGTCGAACACCGCCGCCGCCGGCACCGTCCAGCTGTCACCGGAGCGCTCGATGCTCTCCCGCGGCGCGGCGATCCGGACCCGGTTCTTGCGGCCCACGCTCAGCGGCAGGTCGATGTCCCCGGCCGCCGGGAGCCCACCGGGGGCGGTCACGGCCAGGTATGCCTTCTCGACCGTGCGCTTATTGAACTGGCGGGTCAGGGCGCCGTGGGCCGGCAGGTTCTTGGCGAACAGAATGACCCCCGACGTCACCTTGTCGATGCGGTGCGCCGGGAACAGCTCCTCACCGGCGTCGGCGGCCATGCGGACGAGATCGGACTCGTGGCGCTCACCCATGACGGACACGCCGGCCGGCTTGTCCAGCACCAGGACGGCGTCGTCCTCCAGGATCACGTGCTCACGAAACTCCGCCCACATCCGACCAATCTTGCCCGAGGCCCTTAGGGGTAGGGGAAACCCCCCGGCCGTTCGGCGGGCTGGCACCGCTGACTCCGGAGCTGTACACCGGCAGGGTTGAAGGCATGGAAGCGATGGCCGGGTGGGCCTACCTGCTGATCTTCGTGCTGCTCGTGCTGGACTGCCTCATCCCGGCGGTACCGGCCGAGACCAGCGTGATCGCCGGTGGCGCCCTGGCCGCGTCCGGCCACCTGCACCTGGCCCTTGTCCTGGCCGCATCGGCGACCGCGATGTTCGTCGGCGACGTGCTCATGCACGAGGTGGCGCGGCGCGGCGGCCGGCGGTTCGTGGAACGGTTCCTGCGCGGCGAGCGCTACGCCAAGGCCGTCAGCTGGGTGGCCCGCCTCCTCGACCGCCACGGCGGCGCGATCGTCGCCGGCGGCCGCTTCGTCCCCCTCGGCCGCACGACGGTGGCCCTCGTCAGCGGCTACGCCGAGTTCCCGCGCCGCCGGCTCCTGCCGGCCCTGGCCGTCGGGGCGTCGCTGTGGAGCCTGTACATCGTCGGCCTCGGCTACCTGGGCGGCAACGTGTTCACCGGCAACCCGCTCGCCGCCGCGGGACTGGGGATCACCCTGTCATTCCTCGTGACGGGTGTGACGACGGCAGCACGACGCCTGCGTTTGCGAACGCGCCGCCCCGGGAATGCTCTAGTCAGCAAGGCGTGACTGGAATACGTGGAAGGGACTGACAATGAGTTTCACGGACAAGGTCGAGCACAAGGCCGAAGAGCTCAAGGGCGCCGCCAAGGAGAAGTACGGCGACGCGACCGACAACGAGAGCCTGCAGGCCGAGGGCGCCGCCGAGCGCGCCGCCGCGAAGGCCAAGCAGGCCGGCGACCACGTGAAGGACGCGGGCAACGACGTAGCCGACGCGTTCCGTAACTGATCGCAGCGACGGATTTCGGGCCGCCCCTTCCGGGGGCGGCCCGCCTCGTTTTCCGCAGTGGTCAACCGTCAGCGGCCATTGGCCTTTCTGGTTGTCATGGCCGTGGTTATCGCATCGCCGCGTCGGCGTCGGTGAGGGCTTCGTCGGGGTAGGCGCCGGGGGCGCTGACCGAGACGCCTACGCGGGCTCGGGCGACCAGGCGGCCGGCGGTTGTCGGGAACGGGTGGTCGAAGGTCGCGCGGAGGGTTTGGGCCAGGTGGTTGGCCTGGCGGGTGTCGGCGCCGGGGAGGAGGACGGCGAACTCGTCGCTGCCGAGGCGGGCCACTACGGCCCGGTGGGGGGTGGTGCGGGTTTCGGCGTACGCGGCGTCGCGGATGCGGTGGGCGACCGCGGTCAGGAGTTCGTCGCCGGCCTGGTGGCCGTGGGTGTCGTTGACGGTGCGGAAGTCGTCCAGGTCGACCAGGAGGACGGCGTAGGGGTGATGGTCGGCGGCGGCCGTGTTCAGGTGCTGCCACAGCATGGCCCGGTTGGGCAGGCCCGTGAGGGCGTCATGGTAGGCGGCGTGGTGGAGGGACTCCTCGAAGACGCGCTGCGCGCTGATGTCGAGGAGGGCGAAGACAGTACCGGCGCCGGGGTCTATGGGGATGGACTCGATCAGGATCTCGCTGGTCGTGCCGTCCGGGCGGGTCAGCCGGGCTTCGCACGTGTCCGAACCGTTCAGCGCCAACGCCCGCAGATTCACCTGGCGGCCGTCCGGGGTGTGCAGGCGCAGCGCGGCGGCCACGACGGGGGTCCCGGCCGGCCAGCCCAGCAGGTCCAGGGCGGCCGGGTTGGCCGACTGTACGTCCCCCGCCGGGTCGGTCACCAGGACCGGGAACGGGAACCGGCGCAGGACGGTGTGCAGCAGCGCGTTCTGCGCCGAGTGCTGCCGGTCCACGCGGTTGAGCAGGCGGTGCAGGTAGTAGGCGAGCACGGCGAGGACGGCCACCGGCACCAGACCCCACAGCGTGGGGTGGACCAGCGAGACCGCCGTCACCGCCGCCAGGGCGAGTGCGATCGCCAGTCGCATCGTCCGCAGCACCGACCTTTGCATGGTGGCCACATCGGCGCGGCACCCGGCCCGCAGCAGTGCGGGCCGGGTGCAGGACAGGAGTTCAGGCCGCAGTTTCAGGACCGCAGGGCCTGGCCGCTCGAGAAGACGTTCGCCGGGTCGTACTCGGCCTTGACCCGCAGGAGCCGGTCGCGGTCGGCCGGGGACCAGTTGGCCAGGAGCGCGTCCGGGCCGGCGGCGCCGGAGAAGTTGATCAGGCCGCCGGGGGTGGCGTCCACGGCCAGGATCCGGTTGATCGTGGCGTCGACCGCCGGGACCAGCTCGGGCACGCCGAGGCCGATGGCGAAGAGGAGGTACTCCGCGCCCCGGCCACTCACCGCGTTGGGCACGGCCGGCGGGCGGCTGAACGCGCCGCCGAGGTGGCGCACCTCCACGATCGGCACGGGGATGTCGACGTCGGGACCCGCGGCCGCGACGACCTGGTCGATCGTCTCCTCGGTGAGCGCACTGAGCACGACGCCCCGCTCGCGGCCCGGCATCGGGTCGACGGGGTCGCGGTGGACGCTGTCGATCGCGGGGTACGGCAGCGTCGCAAGGTCTTCGATGATCGCCGGTGCGGCCGCGCGCATCGGCTCCAGCAGCGCCCGGCCGTCCGCCTCGCGGCCGAGGTAGAAGACGCGCAGGTGGACCGCGAACGCACCGCGCAGCGGCGGGGGCACCATTTCGGCGTCCGGGAACCGGATCAGGGCGACCGAAGTGCTCATGTCCTCGGGGAGGCCGGCCGACCACTTGCTGTACACCCGCAAAATCGTGAAAACGTGGGCGCCGGGGTAGAAGATGCCGCCGCCGAAGAACGCGGCCACCGGGAACAGGTCGAACTCGATGGCGGTGACGATCCCGAAGTTGCCCTTCCCGCCCCGCACGGCCCAGAACAGCTCGGCGTCGTGGTCGGCATCGATCGTTCGCAGCGCGCCTTCCGCGGTCACGATCTCGACCGAGCGGACGTGGTCGGCGGCGAAGCCGTGTTTCCGGCCGAGGGGACCAACCCCGCCGCCCAGGGTGTACCCGACCACGCCGACCTGCGACGAGGAGCCGCTCAAGGGGGCCAGGCCGTGCGGGGCCGCGGCCGCGATGACCTCGGACCAGCGAACTCCGGCCGCCACCCGAGCGGTCCGGGCGACCGGGTCGACGCTCATCTCGCGCATCCGGTTCGTCGTGATGAGGACACCATTGTTGACGGGCCGTACCGCGCCGTGCCCGGTGGCCTGCACGGCGACCGGCAGCCCGAGCGTGCCGGCCCAGCGCACGGCCACGGCCACGTCCTGCGCGCTCGTGGCGCCGACGACGGCCAGGGGCTCGTGGGTGATGGCGACGTTCCAGGAGAACGCCTCGGCCGCGAAGCCTTCGTCGCCGGGGACATATACGGGACCGGCCACGGCCGGGAGCGAGGTCAGTGCAGTGGTCATGGGGTGAACCGTGCGGCACGCCGGTTGGTGGTTACTTGTGAACCACTAGGACAACGACTTGATCGATCGGTCGCTACGGTGTCGCACATGGGGATCAGCCGGCGCGTTGTGTTGTCGGGCGGGGCCGCGCTGCTGGCGGCGGCCGCGGTCACCGGATTCGAACTCGTCGATCACGCGGTGCTGCCCGGCAAGGGCCGGCTCGACGAAGCTCTGGGCCGCTGCGACGCGACGCCCCCGGCTCCGCTGACCGCTTCCGCGCCGCTGCCGTCCATAGGCTCGTTCCCGTCGCGGCTGCGGGGCCGTCCGGTCTCCTACGCCCTGGCCTACCCTCCGGGTTCGCGGCGGGGCGCCAAGCTGCCCGTGTGCCTGGCGCTGCACGGGTTCGGCTCCGACGCGCTGAGTGCCGTGAACACCGGGAACTACCCACGCCTGATGGCCGACCTGGTCACTGCCGGCGGCCGGCCGTTCGTCCTGGCCGCGGCCGACGGCGGCGGCGGATACTGGCATCCGCACGCGGCATCCGGAGACGATCCGCTGGGGATGCTGTTCGAGGAGTTCCTGCCGATGCTGGGGGCTGAGTACGGCCTGGAGTCGGAGCGGGTCGCGGTGGCCGGCTGGTCGATGGGCGGCTATGGGGCGCTCCTGTCGGCCCTGACGTACCGGGACCGGGTCAGCTATGTGGTGGCCTCGTCGCCGGCCATCTTCCGCGACTACGACGACGCCGAACATGTCAACCCGGGCGCTTATGACTCGCGGGCGGAGTGGGACCGGTACGACATCACCGCCCGCGCCTCCGAACTGTCCGGCGTCCCCATGCGCATCGACATCGGCTCGGCCGACCCGTTCGCACCGACCGTCCACCGCTTGCGCGACCACCTCCCGGACCCGGCGGTTGTGACCTTCTCGACGGGCTGCCACGACGGCCGCTACTGGGACGCCGTGGCGCCGAGCCAGGTCGCAAGCATCGCGAAGGCGCTGTCGTAGGTTTGCTGTGAACGAACGTAAGCGTTTCATCGACGAGCCTGCTTGACCGTTGTCCACGCCAGGGTAGTCAGTACGCCGGCCAACGACAGAGTGGTCCAGGTCAGAGCGCCCGGGCCGGTCGGGTGGCGGCCGTCGCGCAGGATGCCCATGAAATTCAGGGCGTCGGCGTCGTTGATCATCAGGTACCAGAGGAGGGTGTACACCGCCTGGAAGAATCGGGGGGCCTTGGTCAGTGTGCCCGAAGTCAACGCCAGCGCCGGGATGAACAGGGTGCCCGCCAGCCAGGCCGAAAGGCCGGGAAAGTCCGAAGCCCAGGCCATCCGGATCGCGGCGCCCGCGCCGGTCGCGGCGGCCAGGAGAGCGCCCGCTGTCCACTCGGCCAGCACTCGGCGGCGAGGGGATGGGTAGGCGGCCAGGATCGCGGCCGTCCCGGAGGTTGCGGCCTGTGTGCCCAGGCGGGACCAGATCAGTACCGGCCAGATCCACGCTATCGCCAGGAGCGCGCCGCGCGGGAGTGTCAGGCCGGCCAGGCTCAGGGTGGCCGCGCCCAGCCACCACCACAGCGGTGTCCCCGCCACCAGGATCTGTGTTTCGCCGGCCACCAGCCGTAGCCCCGGGCCGCCCCACCGCGGCGCCGGGAACCGGAAGAACCTGGAAGGGCGGTCGGGGCGGGCCGGGCGGTCGAAGCGGCCGAACCACAGCGCCGGCAGGAGGGCGACGGCCACGGCCAGCGCGATCAGCTCGGCGCGGGCGAGCACGAACGATGTCGTTACCGGCAGGCCGGGCCAGTCGAAGGCGCGCAGTGGCTCGTCCACATACATCAGGCCGAGGCCCACGTCCTGGCTCGCTCCGGCCGGCAGCGTGACGGGGCGTAGGCCGAGGCCACCGAACGGGGCGTTCTGGGATTGGCCGGCGATGGTGCCGACCATCCAGATGAAGATCCACAGCACGTTGCCGAGGCCGCTGCGCAGGAGCGGGGTGGTTTCGAACAGTAGGGCGGCCGCGCTGGTGACGACCAGCATCGGGAAGGCGATCAGCACAAAGGGTAGCGCCAGCGCCACCAGATCCACGCGCATGGACTCGCCGCGCAGCAGTTGCAGTACCACCGCCGTCGTCGCTGAAACGGCGGTCATCGAGCCGAGCACGGCGACATTGCTCAGCAGTTTCGCCAGCAGGTAGGCCCAGGTGCGCAACGGTGAGGCGGCGATCAGCTGGCCGACGCCTGTGCGTTCGTCGCGGGCGACGGCGTCGCGGACCAGGTAGAAGCCGACCAGTGTGAGCCACAACGCGCTGGTCAGGGCGGTCACCATCCCGACGTACCCGCTGGTGTACCGGCCCCGGTAACCGCCCATCACCAGGACCGACCAGTGCGAGTCGACGGCGGGCACGGCCAGGAGACCCAGGCCGATGGCCGAGATCAGCATGAAGAGGTACGCCGGGCGCCGCACCCGTTCCCGAAAGTCCGCCAGCGCGACCGAGAAGATCATCGACGCACCGCCCCGACATACGCGTCCTCGAGGTCGGGCGTCACCGGCACCGCGTCGGCCAGCGGGCGGGCGGTGGACAGGATTCGCAGCCGCACCCCGGACGAGGATCGGACGGCGCGGGTCGTGAGGAGTCGTTGTTGCAAATCACCAACCGCATTTGGGGGTACTGTCACTTCCCACACATGGCCGGCCACGCTGTGCACGACATCCTCCGGCGGCCCGTCGAGGCGGAGCCGGCCGCCTTGCAGTACCGCGATCCGGGAAGCCACCGACTCCACATCACTGACGATGTGCGTGGAGAGCAGCACGACCCGCGTGGCGGCCAGCGAGCTCAGCAGGTTGCGGAACCGCACCCGCTCTTCGGGGTCGAGCCCGGCCGTCGGCTCGTCGACGATGATCACCCGCGGGTCCCCGAGCAGCGCCTGGGCGATGCCGACGCGGCGCAGCATGCCGCCGGAGTACCCGCCCAGGGGCCGCCGCCCCGCGGAGGTGAGGTTGACCAGCTCCAGCAGCTCGTCGATCCGGGCCCGGGAGGCGCGGGCGGGCAGGCCTTTGACCGCGGCCAGGTACGTCAGGAACTCCACCGCGCTCAGGTGCGGGTAGACCCCGAAGTCCTGCGGCAGGTAGCCGAGCGCCCGCCGCAGCGCGTCGGGCCGGCTCACGGCGTCGGCGCCGTCGAAGCGGACGGTTCCGCTGGTGGGCCGGGTGACGGTGGCGGCGATCCGCAGCAGTGAGGACTTCCCGGCGCCGTTGGGTCCGAGTAGACCGATCAGTCCGGGTGTCAGCCGGAGCGTGAGACCGTCGACGGCCCGTTTCTGTCCCTTGTAGACCTTCGTGATGTCGAGCAGTTCGAGCATGCCTCAAGGCTGCTGAACGCCGCCGCCGCGCACATCTGCCGAACGGGAGAGATCGCAGACGACTTCCCACCGCCCGTCCCGCGGCCCGTAGGTCAACGTCCCGCCGACGGCCGCCACCCGCTCCGCCAGCCCCAGGAGCCCCGACCCGCCGTGGGCCCGCGTAACCGAAATATCCGACAGGTCGGAAATAACAGAGATCACCCCGGTAGTCGAAAGCGCTACGAACACCCGGGCCGAAGCCGAAGCATGCCGCCGAACATTGGTCAACGCCTCGACAACCACGTGATAAGCAACCGCCGAAGCCGCCGGCGACAACGAGACCCCGGGCGCGATGGACAGTGAGGCCGAGGACCCGAACCGCCCCACCAGATCCGGCACATCGGCCAGCCCATAGACGCGGGCGGACCGGAGAGCCGCCACCATTTCATCCATGGCCGCCAATGCCCGCTGCCCGGCCGCCTCGATCCGGGCGTAGGAGGCCGCCTCCGGCACCTGCGCCTCGATCACGATCCCGGTGACCTCGTGCGCGACCAGGTCATGCAGGTCCCGCGCCAGCTCGAGCCGCTGCGCCCGCCGAGCCGCCTCCAAGGCCCGATCCCGCCCCCGCAAATAGAGCCCGACCCCGGCCGCCCCCACCGCACACGCGAACGCGGAGGCGACGGTGAGCACCACCCCGTTCAACGGGAACGACATCCGCAGCGGCAGCACGACAACGGCCACCCCGACGATCAGTCCGGTCCAGAGCCCCCGCCGAACCAGCCGCGCCAGCAGCACCAGCAACGGCGTGAACTCGAACATGAACCAGAGCCCGGCCGCCTCCGGCTGATCCGGATACACAATCGGATAGACGGCGGTCACGACCAGCGATCCGAGGACCAGCCACCACCACGAGGGTTTGATCGCGGCGGCGACGGCGAGCATGGCCGCGATACTGACCAATGCCCCCGGCGCTTTCGTCAACGGCAACCCGCACAGCACCGGCACGATGAGCAGCAGCAGCCAGAGCGCCTTCACGGCGCGACAACCCCGTTGTTCCAGGCCCAGACCGCGATCCCGACCCGATTGCGCACCGCGAGTTTGCGCTGCACCGCGGATACGTGCGTTTTGACGGTACCGGCGGAAATGAACAACTGTTCCCCGATTTCGGCATTGGTCAGTCCGGCCCCGACCTGGGCGGCGATCTCCAGTTCTCGTTCGGTGAGCGGCTCGGGTGAGGACGGCCGGGGTGCCGACAGATGGCGCAGGAGCTTCACCGTGATGGAGGGGCTGATCAGGCTCTCGCCGGAGTACGCGGCCCGGACCGCCTCCGTGAGCAGGGCCGGCCCGGAGCGTTTGAGCAGGAAGCCGGCGGCGCCGTTGCGAAGGGCGGTGTAGACGTACTCGTCGAGGTCGAACGTGGTGACGACGACCACCCGGGTGGGGCCGCCGGCGAGCGCGCGGGTGACTTCGAGGCCGTCCAGCCGCGGCATCCGGATGTCGAGCAGGGCGACGTCGGGCCGCACGGCGCGGATCAGTTCGAGCGCCGCGACCCCGTCCGCCGCGTCCCCCACGACCGTGATGTCGGGCGCGGCCGTGAGGATGCGCCGCAGCCCGGAGCGGACCATCTCCTGGTCGTCGGCGATCACCACTCGTATCCCCACGATCAACGAGCCTAGACTGCGGCGTTGTGAGCGAGGTGTCCCAGACGCGGCGGAACTTCACCGCGCCGTTGCGCAGTTTCATGGCGACCGAGTCCGGCAGCGCCGGGGTGCTGGTCGGCGCGATCGTCGCCGCGCTGGTGTGGGCGAACGTGGACGCGGACGGCTACGAGCGGGCGTGGAGCACCGAACTCGCGCTGAAGGTCGGCTCCTGGGCGCTGGCGAGCGATCTGCGGACGTGGGTCAACAGCGGCCTGATGACGCTGTTCTTCCTGGTGGTGGGGCTGGAAGCGCGGCGCGAACTGGACCTCGGGGACCTGCGGGACCGGCGGCGGTTTCTGCTGCCGCTGGCGGCCGGGGTGGCCGGGATGGTGCTGCCGGTCGGCGTTTACCTGGCGATCAACTTCGCTGGCGGTGGCGCTCACGGCTGGGGTGTGGCCATGTCGACGGACACGGCGCTCGCGCTCGGGCTGCTGGCGTTGGTCGGCAAGGGGGTACCGGAGCAGGCTCGGGTCTTTCTCCTGACGGTATTCGTCGTCGACGATCTGGTGGCGCTCATCGTGATCGCGGTGGCGTATTCCGAGCACATCGCGGTGATGCCGTTGCTGCTGGCCGTGGCCGTGTTCGGGGTGCTCCTGGGCCTGCGCGCGCTGGGGGTGCGCAGCGGAGTGCTCTATGCGCCGTTCTGCCTGCTGCTGTGGTACCTCATGCTGCGCAGCGGTGTCGACCCCGTCGTCGCCGGCCTGGCGATCGGGCTGACGGCAACCGCGTATACCCCGGCGCGCGGCGCGCTGGAGGCCGCCAGCGGCCTGTTCAAGCTGTTCCGCGAGCAGCCGACGCCCGAGCTGGCCCGCTCGGCGTCCATCGGCCTCACCCGGACGCTGTCGCCCAACGACCGGCTGCAGCGGATGTATCACCCCTGGACGAGCTACCTCATCGTGCCCCTCTTCGGCCTGGCCAACGCCGGCATCCCGATCGATGCCACCTTCCTGGCCCGGGCCTTCACCTCGCCGATCACGCTCGGTGTGCTGGCCGGTTACGTTGTTGGCAAACCCATTGCCGTCGTGGGTACTTCCTGGGCCGTGACCCGGCTCTCGAAGGGCCGGATCCGCCCCGGTGCGGGCTGGGCGGCGGTCCTCGGCAGCGGCACGATCGCCGGGATCGGGTTCACGGTGTCGCTGCTGATCGCCAACCTGGCGTTCACGGGGGACGAACTCGCCGAGGCGAAGCTGGGCGTGCTGGCCTCCGCCGTCATCGCGTCGCTGCTCACGTTCGTGGTGTACCGCATGACGGCCCGCCTCCCCAAGCACAAGCGGGCCCGGGCGCTGCTCGGCGACGCCGAGGTCCTCGTCGACCTGATCCCGCCGGTGGATGTGAGCGTCGACCACGTCCGGGGCGCCGCCGACGCGTCCGTGACCGTCGTCGAGTACGGCGACTTCCAATGCCCCTACTGCGGCCAGGCCGAGCCCGTCGTGCGCGAACTGCTGTCGGACACCGACCTGCGGTACGTCTGGCGGCATCTGCCCTTGACCGATGTGCACCCGCAGGCGCAGCTCGCGGCGGAGGCGGCCGAGGCGGCGGCCGCGCAGGGCGCGTTCTGGCCCATGCACGACCTGCTCCTCGACCACCAGGACGAGCTCAAGCCGATGGCCCTGGTCGACTACGCGGAGCGCCTCGGCCTGGACCGCGAGCAGTTCCACGAGGACCTGCGCAGGCACCAGCACGCGGCCCGGATCGACCAGGACGTGGAGTCCGCGGACCTCAGTGGTGTCAGCGGCACCCCGACCTTCTTCATCAACGGCCAGCGCCACTACGGCGCCTACGACCTGGCCACCCTCACCGAGGCGGTGAAGGTGGCCCGCGCCCGTGCCCTTATCGGCAGGTCCACACATACGCGATCGCGTGGTCTGCCTGGTTCGTGACCGGTAGTTCGCCGGCGATCAGCGACCCATCGTCACTTATCGCATGCACCTGGATTTTGCTGGATGCGAGGGCACCCGGTGGGCCGACCGGGGCCTCCGCCGGTTGCGCCAGCTTGACCCGGCCACGCGGCGTCACGAGCTCGGCGGCCGCGGACGTCTGCGCGACGTACCAGCCCGAGGCGTTCGGCCCGGTGGTGATGGACCGGTCCATCTCCACCGGTGCACCGCCAGTGCGCAGATTCCAGAGCATCTGCCGGTCCGTGCCGCTCAAAATCACCCAGCCATTACGGATGGCGCCGGCGGAAACGTCCTCGTCGCCGCCCACCGCGTCGATCGGCTTGACCTCTCCGCCGGGCAGCCAGACCACCGGCACGTCGTGACCGTCTCGTTTCAGCCCGCCGGCCACCGTCCCGTCCTCGTCGATCCCCCCGACGCGGGCCGGCCCGCTATACCCGGCGGGGACCTTCAACGGGACCGGATTCGGGTCGTCGACGGTCCACATCACCCCTGACCCGCCGACGTAACCCACGATCTGACCCTTGTCGTTGATGCCCACCGCCGCCGCCTTCGCGCCAACGAGGTCCCGCACCTGGCCGTCCTTGTACACCCAGGCGGTGCCGGCGTCGGGGAACTCGGTCGGCGGCCGGGTGCCGACGATCACGCCCCGCGAGTTGACGTCCGTCGGGTTGCGACCCTGAGGGTCCAGGTCGTGCCAGTGCCCGTCCTCCCACCACCCGTATGTCCCGCCGCCGCTGTGGCCGTCCCGGTCATAGCCGGCGGCGACCAGCCCGATCAGATACCGCCCGGTCGGGTCCCCGCCCTGGACCTGGGCGATCGCCGGGTACTTCGGCGGGTTCTCCAGCTGCTTCGGCGTGCACGCCCGGGGCGCCGGCGGCCCCCACGGCACACTCGCCGCCGGTGCCGGGCCGGGCTCGGCACCGCCGCGCTCGGTCACCACCCACACCCCGCCGAGCACTGCCAGCACGGTAACCCCGGCCGCGGCCGCCCGCACCGTGGCCTGCCGCCGCTCCCCCTTGGCCACGGCCCGCCGCACGTCAACGGCCGAAGGCCCCAGCGGATCCCGCCGCAGCGGCGTCAGCAGATCAATCCCAAACCGGTCGTCGTCATCCATCTCACACCGTCCTCTGCAGGTCATCACCGACGAGCTGACGCATGGCCGCCAGCCCCCGAGCCGCCTGGCTCTTCACCGTCCCGGGCGAACAACTCAAGATCGCCGCGACCTCGTCGACGGGCAGGTCACACAGGTACCGCAGCACCAGCACCGCCTGCTGCCGCCGCGGCACCTTCGCCAGCGCCGCCCGCACGACCAGCCCCGTCTCGATCTCAGTCGCCGCCGCCCGTTCCTTCTCCGGCGCCCGGGCGAACAGCCCGATCCGCGCCCACGGCCGCTTCCGCTCATCGAGAAACGTGCGCACGAGCATCTGCCGCACGTACTGGTCGAGGTGCTCCACCGCACTCACCCGAGCCCACCGCCGGTACAGCTTCTCGATCGTGAGCTGCACGACGTCATCGGCCCGGTGCTCGTCCCCGCACAGCAGAAACGCCAGCCGCCGAAGCGCCCCGAGCCGCCCGGTCACATACTCGACGTACTCGTCCTGCGCCTGTCTTCGCATCGCCCTCCCCCATCGGTCGGACTGAAACGAGCACCACCCGGCCGGAGGTTGCACGGATACGCGATTTCGGTCGATGCCCACCTTCCCCTAGACTCGACCTGCAGCACGAAGGCCTCGTAGCTCAGGGGATAGAGCACCGCTCTCCTAAAGCGGGTGTCGCGCGTTCGATTCGCGCCGGGGCCACCGCAGCGCCACCCCCTGCTTCGCGGCGGGTGCCGCTTGCCGTGGCTGCGGTGGATGTTTCGCGCTCGCGTTGCTCGCTCCCCAGTGGGGGGCTAGCCCACCCACGCCCCCCATCGCACGTCCGGCTGGGCATCGTCTCGGTTGAGGTTCGAGCAATTCCCCCGCGCGGGGAGTCATTCGGCATCCGCGAGGCTTCGGCGGGGGCCGGTTCGAGCGGCCCGGGCTTAGGAAGAGCTGATCGCAGTGGTCTAAGTGCCTGTTGGTAAAGGGTCTGGGCGAGGTGGTTGATGTCGACGTGGTCAACCTGCGGCGTGTCCGGAGACATAGAAGGCGGGCTCTTGGTAGATGGGAGGTCTCTAGTCAGCCCGTCCTACCAAGAACCCGTAGATGTCTTCATACCTGCCGGCCGTGCCCGGCGCTAGTTCCACCTGCCCTGGTTGCCTGTGTCGGGACCGGGTCCGCCGCTATCCGTCCGACCTGACCGATGCGCAGTGGAAGGTCCTGCAGCCGCACGCGCGACAGGTGATGGACCAGCTGCGCCGGGCTGCCGGCCGGCCGATGGTCCACGACCTCCGCGCGATGCTCGACGCGGTCGGCTACATCGTCCGCAACGGTATCGAATGGCGGGCGCTGCCGATCGATTTCCCACCGTGGGAAGCGGTCTACGCGTTCTTCCAGCGCTGGAGCGAACGGCAACTGCCACACCTGCTGGTCGACCGGCTCCGGGCCCGGCTGCGGACCGGCGTCGGCCGGGACGTGCAACCGACCGCCGGCATCATGGACGCAATCGGTCAAGGCCGCCGACACCGTCGCCGCCGCGACCCGGGGCTTCGACAACGGCAAGAAGATCAACGGCCGCAAACGCCACCTCGCGGTCGACACTGAGGTGAGCTGACCCGGTTGGTGCCGTTCGAGATGGTCGATGATGTCCTGGCTTCGACCAGGCGAACCGAGGCTCGGGTCCGGTTGTTACCGGCCCGGGTCGTGGTGTATCTGCTGCTCGCTGGTTGCGCCACCTCCTGCTTCGTGGCGAAGCCGCTTGCCGTGGCCGCTGCTGATTCTTGACCTTTCAACCCCCTCACCGACGGGCCGGTTCAGCTTGTCGTTCGGTTTACCTCGTAATGGATGACTGTGGGGCTGGCGGTGGTGTAGTTGGGGACGTCGGCGGTTACCTGGCGGCCCTGGGGTGAGGTTCTGGCCGCGGTCATTGCTTCGGCGTCGGCGAAGTCGGCTTCGAAGACGGCGAAGTATGGGGTCTGGCCCGGCGTTGCTGTCACGTCGAGGCTGTAGCGCCAGGCCAGGAGGCCGGGCAGGCGGGTGACCAAGGGCAGATGGGTGGTCACGTAGTAGTGCCGGAAGTGGTCGGGGTCGGCGGGCTCGGGATACAGGACCACCAGCTTGTGCATGACGTCCTCCGCTTCGGAAATCGAATCGGTCGGGGTGGACGTTACTGTGTCGGATATCGAAGCGACAAGAGGGCGGGGCCAATGACGACACCCAGGCCCGGGCGGCCGGTGCGGGGGTCCAGCACCGGACGTCCGCTGATGGCCGCCCTCGACCTGCTCGGGCGCCGGTGGAACCTGCGCATCATCTGGGAGCTGCAGGACGGGCCCGTCGGCTTCCGCGCGCTGCGGCAGCGCTGCGACAACATGTCCTCCAGCGTGCTGCGGCAGCGGCTGACCGAGCTGCTCGACGCCCGTCTCGTCCGGCAGCAGGCGGACACCGCCTACGGGCTCACCGAGCTCGGGCACGGCGTATATCGGGCTCTGCGGCCGCTCGTCCGCTGGTCCGACGCGTGGGCTTCCGAAATGACAGAGGATGGTGGGGCGTAGCTGCCCTGGCGCTTCGAAAAGCGAATCGCTAACGTGCGCTGCATGGACCGCGTCGAGGCCACGGTGGTGGACGCCTGCACCCGCGACGGGGGCGGTGGCAGCCCCACCGCGGTCGTGATCGACGATGTTGCGCGCACCGACGGCGAACGGCGCGCGATCGCAGCGGCGGCCGGCACGTCACACACCGTGTTCGTCGGCACCGGCGGCGGCGATGTCGTGGCCGTGCGGTTCTTCACCGCCGCGGGTGAGCTCGCCAACTGCGGCCACGGGATCATCGCCGCGCAGGCCGTCCTGCTGCACCGCAGCGGGGCCACCGAGCACCACGGGTGCCAGCGCACCGGCAACCGGACCTTCCAGGTCACCGCCACCCGCCGGCCCGGCGGCGTCGAAGTCTGGTTCGACCAGGGCGTCATCGCACTGCGGGACGGCGCCGGCGCGGTCAGCGGCGGCATCGTCGCGGCACTCGGACTGACACCCGATGACGTCATCGCCGGTGACCTGCGGATCGCCTCGCCCGGCACGCCGCGGCTGCTCGTGCCCGTCCGGGACCGCCGGACGCTGGCGGCGATGCGGCCCGACTTCGCCCGGCTGGCCGACGAGTGCCGCCGGCTCGGCCTGCTCGGCTGCTTCACCTACGCGCTGTCGCCGACCGCAACACCGACCGCAACACCGACCGTCGCCGCGAGCACGAACGCCACCGCGAGCACGGCCGCCACCGCGAAAACGGCCGCCACCGCGAAAACGGCCGATGCTGCGAAGAGGGCGGACGCTGCGAGCACGGCCGACGCCCGCATGTTCGCCCCCGCGATCGGTGTCGACGAGGACATCGCCAACGCCAACAGCGCCGGCTGCCTGGCCGCCCACCTCCTCGACACGTCCGGCGACGGCGGCGTCGAGGTCCGCCAGGGCGACCGGCTCGGCCGCCCGTCGTCGGTCCTCGCGACCGCGACACGAACCCGAGCCGGCATCGTCACCCGAATCGGCGGAGTCGCCCAAGTCGGCGGAGGCGCCCGAATCGGCGGAGTCGCCCAAGCAGGCGGCCGGACCACCTGAAACCAAGCCCGGTGTCGCATTGGCCGGCGGTCGTTCGTAGAACAGGTGCAGGATCTTGTGCGATCGACCACCGAGAGGGACCGGCATGGGCAAGCTCATCTACCTGACGAACCTGTCGCTCGACGGCTACATCGAGGACGAGCACGGCGTGTTCGCCTGGTTGCCGATGGACGACGAGTTGTTCGCGTTCTACACCGACCAGCTGCGATCGGTGAGCACGTTGCTGTACGGGCGGCGGCTGTACGAGGGGATGGCCACCTGGGAGACCGATACCACCCTGGCCGCGCGGTCCGCGGCCATGGCCGAGTTCGCGCGGGTCTGGCAGGCGGCGAGCAAGGTCGTGTACTCCACGACGCTGGCCGCGGTGCCGACGGCCGACACCCGGCTCGAACGGCGGTTCGACCCCGCCGCGGTGCGGGAGGTGAAGGCGGCGGCCGGCGGTGATCTCACCGTGGGCGGCGCCGACCTCGCGGCGCAGGCGTTCCGGGCCGGGCTGGTCGACGAGTGCCGGCTGTTCGTGTGGCCGGTGGTCCTCGGCGGGGGCAAGCCGGGGCTGCCGAGCGGCCTGCGCACCGATCTCGAGCTCGTCGACGAGCGCCGGTTCGCCAACGGCGTCATGTACCTCCACTACAGAACGCCGGATTCGGAGCGCTGAGGCAAGCAGTCGTGAGCTGAGTCGCATCTTAAAGCGAACGTTCGTTCTTGACTGGCGACAGCAAGCAGGGGAGTCTAAAAACAGCGAACGAACGTTCTTTTTAGGAGACTCGCATGGCCGCTCAGGAGCGTGGGAAGTCGTCCGGGTGGGGCCGGGTCGGTGCGGCTGTGCTGCTGCTGACGGCCCTGCTCAGCCTCATCATGGTGGCGTTCGCGTGGCCCGCCACCCGGGCCGGCGTGCACGACATTCCGCTGGCCGTGGCCGGGCCGGCGCCGGTCGCCGCGCAGGTCGTCCAGCAGCTCGAGAGCAAGCGGCCCGGGGCGTTCGATGTGCGGACCGTCGGCGACACGGCGGCGGCGGAGCGGCTGATCAGGGATCGCGAGGTGTACGGGGCGATCGACCTCACCAGCGGCAAGCCCCAGCTCATCATCGCCTCCGCCGCCAGCCCGGCCGTGGCACAGGCGCTGCAGCAGGTGGCGCAGGGGCTGGCCGGCAACCAGTCCGAGGTCGCGGTCCGCGATCTGGTGCCGCTGCCGGTCGACGATCCGCGCGGGGCCGGGCTCGCGGCCGGGGCGTTGCCGCTGGTGCTCGGCGGCATCATCGCGGCCGGGCTGCTGACCAGCCTCATCGTCGGGATGGGGCGGCGGGTGGCGGGGGCGCTGGCCTTCGCGGTCACGGGCGGGCTGGCGCTGGTCGGCATCCTGCAGTACTGGCTGGGCTCCCTCGAAGGCGACTTCTGGCGCAACAGCGGCGTCGTCGCACTGTCCATCGCCGCCACCGCGCTGGCGATCCTCGGGCTGGAGTCGCTGCTCGGGGTGCGGGGGCTGGCACTCGGCGCGGCCACGATGATGCTGCTGGGCAATCCGCTGTCGGGTCTCACCAGCGCGCCGGAGATGCTGCCGTCGGGCTGGGGGACGTTCGGGCAGTACCTGCCGCCGGGTGCGGCCGGCTCCCTCCTGCGCAGCACGGCCTTCTTCGACGGGGCCGGGGCCGCGCCGCACGTCTGGGTGCTGGCCGCGTGGGCGGTGTTCGGCCTGCTGCTGGTGGTCCTCGCCGGCGTGCGCCGGAGCCGCCGGCCGGCTCCCGAAGGCTCACAGGTGGTTGCCAAGGTCCACGCGGCGGCGTGACAGGCAACATCGCGATCGTTGCTGGTGAGCGGCTCCCCCGGAGCGGGCCGCCGGACCCGCGGGAGCGACGCCATGAGCAGCCAGACGACCGACCAGCAGCCCGCCGCCGCCCCCGTCTGGGCGAGCGCCGCGCAGCCGGAGCCCGCCGGACTCGCGCCGGCGGCCGTCCCCGCGCCGGCGGCGAAGTCCTCGAAGGTGAAGACGGTCATCGTCGGCGTGGTCGCGGCCCTGGTGATCGGCGGGGGCGGGTTCGCGGTGATCAGAGCGGCGAGCGGGGACGCCACCGCCTCGACGGCGCCGGCGGGCGGGCCCGGCGGCATGGGCGGCGGCCAGGGCGGGCCGGGGATGGGCAATTTCAACAACAGTGGGCTCTCCGGTGCGCTGTACGGGGACTTCACGGCGTCCGACGGCAATGGCGGGTACACCACGAAACGACTCCAGACCGGAACCGTCACCGACATCAGCACCACCTCGATCACCGCGAAGAGCGCCGACGGGCGCGCGACAACGTTCGTCATCGGCTCGTCCACCAGCATCGACAACGGCAACGACGCCGTGTCCGACATCAAGACCGGTGACACCGTGACCGTCGTCGGCACTGTCAGCGGCGACACGGCGACGGCCACGACGATCACCGACACGGCGCTCAACCAGGCCAACGGCGGCGGCCAGCAGAACGGCGGACCGCAGAACGGGCAGCAGCCGGGCGCGGCGCCGACGAACTAGGGCGTGATCTGAGCCGCAAAATACCGCGACGCGTGGCGCCGGACAGTTGGTTGTACGACCATAACTATTATGGTCGTACAAACACGTGGCCGGCGCCTGCTCATCCTCGCGATCTGCTGCATGAGCCTGCTCATCGTCGGGCTCGACAACACGATCGTGAACATCGCGGTGCCGGCGATCGGACGCGACCTGGACGCGCCGCTGTCGGGGCTGCAGTGGGCCATCGACGCGTACACCCTCGTGCTGGCCAGTCTCCTGATCATGGGCGGCTCCACCGCGGACCGGCTCGGGCGGCGGCGGATCTTCCAGCTCGGGCTCGTCGTCTTCTCGATCGGGTCACTGCTCTGCGGGCTGGCGCCGACGCTGGAGTGGCTCATCGCGTTTCGCGTGGTCCAGGCGATCGGCGGCTCGATGCTCAACCCGGTGGCCATGTCGATCATCACCAACGTCTTCACCGACCGGCGGGAGCGGGCCCGGGCCATCGGCGTGTGGGCCGGCGTCGTCGGCATCAGCATGGCGCTCGGGCCGGTCGTCGGCGGCCTGCTGGTGCAGACCGTCGGCTGGCGGACCATCTTCTGGATCAACGTGCCCATCGGGATCGCCGCGGTGGTGCTGACCGCCCTGTTCGTCCCCGAGTCGCGCGCGCCCAAGCCCCGCCGGGTCGACGTGCCAGGACAGATCATCGTGTTGGTACTGCTCGCGAGCGCGACCTACGCCATCATCGAGCACGAGCTCATCGCCGGGATCGTCGCCCTGATCGCCCTGGTCGCCCTGCTCGTGGTCGAGCCGCGCCGCCCCGAGCCGCTGGTCGACATCACCCTGTTCCGCAGCCCGCCGTTCGCCGGGGCCACGGCGATCGCCGTCGCCGCGTTCGGGGCACTGGCCGGGTTCCTGCTGCTCAACACGCTGTACCTGCAGGACGTCCGGCACTTCTCCCCGCTGCACGCCGGGCTGCTGACCCTGCCGATCGCCGCGATCACCGTCGTCCTCGGCCCGCTCTCCGGCCGGCTCGTCGGCGCCCGCGGCCCGCGCCCGCCGCTGCTGGTCGGCGGGGCCGGCATCCTGACCAGCGGGCTGCTGCTGAGCGGGCTCACGGCGCACACGCCGCTGTGGCAGATCCTGACCGCGTATGTCGCCTTCGGCATCGGGTTCGCCATGGTCAACCCGCCGATCACCGTCACCGCCGTCTCCGGCCTGCCGACCGCGCAGGCGGGTGTGGCCGCGGCGTTCGCGTCGACCAGCCGCCAGTTCGGCTCGGTCCTGGGCATCGCCGTCCTCGGTGCGGTGGTGACGGCCGGCCTGCACGGCCGCGCGATGGCCGACGGCTTCAGCCCGGCCAGCCACGCCGGCTGGTGGATCGTGGCCGGGTGCGGCGCCGCCATCCTGCTCATCGGTACCCTCACAACCAGCCCTCGGGCCCTGAGCCGCCAACCGGAAGCGGAGCTGGTCGATGCCTGACACGGACGACGCCAAGGCCGCCGCGGTCTGGCAGGCCATACTGGCGTTGGTGTTCGAGCGCAACGACCGGCGCAAAGAGGTCAGCGAGGCCCTGGACATGAGCTACCTGCGGGCCAAGGCGTTGCGCCGCCTGGCCGGCCAGCCGATGACGATGCGGGAGCTGGCCGCGCTCCTGCAGACGGACGCGCCGTACATGACGGTGGTCGTCGACGACCTGGAGAAGCGGGGCCTCGTGCGCCGGGAGCCCCACCCCTCGGATCGCCGCGCCAAGCTCGTGATCCCGACCGACCGGGGCCGCCAGGAGGCCGCCCGGGCCGAGCGGATCCACGGCCGCCCACCGGCCGAGATGCTGTCGCTGACCCCGGCCGAGCTGGACGAGCTGGCCCGCCTGCTGGCCAAGCTCGACGGCCAGCCGGCCGGATAGCCGGCCGGCTAGGGCCTAGACGGCGGCGGGTGTGAAGGCCCGTCTGCACACGGAGCGGGCCCACTGGATGCGGTTCAGCGCCACGTCGGGGCGGTCGCCGAAGACCTCGGCGGCGCGGGCGTAGCACTCCTCCGGGCCGAGACGGTCCAGGGTGGCGTTCACGGTCGCGCGGACGGTGGCCGTGTCCGGGTCGGAGAAGCAGGGCGTGTTGGAGACGAACAGTGCCATGCACAGCACCGGTTCGACCGGGCGAGTCGTCATGGTGGATCACCTGTTCAAGGGGGTGTGAAGGACTGTTCCACCGTGCCCGCGGACGGGTGTCCGTTGCCTCGTGGCCAGCGGGGTTTCCCTGGTCGGAAAACCCGCAGGCGCGGATACCGGCTGGCCACCATAGGGGCCTCAACGCACCTCACCCCCGCGGGGGAGTCACGAGCGGGATGTCGATCGTCAGGCGGGTGCCGGAGCCGGGCCGGCTGGCGATCTGCATCGTGCCGCCCAGCGCGGCCACGCGGTCGCCCAGGCCGGTCAGGCCGGTGCCGGTGGCCGGGTCGGCGCCGCCGACGCCGTCGTCCTCGATGGACAGGCGCAGGCGGGCCTCGGCGATCGCGGCCCGGACCGTGATCACCGACGCGTTCGCGTGGCGGATGGCGTTGGTGAGGGCCTCGGCGACGATGTAGTAGACGCCGATCTCGACCGGGGCGTCCAGGCGCGACGGCAGGTCGAGGCGGACCTCCACCGGCACCGGCGAGCGGCGGGCCAGGGACTTGATGGCCGGGCTGAGACCGCCGTCGGACAGGATCGACGGGTGGATGCCGCGGGCCAGTTCCCGCAGCTCGTCGATCGCCTCGGCCAGGTCGGTGCCGATGCCGTGCAGGCGCTCCCGCAGGCCGTCGGCGACCTGGCTCTCGGTCGCCCGCAGGGCCAGGAGCAGGGCGATCAGCCGCTGCTGGGTGCCGTCGTGCAGGTCCCGCTCGATGCGCCGGCGGCTCTCGTCGGTGGCCGCCACCACCCGGGCCCGGGATGCGGTCAGGTCGGCCCGGGCCTGGGTGTTGGCGATCGCGCTGGCGACCAGCTCGGTGAACTCGGCGGCCCGCTCGGCGTCGTGCTGTTCCAGGGACTTCGAGCACGTGGACAGGGCCTTCAGCGCGCCCCAGGTGCGGCCGGCGACGAGGACCGGGGCGCCGATGGCCGAGCGGATCGTCGCGTCGCCGAACTCGTGCCGCAGGAAGTCGGCGCTGCGCAGGCCGGCCATCCGGATCGGGCGGCCGGAGCGCAGGACCTGGCCCGCGATGCCGCCGTGGTCCAGCTCGACCGGGCCCAGACCGATCCGGTGCACGGGGTCGTAGCTCCAGCTGGCCACGACGGTGGCGCTGCCGTCGGCCTCGAAGCGCAGCAGCACCGCCGCGTCGGCGCCGAAGAGCTTGCCGGCCTCCTCGGTCACGGCGGCGAAGACGTCCTCGGCGGGCCGGCCGCGGGCCGCGACGGTGGCCACCCGGCGCAGTGCCGCCTGCTCGGCCGCGACCGCCCCGAGCAGGCCCCGGTTGCGGTCGAGCGCGGCGACCATCGCGTTGAACGTGCGCTGCAGCGCCCCGACCTCGACCGGCGCGTCCGTCGCCACCCGCACCTGCAGATCACCCCCGGCGACCCGGTCGGCCGCCATGACCATCCGGTGCAGCGGCCGCACCACCATGACCGCCAGGGAGCGGGTCAGGATCGCGACCGCGAACAGCGCCACCGTCAGCCCGGAGACGCCGGCGACCAGGGCCTGCCGCCCGGCCCGGCTGGCCGCGGCGTGCATCCGGTCGACCGTCACCCGCTGGGTGTTGATGAACTCGTCGAACTCGGCCCGCAGCGCGGCGATCTGCTTCTGGCCGTCCATGATGGACTGCGGGTCGATGTTGGCCGGCTCGCCCGCCTCGTCGTCGGTGATCGCCGGGTCGGCGTAGTTGTCGAGGTAGGCGGTGACGTCGCTGTTGAGCCGGGTCACCCGGGCCGCCTGGACCGGGCTGCCGGCGACCGACGAGGCGAGCTCCTGCTGGCGCAGCGGGATCTGGCGCTGGGCCCGCACCCACGGCTCCAGCAGCGCCCGGTCGTGTGTGAGGGCATATCCGCGGCGGCCCGCCTCCACGTCCAGGACCAGGCGCTCCAGGGTGTTGCAGGCGGAGACGGCCCGCTCGGCCCGGGTGACGACCATGACCGAGGTGCGCAGCTGATAGACCGACACGAGGATGACCGCGAAGGCGACCGAGATCATGACGGCGAACAGGGCGCTGGTCGCCGCGAGCCGCCCGGTCATCCCCCCGCGCATGGGTGGTGTCTACCCAGCTCTGCGGGGATATGTTGGATTTGATGGCATTCGAGGCGAGCACGGCACTGCGCCGGTCGGTAGTGATCGCGGACGATGACGTGCTGCTCCGGGAGGGGCTTGCGAGCCTCCTCGACCGGCACGGGTTCGCCGTGACCGGGCTCGCCGACGACGGGCCGCACCTGCTGGAGCTGGTCGAGAAGGCGGCGCCGGACATCGCCGTCGTCGACATCCGCATGCCCCCGACCCACACGACGGAGGGGCTGTCCGCGGCTCGGGAGATCCGCCGGCGGTTCCCGCGGGTGGCGATCCTGGTGTTGTCGGCGTTCGTGGAGGTCGAACACGCGATCGAGCTGCTGGCCAGCGGCGAGCGGATCGGCTACCTGCTCAAGAGCCGCGTCACCGACGTCGACGACTTCGTGGAGACGCTGCATCGCGTTTTCGACGGGGGTACCGTCGTCGACCCGGCCGTCGTCCAGGAGCTCGTCGCCGCCCACCGCCGCCGCGACCCCCTCGACGTGCTGAGCCCCCGGGAGCGCGAGGTGCTCGCCCTCATGGCCGAGGGCCGCTCCAACGGCGGCGTGGCCAAGGCGCTGTGGGTCACCGAGGGCACCGTCGAGAAGCACGTCCGGTCGATCCTCACGAAGCTCGACCTGCCCGAGACCGACGAGACGCACCGCCGGGTGCTCGCCGTGCTCACCTTCCTGGAAGCGGCTTCGTCCGCAGCAGGCCCGTGATCGCCCCGCCGGACAGCTGGTCCTTGGGCAGGTAGCCGATCGCCGGACTGTCGGCCAGCAGCTCCGCCAGATCCTCCCGGGCCAGGCTCGACACCATGATGACGGCCCGGTCGCGGATCCGGGCGGCGAGCTCGAAGCCGCTCTCGGTGCCGAGGCCGACGTCTACCAGTACCACATCCGGATCTTGCTCTTGCACCGCTCGCAACGCCTGACGGCTGTCCGCGGCGGTCGCGACCACGGCAATGCCCTGCTCGGCGAGGAGCCGGCGGGCACTGGCCCGGAACCGCTCGGAGTCGTCCACGATCACACAGCGGATCATGTCTGCGACGGTGCCACGGCCGGGGGTGGATCGCCCTTGCTGCTACCAAGAACTTTGGAGAGGCCACCCGTGGCGGCGGGTGACCTCTCCGGCTCTGCACCAGCGCTAGAACGTCCCCTGGGCGTTGCACTTGTAGCCCTGGTCGAGGCAGTCGCGGACCCGCTGCGCGAGCGCGTCGGGCTCCCAGGCGTTGAAGAAGTCGGCGTGCATCGAGAAGCCGTTGCCGGACGAGAGGGTGATGCCGCCGGTGTCGGTGTTCAGCGGATACGCGATCACGAACGACACCGACGGGATCGGCACCGGGTGGCCGGCCGGGCAGGCCCCGGTGGAGTCGCCGTTGGCCAGGTGCGCCTTGTGGTCGGGGCTGTCCAGGTGGACGCCGTCCCAGCAGTCCGGGAACGTGATCTGGCGGACCAGCCCGGCCGTCTTGGCGCAGATCGGATACTGGCCGTCCGCCGTCCGCCCGATCTCGCCGCCGGCGCCCGCGCACCAGAAGTGGTTGCCCTGCTTGTCGGGGGTGTCGCTCTGGTTCTTGGCGTCCCCGGTGATCATGCGCAGGCCGAACGGGAACGGCTGGGTCCGGCTCGGGTCCTTCAGGCGGGAGCCGTAGTAGACGGTCACCTCCTTCGGGTCCACGACCTTGCCGTTCTGATACAGCGTCGGAATCCAGTACGCCGAGTGGTCCTGCGCGGGCGTGCACGTCGTGCCGGCCGCGAACAGCGAGTCGGCCGTCGAGTTCGCGCCCGTCGACCGGTTGCCAAGGAACGTGTGGTCGTGCGAGGCGCCGGCCAGGCCCGGGAACACGATCGGATCGTCCGGGGCGTGATGGCTGACCGTGCACGTGGCGTGAAACTCGGGGACCTTCACCGGGTTGTTCGTGATCGGCGCCGGCCGGCGCGCGAAGAACGCGGTCGTGTCCGCCTTCTGCTTGGCCGCATCGACGGTGGGCCAGCCGTTGCCGGCCGTTGAAGAGCCGGCGGGGGTACTGGCCGAAGGCGCGACCGAAGCCGACGGCGACCCCGGGACCGTCGCGGTGGGGGTGCGCTTGAACTGCAGCCAGTTGACGTTGATGAAGTCGCTCGCCTGCGCGCTGCGGAGCACCAGGAACACGGTCTGGAAACCGGTCAGTTCCGTCGTGCTGACGGCCGTCTTCGTGGTCCAGTTCTGCCAGCCGCCGGTGTACCCGACCGGGATCCCGGCCAGCAGCTCCCCGTCCTGCGACCCGGCCCGCAGCTCGATCGTCCCACCGGCCCGGCTGCCGGCCGCGACCCGGACACTGGCGTTCAGCGAGCCGGCCCCGCCGAGGTCGACGTTGTCGTAGCGCATCCAGTCCCCGCCGGCGAGCCAGCCGACGTTCCGCCCGCCGCCG
Organism: Dactylosporangium sp. NPDC051541; assembly: GCF_044454505.1. Taxonomy (NCBI): domain Bacteria; kingdom Bacillati; phylum Actinomycetota; class Actinomycetes; order Micromonosporales; family Micromonosporaceae; genus Dactylosporangium; species Dactylosporangium sp. NPDC051541. Next base: position 229,602 of record NZ_JBITDU010000011.1, read on the forward strand.
GTGTCGCCGGTGTTCTCGGTCCGGGCCCCGCTCTGCGCATTCCACGCCTCGGCCTGGACGACACCGGCGGTGTCGATCTGCTCGGCCCCGGCGGTCGCGGTGAGCACGACGGTGAAGGCCAGCGCGCCGGCGACGGGCACGGCGAGCAGCGCCAGCAGGGTCCGGCGCCGCTTCGGCTGGCGCCGGGGCGGCACGAGGTACGCGTTACGCGCGGTCGGCATGAGGAAGGCCCTCCAGGGGTGCTGAGGCATGCGACTGCCTCGTACGTAAGCAGCTGGAGAGCGCTCTCTCAAGATTTCGGCCCAGATATAAGTCGAACGTAAAACTCGGCTAAGCCCCGTGTCAGGCGCCCCGCCGACCACCGGCCGGTTGGTGGATCATCGACGGATGCGGCTTCGGATGGAACTGTTCGTGGAGGACATGGGCGTCAGCGTCGAGTTCTACCGGGACGTGCTCGGGTTCGCGGTGGAGCGGCGCGCCGAGGACTACGCGAGCCTGCGCCGGGGTCTGGTCGTGCTCGGGCTCGGGCCCGTGGCGAAGCTGCCCGCGGAGGGGGACGGCCAGGGGTTCAGCAGGCAGCGGCTCAGTGCCGGCAAGGGCGCCGGGGTGGAGATCGTGCTGGAGCTCGACGGCCTGGACGAGCTCCGCGCGCTCCACGAACGCTGTCAGGAGCGGGCCGTTGTCAGCACGTCGCTGGAGCTGCGGTCGTGGGGTCTGTACGACTTCCGGCTCGCCGACCCGGACGGCTACTACCTGCGGATCACCCACGGCGACGCGGCCGCGGCACAGCCCTAGCAATACTCCCGCAGGGCGGCGAACTGGGCCGTGGTCAGGTAGGAGGGGTTGGAGCCCTGTGGCTGCCGCAGAACCTCCAGGTCCGCGAGCCGGCCGTCGGCCCGCAGCACCTCGCGCCGCAGCCGCCGGTCCGGTGGCCACACCTCCAGGTCCAGCGGCACCCACAGGCCGCCGCCCGGCTCGTCCCGCTGCGGTTCGCCGTCCAGCCGGCCGACGCCCCACACGCCGTAGGGCAGGCCGGCCCGGGAGCCGCTGGCCCAGAACACCACGGGCTGGCCGGCGCGCATCAGGGCCGTGCGGTAGCTCGGCTGTACACACCAGCTGCGGATACTCGGGTCCCGGGCGAAGCGGCCGGCCAGGTCGGTCTGGTCGGCGTTGCCCTTGACGAGCCATGCGCCCAGGTCGTCCGCTGTCACCCTCGGTCCCGCCACAGCGGACATTATTTCCGCCGGCGACGCGCGGGCGCGCGGCCCCTATCCGGTGGCCTCGCGGTAGAGCAGGGCGGCCTGGACGCGGTTGGTGCAGTCGAGCTTCGTCAGGACCCGGCTCACGTGGGTCTTGACGCTCGGCTCGGTCATGTTGAGGCGGGCGCCGATTTCGGCGTTGGCGAGGCCCTCGGCGACCAGCCGGAGCACGTCCGACTCGCGGGGGCTCAGCGTCGACAGGCGTTCGCTCACGGCGCGCCGGCGTTCGGCGTTCGCGGCGCCGGAAGGGCCGATCAGGCCGATGACCTGGCGGGCCACCGGCGGTGACAGGTACGCGTCGCCGGTGTGGGCGGAGCGCACCGCCCGCACCAGTTCGTCCGGCGTGCACGTTTTCAGGACGTAGCCGGCGGCGCCCTGGCGCAGGGCGCGCAGGACGCTCGGCTCGTCGCTGAACGACGTCAGCACCACCACCGCCGCGCCGGGACTGACGACCCGCAGCGCGGGCATCGCGTCCAGGCCGCCCAGCAGCGGCATCCGTACGTCCAGCAGGACCACGTCCACGTCGACCCGGCCGGCCGCCGCGATCGCCGCCGCGCCGTCCTCGGCCACCGCCACCACCTCAAGGTCCGGGGCCGACTCCAGCACCGTCCGGATGCCCGCGAGCATGAGGGGTTCGTCGTCGGCGACCAGGACCCGGACCCGGTGCTGGTTCATCCGGCGACACCGACCAGCAGCGCCAGCGGTACCAGGCCGAACATGATGCCGGCCAGGGCGACACCCACGAACGCGGGCGGGCGGGCGGCCGGCGTGGCGGGGAAGACGGCCCACAGGCGGAACTCGCCGCCGACGACCGCATGGCCGGCCAGGCCACCGGCCAGTTCGGCCCGCTCGGCCAGGCCCAGCAGACCGCGGCCGGGCGCCGCGACCGGGCCGGGCGGCACCGGGTTGACCACGGAGAGCAGCAACGCGTCGTCCTCCCACTCGAGCCGCACCGCGATCGGGGCGCCCGGGGCGTGCTTGCAGCCGTTGGTGAGACCCTCCTGCACGAGGCGGAACGCGACCGCGCCGACCTCCTCGGGCGGCTCCGGCCGGCAGTCCCCGAGCGTGAGGTCGACGGGAACCCCGGCGGTGCGGGCGCGCGTCACGAGGTCGGTGATGGCGGCCAGGCCGGGCCTCGGGGCGCGCAGGCCGCCGATCACGTCGTGCAGGTCGCCGGCGGCGCTGCGGGCCTGCTCCGCGAGGCGGCGGACGGCCTCCTGGTGCGGGGCCGGGAGCTCGGCCACCTCCAGGGCCGCGGCCTGCATGGACACGAGGCTGAGGCGGTGGCCGAGGGCGTCGTGCATGTCCCGGGCGATGCGCAGGCGCTCGTGCGTGGCCAGGGCCGCCGCCTGCCGTTCCTGCTGCGCCACATAGGCGCCGACCAGCAACGGGACGAACCCGAGGGCCACCGAGACCATGATCACCGAGGTCGGGTTGGGGGCGCGGAAGAGCTCGGCCACCACAAAAACCCCAAGAGCAGAGCACAATGCGGCGGGGGTACTGCCGGTGCCCCGCCCGGCCCGATACGCCGTATACGGCAGCAGCGTCCCCGCACCGCCGGTGACCAGGGCCGGGAGCAGCGCGGCCAGGAACGCCAGCGCGGGGCGGCGCTGCGACAGGGCCAGGATCGCGGCGACCACCGCGGCCCAGACCGGCAGCAGCCACGGCCGGACGGTGCCGGCATGCGCGAACGTGAGCACTGCGCTGTCGAAGCCGACGATGCCGACCGCGGCGAGGTATCGGCGCATGCGAGCAGGCTACCTGCGACGTTCGTCGCGGCGCGGCCCGACTTTCGGTGACTGCGGACGGCCGGCCGTGGCCCATAGCGTCCGGCTCGTGATCGTTGTCGAAGAGCTCACGAAACGCTACGGGTCGACGCTTGCGGTCGATCGGCTTTCGTTCGCGGTACAACCGGGATGTGTCACGGGTTTTCTCGGGCCGAACGGGGCCGGGAAGTCCAGCACGCTGCGGATGATCCTCGGGCTGGACCGGCCGTCGGGCGGGCGGGCGCTGATCGGCGGGCGGGCCTACGCGGACCTCGAGCGGCCTCTGCGCACCGTCGGCGCGCTGCTGGAGGGGCGCTCCGCGCATCCGGGGCGGCGGGCCCGGCACCACCTGCTGTTCCTGGCCCGCAGCAACGGCATCCCGGACGGGCGGGTCGACGAGGTCCTCGAGCTCGTCGGGCTGGCCGCGGCCGGTCGGCGGCGGGCCGGCGGGTTCTCCCTCGGGATGGCGCAGCGGCTCGGGCTGGGGGCGGCACTGCTCGGCGACCCGCCGATCCTGCTGCTCGACGAGCCGATCAACGGACTCGACCCGGAGGGAGTGCACTGGCTGCGGACGCTGCTGCGGGAGTACGCCGCGAAGGGCCGCACCGTCCTCATCTCCAGCCACCTCATGGCCGAGACCGCGCTGACCGCCGACCGGCTGGTCGTCATCGCCGCGGGCCGGCTCATCGCCGACTCGACGGTCGACGAGTTCGTCGCCGGCGCGCCGTCCCTCGAGGCCGCGTTCCTGAAGGCGGTCGGCCGGTGAGCGCGTTCGGGGCCGAACTGGTCAAGGTGCGCACGCTGCGCTCTACGTACTGGACCCTCGGCGCGACCGTCGCCGTCGGCGGGGGCCTGGCCTACCTCGTCGGGCGGAGCTTCCGGGACAACGAGGGGTACAACTTCGACGCGGTCTTCGCCACGTTCTACGGCCTGACCATGGCGCAGCTGGCGCTGGTCGTGTTCGCGGTGTTCGCGGTCGGCGGGGAGTACTCCGCCGGCACCATCCGGCCCACCCTCGCCGCCGTCCCCAACCGCGGCCGCTACTACCTGGCCAAGGTCGGCGTGGTCGGCCTGTACGCGGCCGGGGCGGCGGCGCTGACGGTCGGGGCCGCGTACGTCGCCGGCGGGTCCGGGCTGGGCGCGCGGCGGCTCGGCCCGCAATGGGAGCCGATCCTGGGCGCTTTCCTGTATCTCGTGCTCATCGCCCTCCTGGCGGCCGGCATCGCGCAGCTCCTGCGGAGTTCCACCGCGGCTCTGGCAGTACAACTGCCGCTGTTCTTCCTTGAATCGCAAGGTCTCGGGAACATCCCCGGGCTGCGCAAGGTCGCGCAGTTCCTGCCCAACGACGCCGGGCTGGCCGTCCTGCACTTCTTCGGGGCGCCGGGCACGCCCCGCTACGACCGGGCGTTCCCGCCGTGGGGAGGCGTCGCAATCCTGGCCCTGTGGGCGGCCGCCGCGCTGATCGGCGGCTACATCACCCTGCACCGCCGCGACGCGTAACCCCGCCCGCGTCGATAGTTGGCCCCCGCCGAAGCCGTCGAGGACGCCGACCGCCACCTCGGCCGGCCGCTGCCGTCGTTGCTGCGCCGCCGACCCCGCGGCCGAGATGCGGGGCTTCGACCCGAACTCGGACCTGGGCGAGCGGTCGTTGTACCCGGAGGGCCGTTCGGCGCGCCGAGGTTCCACAGCAGCGCAGCGTGCTCGGCGGGCGGCTAGACGCGGGCCGGGGAGGGGTGGAGTTCGGAGGGCGGGAGGGTGAAGGTAAAGCGGGAGCCGCCGGTTGGGTTGTCGGTGGCTCGGATCGTGCCGCCGTGGCGTTCGACGATGCGTTTGCAGATCGCCAGGCCCAGGCCCGTGCCGGCGTAGCCGCTGGAGCGGTGGGCGCGGTGGAAGTTGGTGAAGATGGCGTCGTGGTGGCCCGGGGGGATGCCTATGCCGTTGTCGGTCAGCTCGACCCTGACCCGGCCGTCGTCGTCGACGCTCGACGCTATCGCTATGTGCGGGACGGTGCCGGGGGCCGTGTACTTCACGGCGTTGCCGACGAGGTTGTCCAGGAGCTGGCGGAGCAGGACCGGGTCGGCTCGCACGTCGTCCAGGTGGCCCAGGGTGAACTGCGGGGGCGGGGTGCCGGCGGCGGCCAGGTCGGTGCGGGCGTTCGTCACCTCGACCACCAGGTCGTGCAGGGCCACGTCGACGGGGGCTATCTGGGCGTTTCTCGCGGTCGTGTAGGCCAGCAGGTCGTTGATCAGGTGGCGCATCCGGGCCGAGGCTCGCGTGATCCTCGCCAGGCTGTCGCCGGCGTCCTGGACGGCCGGGTCGTCGGGCGGCATCGTCTGCAGCGTGTCGGCCAGGTTCTCGGCCCAGCCGTCGATCGTGGTCAGCGGGTTCAGCAGGTCGTGGGCCACCACGCCGGCGAAGGAGGAGAGTTCGTCGCGGTGGCGGCGGTCGGCGGTCACGTCGTGGAAGACGATCACGGCACCGCCGTCGTCGGGCAGTGGTGTGGCGCTGACGTGCAAAATTCTTCCTTCGGGTACTCCCTCGTTGCGGATCAGCACCTCCTGCCCCCGGACTTCGTGGCCGGCCAGCGCCTGCACGTGAGCCATCTCCCCGGGTGGCAGCGGGGTGCCGTCCGAGTAGCACAGGCCGTAGTGGTCCGGGTGGGCCACCGTGCCGTCGCCGCTGGTCCTTCCACCGAGGAGAGACACTGCGGCCGGGTTCCGGACGACCCAGGTGAGGTCCGGGCGTACCACCGAAACGCCCTCGCTCATCGAGTCGACGATCGTCGTCACCAGGCGGGCCTGGGCCGCCGCCGCCCGACCGGCTTCGGCGAGCCGGTCCACGAGCTCGGTGCGCTCGTCCCGGCCCAGGGCGATGGACAGGCCGACGACGGCGATCAGGCCGACGAAGGCCTGGGCGATGAGAGCCCGGGCCGCGTGTGAGGGCACCGCGGCGAAGGGTCCGTTGCCGTGCAGGGTGAAGAGCACGGCGATGGTACCGAGGCAGAGGTCGTGCAGCACCACGAAGGTCGTGTGCAGCCGTAGCGCCGCCCACACGGTGACGACCAGCAGCGGAAACACGAGGGGCAGGTGCGACACGCCGAAGCCGACACCGTAGGCGGTGAGTGAGCACAGGATGAGCGCCGCGTACTCGAACAGGCGCCCCGGTCGCGCGCGCTGGATGCGGAAGCCGGTCGAATGGTGGTATCCCAGACGGAAAACGACGGCGCTGATCAGCAGGATGCTCACCACGTTGCGCAGGAACCACACGGCGCCGTCGGTCCACTGGTAGTGGCCGGTCGTCAGCCACACCGCGACGGGGCCGATCAGCGCGCCGGCTCCGGCCCCGGCGCCGGTGGCGACCAGCAGCCGCCACAGGTCGGCCGAGCGGGCCAGCAGCTCGTGACCGCCGGCGCCCCACAGGTGCGGGCGCAGCCGCTCCAGGACCCGCATGAACACGGCGGCCTGCACGAGGTTGGCGACCACGAACCACAGCGCCAGGCTCAGCGCGGCGCCGGTGGCCATGTTGACGGCGACGGTGATCACGGCGAGGGCGACCGGGTCGAGCCAGCGGATGCGGGCCTTGCGCTGGGTGCAGAACCAGGCGATCGAGACGCCGGCGGCCGGCCAGACCAGGCTCAGGCTGGAGCCGTCCATGATGGTCAGGCGGCCGGCGAGGGTGCTCACGACGTACAGCGCGGCCCACGCCGCCGTCCGCAGGAGGGAAGCGGTCATCCGGCGGCCTGCAGGGTCCGCTCCAGCCCGGCGCGCAACGCCTCCGCGGTGAAGGGCTTGCGGACGTACTCCGCCCCCGTCTCCTGCGCCCGCGCCGCCACGGCACCGTCCCACAGCACCGTGAGGAACATCGCCGGGAGGTCGGGCCGGTGCCGGCGCAGGTGTTGCAGGAGCTCGATGCCGTCCATGCCGGGCAGGTCGACGTCGAGAATCGCGGCCTCGGGCAGCCCGTGGCGGGCCACGGCCGCGAGCGCGGCCGAGCCGTCCTCGACCGCGAGGACGTCGTGGCCGTCGGCCCGCAGCCGCTTGACGATCAGGTCGCGGACGTCGGGCTCATCGTCCACCACCAGCAACCGGGCCATCGGCACCTCCCGCCTCTTCGCCACCAATCGGCAGCGAAGCGGCGGGACTTACGGCTTTACCCCTGGACGGGCAGGATGCCCTGGAGGTGGCGGCCGTTGGCGCGGCGGCCCTGGTCGACGTCGTTCTTCCAGGTGCGCACGTAGTTGGAGGCGGTCAGCCGCTCCACGTCGTCGAGGTCGAGCAGGTCGCCGACCATGGTGGTCAGGGCGACCACGTCACGGCGGTCGTTGGGCGGGACGTTGTCGTGCAGGATCTGGTGCACCTGGTTGCGCAGGGACCCCTCCCGCACCAGGGTCGGCGGGGTCAGCGTCGGCTCCTCGGCGATGTCGATGACGTCGCCGATCTCGTGGGTCACGGGCGCGGTCCGGGCCCGGCGCGGGCGCGGGGCGGCCGGCGTGGCCGGGAGGATGCCTTCCAGGTCGGCCCGCAGCCCGCCGAGCGCCGACGGTGCCGGGGCCGGCTCGGGCTCGGGGAGCTCGACGGCCGCCGTCGCGCGGGCCACGGCCTCGCGGGCGGCGCGGCGCTCCTCCTCCTCGGGGACGGCCACGACGGCCTTGGGAGCGACGAGCGGAACGGCGGTCGGCAGGGCGGGCCGCGCCTCCTCCGCGTCCAGGACCGGCAGTGCCGGGGCCGGGGGTGCGGGCGGCGGCGGGGCGCTGGTCATCGCGGCCAGCCGGGCCGGGGCCAGGTCGGCGGCGATGAGCGCGGTCAGGCCCTCGTAGTCGGCGCCGTCGGCCAGGCGGACCGCGATCTCGTCGAGGTCGTAGACGGCGACCGCGATGTCGGCCGTGCTGGGGTCGACGGCCGAGCGGATCTTGCGGTGCAGCACCTTCGCGATCGCCGACGTGCGCTGCTCCTTGCGCTTCTCGGCCTTGGCGGCGGCGATGGACGTGTAAAGCCCCAGCGACGGGTCGGCCTTGGCCAGGTTCTTGGCCCGCAGCGTCAGCCACGGGTGCCGCAGCCAGTGCCCGACCACCTCGTAGGCGGGTGTGGTGGGCGGCAGGTCACCCTTGGCCCGGAGCCGGTCGCGGCGCTGGTTCTCGGTGTGCATCAGCCAGACCAGGTAGCCCAGCGCCGACATGCCCGCGAAGAAGCCGGCCATCAGCTTGTTGTCGTGCGCCATCCAGTTGAACGCGACCGCGAACGCGGCGATGGCGGCCGACAGGATCCGCGACGCGGTGGCCTTCTCCCCCAGCCGGCGCCGCACGTCGGCGTTGGCCAGGACCACGATGCCGCCCAGCTCGAGCGCGCCGACCGCCGGGATCGCCCAGATCAGCGGGATGCCGAGGGCCTCGACCGCGCCGGAGACCTGCCCGGCCAGGGCGACGATCAGCACGACGAAGTAGAAGAGCTGCCGCATGATCGAGGTCTGCCGGACCGTCTTCTGCAGATCGGCGTCGTACTCGTTGATGCCCGGCGTGCTCACCGGCTTCTCCCGTCGTCATGCGTCTGTGGCCGGGCGGAGTCCGTGTGGGGCAGCGGATAGCCCCGCGCCGCGAGGAACTCGGCCAGCGCGAGGTCCACGGAGCTCTGCACCGTGGTGTTGTGGTCGACCACGAAGCGTTGCAGCGTCTGCTCGATCTCCACCCGCACGCGGGTGTTGAGCTGCACACGCTCGAACCGTGGCCGCTGCGGCGGCATCGCCACCGCCCTATCCGTTGCTTCCAACATCACTCCCGCTAGCCGTTTGCTAGCGGGCACGCTAGCAAAGCAATCGTCGATCTCCCGAATCCGACACGCCGGACACACGTTCGAATGAACAAAGCCATTACGGAGGTTGCAGTACGGAGGTTCAGAACTACTTTGCGTAGCCGTCCGGGCGCATTCTTGACTCTGGGCGGCACCAATTCGGTTCGGTAATCTCACCGGCATGCGGCGCCGGACTCTCACTTCGCTGGTTGCGGCGCTCATGCTGCTCGGCTTCTGGGCGACCCCGGTGAGCGCCGCGCCCGGCGACCCGACGGGTGCCCCCAACGAGGGCACCGACCTCACGCTCGGCGAGAAGCTCGACGCCGCCAACACCGAGTGGCTGCAGGCCCAGGCCGTGCTCGACACGTCCAAGAAGCGCCAGGCCGACCTCGCGCAGCAGATGGACTCGATGCGGAAGGAGCTGGAGCCGGTCCGGGCCAGCGTCAACGTCATCGCGGCGGCGGCCTACCGCACCGGCGGCGACGTCCGGCTCTCCGCGGCGCTGGTCAACACCGGCTCCCCCGAGCAGTTCATGGACCGCATCCTGCTGGTGAATACGATCGCGCGGTACAACGGGAAGCAGATCGGGCGGTTGACGCAGCTCGAGAAGGAGCTCGCGGAGGCGAAGAAGGCGGTCGACGACGAGGTCGCCAAGCAGCAGGCGCAGACCGCGATCCAGGCGAAGAAGAAGGCCGACGCGGAGGCCGCCCTGGCCAAGATGCGCGGCAAGGCCGACGGTTACGTCAACGTCAACTCACCGCTGGCCAACCCCGCCCCGCGCAATGCCGACGGCAGCTGGCCGGCCGAGAACTGCATCATCGACGACCCGACGACGACGGGCTGCATCACGCCGCGCACGCTGCACGCCGCTCAGGAGGCGCGCAAGGCCGGCTTCACGCACTTCTACTCGTGCTTCCGCCCGTCCGGGCCGTATGAGCATCCGAAGGGCCGGGCCTGCGACTTCGCCGCCGCGTCGGACGGCTTCGGCGGCGTCGCGAGCGGCGCCGACAAGACCTACGGCACCAACCTGGCCGCCTACTTCGTGAAGAACGCGTCGGCGCTCGGGGTGCTCTACGTCATCTGGTTCAGGCAGGTCTGGACCCCCGCCGCCGGCTGGCACGCCTACAGCGGCGGCAACGGGGACCCGTCGAGCGACCACACGAACCACGTGCACCTGTCGCTTATTTGAGCACCATTGACCAGCCGAACGGGTCCTCGGCCCGGCCGCGCTGGATGCCGACCAGGGCATCGCGGATGCCGGCGGTGACCTGGCCCTCCTCGGCCCCGGCGATCTCGAACTCGCCGTCGCGGGAGCGGGCGCGGCCGATCGACGTGATCACGACGCCGGTGCCGCAGGCGAAGGTCTCGCGCAGCGCCCCGCTCCGCGCGTCGGCCTGCCACTCGTCGACCGAGTAGGGCCGCTCCTCGACGGTCCAGCCGTTGTGCCGGGCCAGCTGGATCACCGAGTCCCGGGTCACGCCGGGCAGGATCGAGCCGTTGAGCGGCGGGGTGACCAGGCGCGGAGTGCCGCCGTCGGCGTAGACGAAGAACAGGTTCATGCTCCCGGACTCCTCGATCCAGCGGTGCTCGACCGCGTCGAGGAAGACCGTCTGGTCGCAGCCGGCGTCCTGGGCCTGGGCCTGCGCGCGCAGGCTGACGGCGTAGTTGGCGGCCGCCTTCACGTTGCCGGTCCCGCCCGGCGCGGCCCGCGAATAGTCCTGCGAGATCCAGACCGTCACCGGCTTCGCACCGCCGGAGAAGTAGGCGCCCGAGGGGGAGGCGATGACGGCGAAGAGGTACTCCGACGAAGGCCGGACCCCCAGGAACGGGTCCGTGGCGATCATGAACGGCCGGATGTAGAGGCTCTGCCCCTCGCCGGACGGCACCCACTCCCGGTCGGCCTCGACCAGCGTCCAGACCGCCTTCAGGAACAGCTCCTCCGGCAGGGCCGGCATGGCCAGCCGCTCGGCGGTCGCGTTGAGCCGGCGGGCGTTGGCCTCCGGGCGGAACAGCCCGATCTCGCCGTTCGCCCGCACGTAGGCCTTGAGCCCCTCGAACAGCTCCTGGCTGTAGTGCAGCGCCGCGGTCGCGGGCGACAGCGAGAGCGGCCCGAACGGGATCAGACGGGCATCGTGCCAGCCGTCCGCACCGAACTTGATCGTGATCATGTGGTCGGTGAAGACGCGGCCGAACCCGGGGTCGGCGAGCAGCGCGGCGCGCTCCTCGGCCGGGCGGCGGCGGGCCGGGACGATGTCGAATTCGAGCATTCCGCAAATGTAGGCGGTTCCTGAACGATCCCTAAGCCGCGTCCCGGGGACTGGTCGGTAACAACCACTTAGAACAAATTGGCCGGGGGTGGCGGGGAGGCGACGGCCGTCGCGTCGGTCACGACCCTCGCCCCGGCGACCAGGTCGGTCAGGTCGTCGCCGGCGACCAGGCGGGCCGGGAACGCGTCGCCGGCACCGGCCCGGGCCAGTGGCGCCTGCGGGATCCGGCCGGGCTCGGCCGCGGCCACGAGGATCACGTTGCCGAAGCGGCGCCCGCGCAGGACGGACGGCTCGGCGAGGAGGACGACGTCGCCGTACACCTGCCGCAGGGTCGCCACCTGGGAACGGGCGAAGGCCAGGCCCGCACCGTCGGCCAGGTTGGCGACGTGGACCCCGCCGGGGCGCAGCAGCTTCGCGGCCGCGGAGAGGAACTCCAGGGACGTCAGGTGGGCCGGGACCCGGGCGCCGTTGTACGTGTCGGCGATGAGCAGGTCGAACTTGCCGGGGGCGTAGGCCTCCACGGCGGCCCGGGCGTCGGCGGCGCGCACGCGGATGTCGGCTCCGCGGGGCAGGGGGAGCTCTCGCCGTACGAAATCGATCAGGGCTTGATCAAGCTCGACGACGCGCTGGCCGGAGCCGGGGCGGGTCGCGGCGATGTACCGCGGCAGGGTCAGCGCGCCGCCGCCGAGGTGCAGCACGGACAGCGGGGCCCGGGCCGGGGCCATGGCGTCGATGACGGAGGCGACCCGGCGCATGTACTCGAAGTCCAGCCGGCGCGGGTCGTCCAGGTCGAGCGCGGACTGCGGATAGCCGTCCAGCAGCAGCGTCCACCGCCCCGGCCGCCCGTCGTCCGGGCACAGTTCGGCCACTCCCCCGTCGACCCGCTCGACGATCCCCGTCGCCCGCTTCCGCCCGCCCACGTCCGCAATCCTGCAACATCGGGGCTGAGAGGGCGCTCAGCGTCGGCATGGTTTGTTATGCGGGCGGGTCTAGCATGCCGGGTATGTCCCGCACCCAGTCTCGCTCCGGTCTCCTGGTCGCCGCCCTGACGGCGGTGCTCGTGGCGGTCACCGGCTGCTCCGGCAATGACGACGACAAGAAGAGCTCGCCCCCGGCCGTCGACGCCAACCTGCCGGCGGCGGACGGGCTGCTCAAGGACGCGTCGACGGCGATGGCCGGCATCAAGTCGGCCAAGTTCCTGATCACCGCCGACGGCACGATCGCCGGGCTGCCCCTCAAGCGCGCCGAGGGCGTGCTGACCAAGGAGGGCAACGCCCAGGGCACCGCACAGGTCGAGGCGCTCGGGGCGACCACCGACCTGACCTTCACGATCGTCGGGCAGACGATGTACCTCAAGGGCCCGACCGGCGAATACCAGCAGCTCCCCCTGTCCATGGCGGCCACGGTCTATGACCCGTCGGCGATCCTGGACCCGGAGCGCGGCATCGCCAAGGTCCTGAGCACCGCGACCGACGGCAAGACCGAGGCCGCGGAGAACGTCGAGGGCCAGGCCACCTACCGGGTCGCGGCGAAGTTCCCGGCCGAGAACCTCTCGAAGATCGTCCCCGGCGTGACCGGCGTGGTGCCGGGCAAGGTGTGGGTCGCCAAGGACAACAAGCGCGTGCTGAAGGCCACGTTCGACCTGCCGGGCTCCGGCGACGCCAAGGGCGGCTCGGTCACGGTCACGTTCACCGAGTTCGACGCCGCCGTCACCATCACCCCGCCGAAGTAGCGCCGGTGTCCGTATCCGAGCTCGCCGAACCCCGGGTGGGGAGCCGGCGGCGGTTGGCCATCGGGGTGGGCGGGGCGACCGTGCTGCTGGCCGCGCTCGACGCCTACGTGGTCGTCGGGGTGCTCACCGACATCCTCGACGCGCTGCACATCGCGACCAACCGGCTGGAGCGGGTCACGCCGGTCGTGACCGGGTTCCTGCTCGGGTACATCGCCGGGATGCCCCTGCTGGGCTCCCTGTCGGACCGGCTCGGGCGGCGGGCGGTGCTCATCGGGTGCCTCGCCGGCTTCGCGGCCGGGTCGGCCCTCACCGCCGCGTCGGGCGACTCGATCTGGCTGCTGACCGGCGGGCGGACGCTGCAGGGGCTGGCCGGCGGTGCGCTGCTGCCGGTGACGCTGGCGCTGGCCGGTGACCTGTGGGCGGAGCGGCGGCGGGCGGGCGTGCTCGGGGTCGTCGGGGCGGCGCAGGAGCTCGGGAGTGTGCTCGGACCGCTCTACGGGGTCGGGGTCGCCGCGCTGCTGGGCTCCTGGCGGGGGATCTTCTGGCTCAACCTGCCGCTCGCGGCGGTCGCCATCGCGCTCGTGTGGGTGGCGCTGCCCGAAGCGGCGCCGAAGACGAGCACGAAGATCGACGTCGTCGGCGGGCTGCTGCTGGCCGTGACGCTCGGGGCGGCCGTGGTGGCGCTCTACAACCCGGACCCGGAGCGGGCGGTGCTGCCGCCGTGGGGCTGGTGGGCGCTGGCCGGGGCCGCGGTCGGGGCGGTGCTGTTCGCGGCCTGGGAGGCGCGGGCCCGGACGCGGCTGATCGACCTGCGCGGGGCGCGGCGGCGGCCGTTCTTCGCGGCACTGGGGGCCAGCTTCTGCGCGGGCGCGGCGCTGATGGTGACCCTGGTGGACGTCGAGCTGGTGGCGCAGACGCTGCTCGGGCGCAGTGGGGTGCAGGGCACCCTGGTGCTGACCCGGTTCCTGGTCGCGCTGCCGGTCGGTGCGGTCCTCGGCGGCTGGCTGGTGGGCCGGCTCGGCGAGCGCGTGGTCGCGGTGGCCGGGCTGGCCGTGGCGGCGGCCGGATACGTCCTCATCGCCGGGTGGCCGGCGGACGTGCTGAGCGTGGACTACTTCGGGTTCCTGCCCCGGCTCGACACCGACCTGGCGGTCGCCGGGTTCGGCCTGGGCCTGGTGATCGGGCCGCTGTCGGCGGCGATCCTGCGGGCCACGCCGCCGGCCCAGCACGGTGTGGCGTCCTCGGCGGTGGTCGTGGCCCGGATGATGGGCATGCTGATCGGGGTGGCCGCACTGACCGCGTGGGGGCTGCACCGCTTCCACGAGCTCACGGCGAAGCTCAACTTCCCGCTGGTCTTCGGCAAGGCCCCGGACGAGCAGCGCCGCCTGCTGGACGCCTACAAGGAGGCGTTGCAGGCGGCGCTGCGCACGGAGTATCGGGAGATCTTCATCGCGACCGCGGTCATCTGTCTCGCGGGCGCCCTGTGTTCGCTGCTGCTGCCAGGTCGCACCAATCAGACGTGACCGCCGGCGCGGGCGAGGCCACAGATGGCGATCAGGCGCAGGGCGGGCCACTCCAGGCGGGCCCAGTCGATCTCGCTGACCGGCGGGAGCTGCCACTGCGCCTCGATGAGGGCGTCGCGCACGCCGGTCGCGTAGCCGGCGAGCGGGACGGCGCCGGGGCCGTGCTCCGGGTCACCGAGCGCGTCGCGCACGCAGGCGGCGTGCTGGTCGATCGTCGCCTGCAGTCCGGCCGACTCGCGGGCCGCGGCCAGGCCGGCCTCGCCGAGCCACGTCATCAGGCCGTTGAGCGTCGAGCGGGCGACGCTGCGGCGAGTGGCCTCGGCGTAGTCGCCGTAGGCGCCGGTTCCGGCTGCGGTGTAGCTCGTGTCGTTGGACATGCCACCGACTTCGGCCGCCCCGCGACCACCTGAAACCGGTGAACCGGCCCGCACCCCATTGGACCCAGCCCGCTACCGAACCGTACAAACTTCGCATCCCGCCAATTCGGCTCTCCGAAACGCGAGGATGCGTCATATTCGGACTTAGCAGGCAAAGGGGAGGTCCGGGCCGCACCCCGGACCTCCCGCCGCGCACTACGCCGAGTCCACTGTGGAGAGAGAGGAGCGGACTCAGCTGTAGTTGCGGGCTCTGGACTCGTCCGGCATGAGGACCCACAGGACGATGTAGATGATGAACTGCGGCCCCGGCAGCAGGCACGAGAGCACGAAGATCAGACGCATCATGTTCGGAGACATGCCGAAGCGGCGGGCGAGGCCCGAGCAGACGCCGGCGATCCAGCGATTGTCACGGGGCCTGTAGAGACTGGACATTGCACTGGCTCCTTCGTCGATGTGTACCTCAACCGTAGAAATGCCCGAAGCGGCTGCCCTCCAACCTTTGGGCGAAATCCGCGGCGCCGACCACTAGGGAGAATGCACCGAGCCGAGGTCGGTGGTAGCCGGTTGGTTGCTCGGGGTTGCATGCCGGTTCAGCAGCTCAGACGGGGTGTGACGGGCCCGATACCCATTGCGTCAGACATCACTTGTCCCCGCAACGGAAGGCCTCGACCAGTGACCCGATTCGCCCGCCGCGCCACCACGATCGCCGCCGCCCTCATCGCGGCGCCCCTCGGCTTCGCGCTCGTCACGACCACCGGACCACAGGCCCTCGCGGCCGGCGCGCCCGTCTCGGCCGGTGTCGTGCACGTCGCCGAGTTCGTGGGTGCGCACGCCGCGGACGATGCGGCCGCCCAGTCGTACACCGCGAAGAAGAAAAAGAAGAAGAAGTCGACGGCCAAGAAGGTCCCGACGACGGCCCCGACCAAGACGCCCACCAAGGCCCCGACGACCGCGCCGACCACGACGCCGACGGCGCCGACGACCAGCCCGAGCGCGATCGAGACCGAGGTCGTGACGCTCACGAACAACTTCCGCACGGCCAACGGCTGCGGCGCCATGCGCATCGACAACCGCCTGGTTGCGGCGGCCCGCAAGCACAGCAGCGACATGGTGACGAAGAACTTCTTCGACCACACGGGCTCCGACGGCAGCAACTTCGTGCAGCGTGAGGTGGCCGCCGGCTACACCACGGGCGCCTCGGCCGAGAACATCGCGTGGGGTTACCGCACCGCGCAGGACGTCGTGAACGGCTGGATCAACAGCCCCGGGCACCGCGCGAACATGCTGAACTGCTCCAGCATCGCGGTCGGGGTGGGCCTGGCCTACAAGGCCGACGGCACCCCGTACTGGACCCAGGACTTCGGCCGCGTCTGAAAACGTGTAGAAAGCGAGGGTGACCACCACCCTTCATAAGGCTCTGCTGCTGGCGAGCGCCACCCTGGCGCTCGCCGGCTGCGGTGACGACAAGGCGGCCGCGCCACCGGACGTGAAGTCCAACGCGGCCGCCTACGACTCTGTGGACGTGTGTGCCCTCGCCGGCGATGACCAGTACAAGACCGCGCTGGGCGAGGCCGCCGCGGGCAAGGAACGCCGGGACACCGACAGCCTCAAGGCGTGCGCCGTCGACGGGTCGTCCGGCGCGTTCTACATCTTCCTGAGCGTCATGCGCCCGTCGATGGGCGCCGCCGAGCAGGTGGGCTTCGACAAGGCGGCCGTGCAGGGGTCCAAGGACGTCGACGCCAAGACGTTCTCGTTCTTCGACGACGGCCAGGCCTACGTCGAGACCTCCGACGGCTCCCTGGTGCTGCGCGCGTCGTTCGTCTACTACGTCGACAGCGGCAAGATCACCGATGGACCGGGCATCGTCAACCGCCTACACACGCTGCTAGGGCAGATGACACAAAAAGTCTAGGTGCGGTTCACGGGCCGTCCCTAGCGTCCCGACGCATGAGGAATCTTCGACGTGTCGGGCTCGGCGTGGGCATTGGTGCGCTGGTGCTCGCCCTGGCCGCGCCCAGTGCCGCCGCCAACAACAGAACAGGGCAGGTCACGCTCACCGGCTGGGCCTCGCTGCCGGCGGCGACGTTCGTCTCCGCCAGCGACCCGTCCGGCGCGCTGCTGGGCGGCACCCCGTCCAACGGCATCACGCCGCCCTTCGACGACCAGCCGATCCAGGGCTTCAGCGGCATCGTCAAGAACGGCGACGGCACATTCGACGTCATCTCCGACAACGGCTACGGCAACAAGGCCAACAGCGGCGACTTCGTGCTGCGCATCCACCACCTCGCCCCGGATTACGGCAAGAAGACGGTCGACGTGCTGGGCGGCATCAACCTGACCGACCCGAACAAGTTCGTGCCGTTCGCGCTCACCCGGCCGGACCGGGTCCTGACCGGGGCCGACTTCGACATCGAGTCGATCCAGCGGGTCAAGGACGGCTCCTACTGGATCGGCGACGAGTTCGGCCCCTACCTGCTGCACTTCGACCGGGCCGGCCGCCTGCTGCAGGCCCCGATCTCGCTGCCCGGCGTGCGCGCTCCGGAGAACCCGGAAGGCAACCCCAACCTGAACAGCAGCAAAGGCTTTGAGGGCCTGGCCCAGTCGCCCGACGGCCGCACCCTCTACCCGCTGCTGGAGGGCACCGTGGCCGGCGATCCCGCCGGCGCTCTGCGATTCAACGAGTTCAACGTGGCCAAGCGGCAGTACACCGGCAAGTTCTACACGTATCAGCTCGAGGACCCGGCCAACTCGATCGGCGACGCCATCGCCGTCGACGACGACCGCTTCCTGGTCATCGAGCGGGACAACGGCCAGGGCGCCACGGCCAAGTTCAAGAAGATCTACCTGGCCGACAAGCGAGACCGCAACCGCGACGGCAAGATGGACAAGACGGTGGTCGCCGACCTCCTGAACATCGCCGACCCGCGGCACCTGTTCAGCTCGGCCGACGTCTTCACGTTCCCGTTCCAGACCATCGAGGACGTCGTGATCCTCGACGACCGCACGCTGGGTGTCGTGAACGACAACAACTTCCCGTTCTCCAGCGGCCGCACCGCGGGTCAGCCGGACAACGACGAGTTCATCACCATCCGCCTGGCCGACAACCTGCACGCGGACCCGCGCGTACTGAAGTAGACGCGGCCGGAGGTAGCCCCGTGAAAGTTACGGGACGAGGCTGCACACCGCGAGCAGGCGCAGCATGGCCCAGGACGGCTTCGACCAGTCGTCCAGCGGGTCCTCGGCGTCGCGGGCGGCGTCGCGGATAGCGGCCGAGTAGCCGGCCAGCGCGACCGGGTCCAGCAGCGCTCCACCGAGAGAGTCCCGGATGGCGGCCGCGTGCTGATCCACCCGGGCCAGCAGATCCGGCCGGGCGGCCACCGCCGCTCGGCCGGGGCGGCCGATCGTGGCGTTGAGCTCGGCGAGGCCGGCCCGGGCGATCCACGCGCGCCGGCCGGCGGTCAGCTCATCGAAGGGGGCGCTCACGTCGCGACCATAAGCCGAGGCGGCGAGCTTGCCCAGCCCCGACATGCGGCGCGGGAAGCGGGAACGACCCAGGACTGCCCGAACCGCCAGGTTCATCTGGGTGAACAGTTGGGTAACTGGGCCCTTATGGCCGATCGCGACGAGACCCCGGATGAGCGGTTCGACCGGAACTGGAACGAGCTGCTGCAGGAGCTGCGGGTGGCCCAGACCGGCGTGCAGATCCTGTTCGCGTTCCTGCTGACGCTGCCGTTCAACCAGCGGTGGACCGCGGTGTCGGACACCCAGAAAGCCACCTATATCGCCACGCTCGTCTGCACGGCCATCGCCACTCTGTGCCTGATCGCGCCGGTGAGCCACCATCGCATTCTGTTCCGGCGCGGCCGCAAGAAGGAGCTGGTAGCGACCAGCTCCAATCTGGCCGGCGTCGGGCTGTTTTTTCTGTGGCTGTCGATCGTCGGCGCGGTCTTCCTGATCTTCGAAGTCGTCGTGGGCATGTCCTGGGCGATCGGCGTCGCGGCCGTGCTGGCTGCAGCTTTCATCGGGATCTGGTACATCCTGCCCATCATGAGGCGTTGAAGCGCTTCCGGTATTGACACCCCTGACGCCCTGCGGCAGCGTGGGAACGCTCCCATCGAGCGAGCACAACCTTCCGCCAAAAAGGGGTGTCTGTGCAGCGCAAATTAGCCATTGCCGTCGGCGCGGCGTTGCTTCTCTCGCCCGTCGCCGCTTCCTCCGCCAATGCGGCCGACCCGGCCGAACAAATCGTCAACGGTACCTTCGACAACGGCACCGATCCCTGGTGGTGGACCGGCAACTCGCCGGGTGCCGTGGTCGACGGCCGCCTATGCGCCAGCATTCCCGGGGGCACCACCAACCCGTGGGACGCCATCATCGGGCAGAACCAGATCCGGCTGCAGGCCGGTGAGTCCTACAAGCTGCAGTTCGACGCCAGCGCGAGCGTCCCGGTGACGGTCCGCGCGAACGTGCAGCTGGCCGACCCGCCCTACACCCAGGAGATCTCCGAGGCCCCGCAGCTCACGCCGGCCGCGCAGACCTTCAGCTACACCTTCACCGCAGCGGCCGACACCGCCGCCGGCCAGGTCGCGTTCCAGGTCGGCGGCAGTGCCGCGGCCTACACGTTCTGCGTCGACAACGTCTCGCTGCAAGGAGGGGCTCCGCCGCCCGTGTACGTGCCGGACACCGGACCGCGGGTGCGGGTCAACCAGGTCGGTTACCTCGCCAACGGCCCCAAGCAGGCCACCGTCGTGACCGAGGCGACCGCGGCCCTGCCGTGGCAGCTGAAGAACGCGGCCGGGACGGTCGTCGCGACCGGCAACACGACGCCGCGCGGGGTCGACGCCACGAGCGGGCAGAACGTGCAGACGGCCGACTTCTCGCAGTACAAGACCCAGGGCAAGGGCTTCACGCTGACGGCCGACGGCGAGACCAGCGTGCCGTTCGACATCGGTGCCAACGCCGCCTATGAGCAGCTGCGCACCGACGCCCTGTCGTGGTTCTACGTCCAGCGCAGCGGCATCGAGATCTCCGACGCCATCGCGCCGGGCTACGGTCGCAAGGCCGGGCACCTCGGGGTCGCGCCCAACCAGGGCGACACCGACGTGCCGTGCCAGGCCGGCGTGTGCGACTACCGCCTGGACGTGCGCGGCGGCTGGTACGACGCCGGCGACCACGGCAAGTACGTCGTCAACGGTGGCATCGCGGTGGCCCAGCTCATGAGCACCTTCGAGCGGTCCAAGGTCGCCTCGAGCGCCAAGCCCGGACAGCTCGCCGACGGCACGCTGCGCCTGCCCGAGCACGGCAACCAGGTGCCCGATGTGCTCGACGAGGCCCGCTGGGAGCTGGAGTTCCTGCTGCGCATGCAGGTCCCGGCCGGGCAGCCGCTGGCCGGCATGGCCCACCACAAGGTGCACGACCAGAACTGGACCGGCCTGCCGCTCGACCCGGCGGCCGACCCGCAGCCGCGTGAGCTGCACCCGCCGTCGACGGCGGCCACGCTGAACCTGGCGGCCACCGCGGCGCAGGGGGCACGGCTGTTCGCGCCCTACGACAAGGCGTTCGCGGCGAAGCTGCTGGCCGCGGCCAAGACCGCCTACGCGGCGGCGCTGGCCCACCCGGCGATCTACGCGCTGGTCAGCGACGGCAACGGCGGCGGCGCCTACGACGACGCCGACGTGACCGACGAGTTCTACTGGGCGGCGGCCGAGCTGTACATCAGCACGGGCGAGAAGGCCTACCGCGATGCCGTCACCGCGTCGAAGTGGCACACCGCGGACATCTTCAAGCCCGAGGGCTTCAGCTGGGGCTACACCGCGGCGCTGGGCCGGCTCGACCTGGCCACCGTCCCCAATGGACTGCCGGACCGCGACCGGGTCCGCAAGTCCGTCGTCGACGGCGCCAAGGCCTATCTGGCGACGGTGCGGGCCAACCCCTACGGCATCGCTTACGCGCCGGGCACCGGCAAGTATGAGTGGGGCTCCAACAGCGCCGTGCTCAACAACCTCGTCGTCATCGCCACCGCCTACGACCTGACCGGGTCGGGCGAGTTCCGCGACGGCGTGGTCAGCGGCATCGACTACATCCTCGGCCGCAACGCGCTGAACCAGTCCTACGTGACCGGCTTCGGCGAGCGCAACTCGCACAACCAGCACACCCGCATCTTCGCCCACCAGCTCAACGCGGCCCTGCCCAACCCGCCGTCCGGCTCCATCGCCGGCGGGCCGAACTCCAACCTGCAGGACCCGCTGGCGCAGAAGCTGCTGCAGAACTGCGCGCCGCAGTTCTGCTACGTGGATGACATCAACTCCTACTCCACCAACGAGATCGCCATCAACTGGAACTCGACGCTCTCGTGGGTCGCCTCGTTCCTGGCCGACCAGGGCGAGGGCGGCGCGCCGGCGGTGTCGGCGTGCTCGGTGCAGTACTCCACCGTGCTCAACCTCGGCGGCGTCTACATCGCCCAGGCCACGATCAAGAACACCGGCCGGCAGACGCTGAACGACGTGAAGGTGCGCTTCGCCTACACCGGCACGCAGAAGGTCGAGCTGGCGGTGAACGGCACGGCCACCCAGACGGCGGCCAACGTCGAGCTGGCGCCGCGCGACGCCCGGCTGAAGCCCGGTGAGCAGACCACGGTCCTGCTGGTCGGGACCGTCCCGTGGGGTCCGAACGCGGCCCCGGCCACGTTCCGCTGCGGTTAAGTTCTAAAAGATCAACGGCCCCTTGTTGGTACTGCCTGATAAGGCGTCCAGCAAGGGGCCGACCGCTTCCAGGGAGTGTCCACTGACGACGGCGTCGCAGTGGGGCCAGGCGGCCGCCATCCCGCCGACGAGCGGCCGGTAGCGCGGGCTCTGGGTGCGCGGGTTGACCCAGACGATCCGGTGGGCGAGCCGGCGCAGGCGGGCCAGCTCGACGCCGACCGGGGCCGGGTCGCCGGTCTCCCAGCCGTCGGACACGATGAGCACGACGGCCCCGCGGGCCAGGCCCCGGCGGCCGTATTCGTCGTTGAACCGCCGCAGCGCCGCCCCGATCCGCGTCCCGCCCGACCAGTCCGGCGCGGCCTGCCCGGCCCGCTGCAGCGCCGCGGCCGGAGTCGTGCGGCGGGCCAGCAGCCGGGTGAGGCGGGTAAGCCGGGTGGCGAACGTGAACACCTCGGCCCGGGACCCACCGGCCGCGCAGTACAACAGCTGGATCATGGCTCGTGCGTATGGCTCCATCGACCCGGAGATGTCGCACAGGACGACCAGGCGGCGGGGCTTCTCGCGGCTCATGCGGCGGGGCAGCTTCAGCGGCTCACCGCCGGTCCGGCGGGCTCGGCGCAGGGCGGAGCGCAGGTCGATCCGGCGCCCGTGCGCGGACCGGCGCCACCGTCGGCTGCGGCGGGGCGGGGTGGCGAACTTCAGCTTCCGCATGAGCCCGGCCAGCTGGTCGAGCTCGGCGTCGCTCAGCGTCGCGAAGTCGCGCGTGGCCAGGTGTTCGGCTCCGCTGCCGGTGACACCGACACGAACATCCCTCTGCGATTCTGATTTACCGGGAATGTCGGAAATGTTGAGGCTGGCGGCTCGAGTCGTGGGAAGGGCCCCGGACGCGTTCATGTCACCGCGGAACTCGGCGACGTCGCTGTAGCCACGGAACACCGCGTCGAACACGGAGTCCAGCACCGCGAAATGCCCCGGATCGGAGACCAGCGTCGCCCGGGCGCAGCGGTGCAGCTCGTCCACCGTCCGCGGGTCCAGCAGGACGATCGCCTGGGTGAAGCGGGACAAGCGGTCCGCGCCGACCGGCAGCCCGGCCCGGTGCAACGCCGCCGCGAACGCCGCGACCAGGTCAGCGAGCGATGTCGGCGAGAGCGGCACGGGCCGTCTCCTCGTCCTCGTGATACTTCAGCGCCGCCCCGAGCGTCAGCTCCGCCGAGGCCGCATCGAGCCGCAGCCCGAGCAGCTGCAGCGCGTTGGCCCAGGAGATCGCCTCAGCTACCCCGGGCGGCTTGACCAGATCCAGGGCCCGCAACCGGGAGACGGCCCCGGCGACCTCGGTGGCGAGGTAGTCGGCGGCGCCGGGCACGCGGCGGCGGATGATGGCGGCCACGCGGCTCTGGTCGGGGTAGCCGATCCAGTGGTACAGGCAGCGGCGCAGCAGCGCGTCGTGCAGGTCGCGGGTCCGGTTGGAGGTGAGGACCACGACCGGCGGGACCGTGGCGGTGCGGGTGCCGAGCTCGGGGATGGTGACCGCGCCCTCGGCCAGCAGCTCGAACAGGAACGCCTCGAACTCGTCGTCGGCCCGGTCGACCTCGTCGATGAGCAGCACGGCCGGCCGCGGCCCGGGGTGCTCGATGGCCGCCAGCAATGGCCGGCGCAGCAGGTACTCGGGCGCGAACAGGTCGGCCTCGCGCGGGGCCTCGCCGCGGGCCTCGGCGAGCCGGATGCCGAGGAGCTGGCGCGGGTAGTTCCACTCGTAGAGCGCCTCGGCCGCGCTCAGCCCCTCGTAGCACTGCAGCCGGATCAGCGGCGTGTCCAACGTGGACGCGAGCGCGGCCGCCGCGGCGGTCTTGCCGACCCCGGGCTCCCCCTCGAGCAGGATCGGCTGGCGCAGCCCCACGGCCAGGAACAGCGCGGTGCCCAGCGCCCGGTCGGCGAGGTAGCCCTGCCGATCCAGGCCGGCGACCAGCGCCTCGACGTCCTCGATCACAGATATCGGCCCGGGTTGTCGGCGAACGCGGCGCGGCAGCCGCTCCCGCAGAAGTAGTAGGTCTGCCCTTCGAAGACGTAGTGCAGCGCGTCCGGGACGATCGCCACGTCCATGTTGCAGACGGGGTCCTTGGCGCTGCTCGGTGCCGGCTTCGCGCGGGCGGTGCGCAGGGACAGCACTTCAGCGACGATGGACAGCGCTATCTCCGGCGCGGTCCGCGCGCCGATGTCCAGGCCGGCCGGGGCGTGAATCTCGGCCTCGGGCCGGTCGAGCTCGGCCAGGACCGCCGCCGCGCGCTTCCGGCTGGCCACGAGCGCGATGTAGGGGACGCCGACCTTGACCGCGGCCGCCAGGACCTCGAGCTCGTCACGCCCGTGGGAGGCGACCACGACCGCATCCGTGTCCGCGGGGATCGGCAGTTCGGTGGCGCGGCGGGCGTCCCAGCCCACGGACCCGGCCACGTCGACCAGGGCGCGGGCGACGGGCGCCTCGCCGTAGACGAAGACCAGCGGGGCCGGGATCATCGCCTCCAGGAAGATCTCCATCGTGCCGCCGGACAGGCACGGGTTGGCCACCGTCAGCAGGCCTTCGGCCCCCGGGCGGGCGTCCGGCTCGGCGTCCTCGGGAGTGATCCGCAGCAGCAGGGACTCCCCGGTCTCCAGCAGCCGCAGCCCCTGCAGGCGGACCGTCGTCTCGGCGCAGGTGCCGCCGACGAAGCCCTCGATCGTGCCGTCGGGCAGCACGAGGGCCCGGTCGCCGGCCTTGGCGCTGGTGGGGCGCTCGGCCCGCACCACCGTCGCGAAGACGAACGGGGTGCGGGCCGAACGGAGCTGATCGGCGCGAAGCAGCAGGTTCATCAGCTGATCGCGAGGTCGGTGCGGATGGGGTTGCCCTGCACGGCCCGCCAGACGTTGGACGGCGTGAGGGGCATGTCGGCGTGGCGCACCCCGAAGGGCTTGATCGCGTCGAGGACGGCGTTGACGACCGCCGCCGGGGAGCCGACCGTGGCCGACTCGCCGACACCCTTGGCCCCGATCGGGTGGTGCGGCGACGGGGTGACGGTCTCGCCGAGCTCCCACGAGGGGCACTCGAGGGCCGTCGGCAGCAGGTAGTCCATCAGCGAGGCGCCGAGGTGGTTGCCCTCCTCGTCGAAGGCCATGAGCTGCATCAGGGCCATGCCGATGCCGTCGGCGAGGCCGCCGTGGACCTGGCCCTCGACGATCATCGGGTTGATCCGGACCCCGCAGTCGTCGACCGCGATGAACCGGCGCACCTTCACCTGGCCGGTGGCCGGGTCGACGTCCACGACACAGATGTAGGCGCCGAACGGGTAGGTCAGGTTGGGCGGGTTGTAGACCGTCGTCGCGTCCAGGTGCCCCTCGACGCCCTCGGGCAGCTCGAGGCTGGAGTGGGCCGCCATCGCGATCTCCTGGATGGACTTGCCCTGGTCCGGGTCGCCCTTGACGAAGAACCGGCCCTTCTCCCACTCGAGGTCGTCCGGGGACACCTCGAGCATGGCCGAGGCCACGATCCGGGCGCGGTCGCGGACCTTGCGGGCCACGATCGCGGTGGCCGCGCCGCTCACCGGGGTCGACCGGCTTCCATAAGTACCCAGGCCGAATGGGGTTTGATCGGTGTCGCCGTGCACGACGTCGATGTCGTCGGGCGAGATGCCCAGCTCTTCGGCCACGATCTGGGCGAACGTCGTCTCGTGGCCCTGGCCCTGGGTCTGGACCGACAGCCGTAGGACGGCCTTGCCCGTCGGGTGCACGCGCAGCTCGGCGCCGTCGGCCATGCCGAGCCCGAGGATGTCCATGTGCTTGCGCGGTCCCGCGCCGACACCTTCGGTGAAGAAGCTCAGGCCGATGCCCATGTACTCGCCCCGCTCGAGCTTCTCCGCCTGTTCCTGCCGGAGCTGCTCGTAGCCGACCATGTCCATGGCCAGCCGGAGGGCCTTCGGATAGTCGCCGGAGTCGTACTCCCAGCCGGTGGGGGTCGTATACGGGAACTGCTCGGGCTTGAGCAGGTTCTTCATCCGCAGCTCGGCCGGGTCCATCTTCAGCTCGTAGGCCAGCACGTCGATCATGCGCTCGACGAGGTAGACGGCCTCGGTGATCCGGAACGAGCAGGCGTAGGCCACGCCGCCGGGGGCCTTGTTGGTGTAGACCCCGGTGACGTCGCAGAAGGCCGCCTCCAGGTCGTAGGAGCCGGTGAAGATGTGGAAGAAGCCGGCCGGGAACTTCGTCGGCTGGGCGGTGCCGTTGAACGCGCCATGGTCGGCGATGACCTTGACCCGCAGGCCCTTGATCTTGCCGTCCCGGGTCGCCGCGATCTCGCCGTGCATGTGGTAGTCGCGGGCGAACGCCGTGGAGGTCAGGTGCTCGTTGCGGTCCTCCATCCACTTGACCGGCTTGCCGGTGACGATCGAGCCGACGATCGCCAGCACGTAGCCGGGGTAGATGCCGACCTTGCCGCCGAAGCCGCCGCCGATGTCGGGCGAGATCACCCGGATCTTGTGCTCGGGCAGGCCGGCGACGAGCGCGTAGACCGTGCGGTGGGCGTGCGGGGCCTGTGTCGTCGAGTAGATGGTGAGCTTGCCGGTGACCTTGTCGAAGTCGGCGACCGCGCCGCAGGTCTCCAGCGGCGACGGGTGGACCCGCGGGTAGAGCACGTCCTCGGCCACGACGACCTCGGCCCCGGCGAAGACCGCGTCCGTCTTCTCCTTGTCGCCGGCGGTCCAGTCGAAGATGTGGTTGTCGGTCTTGCCCTCCTTGTCGTCCCGGATGACCGGGGCGCCCGGTGCGAGGGCCAGCTTGGCGTCGGCTACGACCGGCAGCGGCTCGTAGTCGACCTCGATGAGCTCCAGGGCGTCGCGCGCGATGTAGTGGTTGTCGGCGACGACGAACGCGACCTCCTGGTTCTGGAAGCGCACCTTGTCGGTCGCGAGGACGGCCTGCGTGTCGTAGGACAGCGTCGGCATCCAGGCCAGCTTCAGGGTTTCGAGGGTCGCACCGGTGATGACGGCCCTGACCCCGGGGAGCTGCTCGGCCGCGCCGGTGTCGATCGAGAGGATCTTCGCGTGCGCGTAGGGGCTGCGCAGGAACGCACCGTGCAGCATGCCGGGCAGGCGCACGTCGTCGACGTAGTTGCCGCGGCCCCGCACGAACCGCGCGTCTTCCTTGCGGTGCATACGCCCGAAGCCCATAGGGGTCTCTGTAACGGTCATGCCGGGCTCTTTTCCTGGGAAGCGGCCCACTGGATCGATCGGACGATGTTCTCGTATCCCGTGCAGCGACAGAGCTGGCCGGAGATCGCCTCCCGGATCTCGCCCTCGGACGGGTCGGGATTGCGGTCGAGCAACGCGCGGGCGGTGATCAACATGCCGGGGGTGCAGAAGCCGCACTGCAGTCCGTGGCATTGGACGAAGCCCTGTTGGACTGGGTCCAGCCCGTCCGGCTGCTCCAGGCCCTCGACGGTGCCGACCCGCTTGCCGTCGGCCATGACCGCGAGCACGGTGCACGACTTCACGGGCACGTCGTCCAGGGTCACGGTGCACACGCCGCAGTTGGAGGTGTCGCAGCCCCAGTGCGTGCCGGTGAGGCCGAGCTCGTTGCGCAGGAAGTGCACCAGCAGCAGGCGGGGCTCGACGTCACGGGTGTGCGCCTCGCCGTTGACGGTCACGGTGATCTGCATGCTCAGGCCTCCTGTCCTCTCGCACGAGCGGCCGCGGCGCGCAGCGCGCGCGTGGTCAGCTCCCCCGCGAGGTGGCGCTTGTAGTCGACCGGCCCGCGCTGGTCCGCGGTCGGGTTGGTGTGCTCGGCGGCGATCCGGCCGGCCTGGGCGAACGTCTCCTCGGTGGCGGGCTGACCCACCAAATACTCCTGGGCCTCGGCCGCCCGGAAGTGCTCGGCCCCGACCGCGGCCAGGCCGATCCCGGCCCGCTGCACGGTGTCGCCGTCCAGCCACACCGCGGCCCCGGCCGCCGCGACCGCCCAGTCCCCCACTCGGCGCTCGACCTTGCGGTAGGCGGACCCACCGCCCGGCCGGATCGGCACCCGGACCTCGGTGAGCAGCTCGCCCTCCTGTACGACGGTCTCGTAGGGGCCGACGTGGAACTCGGTCAGTGGCACGACCCGCTCGCCGGCCCGGCTGCGGACGACCACTGACGCGTCGACGGCGGCGAACGCGGCGGAGAGGTCCTCGGCCGGGTCGGCCTGGCAGAGCGACCCGCCGATGGTCCCGCGGTTGCGCACGAGCGGGTCGGCGATCACCTTCTCGGCGTCGGCGAAGATCCGGTAGTGCTCGCCGACCAGCCGGGACTCCAGCAGCTCGGCGTGCCGGGTGAGCGCACCGATCCGCAGCTCAGCGCCCTCGACCCGGATGTAGGACAGCTCGGTCACGTCGTTGATGTCGATGAGTGCGGTCGGCCGGGCCAGGCGCAGCTTCATCATCGGGATGAGGCTGTGCCCGCCGGCGATGACCCGGGCGTCCTCCCCGTGCTGCGCTAGCAGCTCCAGGGCCTGATCGACGCTCGTCGCCTTGGCGTATTCGAATGCGGCGGGAACTTGCATCGGCGCCTCCGGTTTTCCCCGCATCCTCGTCCTGGACGCGAAGAACAACAAGGGCGCGCCGAGAGCTCACGGAGAGTTCTCAGCGACCGGCCAGCAGCTCCGCCACGGCCCGCCCGGAAGCGGCGGTCGCGCCGAATGTCGCGATGTGCACGTCTCCCATCGGCGCGGCCGGGACGCCCATCTCGACGACGACCGCCTCCGGACGGACCGCCAGCGCGGCCTTCAACGCCTCGGTCATCCAGGCGTAGCGGTGCGGGTCGCGCACGACCAGGACGAGCGGGCGGCCCTGGGACGCCTCCAGGGCGGCGGGCAGGCCGTCGGCCGCGGAGAGGCGGGCGCCGGTCGTGGCCGGGACCAGCTCGGCCAGCGGTGCGAGGACCCCCCACGGCGTCTCGGCGGCGATGGCCATGTTGAGCTCGGGCTGGAACTCGAGCACGTACGGCGCGGCGGACAGCGGGAACCGGGCGTCCGGGGCCGAGATGCGCAGCGCGCGGCGGGCCGCGGAGAGGCCGACGGCGGCCGCGCGGGGGTCGGGGGTGCTCTTCGGGGCGGCGGCCGACCAGGCGGCCAGGCGGGCGACCCGGGCGGCCGCGTCGGCCAGGCGCTCCTCGGACAGCGCGCCGGCGACCACGGCGGCGCAGATCGCGTCGCGGAGCATGGTCGCGGTCTCCTCGTCGGCGTGCTCGCCGCCGACACAGACGGCATCGGCGCCGGCGGCCAGGGCCAGGACCGTGGCGTTGGCCAGCCCGTAGCGGCCGGCGACGGCCCGCATCTCGATGGCGTCGGTGACGATGAGGCCGTCGAAGCCCAGCTCGCCGCGTAAGAGGTCGGTCATGATCCGGCGGCTCAGGGTGGCCGGCAGGTCCGGGTCCAGCGACGGTACCCGCAGGTGGGCGCTCATCACCGCCCGCACTCCGGCGGCGATGGCGGCCCGGAACGGGACCAGCTCGATCGCGTCGAGCTCGGCCCGGCCGGCGTCGATCAGCGGGACGTCGAGGTGCGAGTCGACGCTGGTGTTGCCGTGGCCGGGGAAGTGCTTGGCGCACGCGGCGACGCCCGCCGCCTGCAGCCCGGCGATCCAGGCGGCGGTGTGCCGGGCGACCCGCTCGGGCTCGGCGCCGAACGCGCGGGAGCCGATGACCGGGTTGCCGGGGTCGTTGTTGACGTCCGCGTCGGGGGCGTAGTCGAACGTGACGCCGGCCGCGGCCAGGTCGCGGCCGATGTGCCCGGCGACCTCCCGGGTCAGGGCGGGGTCGTCGATCGCGCCGAGCGCCAGGTTGCCGGGCCAGGGGCTGCCGGTGTGCGCGTCGATGCGGGTGACGTCGCCGGCCTCCTCGTCGATCGCGACGATGACGTCCGGCCGCTCCGCCCGCAGACCGGCGGTGAGCTCGGCGACCTGGTCGCGGTCGACCACGTTACGGGCGTAAAGCGCGACGCCGCCCAGCCCTTCGGCGAGGCGGCGACGTAGCCACGGTGGCGGCTCCTTGCCTACGAATCCCGGCTGCAGCACGGCATTCGCCATGCCGGCCAGATCGACCCCCGTGCCAGCTTCCATGCCTGTGACCACCCCTTCGTCTGGCGAAAATGGTCACATCACCACTGAGTAATAGTCAAGAAACCTTCCAGTAGTTAACAGGTAAGTACCAGGCCGCAGTCACCCGTGCGGGCGGATCGTCCACACGACCGTCATCGTGGTGGTGACAGCGCCGTCGCCCCGGGTGATCTCGATGTGCACGGGGAACTCGGGGCGGTCGCCGGCGGTCAGCTCGGTCACGACCTCCGCCATCGGGCGGCCCAGGGTGGCGGTGGCCCGGACGGGGCCGCGGGCCAGCTTGGCGTAGGCGATGTCGGAGCGCACCGCGAGTGGCGTGCCCAGGTGGAGGTAAGGCCCGAATGCGCCCATCACCACGGCGCCGGACGCGGTCTCACCGAGCGCGAACAGGGCGCCGGCGTGCGGCCCGGCGACGTGGTTGTGGAGCCGCTCCTCGTCCGGCAGGGTGGCCACCGCCCGGACCTGGTCGGCGCCCAGGTCCAGGTCGGTGATCTCGATGCCGAGCGTGCGGGCGAACGGTACGGCCGCGATGAGGCCTTCGGCGATCGCTTTCGTATCAGTCATGCCCCGGATGTTACCGGCGAGTAGGGCCGGTGGAGCTCAGCGAGTAGGGCGTTTGCGACTCAGGTGAACAGGCGACCGATCGAGCGGACGATCTCGACGTAGAAGTTGCCCTCGATCTTGCGGAAGATCTCGAACGGCTCGTCCGGCGAGCCGAAGAACGGCCGCAACGTCCACGCCAGCTGCGTGCCGACGAAGCCGAACAGCAGGATCCAGACGTTGAGCAGCGCCATGCTGGCCGGCCGCTCCCCCGGCGCCAACTGCTCCTGGCGCTGCGGCAACGGGCGCGGGGCCAGCTGCGGCATCATCACCGGGTACATCGGCCGGCCGTCGGGCGCGACCATCACCGGCGCGGGTGCCGGTGCGGGCGCCACGATGGTGGAGACCAGGCCGTTGGGGGCCGGAGCCGCGGCGGGCACTCCGGAGACGGGCGAAACGGGCTCCACCGCCCCCTCAGCGGGGGCATCCGGGGCCGAGAGCGCGGCCAGGGCGGCCGCCTCCTCGCGGTCCTTGCGCTCCTGCTCCTGCCGCCGGGCCAGGGCCAGGGCCGTGGTGTGCTCGTTGAGCGCCCGCATGCCGCTGGTCAGGAAGCGCAGACCCACGAAGGCGGTCAGGGCCAGGATCGCGACGTTGAGCACCTTGTAGAAGTCGTAGCTGTACGCGGTGATCAGGAAGAACAGGCTGATCGGCGCGAACGCCAGTGAGAGCACCGACATGACGGTGATCGTGACCATCACCAGCGACAGTGCCTGCTTCACCTGCAGCCGGGCCCCGAAGACCAGGTTGAACAGGTAGAGCGTCGGCAGGCAGATCGCCAGTGTGGCCAGGAACAGCAGGGGGAGCTTGACCGCCGAGAGCCCCGCCATCGCGACGCTGTGGGATGCGCCGAGTACAGCTCCGTAGCAGGCCAGGGCCACCACGGAGCTGTACAGCATCTGCCTCGTCAGCTTGCCGAGCTCGCGCTCTTCACCGATCTGTCGCCAGATCCCGTCGCGGTCACGCAGGATCCGCTCGATGATGAGCAGTCCGGAACTGGATTCGCCATAGGCTGCCATCGGCGCAGGCTAAGTGATGCCTGTCACTTAGCGCCACCCCACGTCGATACGTTGTCCTCTTTCGTCGAAAAAGTGCAGAGCTTCCATTCGCACAGCGACGGTCAAGGGGTGACCGTGTGTGACATTCGGGTAGGGCGCCAGGCGCACGGCGAGCTCCGCCGGGCGTCGGTGGTGCCGGCCCGGGTCGCTCAGGACGCTCTCCCGGTTCTGCGGGCGGCGCTGCGTGCCGCCGCGGCCGTTGACGCCGGCCCCGACGAGCTCGTCCTCGCCGCCGCGGCCGGTGAGCTTGCTGACGAACCGCTTCAGGCCGCCACCGTTGATCGGCACGTCCGTCGGCGGCTTGCCGATCTCGTCGACGATGACCGCGGTCGCGCCGATGTCGAGGAACGCCAGCGACTCGTGCCCGTGGTGCTCCAGGTAGCGGATGCGGCCCCGCAGCACGTCACCCGTGGTCGAGTCCGGCACCGGGGTCAACGCCTCCGCCCGCACCCCGATGACGATGCGCTCGCCGTGGAAGTGCGCGACCTGGCGCGAGCGCAGGTCGTTCCACGGCAGGTGCAGCACCTGGTCGCCCATGTGCAGCGCGATGTGGCGGTCGAGGTGGACATACACCTCGGCCTCGAGCAGGTTCATCCGCGGGCTGCCCAGGAAGGCGGCCACGTAGAGCGTCGCCGGCCGCCCGTAGACCTGCGTCGGCGTGCCCACGTCCTGCAGGACGCCCTTGCGCAGGATCGCGACCCGGTCGGCCATGGTGAGCGCCTCGGCCTGGTCGTGCGTCACGTAGATGGTCGTGACGCCCAGCTCCCGCACCAGGCCCGAGATCTCGGCCCGCAGCTCGGCCCGCAGCCCACTGTCCAGGTTGGACAGCGGCTCGTCCATCAGGAACAGCTTCGGCCGCCGCACGATGGCGCGCCCCATCGCGACCCGCTGCCGCTGGCCACCGGAGAGCTGCCCGGGCTTGCGCGCGAGCACGTCACCGATGCCCAGTGCGCTGGCCACCTCGGCCACCTGCTCCGCCCGTGGCTCCGGCTCGATGCCGGACAGCCGCAGCGGGAAGCCGATGTTCTCGCCGACCGTCATGTGCGGATAGAGGGCGAAGTCCTGGAAGACCATCGCGACCCCCCGCTCCCGCGGCGGCAGGTCGTTGGCCAGTTCTCCGTCCATGATGATCGCGCCCGAGGTGGGGTCCTCGAGCCCGGCCACCATGCGCAGCAGCGTCGACTTGCCGCAGCCGCTGGGTCCGAGCAGGACCATGAACTCGCCCTGCCCGACATCCAGGTTCACCCTGTCGACGGCTACCGTGCCGTCGGCAAAAACCTTCATCACATCTTTGAGTGCGACGGTAGCCACCGTCACCTCCACCCCAGGTCAGCGTTCGCGGTTCGGCCAGTTACCCCGAGTCAAATACTGTGATGAGGCACACGCAAGTTGGTCCATCGGGTAAATGACCAGTGTTCGCCGCGTTACTGCGTGACTACTGAGGCGCAAGATCCCTGCTCAAGGCTCTGTCAGCCGGCGGGAAAATTCACGGTGACCGAAGTGTAGCCCAGGGCTGTGAGAAACTGCTGCAGCATCTTGCGGGTGTTGTCCTCGGCCCGCTTCTGCAGCCCGGCGTCCTTGGCCGCGTCGCCGATCTTCTGCTCGGAGAGCTTGTAGACCTCCTGGAGCCGGTTGGGGTCGGAGCTGAAAGCGTCGCCGATCCGGTTGAAGACGCCGCGCTCCTCCGAGTAGACGTAGCTCTTGTCGTTGTCGATCCGCACCGGCCGCAGCTGCGGCGCCGGCAGGTTGATCTCGGCCGAGCGGCGGTCGTCGGACTCCTTGACGGCACCCTGCCCGATGGCGGAGAAATCGACGTAAACCTCCACCGATCCGGCCGCGACGAACAGAATGCGCTCATTGAGCAGGAAGTCCGGAATGTACTTACGGTCCTTCTGCACGTCGACGATGACCTGGAAGTTGCCCTCGGCCGCGACGAACTGGTTGAGGTCCTGCACGGACTTGAGCAGCGCCGGGCCGGAGCGGTCGGTCTGCTCCTGGGCGAACGGGTTCTTCAGGCCGGGGAACAGCCCGATCGTCTTGGCGCCCAGCACGAGCGCGACGACCAGGCCGATCGCGGCGACGAGCCAGAACAGCCCGCGCATCGCGCCGCCGCCCTGCTTCACGATCACCGGCTGGGGCGGCTCGGTGCTCTTGCGGCTGTCGATCGGGTCACCGATCCGCAGATCGCTTCCAGGACCCGAGGTGATCTCCGGGTACTCGGAGGTCTTCGACTCGTTATTGTCGGCCATCGCTGACTCCTGGTTGCGGAGGATCTACCTACTGACAACGTTAAGGGTGTCAGTAAAGCCCCGCGAGTCGATCAGTCCCCGCGGTTTGTCATGCGAACGCGGCGAGCCCGGTGAGTCTTTGGCCGATGACCAGCTGGTGGATCTCCGACGTGCCCTCGTATGTGAGGACCGTCTCAAGGTTGGCGGCGTGGCGCATGATCGGATACTCGGCGCTGATGCCGTTGGCGCCCAGGATCGTGCGGCACTGGCGGGCGATCGCGAGGGCCTCGCGGACGTTGTTGAGCTTGCCCACGCTGACCTGCTCGGGGCGCAGCCGGCCGGCGTCGGCCAGGCGGCCCAGGTGCAGGGCGAGGAGGTAGCCCTTCTGCAGCTCCACCGCCGCGTCGGCCAGCTTCGCCTGGGTCAGCTGGAACCCGGCGATCGGCCGCCCGAACTGCTCCCGCGCCCCGGCGTAGTCCAGCGCCGTGTGGAGGCTGTCGCGGGCGGCCCCCAGCGCCCCCCAGACGATGCCGTAGCGGGCCTCGGTAAGGCAGGACAGCGGCGCCTTCAGACCCCGCGCCAGGGGCAGCTGGGCCGCGGCCGGCAGCCGGACCTCGTCGAGGAAGATCTGCCCGGTGCAGGAGGCCCGGAGCGAGAGCTTGTGGTGGACCTCGCGGGCGCTGAAGCCGGGAGTTTCGGTGGGTACCGCGAAGCCGCTGATCCCGTCGTCAGTACGTGCCCAGAT
Source organism: Dactylosporangium sp. NPDC051541 (assembly GCF_044454505.1). NCBI lineage: Bacteria > Bacillati > Actinomycetota > Actinomycetes > Micromonosporales > Micromonosporaceae > Dactylosporangium > Dactylosporangium sp. NPDC051541. Next base: position 263,748 of record NZ_JBITDU010000011.1, read on the forward strand.
GACCGCCACATCCGCGACCGGGGCGTTGGTGATCCACATCTTGCCGCCGGAGAGCACCCAGTCGTCGCCGTCGCGCCGGGCCCGGGTCGTCATCGCGGCCGGGTCGGAGCCGTGGTCGGGCTCGGTCAGCCCGAAGCAGCCGATCGCGTCGCCGGCCGCCATCCGGGGCAGCCACTCGGCCTTCTGCTCGTCGGAGCCGTACTTCCAGATCGCGAACATGGCGAGGGAGCCCTGCACCGACACCAGGCTGCGCACGCCGGAGTCGCCGGCCTCGAGCTCCAGGCAGGCCAGGCCGTAGGCCACCGCGCTCGCCCCGGCGCATCCGTAGCCCTCCAGATGCATGCCGAGCAGCCCGACTTTGGCGAGCTCCGTGGCCAGCTCGCGGACGGGCACGGTGCCCCGCTCGTACCACTCGGCGACATTGGGCCGGACATGGTCGTCCACGATCTGTCGCACGACGCCCCGGATCGCCAGCTCCTCCTCGGAGTGCAGGCCGTCGAGGTCGAGCAGGTCCAGGGGGCGCTCCGGCGTCGTCGTCACGCCCCCAGAATATGCACTATGCCTGCAGAACTCGGGCGTGGATCGAGGTGCGTTGCTGCAATGCGGCCCGGAGCGCGCGGTGCAGCCCGTCCTCCAGGTAGAGCCCGCCGTCCCACTGCACGACGTGCGGGAACAGGTCGCCGTAGAACGTCGAGTCCTCGGCGAGCAGGTGGTCGAGCTTGAGCTCGCGCTTGGTGGTGATGAGCTGGTCGAGCCGCACCGGCCGCGGCGGAATCTCGGACCACTGCTTCAGCGTCAGCCCATGCTCCGGATACGGCCGACCGTCTTTGACCGCCTTGAAGATCATGAACGTGTCACCCCCCTGACGGTTGTCAGGGTACCGACTGGGTGCGACAAGATTTGTGTCACGAGTCGGCTCGGTTACCCCAATTGCCGCGATGCGTAACAGTGGGTGATTCCCGCCGGCCCCGTTTGAGTGATGGGGAGCGCTTGTCCTGGGCGCGGTACCCGATGGTCATGGCCCCGATCGGGGTGTAGGCGTCCGGGACGCCGAACTCGGCCCGGAACTGCGGGATGCGGTCCGGCGTGATGCCGAAGAAGCACGCGCCGAGGCCCTCGTCGACCGCTCCGAGCAGCACCAGCAGGCTCGCCATCCCGGTGTCGATGTGCCAGTAGGGCACCGGCCACCGGGCCTCGTCGCGGTCCGTCCAGCCCTTGTCGGACTGGGCGTAGCGGTCGAGGTAGGCGTCCCGGTGGCTCAGCGCCACGACGATGACGGGGGCCTTGGTCATGCCCGCCATCCACGAGCCGGGGAGCTCCTCCTCCGGGGCGGTGGCGGTCCAGAAGCGCTCGACGTCGGCCGGCGTGTCCAGCAGCAGGAACTCCCAGCCCTGGGAGAAGCCCGCCGACGGGGCATGCGTGGCGTAGCCGAGCAGCTTCTCGACGGTCTCCGCCGGCACCGGACGGTCGGGGTCGTAGTTGCGCACCATCCGCCGCCGGCGGATCACCTCGGAAAGTTCCACCGGGAAAGACTAGATCTTTCAGTGGGCGCGGATGCCCCACGTGCCGCGCCAGGTCGTGCCGGGCTCGAGGACGATGACGTCGCGGCCGGAGCGGAAGGCGTCCGGCGGGCAGGTCATCGGCTCGATGGCGAGGGCCTTGCGCAGCCGCTCGGGGGGCAGGGTGTCGGAGGAGTACACCTGCCACCACGAGAAGGCGGAGTCGGCCCAGACGGTCACCCCGCGCCCGTCGGGGGCGGAGACGTCGATCTGGGAGCCGCCCTCGGCGTTGGTGTCCACCTCGCCGAAGGCGGTGTCCAGGACGGTCCCGCCGAGCCGCCGGCCGTCGACGAAGTCGAACTCGGTGCCGGTCACCGGGGCCGCGCCGATCGGCAGGAGCCGGACGTCGACGAGCACGCGGCTGTGGGCCGGCACGCGCAGGGTCAGGTCGTCCACGGGCACGCCGGGCACGAGGACGTAGGGGTGCGTGGCCAGGCCGAACGGGACGGGGGTGCCGCCGGTGTTGGTCACCTCGTGCTCGGCCTTGAGCCCGGCCGCGCCGACCGACCAGCGGGTCTGCAGCCGCAGCGGCCACGGGTAGCCGGCCTGCGGGACCAGGTCGTGCGCGACGGTGATGCTGTCCTCGGTCGCGTCGACGGCGGTCCAGCGGACCCAGTTGACCAGGCCGTGGATGGCGTTGTGGCGGTCCGGTTCGGTCAGCGGCAGCTGCTGGTGCTCGCCGCCGAACGTGTATTGCCCGTCGCGGATGCGGTTGGGCCACGGTGCCAGGACGTGCCCGGCCGACCCGATCGCGTGCTCGTGCTCCTCGTAGCCGGAGACGACGTCGCGCCCGTCAGCGGTGAACGTGCGCACGCCTCCGCCCACCTCGACGATGACGGCCTCTTGGCCGCCGGAGCGAATCGTCCACTGTGTACCGGAGGGCGCATGTTTGAGCTGCGCGGCGGCGGCTGTTTCCATGGTCAGTGACAATATCGTCACTGTGTCGTGTCGGTGTAGCGAAGGAGCACCGGGAACGCGGCCGCGAGCAGCACGGCGACGACCGCGGCGGCGATTCCACCGGCCACCCACGAGAAGGTCGCGCCCGTCCAGTCGGCCACCGAGCCGGCCCGAAGGTCACCGAGACGTGGACCTCCGGCCACGACGGCGAAGAAGACACCCTGCAACCGGCCCCGCATCGCGTCCGGCGCGCCGAGGAGCACCGTCTGGCGGTACACCCCGCTGATCATGTCGGCCGCCCCCGCCAAGGCCATGAAAGCTACACACGCCCACAGCCACGGCACGGCGCCGGCGGCCGCGACCGCGAGCCCCCAGCCGACGACGGCGCCGACGAGCGCGACGCCCCGCCGGTGCACCCGGTTGATCCAGCCCGAGGTCAGTCCGGCCAGCACGGCGCCGATCGCGATGGACGAGTACAGCCAGCCCAGCGACGACTCCCCGAAGCGCTGGTCGGCCACGACCGGGAACAGCGCCTTGGGCATGGCCAGCACCATCGCCGCGATGTCGATGGCGAACGTGAGCAGGATCAGCCGGTGCCCGGCCAGGAAGCGCAGGCCGATGCCGATGTCGCGCAGGCCGGCCGCCTGCTTCTCGCCGGTCGGGGGCAGGGCGGGCAGGCGCAGCGTGGCCCAGAGCACAACGGTGAACATGACGGCGTCGACGGCATAGGCGGCCGGGAAGCCGAACGCGGGGATGACCAGGCCGGCGCCGACCGGGCCGCCGATCGCGGCCGCGTTGGAGATGGTGAAGCCCAGAGTGTTGGCCGAGGCCACCTCCTCCGGGCCGACCAGCGACGGGATGATGGCCTGCCGGACCGGGCTGTTGACGCCGAACGCGGCCGACTGGGCGGCGATGAGCCCGAGCATCAGCCAGGCGTTGTTCAGGTGCAGCACGGCCTGGACGAGCAGGCCCAGCGTGGTCAGCCACATCAGCGTAGAGCTGGTCAGCAGCACCTTGCGCCGGTCATAGGCGTCGGCGATCGCGCCGCCCCAGATCGAGAACACGATCAGCGGGACCAGGCCGACGAAGCTGGCGATGCCGACCCAGAGCGCGGACTTCGTGATGGCGTAGACCTGCACGGGTACCGCCACCGCAGTGAACTGCACCCCGAAGAAGGACACGGCGTTGCCGATGAAGATTCGGCGGTACGCGTGGTGGCGCAACGGCCGCACGTCGATGGCGTGGCGGCGCAGCCAGCCTTTCGGCTCTTCTGGCCGCGCCTCGTCCTCGACCGCCGTCACGGTGCCAGCCGCTCGATCTTGCCGGTCGCGGTGTAGCGCAGCCGGTCGTGCAGCCGGTTGAGTCGGCCCTGCCAGAACTCGACCTCGTCCGGCTCGACCCGGAACCCGCCCCAGTGCGGCGGGGGCTCGATGGTGCCGTCGCCGAAGCGCCGCTCGGCCGCTTCGAGGCGCCCCTCGATGTCGGCCCGGCTCTCGATCACGGTCGACTGCGGGCTGGCCCAGGCGCCGAGCTGGGCGCCGCGGGGCCGCACCGCGAAGTACTCCTCGGTCTCCTCCCGCGCCACCTTCGACACCGAGCCGCTCACGATGACCTGGCGTTTGAGGTGGTACCAGGGGAAGACGAGCGTGGCCCGCGGGTTCTCGGCCAGGTCCTGCCCTTTATGGGACTGATAGTTGGTGAAGAACGTGAATCCGCGCTGGTCATAGCCCTTGAGCAGCACCGTGCGGGCGGATGGGCGGCCGTCGGCGGAGGCGGTCGCCAGGAGCATCGCGTTGGGTTCGGGCAGTCCGGCGTCCATCGCGTCGGCGAACCAGGTGGCGAACTGGTCGAGCCAGTTGTCGGCGAGGGTCGCTTCATCGATCTCGCCCGAATACTCGGTGCGCATGCGTGACAAATCTTGCGGCGATGTGCTGGGTCTCACGCTCACATCCTTCCTCTGTGCCCCGAATTTGCGTGAAGATGTGTCGTGCAGGACACATCTGAGCCACCGTTCAGGCGGCAGCCGCCACGCCGCTGAGCGAAGATGGCTGGGCGAAGATGGGTTGGCGTTGACACCCCGATTTGATCAGGAGTGCGTGATGTCCGATTTCAAGCCGGGACTCGAGGGCGTGATCGCCTTCGAATCCGAAATCGCGGAGCCCGACAAGGAAGGCGGCGCGCTGCGTTACCGCGGCGTCGACATCGAGGATCTCATCGGCCAGGTGTCCTTCGGCAACGTTTGGGCATTGCTGGTCGACGGGAAGTTCGGGCCGGGTCTGCCGCCGGCCGAGCCGTTCCCGGTGCCCGTGCACTCCGGTGACATCCGCGTGGACGTGCAGTCCGCGGTCGCCATGCTCGCCCCCTACTGGGGCCTGGGCCAGCTGCTGGACATCGAGACCCCGCAGGCCCGCGAGGACCTGGCCCGGGTGAGCGTCACCGCGCTGTCGTTCGTCGCGCAGGCCGCCCGCGGCCTCGGGCTGCCGGCCGTGCCGCAGAAGGAGATCGACAAGGCCGAGACCATCGTCGAGCGGTTCATGCGCCGCTGGCGGGGCGACCCGGACCCGCGGCACGTCAAGGCCGTCGACGCCTACTTCATCTCGGCCGCCGAGCACGGCATGAACGCCTCCACGTTCACCACCCGCGTGGTCGCCTCCACCGGCGCCGACGCCGCGGCCTGCATCTCCTCCGGCATCGGGGCCCTGTCCGGCCCGCTGCACGGCGGCGCGCCGTCGCGCGTGCTCGGCATGATCGAGGCGGTCGAGCGCAGCGGCGACGCGGAGGGCTACGTCAAGAGCGTCCTGGACCGCGGCGAGCGCCTGATGGGCTTCGGCCACCGGGTCTACCGGGCCGAGGACCCGCGCGCCCGCGTGCTGCGGCGCACGGCCAAGGAGCTCAGCGCGCCCCGCTTCGAGGTCGCCGAGGCCCTGGAGAAGGCCGCACTGGAGGAGCTGCACGCCCGCCGGCCCGACCGGGTGCTGGCCACCAACGTGGAGTTCTGGTCGGCCGTCGTGCTGGACTTCGCCGAGGTCCCGGCGCACATGTTCACGTCGATGTTCACCTGCGCCCGGGTGGCCGGCTGGAGTGCCCACATCCTGGAGCAGAAGGAGCTCGGCCGCCTGGTCCGCCCGTCGGCGAAGTACGTCGGCCCGGCCCCGCGCAAGCCGCAGGACGTCGAGGGCTGGGAGAAGATCCCGCACGGGGTCTGAACGCAACGCTGTGTGACGCTCGTTAATTTTCTCGGGGCGGCGGCGGGGAAGATGGCAGGATCCGCGAGGTACCCGCCCGCCCGCCGCACCCCGGAGTACTCACATGGCTGACATCCGCATTCCCGACGAGATCAAGCCCAAGGACGGCCGCTTCGGCTCCGGCCCGAGCAAGGTGCGGCCGGAGGCGGTGCAGGCCCTCGCCGGTGTGGCCGCCACGTGGATGGGCACCAGCCACCGGCAGAAGCCCGTCCGCGACGAGGTGGCCCGGCTGCGGCGGGGCCTCGCGGAGCTGTTCAGCCTGCCCGCGGGCTACGAGGTCGTCCTGGGCAACGGCGGCAGCACCGCGTTCTGGGAGGTCGCGGCCTTCGGTCTGATCCGGGACCGGGCCCAGTTCGCCAGCTTCGGCGAGTTCGGCGCCAAGTTCGCGTCCGCGGCCAAGAAGGCCCCGTTCCTCGGCGAGCCGACCGTGATCAAGGCGGAGCCGGGCACCGGCGCCATCCTGCGCGCCGAAGCCGGTGTGGACGCGTACTGCTCGCCGCACAACGAGACCTCGACCGGCGTCGCGGTGCCGGTGCGGCGTCTGGACGGTACCGATGAAGGCGCCTTGCACTTGACCGACGCGACTTCGGGGGCGGGCGGGCTCGACGTCGATGTGAGCCAGACCGACGTCTATTACTTCGCGCCGCAGAAGGGCTTCGGCTCCGACGGCGGCCTGTGGATCGCGCTCATGTCGCCGGCCGCCATCGCGCGGGCCGCGGAGATCAAGGAGTCCGGCCGCTACATCCCCGACTTCCTCGACCTGCAGACGGCGATCGACAACTCCCGGCTCGAGCAGACCTACAACACCCCGGCCCTGGCGACGATCTTCCTCGCGGCCGAGCAGGTCGACTGGATGCTGGCCGGCGGCGGGCTGTCGTTCGCGGCCAAGCGCAGCGCGGAGTCGGCGGCGCTGCTCTACGGCTGGGCCGAGCGTTCGGCGGTGGCCACCCCGTTCGTCACCGACCCGGCGGTGCGCTCCAACGTCGTCGGGACCATCGACTTCGCTGACTCGATCGACGCCACGGCCATCGCCAAGGCGCTGCGGGCCAACGGGATCGTCGACACCGAGCCCTACCGCAAGCTGGGCCGCAACCAGCTGCGGGTCGCGATGTTCCCCGGCGTCGACCCGGCCGACGTCGAGGCGCTGACCGTCTGCGTCGACTACGTCATCGAACGTCTCTGATCAGCTTTTTGTCGGCGCGGCGTGCGTCTTTCCAGCTACGGTTGTCGTACTGTGACTGGAAGGCGCCGGCCGATGGTGCCTGATGCGGGGACGGAGGCACGCGATGCGGCCTGTGCGATTCGTCGCCCTCTCGGAGGACGGGCAGGCGTTCGTCCTGGCCGACGAGGTTGGGCGGCTGCTGGCGCTGCCCATCGATGAGCGTGTCCAGGGTGCCCTGCGCCCCGACCACAGCCACCCGACGACCATCGTCGAGACCGGTGCTTCCCAGCTCGCGCCGCGTGACATCCAGGCCCGCATCCGCTCCGGCGAGTCGGCCGACGAAGTCGCGCGGGCAGCCGGCGTGCCCGTCGACCGGGTCCTGCGTTACGCGGGCCCGGTGCTGCAGGAGCGGGCCATGCTCGCCCAGCACGCCCGGCGCACCCGGCTGAAGACCTCCGACCGCGGCTCCTCCCTGGCCGAGGTCGTCGACACCCGCCTCAGCCAGCACGGGATCGACACCGAGAAGATCTCCTGGGACGCCTACCGGCGCGAGGACGGCACCTGGCGCATCACCGCGACCTGGCCCAGCGGCAAGGCGACCGCGCAGGCCGTGTGGGAGCTGGACAAGGCCCGGCAGCTGGTCGCGCCGCACGACGACATGGCGCAATACCTGTGCACCGAGCGCGCCCCGGCCGGCCTCGAGCCGCCGGCGCCGGAGCGGTCCATGCCCAGCCGGGGCGAGACCAGCCGCGGTGACCTCGGGCTGCGCCCCGACGCCGGGCGCAGCGGTGGCCACGAGCCGATCCGGCCGACCACGCCCGAGCGCCGCCCCGGTGGCCGCACCCTGGGCAACGACCCGATCCGGGCCGGCCGCGACGCGCTGCTGGCCTCGCTCGACCGGCCGCTCGGCTCGCAGCCGGGCGAGGAGCAGGCGCCCGTCGTCACGCCCCCCGCCAAGCACGAAAACCGGGCCCGCGGTGCCGCGGCGCTGATCGGCCGCTCCCCGTTCGACGAGGACTCGGATCAGGCGAAGGAGATTCCGGCGGTACCGTCGCTGGCTGTGCTTCGCCCGCGCCGCAACACGGCCTCGGCGGCGGCCGCGGTGGAGCAGCCGTCGGCGGCCACCGAGAAGCCACGCAAGCGCCTGCCCAGCTGGGACGACGTGCTGTTCGGCGGCGCACCGGCGGCCCGCGAGACCTCCTGAGCTCGGCTGCTTCGCGCTTTTCTGCGCTTGGCGGCCCGCGAGACCTCCTGAGGGGTATTCGCAGGGTCTGTTTGGGCCTGCTTTACCGGGATAGTTTGGTGTGCATGGAGTACACCAACCTCGGGCGCACCGGCCTCTCCGTGAGCCGCCTCTGCCTGGGCACCATGAACTTCGGGCCGAAGACCACCGAGCCGGACAGCTTCGCGATCATGGACCGCGCGCTGGAGCACGGCTTCAACTTCTTCGACACCGCGAACGTGTATGGCTGGAAGACCGGCGAAGGCATCACCGAGACCATCATCGGCAACTGGTTCGCCCAGGGCGGCGGCCGCCGCGAGAAGGTCGTCCTGGCGACCAAGGTCTACGGCAAGATGCAGGAGTGGCCCAACGGCCAGGGCCTCTCCGCCCGGCACATCATCGCCGAGGCCAACGCCTCGCTGCGCCGCCTGCAGACCGACTACATCGACCTGTATCAGATGCACCACATCTCCCGGACCACGCCCTGGGAGGAGATCTGGCAGGCGATGGAGGTCCTGGTCGCCCAGGGCAAGGTCCTCTACGTCGGCTCGTCCAACTTCGCCGGCTGGCACATCGCGGCCGCGCAGGAGTCGGCGAAGGCCCGCCACTTCCTCGGCCTCGTCGCCGAGCAGTGCATCTACAACCTCATGGCCCGCACGGTCGAGCTGGAGGTGCTCCCGGCCGCCAAGCAGTACGGCCTCGGCGTCATCCCGTGGTCCCCGCTGCACGGCGGCCTGCTCAGCGGCGCCCTGGCCAAGCAGGCCGCGGGCACGGCCGGCCGGTCCAGCGAGGGCCGCTCGGCCGAGGACCTGGAGAAGCACCGCGGCGCGATCGAGCAGTTCGAGAAGCTGGCCGCCGGGCTCGGCGGCGACCCGTCGAACGTGGCCCTGGCCTGGCTGCTGGCCCAGGAGGCGGTGACCGCCCCGATCATCGGCCCCCGCACGATCTCGCAGCTCGACAGCACGCTCGGGGCTCTGGAACTGCAATTGGATCAGGCGACGCTGGACCGGCTCGACGAGCTCTTCCCGCCGGTCGGCAAGGGCGGCCCCGGCCCCGAGGCGTGGGCCTGGTAGTCCTCAGCTCGCTTCGCTCAGCGGGACCCTGGCCAGGACGTCATACTCCGGCCGGGGTCCAAGGCGACTACGCATCAGGTGTACTTCCTGGAGGCGCCACGCCGGCGAGCGGTACCCGGCCAGCATTTCAAGATCCCCGCCGAGCTCCTCGGCGCTCAGTATGTCGGACGGCCGGGCGATGGTCACGTGCGGCTGCCATTCGCGCTTGTCGAACGGCAGCCGGTGCCGTTTCAGCGCCTTCCTGGTCCGATCGCCGAGCCGCTTGAGCCCCGCACCGCCGTCGTCGGTCTCGACCCCGGCCACCAGGTGCCGAAACTTCCCCCGCCCCAGCGTCTTCCCACCGGCGATCCACACGGTAGGCACCGGGACGTCGGCCAACTCCTGAAGCGCCGCGACGGACGCAAGCTCATCCTCGACGTCCCCGATGAACGCGACGGTGAGATGCCACCGCTCCGGCGAAGCCAGCCGCACGGACCGCTCCCGCGGCCGCGCCACGGCCAGCCGATCCACGACGACCTTGAAGTGTTGCTGCACTTCGATCGGCGGATACACCGCCATGAACACCCTCAACCTCGACTCTTCCTACCGTTTGTCTCTCTACTGCGGTCTTTCTACCGCCGTCTTCGGCCCGCGGTCTCTTTCTACCGCCGTCTTTCTACCGCCGTCTTCGGCCCGCTGCCTTCAGTGTTGTCCTCAGCGTTGTTCAGCGCCGGCATTCCTGAGCACCAGCCCGGCCCGCTCCAACTCCCCCTCGACCCGCAGCCGCTCAACTTCGAGATCGATCCCGGTGAGCTCGTCGAGGTGCTCCTCAACCTTCAACTCCGCGCAAGCGACGTGCAACCCTTCGTCGTACGCCTCCTGCACCGCCACGAACCAGACTCGAGACCGCGTGGCGACACTCTCCCGCAGCCGATTCAACCGCCGCAAATCCCCCGCGACCTGCTCAATCGGCGGCCCGACCACCTGCAGCGACTCCGTCTCGGTGACCGCATCCTCGATCTCTCGCGCAACCCGCCACCGCTCCAGCCACCGCCCAACCCGGGTCCTGCGCTCGTGCAGGGCCTGCTCTCCGACCCCGGCCCCAGTCCCGGCCCCGGCCTCAGTCCCGGCCCCGGTCTCAGTCCCAGTCCCAGTCCCAGTCCCGGCCCCGGTCCCGGTCCCGGTCTCGCCGAGCTGAGGCCGCTGCCCGATAACCGGCGCCTCTTCCCACCGCTGCCCGAACTGCGTCTCCCGAGACCACCGATCAAGCCGAGCCCACCGCCGATCCCGAGCCAGCCGCTCCAGCTCAACCCGCTGTTGTCTTTTAACAAGCCGCCGCCGAACCCCCCGCGGCAACACCCACCGAACCCGAGTCCAAACCTTGCCCACCACTTCATCAGCCGACATGAGCAACACACAGACCAGACAAGGAGCCACGGCGATAAGCCCAATGACCCCCGCCACCACCAGCCCGTGCAGGACGCCCACGATATGAGACTAAGCTCACATCGAAACGACCGCCACCAATTTCCTCACCTTCCCCACGCCAACCTCCACCCTCGACCCCGACGCCACGAGCCGCGCGGTCCGGAGCCGCACACGAAGCCCGGACGCGACAGGGGCACGAGCGCACAGTCACGGACGCATGAACGCACACGCACAAACGGACACACCAGCGCCCAGCCATGCACGCACGCGCACGCACGCACGAGCGCCCAGTCATGCACGCACGCACGCACGGACCGCGCACGGCACCGGCGGTGGCCTCGGCGAGCAGCATCGCACCGCATGATCAGCGCACGCCAATTACGCCCGACCGTGCCCGAATGTGGCACGCCAAGCCAGCCGCGGACCGCACACCGCAGCGCAGCGCACCGCACCTCGTGGTCAGCGCACGCCGCGCCCGCCACGCCACGTCCGACCGCGCCCCCAGAAGCGGCACGCCAAAGCCGGTCGCGTGCCGAGGCGCCGGAGCGCAGGATCAGCGCACGACGAGCGCCCCGAAGGCGTCCTGCAAGGTTGCCAAAGCCTGTGGTATTCGCCATGCGGCTCGGTCGCGTGGTCCGACGGCGTTGGAGACGGTGCGGATCTCGCCGAAGGCTGTTGCTGGCCACAGCCGCGCCGCGCTGGCCACGCCGAAGCCCTCCATCGCCTCGGCCACCGCGTCGGGGTGTCGCTTCTGCACCAGCTCCTTCGAGTGGGCCGTGCCCGTCACCGTCGAAACCGTCAGCACCGGCCCGCCGATCGCTTCGGGCAGCGCCTGTCGGAGGGTCCGCAGCAAGCCCGGGTCGGCGTCACAGCGCGACGTGCCGAAGCCCAGCTCGTCGACGCTCTGGAACCCGTCCGGCCCTTCGGCGCCCAGGTCGGCCGCGATCGACTCGGTCGCGACGACCAGGCCGCCGATCTCGACGCGCCCCGCGAAACCGCCCGCGATGCCGGCCGAGACGGCCACGTCGAACGGCGCGCCTTCCTGCATCGCGATGGTCAGGTGCTGGGCCGTCACCGCCGCGGCCGCCGCTGGCCCCACCCCGCACGCGACCACGACCACGGGTGCGCCGGACTCGAGCGCGTCCGCTCCTTGCTCGCCGAGCCCCAGCCCGCCGAGCACGCTCGCCCGTTCCGCCTCGACCGCGGTCACGATCAACGCCCGGGAGTACCCCAGAAACGACCTCATCGCTCGTCGTCCTCCAGCCGCGCCGTCGGGTCGGTCCCCGACGGCCGATACAGCGTGTACCCCGGTGGGGCCAAGGGTGAACCGTCCTCGACGTCCACGGCCGGCATCCGCCTCGTCTCCGTCGGCCCGCCGGCCGGCGGTGGGGCCGCGGACGGGGACGGAGCCGTGGACGGTGGCGGCGCCGAACCTCCACCAGGTGCCGTGGGCGCGGAGGCGGTCTCCGTCGCCCGCTCCCCCCGCCGCCCGAACCCGAACCGCCGACGTTCCCCCTGCTCAGCCGCCTGCGCCGGCCGCGGCACCGTGGGAGCCTCGGAAGCGCCGCCAGCTCCAGCGCCCGCCGCCGTGGTGCTGGTGCTGGCGCCCGTGGTCGTCGTGGAGCTCGCCTGCCGGGCCGGCGTGACCACCGTGGTCCCCTCGGCATCGGGCACGTCCGCCGGCGCACCCCGCAGCCGCTCCTTGCGCAGCACCACCGCCGAATACAGCGCCCGCACCGCCCCCAGCGTCACGAACCCGGCCGCCAGGATCAGCCCCCACGACGAGCCGAACGGCACGAGCCCGACCGCCCCGCCGAGCACCCACGCGATCATGAGCAGCGTCTCGGAGTGGGCGAACGCGCTGGCCCTGACGTTCTCGTCGATCCGCTCCTGGATCGAGGCGTCCACGGCGAGCTTGGCCAGGCCGCTGGCGACCGCCGTGAACAGGCACAGCAGCGCGACCGTGGCCAGCGAGTTGCGGTCGGCGGCGAGGACCGCGACGAACGCGACCATCACCAGGCCGATCGCCTGCAGCTGGGCGGGGCGGTGGATGCGCAGCCGAGTGCCGATCGCCGTAGCGAGGAACGTGCCCACGCCGAGGGCCCCGGCCGCCACGACGACCGCCGCCTGCTGGGAGAGCTGCCAGGCCAGGAAGCCGACCGGAAGCGTGCCCTCCTTGATCGCGAACGCGAGGTACAACGTCAGGAAGCCGTAGAGCGCCCGCAGCGTGGCGCTGCCGATCAGCGCGGACACCACCACGCGGCCGCTGAGCACCTTGACCTGGCGCCGGCCGAGGCTGCGCCGGAGCACGCCCGGGACCGTCTCGGGCGGGTCGGAGTCGGCGCGGGCCGGCAGCCGCAGGGCGGTGACCATGCCGAACACGAACACGAGGATGGACAGCCGCAGCGGCCACTGCGGACCCCACTGCCCGGCGAGCAGCCCGAGCGGCAGGGCGATGGCCCCGGCGATGGTCCCGAACACGGAGGCTCGCGCGCCCGCCTCGGACAGCCCCAGCCCGGGCGGCAGCACCCGGGGCACGGCGGCGCTGCGAGCCACCCCGTAGGCCCGGGACAGCACGAGCATGCCGAACGCGGCCGGATAGAGCAGCCAGCTCGAAAGGTGATCGGAGAGCAGGAAGGCCAGGGCGGCCCGGCCGAGCATGGTCACGGCGAGCGCATAGCGCCGGCCGTGCCGGAACCGGTCGAGCAGCGGCCCGATGACCGGCGCGAGCAGCGCGAACGGCAGCATGGTGATGAGCAGATAGAGGGCCACGCGGCCGCGGGCCTCGCCGGCCGGCACCGAGAAGAAGACGGTCCCGGCCAGGCCCAACGTGACCAGGGCGTCGCCCGCGCACGACGCGGCGTGCAGGTCGAGCAGGCGCAGCATGCCGGCCTCGCCACCCGCACCGCGCTCGCGGACGCGCAGCAGGTTGCGCCCGAGGTAGCGGCCCGCCCGCGTGGTGCCCACGGTCGCGACCCGGGCCGCGCGCGCGGTGGTCACCACGGTCTGTGCCACTCCTCGAATCACCGACATGCCACCATCTTGGACCACGGGTACGACAGAAATCGGGGCGCGCCGGGACCGGCATGTTGAGGAGGCGCGGGGATGAGCAAGAATAGGGTCGTGACTGCCTCGACTGCGCCCACGCGAGGAAGCGGCCGTGCCGCGAAGCCCGACCAGGTCCTGACCGACGCGGTCGACGTCGCGATGCAGGGACTCGACGTCGTCGACCCTGAGCACATCGGTGCGCATATGGGCGTTGTGGCAGAAGGCGAACGCCTGGTCACGCACTTCTTCGAGTGCGGCCTGCCCGGATACCGCGGCTGGCGCTGGGCCGTCACCGTCACCCGCATCCCGCGCAGCAAGCAGGTCACGATCTGCGAGTCGGCGCTGCTCCCGGGCGCGGAGTCGCTGCGCGCGCCGGAGTGGGTGCCGTGGCAGGAGCGCCTGCAACCCGGCGATCTGGGCGTGGGCGACCTGCTGCCGACCCCGGCCGACGACATCCGCCTGGCACCCGGCTACGTGCTGTCCGACGACCCGGGCGTCGAGGAGGTCAACTGGGAGCTCGGCCTCGGCCGCGCCCGCGTCCTGTCCCGCGAGGGGCGCCTGGACGCGGCCCAGCGCTGGTACGACGGCGACCGCGGCCCCAACGCGCCCATCTCCGTCGCCGCCCCGTCGGCCGCCCGCTGCGGCTCGTGCGGCTTCTACATGCAGCTCGCCGGCTCGATGCGGCAGGCGTTCGGGGTGTGCGGCAACGAGTACGCGCCCGACGACGCCCAGGTCGTCTCGGTCGACCACGGCTGCGGCGCCCACTCCGAGGTGCTGGTCGAGCAGGTCCAGGTGGTCGACGAGCTGCCGACGGTGTTCGACGACAGCGAAGTCGAGGCGGTCGCGGTGAGCCGCGCCCCGGGCTCCGTCGACGGCGACGAACCGGCCGAACCGTACGGACACGGATAAAAGCCCCGAAACGCAAAAACCCGGCCGAGCCGGAAGAACAAAAGCCCGGCCAAGCCGGAGAAAAGGCCCGGCCGAGCCGGAAGAACAAGAGGCTTTTTACTCGGGTCCGCGGTGATTGCGGTCCGCTGCTCCCGCCAGACACCGGTCGGCGCCAGGGCGCCTCCCTTCGGCGTCCGTAGTAATTACGGTGCCGAAGAACGAGGCGCCTGGCGGCACCTAATGAAAAACCGGCTACGGAAGCGGCGCGTAGAGGTCGACGCCGTTGCCGTCGGGGTCGTGGACCACCGCGTACCGCTGCCCCCAGAACGCGTCCCACGGCTCCTTGTGGCCCTCATGTCCGGCCGCGACCAGCTCGGAGTACATCCGATCGACCTCGGCCGGCGAATCGCACTCGAATGCGAGCCCGATGCGGCCACCCCCGACCGGCGGCACCCAGCCGGGGTCGAACGAGTGGATCGTCTCGACGGTGTCCCAGGCCAGCTTGAGGCCGTCGCCGAGCACGTACTCGACGTGCGGCGCCTTGTCCTCGGCCTCCGGCACGTCCAGCCCGAGACGGCGGTAGAAGGCCAGCGCCCGCGGCATGTCCGCGACGACGATGCCGATCACATTCAGTCGAAGTCCCATGCGCCCCAACCTAGGGAGCGGTCGGCGCGTCCGTCTTGAACGAATCGGACGTCCCGGCTCCGGTGCCCGACCCCGGCTGCGCGCCGGTCTCCGCTCCCGAAGACGCCGCCCGGGCTCGGCGCCGCCGCCGGTTCCGGTCGTGGATGAGCATGAACGACAGGCCGGGAATACCCCAGATCGCGCCGGCGATGGCGATGCCGAACCAGTGGCCGTGACCGTGTGTCGCGAGCTCATCGCGGAACGGCAGCATGACCAGCGCCGCGACGATCCACAGCGCGATGCCCCCGAGGGCGAACGGCACCATCGGCGGGTCCAAGGGCTTGGGCGGCGCGTTCACGCCGCAAACGGTACCCCCCGGAAAAGGCTTTTGGTGATCGAACCCACAGGTCGTTAGCCAGGCTTATTAGATAAGCTAACTATCGTGATGGTTCGCGTACCCAAGCTCGCCGCCGCCCAGCTCGCGGCCGCCCTGCGGGACAGCATCACCAGGCTCAACCGTCGACTGCGCCAGGCCCGGCCGATGGGTGATCTGACCATTACGCAACTGTCGGCGCTGACCAGTCTCGAACTTTCAGGCGCGTTGACGCCGCGCGAACTGGCCGAGATTGAGCGAGTACAACCGCCGACTCTGACCAAAATCGTGGCAAAGCTGGAGGATCGCGGGCTCGTGCAGCGGTCCCCGCACCCGACCGACGGGCGGCAGGTGATCCTCGCCGCCAGCGAGTCGGGCCGCGCCATCGTCGCCGAGCACCGCCGCACCCGCGACGAGTGGCTGGCCAAGCAACTCATGGCCCTCACGCCGGAGGAGCGGGACGTCCTGACCAAGGCCGCCGAGATACTGGGGAGGATCGGGCGCAGCGCATGAAAGGCAGCACGTTCGGCTCACTGCGGGTCCGCAATTACCGTCTGTTCACCATCGGCCAGCTGATCAAGCTTCTCGGCACCTGGATGCTGTTCACCGCGCAGGACTGGCTGGTCCTGCAGCTGTCCGACGACTCGGCCTCCGCCCTCGGCGTGGTGACCGCGCTGCAGTTCACACCGGTGCTGCTGCTCACGCTGTACGGCGGGCAGCTCGCGGACCGCTTCGACAAGCGCCGCCTGCTCCTGTTCGCCAACGCCGCCTCGGCCGTCGTCGCCACCCTGCTCGGCGTGCTCGTCGTCACCGGGGTCGTGACCCTGTGGTGGGTCTTCGTCACCGCCGGCCTGTTCGGTGCCATCAGCGCCATCGAGACCCCGGTCCGCCAGTCGTTCGTCTCCGAACTGGTGGGCAAGGAGCTGCTGCCCAACGCGCTGTCGCTCTCGTCGGCCACGTTCAACACCGCCCGCATCGTCGGCCCGGCCGTGGCCGGTGTCGTGATCGCCGTACTGCACGACCGCACCGGCCCGATCTTCCTGCTCACGGCGGTGCTCTGCACGGCCCCGCTGGTCTCGCTGGCCCGGATGACCGCGGCCGAGCTGTTCCGGGTCGAACGCGACGCGATCGCGGCGAGCGAGGCGCGGATGATGGACGGGCTGCGGTACGTCCGCCAGCGCCCCGACCTCAGCCTCGCCATCCTCCTCGTGTTCCTCGTGAGCCTCTTCGGCTTCAACTTCCAGCTGACCCTGGCCGTGCTGGCGAAGGTCGAGTTCCACGTCGACGCCAAGTACTTCGGCCTGCTCACCACCGCGATCGCACTCGGCGCCCTGGCCGGTGCCCTGGCCAGCTCGAGGCGCCGCACGCGCCCGTCGGTCTACCGCGTCCTGACCGCCGCGATCCTGTTCGCCGGCTTCGAGTCCCTGGTCGGCGTGGCCCCCAACTTCGCGGTCGCCGTCGCCCTGCTCATCCCCACCGGCTTCTTCATGATCTACTTCGCGCAGGCCGCCAACCAGCGCGTCCAGCTCGGCGTGGACGCCGCCTTCCGGGGCCGCGTCATGGCGCTGTACGTGCTGGTCTTCCTCGGCAGCACACCCGTCGGCTCGCTGATCATCGGCTGGTGCGCCGAGCGCTTCGGCCCCCGCTCGGGCCTGTGGACCGGCGGCCTGATCTCACTGTTCGCCGCGGCACTCCTGGGCATCATGCAACTGCGCCGCACCGGCGGCCGGATTCACGTCGCCTGGCGCCCCCGCCTGCAGGTCCACGTCCACGAACGCAACACTGGCGTCCCGGCCGTCCGGCCGGCTGTGCGCTGAGAGCTTACGATCGCATCGGAGTGGTGCGAGCACGGGGATTTTTGTCGTACCTGTGTGGTTGAGTCACGGGCATGGAGCGATCGCGACTGCTGCAGTGCCTGTCCGCCGACTACATGCGCCTCCGCGACGTGGCGGGCGCGGGCCTGACCGCCAAGGTGCCCAGCTGCCCCGGCTGGACCGTGGCCGATCTGGTCCGCCACGTGGGCCAGGTCTACCTGCACAAGGCCGAGGTCATGCGCAGCGGCTCCTGGCCCGATCCGTGGCCGCCCGAGGAGATCCTGACCGAAAACCCGATCGCCCTGCTCGACCGCGGCTACGGAGCCATCACCCACGAGTTCTCCCGCCGCGGCGACGACACCCCCGCGACCACCTGGCACCGCCCCGACCAGACAACCAAGTTCTGGATCCGCCGCATGGCCCAGGAAACCGTCATCCACCGCCTCGACGCCGAGCTGGCCCACAACACGGACGCCGCCCCAATCCCCGACGACCTGGCCGTCGACGGCGTGGCCGAGGTCCTCGAGCTGTTCGTCGGCTACGGCTCAACAGCCTGGCCCGACGACTACAACCAACCCCTGGCCGACGCCAAGGGCCACACCATCCGCGTCGAACTGACCACGCCACCCCCGGCCGGCGCCTACGGCCCGCAGGGCGCTCCCGGCTCCCACGGCGGTCGGGGCACTCCTGGCTCCCACGCCGGTCAGGGCGCGCACGGGCCCCAGGCCGGTCAGGGCGCTCCCGCAAGACCAACCCACGCCTGGCAGATCCGCGCCGAAGCCGACCGAGTCATCGTCACCAGATCCGCCCCAACCGCAGCCACAACCCCAACCGACCCACCACCGGCCATCACGGTAACCGGCACTCCGGCCCCCATGCTGCGATGGCTTTGGGCACGCGAATCAACCCCAACGACCGATGTGCATTCACCGATCGAGGTGAAGGGTGACGAGGAGGCCTTGGCAGAGTTCCGCTCTCTGCTAAGAGCCGGCACACAGTAAAGCCCTCCCGGGCGGGCCCCCGGGACAACCGGCGGTGAGGCCGGGCCAGGCGCGACGAGGGGGCGCCGCCTGCCCGGCCTCACCCGCCGCGTCCCGCTCGCCCGCGTCCCCGTGTCCGCGCGTCCCCCCTCGCCCGCGTCCCCGCTCGCCGGTGCCCCATGTCCGCGCGTCCCCGCTCGCCGGCGCCCCCATGTCTGCGCGTCCCGCTTGCCTGCGTCCCCGCGTCCCCGCTCGCCGCATCCCCGCTCGCCCGCTCGCCGCGTCCCCGCTCGCCCGCGCCCCCGCCGTGGTCAGCGTCGGCCCGATCGCGATCAGGGATGCCGGTCGCCCACGAAACCAACGACTCGGCTCCGGTCGCACGCCAATCGCCCCGCAGACGCCCACTACCTGGCATCGCCTGCGCCCACACCACCTGGCATCGTCTGCGCCCACACCGACGGGTCAACACGCGGCCCAGCATCGAACGCCAGGACTGAACGAGCGGCCGAGCTGCGCGCCGACTACCGAAGCGTTCAGGCCGACGCGGGCAGGCCAAGGCGAGCGGCGTGATGGCCGTCAGCCCGACAAGGCAGACAAACCGCGCTTATCGGCCCGATGCGGGGCCAGAAACGTTAGGCGTGATCTGGATATGTCAGGCGCTTCGCTTGCCCGACATATCCGACTTATCGCCTGACGGGGTATCGGTGCGGAATCAGGGGATGTGCGGTCGGCGAGGTCGGTTGTCGGGACGAGTTTGTGAGGCGGCGCAGCGTGCAATCAGCTAGGTCAGTGACAGCGACGAAGTGGTGAGGCCTCGGGGCGTGCGAGCGGCGAGGTCGGTGGCGATGTCGAACTTGCGGGGCGGCGCGGGCGGCGTGCAGTCCGAGCAGCGGAAGTTGTGCGGCCTCGCGACATGCGGGCGGCGCGAGCGGTGGCGAAGCCGAACTTGTAGGGCGGCGCGGGCGGCATGCAGCGTGCAGTCCGAGCGGCGGAGGTGGTGCGGCCTCGCGACGTGCGGGCGGCGAGGTCGGTGGCGATGTCGAACTTGCGGGGCGGCGCGGGCGGCGTGCAGTCCGAGCAGCGGAAGTTGTGCGGCCTCGCGACATGCGGGCGGNG